>JAUSLV010000016.1 GCA_030645495.1 Actinomycetota bacterium
CGCGCGACACGCACTCTTCTGGCGTGCCAGCCGGGCCACCGCATCGTCCTGACGCAGACGGCGCACCATCATCTGCAACCAGCGACGGAACTCGCGCTCACTCATCTGTGCAGCCTTGGCCCGAATCTCGTCACCATGGGCGGTGAGACGCTTCCGATCGTCGGCTGACAGCCCGGCCAACGCGTCGGCGACCACATCGACATGCTCGGCAGTGGTGGCACCGTCGGCCAACGCCGCATCCAGCTGCGGGATCGCCTCGGCCGCATCCGAACGGCGCTTCGCCTTGGCCGACTTGCGCGATGACGACCTGGTGGCCTGCGCATGCTCGCCCTCCGCATCGGCGCTGAACTCGCGCATCGCCCGCAATACCCGCAACTCCAACGACGCCAGGATCGACTGCACCATCGCCAGGTCGGCCAACTCGCGACGGCACGCAGCCAGATCGCTCGGCTGCACCGCCTGCGCCATCGCCCGAATCATCCGCACGTCCATACGAACAACTGTACGCAAGGGGTGTGACAAGGTTGTCGAGTGGGCCAGGATCACCAGCGAGGCCTCAGAAGACGCTGTACCCGCCATCGATGCGGATGGTGTCGCCGGTGTGGAAGCTCGACGCCGAACTCGCGAGGTACACGGCGATCCCTGCCCACTCCTCGGGTGTGCCCCAGCGGCGCAGCGGGATGCGCGGCAGGATCTTCTCGGCGACACCGGGCTGCGTCGCCCACGGCTCCATCATCGGCGACATCGTCCAGCCGGGCAGTAGTGCGTTGGCGCGGATGCGGTGGCGGCCCAGCTCCACAGCCAGGCCGCGCATCATCGCGATCACGCCCGCCTTTGCCGCGGCGTAGGCCTCTTCGCGGGGCGTGCCGAAGTCGACGCTGATGCTGGAGGTGCCCACCAAGCTGCCGCCGTCGCCCTGTGCGATCATCCGCGTGGCCGCCTCGCGCAACACGAGGTACGCGCCGTCGAGGTTCACGCGAGTGATCGCCCGCCACTGTTCGAGTGTCGAGTCCACGAACGGTGGGTTGGTGTGCCCACCCGCCGACCCGGCGTTGGCGAAGCAGGCGTCGATCCGCCCGAACTCGCCGGCCATCCACGCAACGCCGTCGATCACTGCGGCCTCGTCGCCCACGTCGACCACCTGCGCCGCCACCTTCGTGCCGTGAGTGGCGAGCCGTTCGAGCGCGGCAGCGTTCTTGTCCGGGTTGGTGCCCCAGATGCAGACCGCGGCTCCGGCCTGGGCGAGGCCCTCGGCCATCCCCAGGCCGATGCCCGAGTTGCCGCCGGTGACGAGCGCGACGCGACCGCGCAGGTCGAACATCGGCAGGTTCATGGTTGTACCTCCATGGCGGCGAGGCGCCGCCACGCGTCCGTCGGCACCGTGGTGTCGTCGCCGGTGAGCACCTCGATGCACACGTGGTCCGCGCCGGCGTCGAGGTGCTCGCGCACACGAGTGGCGATTACCTGCTCGTCGCCGATCGCCGCCAGCGCGTCGACCAGCGCGTCGGACGCGCCGTTCTCCAGATCGCCGACGTCGAACCCCGAGCGCAGTACGTTCTCGCGGTACGCAGGGTTCCTGATCGTCCCCGCCACGGACCAGCGCGCGATGGCGAGGCCCTCGGCCCGGTCGTCCGTCAGCACCACCTTGAGGCACGGCGCGAGGAAGGAGTCGGGGCCGAGGATGTCGCGTGCCCACGCCGTGTGCGCCACGGGGGCGACATAGGTGTGCGCGCCACCGGCCCGCTCGGCCGCCAATCGCAGCATCTGCGGCCCGAGCGCGGCGAGCACACGATCGTCGTTGCCGACCGGCGCGGCACCGCCGCGCGTCGCGTCCATGCTGTCGAGGTAGCTGCGCATCGTGGCCAGCGGCGGCCCGTACTGCTGGCCCAGCATGCGCTCGACGATCATCGGGTGGCTGACGCCGAGGCCCAGCAGGAACCGCTCTGGGAACCGTGCGTGCAGGTGGCGCTGCGCGAGTGCGGAGGCCTGTGGGCTGCGGGCGTGCACGCGGGCGATGCCGGTGGCGACCACCAACCGGTCGGTGGCTGTCAGCAGCAACGTCGCGTGGGTGAGCACCTCGCGGTGCATGGCCTCGGGGATCCACAACGACTGCCAGCCCATGGCCTCCAGTTCGGTGGCGGCGCGCTCGCCGAGGTCGCCGTCGCTCATGTCGAGCTGCCGCGTCCAGATGCCCACGCGGCCCAGCCGTGCGGTGAGTGCGGCGCGGCTCATCGGCCGTTGAACTTCGGTGAGCGCTTCTCGCGGAAGGCGGTGAGGCCCTCCACCCGATCGGCGGTGTCGAACAGCGCCGACACGGTGGATCGTTCGAGCTCGATGCCCATCGCCAGCGGCAGCTCGGTGCCCACGTGCACCAGCTTCTTCGCCGCGGCCAACGCGGCAGGCGGGCCGGCCGCCAGCACTTCGGCCAGTTCCAGCGCGGCGGCCACGACGTCGTCGTGCAGCGAGTTCACCAACCCGAACTGCACTGCCGTCGCCGCGTCGAGCGGGGCGCCGGTCATCAGCATGTGTGTGGCCACCGCGGCCGGCAGCATGCGTGTCAGCCGCTGCGAGCCACCTGCCGCGGGCAACAGGCCCAGCTTGATCTCGGGCACTCCCAGGCGCGCGCCGGGGGCCGCCAGCCGCAGGTCGCAGGCGAGCGCGAGTTCGCAGCCGCCGCCGAACGCCATCCCATTGATCGCGGCGATCGAGGGCACCGGGCTGGCCTCCAGCCGGTCGTATGCGTCGGTGAGGCCCTTCACGAACCGCCCGAAGTCGGCGCCATCGTGCAACGTGTCGAGCTCGGAGATGTCGGCCCCGGCGGAGAAGGCACGCCCCTCACCGGTGATGACGATGGCTCGTAGTTCGGAGTCGGCCTCGATCACGTCGAGGTGTTGGTGCAGCTCGGCGACGGTGTCGGAGCCGATGGCATTCAACCGGCTGGGCCGGTCGAGCACGAGCAGGGCGATGCGCCCGCGGCGGTCGAAACGGAGTACGGAGGTCATGGTCGTGCTCCTCAGGCCATCGTCAGGCCGCCGCTGACGGACAGCGTCTGGCCGGTGATGTAGCCGGCGCCGTCGCTCAGCAGGAAGGCGACGGCCGGGGCGATGTCGCCAGGTTGGGCGGTGCGGCGCAGCGGGATGGCCTTGGCCAGGCCCGCGTACAGCTTCTCGGAGTACTCGGCCACCTGCGCCAGCAGCGCCGTCTCGGTGGGGCCGGGGCACACCGAGTTGACCGTGATGCCGTAGCGGGCGACTTCGCGGGCGAGCGTCTTGTTGAACGCGATGACTCCGCCCTTGGTGGCGGAGTACACCGCTTCGCCCGAGGAGCCGACGCGGCCCGCGTCGGAGGCGATCGACACGATGCGGCCGGCGTTGCGCTCGATCATGCCGTCGAGCACTGCGCGGCAGAAGCCGATCGTGCCCTTCAGGTTGACGGCGATGATGCGGTCCCATTCGTCCTCGGTGCTGTCGACGAACGGCTTGATCACGTCGATGCCGGCGTTGTTGACGAGCGCGGCGACCGGCCCGAGTGCGGCTTCCACCTCGGCGACCGCAGCGCGCACCGACGCGGTGTCGGCGATGTCGACCGCGATGCCCGCAGCGGCGACGCCGTGCGTCGCGCGCAACTCGGCAGCGGTGGCGTTGGCCGCCCCGAGGTCGAGGTCGCACACCGCCACCGACCACCCGTCGGCGGCGAGAGCGTGGGCGATGGCGGCGCCGATGCCGCGTGCGGCGCCGGTGACGATGGCAGTTCGGGGTGTCGTCATCTGTGGTTCCTGTCTCGTCCGTTCGGAGGGTGTCACTCGCTGGTGGGGCCGTTGAAGATCGGGGCGCGCTTGTCGCGGTGCGAGGCCAGCCCCTCGGCCGCGTCGGGCCCGCCGAAGCCGAAGAACTCGAGGCCCAGCGAGGCATCGAACGCGGGGCCGGCGCTGCGGTACCAGTGGTTCAGCGAGTGCTTCGTCCAGCGCAGGGCCGACTGCGACATCGTGGTGAGCTGCACCGCGGTGGCCAACGCCCGCTCGTGCACCTGGTCGTCGTCGACGCACAGCGACACCAGGCCGATCCGCTCGGCTTCCTCACCGGTGAGCGTGTCGCACGTCAGCAGGTAGTACTTGCTCTTCGCCATACCGGCCAGCAGCGGCCAGCACACGGCAGCATGGTCGCCGGCGGCCACGCCGAGGCGGGTGTGGCCGTCGATGATCTTCGCGTTGCGGCCGACGATCGAGATGTCGGCGAGGATGCCCGCCACCAACCCGGCGCCGACGGCCGGGCCGTGGATCGCGGAGATGATCGGCTTCGAGCAGTTGATGACGTTCCACACCAGGTCGCGCGCCTCGCGCATCACGCGGGTGCGCACGGCGTAGTCGTTGATGATCCCGTCGAGCAGTTCGAAGCTGCCACCGGAGGAGAAGCCTTTGCCCGCGCCTTGCAGGATGGCCACCTTCACCTCGGGGTCGCGGTCGATGGTGAGCCAGATGTCGGCGATCTCGCGGTGCGCGTCGGGCCCCACCGAGTTGAGGCCGGGTGCGTCGAAGGTGATGCGCAGCACTCCGTCGGCCGGTCGGTCGTAGGTGAAGCTGGGGAACAGTGCCGCGTAGTCGGTGGTCATGGTGGCTTCACTCGCTCTCTGCTGAGATGGGGGGTTGAATCCGTTATCGTATTAGACGATATACGAACCCCCGGGAGTACTCACACATGGACTTCGCCCTCACCGACGAGCAGGCACTCCTCCAGGAGACCGCGCGGTCGTTCGTCGCCAAGTACTGCCCGGCCGAGCAGGCCAAGGCGTGGGACGAGGCCGACGAGTTCCCGGTGCAGTTGTGGCAGCGAATGGCGGAGATGGGCTGGTTCTCGCTGCCCTACCCGCTGGAGGCCGGCGGCGGTGGTGGCAGCGTCACCGACCTGTGCATCCTGGCCGAGGAGTTGGGCCATGCCAGCCTCGACGTGGCGATGGCCTACGTGGGCACGTTCATCCCCGGCCTGGTGATCTTCAAGTACGGCACCGACGAGCAGCGCGCCCGCTTCCGCGCCGGCCTGTTCGACGGCGACTACCGCATCTCGGTGGCGATCTCCGAGCCCGATGCCGGCTCTGATGCCGCGGCGTTGCGGTGCTCGGCGGTCGACCATGGCGATCACTACGTGGTGAACGGCCAGAAGGCGTGGTGCACCGGCGCCAGCCTCCCCGGCGCGTGGATCGCGCTGTACGTGCGCACCAACCCCGACGCACCGAAGCACCGCGGCATCAGCTTGCTGCTCGTGCCCAACGACAGCCCCGGCCTCGAGATCCGCCGCACGCCCACGTTGGCGCGGCACCTGCTGGGCACGAACGAGGTGTTCCTCACCGATGTGGTGGTGCCGAAGCAGAACCTCGTCGGTGAGGTGGACGGCGGCTTCTCGATGCTGATGTCGGGCCTCGACGTCGAGAAGGTGGTGATGGCCGCGGCGTACACCGGTGTGGCCCAGGCGACCATGGACGACATGCTCGACTACTCGAAGCAGCGCCAGCAGTTCGGTCGCCCGGTCGGCAACTTCCAGGCGCTGGCCCACCCGATGGTCGACATGCAGACCGAGATCGACGCGGCCCGGCTGCTGGCCTATCGCGCCGCGTGGATGCTGGGCACCGGCCGGCCGTGCACTCGTGAGGCGGCGATGGCCAAGTTGAAGTGCTCCGAGGCCTACGTGTCGGCCGCCCGCTTGGGCATGCAGGTGTTGGCCGGCCACGGGTTCTCCACCGAGAGCGTGATGAGCTTCCGCTGGCGCGAATCGATCGTGGCCACCATCTCCGGCGGCACCAGCCAGATCCAGCGCAACGCGGTGGCGAAGTCGATGGGCCTCATTACCTACTGACTGCAACCCCCGGTTCGTGTCACACACCCACCACGGCGGCTCGTGACCGGTGTGTGACATGAAGGGTGGGCGCGCGGTTCAGCTGAGCACGTCGATGACGCGACCACCCTGCGCGGCCTGCAGCAGCGACCCGGCCTCGGCCAAGTGGCGGCGGAACAGCTCTTCGGCCTCGTCGGCCTCGCCGCCGGCGATGTGTTCGATGAGGCTGTGGCGGGCCTTGCTGGCGCGTTTGATCATCCGGGCCTCGATGTCGGCGGTGACCACGGGGTAGTTCGATGACGCGGCATCCGAGATCGTTTCCAGCATCGAGGTGAGCAGCATCAGCGTTTCGTTCTCGGTGAGCTCGACGAGCAGGCGGTTGAACCCGTGGAATCGTGCGGTGTAGTCGGCGTGGTCGGTGGAGCCCTCGAAGTCGGCCAGCCAGTCGGTGAGCCGCTGTGCCCGCGCCGCCCGGTCGGGCATGCGCGCCAACATCGCTGCGGCCGGCGCCTCCACGATCACGCGGGCGGCGAACACGTCGGCCAGGGTGGCGCCGCGGTGCTGCAGCACGAGCCCGGTGTACCCCGCCGCCACCTCGCTGGACGGCACCTGCACGCGTGCACCGCCGTGCGCGCCGCGGCGCACCACGATGAGGCCCTCGGACTCGAGGATCCGGAATGCTTCGCGCAGCGTGGGGCGGCTGATGCTGAACGTCTCCATCAGCGCGGTCTCGGACGGCAGCGCGTCGCCTTCGGTCAACTCGCCGCGAACGATCTGTTTGCGGAGATGGCGAGCGACGAGCTCGGCGGTCTTGGGGACACGGATCTGTACCTCGCGGCCCGACCTGCTGACGTTCATGCGCTGAGTGTAGGCGGGGCGGCTTCCCACCGAGGGACCTCGTTCGAAGCCGAGGGCGAACTCGCTGCCGAACCGGGTTAGGCCTCTCGCCGCAGCCGATGGTGGGCAACTGCGACGACCGCACCCGAGTTGCCGTGGTCGACGAGTTCGCTGCGCACCACGACTGATGCTCCATCGCGAAGGATCTCGCCCGAGGTGTGGAATGGGCCGGCGACGCCCGCCTTCACGATCCGCACCCCGGCATGCTGCACGGCGAGGCCGCCCCTTCCGGTGGCCGTCGCGAGGTCGATCGCGGTGGCCTCGAGCGCCACGAGCATCGGGCCATGGTGCAGGGTCTCCGCACCGATGCGTGGCGACAGCGTGGCGATCTCGTAGCCACCGTCGATGGGCAGCGCCTCGTAGGCGGTGGTGAGCGGTGGCAACTGCGTGTCGTCGATCTCGGGGCGCGCCGGATCGATGTAGGTGAAGCCCTCCGGGGTCGGTGCGATCACCGCCCAGTCGGCGACACCCACGCCGATCACCCGTGTGGGGTCGTCGGCGGACACGAACGTCGCTTCCGTGAACACCTGTGATCGCGCCCAACGCACGACCGAGCCGAGGACACGCAGCGTGCGCACGTCGGCAGCCGGGTCGAGCAATTGCACGTCGATGTGCGTGAGGGCAAGGAAGTACACGCGGTCGATGCAGATGCCGGCGGTGTCGAGCATCGCGATCGCGACGGGTGCGGTGAGCAGCCCGCCGGTGGTGCGCAGGTCATGCCGCAGCCGCATGTGGCCAACGGCGTGATCGCGGTCGATCTGCTCGGAGCTGCATCCCAGATGGCGGTAGCTGACCAGTTCGGCCATCGTCGAGGCCCACACGCCGTAGGGACTGTCCGGCTCGGGTGTCGGTGTTGCCGGCATGCCATCTTCCTCAATCAGTTAGCTGAATGGACTATATAGGGACCAAAGGCCCTAACGCCATGACGAGCGTGTCGGGGATCATCGCGCAACGCCCCGGGGCCGCCCGGAACTCGACCTCACCAGGGAGACCACGATGACCACCCCGCTCGGTTACGGCATCTTCGACTCGGACCAGCACTACTACGAGACGCGTGATTCGTTCACCCGACACATCGAGCCGAAGTTCCGCGACATGGCCATCCAGCCCGCGTTCCACAACGGCATCGAGAAGATCCGCTGCGGCGACACCTACTCGCCGCACGACTCGCCGATCTTCGACGTGGCGGCCCGCCCCGGCTCGCTGAAGGAACTGCTGAAGGGCTTCAAGACCGGCGTCGGCGCCGCTCACTCGTACGAGTTCGAGCCGATGAAGGACGAGTACTTCGACCGCGACCTGCGCCTGAAACTGATGGACGAGCAGGGTGTCGACGCGACGTTCATGTTCTGCAACAACGCGATCATGGTGCAAGAACTCAGCCCCAACCCCGAGGTGCTGTTCGCCAACCTGCGCTCGTTCAACAAGTGGCAGGAAGAAGAGTGGGGGTACTCGTACCAGAACCGCATCTTCTGCCCGGCGATGTTGTCGCTGGAGGATCTGCCGCTGGCACTCGACCTGCTCGACACGGTGTTGGCCAATGGCGCCAAGGCGATCGCGATGATCCCCGGGCCGGCCGGTGGCCGCTCGCCCTCCGATCCGTACTTCGATCCGTTCTGGTCGAAGGTCAACGAGGCCGGCCTGATCCTCGGCTACCACATCGCACCCTCCGGCTTCGTGAAGCGCCGTTCGGCCGAGTGGGGCCTCGACCCGCAGCCGAGCTTCTACCACCAGTCGGCGTTCCAGTGGATGTTCATGTACGGCGACCAGCCGATCCAGGAGACGATCGCCAACCTGGTGTTCGACAACTTCTTCGGACGCTTCCCGAACATCAAGGTGGTCACCGCCGAGTGGGGCATCGAGTGGGCACCGCTGCTGTGCCGCAAGCTCGACAAGTACCGCGGCATGGGTCGCAACGGCCCGTGGATCGGCGGCCAGCTCACCGAGCGGCCCAGCGAGATCTTCAAGAATCACATCCGCATGCACCCGTTCTGGGAGGACGACATCGAGACCGTCGTCGCGGCCCTGGGCCCCGACGTGATCATCGGTGGCTCCGACTATCCGCACAGCGAAGGCCTCGCCGACCCCTACAAGTTGGTCGACCACATGCAGAACCTCGCGCCGTCGGTGCAGAAGGCGATCATGCGCGACAACGGGATGGCGCTCGTCGGCCTCGGCTGACGTGGCGTCAGCGGCGTTCGCCGCCGGCGAACGCGTTGGCGAAGCGCAACAGCCGGGGCACGGTGTCCACCATCATGTTCTGCTCGTCGGGCACGCCGGCCTGGCGCTGGCGGGTGAACGTGCCTTCCAGGATCGCGGCCAGCTTGAACAGCGCGAGCGCCTGGTAGTACGGCAGCGCGCTCAGGTCGCGGCCGGTCATCTCGGCATACAGCGCGGCCATCTCCACGCGGGTGGGGTAGCCGTCGTTGCCGCCGGCCTGATCTTGCAGCACGGGCTCTTCGCCGGGCTCGGTCCAGCGCGCCAGCAGGTGGCCGATGTCGAGCAGCGGGTCGCCGATCGTGCCGGTGTCCCAGTCGACGATCGCCGCCAGGCGGCCGGGCGGGTTCGGTGCCACCATCACGTTGAACGGGCTGTAGTCGCCGTGGATGATGCCTGCTGTGCTGGACGTGGGCCGGTTGCGCTCGAGCCAGTCGGTGATCGTGTCGAGACCGGGCAGTTCGCGGATTCGGTAGCGCTCGATCTGGGCCATCCACCGTGGCACTTGCCGTTCGAGGAACCCTTCGGGCTTGCCCAGCCCCTCCAGCCCGCCGGCCACCCAGTCCACCGAGGCCAGCCGTGCGCAGCCGTCCACGTAGGCGAAGCCGAGGTCGCGACGCAGCGACAGGTTCGACAGGAACGGCTCGGGCAGCTCGAAACCCGGGGTGAAGCCATCGATCAGGCTCATGATGAGGAACGGTCGGCCGAGCACAGCGACGTCATCGCACAACAACAGTGGTTGCGGGTGGGGCACGTCGGTGCCCTCGAGCGCGCTCAGGATGCGCCACTCGCGCACCGTGTCGCTGGCGCTGGGGTCGTTCTTCACCGCGGGCGGTTGGCGGAACACCCAGCGGTGCTCGCCGCGGCTGATCAGGAACAGCGCGTTGGCCATCCCGGTGGTGGCGCCGATTCGCGTGGCCTGCAACGGTGCACCATGCCCGGGCAGACGGTCACCGATCCATTCGTCGAGGCGCTCGACGTCGAGTGTTTGTGCGCTGTCGGGCTGCAGATCGGTCATGCGGGGAGGCTAGAACTTGTTGACAGATACTGTCAACGATGGCAGTCTCTGTCACATGATCGACTTCTCCCTCCCGCCCGATGTCGTCGAGCTGCGCGCGAAGGTCGCGTCGTTCATCGACGACGTGGTGCTGCCTGCCGAAGCGCAGATCACCACTCGCCCGTTCCGTGAGATCGTGAAGGAGCTGCAGGGAAAGGCGCGCGCCGCCGGGCTGTGGTGCCCGTTCGTGCCCAAGGAGTACGGCGGTATGGGCCTGTCGCACCTCGCGAACGCGATCGTGCAGATCGAGGTCGGCCGCTCGTTCTCGCACCTGGGCGCGTGGGCGCTGAACTGCATGGGGCCGCAGGACGCGACGATGCTCACACTGGCCGAGTACGGCACCGAGGAGCAGAAGCAGCGGTATCTGGTGCCGTTGGTGAACGGCGACATCCGCATCTGCTTCTCGATGACCGAGCGCGCCGCCGGCGCCGACGCCACCGGTATGCAGACAGCGGCTGCGCGCGACGGCGACGACTGGGTGCTGAACGGCGAGAAGTGGTTCTCCTCCGGTGCCAGCCACTCGAACGTCGCGCTCGTGATGGCCAAGACCAACCCCGACGCGCCGCGGCACCTACAGTTCTCCACCTTCCTCGTGGAGTTGCCGAACCCCGGGTACCGGATCCTGCGCGACGTGCCGGTGTGGGGCGAGGAAGGCACGCCCCGTTACCAGGACGAGGACACGATGGGCCACGCCGAGGTGCGCATCGAGAACCTGCGCGTGAGCAACGCGGCCATCGTCGGCGGCGAGGGTCAGGGCTTCTCGATGGGGCAGCACCGGCTGGGTTACGGCCGGCTGCGCCACGGCATGTGGAGCATCGCCAAGGCGCAGGCCGCGCTCGACATGGCCACCGCCTACACGGTGCAGCGCAGCACGTTCGGCAAGCCGGTGGCCGACCGGCAGGGCATCCAGTGGATGCTGGCCGAGTGCGCGCAGCAGCTCTACATCACCCGCCTGATGGTGCTGCACATCGCCTGGAAGATGGAGCAGAAGATGGATCTGCGCATCGAGAACTCGATGGCCAAGACGTACATCGCCAACATGCTGTGCCACGTGATCGACACTGCGATCCAGGTGCACGGCGCGCTGGGAGTCACCCACGACGTGCCGTTCGCACAGTGGTACGCGCACGCCCGTGCGAACCGGATCATCGACGGTCCCGACGAGGTACACCGCTGGACGGTGGGCAAGTCGGTCATCCGGGCCTATCAAGCAGAGGGCACCACCGCGCGCACCGCTGGTGGCGAGCTGTTCTGACCCGGAATCCGATTCCGCCACGGATGGTCGCTGGTGGGTGAATCAGGTCACCGATCACTCGTATTCTCGGACGGTTGCTCCAGCCCCCGCAGGCTGCGATGACACGAACGGAGTTCATGATGCCCAGTTCCGATCTCGCAGTGTTCGAGCAGGAGTGCCGTGCGTTCCTGCAGGCCAACGCGCAGCCCGTCGCGCATCGGTCGGCGCAGTGGGGTGTCGGCGACGATGCGCTGAGCGGGTACGCCGCTATCGATCCTGCCGACGACCTCGCTCGCGTGCAGACTGCCAAGCGGTGGAAGGCGCTCGAGTACGACGCCGGCTTCGGGTGGCTCAGCGGGCCGGCCTCGGCCGGCGGCGGCGGGCTGACCGCGGAACACGAGCGGCTGTATCTCTCGATGCGCGCCGAGTACGACCTGCCCTCGTTGGGCGTGTTCGTCATCAGCTTGGGCATGGTGGCCTCCTCGTTCCAGTCGTTCGGCTCGCCCGAGGTGCAGGCGCTGGTGCCGCAGATGCATCGCGGCGATCTGATCGGGTGCCAGTTGTTCAGCGAGCCGGGCGCCGGCTCGGATCTCGCGGGCCTCACCACGCGAGCCGAACTCGACGGCGACGAGTGGGTGATCACCGGCCAGAAGGTGTGGACCTCGGTCGCCCACCACTCCGACTGGGGCCTGCTGCTGGCTCGATCCGAAACCACGTCGAGCAAGCACGATGGCCTGACCGCCTTCGCGCTCGACATGAGCACCCCCGGCGTGGAGGTGCGTCCGCTGGAGATGATGACCCGCGGCCGCGAGTTCAACGAGGTGTTCTTCGACCAGGTGCGCATCCCCGACAGCCGTCGTCTCGGCGAGGCCGGCAAGGGCTGGCGCACGGCCATCGCCACGCTGATGAACGAGCGCGCGCTCGGTGCGGCCGGCAGTGATCTGTTCGGCGTGGAGCGAACGCTCGAACGGTTGCGGCTGACGCTGCAGCAGCCGGGGATGGGTGCCGACGACCCGGTGATCCGCCAGGCGTTCGCTCGTGCCTACTCGATGGCCCAGACCATTCGTTACCAGGCGATGGCCGCCGACGCGCGTCGCGAAGCCGGCCTGCCTCCGGGGCCCGCCGAGTCGGTGTTCAAGCTGGCCAACACCAACACGCTGCAGGAGATCGTGCACCTCGCCGGCGTCATCTGGGGTGCACGGGCGATCGCCGACACCGGCGAGTGGGGTGCCTACAGTTGGGCCGACATGATCCTCACCATGCCCGGCATGCGCATTGCCGGCGGAACCGACGAGGTCATGCGCAACATCCTCGGCGAGCGTGTGCTGGGGCTGCCCAAGGATCCGCTCCCCACCGGAGGTACGGCATGAAGGTCGGCATCTACTTCGATCTGCGCAACCCGCCCGAGTGGCCGCAGGACCCGACGCGTCTCTACGGCTTCGCGTTGGAGATGTGCGAAGAGGCCGAACGGCTGGGCTGCGACTCGGTGTGGACCACCGAGCACCACTTGTTCGACGACGGGTACATGACGCAGCCGCTGGGGTTCCTCAACGCCGTGGCCGCGCGCACGCGCGCCGTGCGCCTCGGCACCGCGATCGTGATCGCACCGTTGCACCACCCGGTGGAGATCGCCGAGCAAGCAGCGATGGTCGACATCCTTTCGGGCGGCCGGCTCGATCTCGGCCTCGGCGCGGGCTATCGCATCCCCGAGTTCGAGTTGTTCGGCAAAGACCTCAACACGCGCTACGGCAGCACCGACGCGGCGGCGCGCGAGGTACGGCGGCTGTTCGCGGAAGGCGGCCTCACCCCCCGCCCTGTGCAGGCCGACCTGCCGATCTGGATGGGCTATGCGGGCCCACAGGGTGCGCGCCGCGCGGGCCTGTTGGGCGCCGGCCTGCTGACGGCCAACGGCGAGATGTGGCCCCACTACCGCGATGCGCTGATCGAGGGCGGGCACGACCCTGCCACCGGGCGGATGGCGGGTGGCGTGCAGGGCTTCGTCACCGAAGATCCCGAGCGCGACTGGGCGCTGGTGTCGAAGCACCTCGCCTACCAACTCGACTCGTACCGCCGCCACATGGTGGAGGGCACCGGCCGGCCAACACCGCGCCCGGTCGACCCGGACAAGGTGCGCAAGGTGGATCCCAACAGCCCGCCGCTGTCCAGCTTCCTGTACGGCACACCGGAAGAGTTCGCCGCCACAGTGATTGCCTCCACCGCCGGCACGCCGGTGGAGACCGTGTTCATCTGGGCCTGCCTGGGTGGGGCACCCGAGGAACTGACCGCGCAGCACGTGCACACGATCTGCACTCGTCTGCGTCCGCTGCTGGCCGACGCCTGATCGCAGGTCAGTGCGTGAGCGGCGACTCGCTGAGCGCGCCGAGATCGATGACCCTGCCGGTGAAGCTGGTGGGGCGCCCGAGCGTTCGTGGCGCGAGATAACGCGACGCGTACCGCCACCCCTCGGGGGTGCGCAGCGCGTGGTCCTCGTACATGCCCAGGAACTGCACGCCCTTGTCGTCGCGGCGGCCCCATTCGGTGATCGGGAAGCGGGCCCACGCCTCGTCGCCCTCCACGCGCACCAACCCCTGGTGCACGGTCTGGAACACGAAGTCCATGCCCGCGGTCGCGGTGCGGATCGTGTCGGCGATGGCCTGGCGGCCGACCGAGTCGGAGGTGGTGGGCGAGCGCAGCACGCCGTCGTCGGCGTACACCAGCACGGCTTCGTCGATCTCGCCGCGGCAGATCGCGTCGGCGTACGCCGCGGCCAGATGGGTGATGGCGATGATGTCGGCGGCCTGCTGCGGGGTCGGTTGGTCGAGGATCATGGGCCGACGGTAACAGACGTATGATTGTGCTGATTCGTGCCGGGGGCGGCTGATCAACGGGGGGAGCGATGGACGAGTTCAGCGAGCGCATCGCCCGCATCGAGGCCAGGCTCGACATCGGCCAGCTGCCGATCCGCTACGCGATGGCGGTCGATTCCCGCGACGTCGACACCTGGCTCTCGTTGTTCGTTCCTGATGTCCAAGTGGGTCGCGATTCGTTCGGTCGCGAGGCCTTGCGCGGCTACATCGAGCCGGCGTTGCGCACGTTCCGCTGCTCGATCCACCAGATCTGCGGTCACCGCGTGGAACTGCTCACCGCCGACACGGCGCGCGGCGCCACGTACTGTCGCGCCGAGCACGAGGTGCACGACCGCTGGATCGTGATGGCCATCTGCTACTTCGACGAGTACCGGCGCGTGGATGGTGAGTGGCTGTTCTCGCGCCGCCGCGAGCGGCACTGGTACGCGGCCGACCTCAACGAGCACCCGCAGGCGGTGGGCTTCGACAGCTGGCACCACGAGGTGCCGCCGCTGCCCGACGCCTTCGCGACCTGGGCGCCGTTCTGGGCGTCGAACGTATGAATCGCAGGAGAAGGAGCACACGATGGCTGCAGCGTTGAACGGCAAGATCGCCCTGGTGACCGGTGGCGGGCAGGGCATCGGTCGCGCTGTCGCACTCGAGCTGGCCCGGCGTGGCGCCGACCTCTTGATCAGCGGGCGCACCGAGTCGAAGCTGGTCGCGGTTGCGGCCGAGATCGAAGCCCTCGAACGGAAGGTGGTCACGGTCACGGGCGACGTCGCTGTACGCGCCGACGCTGATCGCATGGTCGCCGCTGCGGCAGAACACTTCGGTGGCCTCGACATCCTGGTCAACAACGCGCAGGCGATGGCCGGGCAGAAGAAGCTGCTCGAACTCGACGACGAGAACCTGGAGCTGTACTTCGGTAGTGGCGCTCGCGGCACGCTGTACTGCATGCAGGCGGCTCACCCCGTGCTGGCGGCGCGCGGTGGTGGCTGCATCGTCAACTTCGGCTCGTCCACGGGGATCACCGGCGACCCCACGTTCGGCGCCTACGTGATGACCAAGGAGGCCATCCGCGGGCTCAGTCGTGTCGCCGCTCGCGAGTGGGGCCGCGACAACATCCGTGTCAACGTCGTCTGCCCGGCCGCGCTCACCGAGGGGGCGCAGGGGTTCCGCGACAACCACCCCGACGCGTACGCGGCGATGCTCAAGACCGTGCCGCTGCGGCGCATGGGCGACGAGACGGCCGACATCGCCGGTGCCGTCGCCTCGTTGTGCGGCGACGACTGGTCGTACCTCACGGGCGCGACGCTGATGCTCGATGGCGGGCGGCTGCTGTTCCCCTGACGGGTGGAGGGCTCATCAGCGCACGAGGTCGCCGGCGAGGTCGCCGATGGTGATCAGGCGGTTGCGGCCGGCGGGGCTGTAGTCGTAGCCCGACAGCGGATAACCGTTGGTGAGGAACGCGAACGACACGCCGCTGACGGGATCGATGAACCCCATCTGGCACGGCGCGCCACCCGAGCCGAACGTCGCCGGCGACGCGGTGCGCGGCATCCAGTCGCCCGGGCTGTCGCCGGTGACGGTGCAGAACAGGGCCATGTGCGTGACGATGTCGCTGCCGCCGTACAGCTTGTCGCCCGCCGCGGCAGCGCTGTTGTGCACCCGACTGCCTTCGGCCACGGCCTCGGGCGACCACAACCCGCTGGTGAACAAGGCTTGGTAGAACAGCGCCATGTCGGCGGCGGTGCCCACCATCGAGTGGCTCGGTTCGCCGGCCGAGAGGATGTCGGCGTTGGCGAGGAACCACGGTCCCCACGGGTCGACCTCCTGGTCGTCGCTGGTTCGGTCGATCGCCACCGGCCAGGCGATGGTGCTCTGTTGGCGCTCGACGGGCACCTTCGTCTCCAACGTCAGTCCCAGTGGCTCGGCGATCTCCTGGCGGAGGTACTCGGAGAAGTCGAGGCCGGTGCGCCGCTCGACGAGTTCGCCGATGATCCAGGCCGCCGAGGTGAGGTGGTACTGGAACTGCGCGCCCGGTTCGTACGACAGCTTCCAGCGGCCGAACGCCTCCAGGCGCTGGCTGCGGTCGGCCATCTTCGGGTAGCCGAGTGGCGCGAACGGGAAGCCGGCCGTATGCGTGAGCACTTGGTGGACGGTGACGGCCTCCTTCCCATTGGTGCCGAACTCGGGGATGATGTCGGCCACACGCTCGGCGGTGTCGAGCACACCCTCGCCGATCAGCTTCCACACGATGCCGGCCACCACGCCACGGCCCACCGACTGCAGGATGTAGCGCAGATCCGGCCGCGAGCCGCCGACGGTCTCGAACGCGGCCAGCTTGCCGTGGCGAGCCACTGCGACCTGCACCGACGACAGCGGCCCGTGTTCCACCTCCAGCCGCACTCGCCGCAGCAGCACGTCGAGCCGGGCAGGGTCGATGCCTGCGGCGTCGGGCCCGACGATCTCGGTGGACATGGTGCTCATGGTGTCTCCTCGTCACTTGATGGCTGATCGCTTGACTAGTTTGATGATTGAACCATTTATCGGGGAACGGGGACAAGATGCGTACTGACATCGTCGAGATCAAGTTCGAGGACATGAGCCCTGCGCTCAGGTCGATGATCACCTACGAGCCCAACGGGGCGATGAACCTGGAGACGCCCCAGGCACTGTTCGACGAGGTGCTGCGCAACACCCCGGTGGTGCGTTGGGAGATGGGTGTCGGGTTCTTCAAGATGGACGACGTGGTGGCGGTCGCCCGCGACCGGCACATCGTGTCGTGCGAGCCCAACAGCGGCCAGCCGATGGGCATGGGCTCCGACGAACCGCTGATCCCGCTACACCTCGACGGCGACATTCACAAGCACTTCCGCAAGCTGATCGACCCGCTGTTCACGCCGCCGAAGATGAAGTTGCTGGAACCCACCATCCGCGCTACCGCCGATCGGTTCATCGATCGGTTCATCGGTGCCGGCCAGACGGAGATGTACTCGGCCTTCTGCACGCCGTTGCCCTCCACCGTCTTCATGCAGATCTTCGGTCTGCCGCTCACCGATCTCGACTTCCTCATCGAGCGCAAGAACCGGATCCTCAAGAACGAGGGCACCACGATGGAGGAGAGCGAGCGGATCGGCCGCGCGGAGGGCCAGCAGCTGCGTGAGCACCTGCGCAAGCGGCTGCAGGAACGGCTGAGCACCGGGGCGCGCCACAACGACCTGATCGACACCTTCATCCACTTCGAGGTCGATGGTCATCAGCTCAACGAGGACGAGATCATCAACATCATGCACCTGTTTACGATCGCCGGCCTCGACACGGTCACGTCGTCGCTGTCGTGCATCCTGGCCTGGTTCGCCAAGCACCCCGAAGAGCGCAAGCGGATGATCGAGCACCCCGAGCTGCTGCCTGCCGCGGTGGAAGAGCTGATGCGCTACGAGAGCCCGTGCCGTCGGGCGGTGTGCGCTTCGTCACCGACGACTGCGAGATCAACGGTGTGCCGCTGCACAAGGGCGAGCTGGTGTACCTGTGCTGGGCCAGCGCCAACGTCGACCCCGCTGCGTTCGACTCGCCGCACACGGTCGATCTCGCCCGCGAGCAGAACCGCCACATCGCCTTCGCCTCTGGGTTGCACCGTTGCCTCGGCTCGCACCTCGCGCGCATCGAGATCGTCGCCGCCATCGACCAGTTGCACCGTCGGGTCAGCGACTACTCGGTCACGCCGGATGCCGAGGTGGGCTACGAGTTCGCCGGCGTGCGGGCCGCCAACCACCTGCCGCTGTCGTTCACTGCGCGCTGATCACTCCGGCAGCTGGGTCGTCACGAGAAGGTCGCCGACCTGCAACGACGCTGGCCCCGGCCCGGTGAGGTGCACGGTGTGCAACGCCGGGCGTGAGCCACCGGGTACGAACCGGAGGAACCCGCCACGCAGGGGGATCTGCAGCGCGCCGGCATGCGCCTGCGGGTCGATGCCCAGCAGTTGCCCCCACTGCGTGGCCAGCACCTCGTGCTGCGGCGCGCTCAACGTCACGCCGGCGATACCGGTGACGACGTCGGTGCGCACATGGTGGCGCCACTCGCTGCCGGCCCACCGCCAGTGCGATTCGGGCTGCATCCAGTCGAACGCCAACGCCACCCCGCCGGTGGATCGCGGGTGGAAGTGGATCTCGTGCGCGTCGGGCTCGTCGAGCTCGATCGTCACCACGGCGCCGGCGGCGATCGCCCGGCTGCGAGCACCGTCGAGATCGTCGGTCTGCAGGATCACCAGGTAGCCACCCTCACCGCGGCCGGCCAGCATCCGCCCGGCCGGTGACGAACCGTCGAGCGGCGACGCCACCTCGAGGAACTGCTCGCCGACGGGCAGTAGCGCGTTGGCCATCGCGAAGCCCTCGATGCGGTCGGAGCGGTGGCAAACGGCCAGGTCGAACGTGTCGCCGACGGCATCGACCGTGGCCCCGAGGTCGCGGGCCAGCACCGCCACCTGGCGCAGCCACCACGTCGGACCCATCTCGGCACCCTACCGAACCGGTGCGGAACGTCGTTCCGGTTCGCGGGCGGGCCGTAGGGACTTTGGTCCCGGGACACACGCTGTGACCTCCGTCATGATCACGCCCTATCGGCAACGGCTCGATTCCACGTAGATCCAGGAGCGCACCCGCATGACCACCTTCCAAGAGGCCGGCATCCCGTCCGGCAGCGAGCTGATCGGCGTGATGTTCCCGCAGGAGATGATCCTCCAGATGATGGGCACCGACCCGCAACCCGTGCTCGACGCACACGCCGCGAAGTGCCCGATGCACGAGGTGGCGCCGGGCTGGTTCACCGTCATGCGCATGCAGGAGTGCGTGGAGATCAATCGCAATCGCGCGGTCATCGGCAACGGCAGCACGTGGGGGATGGGCGGCGATCACAAGCTCATCCCGCTCGACATCGACGGCGAGTTGCACACGCACTTCCGCAAGCTGATCGACCCGGTGTTCGCCCCGAAGCGGATCGCCCCGCTCGCCGAGCGCATCGCCCAGCAGGCCGGCGACCTCATCGACCGGTTCGTCGCCGATGGCGAGGCCGAGCTGTTCAGCGCGTTCTGCCAGCCGTTGCCTTCGCTGATCTTCCTCTCCATCCTCGGCCTGCCCGCCGACGAGCTGCCGTTCTTCCTGGAGATCAAGGAGGGCATCCTGCGTCACGAGCCGTTCGCCGACCCGGCCGACATCGAGCTGCGCCAGATCGCCGCCCGCGAGCAGTGCTCCGGCTACTTCGGCAAGCTGTACGACGAGCGCACGTCGTCGGGCGACCTCGGTGACGACCTGCTCGGTTGGCTGATCGGCAGCTCGGTCGACGGACATCAGCTGACTCGCGACCAGTTCCTCAACATCATGTTGCTGATGATCGTCGGCGGCCTCGACACGGTGTCCGCCTCGTTGTCGTGCATCATGTCGTGGCTCGCCCGTCATCCCGAGCAGCGGCGCTGGATCCTCGAGGACGCCAGTCGGTGGCCGCTGGCGATCGAAGAGCTGCTGCGCTTCGAGTCGCCGGTTCCCCAGGGGTTCCGTCAGACCACCGAGGACATCGAGGTGAACGGCACGTCGTTCGCCGCGGGCACCCGGTTCCTCATGTCGTGGCCGGCGATCAACCTCGACCCCGAGGCCTTCGTCAACCCCCTCGAGGTCGATCTGCAGCGCTCACCCAACGCGCACGTGGTGTTCGCCAGTGGATGGCATCGTTGCCTCGGGTCGCACCTGGCCCGCCTGGAACTGCGGGTGGCGATGGAAGAGTTCCACAAGCGCATCCCCGAGTATTCGATCAAGCCAGGGGTAGAGCTGCAGTACATCCCGCTGGGTGTGCGCCAGGTGATGAACCTGCCCATCGTCTGGGACGACTGAACACCTGCCGGGCCTACGTCGCGGCGATCTGCGGTCTCGTCCAACTGAAAAGTGCCCTAGATTCCGTTCAGCGCGGCCATGGGGGGCCGGCATGACCGAGGAGGGGTTCGATCGTGACGCCGCAGGAAGAGATGCAGCACAGCTTCGCCCAGATGTTCAAGATCTCGGCGTTGGCATGGGGCGACCCGGCCGTGGCCGCGGCGCGAGCCAGTGCCGCTCCGCAGGCGATGTACACCGCGCTCACGGCCGAGTGCCCGGTGAAGGATCTGGGCGAGGGCATGTTCCGCGTCACCTCGATGGCCGACATCGTCGCGATCACCCGCAACCACGATGTCGTGCAGGGCTCGCAGTACCTCGGCAGCGACCGGCCGGCGATCCCGCTGGGCCTCGACGGGCCGATCCACAAGCAGTACCGGCACATGCTCGATCCCGTGTTCACCGCCAAGCGGATCGACCCGCTGGGCGCGCAGGTGCAGCAGTTGGCCGACGAGCTGATCGACGGGTTCATCGCCAAGGGCGAGTGCGACGCGTACCACGAGTGGTGCGAGCCGCTGCCCTCGATCATCTTCCTGTCGATCATGGGCCTGCCGCTCGCCGAGTACGCCAACTTCCACAACTTCAAGAACCTGATCCTGGGCAACTCCGACTTCGGCGAAATCACGCCCGAGGAGCGGATGAAGCGCACCGGTGAGGCCGTGATGTGGCTGCAGAACTACTTCAACTCCGACCTCGATGCTCGCGAGCAAGAGGCGGCACCGCGCGACGACATGATCGGCTGGCTGCTCACTGCCGAGGTCGACGGCCACCGGTTGGGCCGCACCGAGATGCTCGACATCCTCGGCCTGCTGATGATCGCCGGCCTCGACACCGTGGCGGCCTCACTGGGGTGCTTCCTCAGCTTCCTCGCCAGCAATCCCGAACAGCGCCGGCGGCTGGTCGACGATCCCACGCTCACCCGCAGCGCGATCGAAGAACTGATGCGCTACGAGTGCCCCGTCACCGAGGGCTATCGCGTGGCCACGGCCGACATCGACCTGCCCAGCGGTGTGCACGTGCCCGCCGGGTCGTGGATGCTGATCTCGTGGTCGGGCGCGAACCTCGACCCGGCCGTGTTCACCGACCCGCTCACGGTCGATTTCGAGCGCAAGCCCAACGCGCACATCGGGTTCGCCAGCGGCTTCCACCGCTGCCTCGGCTCGCACCTCGCGCGTCTCGAACTCAGCGTCGCCCTCAACGCGTGGCACGCCCGCATCCCGAACTATCGCATCGCCGACGGCACGGAGCTGGTGTACTCGGGTAACCCCCGGGCGCCGCACCACCTGCCGCTCGTCTGGAGTTGAGCGGCCACACCGGCCACCCCGGCCACCCAGGCGTGCCCGAGCCGCTGTTGGCGGTGCTCGACCTGGTGGCGCTGGAACGCGTCGCCGCCGACCGGTTCGTCAGCCTGCCCCTGCCGGGCAATGGCCCACGGTTGGGGGGCAGCGAACTGCTCACCGCCGCGCTGCTGGCAAGCGCGGCCACCGCTCGCGCCGAGCTCGCACCATCGGGTGCGCAGGCTTCGTTCCTGCGGTCCGGGCGCAGCGACCTGCCGGTCGACCTGACGGTCGCGCACCTGCAGGACAGTCGCTCGAGCGCGGTCCGCGCGGTCACCGCCTCGCAGGGTGGCACGCCGGTGATGACTGCGTCGTTCCGCTGTTTCCTGCCTCGGCACGCGCCCGACTGGCAGCCGGAGATGGTGTTCGACGTGCCGCCCCACGACGGTGAGGAACAGCTCGCGCTGGTGGCCACGCTGCCGGCGCTGCGGTCGTTCGAGGTGCGTGCCGCCGTGCGCCCGCCCGACGGGCGACAGGTGATCCACCCCTACTGGATCAAGAGTCGCCAGCCGCTCGCCGACGACGCCTTGCTGCACGCCGCGGTGCTGCTGTACCTCACCGACGTCGGCACGAGTGGCAGTGCGCGTGCACCGCACATGTCGTTGCGCGAGCGGATGGCCCCGGTGAGCCTCGACCACACGTTCTGGTGGCACCGCTCGGTGCGGGTCGACCACTGGCTGCGCGTCGACGCGCGCTCGCTCACCGAATCGGGTGGACGCGCGCTGGCGCGCGGTGAGGTGGTGCGCGCCGACGGGGTGCTGGCTGCGTCGTTCGCGCAAGAGGTCGTCGTGCCCGAACCTCGTCCAACTGCGTGAACGACACCGCAGGTCACAATGCTGAGCGGGAGGCCGAGATGAGCGTCGTGCTGGTGGAAGAGCGTGGTCGGGTGCTGCACATCAGCCTCAACCGCCCGGAGAAGCGCAACACCCTCACGGGGGAGATCAACCGACTACTGCGCGAAGCGTTTCAACGGTTCGCCGCCGACCCCGACCTGTGGGTGGCCGTGCTGTCGGGGAACGGCCCCGACTTCTGCGCAGGTGTCGACCTCACGCGGCCCGACGTACCCGACGCGGCGAAGACGTGGCCGGGCGGCATCACCCGCGAGTTCGAGTGTTGGAAGCCGATCGTCGCCGCCCTCCACGGCAACGTGCTCGGAGGCGGCCTGGAACTCGCGCTGTGCGCCGACTTCCGTGTCGGCGACGAGACCACCCGCCTCGGCGCGCCGGAGGTGCGGTGGGGGCTGATGCAGGGTGCCGGTGCCACGCAGCGCCTGCCGCGGATCGTGCCCTTCGCGGTGGCCCTCGAGATGCTGCTCACCGGCGATCCGATCGATGCCGCCCGCGCCGAACGGATCGGCCTGCTGAACCACGTGGTGGCACCCGGGCAGGCGGTGGAGCGGGCGTTCGAGCTGGCCGACCGCTTGTGTGCCCGCGCCCCGCTGGGTGTGCGGCGGGCCAAGGAGGCTGCCTACCGCGGGTGGGACCAGCCGCTGCCCGACGGGCTGCGCACGGAGATGCTGTTGAGCCGGTTGCTGGCCGGGACGGCCGATCTCGGTGAAGGACAACGGGCCTTCCTCGAACGGCGCGACCCGGTGTGGCAGGCACGTTGACCCGATCGGCGCTGCCACACACCCGCCACCCCGCACCCGGGCCGTGGGCCCATGAGTACTCGGTCGCCACGTCGCAGGGTGTGCTCTCCGGGCTGCTCGCGGAGCCGGCCGACGGGGCCGAGCCACGCGCGCTCATCGTTGCGCTGCACGGCATGCAGCTGCACGCCGGCTACTTCGACACGACCACCGCTGACGGGTTGTCGCTGCTGCACACGGCCACGGCCGCCGGCTACTCGGTGTGGGCGCCCGACCGACCGGGCACGGGGGCCAGCGCGGACCTGGGCGACGAGCACCGGCTGATGCGTCCGCAAGCCGACCTGCTGTTGGAAGCACTCGCCGCGGTGGTTTCGGATCGGCCCGTCGGCTCCGGAGTGTTGGTGGTGGGCCATTCGTACGGTGCGAAGTTGGCCATGGCGATGTTGGCGCGGGCGGGCGAGCGGCCGTTCCTCGGCCTCGACATCAACGGGTGCGGCGTCGGCCTCGGGCACGGCACCGACGACTCGGGCTGGATGCGGTCGTTGGTGGTCGCCGGTGATCGCGGCCCGTCGTGGGGGCCGATCGCGCTGTATCCGCCGGGCACGATCAGCCGTGCGCACCTGCCGGTCGAGGCCCACAGGCCGCTGCCGATCAACGAGACGTTGCTGTGGCCGGCCGACTTCGCCGAGTTCGCACCTCAGTTGCGGGTGCCGATCAGGGTGACCTACGGCGATCACGAGCGGTGGTGGCCGATCGACGCCGCCGGCCTGGCCGAGGTGGGCGGGGCCTTCCCGAACTCACCGGGCGTCACGGTGCACATCGAACACGGTGGCGGCCACAACCTCAGCCTCGGGTGGGCGGCCGCGTCGTACCACCGCGCTGTGCTGGCGTTCGCCGACGAGTGCACTCACGCCGCAGCCTCGGGTGTCGGCCAGGCGTAACCTCGCGATCATGGCGCCGGAACTCCCTCTCCCTGACCGCATTGCGATCCACGAACTGGCCGCGCGCTACGGCAACGTGATCGACGCTCGCCAGTGGCACCGGTTGGAGCATGTGTTCAGTGCCGATGCCACCTTCGAGCTGCGTGGGTTCGAGCAGCCCGCCCGTTTCGAGGGCCTCGTCGCGATTCGAGCGATGCTCGAACACAGCACCGGCCACCCGGTAGCTCACCACGTCACGAACGTGGAGGTCGAGCAGGCCGACGGGCTGACGACGTTGTTCTTCAAGGTGATCGGCCCCGGCCGGAAGGGGCGTGTGGGGTCGGTGGATTACACCGACATCGTGCGCCGCGAACCAGACGGCTGGCGGATCGTCACCCACGTCGCCACCTTGAGAACAGCGAATTAGGCACCTTTTCTGGTCATTCCCGGCTGGCTGGGTCCGGTTTGCAGCGGTGCTTTGACAATTGAGGGTACTTGTTGTTGAATGCGTCCTGAACTTGCGAGCCGCGCAGGTGCTGCCCGAGGGGAGGGGATCGGTGATGTCGTTCGTGGAGGTCGGAGTCGCGGGTTTCGTCGCTGACGGGTCGATCGACGATGTCAGCACCGAAATCTCGGTGGTGGCGCTCGCCTCGCTGCCCGTCGGTTCTGGTTGGCGTGCCGACGGCCTGAACGACGCGCACGTCGCCGCGTTGGCCGCCAGGTATGCACACCTGCCCCCCGTGCTCGTACGTCGAACCGATCTGCTCGTCGTCGACGGCGCACACACGGTCGCCGCCGCCCGCCGACTCGGCATGCAGGTGGCCCACGTGCAGTGGTTCGACGGCACCTGGGTCGAGGCCGCTGCAGCGTTCGCCACCCGCAACAGCGTCGCACCCGCACTGGCCCTCACGGCCGACGACCGGCGCAACCTGATCCACTCCACGCTGCGCGCCGAACCGACCTGGTCGGATCGTCGCATCGCGCAGGTGTGTGGCGTGTCACCGAAGATGATCGCGCGTGTTCGCTCTGGGGCACCGTCGCCCCAGCAGGTCAGCGGGGCCGAGAAGCGCGTGGGTCGCGATGGTCGGGCCAGGCCGGTGCGCGCCGGCGCCATGCGTTCCAGCATCCTGCAGATGCTCGAGCAGCAGCCCGACGCGTCGTTGCGCACCATTGCCTCGGCGCTGGGGGTTTCCCCCGAGACGGTACGCAGCGTGCGCAAGGACCGCGAGGTCGGCTCGGGGCCGGTGGTGCGCATCGCCAGCACGCACCACAGCCGGGCGCTCGAGGAGCTGACGCAGCGCCCGCGCCGTGAGCCGCCCGCGCCGTGGCGAGGCGACGCGGCGTTCGGATCGACATCGGTCGGCGAGGAGTTCGTCGCCTGGTTCGAGGCCACCAACGTGCTCGATGATCGAGGCCGGGTCGACGAGGTGCCACTCAGCAGGATCTACGAGATTGCCGATGAGGCGCGGCGGCGGGCGGCCTATTGGTCGGCGTTCGCCGACTCGGTGGAAGGCCGGGCGCGGCGCCGCTGACGGCCGCGCCCTCCGTTGAAGTCACACCCACGAACCGGGAGGTCAGGATGTCGGACGAAGAGCCGCAAGCGTTGTTCGAGCGCGATGGGCACGTTGCCGTCATCACACTGAACCGGCCGGCGATCGGTAACGCACTGTCGCCCACGATGGGGGCGCTGATGGCGGAGTACTGGGCTGAGATCCGCTCCAACCCCGACATCCGCTGCACGGTCATCACCGGGGCCGGCGATCGATTCTTCTGCACCGGTGCCGACCTGCAAGCCGTCTCGGCGTCGGGCAAGGTGAACGGCGGGTTCGGTCGGATCACCGAGGAAGTCCGTTGGACCTCACGGCAGAACGACATCTGGAAGCCCACCGTCTGCGCGGTCAACGGAACGGTGGCCGGTGGCGGGTTGCACTTCGTCGTCGACTCCGATGTCGTGGTGGCATCGGAGAACGCCACCTTCATCGACACGCACACGAACGTGGGCATGGTGGGGGCGATCGAGAACATCGGACTCGCCAAGCGACTGCCGCTGGGCACCGCGCTGCGGATGACGCTGCAGGGCAAGAGCTTCCGGCTGCCTGCCGCCCGGGCATATGCGCTCGGCCTCGTGGACGAGTTGACGCCGGCCGGTGGCGCACTCGACGGAGCATTGGAGATTGCCCAGGAGATCGCCAAGAACTCGCCCAACGCGGTGTCGCTGTCGATGCGCGCGATCTGGAGTGCGGTGGAGATGCCGTACTCGCAAGCTGTCGAGTACGGCTACGCCCTGCTGCGGATGCACTGGCTGCACCCCGACTTCAAGGAAGGCCCGCGCGCCTTCGCCGAGAAGCGCGAGCCACAGTGGAGCACCGACTGATGCAGCATCCGGGTGCAGTGAGGGAGTCACGATGATCGAAGAGTTGGAAGCCCTCGAGCCGTTCCGCGAGGAGGTGCGGCAGTGGTGCGCGACCCACATCCCGAAGAACTGGCGCACCGAGCAGGCGGGGGCCGATCACCATCAGTTCGCCACGTTCCACCGTTGGTGGGGTTCGCAGTTGCGTGACGCCGGCTACTTCGCGCCGCACTGGCCCGTCGAATGGGGCGGCGGTGGCTTCTCGCTGCTGCAGCAAGTGGTGTTGGGCGAGGAGTTCGCCCGTGCCGACGCCCCGCGCAACGGGCTCTACCAGGTCGCGCTCTACAACGCCGGCCCCAGCATCCTGCATGCCGGCACCGACGAGCAGAAGCGTCGCTTCCTGCCGGGCATCATCAACGGCACCGTGTGGTGCCAAGGGTTCTCCGAGCCGAACGCCGGCTCCGATCTCGCCGGCCTGCAGACCCGTGCGATCCGCGACGGCGACCACTACGTCGTCACCGGTCAGAAGGTCTGGACCAGCCTGGCGATGGAGGCGCAGCACTGCATCCTGCTCGTGCGCACCGACCCGACGGCGAAGAAGCACAAGGGCATCACCTATCTGCTGATGGACATGGACTCCCCCGGCATCGAGGTACGCCCGATCCGCCAGGCCACCGGCCAGTCCGAGTTCTGCGAGACGTTCCTCGACGAAGTGCGCATCCCCGTGGAGAACCGGCTGGGCGCCGAGAACGAGGGTTGGGGCGTCACGCAGGCGACGCTCGCCTCCGAGCGCGGCGCGGTTCTGATCGAGCTGGCTGAGCGGCTCCGCCGCAACGGCACGCTCGCGCTGGCCGAGGCCGCCAAGGTTTGGAAGAACGACGAGGGTGGTTCGCAGGCGGACGACCCTGCCGTACAGGAGATCATCGGCGCTCGCTACGCCGAGTCCATGGCCCTGCGCCAGCTGTTGAACACGATGGTCACCAACGTGATCCGCCGCGGTGGTGTCGGCCCCGAGGCCTCGGTGGTCAAGCTGTTCTACAGCGAACTGCTGCAACAAGTGATGAAGGACGCCGTCAGCATCGGCGGGCCTGCCGCGCAGAATGCCCAGCCATCACTGATGAGTGCCGGCTGGGAATCGGGCGTCTGGCTCTACGACTACATCAATGCGTTCGGCTGGACCATCGGTGGCGGCACGAGCGAGATCATGCGGAACATCATCGGCGAGCGAGTGCTCGGCCTGCCCCGCGATCCTGAGCCGAAGGGGGCCTGATGCACCTGTCCGACGAAGAACGTGACGAGCTGCGCGACTCTGCGCGCAAGTTCCTCGACAACGAACTGGGCAGCGGTCGGGTTCGTTCGCTGCTCGACGACCCCGACGGCCTCGACCGCACGGCGTGGGCCACCATCGCCGGCCTCGGCTGGGCCGCGATCCTGGTGCCCGAGGAACACGGTGGTATGGGTGCCTCGTGGGCCGAGATGGCCGTGATCCTGCACGAAGTGGGCCGTCGTGTCGCGCCGCTGCCGTTGTTGTCGTCGGCGGTGCTCGGCGTGGAGGCGCTCGTGGGCGGTTCCTCCGACACCCTGCGTGCTGCGTGGCTGCCCGATGTTGCTGCTGGCGAGCGGATCCTCACCGTCGCCGCGATGGGCCCCACGGGCTCGGTGGTCGCAAGCGAACTCGGCGCGGTGCTCACCACCTCCGGTGGGCTACGTCTCAACGGTTCGGCGCGGTTCGTGCCCGACGCGCACATCGCCGACGGCATCATCGTGGCCGCCCGCGACGCGCAAGGGGCCATGTCGTACGTGCTCGTCGAGCCGTCGGCGGCAGGCGTGTCGGTCGAGGTCGAGCAGACGGTCGATCAGACGCGCCGCCTGGCCTGGGTGCGATTCGACGATGTGGCCGTCAGCGAGAGCGCGCTGCTGGTCGAGCCGGGCACCGCCGATGCGTTGCACGCTCGTGTCACCGCGGCCGGTGCCGTCGCCGTGTGCGCCGACGCGGTGGGTGCGGCGGAACAGATGCTGTTCACGTCGAGCAAGTACGCCGTCGAGCGCCACCAGTTCGGCCGCCCGATCGGGTCGTTCCAGGCGGTGAAGCACCACTGCGCGAACATGCTGATCGCGGTCGAGGCCAGCCGGGCCGCGGTGGCCTTCGCGGTCGACGGGCTCGACGATCCGTCCATCGGCGTGGCCGAGGCGGCGGCGGTCGCCAAGTCGTTCGTGGGTCCCGCGTGTGCGGACGCCTGTCAGCTCGCTGTCCAAGTGCACGGTGGTATCGGCTTCACCTGGGAACACGACGCGCACCTGTACCTCAAGCGCACGAAGCTCGACGAAAGCCTGTATGGCTCGACCGCGTGGCACCGCCGGCGGTTGGGTCGCCAGATCCTGGCGGGCTGACGCCGGCTGTCCATTCGCGACCGACGCCCACGACCGCTCGCCGACGTACTCTCGTTGCCATGAAGGTGATCCTGAACGTCGATACCTGCACCGGCCATGGCCGCTGCTACACACTCGCTCCCGCGCTGTTTGACTGTGACGAGCAGGGTCACAGCGTCCTGCTCGTCGACGACGTCGACGGCGATCTGCTTGCGCAGGCACGCGTCGCGGTCACGAACTGCCCGGAAGGCGCGATCTCGATCGTCGAGGGCTGAGCTCGCCGCCCGGCTCCCGGCCGCGGGTCAGAGTGGGATCGTCTGGTCGAACGTGACAGCACCCCACTTGTCGGCGGCTTGCTGCAGTTCGGCGACGGTCCAGCGGTGATCGGCCTCGATCGAGTCGATGATCGTCCACGGCTGGAACAGGTGGATCGCCCCGCCGTAGACGAAGAACACCTTGCCGGCGATAGGGCAGCCTGCGGTGGCGAGGTAGGCCACCATCGGCGAGATGTTGGCCGGATCGAACTTATCGAACCCGATGGCCGCGGCCTCGGCGAGACGCTCGGCGGTGCGCTCCTCGCTGCCCGGGATCGTGGCCGTGAGCCGCGTGCGTGCCGCCGGCGCGATCGCATTGCAGCGCACGCCGTAGCGGGCCAGTTCCTTCTGGCAGATCTCGGTGAACGTGGCGATGCCCGACTTCGCCGCGCCGTAGTTGGTCTGGCCCGGGTTGCTCATCAGGCCGGAGGTGGACGTGGTGTTGATGATCGAGGCGTTCACGGTGGCGCCGCTCTTGGCCTGCTCGCGCCAGTACGTGGCGGCCCACTTGGTGGGCAGGAAGTGGCCGCGCAGGTGCACCTTGATGACGCTGTCCCATTCCTGCTCGGTCATGTTCACGACCACGCGGTCGCGCAGGATGCCGGCGTTGTTCACTAGCACGTGCAGGTCGCCGAACGTCTCGATGGCGGTGTTGATCAACCGTTGCGAGCCGTCCCAGTCGGCCACGTCGTCGTAGTTGGCCACGGCCTGTCCGCCGGCGGCCGTGATCTCGTTGACCACGCTCTGCGCGGGCGAGAGGTCGGCGCCGGTTCCGTCGGGTGAACCACCGAGGTCGTTGACCACGACGCTGGCGCCCTCCGCGGCGAACAGCAGCGCGTGCTCGCGGCCGATCCCGCGACCTGCACCGGTGATGATGGCCACGCGGCCGTCGAGTGTTCCCATGGATGTCTCCTTCGTTACAGACCAGAACCTAGGAGCGGCAGCTGGCCACGCAGTTGGACGAGTGTGCGGAGTCGGCGTGTTGCGCGCCTACCTTGCAACCGATGACTGCAGCACCGACCGAGAACACCAGCGCGCAAGGCCTACACCTGCCGAGCTGGTTGCAGGCCATCGTCGCGCTCGACCCGGCGGCACCGGTGTTGCAGTTCGAAGGGTCGTGGCGGCCATGGTCGTTCCTCGCCTCCGGCATGCACGCGCTCGACGACGCCATGGTGCGGCACGGGTGGGGCGAGGGTTCGATGGTGGGCATCGTGATCCGCAATCGCCCCGAGATCGTACGCGCGATGATCGGCACCCTCGGTACCGGCAGATGCTTGGTGACGCTCAGCTCGGTGGTACCGCCGGCAACGCTGGCGGCCGAGATCGTGCGCCTCGGGTTGCCGGTGGTGGTGGCCACGGAGGCCGACTGGACACCTGAGCTGCGGGCGGCGGTCGCCGAGGCGGGCTCGCTGGGCCTGCGCTTCGACGACGACGAACGCCCCGCGCACGTGGTGGTGCCTGCCGGCACGCGTCGCGACGATGCGGCGACGACACGCGCTGGTGTTGCGGTGCAGATGCTCACAAGCGGCACCACAGGAGCGCCCAAGCGGGTCGACCTGCTGTACACCAGCCTCGGCTACGAGATCGTGAGCACCAGCCGGTACAGCGCGAGCGCCGATCTGGCCGCGCCATCGTTGGCCTCGGGCGTGTCGATCGTATGGAACCCGATGTTGCACATCGGCGGGTTGCGCGGTTTGGTCACCAACCTCGTGGCCGGCCGCCGGGTGTCGTTGCTCGAGCGGTTCTCCGTGGAAGCGTGGGCCGCGCTGGTGGCCGAGCACCGGCCGCGCGCCATCGCGCTCGTACCGAGTGCGATGCGCATGGTGCTCGACGCCAACCTGCCGCGCGAGGCGCTTGCCGGTGTCGACGCGCTCGTCTCCGGCACCGCACCGCTGTCGCCGGAGACCAAAGACGAGTGGGAGCAGCGGTTCGGCATCCCGGTGCTCGTGGTGTACGGCGCCACCGAGTTCGGCGGCGTGGCCGGGTGGACGATCCGCGACTGGCGGGCCTTCGGCGACACCAAGCGCGGCAGCGTCGGCCGCGCCAACGAGGGCGTGGAGATTCGGATCGTCGATCAGGGGTCGGGCGAGGCCGTGCCCGCCGGCAGCAGTGGCCTGCTGGAGGTGCGCAGCCAACAGCTCGGCCAGGACGGGTGGGTGCGCACCACCGACTTGGCGAGAATGGACGACGACGGATTCATCTGGATCGAGGGCCGCACCGACGATGTCATCATCCGCGGTGGTTTCAAGGTGGCCACGAACGCCGTGGCCGACACGTTGCGGCGCCACCCGGCAGTCAGCGACGCATGCGTGATCGGCGTGCCCGACGAGCGCCTGGGGCAGGTGCCTGCGGCCGGGGTCGAGCTTCGCGCCGGTGCCACGCTCAGCAGCGCCGAACTGGCCGCCTGGGCGCGCGAGCAGCTCAGCAGCTATCAGGTGCCGGTGGTGTTCCTGATCGTCGACGAGCTGCCGCGCACTCCGTCGATGAAAGTCAGCCAACCCGGCCTGCGTGCGCTGTTGGACGCCGCCGGCTGATCGTCGGCAGTGTCGGCGTCAGCCCCACTGTGCGCGAGTGGTGGCCAACTGGTGAGCGGTGACGCCACCGAACTCCACTCGCAATGCGTGCAGGCGGCTGGTCCAGAGTTGCAGGTCGAACTCGGTGGTGAACCCGATGGCTCCGCTGAGTTGGTGCATGTCGGTACCGACGAGCTGTGCGGCCTGTGCGGCGTAGGCAGCTGCCGCCGCGGCCGCCGCTGCGGTAGCGCCTTCGAACGCGGCGCGGCGGGCGAGCCAGCGCGCCCCCTCGGCCCACACGAATGCCTCGGCGAGGCGGTGCTGGAGGGCTTGGAGTGAACCGAGCGGCTTCTTGAACTGATGCCGTTCGCGGAGGTACTGCACGGTGTGCGCCACGGCGCCGTCGAGTGCGCCGGCGATCTCGGCGGCCAGCGCAACGCGCCACCAGTTGGTGAGCGTGGCACCCGAACCTGGCCCGAGCGAGCGCATGGGCGTGGTGTCGAGGTGGGCGAAGGGATATCCGTACGGGCTGTCGATGGGCGTTGCTGCGGTGACGGTGGCGACATGTGCCTCGTCACCATCGAGGATCAATACCGCGTCGGCGTACTGTCCGAACCGCACAGGGCCGGGCCGGGCCGCGTCCGCTACTGCCAGTCGCGTCGGCGCCGAGGCGCCCAGCAGCATCGGCCCCACGATCGCGCGCAGCGCGATGTTGGCCCGAGCGTGGTGCAACGACGCCAGTTCGGCGACCAGCACAGCGCCCAACGGGCCGACCGACGGCTCGTTGGCCAGGTCGAGGAAGCCGGCCTGCGCGAGCGCATCGAGCAGCGCGTCGTCGTGGCCCGAGGTGCCCAACGCTCGCGCGCGTTCGGGCCCGGCCTGCTTGGCGAGAATCGTGGTGACCGCGTCGACGATCGCCTGTTGGTCGTGATCGAGTGTGAAGTCCATGGTGTCAGCGCCTCGGCAGTTGCAGTACGAGGCCGGCGACGAGGTTCAGTTGCACTTCGTAAGTGCCACCGGCGACGCCCGCCGTGAGGGTGGGGTAGAAGGTGTGGCCGGCCAGCGACTCGCCATCGATGCCCTGCTCGCCCATCAGCCACAGGGCCAGCTCGGCCACCTGCTTCTCGGCTCGCACCATCGACACGCGGGCGACGTAGGCGTTGGGGCCGGGTGGCAGCTTGTGCGCCCGTTCGTCGACGACGCGGTAGGCGAGCATCCGGGCCGCTTCGATCGCGGCCTTCGCCTCGCCGAGACGGCTCTGCACGATCGGGTCGTCGAATTGATCGTGCTCTTTGGCCCACGCGACGAGTGCGTCGAGCACGACGCTGCCACGGTGCCACCGCGGCGCACCGACGCGCTCGTAGGTGAGCGCGGCGCGCACGATGTCCCACCCGCCGTTCTCCGGCCCGAGGCGGTTGGCCACGGGCACGCGGACATCGGTGAAGAACACCTCGGCGAACGACGACTCGCCGGCGACGTTGGCGATCGAGCGCACCTCGATGCCCGGCGTGGCCATCGGCACCAGCAGCACGCTGATGCCCTTGTGCGGTTCCGCTTCCGGGTCGGTGCGCACGAGCAGGAAGCACCACTCCGCCAGCTGGGTGTGCGACGTCCAGATCTTCTGGCCGTTCACCACGTACTCCTCGCCATCGCGCACGGCGCGGCACTTCAGCGAGGCGAGGTCGGAGCCCGAGTCGGGTTCGGAGAAGCCCTGGCACCAGAACGCCTCGCCGTCGGAGATGCGGCCGAGATGTTCCTGCTTCTGCTCTTCGGTGCCGTTCGCCATGATCGCCGGCCCGATCCAGTTGACGCTCATGTACTGCGGGCCACGCGGCTCGCCCACCGACCACAGCTCCTCGCCGAGGATGATGTGCATCCACGCCGACTGGTCGGCACCGCCGTACTCCTGGGGCCAGTGGGCGGTCAGCAGCTTGCGGTCGCGCAGTTCGTGCGTGAACGACGTCACCTGGTCGCGCTCGTCGGTGGCGAACGAGTGATGCACCGGCGTGGCCCGCCATGTCGGGTAGCGCTCGTCCACCAAGGCGCGTACCTGCTCACGGTACGCAACCTCTTCCTCGGTCCACGCGAATTCCATGGCGCCCCTTCCCAGGCGGAAGCTTTGCGGATAGGCGCTGACCGCACCGCGGCGCAGATGGACACACGCGGGGTACGAGAGGGGTCGTACGCTGCGCAGCATCGAGACGGAGGGCTGACGTATGGACCTCGGGTTGACCGGCCGGCGGGCGATCGTCACCGGCGCCAGCAAGGGCATTGGTCGCGCCACCGCGCGGTTGTTGGCCGACGAGGGCGTGTCGCTGGTGCTGTGTGCGCGAGAGAGCGGCCCGTTGGCAGAGTTGTGCGACGAACTGCGCGCTCACACCCAGGTCGTGCCGGTGTGCGCCGACGTGATGCACCGCGGGTCCTCGGCCGCGCTGCGCGCCGCCGCCGTCTCGTCGTTCGGCGGTGTCGACATCGTGGTGAACAACGCCGGCGGCGGGGGCAGCGCGCTGAAGAACTTCGACGAGGATGAGTGGCACGACCTCTACACGCTGAACGTCACGAGCGCGATGCGGCTCACGATGGAGTGCATGCCGCTGATGGTGGGGCAGAGGTGGGGACGCGTCGTGAACGTCGGTTCGACGATGTCGCGTCACGCCGACCCGCGCTTCGGCCCCTACGGCGCGGCGAAGGCGGCGCTGCTGCACGTCACCCGCAATCTGGCGCAGGCGTACTCACGCGACGGCGTGCTGACGAACTGCGTGCTGCCGGGACTCACCCGCAGCTTCAGCGTGCTGGGCGGCTACGCCGCGGCCGCAACGGCGACAGGCCGCACGGAGGACGACATCGAACGACGGATGATGGAGCGCCAGCCGATCGCTGCCGGCAGGGTGGGTGAGCCCGAGGAGGTGGCAGCGATGATCGTCTTCCTGTGCTCAGAGCGCGCCAGTTGGGTGACCGGTACCGATGTCGCTGTCGACGGCGGCACGCTGACCGATCTGTGACCGCCTCCGGCGATCACAGATCGGTCGCCAGCCCTTGGTACATCCGCCGCATGCCGTTCAACCAGCGATCGTGGTCGGCGGCACGCCGCTGTGCGTAGGTCTGCACCTCGGCATGGGTGAGGATCAAGAACCGATCGGCCTCGATGCCGTCGATGATGCGCGTGGCGGCCTCGAGCGGGTCGATCGCGCTCGCGAGCCCGAACGCGGCGATCGCTGGCGGAGCGCCGTCCAGTTGCCCCATCAGCATCGGGGTGCGCATGCCTTGCGGACAGGCGCAGCCGATGTAGACACCTTGGTCGTGGTGATCGATCGCGAGTGTTTCGGCGAACGCCAAGGCGGCGTGCTTGGTCGCGTTGTAGGCGGCAGAGTCGGGCTGGCTGGAGAGCGCGACGCTGGACGCCACGTTCACCAGACCGCCGTGCGCTCGCCGGATCATCTCGGGCAGCAGTGCGCGAGCGGCCCACACGTGGGCCATGACGTGGATGTTCCACTGGCGAGTCCATGCCTCATCGCTGTCGAACACGGTCGAGCGGCCGCCGATTCCGGCGTTGGACATGTACAGGTCGATCCGGCCGTACCTGCTGATCGCCTGCTCGATGATCGTGTCGATGCCGTCGGGCGTGGAGACATCCGCTCGTACTGCGAACCCGCCGATCCGCGCCGCGACCGAGGTTGCGTGATCGAGATCGAGATCGGCGACGACGACGCCCGCTGCCCCTCGGCCCGCCGCAACTTCCGCGAGCGCCGCACCTAGGCCCTGGCCGGCACCGGTCACCACGACCACCTGGTCAGCGAGCTTCATGCCGTCCCCCTGTCGTCCACGCGGGTGTTCGGCGAGTGTGCTGGGCGAGCCCATCGGCCGCCCGCGGAACGCAGCTCGGCGAACCACTCGTCCAGCAGGATGAGGAGGCGATCCTGGTCGAATGGGGTCGAGTCGTCGGCCACCCACTCGTCGAGCGCGCCGCCCAGCAACGCGCTGCCGACTCGCACCGCGAGCTCGATCTCGCGGGTCGGTGCCGAGACCCCGTGCCGTCGCTGCAGCGCGATCGAGACGGCCTCGCGCCAGACGCGTCCTGCGTCGGATGCCCGTCCCCGCAACTCGGCGGTGCTGACCGACACCCGGTAGCGCTTGCGCACATGGTCGAGGTTGAAGTGCTGGGCGAGCACGGTGCGGGCGGTGTGATGGAAGACGTCGAGGTCGTCCAGTGTGGCGGGCACCATGGCGGCGGCAGCTTCGATGAGTGGGGCGAACGCGGACCCGACCGTGAAGAGCACGTCCTCCTTCGTCGGGAAGTAACGGAAGAACGTCGTCGCGGACGCGTCGGCCGCGTCGGCGATGTCCTGCACGGTGACGTTGTCGTAGCCACGCGACGCAAACAGCTCGAGCGCGGCGTCGATCATCGCCGCCTTGGTGCGCTCCTTCTTGCGTTCGCGCAGGCCGGGTTCGGTCGGAGTCAGTCGTGTGGTGCTGGTGCGCATTGGACTCTGTTTCCTTGATCCACGCCGTGATCTACGCCGTGGGCAAATATGGAGGTTGACACACAAAAGGTAGTCGACTACCGTCATGACCTGTTGCGGCGGGGGCTGCAGCATGACCTGACAGTCGTTCTTGGCGCAACGCTATTGCCGAATGCGACTGCAGGCAGAACCTGGAGGAGAGCCCGATGTTCAGTCTGTTCAGCGTCGACGATCACATCATCGAACCGGCAGGGGTGTGGGTCGACCGCGTCCCGCAGAAGCTGAAGGATCGCGTGCCGCACGTGGTCGAGGCCGACGGTCGCCAGATGTGGGTGTGGGAGGGCGGCCAGGAGATGACGATGGGTCTCAACGCCGTGGCCGGGCGCCCGTACGAGACGTGGGGCGCCGAGCCGGTGCGCTTCGACGACATGCGCCAGGGTTGCTACGACCCGCACGAGCGCGCCAAGGATCTGATCAGCAACGGCATCCTCGCCAGCGTCTCGTTCCCCACGCTGCCCGGGTTCGCCGGTCGCAAGTTCGAGACGTTCGCCGACAAGGAGCTGGCGGTCTCCTGTGTGCGCGCCTGGAACGATTACATGATCGACGAGTGGTGCGCGGCCAAGCCCGACGTGTTCGTGCCGATGCACATCGCACCGGTGTGGGACGTGCAGCTGGCCGTGGCCGAGACCGAGCGGATGATCGCGCGGGGCTCGAAGGCGCTGTGCTGGATGGAAGACCCGTCGAACCTGGGCCTGCCCGGCTACCACACCGACTACTGGTACCCCCTGTTCGCAGTGTGCGAGGAGGCCGGTCTGCCGATCTGCATGCACATCGGTGGCGCCTCCGCGCAGGTGTCGCTCGCCGGCACCATCCCGATGGTGGAGATCGCTGCCGCGTTCGCGGGCGCGGCCCGGTCGTCGGTGAGCATGATGGTCAGCCCGGTGCCGCGCAAGTTCCCCAACATCAAGCTGGTGTGGTCGGAAGGTGGCATCGGCTGGATCACCGCCGCGCTCGAGCGGGCGGATCGCCAGTGGTTGCGCCACCAGGGCTGGACCCACATCCCCGACGCGCACATCATGCCCTCCGAGGTCGCTCGCCGGAACATGTGGTTCTGCATGATCGAAGAGCCCGTGGGGCTGAAGTACCGCCACGACTTCGCGATGGATCGCATCCTGTGGGAATCGGACTACCCGCACGCCGACACGCCGTTCCCCAACACGCAGCAGGCCTGCACCGAACTGTTCGCCGGTGTGCCGCAGGACGAGATCGACGCGATCACGTACCGCAACGCAGAAGCGCTGTTCGGCTTCACGATCAACAAGTCGCTGCTGCCCGCGTGAGCGAGGTGTCGCACGGTGCGCTGCTCGGCGTGAAGGTGATCGAGATGGGTGGGCCTCCGGGCGCATTCGGCTCGATGTTCCTGGCCGATCACGGAGCCGAGGTGTTGCGCATCGGCCGCCCTGCCGCAGGTGCCTCCGTCGGCGCGACGGTCGGGCTGATGCGCGGCCAGCCGATGGATCGCGGCAAGCGGGCGGTGTCCATCGATCTCAGCCGCCCCGAGGGCGTGCATGTGTTGCGCGACCTGATCTCGCGCGCCGACGTGTTCATCGAGGGATTCCGCCCGGGTGTCACCGAGCGGATGGGCGTGGGCCCGGTCGAGTGCCTCAGCGACAACCCGCGGCTGGTCTACGCGCGGATGACCGGGTGGGGGCAGAGCGGCGACTGGGCGATGGCGGCAGGCCACGACCTCAACTACGTCGCGTTGTCGGGCACGCTGCACACGATCGGCGGGCACGACGGCCCGCCCATCATGCCGGTGAATTACCTGGGCGACTGGGCCGGTGGGCTATTGCTCGCGTTCGGCATCACTGCCGCGCTGCACGCCGTTGGCACGACAGGGCGCGGGCAGATCATCGACTGCGCAATGCTCGACAGCGCCGCGGTGCTGGCTTCGGTGGCCCACGCTGGTGCGTCGGTGGGTTATTGGAAGGATGCCCGCGCATCGAACATGACGGACGGTGGCACGCCGTATTACGCGATCTACGCAACTGCCGATGGCAAGCACGTCGCCGTCGGCGCGCTCGAGCCCAAGTTCTACGCGACCCTGATCGCGCGGATGGGGCTGGCCGACACCGACCTTCCCCCGCAGTACGACGAGTCGCGGTGGCACGAGATCCGCACGCGCTTCACCGAGGTGTTCCTCACCAAGACCCGCGCCGAGTGGGTCGCGATCATGGATGGTGTCGACGCGTGCTTCGCCCCGGTGCTCTCGCTCACCGAATCGTGGCACCACCCGCACAACGTGTCGCGCTCGACGTTCGTGGACTATGAGGGCGCGATGCAGCCCGCGCCCGCGCCGCGGCTCAGCGCCACGCCCGCAGCCATCCGGCCGTGGGCGGAGTGCGCAGTGCCCTTGGCCGACACGTTGGCCGGATGGGGTCTCGATCCGGCCGCCGTCAAACAACTCGCCGACGCCGGCACGATCGGCGAACCTCCACTCTCATGACCTGCACACGACTTCACCAGGGGGATCGAACATGACCGGACCGCTCACAGGGTTACGCGTGGTGGACTGCAGCCGTGGCACCGCCGGACCGCGGCTGACACGAATGCTCGCCGACTACGGCGCCGACGTCGTGTGGGTCGAACCGCCTGGCGGCCACGCCTCGCGTGAGCAACTCGCGATCGACTACGCGGTCAACTTGCGCAACAAGCGCAGCGTCACCGTCGACCTGCACGACGCCGCGGGTGTCGAGCAGTTGTTGGAGTTGATCTCGCGAGCCGATGTGTTCGTGGAGAACTGGCGCCCAGGCGTCGCCGAACGCATGGGCCTCGGCGAAGCCGTGGTACGCGCCCGCGCGCCGCACGTCGTGTCGTGCTCGATCACCGGCTTCGGTACCGACGGTCAGTATCGCGACGTGCCCGGACACGAAGCGCTCGTGCACGCCCTGGTGGGCACGATGGCCGAGCAACCCGGCTTTCGTGCCGCTCCCATCTTCGAAGGCATGCCGTTCGCCTCGGCGGGCGCGTCGTACTTGGGTGCGGTGGGGGTGCTCGCTGCGCTCTACCGCCGCAACATCGATGGCATCGGCCGTCATGTGGAGACGTCGCTGTACGACGGTGCGCTGGCGTACCTGATGATGTTGTGGGGCGACACCGACTCGGGGCAGTCGATGCACGTGCCCGGGGCGAACCGTCTGATCGCGCGCACGTTCCTGTGCGCCGATGAGGAGTACATCGGTGTGCACACCGGCGCGGTTGGTGCCTTCGGTCGCCTGATGAAGGTGCTCGAGCTCACCGACCGCATTCCGGCGGGCGAGACCGCGCAGGAGATGGGCATCCCGCTGACACCCGAGCAGGCGCAGATCGTCGCCGACGAGATTCCCGCGTTGTTCCTCCAGCGCCCGCGTAGCGAGTGGCTCGACGTGCTGCGTGCCGCCGACATCTGCGCCGTCGAGTACCTGCGTCCGTGCCAGTCGTTCGACCAGCCGCAGGTGGTGCACAACGGGATGGTCGTGACGGTCGACGACCCGGTGCTGGGCACCGTGCAACAGGTGGCCCCACCGATCCGCTTCGCCGTGTCGCCCCACGGTGCACCCACCCCCGCGCCGCGTGTCGGCGAAGGTGGCTCGACCCTGTTGGCCGACTGGACGCCCGTGCGGCGAGTGCAGCCGGCGACCGGCGGCGACACCGCGCCGCTGGCCGGAGTGCGGATCCTCGACCTCGGCGCGTACTACGCCGGGCCGTACGCACCTCGGCTGATGGCTGACCTCGGTGCCGACGTGGTGAAGCTCGAACCGTTGGGCGGCGATCCACTCCGTGGCCTTGCCGTGGTCTTCCGCTCGGCCCAAGCCGGAAAGCGGTCGATCGTCGCCGACCTCAAGGCCGACGATCTCGCCGCGGCGCGCCGTCATCTCGTCGAGCGCGCCGACATCATCCACCACAACATGCGTCCTGGCGCGGCCGAACGGCTGGGCCTTGGCTACGAGCAGGCGGCAGCGCTGAACCCCGAGGTCGTGTACGTGTACGCGCCCGGTTGGGGTTCATCGGGGCCTGACCATCTGCGGCAGAGCTTCGCGCCGAACCTGTCGGGGTTCGTCGGCGCTTGCTTCGAGGTCACCGGCCGCTTCAACCCGCCGATGTACCCCACCGGCAACGAAGACCCGGGTGGCGGGTTGGTGGGCGCGGTCGCGATCCTGATGGGTTTGCTGCACCGTCAGCGCACCGGTCTCGGCCAGTACATCGAGAGCTCGCAGCTCAATGCCACGCTCGACGGCATCTCGCACATCGTGCGCCGCCCCGACGGCGAGGTGCTCGGTGCCGACCGTCTTGATCCGCTGCAGTTCGGCTTCTCCGCACTGGAGCGGTTGTACCCAACCGCCGACGGCTGGCTGTGCCTGGCCGCGCAGACCCCGCGTGATGCCGAGTCGCTGCGTGCCGCACTTGGCGACCGGTTGCCGGCGCAGATCGCTGCTCGGTCGTTGCTCGACACCGATAGCGACGATCTCGCCGACGTGCTCGGCACGATCTTCGAGACTCGCGGTACTGCCGACTGGGTGGCCGAGCTGTCGGCGGCAAGTGTGCCGGTCGTGGCGCCGAAGACCGAGCGGCAGACGGCCGTGTTCCTGCGCGACCCCGAGAACCAGCGCACGCGCCGAGCCGCCGAGGTGGATCATCCGCGCGACGTGAAGGTGCGCGGCATCGACCAACTGCTGCGCATGAGCGCCGCGGAGATGCCCGCGTACCGGCTGGCGCCCGAACTCGGTGCCCACACCACCGAGATCCTGCTCGAAGCGGGCTACTCGCCCGAGACGATCGCGGCGCTGCTCGAGCAGCGACTCGTCCGCTGACCCTCCCCACTCATCGACATCAAGGAGTCCCCATGAAGTTGCTCGACGGCAAGATCGGTTTCGTCACCGGCGCAGGTCACGGTCAGGGCCGCACGCATGCGGTACGGATGGCGCAGGAGGGTGCCCAACTCATCCTGTGCGACATCTGCGCGCCGATTCCGCAGACACAGGCGCCGATGGCCACCTACGAAGAGCTGGAGGAGACCGCGCGCCTCGTCGAGGCGGCCGGCGGGCAGGTGGTGTTCGGCATTGCCGACGTGCGCGACCGCGCTGCCGTGCAGGCGATCGTGGACAAAGGGCTGGCGAAGTTCGGCTCCGTTGACGTGGTGTCGGCCAACGCAGGCATCTGGAAGCCCACCCCGTTCGTCGACATCGAGGACGACGAGTACGACGCGATCGTCGACACCAGCATGCGCGGCGCATGGAACACGTGCAAGGCCGTGGTGCCCTCGATGATCGCCAACGGGCGTGGTGGTTCGATCGTGATCACCAGCTCCGCCGCCGGTATCCGCGGCCAGGCACCGTGGGCGCACTACGCCGCGGCCAAGCACGCCGTGGTGGGGTTGATGCGCTCGCTCTCCAACGAACTGGCGAAGTACAGCATCCGCGTCAACACCGTGCACCCCACTGGCGTCGCCACGTTCATGGGCATGCAGCCGGTCGTGGCCGAGATGGCCGCCAACGAGCCGCTGTTCCTGATGGGCGCGGCCAACATGCTGCCGATCGACGTCATCCAGCCCGAGGACGTGTCGAACGCCGTCGTATGGCTGATGTCCGACCAAGCCCAGTGGATCACCGGCGTGGCGTTGCCCGTCGACGCCGGCAACACCAACAAGCCGTAGGAGGCTCACATGATCAAGCTGCTCGAAGGCGTACGTGTCGTCGAATGTGCCGTGCTGTTCAACGGCGACCAGACCGGCCGGCTGCTCGGCGACCTGGGAGCGACGGTGATCAAGGTGGAGGCACCGGGCGTCGGTGACTACCTGCGCGACTTCCTCGGCCAGATCACACCGCACCACAGCCCGGCGCACATGTACGTCAACCGCAACAAGCGGTCGATGACGTTGAACCTGCGTTCGGAGGAGGGGCGGGCGATCTTCTTCGACCTGATCCGCACCGCCGACATCTTCATCGACGGCTTCGCCGGCGACGCGTGTGCGCGGATGGGTATCGGCTACGAGGCGCAGTGCGCCGTCAAGCCCGACATCATCTACGCGCAGTGCAGCGGCTTCGGCGCCCAAGGTCCGTATGCCGAGATCCCCACGCACGGCCAGATGATGGGCGCGCTCGGAGGCGGTGTGCAGCTGGCGATGGGCGACGACGGTCTGGTGCACGAACTTGGTGGGATGAGCGACGGCACGGTGGTGGGCGCCACGAACACGGCCCTCACCGCCGTCGCCGCCCTGATCCAGCGCAACCGCACCGGCGAGGGTGCATACATCGACGGCGCAGGCTCCGATGCCGTGCTGGCGACGCAATGGTTCCACGCGACGTATGAGTGGAACGACGCGCGACTCACGGATCGGCGGGGCATGCCACAGAACGGGCCGAGCGCGAAGTACCACTTCTACGAGACGAGCGACCACAAGTTCGTGCTGTTCTGCGCGATCGAGCCCAAGTTCTGGGCCAACTTCTGCAACGCGATCGGCCGCCCCGACCTGTTGGTCACTGGCGATGACGGGGCACCGGTCGACTTCGGTTCGGGCTCGGATGGCGAGAGCTTGGCGCATGTGCTGCAGGCGATCTTCCACACGCGCACGAAGGACGAGTGGGTGGCGCTGGCGCTGGCGGCCGACATCGCGCTCGGCCCGGCCAACCAGGTGGCCGACCTGATCGATGACCCGCACATCAAGGCGCGAGGCATCATCCACGAGTCGGTGCACCCGCACGGTGGGCCGTTCGCCAGCGTGGGTTGGGCGGCGCCGGTGCAGGGGCAGCCGTTCTCGATCGAGCACCCAGCGCCCTTGCTCGGCGAGCACACCGACGAGGTCCTGTCGGAACTGGGCCACGACGCGGCCGCAGTCGCCCGCCTGCGTTCCGAAAGGATCGTGTAACCGACCCTTGTGCTCGGTCGCGGCCTGTGGGTAGAATCAGTTACACAATTGTTCGATCAACTCGATCATGGGCAGTTGTCCGCTGCCGAGGCGCGTTTGTGGGGGCACAGCGAGCGGAGTACCTCGGGGGTCTCGGACCAATTCCGTGGCCTCTTCTGGTGGAATATTTGGCAGCGATCGATAAGAAGCTCTGGACAACTGTGAATCAGTACACCTATTATCAATACCGGCAGCAGTTGGCTGCCATTCACAAGGGGGATACTTTTGATTTCTACGACTAGATCCGTTCGTCGTCGAGTGCTGGCAGGCGTCATCGTCGCGTCAACGCTCTTCGCGGCGTGCAGCGATGACGACAAGTCGTCCGACTCGACCGATGCGCCCGAGACCACCGGCGCCACCGACACCACCGGCGCTCCGGAGTCCACCCTCCCGCCCAAGTCGCCGATCGTCATCGGCGGCACGTTCGACACCAGTGGCCTCACCGGCGTCCCCGAGTCGATCAAGGTCGTCGAGGCCTGGGCTACGTACATCAACGCCATGGGTGGCATCAATGGTCACCCGGTCGAGCTCGACATCCGCGACACCGCCGGCGACCCGGCCAAGGCCGCATCGCAGACCACTGAAGTGCTGGCCAACGATCCGGTGTTGTTCCTCGTGCAGTCGTCCAGCACCGAGGCCAGCCAGGCCGAAGCGCTGATCGCCTCGGGCATCCCGATCATGGGCGCCGGCTACAGCCCGGCCCTGTGGGGTGGCAGCATCGCGGCATTCGGGCTCGAGTGCGGCCCCGACGCCCCAATTCCGTGCGCTGCGTCCAACGTGTTCCCGATCTCCACCACCTTCGGCGCGGTCGTCGACGAGCAGGTGTTGGGTGCTCAGGCAGCCGGCGCGACCAAGCTCGCCGTTGCGGCGTGCGCCGAAGTGGAGGCCTGCTCGCAGGCCGGTCCGGTGTTCGAAGCGACCGCCAAGGCAGTCGGTATCGCATCGGTCGGCACCACCAAGGTCAGCTCGACCGCGACCGACTACTCGGCCGAGTGCATCAGCTGGATCAACCAGGGTGTCGATTTCATCCAGATCAGTGGTGGCGCGTCGCTGGCCGAAGGCCTGTACGCCTCCTGCACCGATCAGGGCTACACCGGTATCTTTGGCGCCTCCGCCGGTTCGGTGAGCGGCAAGCTCATCACGCTCGACGGCATCACCCTCGCTGGCGGCCTCAACGGCTTCCCGTGGTTCGTCGACGACCCGCTCGTCGCCGAGTACACGGAAGCGATGAAGGCCGGCGGTGTCAGTGACGAGGGAATCCATTCCCCGACCGCCACCGCTCTGTGGAGCGTGCTGCAGCTGTTCGCCAAGGCCAACGCCGACCTCGTCGACGAGCCGACGGCGGCCATCGTGCTGGAGAACATGTACACCATCACCGACGAGACGCTGGGCGGGCTCATCGCCCCCACCACGTTCTACAAGGACCAGCCCGGGCCGGAGAAGGCCCGCAACTGCTTCTGGCCGTACATCCTCAAGGACGGCGAGTTCACCAACCCGCTGGGCGGCCTTACCGTCCAGTGCTACCCGGAAGTGTGAGCCAGCTCACCTGTTGAACCTCGAAGGGGGGCGGGCCACTCGGCCCGCCCCCCTTCCCGCACTACGTAATCTGTTGCACTGTCCGTAGCTGCCGGCCCTTCGCCGCAGCGCTCCGACTTGGGGGAGTCCACCGTTGTCAGCCCGAACCACTGTCACGCCGAGTGAGGCATGCGATGAGTGATCTGCTCCCCTTCATCATCACCGGTCTCGTCACCGGCATGATCTACGGCCTTGCCGGCACGGGCCTCGTGCTCACCTTCAAGACCTCCGGCATCTTCAACTTCGGGCATGGCGCGATCCTCACCGCCGCCTGCCTGCTCTTCTACTGGCTGCGGGTCACGCTCGAGTGGGATTGGAAGGTGGGGGCGTTCGTGAGCATCGCGATCGCCGGCCCACTGCTCGGCTTCTTGCTCGAAATGGTGGCCAGGAACCTGTCGCGTCAACGCACGACGATGAAGATCGTCGGCACGGTTGGCCTCACCGTGATGGTGCCGGCGCTGTGCCTGGTGTTCTACCCCGAGTCGAAGGTCGGCCTGCGGGTCGAGCGGTTCATCCCGTTCAGCAATCGTGCCCGCTATCGCTACCGCATCTTCGACGTCAACATCTTCGGCGACCAGCTCGTCACCGGCGGCGTCGCCATCGTCGGTGTGGTGGCGCTCTACTGCGTGTTCCGCTTCAGCCGACTGGGCCTGAAGATGCGCGCGGCGGTCGATGACCCCGACCTGCTGGAGCTGCTGGGCACCAGCACGATCCGCGTGCAGCGGATGGCCTGGATGATCGGCAGCACGTTCGCCGCCGTGTCGGGCATTCTCGTGCTGCCCTACGCCAGCCTCGAACCGTTCAGCCTGGTGTTCCTGGCCACGTATGCCTTCGGTGCATCGGCGATCGGTGGCTTCACCAGCATCCCGCTCACCTTCATCGGTGGTCTCGCAATCGGCATCGTGCAGGACGTGATCGGTTACGTGATCACCGACCACAACTGGACCACGGTCGACGGTCTCACCGACGCGTTGCCGTTCCTGGTGCTGTTCGTCGTGCTGCTGGTGATTCCCAAACACCGTTTGGCACCGCGCGCCAGCGCAGAAGCCCGGCCGCCGTTGTCATGGACCGGTCCGATCGAGCTGCGTCTGGGCACTGGTGTGATCGCGCTCGCGGTCCTGCTGCTGATCCCGCAAGTGGTCACCGACAAGCTGCCGTTCTTCACCTTCGGTCTGTGTCAGGCGATCCTCATGCTCTCGCTGGGCCTGTTGGTGAAGACCAGTGGCCAGGTGTCGCTGTGCCACGGCACCTTCGCCGCCATCAGCGCGGCAGCGTTCTCGCAGTTCACCGTCGGTGCGGGCATTCCCTGGCTACCGGCGTTGTTCCTCGCCGGCCTCGTGGCAGTGCCGGTCGGTGCGCTCGTCGCGCTGCCCGCTATCCGTCTCCACGGCGTCTACCTCGCACTGGCCACGTATGGCTTCGGCATCTTGGTGACGCGCTTGTTCTTCCCGCAGAACTGGATGTTCTTCTCCTACGCCGGCGGCCGCAAGATCCGCACGCCGTTCGGGTCCACCGATCCGCACACGCGCTACTACGTCATCATGGCGGTGCTGGTGGTGTGCGCGATCGTCATCGCGCTCATCTCGTCGTCCAGGTTGGGTCGCGTGTTGCGCGGCATGTCGGGCAGCCCCTCGGCAGTGTCCACGCTGGGTCTGTCCACCAGCGTCACCAAGGTGATCGTGTTCTGCATCTCCGCATTCATGGCCGGAATCGCCGGCGTGATGTACGGCGTGGCCCTCACCACCGTCGACGGCTCCACCACCGTGTTCCAGCCGTTCAACTCGCTGGTGTTGATCGCGATCCTGGCGTTGGCCCCGTTCCGCGAGCCGTGGTATGCGGTCTTCGGCGCGTTCACTGCGGTGATTCCTGCATTCTTCAGCGGCGACCGCACGCCCAACGTGCTGAATGCGATGTTCGGGCTGTTCGCGATCATGATCGCGCTGCGCGGCGGACACCCGCCGATGAACCCGAAGCTTGCTGCGTTCTTCGGGCGGTTCGGCCGTAAGCGGGCGCACGAGGAGTTCGAAGTCACGCGCCCGATCAGGTCGGTCGCCTCCGACAGCCCTGGCCTGGAGGTCGACGACCTGCGGGTGCAGTTCGGCGGCATCCGCGCCGTCGACCAGTTCAGCTTGCGTGCGCCACTCGGCCGTATCACCGGCCTGATCGGCCCCAATGGCGCGGGTAAGACCACCACGTTCAACGCCATCAGCGGTATCAATCGCAACGTCGATGGCGACATCCGGTTCCATGGTAGGAACGTGTCCCGCATGTCGTCGCCAGCGCGTGCCCGCATGGGTCTCGGCCGCACGTTCCAGCTGATGGAGCTGTGCGACGAGCTCAGCGTTCGCGAGAACGTGGCCCTCGGCTACGAAGCACCCAAGGTGGGCTCGCGGGTCGTGCGTCAGATCGTTGCGCCCCCGCACGAGCGACGGTCGATGGCCGAGTGCACCGCGCAGTCGCTCGACCTGTGTGGCATCAGCCATCTCGCCGAGCAGCAGGCCGGTGCGCTCTCCACGGGCGAACGTCGCCTGGTGGAACTCGCCCGCTGCCTCTCCGGCCCGTTCGACCTCCTGCTGCTCGACGAACCCTCGTCGGGCCTCGATCGAGAAGAGACCGTGAGGTTCGCCGAAGTGCTGCAACACGTGGTGGAGAGTCGCGGCTGCGGCATTCTGCTGGTGGAGCACGACATGTCGCTGGTGATGAAGGTGTGCGACTACATCTTCGTGCTCGACTTCGGTCGTCCGATCTTCGACGGCACACCGGCGGAGGTTGCGTCCAGCGACGTGGTGCGTGCCGCCTACCTCGGGTCCGAGTCCGAGGTGCTCGAGGAGTTCGAGGAGAACCTGTCATGAACACGGCGATCGATACGAACTCGCTCGAACTCACCGGTGTCACCAGCGGCTACGACACCACCACGATCTTGCGCAACGTCGACCTGTCGGTGCCGGCCGGTTCGGTCACCGCCCTCCTGGGCTCGAACGGCGCGGGCAAGTCGACGCTGTTGAAGACGGTGTCGGGCCTGGTGCGCCCCACTGCGGGCACTGTCCGCCTCGGTGGCGAGGACATCACCAACCTGCCCACCAACCAGCGCGCCAAGCACGGGTTGTGTCACATTCCCGAGGGGCGGGCGATCTTCCGCCACCTCACCGTTCGCGAGAACCTGCTGCTGATGGCGGGCCCGGGCCACGAGGATGCATTGATCGAGCGTTGCACGAAGGCGTTTCCGATCCTCGGCCAGCGGCTCAGTCAGCGGGCCGGGTCGATGAGCGGCGGGCAGCAGCAGATGCTGGCGATGTGTCGTGCGTACGCCCACAACCCGAAGCTGATCCTCGTCGACGAAGCGTCACTGGGCCTGGCCCCGATCTTGGTCGACGAGATCTTCCGCTTCCTGCGGCAGGTGGCCGACGAGGGTGCTGCCCTGCTGATCGTCGACCAGTTCATCACTCGCGCTCTTGCGCTGGCCTCGAAGGTGTACGTGATGAACCGCGGCGAGATGGTGTTCTCCGGCACGCCGGCCGATCTCGAGAGCGACGACGTGTTCAGCCGCTACCTCGGCAACGAGTGACCCTCCCGCCTCGCTTCGGCCTCACACGTCGAGCGCGGCGAGCAGGTCGTTGTCGATGGCTTCCCAACCGAACCGCAACGTCTGCAACGCGATCAGGTCTTCTGGCTGCTGACGCGGGCTGCAGAGCATGTACATGAACCCGTGGATCGTCTGCCGCCGCCACGACAGCCATGCTGCATCCCACGCGATCTGTGGGCCGCCGTGCAGCGCCAGGTGGTGCAGGTAGTGACGCAGGATCGGCTGCTCGTGCTCGCGCCGATCCTCCACGTCGAGCGAGCCGACGATGGCGTAGTTGAGGTCGTTGCCCCACCGCCCGGCCATCGGTGACCAGTCGTAGAGCCCGGGGGTGCCGTCGGCGCTGAAGAACATGTTGCCCAGGTGCGGGTCGCCGTGGATCAGGCACAGCGGCTGTGCACCCTCTTCGCGGTACTTGGCCACGAGTGCACGCTTCACGATGTTGCGATCGAGCAGGTCGGTGGGCAGGAACTCGCAATGCGGCAGCTGCGTGCGCCGGGCCCACCAGCCCTCCTTGAACGAGCCGAAGATGCCGGATTCCTCCGCTGCCATCTGCTCGATGTCGGGGGTGCCGACGGACGTGCCGGCCAGCCAATCCACCGTGGTGAGTTCTGGCGCATCGAACCACAGTGCGTGCAGTTGGGCCAGCTGCTCGGCCATCCGATACGCCGTCGCGGCCGTGACGGTGGTGCCGGCGCTGGCCAGGATGGCATTGCGGGCGAGCAGGTCTTCCATCAGGAAGGTCGAGCGCTCGTCGGCGCCCACCGTGGCGAAGAAGCACCCGGGGATGTTGAGGCCGGGCAGCAGGGGGGCGACGTCCTGGTAGAACCGGGCCTCGGTGTGGATGCGCCAACCGAGGCTGCCCTCCAGCGCCCGCGGACCCAGCTGGCCCTTCACGAACATCGTGGCCGGCAGCCGCTGCTCGTGGCCGGCGCGGTTGTAGTCCAGCAGCACACGCACCGTCGACTCGCTGCCATGGCGAACGGGCCCGAGGTGCACGCTCGTGACCTCCACGCCGGGGTACTGCACCTGCAGCGCCTCGGTGAACCACGACGTGGTGATCTCGTCGACCGACTTCAGTGGAGCGACGGCATCGCCGGCGCGGCCCACGGAGAGTTGCGGGGTTGCAGGCACGTCCATGGTCATCGCCACTTCCAGTCGGGTTCGCGCTTGTCCTTGAAGGCCTCGCGGGCCTCCCGGCTGTCTTCGAAGCCGAGCAGTCGGTTGGTGTAGTCCTGCTCGCTGCGGTACCCGTCCTTGAGCGTGAGGCCCTCGATGCGATTGATCGACTCCTTCGCCAGGCGCATCGCGATCGGGCTCTTCGCCGCCAGTTGCGCGGCGACGGCCATCGCGGCGGGCAGCAGTTGGTCGGAGGGCAGCACCTCGCGGATCACACCCAGGCGATGCAACTCGGTGGCGCTCACCTTCTCGCCGAGGAAGAACATCTCGCGCGCCTTGTGGCGGCCCACCAGCTGCAGCAGGTGGGCGCTGGCACCCAGCAGGCCGACGTTGATCTCCAGCGCACCGAACCAGGCGTGGTCGGCAGCCAGCAGGATGTCGCAGCAGGTGGCGAAGGCCAGGCCGGCCCCGACGGCCGGCCCGTTGATCGCACCCACCACCGGCACGGCGCAGTCGGTGATCGCCCACATCGCGTCGCGGGCGACGCGGCCGCTGTCGGTGACGTCGGTGGCGCGGCGCGCGTCGAGGCCGCCGCTGTCGCCGACCGAGTCGAGGTCGGCGCCGCCCATGAACGCACGCGTGCCGGTGGCCGTGAACACGGCGGCGCGAACGTCGCGGCGGTCGTCGAGCGAGCGGAAGGCATCGCGGATCGCGGCCAGCGTGGCGCGGTCGACCGCGTTCACCGGTGGCCGATCGAGCGTCACGAGCGCGATGTGGTGCTCGACGGTGATGGTGATGACATCGGCCATGACGTTGGGCCTCAGCGGCCGGTGTACTCGGGCGGGCGACGCTGCGCGAACGAGCGCATGCCCTCCTTGAAGTCGTCGGAGCGCAGCGCCAGCTCCTCGTGGATGGCTTCGTTGTGAAGTGCGGTGCGCAGATCGGCGCTGAGGTTGTTGTGCAGCAGCGTCTTGGCCAGGCCGACGGAGATCGTGGCCGCCTTGGCGAAGCCGCCCACCACCTCGGCCACAGCAGCATCGAGGTCGGCGTCGGGAACGCACCGGCTGATGAGGCCCCACTCGGCAGCCTTGATGCCATCGATCGGCTCGCCGCGCAGCACCATCTCCTTCGCCCGCGCCAGGCCCACCAGGCGGGGCAGCAGCCACGTGTTGCCGCTGTCGGGGCTGAAGCCCTTGGTCACGAACGGCACCCAGAACTTGGTGGAGGGTGTGGCGACCACCACGTCGGCGCTGAGCGCCAGCATGTTGCCCACGCCTGCCGCCCAGCCGCGCACGGCCGCGACGACCGGCAGCTGCACCGCATCGAGTTCGAGGATCATGTCGTGCGCGCCCACCTGCATGCGCCGTTGGAGGTGGCCGATGCGGGGCTTGGACACGACGCCGGAGGTGTCGTTGGACTGCACCAGGTCCATGCCGGAGCAGAAGTCGTCGCCGTTGGCGGTGATCACGATCACGCGTGCGTCGTCGTCGTCGCTGGCCGCGCGGACTGCCTCGATGATGCCGGTGACCATGCCGGCCGTGAGGGCGTTCTTGCGCTTCGGTCGGTTGAGCGTGATGGTGACGACGCCACCTTCGCGAGTGACCAGCAGGTCGTGCTCGGCGGTGGACGGGTCGCGATCTGCCGGAGTGTCAGCCATGGGATCAGTGTACTCATCCCAGCCAGCGCCGTGGCCCTGGCTCAGATGGCGTTGATCCTGTCGGCCGCCTGGCGAGCGGCGGCCAGGATGCCCTGGTAGCCGGTGCACCGGCACAGGTTGCCCGACATCGCCTCGCGCAGGTCGTCGTCGGAGGGATTCGGGTGGTCGTTGAGGTAGGCCGTCATCGAGACGACGATGCCCGGGGTGCAGAACCCGCACTGCAGGCCATGGCAGTCGCGCATCGCTTCCTGCACCGGGCTGAGGCCGTCGGGGGGCGTGAGCCCTTCAACGGTGGTGACCGAGGAACCCTCGGCCTGCACGGCGAACACGAGGCACGAACGGGCGGCCTCGCCGTCGATCAGCACGGTGCACGCGCCGCAGACGCCGTGCTCGCAGGCAAGGTGCGTGCCGGTGAGGCCGAGGTTGTCGCGCAGCACGTCGGCCAGCAGCGCTCGGGGTTCGACCTCGACGCTCTCGGGCTGGCCGTTGACGGTGAGTCGCACTCGTGTCCGGTCGTTCATGAGCGGGCCTCCTTCAAGGCGGCGGTGAGCGCACGGCGCACGATGGCCGGGCTGACGTGCTTGCGGTACGCAGCCGAGGCGTGCACGTCGTGGGTGGGGGTGAGCGGGGCGGCGGCGATGCGCCCGATCTCGTCGAGGTCGGTGGTGGCACCGCCGGCGATCAGCGCCGCCTCTGCGTCGTGGCAGCGCACGGGGGTGGACCCGACGCCGATCATGGTGATGCAGGCGCGAGTGACCCGGTCGCCGTCGAGCGTGACGCCCGCGAGTGCCCCCACGAGCGCGAAGTCGCCCTTGCGGCGCGCGATCTCCTCGACACCGAAGCCCGAGTGGGCGCCCCATACGGGGAACTCGACGGCGCTGAGGATCTCGCCGTCGTCGAGCGCGGTCTGCCAGGTGCTGAGGAAGAAGTCGGCGGCATCGATGTGGCGCACGCCGCCGGGGCCGGTGGCCTCGATGCGGGCGTCGAGCGCCAACGCCACGGCCGGCAGTTCGCTGGCCGGATCGGCGTGAGCGATCGAACCACCCACCGTGCCGCGGTTGCGGATCTGGAAGTGGCCGATGTGCGGGATCGCCTTGGCCAGCAACGGCACCGTGGCCACTGCAGCATGGCGCTCGGCGTGTGCCTGACGCACCATCGCCCCCACCTTCACCGAACCGGCCGAGGCAGTGATGGCGGAGAGCGAGGGCACCCGGGCGATGTCGACCAGGTGCGGGTAGGTGGCCATGCGCAGCGCCATGATCGGGATCAGGCTCTGGCCACCGGCCAGCACCTTCGCGTCGTCGCCGTACTGCGCGAGCAGGCCCACGACCTCGCCGATCTGCTCGGGGGCATGGTGTTGGAACTGGCTCGGCTTCACGCGCGCTCCTTCTGGCTGGCTTGCACGAGTTCGAAGATCTGCTCGGGCCCGAGCGGTGTGCTGGTGACGTTGACGCCGAGGTGGGCGAGTGCGTCGCCGACGGCGTTGGCGACGGCCGCATGCGCACCGATCGCCCCACCCTCGCCCATGCCCTTGAAACCACCCGGGTTGGTGGTGGACACCGACTCGAGGTGGCCGATCTCGATCAGCGGTGTCTCGCCGGTGGTGGGCAGCAGGTAGTCGAGGAACGTGGTGGTCTGCGGGTTGCCGTCGGTGTCGTAGCGGAAGTCTTCGTAGAGCACGCCGCCGAGGCCCTGCACGACACCGCCGAAGATCTGCCCTTCCACCACCTGCGGGTTGATCATCTTGCCGCAGTCCTCGGAGACGATGTAGCGCAGGATGCGGGGGATGAACGTCTCGGGATCGATCTCCACGACGCACACGTGGGCGGCGTTCGACCACGTGGGGAAGCGCTTGGGCTTGAAGCGGATCGTGGCCTCCAGCCCGCCGGCGACATCGACCGGCAGGGTGTGCGCGTTGGTGTACGCCTGCGTGGCCACTTCCTTGATCGTGAGCGAGCGGTCGGGTGTGCCGCGCACGGCCACCACGCCCTCGGCGATCTGCAGGTCTTCCGGGGCCGCCTCCATCATGTGTGCCGCGATCGCCAGCACCTTGTCGCGCACGGCCACGGCCGCGTCGTGCGCCGCGCCGCCGGCGATGACAGCGGTGCGGCTGCCTCCGGTGCCGGGGCCGTAGGGGGTGGACTGCGTGTCGGCCTGCACCACGGTGACGTCGTCGTAGCCCACGCCAATCTGGTCGGCGATGATCTGGGCCATCGTGGTCTCGATGCTCTGCCCGTGCGAGGTGGTGCTGAGGAACGCCACCACCTTGCCGCTCGACTCGATGCGGATGGTGGCACCTTCGGTGGCGAGCGTGGCCTGCTCCATCGAGGTGGGTTCCACGTAGACGCAGATGCCCACACCGAGCCAACGACCCTGCTCGCGGGCCGCAGCCTGCTCCTTGCGGAACTCGTCGTAGCCGAGCATGCCGAGGGCCTGCTCGAGCGTTTCGAGCGGGGTGATCTCCTGGAACAGCTTGCCGCCGGGCGAAGTGAACGGCAGCTCGGCGAGCGACAGCAGGTTCTTGCGGCGCAGTTCGGCCGGGTCCATCCCGATCTGGCGGGCGGCCACGTCGATCGCCATCTCGCGAGCGGTGGTCTCGAACATCCAGGGGCCGCGGTAGGCGGCCTTGCCCATCGTGTTGGTCCAGACCATCTGCGTGGAGAAGCCGAGGCGCGGGATGCGGTACGGCCCGGGCAGCAGCGTGGGGTCCATCACGGCTGGGCATGGGGTGTAGGCACCAACGTCGGCGACGTGGTCGACGGTGATCGCCTCGATCACGCCGTCGGCGGTGATGGCCATGCGCACCTTGCCCAGCTCGTTACGCGAGTGGCCGGCGCTGGTGAGGTTCTCGAGGCGATCCTCGATCCACTTCACCGGGCGGCCCAGCAGCTTGGTGGCCAACACCACGGCGCACTCTTCGCGGTACACGAACATCTTCTGGCCGAAGCCGCCGCCCACGTCGCGAGCCGTGACGCGCACGGCCCCTTCGTCGAGGCCGAGGTAGCGGGCGAAGAAGTTGCGCGTCTCGTGTACCGACTGGGTGGCGACGATCAGGTCGAGTTCCTCCAGGCCGGGCGTCCAGCTGGCCAGCACGCCGCGGGTCTCCATCGGCACGCACAGGTAGCGGTTCTGCACGATCGTGGTCTCCACCACGTGCTCGACGGAGTTGAACGTCTCGTCGAGGTCGGCCGACATCGGGGTGAAGGGCACCTCCACCATCACGTTCGAGGGCAGCCCCCATGCGGCGTGCACGACGTTGCTGTCGGCCGCGGCGGAGGCGTAGTCGACAGTTGCCTGCTCGGGCTCGTAGTCGACCTCGATGAGGGCGCACGCATCCTCGGCGAGCGCACGCGTCTCGGCGACCACCAGCGCGATCGGGTCGCCCACGTAGCGCACATCCATGATCGCCAGCGGCGGCGGCACGACGAGCTGCTCGCCGAGCATGCCGTGCCACGCTTCGCCGAATTTCTCGTGGAAGTCGCTCCACAGGAACACGGCGATGACACCGGGGGCCGACTTCGCCGCCTCGATGTTCACGCTGTTGAGGCGAGCCTTGGCCAGCTCGCTGCGCAGGAACGCGGCGTGCACCATCCGCGGTGCCGACGCATCGGCGACGTACTGCCCGTGCCCGGTCAGCAGCCGGCGATCCTCCTTCCTGTGGACCGCCGAGCCGACGAAACGCGCTGCAACCGGAGAGCTCATGGAGTTCAGAGTATACTTATCTAGCGGATTGGCTCAAGGGGCTGGTTGGTCAACGCCAGATCAGCACGGCCGCCACCACGACCAGGGCGATGCCGGTCATCACCGGCAGCACGCGCTTCAGCACCGCACCGCCGGCCAGCCCGCTCAGCTCGATCGGTGCCGCGTGCGGACCCTCGATCGTGCGCACGGCCGGAGCCTCGGCGGCCGCCGCCGGCGCGGCCGCCGGCGCCACTGCCGGTGTCTGGTCGGCATCGAGCATCGCGTTGAGGTTGTTGGCGAACTGGGTCATCAGCTTCTCGCTGATGTCGCCCATGATCCCGCGGCCGAACTGGGCCACCTTGCCCGTGACCCGCAACTCGGTGGTGACCGTGCATCTGCTGGTGGTGGCGGTGAGCGCCTCCATCTGGGCAGTGATCAGCGCATCCGCGTTGCCCTTACCACCCGTGTCGCGGCCCTCGCCGCGCAAGACGGCGCGGTGGCCGGCATCGTCACGCTCCACGAAGTGGGCCTGGCCCTTGAATGCGGTGGAGATCGGCCCCAGCTTCACCTTCACCACGCCGCGGTAGGTGTCGCCCTCGATCTCTTGCAGCTGCGCCCCCGGAAGGCAGGGCGCGATACGCTCGACGTCGGTGAGCACCGCCCACGCTTGCTCGATCGGGCGGTTGACGACGAATTCGTTGTGCAGGTTTTCCATCGTGACCGCTCGAACTCAGGCCTGATCCTCGAGCGACCAGTTCTCGGGGATCGGGATCGAGGTGCGGGCGAAGCTGCCGCCGTCACACGACGGGATCACGACGCCCGACATGTACGTCGAGGCGTCGGACGCGAGGAACGTGGCCACTGCGGCGTTGTCCTCCAGCGAGGGCGGGCGCTTCACCTTCAGCGGGCCAGGGAACATCGTGGCCGCATCCCAACCGGCGCCGGATTCGGCCAACTGCGCCTCTTCGTACGACATGCCCAGCGCGGGCGTCTCGGGCGGCAGGGCGAAGTTCACCGACATGCCGTGCACGGGTGACAGGCCATTGACCCGGATGCCGTAGCGGCCCCAGTCGTAGGCCATCGAGCGCACGAGACCGGCGGCGCCGGCCTTGCCCGCGCAGTACGGCCCGAACCCGGGGTAGGCGTTGTGGCCACCGGCCGAGACGGTGACGACGATGTTGCCGCCCTCGGCCTGCGTCTTCATCTGCCGGCAGGCGTGCTTGCCGGCGTAGAACACGCCCTTGTAGACCACGTCGTTGACGTCGTCCCACTCGGCTTCGGAGATGTCTTCGAGCGCGATGGTGCCGAACCCGGGCACGGCCTTGCCGGCGTTGGCGAACATGATGTCGAGCCGGCCGTACTTGGCCACGGCGGCGGCGACGGCGGCCTCGATCTCGGCCTCGCGGGTGACGTCGGCCTTCAGGGACAGCGCCTTGCCGCCCTCGTCATTGATCTGCGCGGCGACCACGTTGGCGCGCTGCTCGATGAGGTCGGTGACGACCACCGAGGCGCCCTCGGCGGCCCACTGCAGCGCACAGAGGCGACCGAGTCCGGAACCGCCGCCGGTGATCAATGCCACCTTGCCTTCGAACCGACCCATGATTCCTCCTTGACGCCCAGTGTGACCATCGGCACATTTGTTGAACTGAGTGTACGGGATTCCATGGCGGCGGTTCCACGCTCAGTCGGACGGCACGTCCAATTCGCGCAGCCCGGTCTCCACCATCGCCAGCGCCGCACCCACGGCGTCGGCCGGGTTGCCCCGCCCACCGGTGCGCAGCCAACGGTCGAACGCGGCCGCCGCCGCTGCCGCCATCACCGCTGCTGCGATCGCCGGCCGAGAGTCGTCGGTCGGGTCGACACCCATCCGCCGTGCCAGTTCGGCGATCACCGCCGGGTTGCCCAGCACGTCCTCGCCGTAGCCGCGGGCCAGGATCGAGGGCACCTCCAGGCGCACCCGGTTGTGCTGCAGCACCGTCTTGCGGCGATGAGGGGCGACGTCGGAGGTGGCGAGGAACGAGTTGCGGAGCGCTGCGATCGGGGGCTCGTCGGCCGGCCGTGCGGCGAACGCGTCGACCAATCGTTGTTGGATCCTCCGCTGATCGAGCAGCACCACGTCTTGCTTCGCCGGGAAGTAGCGGAAGAACGTGCGCGGCGAGATCTCCGCGGCCTCGGCGATCTCCTCCACCGTGACGGCATGGAATCCACGCTCGGCGAACAGTGCCATCGCCGTGCGCGCGATCTCGCCCGCGGCGAACGCCCGCCGTGCATCGACCCTGGTCATCGGGCCACAGTACCGCCGTCTGCGGCTCCTTGTGCGCGAACGGCACGCCTGGCATGCTGTGTCAACAGTGGCTGACTATGCCACAGCGAACGCTGAGGTGGGGGGGGCCCGAGATGGATGTGGCCGGCAAGGTGGTGGTGGTCACCGGAGCAGCCAGCGGGATCGGGTGTGCGTTGGCCACCAGGTTCGCGGAGTTGGGCGCCAAGGTGGTGGTGTCCGACGTGAACGCCGACGGTGTGGCGCTGGTGGCAACGCGGTTGGGTGCGCTCGGTGTCACTGCCGACGTGGGCAACCCCGAGTCGATCAACGCGCTCGTGGCCGCCGCAGTGGCCGAGTACGGCCCGATCGACATCTTCTGCTCGAACGCCGGCTACAGCGACCCGCCCACCGCTGGGCTGAGCGGAACCGTCGACGACTACCAGCGCATCGTCGACGTGAACCTGTTGGCGCACGTGTGGGCGGCGAAGGCCGTGGTGCCGTCGATGGTCGAGCGAGGTGGTGGCTACCTGCTGCAGACGATCTCGTCGGCCTCGCTGATCACGGGCCCGTCGGCGCCCGGCTACACGCTCACCAAGCACGGGGCGTTGGGCTTTGCCGAGTGGCTCACCCTCAACTACGGGCACCTCGGCATCCGTGTCTCGTGTCTGTGCCCGAATGCGGTGTACACGGGCATGTTCGGGTTGGAAGCCGGCGACATCACCAGCGAGCCGCCCGACCTCGGCGCGCTCGGCGAGGTGCTGAAGGCCAGCGACGTCGCCGCGTTCACCATCGATGCGATGCAGACCACCGAGCCGTTCCTCGTGCTGCCGCACTCCCGCGTCGCCGACTCGTTCCTGCGCAAGGCCACGAACTACGACGAATGGATTGCCGGCACCCGCCGGCGGCTGCTGAAGATGCGCGAGCAGAGGTGAGCTGATCGGTGCTGCACTACCGCAGCACCGGCGGCATCAGTTCGAGGTGCTTCATCATCCGTCGGCGAGCGAGCGCCACGTCGCGAGCGGCGATCGCGTCGACGATGCCGTCGTGCGCGTGGCCCGACTCGGCGTGGATCGCGCTGCGCCGCGGTTCGGGGATGCTGCTGCCCGGCGCATGCAACCGGGTGAGGTGCACCAGCACCCGCAGGAAGAGCGCGATGGCGGGGTTGCCGCTGAGATCGGCGATGCGCAGATGGAGGTCGTCGGCGACGGAGCCTTCGTAGTGCACTCGGGTGGCATCTGCGGTGAGCGTGCGCAGGCCGTGGATGTCGGCGTCGGTGGCGCGCTCGACGACGAGCGCGATCGCGTCGGATTCCAGGCCGATCCGCAGATCGATGAGGTGGCGGGCCTCGATGTGGCGGTACTCGAGGAACACCGAGGCGGCCTCGATGATCGGCTCGACGCTCGGCTCGGTGACGATCAGGCCCCCGCGCGGGCCTGGCTTCATCGTGGCCACCCGCAGGTATTCGAGCAGCCGCACGGCTTCGCGTAGTGCTGCCCGGCTGACGCCGTACTGCTCGATGAGGCGGCTCTCCGAGCCGAGGATCTCGCCGATCGGCCACCCGCGCTCGACGATGTCGACCATGATCAGCCGCGCCACCTTGGTGCCCAGCTTCAGGTCGTCGGCGGGTTCCAGCACGCCCTCCAGGGATCGGGGGGATTGCCGGTTGCTGCCCAGCCAGTCGCCCAGGGCGGTGAGGTGTGCATTCATGCGGCGTTCGGCCATCGCCGAGTTGCCCGAGGTGATCGCGTCGACCAACAACTCGTGCGCCCGAGCGGAGGCCTCCAGTGCTTCCGAGCGACCCGACGCGTCGACCAGCGGGTACGACCAGCGAGCGGTGAGGCGGCCGAGCACGTCGATGAACAACTCGGCCGCAGGGTTGTTGGCCGCAGCGGCGATCATCGTGTGCAGCACATGATGATCGTTCGCATCGAGCTCGTGGCGAGCCTTGTCGGTGTGCACACGCTGCCGCAGCGCGTTCACCTGCTCTTCGGTGGCGTGCAACGTGGCCGCTCGAGCGACCGTGCGTTCGATGCAGGTACGTGCTGCCATCAGGTCGCCGAGCGACACGTCGGTGTAGGTGAGGTACACCATCACCGCTTGCACGACTGCGCCGGTGGAAGGTTCGGCCACGATCAAACCGCCACCTGGCCCGCGCTTGGTGGTGGTGGCGCCGAAGTGCTCGAGCAGGCGCTCGGCCTCGCGTAGCACGGCCCGGCTGACCTCGTAGCGTTCGAGCAACTCGGCCTCGGAGCCGATCACCGTGCCGACCGCCCACTGCGACGCTTGCAGGTCGCTCATGATCTGGCTGGCCAGCCGTGAGGCGAGCTTGCGATCGGGCAGCGACTCATGTTCGGGCGTTCCGACAGCCGCTCGTGAGTCGTGCGGCAGTGTGCTGGCTGCGCCACGAGGGTGGGTCGTCATGGTCTCCACGCTCGGATTCGCTCTGCCGACATGCAGCCGAGGATACTCTATTGCATGAGGATCGTCTCCGGTGTGGGTGGGCCGCCACGATGATCGACAGTGAGTTCGTGGTGTCGCACGGCCTCATCCGTAACGAGCCGCGCGCCATTCCGCACGTTCCGCGGTCGGTCGCCGAGCTCGTCGACCATGCAGCCACCACGTACGGCACGCGTTGCGCGCTCACCGATCGGCGTGCGGCGTACACCTATGCGGAACTGCGCGACGCGGTCGACCGCGCCGCGGCCACGCTGCACGCGGCCGGAGTCGGGCCGCTCGATCGCGTCGCCTCCAGCCTGCCGAACGTCAGCGACGTCGTCGTCGGGTTCCTGGCGTGCATGCGGCTGGGGGCGATCTGGGTGGGCATCAACACGCATCTGGCCCCGCCCGAGAAGGCGTTCCTCCTGCACGACAGCGGCGCCTCGCTGCTGATCGCCACGGCCGACATCGTCGCCGCTCTGCACACATCGGCGGGGGTCGCGGCCATCACCGTCGACATCGCCGCTCCTGGCTCGTGGTGGCGTGCGGCCGACCCCGCTGCTCGGCCCGTCGTGCCCGTCGACCCGTTCGCCCCGGCGGCCATCGCCTACACCAGCGGCACCACCGGCACGCCCAAGGGCGTGGTGCACAGCCAGCACAACATGCTGCTGCCCGGCGCCGTGATGACCCGTCGCGAACCGGCCGCGCTGGTGCAGGGCGTGTGCCTCCCGCTCACGATCCTCAACATGCAGGTGTTGTCGACCGTGCAGACGTTGCTCAGCGGCGGCACGGTCGTGCCGATGGACCGCATCGACGCAGTGGGTGTGGCGGCGTGGGTCGCCGAGTTCGGGGTGCAGCGGATGTATTCCACTCCGCCCACGGTGTACGACCTGCTCACCCGCCCCGACATCGACCCGGCATCCATCGCCTCGCTCACCCACCTCGGCGTGGGCGGCGCGAAGTGCCCCGAGGGGTTGCGCGAGCGGTACCGCGAGCGGTTCGGCACCGACTTCGGGTTCGGCTACGGCCTCACCGAAGCGCCCACCAGCGTGACGGGCGGTGCCGCTGCGGCAGCGATCGGCCCGGTCGGTTCGTCGGGTGCAGCGCACGAGCAGGTGGAGGTCACGATCCGCGACGCCGATGGCGTGCCGGTGCCCGACGGCGGCGAGGGCGAGATCTGTGTCGGCCCCTCCCGCACCGGCCACTTCGCCGGCTGCTACTCGACGATGCTCGGGTACTGGAACCGTCCCGAGGCAACCGCCGCGGCGTTGCGCGGTGGCGTGCTGCACACCGGCGATGTCGGCCGCTTCGATGCCGATGGCAACCTGTGGGTGCTCGACCGTCGCTCCGACCTGATCATCCGCGGTGGCGCGAACGTGTACCCGGCCGAGGTGGAGCGAGCGGTCGAGGGGTTGGCCTCGGTGGCGGAGGTGGCGGTGGTTGGCCGCGACCATCCTCGCCTGGGCGAGGAGGTGGTGGGCTTCGTGCTGCCCGCGGCGGGAGAGGCCGGTGCCTCGATCTCGCACGCCGAACTCAGCGCTCAATGCGCCGCGCAGCTCGCGCGCTACAAGTCGCCGGTGGAGTGGTACGTCGTGCAGCAGTTCCCGCGCAACGCGATGGGCAAGGTGGTGAAACCCGTCCTGCGCGCGTGGTTGGAGCATGGTGCCTACCCCGAGGCACTCGCCGCGCCGAGCCTGCTCGCCTGAACGCACTGGTCTCGCCGGCTTCCGGGCGCAGTGCTACTCGTAGTGGAATCGGCAGGCGATGATCACCAACGTGTCGTCCTGGACCCGGTACACCAGCCGGTGCTCATCGGTGATCCGCCTCGACCAGTGGCCCGACAGATTCGCGCGCAGCATCTCGGGTTTGCCGATCCCGACGAAGGGATGTCGCATCGTGTCCTCGATCAGGGTGTTGATCCGCTTCACGATCTGTCGATCGGTACGAGCCCAGTGCTGGTACTGGTCCCATGCCTCGTCGGTGAACGCGCGAATCATTCAGGGTCGACGAGCTCGTGCTCGGCGAACTGGCCGGCGTCGGCTTGGGCGATGCTGTGAAGCAGGCGGCGAGCGTTGGCTGGGGTGCGCAGCAGGTACATGGTCTCTTGCCATGCGTCCCACTCGGCTTCGCTGACCAGCACGGCGTTGCCGGCGCGCGAGGTGATCAGGACATGGTCGGCGTCCTGGTTGATTGCTTCGATGAGCGGGAACAGCCGCTTTCGGGCTTCGCTTGCAGTGATTGCACCCACGTTCACCACCCTCTGGTTGTTGGTACCAGTAACAGTACCACTCACTGTACCGGTCTCGACGGCGACGGCCGGCGCTCATGCTGTCAGAACTGGTGGACGCCGTTGGTGAGGTGGTGCAGCAACTCGCACAGGATGTCGGCCTGCAGGCCCCACAGCCGATGGTCGTCGTCGATCGCGTAGTGCCGCAGGTGCGACAGATCGAGGTCGGACGCGGTCTCCGACGGGTGCCGCAGTGAGGGGTCCATGGGGGCGCGGAAGCAGCGGCCCGGCTGCAGGAAGTCGACCAGCGGGATCGTCGCGACCTGCGCCACCTCGCCGGCATCGGGAGCGAGTTCGCCGGCTCCGCCGATGACACCGACGAACACCTCGATGATGTAGCCGGTGATGATCGGGCCGTGTGTGGTGAGCTGCCCCACCACCTCGATCCGCGCGGGCTCGATGCCCAACTCCTCGGCCGTCTCGCGGCGCGCCGCCTCGGCATGTGAGGTGTCGGTGTCGTCGAGGCGGCCACCGGGGAACACCCAGTCGCCGCCATGGTCCATCCCCTGTGTGCGCCTCGTCAGCACGACGGCGGCCTGCCCGGCGACATCGAGCAGCGGCACCAACATTGCCGCCGGGCGGGGGTGCGGGTGCCCGCGCTGGATCACGTTGACACCGGGCTCGGGAAGCGACCGGCAGGCGTGCACCACCTGCTCGAGCGTGAACCCTGCGGGGGGTCGAGGAGGGTTCACGCTCGAACCCGGTGAGCTCACTTCTTGCGCTTGGCGGCGGTGAGTTCGGTGTGGCGGGCGAACATCGTGGCCGCCTGACGCTCGAGCTCGACGGGCACATTCGGGTACAGCGGCAGGCCGATCTCCTTCGACGGCAGCGCCACCGTGGCGGTGCCGTAGGCGGTCTCGGTGTCGCGCTGGTTCACCATGTGCAGTTCGAGATCGACGAGCTTGCGGCCGTCTTCGTCGCGCTTGCCCACCACCTTGCCGGTGAGGAACTGGGTGTCGCCCTGGTAGTTGAACTTACGGATCGAGTCCTCCAGCGCCACGATGCACGCGTCGTCGCCGGCCCAGTCGGAGACGTGGTGGTAGAACCAACACTGGCGTTGCACGCCGTAGTCGTAGGCCATCGGGTTGCCGATCGCCTTGGCCCACTCGCTGTCCCAGTGCAGGCGCTGCGCGACGTCGTGCACACCTTGGGCGTTCTTCACGTAGAACGGCGCGATGCGCTTGCGGTTCTTGTAGCCGACGCGTGACGAGCGCAGCCCGTAGGGCACGAAGCCGTAGCCGCCGGCGTGGAACGCGATCATCTCGGTGACCGTGAGGGGTCCCTTCACCATCGGCTGCAATTCGTCGCCGACGTTCACGTCCTCCCAGTAGCGCTGCTCGGCGCCACGGGGCGACTCGGCTGCGTAGATCGCATCGATCTTCTCGTAGTCGGCGTCGGTGTACGTGGCCGGGGTGATCTCTGCGTACTTGCCCTTCGAACGCGACTCCTTGCGCTCGGTGAGCACGCGCAGGATGCGGTAGACACCCAACACCTCGCCGAACTGGTTGATGGCAACATCGCGGCTGACCTGGATCACGGAACGGCCGGCGAACTCGCTCTTCTTCGTATCGATCGATTCTTCGCCGCGGAAGCTGTAGATGCGATCGTTCGGGCGCAGCGGCCGGTACCACTCCCACGTGCCGCCGGAGACGAACACGTGAACGCCGCGGAACATGCCCTTCGTCTGTGCCGCGATCTCGGCGGGGATCGGGTCGCCGAGCATCGGGGTTTTGATGTGGCCCATCTGCGTGCCGTGGCCGATCTGCGTGCCCCAGCGGGTGGCTGGGCCGTATTCCTCCTCGGTGTACAGCGGGTTGTCGTCGCCCACACCGAGTGCCCAGTTGCGCAGCGCGTCGGGGGTGGCCACCGAGTGCAGCTCGCGCTGCTTGCTGGCCGTGTCGTGGCCGAGCAGGAGGTGCGCTTTCGCGATGTCCTCATCGGTGAGTTGGTGCTCGAGCGCCTTCTGGAACTCCTTCTCCAGGTTCTCGTCGACCTTGAATGCGTCGTGGGTTTCTCCGGCCATGTCGTGGCTCCTCGTGTACGTGGTTCGTGGGGTTGGTGAATCGGTGGGGACGCGGGCGCAGCTACTGGAGCTTGGCGTTGTCCCAGTTGAGGATCTTGCCGGTGGGCGTGAACCGCACCACACCGCCCATCGTGCGACGGTAGTGCTCGGCGGTCTTAGTGGGCATGTCGTCGCTGGCGGTGCGGAAGCCGGCGTACTTGCGTGCGGTCTCCTCGCGATAGCGCTGCGCCAGGTCGGGGTCGATGTCGACGATCTCGGCGACTCCCGACAGGTGCACCGCCTTGAGTTCGGTCCACTTCTTGCCCGACTCGACGAGGAACGACGCTCGCGGGTCGTTGCGGATGCGGTCGAGCTTCTTGCCGCGGGTGCGGCAGTAGATCGTGCGATCGAGGCACACGAACCACAGGGGCAGCGCGACGGGCGAGCCGTCGCGGCGCAGGGTGGTCATGACGCCCGAGTGCGAGTCGGCGACGAACGACCAGATCTCGTCCTCGGTCATGCGGGGGCTGGGCATGTGGTCTCGCTGTTCGTTCAGGAGCGGCGAAGCTCGCGGAAGGGGATGACGTTGTCGTCGGAGGGTTCGCGAGGCAGCCCGAGGGCCTGCTCGCCGATGATGTTGCGTTGGATCTCGTTGGTGCCACCGCCGAGCGATGGCACCGGGCTGGCCAGCGCCGCGCGCTGGATGCGGCCGCCCTCGAACGTGGTGTCGCCCATCAACATCCCCTCGGCGCCGAGCATCGACATCGAGAGGTCGCGCGATTCGTGCGCGAGGAGCGCGATCTTCAGCTTGAGGGTGGACACCTCGGGCCCGGGCCGACCGGTCTTCGCGTTGTCGCGCCCACGCTGGCCGGTCCACGAGTACACCTGGCTGTTGGCGTGGTACCGCATCAGCCGGTCGCGTAGCGCCGGGTCGTCGCCGTGGCCGAGTGCGCGAGCCATCTTGAACAGCGTGCGCGAGCTGAGCAGCATCTCGGTGCGCAACGTGGGGTCGTTGGCCTCCTGCTTGGCCCGCTTCACCAGCTCGCCGACCGGCAGTTGGAGGTTGCCCGCCTTGCTGCCCGCTCCGACGCTGATCGTGTTGGCCGCGCGACCCGAGCCGGCGCCGGCGCGTTCGAACGCCAGCGTCGTGCGGGCCACGTTCCACCCCTCACCAATGGCACCGATCACGTTGGCCACCGGCACACGTGCGTCGGTGAAGAACACCTCGCAGAACTCGGCGATGCCGTTCATCTGCACCAGCGGTCGCACTTCCACGCCCGGCTGGTTCATGTCGATCATCAGGTAGGTGATGCCCTTGTGCTTGGGCACGTCGACGTCGGTGCGAGCCAGCAGCATGCCCCAGTCGGCCATGTCGGCGAACGAGTTCCACACCTTCTGGCCGTTGATCACGAACTCGTCACCGTCGCGCACGGCGCTGGTGGCCAAGCTGGCCAGGTCGGAGCCGGCACCGGGTTCGGAGAACAACTGCGCCCACGCCTCCTGGCCATAGGCCATCGGCGCGACGAACCGCTGCTGTTGCTCGGCGGTGCCGTGGGCGAGCACGGTGGGGCCGCCCATGCCCGGGCCGTTGCCCACCGGCGGGCCGATCACGCCTGCCGCGGCGAGTGCGGAACTGATCTGGCGTGCCTGGCCGGGCGAGGCGTTCAGGCCACCCAACCCGACGGGCCAGCTGGGGAACGCGTAGCCCGCGTCGGCGAGCCGCTGCCACCACTGCGCCAAGGTGAGGTCGCCGTGCCAGTTCTCTGCTGCCCATTCGGCAACCGCCTGCGCTGTGTCCATGCTTCGTATCCTCTGCTCGCGTTCACCGGCGGGCCACGGCTTGCCCCCAGCGCGAGTTCAGTATACTTTATTGGGATGTCCTCGAAAAGTCCAGATCGCACGCGCGGTTGGTCGGGTGCGGCCGACGCGGTCTGGGCGTTCGATGTCGACGGCACGCTGATCGGCTCGATCCGCAGCGACGTGTTGCGTCCGGGTGCGTGCGAGTTGTTGGCGACGCTCGTGCGCAGCGGTGCCAGCTGTGTGCTGTGGAGCGCCGGCGGCGCGGACTACGCCCGCCGCATGGCCGCCCGGCACGGCATCGAGCACCACTTCGTCGCGTTCTACGAGAAGGACCGGCGTGATGCCGACGGGAAGTACCGGGTCGACCACTTCGCCGCGCACCACCAGCCGCACGTGTTCGTGGACGACTCGCCGATCGACCTCCGCGACGACGTGCACACGATCGCAGTGCCGCAGTTCATCGGCGGCAACCTCGCGGATGCGGGGCTGTCGAGCTTGCTGCGATCGTTGCAGCACGCCATGATCACCACCACCCCCACCGGAGAGGCACACGATGGCTGAGCGCATCGAGTACGACGAGTTCGCGTACTTCCACGAGAACGCACGCGAGTACGGCATCCCGTACGCGGCGGCGCCGCTGGTGCGCCGCGACTCCATGGAGGTCGCCCCCGGACGCCGAGTGAGCTTCCTGGTCTGGGGCGAGGGCGATCCCGAGTACGTGTTCCTGCACGGCGGTGGGCAGAACGCGCACACCTGGGACACTGTGGCACTGGCGCTCGGCCGACCGTTGCTGGCCATCGACCTGCCGGGGCACGGCCACTCCGATGATGTCGCCCACCCGGGGCACTTGTCGCCGCAGGACAACGCCGCCGACGTGGCCCACGTGGTGCGTCGCTTCGCGCCGAACGCGAAGGTGGTCGTGGGCATGTCGCTGGGTGGCCTCACCACGATCGCCCTCGGGGCGCACGCGCCAGAGCTCGTGCGCCGCGCGGTGCTGGTGGACGTCACGCCCGGCGTGAACGCCGAGAAGTCGCAGGCGATCTCCAACTTCGTGCGCGGCCCCGCCACGTTCGCCAGCTTCGAGGAACTGCTCGCACGCACGATCGAGCACAACGCGACGCGCACCGTCGAGTCGCTGCGCCGCGGCATCCTGCACAACGCCATGCAGCTGGAGGACGGCAGTTGGATGTGGCGCTATCGCCGCTTCGCCGGCGGCGGGACCGTCGGCGGCGCCACCACCGAGCACCCGAACTGGGGCCCGCTGTGGGACCTGCTGGGTGCCGCCAGCGCGCCGGTGCTGCTGGTGCGCGGCATGCGTGTGCAATCGGTGGTCGACGACGCCGACGTGACCGAACTGATGCGTCGCCGGCCCGACGCGGTGGTGATCGAGGTCGCCGAGGCGGGGCACAGCGTGCAGGGCGACACACCCGTCGAGCTGGCGGAGATGATCCGCGACTTCGCCGCCCGGTAGGGCGGCAGGGCCGTACCGGTCAGACCTTGGTGGCGCCCATGTCGACCGGGATCTGCGCGCCGGTCATGAACCGCGAGGCATCGGAAGCCAGGAACAGCACGACCTCGGAGATGTCGCGCGGTGCGGCCGAACCCAGCTGCGGCATGATCGAGCCGAAGCTGTTGAGGAACTCGGGGTAGGCCGCCAACACCGGCACCAGCTCGGCATCCTCGGCCATCGGGGTCTGCACGCCCCACGGGTGCACCGAGTTCACGCGGATCTCGTGCGGGCCCAACTCGATCGCCGCGGTCTTGGTGAGGCCGACGACGCCATGCTTGGCCGCGCTGTAGTGCGCCTGCCCCGGCAGCGACTTGATACCCGCCACCGAGGAGATGGTGATCATCGAGCCGCCTGTGCCCTGCGCGATCATCGTCGGCGCTGTCGCGCGCAACGTGCGCCACACGCCGGTGAGGTTGATGTCGATCATTGCCTGCCAGCGCTCTTCCGACATCTCCCAGAAGCGGCCCCACGAGGAGATGCCGGCGTTGGCGACGACGATGTCGAGCCGCCCGAGCGCCGCGACGCCGTCGGCAACCGCGCCGTCGAGCGCACTCTGGTCGCGCACGTCGCCGACGCGGGCGACGATCTTGCGGCCCAACGCTTCCACCTGGCGGGCGGTCTCTTGCATGTCCTCCGGCGTGGCGGTGACGTAGCCGACGGCGGCCGGCGGCGCGCAGATGTCGAGGGCGATGATGTCGGCGCCCTCCTCGGCGAAACGGACCGCATGGCTGCGGCCCTGGGCACGCGCCGCGCCGGTGATGAACGCGACCTTGCCGTCGAGAAGTCCCATGGTGTGCTCCGGATCGTGATGCCCGACGGAGGTCAGGCCGGGGGTGTGATGATCTTGTTCGCTTCGAGCGCGTCGATGGCGGCGTCGTCGTAGCCGAGCTCGGTGAGGATCGCGCGGTTGTGCTGACCGCGGGCTGATGGCAGCCCGACCCGACTGGGCGTTTCGGAGAACGCGATCGGCGGGGCCGCGCGCACCATCTCGCCGAACATCGGGTGCTGGAACGTGACCGTCAGCCCGGCTTCGCGCAACGCCGGCTCGAAGCTGGTGACCATCGGCTGACCGCGCAGGTCGGCCTCCACGCAGCCGACGCGCGCCGCGCTGAGGGTGGCCTCCCACTCCTTCGCGTTGCGGGTGGCGAACGCCGCGCCGAGCGCAGCGATGAGCGCATCGTCGTTGGCGGCGCGAGCAGTGGCCGAAGCGAACCGGGAGTCGGTGGCCAGCCTCGGGTCGACCACCGCGGCGAGGCGGGCGAACTCGCCATCCGTGCGCACGACCAGGCACACCCAGGTGCCGTCGGCAGCCTGGTACACGCGCTCGAGCGCACTGGTGCCGAAGTACTCGTCGTCGCACAGCGCGGCCGGTGGCTTGCCCGCGTACGAGCAGAAGTCGTCGGAGTAGGCCCAGGCGTTACCGGCGATCATCGAGGTGCGCACGAACTGGCCCTTGCCGGTTCGCTGCTGTTGGTAGATCGCCAGGCCGAGCGCCGCCACCACGGCGAGCGCCGCGTTCGAGTCGCCGTCCACCACTTGGCCGAGGCGGGGCAGTACCACTGCCTGCATCTCGATGACGCTCATGTCGGCGTTCTGCTCGGGCGCCGACCAGTATCCCACTTGGCGACCGAAACTGCCGGCCGCGGCCTGTGCCGCTTGGGCGTAGAGCGCGCGATGGGCGTAGGGGCCGTCGGTGCCGTAGCCACCGGCGTGCACGTACACCAGCCGCGGGTTGATCGCGCGGAGTTCCTCGTAGCCGAGGCCCCACTTGTCGGCCACACCGCTGCGGAAGCCGGTGAGGAACACGTCGGCCGTGGCGATGATGTCTTGCGCGATCTTGCGACCTTCGGGGGTACGCAGATCGACGGACACGCTCTCCTTGCCGGCAGTGGTCTTGTTGGAGGCCACCTCGGGGCCGAACGACGAGCGGTGCGGATCGCCGTTGCCGTCCTCCAGCTTGATCACCCGGGCACCCATCGAGGCGGCCATCGCCACGCCGTAGGGCATCGCGTAGAAGTACCCGAACTCGACGATCGTGATGCCGGCGAAGGGGTGCGCGGGGGCTTGCTGGCCGCCGGCGGGGAAGGCGTGCGGATGGAAGCCGCCGTCGTTGGCACCCAGCGCGGGCGCCGAGCGGGTGGGGTGCTGCGGGGTGTCGGCGAAGTGGCACACAGGGCCCACCTCGCGAACAGGGCCGAGCACCGGATCGTTGATCGTGATCACGTCGCCGTTGTGCACGAACTGCGGGTGGTCGAGGCCTTCTTCGCTGGTGACGGCCACCTCGAACGCGATGTCGGGCGAGGCCAAGAACTTCGGCAGCCAGTAGTCGAGATCCTGCTCGCGGATCGCCTCGAGCAGCATCGTCTCCCACTCTTGTGCATCGTCGGCGTTGTCGAACATCGGCAGTCGTGCGAACCGCGGATCGTCGAGCGCGTGCAACACCCCGGCCACCTCGCACAGCGCCTTGCCCTGGTGCGGCAGCAGCGTGGACGTTTGCAGGAAGCGGCCGTCCTTGGTGACGAGGAGCACGCCGTAGCGAGTGGCGGCCATCGAGGCGCGCATGTCGCTGTTGGCCGCGCCGCCCTTCTTCGCGGCCAACTGCACGATCGTGCTGACGAAGTAGTCGAGCGGGTCGACACCCGCCAGCAGCGTGGCATCGAGCGCCTGCCCGCGACCGGTGAGGTCGCGCACGCGCAGCGCGCCCATGACGCCGGCGACCGATTGCATTGCGGCACCGAAGCTGCCCCACGGCACCGGGTAGAGCAACGCGCCGTCGCGGTGACCGAAGCCACCGCGGGCCCACACGCCGGCGCGGGCAGCGACCAACGAGTCGTAACCCTTCAGGCCGGCCAGCGGGCCGGTTTTGCCGAAGCCGGTGATCGAGAGATGCACGAGCGCAGGGTTGATCGCCCGCAGTGCGTCGGCATCGATGCCCCAGCGGGTGGAGGTGCCTGGTGCGAACGCCTCGATCACCACGTCGGCCGCGGCGGCGAGTTCTTTCACCTTGGCCTGGCCCTCGGCGGTGCGCAGGTCGGCGACCAGGCTCTCCTTGCCGCGGTTCCACACCAGAAAGCCGCTGGGGTTGGCCGTGCGCAGGCGGTCGCCCTCGGCCGGCTCGATCTTGAGGACACGAGCCCCACCATCGGCCAGCACCATCCCGGTCATCGAGGCAGCAATGCTGCCGGAACCGAGTTCGAGCACGTTGAGTCCCGCACAGATGTCTGCCATCAGTGTCCCCCTGGAGTCGCAGCCGTCGTTGAATCAGCTGACGGATTATACTTGATCTTGCCACACGCGTGACCGCGGTCACCATAGGCCAGCCGCGGCGGGGTCTCAGTCGCGCACGAGCGTGAGGCCCTGGGCGTTGAAGAAGAACCCGCCGAGGGTGAGCAGTGCGGTACGCGCGCCGGCCACTTGCCGCGCGCCGGCCAGCCCTTGTAGCTGGTGAACGGCCTCGCGGATGTAGCCGGAACCCTGCGTGCCCCCTTCGGAGAGAGCGCCACCGTGCGAGTTCAGCGGCACGCGACCGTTGATCATGATGCGCGAGTGCTCGGCGTCCCAGTTGGACTCGATGAACGCGCCGGCCTCGCCCGGGCCGCACCACCCGGCGTTCTCCAGCCAGTTCAGCGTGATCGGCGTGAACCCGTCGTAGGCGTAGTAGAGGTCGCAATCGTCGGTCCAGAAGTCGCTCTTGGCCTTCAGGTTGTTCACCACGACGTGGTGGCCGTGGTGGCGCAGGCTGGGCGTCTGGTCCTCTTCGTTCTTGTCGATCATGCCCAGGGTGACGCCGTTCACCAGCACCGGCGGCAGCGCCAGATCGCGGGCCCGCTCGGTGGTGGTGATGATGAACGCGTCGGCGCCGTCGACCGGCACGTCCATGTCGAGCAGGCACAGCGGCCAGCGGATCATGCGCGCCGCGAGGTAGTCGTCCATCGTCATCGGCGTGCGCATCGCTGCGGCGGGATTGTGCACGGCGTTCGAGCGGCCGTTGATCGCGATGCGACCGAACGTTTCCTTCGGCACGCCGAACTCGTACATGTAGCGCGCCGCCCAGGCGGTGTAGCCCACCACGCCGCCGACGGTGTCGGGGCCGGGCCCAACCATCGAAGGGCCGAGGCCACGGAACGGATCCTTCAGCGCCGAGGCGGTGTTCCAGGGCAGGCGGTACGACGCGTGGTACACCAGCACGGTGTCGCACTGGCCGCTGTGCACTGCCGCGACGGCCGCGGCCATGTGGTTGCCCACCGGGATCGGCGGGTTGGCGAAGTAGGTGACCTCGGGGATGCCGAGCATCGCCTGCACCTCGGCGGCGCTGGGGTTGGTGCCGATGATGCCGTCGATGTCGCCGGCCTGCAGGCCGCAGGCACGGATCACGGCGGTGCACGCCTCGGCCGCGTACGAGGCCTGGCTGCGCGGGGTGTTCTTCGACGAGAAGCCGGTGGTGGCAGCGCCGGCGAAGGCCACCTGGTTCTTGGCGGGGTTGCGAGTGCTGATCATGACGCGCTGCTCGCCACGAGGCGGAATGCGGGAACGGGTGTGCCGGCGCGATCGATCCAGTCGAGCGTGACTCGTGTCCCGATCGCCACGGCGTCGTTCGGCGAGCCCACCACGGTGGCGGTGAAGCGCAGCCCGGGCTGCTCGTCGAGTTCGACGGCGACCACCGGGTACGGGGTGGAGTAGTCGACACCGATGGCCGCAGGGCCTTGGTACAGGAACACCGCCAGGTGGATCGTGCCGTTGCCGGACACCTCGGTGGGCACCACGTCGGTCGACCAGCAGGCCGGGCAGATCGGCTGCGGCGCATGGTGCCACGTGCTGCACGCTGCACAACGGTTGATCAACAACCGGCGCTCGAGGCGGCCGCGGTAGTGGGCCGCCGAGTCGTGGCTGAGCGGCTGGCCGGGGAAGCGGCGCACCAGTTCGGCGTCGTCGATCGGTTCGGTGATCAGGTCGGGCATCGGCACTGTCTAGTGCGGAAATGCGCGACCGTGAGCGGAATCCCGTTCCGCCCTCACCCCCTTCACCTGGGTGAACACCATGAGTACAGTCAGCCAGATGACCGACAAAATCTGGGCGAACTCAGCGGATTCGCACTTCCTCGAGCCTGCCGACCTGTGGCACCAGATCATGCCCAAGGCGCAGGCCGACCGCATGCCGCGCACCGAGATGATCTCCGACTCCGAAGAGCGGGTCACCGTCGACGGCAAGAGCTTCACCCGGGCGGTGCCGAAGATCTTCACCGCCAAGGGTTCCACCGGCGAGACCATCGCCGAGCTGTCCAGCCGCCCGCCGGGGTCGCGCGACATCAACTTGCGGATGAAGGATCTCGACCAGGAAGGCATCTGGGCCGAGGTGATGTTCCAGTCGATCGGGCTGTGGTGCTCACTGATCGAAGACCCGCAGCTGATCCGCGAAGCAGCGCACGCGGAGAACGAGTGGCTGATGTCCGAGATCGTGCCGGTGGCCCCCAACCGGCTGGTGCCGGCGGCCCTCATGCCGATGCTGCAGGTCGATGACGCGGTCGCCGAGTGCATCCACGCCGCAGAGATCGGGCTGAAGCTGATCAGCCTGCCCACGGGCAACCCGCCCGGCACCCGCGACTACAACGACGACTCGTGGGAGCCGCTGTGGGCCGCTGCCGAGGAGACCGGCATGGTGGTGGCGTTTCACATCGGCACCGACGGTGGCGACCAGGCCGCCCAGTTCCGTGGGCCCGGCGGCGCGATCCTGAACTACGTGAACACCACCTACGGCGGGCAGTTCGCGGCGATGAAGATGGTCACCAGCGGCGCACTCGAGCGGCACCCCGGCCTGAAGATCCTGATCGCCGAGGGCGGTGCCACCTGGGTGCCCCAGGTGGGCGACCGGATGAACGAGGCCTACCGCCAGCACTACATGTTCGTGCGCCCGCAGCTGCAGAAGCAGCCCAAGGAATACCTCTACGGCCAGGTGTACGCGAGCTTCCAGCACGACGAGTCGGCGCCTGCGGCGATGTCGGCGATGGGCTACCAGAACGTGATGTTCGGCAGCGACTACCCGCACCTCGAAGGCACCTACGGCCACACGCAGAAGACGCTGCACGAACTGTTCGACGACGTCAGCCCGCAGGTTCGCGATCGCATCACACTCGGAGCGTTCGAGGAGCTGTTCCCGCACGTGTCGCGTCCGCCGCAAGGCTGACCCCGATCCACCGCACTCGTTCGCATCAGCGCTCGCGGGGTGGAACGCCCAGGGAGCGCAGCACGAACGCCACCGTGGCGTCGATCCGTTCGGCCGTGCTGTGCTGCGGGTGTGCAGTCAGCGCGCCCGTCATCTCGCCACCGGTGAGCGAGTAGATCAATTCGGTGTCGCGCTCGGCGTCGGCGAACGGGAACTCGCCACTGGCCGCGCCTTGCTCCAGCGCGGCGCGCAGTGGCGCGGTGAGCATTGCGGTGCTCTCGGCGAGTTCGGCGGGGTACTTGCGGGTCATCGGCTGCTGCGAGCTGAACAGGCGCGCCCGCGCGCTGCGTCGGGGATCGTCGGCTGCGCCGATGACCGCTGTGATCCAGGCGCGCACCTTGTCGGCGCACGTCGCACCCTCGGCGACGGCGGCCGTGAGGTAGCGCGACGAGCGGGCCATCTCGTCGCACATCAGCGCGAGCAGCAACTCGTCCTTGTCGGCGAAGTAGCGGTAGAAGGTGCGGGCCGACACGCCGGCCTCCTTCATCACCCGCTCCACCTTGCAGGTCTCGAAGTTCGAGCGCTCGAGCACGCGCCAGGCAGCACCCAGCAGTTGCTGCGCCTCGGCGTCCATCCCCACTCGCGACAACCTATTCCTCCGGAGGCGAGAGGGTTCGCACGGACGGTTGGACAGTGCCCGTTGGTGTCATGGTTGCCAACCACCCCTTGTCATGTCGGCCTTCAATAAGTATAATCCGGCAGACAAATGGATGGTCGATCGATCGTCGTTGCTGGAGGATCCCATGGCCGAGTACACCGCGTTCGAGACCTACACCGACTACGGCATCTTCGACTGCGATCAGCACATCTACGAGCCGATCGACTGCTACACCGGTTGGATCGAGCAGAAGTACGCCGATCGCACGCTGCGCATCGTCGAACGCGACGGCGAGTCGTTGTTCATGGCGCAAGACCGGCCGATCCAGCTCGACAACAAGGTCGACGAGTGCTACCGCCCGGGCTCGCTGAAAGAGATGCTGAAGACGATGAAGTCCGGCGGCGACGGCGGCGGCTACCAGTGGATGTCGATGGACCCGGCGTTCCTCGATCGCGACCTGCGTCTCGCGCAGATGGATCGTCAGCACGTCGACGCGGCCGTCATGTTCTGCGGGTCGATGGGCCTGTTCGCCGAGCACTTCCTCACCGACGACGAGGTCTACTGGGCCTCCTCGTGGGCCTACCTGCGGTGGATGGACGAGGTGTGGGGCTTCGGTGCCGACGGGCGCATCTTCACCAGCCCGGTCGTCTCCATGCGCGATCTCACCAAGGTCTGCGAGCAGCTCGACTGGTTGTTCGAGCGTGGTTGCAAGGCCATCTCCATCTGCCCCGGCCCGGCCTACGGCCGTTCACCGGGCGATCCGTATTTCGACCCGTTCTGGGCGCGGATCGAAGCGGCCGGCGCGGTGGTCTGCTACCACATCAACGAGGCGCTGCCGGGCTTCAAGGCCAGCCGCTCGCACATGTGGGGCCAAGAGGAATACCCCACCTTCTACACGCAGTCGGCGTGGCAGTGGGCGTGGGCATACGGCGAGCAGCCGGCGATGGAGACCTTCTCGGCGATGATCTACGACAACCTGTTCGCGCGCTTCCCCGGCCTGCGCATCCTGTCGGCCGAGCACGGCGCCGAGTGGGTGCCCGGCCTGATGCGCAAGATGGACAAGATGCGCGGCATGGGTCGCAATGGCCCGTGGATCGGCGGCCAGCTCACCGAGCGCCCCAGCACCATCTTCCAGCGCCACTTCCGTGTGGTGCCGTACTGGGAGGACGACCTGGCCCCGGTGTTCGCGGCCACGGGCACCGACGTGGTGGTGGGCGGCTCCGACTTCCCGCACTCCGAGGGGCTCGCGTTCCCCACGCAGCTCGTCGATCACCTGGGCATGCTCGACCACCAGCAGCAGCGCTTCGTGATGCGCGACAACGCGATGCAGATCTTCGGCCTCGCCTGACGGCTGTTCAGTCGAGCAGGTCGAGCACCGTCGTGGCACCCGGCAATTCCAGCAGGTAGCGGTTCGCCTCCACCAGGTGCTTCATCCACAGCGCGTGTGCACCGTCGGCGTCCTTGGCCTCGATCAGTTCCACGAGGCGGCGGTGGGCGCGCAGGCCGTGGTGGAACGCCGCGTCGTGCGCGGCACCGTCGGGATCGGTGTCGACGCGCGCGTAGTTGGCGGTGTCGATGATCTGGCGCAGGATGCCGTTCAGCAGGTTCATCGTGTGGTTGCCGGCCAGGCGCACCACCAGCGCGTGGAACTCGGTGTGGTGGCGGATCAGGCGCGGTCGGTCGTCGGCGAGGCCTTCGCCGAACTCGACACTCGCCCACAGTTCCTTCAGGTCGGCGCTGGTGCGCCGTCGGGCCAGCAGCGCGGCACAGGGGGTCTCCACCAAGGTGCGCGCCTCGTACACGTCGGCCAGGGTGGCACCTTCGTACTCGAGCACCAGCCCGGCGTAGCGAGCAGCGGCCGCGGCACTGGGCGCATGCACGCGCGCACCGCCGCGGGCACCACGGCGCACGCTGATCAGTTGCTCGGCCTCGAGCACGCGGTAGGCCTCGCGCAAGGTGGGCCGCGACACGCCGAACTCTTCGATCAGCGCGCCTTCGGCGGGCAGCGAATCGCCCTCGGCGAGTTCGCCGCTGATGATCCGTGCGCGCAGTCGTTGGGCCACCAGCTCGCCGGTTTTCGGCACGCGGAACGAAGGCGCTGCATTGCTGCTGGACGCAGACTCGCCGTTCGTGGTCATGGTGCTCTCCTGCCGTACAGTTCAATTGTCTATCGGAAGGCTAGAGGTGATCGCAGCCATGGTGAGAACTCCGACGCTTGCTGGCCGAGTTGCAGCGGTCACGGGTGCGGGACGCGGCATCGGCCGCGCCCACGCCGTGCACCTGGCGACGCTGGGGGCGGCGGTAGTGGTGAACGACGTCGGTTCGTCGATGGCCGGTGAGGGCGCCGACGCCTCACCGGCGAACGAGGTGGTGGCCGAGATCATCGCCGGCGGCGGCCGCGCTGTCGCCAACGGCGACGACGTGAGTTCGTTCGCCGGTGGCGAACGGATCGTGCAGTGCGCGATCGACGCGTTCGGCCGCATCGACATCCTCGTGAACAACGCCGGCATCGTCAGCGCGGGAACGTTGGCCACCGTCACCGAGGCCGACCTGCTGCGGCTGTTCGCCGTGCATTGCATCGGCTCGATCGCCACCGCTCGCGCTGCGCTGCCGTTCATGCTGGCCCAGTCGCACGGCCGCATTGTCAACACCGTCTCCGAGGCAGCGCTCGACACGCGCTTCACCGCCGGCGTCGCCTATGGCGGGGCGAAGGGTGCGGTGTGGGCCGCGACGATCGCGATGGCGGCGGAGGTTGCGGGCACGGGCGTCACGGTCAATGCCATCTCGCCCGGCGCCCGCACGAGGATGAACGAGGCGATGCTCGCGGCGGCCGGCACCGCTGCGGCGCTCGGCCCCGAGCACATCGCACGGGTGGTGGCGCTGCTGGTGGCCGACGATGCGGGCGACATCAACGGTGCGGTCGTGCACGCCGCCGGTGGGGCGATCCGCGAGTACCAGGTGGCCCGATCCGGCGACACCGCGCTGGTGGCTCGTTTGCTCGGTGCCGCGCCCGCAGAATGAGGGCTGCAGGCGGAACGAGGTTCCTTCGGTGCATGGAACGGCGTTCCGGGGCGGTGCCGTGGAGCTAGGGACTTAGTGCCCTAGGGCGAGCTATCGGTGTCCTGATTTGGTCGCTCCACCACGTTGTTCGTTCACCACACAAGGAGTCTCCAATGCGACCGTTCATCCTCAGCTGCGATGCCCACATCTCCGAGCCCAACGATCTGTTCACCAACGCGATGACGGGCGATCTGGCGCAGTTCGCGCCGAACGCCGTCATCGACGGCAACGTTCGCACTACTCGCCTGGGCGAGCGGGTGCTGATGAAGATCCAGGCCGACTTCTTCGCCCACAAGGTGAAGCCCGACGACGTCGACACCGGCCGCAAGGGTGCACGCGATGTGATGATGCGGCTCAAGGACATGGACCGCGATGGCGTCGATGCTGAGGCGATCTTCCCCAGCCTCGGGCTGATGGTCTCACGCATCGAGGATGCCGACGCCTCACGCGTCGCCTGCCAGGTGTACAACGACTGGCTGTGGCAGCGCCTCGACGGGTTGCGCAACACGCTGATCCCGGTGGCGATCCTGCCGAACGTCAACATCCCCGACGCCGTCACCGAACTGAAGCGGGCGATCGGCATCGGGTTCCGCGCGGTGATGATGCCGTGCGCCGTGCTCGATTCGTGCCCGCAGTACAACGATCCCGAGTGGGACACGCTGTTCGCCGTGGCCGAGGCGCACGAGATCCCGCTGCTGTTCCACACGGCCGTCGGCAAGGTGAACATCCGTGCGATGCGCGGCCCCGGTGGTGCGGTGTTCAACTACACCCGCCAGATGAGCGATGCGATCGAGGCCACGGCGGCGCTCGTCGCCGGCGGCGTGCTCGACCGTCACCCCGGTGCGAAGATCATGTTCCTCGAGTGCGGCGCCGGCTGGCTGCTGTCGCTGGGCCAGCGGATGGACGAGTCGTACTTCAACCACGGCCCGTCGGTGCTGCCCAAGCTGAGCCGCAAGCCCAGCGACATCGTGCGCGATCAGGTGATCTGCTCGTTCCAGAACGACCCCGGGTTCATCTACACGCTGAAGGAGATGCCGGCGCAGGCGTTCGTGTACGCCACCGACTATCCGCACAGCGAGGGCACGTTCCCGTTCTCGCGCGAGATCGTCGATCAGTTCATGGCGATGCCCGACGGCACCGACGAGCAGAAGCGCGAGATCCTCGGCCTGAACGCGGCTCGCCTGTTCAAGACCACCCCCGAGCTGGTGGCGCAAGAGAAGCAGGCCGCGCTGGCCAGCGCCTGACAACCGTGTTCCCGAGGGTACCAACGCCGCCTAGCGGCGGCGGAACCCTCGGGAACGGGTGGCGCAGTTGGACTCGGGCCGGCCTGCGGCCGCGTGCGCGACACTTCGTGTGATCAACGATCCAAGGAGTGACGATGCCCACCGTCGACGCGCTGCCCTTCCTCGATGTGTCGTCCGCCGAGTACGCCGTCGACGACATTGCCGTCACCGCCCGCCTGCGTGAGCACTCGCCCCTCGTGCGCACCGAGGTGGGGGTGCAGGTGCTCACCTACGCCGACTGCGAGCGGGTGCTGCTGAACGAGCAGTTCGTGCACGGCGGCGCGGCCGTGTTCGCTCGCTCGCTGGGCGGCAGCGCCACGATGAAGTCGAAGGGGCGCACGCTCACCGGGTCGGAGGGCGCCGACCACATGGCCTTGCGGCGCGTGCTGCAGCCCTGGTTCACGCCCGGCACGGTGGCGAAGGTTCGCGACCACGCTCGCACCCTCACCGACGAGCGTGTCGCCGCGCTGGGGTCGCGCACGAGCGTCGAGCTGATGAGCGACGTCATCGGCGACGTGTCGTCGGCGGTGTTCGCCTCGATGATCGACGTGCCGCTGGAGGAAGGTCGCTTCCTCGACGGGGTGTCGGCGACGCTGGCCCTGGGCTTTCGCGGCGATCCGGCCGACGCGCCGGCGATCATGGGCGCGCTGAAGGAGTTGCGCACGTACGTGGAGGCGTTGATCGCGCGGCGCCGCACGAGCCCGGGCGACGATCTCGTGTCGGTGATGGTGCGTGGCGTCGACGACGACCTGCTCACCGAGGCCGATCTGCATACGCTGCTCACCGAGTTGTTGGGGGCGAGCACCGACAACACCACGAACTCGACGGGGATTCTGATGTGGATGCTCGCCACCCGCCCCGAGGCGTGGCAGGAGGTACGCGCCGACCGCAGCCTCGTTTCCGCCACGGTGGAGGAGTGTGCGCGGATCGAGCCGCGGGTGCGGATCCTGCCGATGGTGGCCGATCAGCCGGCCGAGCTGTGCGGAACCCAGCTCGCCGAGGGCACGTTCGTCGCGCTCGACATCGCCGCCGCACACCACGACCCGGCTGCCTTTGCCGAGCCGGGCCGGTTCGACATCCACCGCAAAGGGCCGCGTCACCTCGGGTTCGGTGTGGGTCGGCACCACTGCCTCGGTGCTGCGCTGGCCCGCGTGGTGCAGCAGGCGGTGCTCGAGTCGTTGCTCGACCACTGGCAGGAGGTGCGCCTCACCGCCGCCCCCGACGTGGTGCGCACGTACGAGACCGTCGTGCACACGCTGCAGATCGAGGCCACGCCCGCCGCCGGCTGATCGCCGCGGTCCGACCGTGGTGGTGACCAAAGGCCCTGTGTGTTCGCGCCGGCCGGTTGCATCCTGAAGACGTGGACGATTCAAAGTTCGTTGAACAGTACCGAGCGCTCGGCGATCCGGTGCGGTGGGCGATCGTGCGCGAATTGCAGGGCGGTTCGCGCTGCGCCTGTGTGCTCGCGCAGGTCACCGAGGTGTCGTCGACGTTGCTGTCCCATCACCTCAAGGTGCTTCGCCAGGCCGGGCTGATCAACGGTGCGAAGCGCGGCCGGTGGATCGACTACACCTTGGTCGACGACGCGTTCGCGGGCCTCGGGGCCTCGTTGCTCGGCGAGGTGGCGCGATGAGCGCGCCCACGCTGGCGCCCACGACGCCGCCATCGCGGGCCGCGCTGCGCCGATGGGGGCCGGTCGCCGTCGCTGCCGTCGTGTGGTGGTCGCTGTACCACTGGAACCGCCCCTTCTGGGACTGGGTGATGTTCGACGTGGTCGGCCTCACGGAAGGCAGTCGCTTGGGCGACTCGCTGCACTTCTTCTTCTACGACGTCACCAAGATCTCGCTGCTACTGACGGGCGTGATCTACCTGGTCACGATCCTGCGCAGCTTCATGTCGGTCGAGCGCACGAGGGCGCTGCTGGGCGGCCGGCGGCAGGGGTTCGGCAACGTCGCCGCCTCCGGCCTCGGTGTGGTCACCCCGTTCTGCTCGTGCTCGGCGGTGCCGGTGTTCATCGGCTTCGTCGCCGCCGGTGTGCCGCTCGGTGTCACGCTCAGCTTCCTCATCGCCTCGCCGATGATCAACGAGGTGGCGATCGTGCTGCTCTTCGGATTGTTCGGTTGGAAGATCACCGCGCTGTACATCGGGTTCGGATTGGTGATTGCCACGGTCGCCGGAATGGTGCTCGGCAAGTTGAACCTCGAGCGTTGGGTCGAGCCGTTCGTGTTCGAGACGAAGCTGCGCGGCAAGGTGATCGACCCGTCAGCGGGCCTGTCGTGGGACGACCGGCTGCAGATGGCTCGCGAAGAGGTCGTGGCGATCCTGCGCAAGGTGTGGCCGTACCTGTTGGTGGGCATCGGCATCGGTGCTGCGATCCACGGGTGGGCACCTCAGGACTGGTTCGCCACCCATGCCACCGGCTGGTGGGGTGTGCCGCTGGCCGTGGTGATCGGCGTGCCGCTGTACTCCAACGCTGCCGGCGTGCTGCCGCTGGTGGAGGCGCTGCACGACAAGGGCCTGCCGATGGGCACCGTGCTGGCGTTCATGATGAGCGTCGTCGCGCTCTCGATGCCCGAGATGATCCTGCTGCGCCGAGTGCTGAAGCCGCAGCTGATCGCCACCTACGTCGGCGTCGTCGCCTCCGGAATCCTGCTCACCGGGTTCCTGTTCAACGCCATCCTCTGATCCATCTCCCACGAAGGACTCAACTCATGAACATCAAGATCCTCGGTACCGGTTGCGTCAAGTGCAACCACCTGGAAGCCGCCACCCGCACCGCAGTGAACGAGCTCGGCCTCGACGTCGAGATCGAGAAGGTCACCGACCCTGCGGAGATCGTGTCGTGGGGCGTCATGTCCACGCCGGCCCTGGTGATCGACGACGAGGTCGTGATGAGCGGCAAGGTGCCGAGCAGCGACGACGTCAAGCGGCTACTCGCCGCGCGCTGAGCCGCCGGGTGCCGCGCCCCGAGTGGAAGGCCTGCCGAGCGGGGCTTCCCGTGCTGACCAACTGACTGTGCAGTCAGTTGGTCAGCGGAGGCGTGAGATCGAGGAACGGCCGAAGCGGACGCGGGCCAGGGTGAGGGCGATGGCGCCGAGAACTGTCACGAGGATGGCGAGGCGCAGGCCGCTCGACGTCGATCCGAAGCCGGACAACTCGCCGGGAGTGGTGCTCGTGGTGCTGGCGGTGGACGAGAGGATGTTCGTCGTGATCTGCGAGTTGCACGTCACGAGGTCGCCGCCACCATTTGCCGAGTCGTTGCACTGGACGATCGTGACCGGCCACAGCGCCGACACCGTCGAGGTGGGCACCGTGCACTTGACCCGCTCGGTCCCGCCGCCGCCGTTGCCAGCCGTGTTGCACTGGATGATGTCGGCGCCGGAGGCGGCCGACAGCGGGCTGCAGATCATCGTCGGTGGGGTGCCTCCACCCCCTCCTGATCCGATGCACTGGTTGACGGTCGCCGGGCTCGTCGAGCCGGTGCCGGTGATGTTGTTCACGATGTTGACGTTGCAGGTGACGATGGAGCCGCCGGCATTCACCGAGTTGTTGCACTGGTTGACCGAACCGACGAGGTCGGTGGTCGTGGGACCAGGGGTGGTGACACAGAAGGTTGCAGCCGTGCCGGGTGCACCGGCGCAGACGGTGGTGGTGACCGTGGAGCTGGTGGTTCCGTTGGCGATGTTGATGTTGTTGACGACGGTGACGGTGCAGATGATCTCGCGGGCGGCACCCGTCTCTTCGAAGTTGCACTGGTTGATGGCCACAGTGGCAGCATGCGCGGTGGGCAATGAGCCACCTGCCCAGGCGAACGTGCCGCCGAATGCCAGCAGCGTGACTGCCCCGACGATGAGCCGGTGGGGCGTGCGTGCTGGCCCGTGCACTGCGGAGGAGCTCTGGTAGTGAGTCACGTGCGGATCCTTTGGTCTGGCGTTGGTGCGGGATGAGCGCGGTGTGAGTGCCTTCGTCGGATCCTGCCGCTGGATCAGCCGGCTGGACGAAAACTCCAGTGTACCAGGCTGAGTGCGCATCGTGTGGCTCCTAGTGGCGCTTGCTCGCAATCGTTCCGTCATCGCCGACCTGCTCGACCTGCAGTAGGCCTGGCGTCGCTCGACACCAGATCGGATAACGCTGATCACGCGGGGAGCTCGATGATGCGGCAGTGGATCTCGGCGTTCTCGTGCACCAGGTGCACGGCGCAGATGCGGTGGAAGCCGTCGGCGATGATCAACGGCCGATTGCTGCGAGCGTCGCCGCGCACGAGCAGCACGGGCGAGAGTGCCTCGCCGGCGCGAATCCTGTGCAGGTCCTTGGCCACGTGCGGGTTGTCGCCATCGAGTGCGGCGTCGCCACAGGCACGCAGGAGATCCTTGGACGTGCGAGTCGTGGGCGCCGCCGTTCGGAACGCGGCGGCCATGGTGTTGGCGACCTCCGCGGGGACGATGAGTTCGAGGAAGTCGCGGGCCGCTGGATAGTCGTGATCGTCGGGCTCGGGCTTCCAGCGGATGTGGGCGCTCACGACCCGATCATACGCTCCGGTGGCGAGCACTGGTCGGCGAGAACCGAGGTGTATGCGTCGACGGCGTAGGATCGAGGTCGCTGCAGCCGTGCCGGCGGGACGTCGACGCGGTGTGCTCGAACGAGAGTGATCCGCCATGCCGACCACACGAGATCCGTCGTGAGCTTCGGGCCGTTGGCGTTGCTGGTGGCCGCCGGCCTGCTCGGCCCGTTGCTCGCCGCACCCCGCCGTCTCGCCCCGCCTGTGGTCGTCGGACAGATCGCTGCCGGTGTGATCATCGGTGTCACCGGGTTCGGCTGGATCGATCCGACCGACCCGTTGCTGACCGGCCTGGCCAACATCGGGTTTGCGTTGTTGATGTTCGTGGTCGGCACCCATCTGCCGGTGCGCGACCGCAGGCTGCGTGCATCACTGGCCCGCGGCGCAGCAATCACCGCCTCGGTGCTGATCCTCGCGGCTGTGGTCGCGCGGTTCGTCGGCCCGCTGGTCGGTCTCGACCGGCCGGGGCTGCTGACGGTGTTGTTGGCAACCAGTTCCTGCGCAATCGCGTTGCCGGTGCTGCAGGGGCTGGGAGGTGAAGATCGGTCGACGTTGGTCGTGACCGCGTGGATCGCATGCGCAGATGTCGCGACCGTCGTTGCACTGCCGGCCGTGTTGGCGACCGGCTCGATGGGCAGTGTGCTGCTGGGTCTGTCGCTCGTCGTGGCCGCCGGTGCGGTGCTGTTCGCCGTCGCTCGCCTGTTGCGTGATCGCGGGTGGGTGCATCGCCTTCGTTCGCTCTCGCACGACCGCGGGTGGGGGCTGGATCTGCGGGTGTCGCTGCTGGCCCTGTTCGGGTGCGCGTGGCTGGCCGCGAGGTACGGCACCTCGATCATGATCGCCGGCTTCACCGTCGGTGTCGTGGTGGCGCTGCTCGGCGAACCACGACGGGTCGCCGATCAACTCGTCGGCGTCGGTGAGGGGTTCGCCATCCCGTTGTACTTCGTGTACCTCGGGACGCAACTCGACCTCGGGGCGTTGGTGCGCTCGTCGCAGGCGATGAAGTTGGCGGGGGTTCTCGCCGTCGGCGCGATCGGCATCCACCTCGTCGCCGGCGTGGTGTGGAGGCTGCCGCTGGGCGCCGGCCTTCTCGCCGCCGCCCAGCTCGGGGTGCCGGCGGCAATGGTCTCCATCGGGTTGTCGACCGGCCAGCTGACACCGGCTCAGTCGGCGGCGATCATGGCCGCGGTGTTGGCCACGCTGGGAGCGTGTGCGGTCGGTGGTGCTGTGCTCGGTCACCGTGGACCGCTGACGGACGCAAGTGCACCGCAGTTGCCAGCACCGAGTTGACGGCGTGGGCACCCGCACGGGATCGTGACATCCGTCGACCCCAAAGAGCGTCGTAGGCCCGGTTGGAAGCACCGTCGCCCTGCTGTGGCGGGCCGATGTGGAGAACGTGTGGAGGTGCCGTGCAGATCGTCTGCTGTTCAGGCCGGCGACGTCATATGCCGCGCGCCGACCCGTACCGTTCGAGCCACGAACGACTGATGGAGGTGCATCGTGCACAACGGCAACTGGAACAACGGCATGGACGGCGGCAACTGGTGGTGGATCCCGATGATGATCATGATGGTCGCCTTCTGGGGTGGGTTGATCTGGATCGGTGTCAGCCTGATCCGCCGCACTCACCCCGCCCCGCTACTGCATGCGGCGGGCATAACCCCCGCAGCAGCAGCGACTGGTGCCAAGCCGACGGCGCAGGAGATCCTCGCTGAACGCCTCGCCCGTGGCGAGATCGAAGCCGACGACTACCGCTCCCGTCTCGAAGCACTTCGTGGTGGCACGACCACCTGATCACGGCACCGCCAGGTCGGCGACCGCGCCGGCTGGGGGTCAGTACGTTGTCCACGTGGATCGACGCCCGCTGACTCTTGCCGACGTGGTTGCCGGGCGGGTGCCCGACGACCTCACCGGCGTCCGCTAGCCCGACGGGCCGCTGCGACGTGCGATCGTTGTGCCGACAAGTGCGGCGGCTGACCTTCAAGAGGTGAACAGTCATGGATGAGATGCACGGTCACGAGATGCACGGTCACGACAAGCACGCCGGTCACGACCCGGAGATCTTCCGCCGTCGCTTCTGGCTGAGCTTGGCGCTGACGGTGCCGGTGGTCGCCACGTCGAACATGGTGATGGACTGGTTCGGGTACCGCCTCGATGGGGTCGGTTGGGTGGCACCGCTGCTCGGTTCGTTCGTGTTCGTGTGGGGCGGTCAGCCGTTCTTGAAGAGCGCGGTCACCGAGGTCAGGGACCGGGCGCCGGGGATGATGCTGCTGATCGCGATGGCGATCTCGGTTGCTTGGGGCGCGTCGATGGCGTCCACGCTGGGGTGGGTGGATCTCGAGTTCTGGTGGGAACTCGCGGCGTTGGTCAGCATCATGCTGCTCGGTCACTGGCAGGAGATGAAGGCGATCGGCCAGGCCCACGGCGCGCTGGCTGCCCTCGCCGCGCTGCTGCCCGACGATGCCGAGGTCGTGCACGGTGACGAGGTGCACCACGTGGGGATCGCGGACCTTCGCGTGGACGACGTTGTGCTCGTACGTCCCGGTTCACGGGTGCCGGCGGACGGAACGATCGTCGACGGGAACGCCGAGGTCGACGAGTCGATGATCACGGGTGAGTCCCGCCCTGTGCCCAAGGGTGCCGGCGACCGTGTCGTCGCCGGGACAGTGTCGACCGACTCGTCGCTACGCGTGCGTGTCACCGCCGTCGGCGCTGATACCGCGCTCGCCGGGATCCAGCGGCTGGTCGCGCAGGCCCAGGCTTCGCGGTCGAAGGCCCAGGTGTTGGCCGACCGTTTCGCCGCCGCACTGTTCTACATCGCTGCCGGCTCGGCGATCGTGACGTTCGCCGTGTGGGGCGCTCTCGGGCATTGGGACACAGCGCTCACCTCGGCGGTGACTGTGCTGGTCATCGCCTGCCCCCACGCGCTCGGCCTGGCGATCCCGCTGGTGGTCTCGATCTCGACAGCAATGTCCGCGAAGGCCGGGATCCTGGTCAAGGACCGGCTCGCGTTGGAGCGGATGCGCACCGTCAACACCGTCCTGTTCGACAAGACCGGAACCCTCACCAGGGGCAACCACGCGGTTACCAGCATCGCCGCGATCTCTGGCCGAGACGCTGACGAGGTGGTGGCGATCGCCGCCGCGGTCGAATCGGACAGCGAGCACCCCCTCGCCCGAGCGATCGGCATCGCCGCCGCAGGGCTGCCGACGCGCCACGCCACCCAGTTCACGGCGCTCACCGGACGCGGGGTGGAGGCGACGGTCGACGGCCGGCGCTACGCGGTCGGCGGCCCGGGGTTGCTGCGCGAGCGCGGACTTGTCCTTCCCGCGGCGCTGCAGGCCACCAGCGACGGGTGGTCCGAGCGTGGGGCCGCGGTGCTCGTGCTCGTCGACGAACACGAGGTGCTCGCAGCCTTCGCCCTCGAGGACGAGATCCGGCCCGAGGCCGCCGCGGCGATCAGTGAACTCCGCGAGCTCGGTGTCGAGCACGTGGTGATGATCACCGGTGACGCACGGTCGGTCGCCGATCACGTCGCCCGCGCAGTCGGAGTCGACGAGGTGTTCGCGGAGGTACTGCCCGAGGACAAGGACCAGGCCGTCGCCGCGCTGCAGCAGCGCGGTCTGTCGGTGGCGATGGTGGGTGACGGCGTCAACGACGCGCCAGCGCTGGCAAGGGCAGATGTCGGTCTCGCGATCGGCGCCGGCACCGATGTCGCGATCGAGTCGGCGGGTGTGGTCCTTGCGGGCAGCGACCCGCGGGCTGTTGCGTCGGTCATCAGGTTGTCGCGGGCGAGCTATCGCAAGATGCAGCAGAACCTGGCATGGGCAGCCGGCTACAACATCGTCGCCATCCCTCTCGCGTCCGGGGCATTCGCATGGGCCGGGATCACCTTGCCCCCTGCCGTCGGTGCGGTCTTGATGAGCGTCTCCACCATCGTGGTCGCCGCCAACGCGCAACTCCTGCGAAGAACCCGCCTCACCGCCTGACCAGGTGTTCCGAGTTGTCAGCCTGCGAGGAGCGCCTGCATCTGTTGGATCTCAGCTTGCTGAGCGGTGACCACTTGGCCCGCAAGTTCCAGCACGGCGGGGTTCTTGCCGCTCGCGGTCACGGTCTGCGCCATGACGATCGCACCCTCGTGGTGACGAATCATCATGTCCAACCACAGCGTGTCGAATGCGTCGCCCGTCAGCCCGGACAGCGTGTCCATCTCGGCGGTTGTCATCATGCCGTCCATCGCCGCCATCTCGCCGCCGTTCATGTCCATCTCCATCGACTGTCCCCACTCGGTCAGCCAGCTCGTCATCATCCCGACTTCGGGGTCCTGCGCAGCCTTGATGCTTGTCGCGAGGTCCCTGACTTGCGCACCGGCACCGACGGTCGGGTCGAGAGCCATGTCGGACATCTCGATGGCCTGTTCGTGGTGGGGGATCATGCCTTGCGCGAAGGCCACGTCTGCATCGTTGAACGCTGCATCCGAGGGTGCCATGGTCGATGCGTCGGACTCGTCCATGTCGGCAGAGTTGTGGGTGCTGTCGTCGCCGCAGGCGGACAGCCCGACGACACCGACCAACGCAAGCACGGAGAGTGAACGGAGTTTCATCAAGGTGGAGGCCCTTCTTCGTGGGGAACGAGATACTACTACACAGTGTAGGTGTTGCCGTGACGAGTGTGTTGGCAGGTCGCCTCGAAGTGGTTGGTGCTCCTGGCCCCTCCGGGTCTCGGCAGGCGCGCTCTCGCGGATGCCGCAACGACAGCATGTAGGACGAGCGCTGGGTAGAGTCGGCGCATGGCGAAGCGTCCCGACGGAGCGTTGGAGCACGAGATCATGACGGTGTTGTGGGCAGCAGATCAACCGCTGCATCCGGCCGAGATCAGGGAACGGCTTGCCACCGACCTTGCCTACACGAGCGTTGCGACGGTGCTCGGGCGCCTGCATGCGAAAGGGTTGGTCACGCGAGCAGAAGCGGGCCGGGCGTTCGCTTATCGCTCGTCAGTCGACGAGTCGCAACTTGCGACACGTCGAATCGGCGAAGTGTTGTCGGCCGCATCCGACCGTGGCCAAGTTCTGGCGGGGTTTCTGGGCAGTCTCTCGAAGAAGGACATCGCCGCACTCCGTTCGCTCCTGGCGGAGGAGGACGGATGATGTCGCTGGCGATGTTCGCCCCGCTGGCGGTTTCCACCGGTCTCGCTGTAGTGGTCGCGGCGGTCCACCGGCGGCTGCCGCCGGTTGCCGCTGCGCGACTCATTGCTGCCGTGCTCATGGTGATGGCGGCGGCGGCGATTCCAACCTCGTGGATCCTCGCGGTTGGCTATGTCGCACACATGCCAATGCTGGGCGGCCGGTTCGACTGGTGCGTCGACGCCTTGGGCGTGCACAGCCCCATCGACCCATGGTTCGGAGTTCCAGCGCTGGTTGTCTCGGCCGTCGGGTTCGTGCGTGCCCGGCGCGTGCTGGTCACCTATCGGCGGCTTCGCTCCGGCCGGCCGGGTGGAGTGGAGATAGCGGAGCACGACACGCTCTTCGCCTACACGTTGCCGGGGCGCAGCGGCCACGTGATGCTGTCGAGTGCGTTGGTCGACTTGCTCAGCGACGTCGAGCGCGACGTCGTGGTCGCCCATGAACAGGGTCACGCCCAGTTCCGACATGACCGGTATCTGCTGGCATGTGAGTTGGCGGCGGCATGGCTGCCACCGCTGCGACCCATGGCAACTCGTCTGCGGTACTCCCTCGAACGGTGGGCCGACGAGCACGCAGTAGCCGTCTGCGGCGACCGCCGGCTTGTCGCTCGCACGCTCGGAAAGGTCGCGTTGAGCGGTGCCGTGCCCGCCGCCGCCATTGGTTTCACCGGAGGAGGCGTTGCCGCCCGAGTCGCTGCGCTGCTTGGTCCGCCGCCGGTACCGCTTCGCTCGGGGGTGTTGATCGGTGTGTCGCTGCTCGTCGCCTCGTCGGTGGCCTTCGGGCTGGTCCAGGTGCATCACCTGGCTGGAATGATCACTGCGTTCTGCGCAGGCTGACACAAGAGCAACCGCGCTCGCGCCGGCTTCAGATGGCCTGAGCGGATGCGCGTGATGTGCACCCGGTCTCCATATTGACTCCACATTGTCGGCGCACAGTGAGGCCGACAAGGAGGTCAGCAATGAAGAACTACTCACGCAGAACCGGTGCGATCGGTGCGACCGTCGCTGCGGCGGGGCTGCTCGTCGGACTCGCGTTCGCGGCCGGCGGAGCATCGGCCACCAGCGATACTGCTCCCACCACGAGCACCGCAACCATGCCGATGGGCCAGATGACGGGCATGGGCCAGATGACGGGCATGGACTCGATGATGGGCATGGACTCGATGATGGGTTCGGCGGACATGACCGCGATGCACCAGATGATGCACACCACGATGCGCGGCACCGTTTCCGACGCAGCGCTCGCCGAATGCGACAAGGCCCACGCATCGATGATGGCCGGCACAACCGGTGTGTCGGGTATGCCCGGCATGACGACCACTGGCTCGGTGGATCACACAGCGCATCACGCAGGGAACGGGTCATGAACCACCGTCGCCATCTGCTCTGCCTGCTGCCGGCCATTGCGCTGGCAGCCGCCCTTTTGTTGTTCGGCGGCGGCAATGCCACGTTCGCGGGTGTCGGGCTAGCGCTCTTGCTGTGCCCGCTCGTGATGGGAACGGTGATGTGGTTGCTGATGCGCCAGCCATCCACTGGTGCACCGGTCGGCCACCACGTTTCCAGTGACGACGTCAGCATCGGTCGGCGATGAACGAGAGCATCCGCACGTGGACGCGGGTCGTCGGCCTCGAACTCGTCGTCCTTCTCGCCAACGCCGACGGCGTGACCGGGTCGCCGAGCCTCTGGGCGATGGGCCGGGTGCCGCTCAACGTCGCGGTCCGACCGACCTGGACGATCGCCAACACCGGCAGCGACACGATCACGCTCGGTCAACCCCACGTGCAGATCAACGAGGGCTGCTGCCCCGGCGCCCTCACCTACCAGGGTTCGGGCACGCTCGCCCCCGGAGAGTCGACCGGCCTGACGTTCGAGCTGTCGATGCACTTCGGGATGGACGGCGCTCACGACATGATCGTGCACGTCCCGGTGCAGCACGCCGACGGAACGACGGCGGTGCTCGACCTGACGGTCACCGGCGACTTCCGGGACTGACCCATTTCAACCGGGTGCGTCCCGCGCAGGGCGTTGGTGGTGAGGGTCGAGCGGCAGTGACACCGTGAAGCGAACGCCGACGGTGTCATTGTTCGTTGCCTGCACCTCGCCATGATGAGCCTTGACGAGTTCGGCCACCACAGCCAGCCCGATACCACTGCCACTTGCCATGGCGCCGTTGGTGCCACGCCAGAACCGGTCGAATACGTGAGCGAGTTCATCGGCAGGGATGCCCGGGCCGGTGTCACTGACCTCGAGCACCGACGAACCAGCGGCAACCGAGGTGCGGATCGTGATCGTGCCCCCGCTGGGTGTGAATTTGATCGCATTGGCGATGAGGTTCACCGCCACCTGCTGCAACCGATCCGCGTCGCCGATCGTCGGTGCCGAGTGCATGTCGGTGACCACGGTGAGCTCCTGCTCGTCGGCGAGCGGCCGCAGTAGATCGGTCGCGGCCGTCGCCACCTGGCGAAGGTCGGTATGGTCGCTGTGCATGCGCAGCCCGGCCGCTTCGGCGGCGGCGAGGGTCTCGAGGTCGGCGACGAGCTTGCGCAGCCGTGTCACCTCATCATGCAGCGACCCCAGTACCTCGCGCGTGGGCTGGTGGATCCCGTCCAGCAGGGCCTCGGTGGTGCCCTGCAGGATCGCCAGTGGAGTGCGGAGTTCGTGGGCGACGTCGGCCACCAGGTTGCGGCGCAGCTGGTCCTCCCGGTCGAGGTTGTCGGCCATGTCGTTGAACGCCTCGGCAAGGATCCGCAGTTCGCCCGGTCCGTCGGTCTCGACCCTGGCCGCCCTGCGCCCGGCAGCGAGATCGCCGGCGGCGGTGGTGAGCGCCATGACTGGCCGCGTGACACGTACCGACACAGAGAGGGCTACCACGAGCGCGACCGACGAGGCGATCAACACGCCCATCAGTGCGGTGCGTGCGAGCGCGTCGCGCACGTGTTGCTCGGCCTCCATCGTCTGCGTCGGGAAGCGCAGCATCACCGCCCCGACCGTCACACCGTCGACGATGACGGCTTCCGAAAGCGGGTCGCCGCGGGGTGTGTCGACGGCGGCCATGCCGTGCATCTGCACCATCATCCGCGCCAGCGCGTCGGTCGGCGCGGCAACAACCTGTCCCGTGGCATTCACCACGGTGAGCGTCGCCTGGCTCCGCGCTGCGACCGCCGCGGCGCCGGCAAGGTCGGCCTTGTCCCAACCGCCGGCCAACGTGTAGGCCTCGCCCGCCGCAACCGCCGTTGCCGACAAGTCGTCGGCCCGATTGCGGTCGGTGAGCCCCGAGACCTCGTGGCGCGCCGACAGCATCGTCAATGCTGCGAACACCGCGATCGCAGAGATCGCGACCGTGAGGAAGGCGAGCGCCAACCGCACGCCGAGCGGGCCGAGCAACCGTCGCCGGACCATGTCAGGCCTTGTCGCGGCTGACGCCGAGCCGATAGCCGGCTCCGAGCACCGTCTCGACCAGCAACGGTTCATGAGGGTCAGTCTCGATCTTGCGGCGGAGGTTCTTCACGTGCGAATCGACGGTTCGCTCATACCCGTCGAACTCGTAACCGCGCACTCGGTTGATCAACTCGCTGCGTGAGAAGACACGCCCTGGCGACGCGGCGAGCGCGGTGAGCAGTGACCACTCGGTCGGGGTCACCTCGACGAGCGTTCCGCCGACGGTCACCTCCCGACGCGATTCGTCGATGATCATCACTCCCTCGCCGAACGACGACCGTTCGGACACCGCCGCTGTGGTGGTGCCGCGACGCAACACCGCCTGTACGCGCAGTACGAGTTCCCTCGGCGAGAACGGTTTGGTCAGGTAGTCGTCGGCACCGAGTTCGAGGCCGCGGATGCGATCTGCCTCGGACGACTTCGCGGTCAACATCAGTATCGGCACCCGGCCCGCATACTCGGCCGCCACCGACTCGCCCGACACATCGGGCAGGTTGAGATCGAGCACGATCATGTCGATCCCACCACGCTCCAGGATGGTGAGTGCCTCCGCGCCCGAGCCCGTCGTCACCACTTCGAGGTTCTCGCGCTCGAGATAGCGGCGCACGAGCTCGCGGATCTTCAGCTCGTCCTCGACCACCAGCACTGTCACGGCCATTGGAGGGACTCTACGACGCTGTGTCGGCCTCGGGTGGCAGCACGGCACGAATCCAGCTGCCGTGCACACGTTCTCCACCCCGTCTCCACACCGGCAGTGAAGACTCGATCACATCGGCTCGCCACACCCGAAGTAGAGCCCCAAGCGAAAGCGATCCTCCGTCATGAACCGTCGTACACGAACCGCTGTCCTCGCCGCCGGCGTACTCGCCTCCATCACCCTCGTCGCCGCCTGCGGCGAGGAACGGGCAGCCGGCCCCGCTGTCAGCGTTTCCGCGGGCGGGGACCTGAAGCCCGACCCGACAGGCGCGGTCGCACTGCGGATGGAGGACATCAGGTTCGACACCACCTCGATGACCGTGCAAACCGGCGAGACGGTCGAGTTCAACTTCACCAATGTCGGCAAGGTGCCGCATGACGCGTTCATCGGCGACGCCGCCGCGCAGGCCGAACACGAGATCGAGATGATCGAGATGGCCGGCCAGCCGATGAGTGGCCACTCCACGGACGAGCCGGCTGTCGTGGTCGACCCCGGGAAGTCGGGGTCACTCACCTACACCTTCGACACGCCAGGCACGTACGAAGTCGGCTGCCACCAACCCGGCCATTACGCGGCCGGGATGAAGATCGTCGTCACCGTCGGGTGACCGCCCGGCGGCCGGACGAGGTCGTGACCGGCGACGGCCGACCAGAGCGGCTAGGTTACTACACCGTGTAGAACATCCTTTCGGGTGTGCCACCCACTGCGTATGCCTCGCCGCCTGCTGTTCCTCCTCCTCGTGCTCACCGGCTCGATCGTTGCGTTCTCCGGTACTGCGGCTGCCCACAACTCCATCGAGTCGAGCAGCCCTGCTGATGGGGACGTTCTGGTCGGCTCTTCGCCCCAGGTGACGTTGGTCTTCGTCAAGCCGGTTCCGCTCGACACCCTCACGGTGACCCTCGTGGCTCCCGACGGGGTGCGCAGCACGCTCGCCGGCGCCGCGCACGGGCCGAACGGCGACCGAGAAGTGGTCGTCCCGATGCCCCAGCTCAGCCCCGGACTCAACACGCTCCGCTGGCGCCTCGTCGGCCCCGACGGCCACGCGATCACGGGCAGGGTCGAGTTCACGTTGCAGCCGCCGGCACCGTCCGTCACCGAGGTCGCCCCTGAGACTGTCCCACCGCCCGCATCGCCGACGACGGTGGGGGCACCTACCTCCGTGACGGATGCGCCCTCTACCGTCGGAGTCGGTGACGAATGGGCGACACCGGGATGGTTGCGGTGGCTGCTCCGCTTCGGCTCCTACCTCGCGATCATGATCGCCGGCGGAGTCGCCATCACCGAGGCGTACATCTGGAGGGCGACAACTCGGGTGAGGTTGTTGTCTCGCGTCACCCAGGCAGCGCTCGTGGCGGTCGGCTGTGGCGCGGGGGCTCAGCTGCTGATCATCGCCAGCGACATCTCCGGACGCTCACCACTGTCGGCGTGGGCCAGCCTCGGGACCGCCACCGACACGAACGCGGGTATGGCGCTCACGCTGCGAATCGTCCTTGCCTTCGTCGCCTGGCTGCTGGTTGTCGAGCAACGCCCATCGAGCCCGCAGATCTACCAGGACACCGTCGTGCTGTTGTCCTTGGCGATGCTCGCCACCTGGTCGTTCGCGGGTCACTCACAGTCGATGCGTTGGCCGTGGCTCGGCGTACCGATCGACGTTCTGCACCATGGTGCCGCCGCCGCGTGGCTCGGCGGGCTTGCGATAGTGGCCTTCTCGGCGCTCCCACGGCTGGGACCACCCCAACTTGTCGATGTCATGGCCCGGTTCTCGCGCGTGGCCGAGATCAGCGTGTTCACCCTGGTGGGCACCGGTCTGGTGCAGGCGATCCGGCTCGTCGGAAGCCCCGGCAAGCTGTTGGCAGCCGATCACGGCCGACTGCTGGTCGCCAAACTCGCCCTCTTGGCGCTGATGTTGGGGTTGGCCGACCTCAACCGCAGGAGAGTCAAGCACCGCTTCAAGGTCGATGTCGTCACCAAGGGCGACGTCCGCGCGTTGCGGCAGATGATCAGAGTGGAACTCGTCGTCGGTCTCGCGGTCATCGGCCTCACCGCGTCGCTCGTGGTGTCGCCCCCAGCGACCTCCACCGAGGCGGGGGCGTCGAGCCTCAGTCGTGAGTCGAGCACGCCGCAGGTCGAGGTCACGCCCGCCGTCGGCTGATCGCCGCGCCTCGCCGCCCGCGCCCGCACGCGCCTGCCGATCCGCGAGGCTGGCACGATGAACGCCCACGAGCCGACTGCGGCGAACACGATCGTGCGGCTGGTCGGTGTGTACGACGCCGACAGCACGCTGCGTGGCGAGCTGGCCTATTGGGTGGGCGCGCGCCTCGGCCGTCGCCACTGCTCGCTGTGCGACATCACGCATGGTTCGGTCCGTGTGCGGCCCGAGTGGAAGGCCTGTCGTGCCGGGCTGCCGGTGCCGTTCGACACCTACCACCGCAACGATCAGCCCGACGCCGTACGTGCGGCCGCCGCATGTGTTGCCCCGGTTGTGGTGGCCGAGACCATGGCCGGCCACGTGGTGCTGCTGGGCCCGGGTGAGCTCGACGAGTGCAACGCGTCGGTCGACCTGCTGGTGCAGGCCGTCGAGCGGCGAGCCGCGCAGCTGTCGCTGCAGTGGGCGCCGGCCTGAGGGGGGACCGGGGCCGCGTGCGTCGGCGAACGGTCAGGCGATCGTGAAGTCGATCATCACCTTCGACTGGTCGGTGGGCTGCTTGAGGTCGGCGTAGGCCTGCGGGAAGTCGTGCAGGCCGACGCGGTGGCTGATCATCCACTGCGGCTCGATGAGGCCGGACGCGAGCGCGTCGATCGTGGTGGTCCACTCGTCGCCGTGGTACCAACTGGGGAACACCATCGCCACCTCGCGCATGTGGGCGAACTTGGTCTCGAACCCCACCGGTCGCTTCGACATCGCGGCCACCACGACGGTGCCCCCACGGCGAACGATGCGGATGGCCTCGGGGATCAGGTCGCCCGCGCACTCCACCACGATGTCGGCGCGGGCGCTGAACCGGTCGCGCAGCACGGTGGCCAGGTCGTCGGCACCCGGGTCGATCGCCAGTTCTGCACCGGCTCGCACGGCGGCTGCGCGCCGGCTGGCGACCGGGTCGCTGGCCACCACTGCCCGAGCCCCGAACACCTTGGCCCACAGCACCGCGGCGAGGCCGATCGGGCCACAACCGATCACCACGACCAGCTTGCCCTCCACCGGCCCGGCCGAGTTGAGTTGGTGCAGCCCGATGGCCGGCGGCTCGACGAGCGCACCCAGTTCGGCGTTCACGCCGTCGGGCAGAAGCCGCGCCTCGCGGCCGCCGACGGCCACGTACTCGGCGAACCCACCGGGCGCATCCAGCCCCACGTAGCGCACCGACGCGCAGTGCACAGGGTCGTTGCCGGCGCACGCGGCACAACGGCCGCAGCCGAGGGCCGGCAGGGCGGTCACGAGTTGGCCAGCTCTCCAGTGGCTTCCCGCGTCGCGACCCACGTGCACGATGTGCCCACTGAACTCGTGCCCGAGCACGCTGCCGTGTGGCAGGAACAAGCCGGCGTTGAGGTCGGAGCCGCAGGTGCCGGCGCATGAGGTGTGCAGCACCAGCTGGTCGGGCAGCGGCGTCGGGTCGGGAACGGTCTCGATCGTCAGCCCGTCGGGCCCCAGCACGGCTGCTTTCACGGCATCTCCTGTCGGCTCGGCGGATGCCTACTATACGCGTGTATAGTTGAGCTGGCGGTGCCGTGGGCCAGAGGGGGAAGCGAACTCATGCAGGTCGATCAGATCCACGACGAGGCCTTCTGGAACAAGGTGCCGGCCGAGTACCTGCGGCCGCTGGTCGACGCTGTCGTTCCGTACGGCAACCTCGGCTTCGGGTACACGATGAAGGTGTTGGGCGACCCCAACGATCCCGAGGCCACGGCTGTCGTGATCTGGAAGGCACCGGCCGGTTACGTGCTGCAACGCCACTCGCACGGCTGCGGCCGTTTCGAGGTGATCATCGAGGGCTCGGTCACCGACGAGCACGGCAGACTCTTCGGCGTGGGCGGCATCATGACCGCCGAGCCGGCCGAGATGTACGGCCCGATCCTGGCCGGCCCCAACGGGTACACGTCGGTCGAGGTGTTCTCGCGCCTGGAGGGCTGTTACCTGATCACGTGGGACGACCCCGACGGCCCTCGCCTCGACAACCGTCTGGAGTTCCGCGCCGACCACGGCGGCTGACCGCTCCGGGGATGGAACGGCGGGGCGCGGGTGCTGGCCTGACGCGGCGGGCTCGCGCCCGGCATTGTCCGGCGCCGGTTCAGCTGCAACCCTGGTGAGCGTGGTGGATCACCCCGTATCGCTCGCGGCGTTCGAAGGCGGTGACGCGCCGGTCGTTGCCAGCTGGATCAGGTCCGACGACGAGGCCGATCAGTGGGCTTCGGTGCGGCTGCAGGCGGTCACGCCCCAACTGTTCGCCGCGTGGCACGCGGACCACGAAGTGCGGCCGTTCGTGGCGCGCGACGACGGGCGCGCGTGCGGGTACGGCGAGGTGTGGGTGGACGCTGACGAGCACGATGCCGAACTGGCGCGCATCGTGGTGGACCCTCAGCGGCGAGGCCGCGGCGTGGGCCGGCGGCTGGCCGAACTGCTGGCGGCCGAGGCGATGCGACTGGGGTTCGCCGACGTGTGGCTGCGTGTGGTGCCCACCAACACTGCCGCCATCGCCTGCTACACCGCCGCCGGCTTCGTGCGCGCCAGTGCCGAGGTGGAGCAAGCGTTCAACCAGCCCCAACCCCGCCCCTACGTGTGGATGCGGTTCGAAGGCGCGGCGTGAAGTTAGCGAGGCTGCTATCATTGATATCAGTCTCGTGAAAGGGTGTGTCGGAGATGGCTCAGCTGATCGTGCGCAACGTTGACGACGACTTGGTGCGTCGGCTGAAGCAGCGCGCCGCATTGCACGGCCGATCGGCCGAGGAGGAACACCGCCAACTGCTGCGCGATGCGCTGCGCAGGGGTGGCTTTGCCGACCGCCTGTTGGCGATGCCGCCGGCAGGCGACGACGAAGACTTCGCTCGTGCCCGTGATCTGCCGCGCGAGCTCGATCTGTGATCGGGTTCTTGTTGGACACCAACGTGGTGTCCGAACTGCGCAAACGGGACCGTCACGATGCTCGGGTGCGAGCCTGGTTTGATCAGCACCGCGACGACGAGTTCTGGCTGTCGGTGCTCGTGGTGGGCGAACTGGCCAGGGGCGTGCAGCTGATCGCCCGCCGAGACGCACCCGCAGCCGAGGCCCTACGGGCCTGGCTCGACTCGGTCACTACCGAGTTCGCCGACCGGATCCTGCCCGTGACGATGCCGATCAGCCTTCGCTGGGCGGCGCTGTGCGTGCCCGACCCGCTGCCGGTGATCGACGGGTTGCTCGCGGCGACGGCACTCGAACACGGGCTGACCCTGGTGACCCGCAACGTCGCCGACGTCGCCCGCAGCGGGGTCCCGTTCGTCAACCCGTTCGACTGACGCGAGGACCTGGTTCCGCTCGGTAGCCGCAGCCAGAGCCGGGGGGTGCTCGGCGCGCACGGCGATGACCATCACGTAACGATGTGCGGGGAGCGGGCCGAGGGTGTCGTGTTCGATGCGTTCGTGGGCGCAGACGGCAACGATCTGACCGTCGATGTCAGTCGGCGACGATCACTCGCCGGTCGAGTGCTTGGTGGTCGTGGTCGTGTTGCCAGCCGATGAGCCCGCTGACGATCTCGGTGACCTCGTCGAGCCACGCCGATGGTGGTCCGCCGATATCAAATGCTGCGAGCGTGACCGCGTCGTCGGCGGTGGCGTCGCGCAGGATCACTTCGTCTCGCGCTCGATGCTGAGGGTTCGCTTCTTGGGCTTCCACGGTGCACCGGCTGCTGTTGGCACGGTGGTTGTGGTCCCGCCGTTGGCGAGGCTGCGGCGCCGTGGTTGTTCGGTGGTGGCGAGGGCGGTGGAGATGCGTTGGATGGTGGACCAGCGGGCGTCGAGGTGGCCGTTCTCGATGCGGGAGATGTCGGCCTGGGGGATGCCGGTGCGCTTGGACAACTCGGCCTGGGTCCAGCCGAGCTCGATGCGCCGTTCACGGACCGAGTCGCCTGGATGATCGAGTTCAGCAAGAGCGGACCATGTCGCCATGCGAGCAACTCTATGTGTCATGGCACATGTCCATAACGAAGTTCGAAAAGCTTCGAAAACGCAATCGAGCGGCCCCGAAGGACCGCTCGACCGTCAGCGCACTCGGAATGACTCGAACATTCAACCTTCTGATCCGTAGTCAGATGCTCTATCCATTGAGCTACGAGTGCTTGCGGGTCGCCATTGTAGAGGCGCGACCCCGCGTTCGGCTACTGGTTTCTCAGCCGCCCCACGGACCCCAGCCGTTGCTGCGCTGGTACACCACGAGTGCCATCTGCACGTTGATCACCGGGTCGAGCAGCTGCGTGGGGCTGGTGACGCCGTAGTTCACCAGCCACTTCTTGTGGGCGTTGAAGTTGATCTGGAACACGCCGTAGCAGCAGGAGTTCTGCGAGTTCTGGTTGAAGTGGCTCTCGCGCTCGGCGACGGCGAAGGCCTTGTCGATCTGGTCGGCGGGGAACACGTCGCGGATGATCTGCTGCACCTCGGCCCGGGTGTAGATCTTGATCGCCGGCTTGGCCACGGTGGTGGGCGTGGGCTTCACCGTGGTGGGCGTGGGCTTCACCGTGGTGGTGGGCGCCGTCGGCGTGGTGGCGTTGGCCGGCAGGCACACGGTCTTGCCGGGCAGCAGCAGGGTGGTCTTGCTGGCGTTGTTGGCGGCCAGCAGCTGCGTGGTGGTGATCGACGCCTTCTTGGCGATGATGCTCCAGGCGTCGCCCTTCACGATCGTGTACTTCTTGGTGCACGCGGGGGCCGTGGTGGGCGGTGCGGTGGCCGCCGCGGTGGTGGCGGTGGCCGCAGGTGTGGTTGCGTTGGCGGGCAGGCACACGGTCTTGCCGGGCAGTAGCAGGGTGGTCTTGCTGGCGTTGTTGGCGGCCAGCACTTCGTTCAGGCTCACGTTCGACTTCTCGGCGATGCGCACCCAGAAGTCGCCCTTCACCACCGTGTACGACTTGGCGCACACCAGCGGGGCAGCAGCGGTTTGCGGGGTGGCGACGGCCCTCGACGCGGCCTGCTCTGCCGGTGTGGCGGGCGCCGCGGTGGGCGTAGGCGTGATCGGCGGCTGGGTGGCAGCGGCCGTGATGGTGGCCTGGGTGCCCATCGCCAGCGTGGTGTCGTCGGGGCGAATGCCCTTGCTCTCGGCCTCGCCGCCGCGCAGTGTGAGCGCCAGCGGAATGAGCAGCACGATGATCAGCACCATCACGCCGATGCGGCGCATCAGCGGGTCGATCTGTGTGCCGCGGCCGTGCAGCAGCTCGCGGCCCTTGCGGGCGGCCATGCCCACTGCTTGGCCGATGGAGGCCGGCCAGTTGTCGTCGCCGCCAGTGCGGGTGGCCTTGGTGCGGCGGGTGCCCCAGCGGGTGTCGTCGCTCCACGCCTCGTCGCCCCACACTTCGCGAGTGGCGTCGGCGTCGTGGTTGCCGTAGGCGTCGTAGCCCAGCTCTTCGTCGAGGTCGTCGAACATGGTCTGGTCGTACACCGGCTGCTGGCGGGTGGGCTCGTGCGTTTGCCGCAGGTACGGCGGGGCAGACACGCGGCGCACGGGCGGGGCGGCCACCACGGGAATCGATCCGGTGTCGTTGTGCTGGCGAGCCGAGGGCTGGTTGGCCCGGTTGGCCCACAGGCGGCTGGGCTGCGGGGGCGGCGAACCGGCCGGCTTCATGCGGGCGGTGAACCGCTCGAGCGGGCGAGTGGGCTCGTCGTCCCAGAATCCCCGGGAATCGTCATCGTGATCGAACATCGTGCACCACCTTCTGCCCGCTCAACGATCGGATGGATCCGACCGGCCACTGGAAGACGACGAAGTGTACCCCAGGTTCGTAACGCGAATGCAACAGTGTGTCGAATCGATGACGACGGTCACGTGCCGCCGGGGTGGTGGCCGGGGTGCGACTGAGCGGTGGGTCACCTCTTTCGGACGCGGCGCCGGAGAACGCCGAAGGGCCCGGCAGCTTGCGCCACCGGGCCCTTTGGACATGCGCGGAGAGGGTGGGATTTGAACCCACGGACCACTTTAGGGCGGTCCCCGCATTAGCAGTGCGGTCCCTTCGACCTGACTCGGGCACCTCTCCAGACGTGCGACAGACTAGCGGCGGAACGCCCGCGCCCCCACCGGGAAACGGTGTCGAGGCCAAGCCCCCTTTGGCGTGTCGCGAGGAACTTCTGCCGGTTCGGTCGGCTCGCTGTACCCAGTGAGGACGTGAGCGCGTCGTCAAGCTTCCTTCAACTCGTTGACAAACGAGCAGAGCTGACGAAAGATTCAGTTCTTCACAACCCGACGGCGGAGGTCGGATCATGATCGCATTCGTAGCAGTGCGGGGCAACCCCCCGACAACGGCGCACCGCGTGGCACAGGCGCTTGCCGCCGTGCCGAGCGTGGCCCGCTGGGCGTGGGCAGGTGCATGCGCAACATCGTGCCTGATCGCCAGCGCGCAGGCCGGCCCCGTAGCGACCCAAGTGTGCACCGGGGTGGCGGGGGTGGTGCTGGCCACCGCGGCGCTGGTGGATGTGCACGAACGGCGGTTGCCGAACCGACTGCTGGCCGCGGCGGGCCTGCTGGTGCTGCTCGCCGCGGCCGCGGACGGCCGGGTTGCGCCGTCGCTGGTTGGCGCACTCGTGGCCGGTGGCCTGCTGCTGGTGGTGCGCCTCGCACGCTCGGTCGGCATGGGCGACGTGAAGATGGCCACTGTGGTGGGGGCGGGTGTCGTGCGCGAACACCCCGTCGCCGCACCCGTGGCCATCGCCGTAGCGGCGATGGCCGGTGCGGGCACCGGCCTCGTGCTGCGTCGCTCGAGCCTGCCGTTCGGTCCCGCGCTCTGGCTGGGCTGGGCGGTCGCAGTCATCCTGCCGGTGGGGCGGTGGTGGGCATGAACACTGCGGCCCAAGCGATGGCTCGCGAGGCTCGGCCGATCGCCGCCACTCGGCGGGTGCGCAGCCGGGTACACACTCAGTGGTTGGCGCTCGGGGCAGCCCTCGTGGTGCTGTCGGGTGTCCTGGTGGCGTGGGGGCTGTCGCAGGCAGCCGAGCGGGTGCAGGTGGTGCAGGTCGCTCGCGACGTGCCGGCCGGACATGTGTTGGAAGCTGGCGACCTCACCATCACGGGGGTGGCGTACGACGGGGCGGTGCACGGCCTGGTGCCCGCTGCCTCGCTGCACGCGCTGGTGGGTCGTGTGGCCGCGATCGACTTCACCACCGGTGCGTTGGTGCAGGTGGGTATGTGGAGCGATCTGCCGCCCCTCGCTGCCGGCGAAGACCGAGTGGGCGCCGTGCTCGCGGCCGGGCGGTTTCCGGTGGGGCTCACCCGTGGCGATGTCGCGGTGGCCGCCGCGATCGACCCCACGGTCGAGTTCGCGCCCGTCACGGTGCGGGTGCTCGACGTCGTGGAGACGTCGGCGGGCGACCTGCACATCACGCTCGCCGTCGGCCAGGCCTCGGCCGTGTCGGTCGGGCAGCTGGCCGCCACCGATCAGTTGTTGCTGGTGGGTCGTGCCTCGGCAGGCGAGTCGTGATCATCGCCGTCGGCGCGTGGCGCGGCACCGGCGCAACCGTGGTGGCGTTCGCCCTCGCGGCCGCCGCCGCGGCGGCCGACCCCGATGGCGCGTGGCTGATCGAGGCCGACCCGGCTGGCGGCGTGCTCGCCGGGCGGGTGCAGCTCGGGCAGTTCGCACTGGCCGGTCTCGAGCAGGTGGCGTTCCCCACCGAGCGGGGCGCCGTCATCTCCACGCTCCACGAGGTGTCGCAGCGGGTGGGCGATGTGAGCGTGGTGGCCGCGCCGGCCGACCCGTTCCGAGCCTTCGCCTGTCATCAACCGCGGGTGCCGTGGGTCTCGGCGCTTCGCGAGCTGCCCGGCACCGTGGTGGTCGATGTCGGTCGGCTGCGGGCGGGGTCGCCCGCATGGCCGCTGCTACAACTGGCCGACGAGATGCTGTTGGTGTCGTCGCCGGAAGTCACCGCGGTGGTCGCCTCCGACGACTGGGCGCGCAATGGCGGCCGCGTGTCACCCAGCGAGGCCGGTATCGAACCGCAGCGCTGTCGCCTCGTAATCGTCGACTCGCCGGCCGGTGTGGCCTTCCCCAGCTCCACGCTCGCGGCCGATCTCGGCACCACCTGCGCAGGCAGGTTGCCCTGGGAGCCCTCGGCAGTCGACCTCTTGTATCGCGGTGCGTCGCTCACCGACCGGCGGCTGCGCAAGAGTCAGTTCGCGAGCGCCGTGCGGCGTCTTGCCGCGAATGTGGCGGCCCCGCAGTTGGTGGCGTCATGATCGACGACGAGCTCGATCAGCTGGCTGTCGACGTGCGCCGTCAGTGGGGCGACCGCTTCCCGGTTCCCAGCCGCGACGAATCGGCAACAGAACGCGACCTGCGGGAAGAGGTCACCCGCGACGTGTTGCACCGTGTGGTGTTGCCCGAGTTGGATCGCCAACGGGTGGTTGCCCGAGCCCAGCCCCTCGCAGCTGTCGAGCACGATGCGCTGGTGGAGCTGGTGGTGTCCGAGATGTTCGGGCTGCCTCGCCTGCTCACCGTGCTGCGCGACCCGCAGGTCACCGACGTGCTGGTGTTCGGCGCGGATCCGGTACGCGTGGAACGCTCCGACGGAACCCGCCAGACGCTGCCGCCCCTGGTGCGCCGCGATCGCGATCTCGAGCGGATCATCTACGACACCGCCACCATGCGCCGGCGGCCGTTCAACCGCGAGCACCCGTTCGTCGATCTCGAACTCGAGCCGGGGGTGCGCTTCCACGGCGAGGGCTACGACGTGGTGCAGCGGCCGATCATCACGATCCGGCGTGCCGCGGTGTTCGGCATGAGCCTCGGCGAGTTGGCCGAGCGCGGCATGCTCGATCAAGCGGCGGTGGCGCTGCTGCGCGCGGCGGTGGCCGCCGATATGACCGTGGTGGTGTGTGGCCGGATGGGGTCGGGCAAGACGACGCTGCTGCGCGCGCTGGTGCACGAGATCGACGAGCACGACGTGATCGTGACGGTGGAGACCGACTTCGAGTTGAACCTGGCGAACATGGGTCGACACCGCTTCGTGCACGCCTATCAGTCGCGCGTGCCCAGCACCAGCGACGGCGCCGGCATCTCGTGCCACGAGATGATGGTGCCGGCGGTGCGAACGCGAGCCGACTGGATCGTGGTGGGTGAGGTGCGTGGTGCCGAGGGCGGCGCGTTGGTGCAGGCGATGTCGATCGGCCAGGGGGCGATGGCCACCGTGCACGGCGGGTCGGCGAAGGACGGCGTGGAACGACTGGCCGAGCTGATCGCCTACCACAACGGTGCCGAGCTGCGGATGGCCCGCTGGCAGGTGTACCGCAGCATCGACCTGGTGGTGCACGTGGCCGGCGACAACCAGTCGGGTCGCTACGTCACCGAGATCGCCTGCCCGTCGGTGGAGGAGGACGGCGCACGCTTCGTGATGCACCGGTTGTTCGCCGCGCGTGCCGGTGCTCCCGATCGTCGGGCACGGGCGAGTTCCGAGCCGCAGCGACCGATGCTCGATCGGCTGTGCGCGGCCAGCCCAGGGTTCTCCACCCACTGGTGGCACGTCGCCGACGACACGCATCGGCCGCTCGACCCGCCGGCCACCGTCCTGCGGCAGGTGGGCTGACATGCTCGCCGCTGCGCCGCCGCCCACTGCCCTCGCCCTCGGCACCTGCCTGCTGTTGGCCATTGCCCTGGTGGCGCTCGCACGCGGGTTCGCCGCCCCATCGGCACCAGTGCGTGAGCCGACGGAGAGCACCCGCGCAGGATTCGATCGGCGGATCGTGATGGGTGTCGCGGTCGGCTTCCTCGTGCTGCTGGCCACGCGGTGGCTCTTGCTCTGCGCCCTCGCCGGAACGCTGACGGCACTGTGGGGCCGGCTGCTGCACGACCGGCGGGCCGACGACGAACGACGCAAGGTGGAGGCGATCGCCAAGTGGCTGGAAGACCTTCGCGACACCTTGCGCGGCTCGGCAGTCGCGGCCGAGGAGGCGCTCGAACAGGTCGCAGCCCGCCCGCCCGACGCCATCGCTCACGCGTTGCGCAGCTTCGTGCATCGCCGCCGACTGGGCTTTCGCACGGAAGACTCGTTGGCCGACCTGGCCGACGAGTTGGCGCACCCGTTGTCGGACGCGGCCATCGCCGCGATCCGGCTGGTGATCGGCGGATCGGCGGGTGCCGGCCGGTTGTACAACACGGTGAACGCGCTCGCTGTCGCTGCGCGCCACGAGGTCACGGCCCGTGAGCGCATCGATCGCACGCGGGCCGTCTACCAGGCCAGCATGAAGCGGCTGGTGGTGATCGGCGCACTGCTGGTGGGCTATCTGCGCGTGGCGGGCGGCGAGCTGCTCAGCCCCTACGACACCGCCGTGGGCCAGGTGGTGCTGGTGCTTCCGCTCGGAATGTGGCTGGGTTGCGTGCTGTGGCTGCGTTCGCTGTGTCGTTACGAGCAGGCGCCCCGGTATCGCATCGCCGGGTCCGTGGAAGCGACCACGACGACGGGTGCCCTCCGATGAACCCGCTGCAGATCGGCGCGGGGGTGGCGACCCTGGTGGCTGCGGCCAGTTGGTGTGCGGTTCGCGGGTTCCGTCGCGCCCCGGTCTCGGTGGAGGCCGCGCGGCAGCGGATGTACGGCGTCACCCACGACCGGATCGGTGGTGCCGGCTCGTGGGGTGGGTCGCTGTCGGCGGGCGCTCCCGGGCGCTGGGTGGCTCGGCGTTTCGGCGGCAGCCTGCAGATCGCCGGCCTCAGCATCGCCGACGTGGTCACCCGCATCGTCACCTCGATGGCGGTGCTGCTGTTCGCCGTGCTCGCCAGCGTCGCCGCGCTGATGACGATGGGCCTGTTGCCGCTGTCGTCGTTCTGGTTGCTGCTCGCGCCGCTGGTGGCCGTGATGGGCGGATGGGTGGTGGTGCACGACGTGGCCGAACGCATCGACCGCTGCCGGCGCCAGTTCCGGCGCGCCGCCAACGACTTCGTGCAGTTGGTGGCCGTGGGCCTCACCACCGACCAGAGCGTCGAAGAGGCGGTGCGCTTCGCACTCGGCGTGGGCAGCAGCGACGCCTTCGACTCGTTGCGCACCGACGTGCTGCGTGCCCCCCAGCGGGGAATTCCCATGTGGGAAGCGATCGACGGGTTCGGCCATACGTACGAGATCCGCGAGCTCAGCGAGTTCGCCGCGTCGCTGGAGCGGCAGGGAGTGCAAGGTGTTTCGATCGCCGACACGGTGGCGTCGTTGGCAACAGCGATGAGGGCGAAGGCACTCGACGAGTTGGAGCGCGATGCCGATCGGGCGAACGCGAACCTCTCCGGCCCCACCATTGGTTTCGTGGTTTCCACGATCGTGTTCTTGGCGTACCCACTGGCGCAGCGGATCAGCGACGCGTTCGGTGGGTGAGCAAGACAGGGCACCCCTGCAGCGGTGCACGACAGCAGCCAATGACTGGCAGGAACAGAACGGAACAGGCGGATGACCGAACAACTTCTCCCCGCGGCGGTGTGGGTGCAGCTCACCTACGGCGACCTGAGGTCGCGAGTGCGACGAGCATGGGATGACCGATACGCCGAGGACGGCGTCGACGAAGCCGTCACCAAGATGATCTGGCTCGCAGTCGGCATCGTCGTCGCGCTGGCAGCCACGGCGTTCTTCACCGCCAAGTTCAACCAGGCCAAGGACACCGTTCCCGACCCCGTGGCGCCCTGAGCCATGCCTCAAGCTCCCGTGCCCAGGCCACCCCGCGAGTCGCGGCATCGCCATTCGCGTTGCCGCGACCGCGGGGCGGTCGATGTGTCGATCCAGATGCTGTTCGGCTCGATGGCCGTACTGATGGTGATGCTGCTGGTGTTCGAGAGCGTGGCCTATTGGCACGCCCGCAACGTCTTCAGCGAAGCTGCGATCGAAGGAGCGCGGGTTGCGGCCGCATACGACGGTGACTGCACGATGGGCATCGCCGCGGCGCGAGCGATGGTGGTTCGCCATGCCGGCGGATGGGGCACTGGTGTGGCCATCACCTGCACCAGCGGATTGATGGTGTCGGTGACGGTCGATGGCTACACGCCGGGCGTGTTGGGCGAAACCTTCGGCGTGCGCGCACGCGTCACCGAGTCGGCACCGAAGGAGCGCTGAAGAATGCGCCGATGGGTCGACGACGACGGCATCGCCACGCCGGTGGAGATGATGTATCTGCTCGTGTTCTGCCTGATGGCCGTGCTGTTCATCGGCTACGTGGGTCGCTTGCACGCGGCGGGGGTGGAGGTCACGAATGCCGCGCAATCGGCGGCGCGGGCGGCATCACTGGCTCCCAATGCGGCTGCGGCTCAGGAGGCGGCGATCACCGCGGCGCAGGCGGCGCTGTTGCATCGGCGCTGCCAGGGCGGCGCGCAGGTGGTGGTCATCGCCTATCACGCTGCCGATGGCACCTGGCAGGGCGGCTCGGTGACGGTGACCGTGTCGTGCACCGTGCCCGTGCAGTCGCTGGCAGGTGTGTGGGCGCCAGGCGTGCGCACCGTGACCATGAGCGACACACAGCCGGTGGACCGGTACCGACGATGAAGGCGCCCGCCACCTGCTCGTCGGCCACGCGTCCACGTCGGAACCGTGACGGTGATCGCGGCGCGATCACCGTCACGGTGATGTTCCTGCTGATCATCACGCTCATGGGCGCCGGGCTGGTGGTCGACGGTGGCCGCGTGATGGCCGCACGCCGCCACGCGTTCAACACCGCCGAGGCCGCGGCCCGGGCGGGTGTTGCCACCGCCACTCCGATGAGTGGGTTCGAGCCCTCGCGGGCCCGTGCGGCGGCGTTCGACTACGCGATCCGTTCGGGTGTGGCCCCGGCCGACGTGGTGGTCACCGTTACCGCGACGACGGTCGAAGTCACGATCACCGAGCGCCGTCGCACTGTGTTCCTGATCCTCGGCGGCGTCGAGACCGTGACCGTGAAGGTCACCGGAATCGCCCGACTCGCCTATTCGACGTGACCTCACCGCTCCCACGAAAGGACGACGCGATGCTGCGTGCCTTCCATCCCATCCGGGCGCTTGCCCTCCTGCTGTTGATCTGCCTCTTGGTCGGTGTGCCGTGGGCGGTGATCGCCACCGTTGGCGTGCCATTCCCCGCACCGACGCAGGTCGCCGCCGCGTGGAACGAACGCCGCGTGCCGGGCGACCTCGTCGTGCAGGTCGGTGCGGCGCTCTTCGCCCTGCTGTGGGCGTGGTTCGCGGCCACCGCGGTCGGCGAGTTCGCGCATGTACGCAGTTCGCGGTCGTCGGCTGCCGGCGACCAGCTCGCCCCACTCGCGCCCGGGCCGGCGCGCTGGGTCCGCATGCTCGTGCGGGTGGTGGCGATCTCCTCGTTGTCGGCCACGGCCACGATGTCGGTGCTGGCGCCGGCGCTGCGGTCCACGGCCGCTCAGTCGGTTCGCTCGGTCGTCGTCGCCGGCGTGTTCGGCACCGACGCCGACGATCGCGTGGCCCCGGCAGTGCACATCGCCAGCGGTCGAGACACGCCGTACTCGCTGGCCAGCGCGATCGGTCGAGCGGAGTTGCGCGATCGGATCATCGAGCAGAACACCGGCCGCACCGGCCCCGATGGCACGCCGTGGACGAGCGGTGTGTTCCCCGCAGGGATGCAGGTGCTGCTGCCCGAGGGTGTGCAGGTACCTACCAATGCTCCTCGGTCGGTGGGCGAGGTGATCGACACTGCAACCGGCGCATCGAGCTCCTCGGGTGTGGTGCCGTTCGCCTCGGGCCTGGGCACGGCGCTCGTGTTCTCGGCAGGTGCCGTCTCGCTGCTGGAAGCTCGCCGGCGCCGGCAATGGCGCGCGGCCGGGTTGGGTGCCCGCCCCGTGCTCCCGCAGGCGCAGGCCGTGCGCGCCGAAGCCGTGCTGCGGTCGCTGTCCGCCGCCGAGCGGGTGGCCCGCGTCGACATCGCGCTGCGCGCGTCAGCGCGTGAGCTGGCCTTGCAGGGGCGTGCGGTGCATGCCGCGGTACTTGGCGACACCGGCGAGCTGCTGTTGCATCTCAATGGGCCGGCGACGGCTGCTGCACCGTGGACGATGCCCGAAGCGGAGGGCACGGTGTGGCGACTGGGCGGCGAGGTGTCGCTGGCCGATCTGGCGGTCGCAGCGCAGGGGTGCGGGCAACCTTGCCCGGCGATGGTGCACCTTGGCGGTGCGGAAGCGGGCGGTGAGGTGTTCGTCGATCTCGAAGCGGTGGGTTCGCTGACCGTGCAGTCGCCCTGGTCGGTGCCACTGTTGCGTGCGATCGCCTGCTCCCTCGCCGTGTCGCCGTTTGTCGACGTGGCGCGCGTGTTCACCGTCGGCCTCGGCGACGAGCTGCCTGGTGGGCGCAGCAGCGAGGCGAGCGACTCGTTCGACGCCGCGCTCGACGCAGCGGCGATGACGCTCGGTACCACGCCATCGATGGCCACCTCCACGTTCGCGTTGCGCAGCGCGAATGTGGGTGGCGAGGCATGGGAGCCGGCGATCGTGGTCGCCGCCGGCGACGACGTCAGCGAAGCGGCGGCAGCCGGCGTGGAACGCACCGGGTCTGGCCGGGGCCTCGCCGTGGTGGTCGACACACCGGGGCTGCACGGCGGCTGGTCGCTGCAGTACGCCGGCGATCACCACCTGCTGCAGCCGCTTGGCCTACGTGTGCATCCCGTCGGGCTCACCTGCGACGACCTGGAGGGTGTGCGCATGCTCCTCGACGAGGCCGACCTCCCGCTTCCCGTGCACGCAGAGGTGGTGCCGATTGCGCCTCCGATGCTGCCCGCCACGCCGTTCGAGGAACCGGAGTGGGGTGTGTTGGTGAAGGTGTTGGGCCAGGTGGAGGTGGTGGCGGCGAGTGGTGTTCAGGCCGCGTTCGAGCGATCGAAGTCGCTCGAACTGGTGGTGTGGCTGAGTCAGCATCGCGAGCGGCCCACGCGTACAGCGGCACGAACTGCGCTGTGGGATCTCGACGTGCGTGACGCCACGTTCGCCAACGTGGTCAGCGACGCCCGGCGCGCGCTTGCCCGTGCCGCGGCCCCGGCCGACGGTGAGGAGTGGATCGGCCGCACCCTCACCGAAGACCTACCGCTGCACGAGGGAGTGATCACCGACGCGGCGTTGCTGGCCGCGCGGCTGCAGCATGCGCGTAGCCTCCCGTCGGCTGAGGCGGTGGAGGTGCTGCGGCCGGGCGTCGAGTTGCTCACCGGGTTGCCATTCGCCGGCACGTCGTTCCTGTGGACCGACGCCGAAGGCATCACGTCGTCACTCGTGCTGTTGGCCACCGGTGCGGCGATCGAGTTGGCCAACCACCATCTCGCGCTCGGCGACATCGACGGGGTGTTCTGGGCCACCGGCCAGGGGCTGAAGGTGCTGGCCGGGCACGAAGAGCTGATCGCCCTACGGATGCGCGCCCACGCTCGCCGCGGCGACCTGGCCGGGGTGCGCGGCGAGTGGGAGAGCTACGAGCGTGCGCTGGCCGCCGATCCGTGGGCGGCGGCCGAACCGGCACCCAAGCTGGTGGCCCTGCGGCGCGAGCTGATGGGTGGCGAGCGCGGGCCGGCACGCGAGCGCGCCTTGGCCTGAACGCGCCGCGACCACCCGGGCGAAGCCGGGTGGTCGCTACGTCGGGCGTGTTCTGGTGGCGGGTCAGCCGCCGTTGGCTGCGCCCTTGTTGGCGTCGGCGAGGTCCTTGTCGGTGGCGCCCAAGAGTGCCTCCGCTTCGGCGATCGCCTGCTCGAGCGCCGGGTCGACCACCGTGGCCGAACTGCCCGAACCGGACGTCGAGGCGGTCGTGGTGGGTGCCTCGGTATCGGTGGTGGCCAGGCTGGTGTCGGTGGCCACGCTGGTGTCGGTGGCCGCGGCGGGCAGAGTGTCGGCCACCACCGTGGCGTCGCTCTGGCCGTTCAGTCGGGTGCCACCCTGGTCGCCGTTGTCGCCACAGGCGGCAAGGGTCAGCAGGCCGGCGGTGGCGGCTGCCATGGCAATGCGGGTGAACGTGCGGCTCATGGCGCTCACAGCGCCAGCGCCCGCAGGGCAGCGACGATCGCCTTGGCATCCACCAGCGCGGCCTTCAGGTCGGTGTGGGCGCTGCGCACGGCAGTGGTGGCCGAGCTGAGCACACTGTGGTTGGCGTTCCAGTCGGCGGGGGTGTAGCCCAGCTCGCTGTCCACCACGCCGCTCAGCGACGTGCTGGCCGAGGCAAGCTCGGCGTTCAGGTCGGCCAGCAATGCGGTCACCTCGGCAACGTCCTTGCCGTTGGCCTCGGCGGCATCGATCGCGGTCTGCAGCGTGGCGGCAATCTCGTTGCCCTTCACGATGCCGGCCGCGGTGCGATCACCGGCGAGCGCGAGGTGCACCTGCGGTGTGCGCAGGGCATACACCCGGTACTCGCTGGCCACGGCCTCGCAGTCGGCCCGCAGGCTGGCCAGGTCGGCGTCGGCCTGCACCTCGGCCTGCAGGCCACTGAGGCCGTTCTTGGCCGCGGAGATGAACGAGCCGATGGTGCCTTCGTGGCCATCGGTGAGCGTGGACGACGCGGTGGACTTCTCGAGCAGCACGTCGAGCTGCACCTGGCGCTCGCTGATGCCGGTGAGGCAGCGGGCCCGGGCGGTTTCCAGATCGGGCGGGGCGGCCGACGCAGTACCGGCAAAGCCGAGTGCGCTGGCCAGTCCGATCGTGAGTGCGGCGATGGTGCGAGTGCGGTTCATGACAAGACCTCGGGGGGATCGTTGGCCGGGCAGGAGCCCGACCGGGACGATGGTCATCATCCATGGCGCCCGTGATGCCCCCGTGTGCGAGATGTGAGCGAAGTGTGAGCCGCCGCGCTCGTGGAGGCAGCCCACCCGGGGGGGTGGCGCTGACGGTTGATGTCAGTGATGCTGGCGGGTCAGGCGGAGGATCTTGAGGTTCAGCACCACGAACCGGAACGCCTGGCGCACCAGGCCGGAGCGCCGGCGGGCTTCCTTGGCCGACGTGGCGGTGGAGGTCTGCTGCATCGATGTGTTCGGCATGTCGGTCACTCCGGGATCAGCCACCAGCCCGGGCGGGCCTTGGCTTTGTAGATGAACAGGGTGTGCAGCAGGCGCTTCAGCCAGTGGCCCGCGAGGCCGATCTCGCCGAACGTGCTCTTCGGGTCGCGACCGGTCTCGGGGAAGTGCTCACGGTCGGGAACGATCGGCGACATCGTGATCGTCGCCGCCGCGCCCGTGCGCAACCCGGCGCCGATCGAGGCGATACAGGCCGCCCCCATCGCCGTCATCGACGCGGTTCGTGCTGGCGCCGTGGGGTTGTTGTGCTTGATGCGGTCGACGACCGTCTGCGCCACCACCTTGCCCTGCGTGCCCGAGGGCATGCCGGTGCGTGGCGGTGCCGGCGCGACGGGGGCGCCGCTGGGCGTTTGGTACGGCCGCGAGATGGCGTGTGGCGGGGCGAAGGCGATGCCCACAGCGAACACGTTGGGGAACACCGGCGACTCGTACGTGCGCGGCCAGTCCTTCGCCGACCACTCTTCGTATGGCTTGGCCGCGTAGTCCGCATCCACCTTCATGAATCCGTTCGCCGCGAACAACTTGTCGGCGATGTCGGTGCCCGCACGGTCGACCGTGGGCAGGGCGACCCCGCGGAACGGCGGCAGCAGCATCGCGAAGTCGAACGCTTGTTGGGCGACCGTGCCGTCGATCTGTTCGTAGTGCACCACACCCTCGGCCACCTCGGTGACGTGGGCCTGCAGGATCACCCGAATGCCGCGCTCGGTGAACAGGCTCTGCATCCATTGCTCGCTGGTGACCTGGCCGCTCTTCTGGCTGAACACCATGCCGCCCACACCGAAGTCGCCGAGTTCGTGTTCGTTGGTGAGGTAGATCACGTCGGCCAGCTCGCGCACGCCCTGCTCGCGCAACACGTGGTCCACGTTGAACACGTACTCGAACGCGGCGCCCTCACAGGTGCAGGCACCGTGCCCCATCCCGACCACCAGCGTCTGGCGCCGGCCGGCCTTCATCCGCGCGATCACCTCGTCGAGCGCGGCGCTGGCCTGGGTGGCATGCCCAGAGGTGCACACCGACACCGAATGGCCATCGGGGCCGAGGCCCGGCGTGAGGTCGAAGCGCAGCTTCGGGCCGGTGGCGTTGATCAGGTAGTCGTAGCGCAGCCGCGCCGGCTGGCCGCGGCGATCGGCGTCGGTGTATTCGATATCGACCGCACCGGTGGCGTCGGTTGCGTCGCCCTCGGGCAGCAGGCCCACGGCCTTCGCCTGGTGGTACTCGATGCCCAGCCGCTTGTACACGGGCGCCAGCGGGAACGTGACCTGCTTGGCGGTCATCTTGCCCACCCCGACCCAGATGTTGGAGGGGATCCAGTTCCAGTTGGCGTTCGGCGACACCACGATCACCTCGTGTGCGCGGCCGAGCCGACGCTTCGCATGCATTGCAGCGGTGTGCCCCGCCACTCCTGCTCCCAGTACCACGATCCGAGCCATGTCGTACCCGTTCCTGTTGCGTCCGGCAGCGCTCGGTAACGGAACATCGGCGCTGCGGATCCTGGCCTCAGGATACCACGGGGGGTATCCGCTCGGCGAGTCCGACGCGGCGCTGGCCCGCTGCGTGCAGGCCTACGAAATCACTTGGAGCCCAGAGAGGGAATCGAACCCTCGACCTTTTCATTACGAGTGAAATGCTCTACCGACTGAGCTATCTGGGCGCAGGCAGCAATGCTAGCGGTCGGCCTGCGGCCCGCCCACCCCGGAATTCGCTGCTAGATCGAGGGCAGTTCCAGCAGCAGCGCCTGCAGCAGCAGGGTTTCGTTGGGGTTGCGCTCGAGCGCTTCGAGTGCCTTGTGGATGCGCTGCACGGCGGCCACACCGGCCTCGGGGCGGGGCAGGGTGCCGGCCACCAGCGCGTCGCGGTACACGCCGGCCATCACCGACATGCCACTGCGCAACTCGTCGACGCGGTGGCGGCGCTGCTCGCGCTTGTGGCGGTCTTCCAGCTGCTTGCGGCCGCTGCCGCGCTCGCCGGCCGCGGCGACGCGTGCCTCCAGCGCCTCGGCCTCCTCGGCCTGGCGGGCTGCCAGTGGTGCCGCGGCAGCCTCGATCAACCCGTTCATCTCGCTGCACAGCGCGATCACCGTGGCACCCGTGCCGTCGAGGCGGCGGGGCACGCCGGCGAACGCCTGGCGGCGGGCCATCAGCCCGGTGTCGGTGACCAACACCCTGGCGCGGGTGAGGTTGCCCTCCGCCGCTGCAGCAGCCTGCTCGGCCGCCAGCTGCGGCGCGCCCTCGGCCACCAGCCGCTCGCGGATCACCGACTCGGGGATGGAGGAGAAGTCGATGCGCACGCAGCGTGACGCGATCGTGACCAGCTCGGGCGGCACCTGATCGGCGAGCACGATGAACACCGCGCTGGGCGGCGGCTCTTCGATCGTCTTCAGCAGGCGGGCCGCGCCCTCGGCCTCGAGCAGGTGGAACTCGTGCAGCACCATCACCTTGCGCGTGCCCTCCATCGGGGCCATCGATGCGTTGCGGATGATCTCGCTGACCTGCTCCTTGGAGATGCGCGCGCCCTGGCGCTCGACCTCACGCACGTCGGGGTGCTCGCCGGCCAGCGCCAGGCGCGACGCACGGGTGTCGGGGTCGTCGTGGCCGGTGAGCAACAGCGCGGCGAACGCGCGGGCGGCCTCGTGCTTGGTGCTGCCGGGTGGGCCCACGAACAGATACGCGTGCACCGCGCTGCTGGCGGCGCGGCTGAGCTGCTCGACCGCGCGGGTTTGGCCCACCACGCCGTCCCACACCGAGCGGGCGTACTCGGCGAACATCAGATGCCCAGCCGATCGCGCACGGCAGTGCGGATGGCCGCGCCCACGCGTTCAACCGGCAGGCCGGCGTCGATGATCACCCAACGCTCGGGCTCGGCCGCGGCCATCGCGCAGAACCCGTCGCGCACGCGTTGGTGGAACGCGTCGCCTTCCTGCTCGAAGCGATCCAGCTGACGGCCGCGCATGCGCCGCTCGAGCACCTCGGGCGCGGCGTCGAGCAGCAGCACCAGGTGTGGCCACAGCCCACCCATCGCCCACTCGTTGATCTGGCGCACCTCGGCCAACGGCAGCTCGCGGCCGTAGCCCTGGTAGGCGAGCGTGGAGTACACGCTGCGATCGCTGACCACGTGGCGGCCAGCGGCCAGCGCGGGGGCCACCACTTCGTGGAGGTGCTGTGCCCGGTCGGCGGCGGCCAGCAGTGCTTCGGCGCGGTGCGAGAGGTCGGTGACCGCCGTGTCGTGCAAGATCGTGCGGATCCGCTGGCCGACGGCCGTGCCGCCGGTCTCGCGAGTGAGGACGGCCGACAACGCCTCGGCCAGGCGCGCCGCGTGGGTGCTCTTCCCGCAACCCTCGGCGCCTTCGAGCGTGATGTAGCGACCGGTCGTCATATCGAAGCCGCACCATATCCAGCCGGGCAGGCTAGCCTGTGAATGAGAAGTCCATCCCGATATGTGAGACGCTATGTGGATCCTCATCACGCTGGTCGCCGCCGGCTTCCAGACCGCTCGCACCGCGCTGCAGCACCGCTTGCGCGCGCTGCTGTCGGTCAGCGGGGCGGGGTTCGTGCGCTACGTGTACGGCGCGCCGCTGGCGGGCCTGGCCGTGCTGGCGGCGTGGGTGTCGGGGGTCGACTGGCCGGGCGTCGCCTGGCGCTTCTGGCCCACCATCGCCGGCGGCGGGCTGGCCCAGATCGTGGGCACGATCTGCCTGATCCGTGCGTTCGATGCTCGCGACTTCGCGGTGGGCACCGTGTTCGCCAAGACCGAGGTGGTGCAAGTGGCGCTGTTCTCGCTGGTGCTGTTGGGCGAGCCGCTGCGCTGGGGCGGCTGGCTGGGCGCGGTCGTGTGCATGGCCGGCGTGACGGTGCTGGCCACCAAGGGCCAGCGCCTCACGTGGGCCGCGGTGCGGCAGCCGGCTGCCCTGTACGGCCTGGCCGCGGGCGGGCTGTTCGGGTTGGCCTCGATCGGCATTCGTGGGGCCACGAAGGCGCTCGCCGGTGGGCCGATCGTGATGCGCGCGCTCGTGACCCTGGCGGTGATGAACACGATGCAGACGTTCATCCACGGCGGCTACCTGCTGGCCCGCGAACCCGAGCAGATGCGGCTGGGCTTCGTGCACTGGCGGTCGAGTTCGGTGGTGGGCGTGCTCAGTGTGTGCGGCAGCGCTGGTTGGGCGCTGGCCTTGGCGTTGGAGAACGCGGCCAAGGTGCGCACGCTCGGCCAAGTGGAACTGCTGTTCACCTTCGCGGTGTCGTGGTGGATCCTCCACGACCGCCACACGAAAGCCGAGTACCTGGCCAGCCTGCTCGTGGCCGCCGGCGTGTTGACCGTGGTGCTCGCCGGTTGACTGCTCGGCGGGTCCTCTCGCGCCCACGGGCGCGAGAGGTACGCGTGGGCGTGCGTTCCGCGCCCGTGGGTCTCGGATCGGTCACGAGCGGGCCAGATCGCGCCCGACGGATGGTGGGCAGGGTGGGAGGCCGAGTTCAGAGGTCGGTGACGGGCCAGGCGGTGGTGGCCGGGGCGGCCTTCTTCGCGGCCACCTTCTTTGCCGGCGCACCCTTCTTGGCGGGCGCAGTCTTCTTCGCGGCCGCCTTCTTCGCCGGTGCGGCCTTCTTCGCCGCAGCCTTCTTGGTGGCAGCTGCACGCTTGCCGGGGGCGCCGCCCTTCTCGATGATCGCCTCGCGGCGCACAGCAAGCAGCTCGTAGGCCCGTTCGGGCTCCATCGCCTCCAGGCGATCGCCCTTGGAGAGCGAGGCGTTGGTCTCGCCGTCGGTGACGTACACGCCGAACTTGCCGTCCCTGGCCACCACCGCCTTGCCGCTGATCGGATCGTTGCCGAACTCGCGCAGCGGGCCCTTGGCGGCGAGGTTGGCCCCGCCACCGCGCCGGAACACCTTCGGCTGCGAGAAGATCTCCACGGCCTCGGCGAGCGAGATCGTGAGCAGCCGCTCCTCGCTGGCGATGTTGCGGTAGTCCTTGCCCTTCTGCACGTATGGGCCGTAACGACCATTGTTGGCGAGGATCGGCTCGCCATCGGTGGGGTCGGCGCCGATGGTGCGCGGCAGCTGCAGCAGCTCGATGGCCTCGGCAACGGTGACCCGCTCGAACACCATCGTCTTGAACAGGCTGGCCATCTTCGGCTTCTCGAGGCCGGGCGGCAGGTTGTCGGGCGCACCCCACTGCACGTAGGGGCCGTAGCGGCCGTTCTTGGCGAACACCGGGTAGCCGTCGAGCTCGCCGATCGGCTCGTCGCTCTTGGGTGCGGCCAGCAGCTTGGTGGCCACCTCCACGGTCAGCTCATCGGGGGTGAGGTCGTCGGGCACGCTGGCGGTGTCGTCGCCGCGCTTCACGTAGGGGCCGTACTTGCCGGGCTTCACCACGATCTCGCGACCCTCGGCGTCGAGGCCGATCGGGAACGTGTTGATCTCGGCCGCGTCGATGTGGTCGAGGTTCTCCTCCACCAGCCGCTTCAGGCCGGGCAGGCCCTCGGTCTCGTCGCCGAAGTAGAAGTGCTGCAGCCAGTCCTGCTTCTGCCGCTCGTTGCGGGCGATCGAGTCGAGGTCTTCCTCGATGCGAGCCGTGAACGCGTAGTCCACCAGGCCCTCGAAGTGCTTCTCCAACAGGCCCACCACGGCGAACGCGGTCCAGGTGGGCACCAGCGCCTGACCCTTCTTCCACACGTAGCCGCGGTCTTGCACGGTCTGGATGATCGAGGCCCACGTGGAGGGGCGGCCGATGCCCAGCTCTTCCAGGCGCTTCACCAGCGAGGCCTCGGTGTAGCGGGCGGGCGGCACGGTGGCGTGGCCGTTGGGGGTGAGCGACTGCACCGGCACCGACTGGCCCTCGGTGAGTGGCGGCAGCAGCGCTTCCTTCTCGTCCTCGGCCTCGGATTCGTCGGTGCTCTCCACGTACACCTGGCGATAGCCGGCGAAGGTGATCGTGGTGCCGCTGGCGGCGAACTCACAATCGGTGGTCGCCGCTCCGGCGGCCGGGCCTTCGGCAGCCGTGGCGGCCAGGCGCACCGACACCGTGGTGCCGTTGGCGTCGGCCATCTGCGAGGCCAAGGTGCGCTGCCAGATCAAGCGATACAGAGACAGCTCTTGCCCGTTCAGCTCACCGGCCACCGCTTCGGGTGTGCGCAGGGGAGTGGTGGGGCGGATCGCCTCGTGGGCCTCTTGCGCGTTCTTCACCTTGTTGGCGAACTGGCGCGGCGCGGGCGACAGGAACTTCTCGCCGTACCCACGCTTCACCTCGGCGCGGATCGCGCCCAACGCTTCTTCGCTGAGCGAGACAGCGTCGGTACGCATGTAGGTGATGTAGCCGCGCTCGTACAAGCCCTGCGCGAGGCGCATCACCTGCGCCGCGCCGAGGCGCAGCTTGCGGCCACCCTCCTGCTGCAGCGTGCTGGTCTGGAACGGGGCCTTCGGGCTGCTGCGGTAGGGCTTCGATTCCACCGAGCGCACGGTGAACTCGGCGCCCGCCAACGTGTCGGCCAGCGCACGGGCGCGGCCCTCGGGCACCACCACCACGTTCTTCTTCGGCTGGCCGTCGCTGGTGAAGTCCTTGCCGGTGGCCACTTTGGTGCCGCCGAGGGCGACGAGCGTGGCGGTGAAGGCAGGCGACGTGCCGGTGAGCAGCTCGATGTCCCAGTAGCCGGCGGTGACGAACGCGATGCGCTCGCGCTCGCGCTCCACGATGAGGCGAACCGACGGGCTCTGCACACGACCGGCCGACAGGCCGCGGTTGACGCGGCGCCACAGCACCGGCGACACCTCGTAGCCGTAGAGGCGATCGAGCAAGCGGCGGGTCTCGGCGGCGTCGACCAGGCCGTAGTCGATGCCGCGCGGGTTGGCCACGGCCTGGTCGATGGCGCTCTTGGTGATCTCGTGGAACACCATTCGCTTCACCGGGATCTTCGGCTTCAAATACTCCAGCAGATGCCAGCTGATCGCCTCACCCTCGCGGTCTTCGTCCGTCGCGAGGTAGAGCTCGGAGGCGTTCTTCATCGCCGCCCGCAGGTCTTTCACCACGTCTTTGCCGCGCACGGTCAGCTCGTACGTGGGCTTGAAGCCGTTGTCCACGTCGATCTGCAAACCCTTGCTCGGCAGGTCGGCCACGTGCCCCACCGAGGCGCGCACGTCGAAGGCATCGCCGAGGAACTTGGAGATGGTTTTCGCTTTGGCAGGCGATTCCACGATGACGAGGGGCTTGGCCATTGGTGCGTATCGCTAGGTGATGGAACCCCGTCTTGTCAAGGAGGCCCAGTTGTCACCCGTTCTGGAAAGCCCCGGTCAGCCGACCGGTTCGGGCTCTTTGGCGATCTCGTCGAGGATCCGCTCGGCGGCATCGGCGGGGTGCGCGCCTTCCACGTTCAGGCGCGGCAGCACCCGATCCAGCCACTTGGGGATCCACCAGTTGCGGGCGCCCAGCAGCTCCATCGTGGCCGGCACCAGCACCATGCGCACGATGGTGGCGTCGACGAGCACAGCGACCGCCATGCCCAGCCCGAACAGCTTCAGCGAGCGCTCGTCGCCCAGCACGAACGCGCTGAACACGCACACCATGATCAGTGCCGCGGCGGTGATCACGCGGGCGGTGACGGCCAGGCCGTCGGCCACGGCGGTGCCGTTGTCGCCGGTGCGGTCGAACTCTTCCTTCATGCGCGATAGCAGGAACACCTCGTAGTCCATCGACAGGCCGAACACGATCGCGAACAGCATCATCGGCGCCCACGCCTCCACCGGGCCGGCCTTGTCGACGCCGATCAGGCTGAGGCCCCAGCCCCACTGGAAGATGGCCACGATCACGCCGTAGGCGGCGCCCACGGACAACAGGTTCATGATCACGGCCTTCAGCGGCACCAGCAGGCTGCGGAACACCACCATCAGCAGCAGGAAGCTGAGTACCAGCACAGCGCCGATCAGGAGCGGCAGTCTGCCGGCGAGGTAGTCGGAGAAGTCGATACCCGAGGCGGTCCAGCCGCCCACGTTGACCTTGATGCCGGTGGGCGGCAGCACGTCGTCGCGCAACCGGTTGACCAGCTCGGCGGTGGTGGCGTCCTGAGGCGAACTGGTGGGGTACACCCGCCACATCCACACGTCGGTGCCCTGCACCTGCATGCCCGGCGTGGCGAACGCGACGTCGTGGTCGGCAGCGAGCGCGGCATCCACGGTGGCGGCGATCTCGGTGGTGGCGGCCGGGTCGGTGCTCACCAGCACCAGCGGGCCGTTGGTGCCCGGCCCGAAGCCGGCGGCGATCGTGTCGTACGCCTGGCGCACGGTGGTGTCCTTGGGCAGGTTGCCGGTGTCGCTGAAGCCGAGGCGGATCGAGAACAGCGGCAGCGCCAGCACGATCAACGCGGTTGCGCCGCCGATGAAGAACGGCCACGGGCGGTGCTGGATGAAGCGGCTCCAGCGGAACCAGAAGCGCAGCTCGCGCGGCTTCTCGCCTCGGGTGCGGATCGGGGTGCGCAGGCTCTTGCCGAAGGGCAACAGGCTGGCGCCGTTCAGCAGCAGGGCGGCCAGAATGCCCAGGCCCATCAGCGGCCCCAGCTTGTCGAGGGCGACGCCGACCAGGCCGCAGGCCACGAACAGGGCGACCCCGGTGGCGGCTGCACGCGAGGTGCTGTGGATGCGGGTGCCGGTGAAGCCCAGCAGCGCCGGCAGCAGCGTGATCGAGGCGATCATCATCACGAACACACCGGTGGCGCCGGCGACCGCCAAGCCTTGTACGAACGACAGGCCCATGATGAACAGGCCGAGCAGCGAGATGATCACGGTGATGCCGGCGAAGATGACCGCACGGCCCGAGGAATCGACCGCGGCCACGGTGGCGGTCTCGGGGTCTTCGCCCATCTGCAGGTGCTCGCGGTAGCGGCTGACGATGAACAGGGCGTAGTCGATGCCCACGCCAAGGCCGATCATCGCTGCCATCTGCGGGCCGAACTCGGGGATCGAGAACCCGTTGGAGGCGATGGCCACGATCGCCATGCCCACGCCCAGGCCGACCACGGCGGTGCCGATCGGCAGACCCATGGCGATGACCGACCCGAACGCCAGCAGCAGGATCACGATCGCGGCGAGGATGCCGAGGATCTCGCTGGCGGGGAATTGCATCTTCTGGAAGATCTGACCGCCGTAGTCGATGGACAGGCCGGGCACGTTCACCTCGGCGCCGAGCGCTTGGATCTCATCGCCGAGCTTCTTGAACCCGGCCTGGTCGCGCTTGCTGATCGTCAGTTGGGCGAACGACACATCCTTGCCGGACGAGTTGGTGGGTGACGCCGCAGGGCTGTTCTGCTGCACCCCCTCCGGAGCGTACGGGCTGACCACCTTCACCCCGTCGAGCGCGTCGACCTGCACGAACAGGACGGCCATCGCCGCCTTGACGGCAGGGTCGGCGTTGCCCTGCTCGGCGGTGAACACGATCTGCGCGGGGAACCCTGCGTCTTCCTTGTTGCCGATGTTGTTGAACGCGTCCTGCACCAGCTTCGACTCGCTGTTCGGCATGTTGAACTCGGTGTGGTAGTCGGTACCGAGGCCGGACGACACCGCGTTGAGGGCCACCAACACGGGAAGCCAAATGGCGAACACCATGATGAAGCGGTGCCGAAAGCTGAAGCGCGCGAGACGTGCAAGCATGAGGGGGGTTACCTTCCGCTGGCCTTCGGGGGGTAAGGCCGTCATTTTGGAACGCTACCGTTGGGTCAATCGACGCCCTCTGTGATATCCGGCTCGGCTGGACCGACGAAGCGCTGGCTCACTGGCGGGCGCTGGGTTGCCCTCCCGCCGGCCGTGTCAGCCGCCTCGATCGCGGCTGGAGTTCGGTGTTGCAGTCGCTCGACGACCCACCGCTGCGCGTGCGTAACATCGGCGCCGACGTGGCCGTGGGTGACTTCGTGGCCATCGACCCGGACGGCGAGCGGGTGGCGGCGGTGCTCGATCGGCACAGCGCGTTCGTGCGCCGCGCTTCGTTCGCCGGAAGCCGCGCCGAGGCGCACACGATCGCGGCCAACGTGGGCACGGTGATGCTGCTGCACGGCCTCACCTCGCCGCCGAACCAGCGGCGGCTCGAGCGCGAGCTGGTGCTGGCGTGGGACAGCGGCGCCCGCCCGGTGGTGGTGCTCACCAAGATCGACCTCGTCGACGACCCCGGCCCCACGGTGGCAGCGATGCAGGATGTCGCGCCGGGTGTCGACGTGATGGTGGCCAGTGGCATCAGCGGTGAGGGTGTCGACGAACTGCGCCACTACGCCGACGACAACGCCACGATCGCCCTGCTGGGTGCCAGCGGGGTGGGCAAGAGCACGCTGCTGAACTCGCTGGTGGGCGCCAGCCGCCAAGTGACCGCCGACGTGCGCGAGGGCGATCAGCGTGGCCGCCACACCACCACCGCCTCAGAACTGGTGCGCCTGCCCAGCGGCGGCTGGCTGATCGACACCCCCGGTGTGCGCGCCGTCAGCCTGTGGAGCAGCGGTCGCGGGATCGAGAACGCGTTCGCCGACGTGTTCGAGCTGATGGACCATTGCCGCTTTCGCAACTGTAAGCACGACGACGAGCCGGACTGCGCGGTGAGCGCGGCCGTGCTGGACGGTCGGCTCGACCCGCGACGCCTGGAGAGCATGAAGCGCCTGGTGGCCGAGGAGGCTGCGCTGGAAGCCGAACAGATCGCCCACGAGAAGACGTTCGACAAGCGCGGCGCTCGTCGGCCGAAGAAGATCTGACCTGGGTCGGTTCAGCTGGGGCGGCGCCGGCGGCTCAGGGCGATCGCCGTGAAGGCAAGGCCGGCACCACCCACCAGCAGCGCGCCACCCACCAGCAGCAACGTGTTGTCCTCGTCGCCGCCGGGCGACTCAGCACCCGGCACGTCAGTCCCGGGCGTGCCCGTTGGGTCGGTGGTGTCGAGCGTGGTGTCGGTGTCGAGAGTGGTGTCGGTGGTGTTGGGGGTGTCGGTCGTGTCGGTCGTGTCAGTGGTGGTCGGGGTCGCGGTGGTGGGGGTCGCGGCGGTGGTGGTGGGGCTGGCGGGCGTTGTCGGCGTGGCGGGAAGTTCGGGGATCACGACGTCATCGGGAATTTGGATGTCGGGTGGCGCGCAGGTGAAAGCCGGCCGGTGCACGTCACCTGAGTCGACGAACAGTAGGTGCGCGGGGGTGAGGTACACCGAAGAGCGATAGTCGCACTGGGTGGGGAAGCTGCTGACGTAGTCCTCGCCACGGTTGTTGGCCGCCACGACGTCGAACACGGTGAACTCCCGCGTCGTGCTCACACCAGTGTCGAGGTTGGTCAGTTCGGTGACGATCGGGTCGTTGCACAGTGTGTCGGTGTTGCCGTTGATCCAGAAGCTCCACTGCCAATCGTTCGAGCGGCTGCGGGCTCCACGAACGTCGAGGTTCGCGGTGTCGAGGGTGTGGCACGACGGTGCCATCTCGAACGGCGGCACGTCGTCGCCGGCGGCCGTGGCGGCCGGGGCGGTGGTGATCAACAGGGAAGCGGCCGCCGAGATCGAACCGGCGAGCAGGCTCCGAAGCAGGTTCGTGCTCAATGTGGCTCCTTGGGTTCCGCGCACCGGGGTGGTGCGCGGGTGACCGTCCAGAGCGTGCGGGAATGAGCGCCTCGCGGTTTTCGCGGATGACGTTGCTCAGCCGGCGTGCACGCGCGACACGACGCGGATGGCCCGATCGAGGCCGGTGAGCGCCAAGCGCGCCAGGAGGCGATCGTTGGTGCACACCACCACCAGCTCGCTGCCCTGCTCGCGACAGCGGCCCGCGGCACCCAGCAGCAGGCCGAAGCCGGTGTCGTCGATCGCGGTGAGGCCGTCGAGGTCGACGAACAGCGTCTCGTTCGCATGTCGCGACGTGGCACGCGAAAGGTGGTCGCGCAGCAGCGGCACGGTGGCCAGATCGATCTCGCCACTGAGGTGCAGCACGGGGGCCGCGCCGAGGGCGGTGAGGCGGCCGATCAGTTCCATGACGCGGCCCACGTTATCGGGCACGTCATGGCGGCTCGGCGGCCATGGTGACGCTGGCGGTGATCACCACGTCGGGCATGAACATGCCGATGAACGGCACGTCCGTGTGGTCGATGAAACGCACCTGTGCCGTGACCGCCCCGTCGTGTTCGACGATCGACACCTGTAGTGGGTCGAGCGCGATGGCTTGCTCGGCTGCGAGGCGGGCCGCCGTCTGCGGATCGGCAGCGACGGCGGCTGCCCGCGCGGCCTCGCGCGCTGCCAGTTGCACCGCAACCTGGTTGCGCACCACCACGGCCACCTGCAACAGCCCGCACACGAACAGGCACAGCAACGGCAAGGAGAGCGCCAGCTCGACGGTGGACTGGCCGCGATCGCGGCGGTTCACAGCCGCTCGGTGACCGAGTCGATGACTCGCGAGAACAGGCTGCCGATCTTGCCGGCGCCGGCCCCGCCGGTGGCCCAGGCCACCACCAGCAGCGCGATGAGCGCCGCGCCCAGCAACACGAGTGCGTACTCGGTGGTGGCTTGGCCGAGTTCGCCGTCGGCGGTGGTGGCGGCGGCGGTGGCGGCGGTGGTATCGGTGGTGAGCGTTCGTGCTCGAACGCACAGGCGGAGAAGAACATGGAGCATGGGTGCCTCCCTGGGAAGCGGTGACGGGTGGGTTGGTCAGCGAGTGAGCGACGAGAGGGCTGCGAGCAGCAAGGGGACGATGGCGAGGAGCACGAACGACGGCAGGGTGCACGCCACGAGCGGGGCAGCCAGGCGAACGGGGAGTTGCCGCGCGAGGGTGTCGGCGCGCCGCCGACGCTGCACGTGCGCTTCGGTGGCCAGCCGATCCAGCACCGGCGCCAGCGGCAACCCATAGCGATCGGCGGCCGCCAGCGTGTCGGCGAGGGGATCGGCGATCGGGCCCAGCCGCTGGGGCAGGCACGCGAGCGCGTCGGCGAAACGACTGCCCTCATCGCAGCGAGCGACGACGGTGGCGAACGCATCGTGCACGGCGGGCGCGAGGTGAGGCAGCGCGCTGCGAATGGCCGCCAGCGGCAGGTGGCCGGCGCGGATGGCGAGCACCACGATGTCGATGGTGGCCGGCCACTCGCGAGCGACAGCGGCGCGCGCCGCGCGCTGGCCGCCGGCGCGCCGCGCCGGCGCCGGCACCGTTGCTCGGCGGGCTGCCGGCCGCAACGCCGCGCCGGCGGCGACCACCGCCACCACTGCGACCACCCCGACCATGCCCGCGTTCACTGCGTGGCCTTCGTGATGATGCGGCGCATCCACCACCAGCCCAGCGCGTTGCACGCCACGCCGAGCGCTGCACACACTCGCCCGACGGGCGCCAACCATGCCGCGCGGAACGAGGCGCTGGTGGCGAGGTTCCAGGCACAGAACACCAGCGGCACGATGGTGAGCACCCGTGCGCTCAGCCGTGCCTGCGCGCTGTGGGCCGTGGCTTCGGCGCGGATGGCGAGCCGCTCGCGCAGCAGTGCCGCGGCAGCGTCGAGCGTGGCAGCCACTGGGCCACCCAGCGTGCGAGTGGCGTGCAGCGCCTGCAGCACGACGCGTTCGTCGTCGCCGGGGTGGTTGGTGTGGCGGCACCACGGTGCCTGCTGCATCGCGTGTGCGTGGGCGGCAATCGGTGAGCTGCCGGTGCGCACCTCGGCGGCCACGGTGGAGAGCAGCTCGGCCCACTGCTGGGTGGTGGTGGGTGCTTGGCGGTGGCGTCGCCGTGGGGCGACCAGCGCGCGAGCCACACCCACGCGCCGGCGCGCACCGATGCCGGCGACGATCGCCCCGGCAGCTGCGACAGCGGCGATCAGGTGCACACCCGCCCCCGAGTGGGTGCCGCGTGCACTTCGTCGCCGCTGGCGAGCGTGCGCACCGCCAGGCCACCTGGCTGGCCGATCGGGGCCACCACCTCCACCACTTCCGCGATCCGGCGCGTTCCGTCGGGCAGGCGGGCGACGTGTACCACCGCGTCGATCGCCCCGCTGACCTCGTGGTGCACGGCGGCCAGCGGCCAGTTACCCACCGCCTGCACTACCAGCGCCACCAGCCGGTTCAGCGCATCAGCAGCGGTGTTGGCGTGCACCGTGGCCAGCGAGCCGTCGTGCCCGGTGTTGAGCGCGTGCAGCAGGTGCACGGCCTCGGCGCCGCGCACCTCGCCCACCACCAACCGGTCGGGGCGCAGGCGCAGCGCCACGCGTAACAGGTGGCCGAGCGTCACTTCGCCCACGCCGTCGGGTGTGGCGTCGCGGGTTTCCAGCCGCACGACGTGCGGGTGGGCCAGGCGCAGCTCGGCGGTGTCTTCCAGCGTGATGATGCGGGCGTCGCCGGCGACCTCGCCGGCGAGGCAGTTGAGCAGCGTGGTCTTGCCCGACGACGTGGCGCCGCTGACGACGATGTTGCAGCGCCGTTGCACGAGCTCGCGCACGAGGTGAGCCACCGGCGCGGTGGCGAACGACTGCAGCTGCAGCCGGCGGGTGGCGAACCGGCGGATGCTGAGGCACGGCCCGTCGACCGCAATCGGTGGCAGTACCGCGCAGACGCGCGAGCCGTCGTGCAAGCGGGCATCGACCATCGGCTGACTGCGGTCGAGGCGACGCCCGATGGGCGCGAGGATGTGCTCGATCGCAGCCATCAAGGTGGCCGGGCGGATGGTGCCCACCTCGCTGAGGCTGCCGTCGCGCTCGATCCACACATGGGTGCCGGCGTTCACCATCACTTCCGTGACGGCCGGGTCGTGCAACCAGCGCTCGAGCCCGCCCAGTGGCGACTGCTCGGCCACCAGGTCGATCGTCATGCCGCGTCCTTCATCATCGACTGCCCCAGCTGGTTGGCCAGCGTGCGCGGCAGGCGGGCGGCCAGCAGGCCGGCATCGACCGCGCGGGCCACCGCCGGGTCGTACTGCACCTCGGCCACCACCGGCGCACCCACGGCACGCTCGACGTCGCGGGCGCTGAGCGCGCGGCCCGGCTCGGCCACCAGCACCACGCCACTCGGCTGCATGCCGCACGCCACCGCGCGCCGCAGCGCGAGATAGCACGGGCGGGTGACGAGCAGGTTGTGCGTGGCGGCCTCGGCCAGCGCGGGGGCGGGCACACCGGTGCCGGCATCGACCACCACCGTGCCGTCGTACTGGGTGAGCGCGACGGCCAGCTCGGCCCAGCGGCCGCCGGCGGGCACCAGCTGGTGCCCGCGCGGCAACAGTTGCAGCGTGTCGGTGGCGGGTGTGGCCAGGCGCCACAGGGCGGCGATGTCGGCGGTGGGCGAGCACAGCCAATCGGCGACACCGGGGCCGGAAGGTTCGGCGATGCCGAGCGCAGCCGGCGCATCGGCGGCGAGATCGACCAGCATGGTGGGCCGGCGGTGTGACAGGACGAGCGCGAGCGACGCGGCCACCACGGTGGTGCCGCTGCCGCCTTTGGCGGACCAGCAGAGGAACATGACCTACCCCCAGGAGACTGGAGCTACGACTGGGGGAAGCCGAGGCAGAACATATCGACGCGGCCACCCCGCGCCAACCTGTTCAGTCGATCAACCCAGCACCCATCGCTTCGTGCCCTCGGCGGGCACCAGCCGCGCGGCCTGCATGCCCGGGAAGTGGCACGGCAACAAGGCCGTCCCCGGGGCCTCGGCCTCCTGCAGCAGCCGCCGGCGGGTGGTACCCGCCAGCGCCGGGTCTACGTCGTACAGGAACTCCCACTCGGTCTCGGTCAGCTGCGCCGGGCAGTGCATCGCGTCGCCCAACACGATCAGCCGCTCATGGCCGCTGGACAGCACCATGCTGGTGTGCCCCGGTGTGTGGCCGGGCGTGGCGCGAGTGGTGAGCCCGGGCAGGATCGTCACGTCGTCGCCGTCGATCAGCTGCACCTGCGACTGGATCGCCAGCAGGCGGTTGGCGCGGCGGCGACCGTCGCCCAGGTCGTGCACGAAGTGTTGCCAGTCGGCCGCGGCCACGTGCACGGTGGCGTTGACGAACACGATCTGGCCGTCGTTCTCCAGCCAGCCCATGTGGTCGCTGTGCAGGTGCGACACGACGATCGTGTCGATGTCGCCGGGCTGGTGGCCGAGGGCCGCGAGGCTGCGCAGCATCTCGCCACCTTCGTACATCTCGGTGTGCACCTCGCCCACGCCCGCATCCAACAGCACGAGGTGGTCGCCGAGGTGCACCAGGAACCCGCCAACGGGCAGCCGAACGTGGCCGTCGGGGTCGACCAGGTGTTGGTGGTCGGTCCAGTCGCTACCGGTCCAGTCGCCCTGGTTCATGATCGCAGTGCCGTCGAACAGCGGGTGCACCGTCAGGTCGCCCACGCGAGTTGCTTGCATCAGGTGATCTCGTTGACGAGTGGTTCGCCGCGCACGTAGCGGGCGAGGTTGTCGGTGAAGATCTGCAGCGTGCGCTCGATCGCGATGTCGGTGTTGCCCGAGCTGTGCGGGGTGATGATCACGTTGGGCATCTCCCACAGCGGGTTGTCGGCGGGCAGCGGCTCGGTCTCGAACACGTCGAGCGCGGCACCGCCCAGGTGGCCGGATTGCAGTGCGGCGATCAGCGCCGTTTCGTCGATCACCGGGCCACGCCCCACGTTGATCACGTGCGCGCCCTGCGGCAGCAGCGCCAGCTCGCGGGCGCCGATCAGGCCACGGGTCTCGTCGGTGAGCGGCGCGGTCAGCACCAGGTCGTGCACGTTCGGCAGTAGTTCGTGCAGGCGCGATGTGGGCCACGTGTCGCACGGTTCGTCGCCTCGCGGGGTGCGGCGCACGCCTGTCACGCGCACCCCGAAGTGCGCGGCGAGGCGAGCCACTTCCGCGCCGATCGCGCCAAGCCCCACGATCGCCATCCGGCGACCCTCCACGTCGATGTTCTGCCGTGGCTGCCACACCTTGTTCGTCTGGTCGATCGCCCACGGTCGCGCGTTGCGGCACAGGGCCAGCATCTGCATGATCACCGAGTGGGCGATCGGTGTGGCTGCGGCGCCGGCCGAGTTGGTGACCCGCACCCCGTTGGCCGCGATCTGGTGGAACACGGGCGCATCGGTGCCCGCCGAGAACAAGTGCAACCACTGCAGGTTGGGTGCCTGCAGCACCACCTTGAAGAACGAAGGGCTGCGCCCCGACACCCACAGGTCGCCGGTGAACGCGGCGATGTCGATGCGCTCGATCTCCTCCGGTTCGAGACGCCGGCCTTCGGGAAGGCCGACGTGCTCGAGCCCGGGTGCCAGCTCTTGCCATACCCTGCCGTACTCCGCAAATGCTTCGTCGGAGCAGAACAGACGCATGGTCAGGAGGACTGGACCTTCTTGACGGCGACGGCCACCAGGCCGATGACCAGGAGCAGGAGGATGATTCGCTTCATGAAGGTTCAGCGTAGCGAACGTGTGGCCACCGCGGGTCAGGGTTGGACTGCGTCGGGGTCCATCGGCGGCATCAACTTCTCCAGCTTGGCGATGCGCTCGGGGTGGCGTAGGCCGGTCACCAGTGCTTCGCCCAGCGTGGTGCGCCGCCCGTCGCTGTGCAACCGACCGTTCCATCCGTTGAACTGGTGGAACGCGGAGGCGGCGTACACGAGCACAGTGCCCATGTGGCGTCGACGCATGTCGTGCTGCACGAACAGTTGGTCGACGACCGCCTCGCCGTGCCACCAGCGGATCGCACCCACTTGGTCGTCGCTGCGTACCGGCATGTGGAAGAACATCGGATCGGTCACCACGGTGCCAGGTGGCAGATGATCGGTGGCGAATGCCACGAGCAACGTGGCCGGCGGATCGGTGTGCCGTTCGTCGAGGTGCACGAACCACACCGGTGGTGCGGTGGGCGTCACGGCGGGGTTCACGGTCAGCACCGGCCGTCCGTCGCTGTCGACGTCGGCGTCCCACAGCAGGAACGTGTCGTCGAGCGTGCCGGGTTCGGCGATCACCTCGCCGTCGGTGTGGCGATCATGCACGTGGCAGCGCACGCGCCAGCGGCCGTGTGTCAGCGGTGCGCCACGCACGTACCACGCCGCCGTGCCCGAGGGAGGCACCTCGTGCGGCCACCGTTCGGGTGCGGCCATGGCGGCTGGGTTCAGGCCGGCTGGCGGCGGCGGCGGCCGGCGAACACCAGGCCGGTGCCGAGGGCAGCGAATGCCGTGGCGGTGACGAGCAGCGGTGTGGGCGACGAGCCGACCACCGGGTCGGGAACTGCGGCGCCGCTCTCACCCGTGCCGGAGCTGAGGCTCACCGGCACCGTACCCGACCTTAGCAAGACGTCCCAGAGTGCTTGGACGAAGACAACGGTCAAGACCACGCAGTCGGGGTCGGAGATGCCGGAGTACTCATCGATGACCTCTTGGCCGCCGGCCAACGCGAGCAGCGCTGCAGCCAGGGCGGGGTCGTCGATCGTCGGGCAGGTGTCGGTAATGATATCGAACCCGAGTTCGTCCCATGCGGGCTGCACCTCTGCGGGAAGGGAGTTGCGGACCCTGTCGAAAACGGCACCGAAGAGCTCCTCGGGCGACGTAAACAGCGGGAAGGAGAGGTCGGCCGTCCAGGCGATGGACCAGACATCGGTGTGCGGGGCCTGGAGGAACAGGTCGATGCGGTACATGGCGCCGCTGGGAAGGAAGTCGTCGAACGCCGGTGCGATGTAGTAGCCGCCTCCCGGATACGGGAACAAGCCCGCCGGCGGGTTGTCGAGTGCCACGAGGAACGACGCCTCGTCGGTCCATGCCAGTTGGAGGATGCAGCTCACTTCGCTGGCACCGTCGATGAAGGTGACCACGGGGATGATGCCATTGCCCACGTGCGGCACGGGCGTCGCGGATCCGGTGATCGTCTCGTCGAAGCTGATGAGGGCCTTGCTGAGCCCGAAGTCGGCGCTGCAGCTGCCCAGCGTGCTCGGGTCGATGTCGCCGGGCAAGGCCGGTGCCTGCTGCGGCGAGTGGGCCGGCGCGGCGTGGACGGGTGTGGCCGCGGCGAGCGGTGCCAGGGCGGCAGAAACGGTGAGACCGCCGGCGAAGTACTTCTTGAACATCTGCCGAACTCCTGTCGTCGAACAGCGGCGAGTTTACATGCTGCTTGGTGGAGCCCCGAACTGCCCGTCAGGTCCCCCAGCATGGCTACCCTCACCCTCTAGTCTCCTTGGCGGAGGTGTCCGGGTACCTGGTGGACTCCGCCGCCTTCAAAGCGGTTGGGACGAGCGATCCTCGTCCGGCGGGTTCGATTCCCGTCCACCTCCGCCAACACGGGTTCGCTCGCACCGTCCTACGCGCGAGCCCCTCAGGGCATGCGGCGTACCATCGACACCTGGTCGTCGCTCAAGCGGTGGCCGTCCTTGTAGTGCAGCTCGTGGCGGATCGTGCCGTCGGATCGCCACTTGCGGATCGCCGGAGTGCCGTCCTTGCCGTCGCTGCGCTTGCCCGCCCAGTAGCGCTCCTCGTAGTGCACCCGGCCGTCGGCGAAGAAGCCGCGCGCGGCGGCGGTGGTGGCCCCCGGATCGTGCAGCAGACCGTGGGTGTAGAACAGCTCGTACTTCAGCCGGCCGTTGGGCCGGAAGCGGCGGTACGCCGGGTGGTGGCGCCCGGGGTTGTTCAGCTGGCCGTCCTTGTACCACGCAACGTAGGCGATGTAGTCGCCGTCGTGGCGGCGCACACGACCGGTGAAGGTGGTGGGGATCTCCGCCTCGGCGTGGATGTCGAGCGTGGTGATCACTCGGAAGGACATCGAGTTCGGGACGAGGTCGATCAGTTCCATGTTCGACCAGTATCGCCTATCTGCGACCTCTGGTCCGCCACGGAGAGCGATCGGGCCGATGCTCGCGCACACCCCGCGCACTATCATCGGCGATCAGCGGAACGCAAGCACGAGAGAAGGCGTGATGACCGAGGTCCCCAGCTCCCCCGAACAGAACCCCGAGCCGTCGGTGGTGATCGACTCGAACGCCACGGTGAAGAAGTCGCGCCTGCCGATCTTCGCCGCTGCCGCTGTCGTGGTGGCGCTGGTGGCGTTCACGGTCGTGTACTTCGTCACCAACGACACCGAGGACTACAAACCCGGCCCGGTGGCAACCGGGGTGCTGCGCAGCTTGGAGACCTCGGGCGCCGAGATCGAGCTGACCAGCGACCAACTGCGCTGCATCGACGACGCCGGCAAGGGGATCGACCCGGCCACGTTCGACGACCCCGACTGGCAGCCGCTCGACGACACCAGCGACGCGGACATGGCGGCGTTCGTCGGCACGATGATGGACGACTGCCTCACGCAGACCAACCGCATCGATGCCTACGCCAGTTCGTTCGTGGCCGACGGCAGCGGCACTCCTGAAGCATCAAAGTGTGCAGCGGAGAAGATGGACGAGGCGATCATGTCGGCCGGTGGCTACACCGTCCTCCTCAGCGAGGGTCAGGATGCGCTGTTGGCCGTCATCTTCGGCCTGATGGGTGCCATGGCCGAGTGCGGCATCAGCATGATGGGCGACTGACCTCGCCGCAAGCGGGGGCGAACGGTCAGACGGCGAGCAGGTCGCGGGCGCCGGTGTCGCTGCTGGGGTGACGCAGCTTGCTCATCGCCCGGGCCTCGATCTGGCGGATGCGCTCGCGAGTGAGGTTGAAGTGCTCGCCCACTTCCTCCAGCGTGCGCGGCTCGCCACGATCGAGCCCGAAGCGCAGCTTGAGGATCTCGCGCTCGCGCTCGTCGAGCGGGGCCAGCAGGCGGGCGATCTCGTCGGGCAGCAGCGCGGTGGCAGCCACCTCGAACGGCGATTCGGCCGAGCGATCTTCCACCACATCGCCCAGCTCGGCGTCGCCGTCCTCGCGCAGCGGCTCGCTGAGCGACAGGGGTTCGGCCGCGAAGCGCAACGCCTCGGTGACCTTGTCTTCTGGCATTTCGACTTCTTTGGCCAGCTCGCTGAGCGTGGCCGGGCGACCGAGCTTCAGCTCGAGGCGGCTGCGCGCCTTCTGCAGACGGGCCAGCGTGTCGCCGGCGTGCACTGGCAGGCGGATCGTGCGGCCCGTGTTCGCGATGCCGCGGGTGATGGCCTGGCGGATCCACCACGTGGCATAGGTGGAGAACTTGAAGCCCTTGCGCCAGTCGAACTTCTCGACGGCGTGCATCAGCCCGAGGTTGCCCTCCTGAATGAGGTCGAGCAGCGGCAGGCCACTGGCCTGGTACTTCTTGGCGATCGACACCACGAGGCGCAGGTTGGACTGCACGAACGCGCGCTCGGCGTCTTCGCCCTCGCGGGCCGCACGGCGCAGTTCGCGCTTCTTGGCGGCCGTGAGGTCGGTGGCGGTGTCGAGTTCGGCGATGGCGGCCTTGCCGCTCTCGATCTGCTTGGCGAGGCGCACCTCGTCGTCCTTGGTGAGCAGCGAATACTGGCCGATGTCGGTCAGATACAGGCGGACCAGGTCCTCTTCGTCCCGTTCCACGCGATCTTTCGCCACGATTGCTCCTCGAACTGAACGGTGCCCGGGCCGGATTCCCGACCCCCCTGAATGGCATGACGATACCCACGCCGTCAAGCGTCTCCCACCCCGTGCACAGATTCACAAGCGCAAGATTTGAGATTGCTCGCGGGGGTGAAATGCAGTGGTTAGCGTTGATCTCATGTCGAATCCGCTGATGAACGAGAAGGCCGCAGCTCAGGCCGCCCGCGCCGGCTGGGGTGCCCCCGATCTCTCCACCCGGGCCACGCCCATCGCCCCGATCACCGACGGCCCGATCAGTTCGTGGCGTCCGCGTGTGATGACCGTCGGCGGCACGGCCACGGCCACCGGCGTGCTGCTGGTGCTGCTGCTGGCGACGGCCACCGTCGGCTGGATCATGGCGCCCACCAGCGACAGCAAGGTCGACGGGGTGATGGGCATCGCCATCGGCGCGGTGATCGCCGGCTTCGTCTGCGCCATTGTGTTGCGCTTCAAGCCCACGTTGGCCCCGGTGCTGGCCCCGATCTACGCCTTGGCGGAGGGCTTCTTTCTCGGCGTCATCTCGCGGGTCTACGACGACCGGTACAACGGCATCGTCATGCAGGCCGTCGGCGCCACGCTGGGTGTGTTCGCCGTGATGCTCTTGCTCTACAAGTCGCGCATCCTCAAGGTCACCGAGCGGTTCAAGCGGATCGTGGTCACCGCCGCCATGGGTCTGATGTTGTTCTACGCCGTGTCGTTCGTGATCGGCCTGTTCACCGGCTTCAGCTCGATCAGCTTCTTCAACTCGGCCAGCCCGATGGGCATCCTGTTCAGCGTGTTCGCCGCGGGCCTCGCGGCGATGATGCTGGCGGTCGACTTCGACCTCATCGAGAAGGGTGCGAAGGCCGGTTGGCCCAAGGGTATGGAGTGGTACGCCGCGTTCGGCCTGGTGGCCACGCTCGTGTGGCTGTACCTCGAGATCCTGCGCCTGCTCAGCAAACTCCAACGGCGCTGAGCAGGCGCAGATCCGATCCAGAGGTCAGAGGTAGTAGCCCAGAATGTCGACGATGAAGTCGCACACGCCGCCGCCGCCGGCGATGACGGTGAGCTGACGGTTGCTGGAATTCAGCGTCAGCGTCACACCGTTGGCCACATTCTGGCCAGGAGACCAGTTGATGATCGACGCGTGAGCGGTCGTGTCGCCCTGGGGGTTGATCGCCAGGAACCCGCCAGCGGCGGTGTTGGTGACGGTGATGTTGGCGGAGATGGCCGACGCTTGTGCCGGCACGAAGTCGGCGGTGACAACCGCACCGGTGGCCGTGTCGATCGAGTTGGCCACCGAGACCGAGCGGTTCGCCCCCGTGCTGAGCGGGCCATCAACGAAGCGCGAGTCGTACACGCGGGTGGGGGTGGTGGGGTGTAGCGAGCCGGCCTCGCCGGGGCCGGTGATGCGCCGCCACTTGGCCGAGGCCCCGCTGCTGTCGCCGGCGCAGAACCACAGGTCGCCGCCGTTCACCTTGAACTGGCCCGTGGTTCCACTGCCACCGATCGTGGGCGCTCCGTCGCCATAGTTCTCGGTCAGCTTCAGCGGAATCGGTCCGTCGAGCTTGGCGCCGATGCCGGTGTTGCTGGCTGCCCACAGGCCGATATCGTGCCCGCTGGTCTGCGAGCTGTCGGCGTATGCGGTGATGCACGACAGCGCCGCGTTGATGTTCACGAACGACGCGTCGTTGCTGACCGTGAACGCTCCGACCAACGGTGAGGAGCTCCACGAAGCGTTGCCGGGCACCAACATGGTGGGGGACTCGGCAGCAAGCAATGAGTTGCCGATGAGGATGCTGCCGCCGTCAGTCGCTGCTGCCGGGTGGGCGAAGGCCAGGCCACCGGCCGCTGCGCCGACCGCGGCAGCACCGAGGCCGCGCAGCATGTTGCGTCGGTTGACCGGGGCTTCGGCCGCCACCTCCGTCTCCAGCTCATCGATGCGTGACTGCATCCGGCGCAAATCCGCCTTCAGCTCGTTGAGTTCCGAACGATCCATGACTGTTCTCCCCTTCTTCTCTCGGTTGCTTTGCTGTGACGTTAGTACCTTTCTCGTCACGAGGGAATCCTCAGATACGGCGATTGCGCAACAGGTTGAACCGGCGCCGCAGCGGGCTGGGGATCCACGCGTCACGGTCGATGCCGATCACATGCACATCGGTCAACGCGCCGTCCACCAGCATCCGCTCACGCAGCACTCCAAGTCGTTGCGCGGGTCCGCGACGGAGGCCCGATTCGAACGAGTGCACGTTGTGCTCGAACGAGTGGGCGTACAGCCAGCGGATCGGCCACTCGCCGAACGCCCACTCGGTGAAGGCCATCAGCCCCTCCATCACCAGGCCAGAGCCACGATGCTCAGGACCCGCATAGAGCGAGAACCAGCCGTGACCGGCCCGCAGGTCGAGGTCGTGGAGCTGCAGGTAGCCGACGACGACGCCCGTGTCGCGGCCTTCGACGACCATGATCTGCTGCGTTTGCTTCCACAGCGCCGGCTCGTAGCCGGCCAGTGAGGGCATTTCGCCTCGGTAGCGCCATGTGAGGGCGGTGGCTGGGTCGTTCTCGATCTCGTACAGTCGCAGATAGTCCGCAGGCAGTACGGGGCGCAGATGAATACGGGCGGTGGTGATCACGGTGCCATCGCTTCCAGCGTCTGGGCATTCCAGGCATCGAGCCGCTCTCGGCTGAGCACAGAGATGGTGCGTGTCTCGAGTGTGCCGCCGACCAGGGCGAACCTGGGGTACGTGACCTCCACCTCGAACAGGTCGGCCATCTCGCCCAAGATCTGCGGGTCGCCCTCGAAGCGCTCGTGGTACAAGCGACGGATCGTTGCACCCTTGAACGCGGCGTTCACGATCGCCGGAGCGAACGCGCGGGCCAATGCCTGCGCACTCTCGTCGGGCAGCGCGAAGTACTCGAGCGTGCCGGTGCCCGACGTGCCGGCATCGGTGAGGATCGCGCAGGCGACTGGCTGCAGGCCACCGTTGTACACGATCACGCCGGCGGCGATCGCCTGCGTGCTGGCGAGCACATGGGCCGGCTCGAGCCCTCCCTTGCTGAAACGCCACCACCGTGGGTCGACCCTGGTGACCAGTTCGTACACGAACGGTATGTCGCTGGCGCTCGCCAGCCGCCAGCCTGCCGCCGCGTCCGATTCTTGTTCGTTCGTCATCCATGCGCTCCAAATTCGTGGAGGGCCATATCGCCCGCCAGCATGTCCTCGATCAGATCGCGGGTGATCAGGGTCAACACTCGCGTCGTCGGCCCGTCCACGCGTGGATCGGTCGCCTGCAGGTGGGCCGTCACGTCGGCCGACAACCGCTGGTAGATCGCGCCGTACACGCATGCCAGGCGTTCGGCCGTGGTGGCGGTGGCCCGCGCGCTGGCTACCAGTTGCTGCGCCTCGGCGTCGGCGGGCACGGTGAGCGCCGCGGTGTCGACCTCGTCGATCTCGGGCAGGCGGGCGGCGATCAGGTCGGCGTGCCACGCGTGGTGATGGCAGTGCGCGGCGAACATCGGTTGCAGGTGGGCTTCGGGCGTGTCGGTCGCCCAGCCAGCCAGCACCTCGAACAGCTGCAGCTCGAGCCACCGTTGATGGCCGAGGCGGCGAGCGTTCTCCAACATGTCGAGCACGGTGGGCGAGCCTAGTTGTGGTCGCGCCACGCTCGCTCGGCCACACCCATCGGTGTCGCCGCAGGCGCGTCGTGCAGGTACTCGAGCAGCATCGCCCGCCATGGCGCTTCCGCGCCCAGCTTGCCCAGGATCGCGCTCACGCCCCACACCACCCGGTCGAGGATCACGAAGCTGACCGGCATGTTCAGCCGCTCGATCACCTCGGCATGCGGGCCCTTCACGTCGATGATCGTGGCCATCGCGTCCTTCACCGTGTCGCGGGTGAACGCGAACCGATCGCTGAGGTAGGGCAGGTACGGCGTGCTGACGTACTGGTACACCGCCTCCGCGGGCAGGCCGTGGCCAGGCGCGAGGAACCCGACGTTCTCCATCGTGCGCACCAGCCGCTCGGGGTCGCGGTGCACCACGATCGCCTCCACACTGGGCTGCAGCTCCTCCCAGGTGCCCGGCGCGAAGCGCTTCACCAACCCGAAGTCGAGGAACGTCACGTCGCCGTGGCGGTTGAACAGGTAATTGCCCGGGTGCGGGTCGCCGTTGAATGCCCGCAAGTGGTGGATCGAGTACTGCGCGAACCGCCAGATGCTCTCCGCGGCGTGCTGGCGGGCGGTCGGCCCGGCCGTGGCCAGGAACTCGTCGAAGCGCAGGCCATCCACCCACTCGCTGGTGAGCACTCTGCCGGTGCTGGTGGCCGCGTCGATCGCCGGGATGCTCACGTGCGGGTGGCCGGCGAAGTGGGTGGCGAACTCGGTCTGGTTGGCCGCCTCCAGCCGGTAGTCCAGTTCATCGAGCATGCGCTCGCGCAGTTCGTTCACCAGCGCTCTGTGGTCCAGCCCCTTCAGCGCGAACGCGCCCACCAGCCGGTACAGACCCTCGGTGTTGGCCAGGTCGGCCTCGATCGCGTCGCCCACGCCCGGGTATTGCACCTTCACCGCCACGTCGCGCCCGTCGCGGGTGACGGCGCGGTGCACCTGGCCCACGCTGGCGGCGGCGATCGGCACCGGCTGCCAGTCGAGGAACACCTGCGCGGGGTCGGCGCCCAGCTCGCCACGAACGACGGCCGCCGCAGCGGAGGGCGCCATCGGTGGTGCGTCGGCCTGCAATGACGACAACGCCTGCTGGGCCGATGGCGGCAGGGCTTCGACGATGAAGCTGAGCATCTGCCCGAACTTCATCAGCGCACCCTTCATGTTGCCCAACTCGCGTGCCACGTCCTGCGACGTGCGGATCGCGAACCGCTCGTCGAGCTCGGCCTTGCGGGTGCTGCCGGCCATCGTGCGGCGGCCGCGGTGCACCACGAAGCGCACGGCGTTGCGCACGGTCAGCCGCCACACGCGGATGGTGCGGCGCAGGCGAACCGACCGGCTCACGCGCCGGTTCAGTGCTCGGCGCGGCGGGCGGTGGGGTGCTGCACGAGCAGCGCAGCGGGTAGCGCCTCGCCGGTGACCTCGTCGGTCCAGTAGGTGCCGGCATCCAGCCGGGCCAGGGCAACTTCCACCCCGGCCAGCTCGTGTTCGATCGAGTCGAGGTCGAGCACGGTGTGCTCGGCGGGTTCCGCAGGGGCGGGCACGGTCTCGTCGCTCATGGCCGCTCAGGTTAGCCCGTTGCCAACTGTTCATTCCCGGCGTGCAAGATCTGCGGGGCAATGGCGTATGGTGCGCACGTGGCACGGGTACGGCTGGAGCATGTCTCCAAACAGTTCGGCGAGGGCGACGAGCAAGTCACCGCCGTCGACGACATCTCACTCGACATCGAGGATCACGAATTCATGATCCTCCTCGGCCCATCGGGGTGCGGCAAGAGCACGCTTCTGCGGATGGTGGCTGGTCTGGAAGACCCGACGGCCGGTGACGTGTTCATCGGCGATCACCGGGTCAACGACCAACTGCCCAAGCTGCGCGACATCGCGATGGTGTTCCAGAGCTACGCCCTCTACCCGCACAAGACCGTGCGGGCGAACATCGAGTTCCCGCTGAAGGTGCGCGGCGTGCCCAAGGCCCAGCGCGCCGCCGAGGCGCTGCACGCGGCCGATGTGCTGGGGCTCACCGACTACATGAAGCGCAAGCCGGGGCAGCTCAGTGGTGGCCAGCGTCAGCGCGTGGCACTCGCCCGCGCGATCGTGCGCAAGCCGGCCGTGTTCCTGATGGACGAGCCGTTGTCGAACCTCGACGCGAAGTTGCGCGGCGACACTCGCACCGAGCTCGTCGACCTGCACCGTCGGCTCGACAGCACGTTCATCTACGTCACCCACGACCAGGTGGAAGCGATGACGATGGGCAGCCGAGTGGCCGTGATGAACGCCGGCCGCATCGAGCAGGTGGGCACCCCGCAAGAGGTGTACGACCGGCCGGCCAGCGCGTTCGTCGCCCAGTTCATCGGCACGCCACCAATGAACCTGCTGCCCGTTGGCGTGCTGGGCACCGACGACGTGCAGGTGGGCATCCGCCCCGAACACTTGGTGTTGTCCACCGGCGGGCCGTTGTCGGGCACCGTCTCGATGGTCGAGCACCTCGGCCACGAGGTACTGCTGCATGCCGAGTCGGGTGCCGGGCGCCTGGTGGCCCGCGTCGATCCGGCGTCGGTGATTCCGGCGGTCGGGCAGGCAGTGCAGTTCGACGCGGCGCCGCAGCACCTGCATCGCTTCGACGCCACCAGCGGAGTGAGGGTGTCGTGAAGCGCAAGCTGCGCGATCTACCGCCCGCGCTCTTGATGTTGGTGCCGTCGCTCGGGCTGCTGACCGTCTGGGTGATCTACCCGCTGATCAAAGCGATCGACTACGGGCACAAGAAGTGCGACATCTCCAGCCGCAACTGCCGCGACGTGGGCTGGGATCGCTACTTCAGCGTGTTCCAGAGCACGCAGTTCCAAGACTCGCTGATCGTGTCGCTGAAGTTCACGCTGATGACTGTGCCGATCGGGCTGGTGTTAGGCATCGGCCTGGCGGTGCTGGCCGACAAGCACCTCAAGGGCATCGGCATCTTCCGCACCATCTTCTCCAGCACGGTCGCCACCAGCGTTGCCGTGGCCAGCCTGGTGTGGTTCGTGCTGCTGCAACCCTCGCGAGGCATCCTCGCCGACATGCTCAGCGACTGGTTCCCCGTGTTGAAGAACCCCGGCCTGCTGAACGACAGTGGCACGGCGCTGCCGGCGGTGGCGCTCAGCAGCATCTGGGCCAGCCTCGGCTTCACGTTCATCATCATCATGGCCGGGTTGCAGAGCGTGCCCCGCGACCTCTACGAGAGTGCGTTCGTCGACGGCGCCGGTAGCTTCCGCCGGTTCACCAACGTCACCCTCCCGATGCTCACGCCCTCGATCCTGTTCGTGAGTGTGGTGCTCACCACACGTGCGCTGCAGTCGTACGGCGAGATCGACCTGCTCACGCAAGGCGGCCCGCAGGCCACCAAGGCCACCACCAACATCCCGTACCTCATCTACGGCAACAACTCGGTGATCCACAACGACATCGGCACCAAGTCGGCGGCCGCGGTGCTGCTGTTCCTGCTGTGCCTCGCGTTCGCTGCGCTGCAGTTCCGCGGGTTCGGGAAGCGGGTGCACTATGGCAACTGACGCAGTGCGCGGCGCCCGCAAGGTGGGCCGCTACAGCCTGTTGGTGTTCGTGGCAGTGGTGGTGCTGTTCCCGATCTACGCCGTGCTGCTGCAGGCACTGAAGAGCGGTCCCGACGCGTTCGACCATCCGCGCTCGTTGCTGCCGGTGGATCTCACGCTCGACACCATCCGCGCGGCCTGGACCGAGGGCGACCTCGGTCATCTGCTGATGAACAGCCTGTTCGTGTCGAGCGTGGTGACGGTCGGCGTGATCGTCACCAGCCTGCTGGCCGCCTACGCGTTCGCGTTCTTGAACTTCCCGCTGAAAGGGGCGACGTTCGCCCTGTTTCTGGCCACCATGTTGGTGCCTGCGGAAGTGACCGTCGTGATCAACCAACGCACCGCCGATTCGCTGGGCTGGATGAACAGCTACCAGGGCCTCATCGTGCCCTCGCTGGCCAGCACGTTCGGCGTGTTCCTCGTGCGCCAAGTGTTCCTGCAGATCCCCAAGGAGTTGCGCGAGGCTGCCTCGCTCGACGGTGTGGGGCACATGCGGTTCCTCTACGAGGTGGCCGCACCCCTCAGCCGGCCGACACTCGGCGCGCTGGGCTTGTTCACGTTCCTCGGCACCTGGAACGCTTATCTCTGGCCGTCACAGGTGATCAACGACGATGAGCACCGTACGATTCAGATCGGTCTCAACTCGTTGAAGACACCGAATGACATCAGCAAGTTCAATCTATTGACAGGAGGACTCGTGGTGGCTGCACTTCCCATTTTCATCATGCTGGTCGTATTCCAACGCCAGCTCGTTCGCGGTCTCACCGCAGGGGCGGTGAAGGGCTGATGCGTACCACCCGTACCCACCGGTTCGCCGCGCTCGCTGCCGTCGGCCTGATCGCTGCCGCGTGCAGCGGCGGCGACGACATCACCGACTCGGGCGACAAGCCCGCCACGTCCTCCACCACGCCCGGCGATACCTTGGCGCCCACCACCACGGTCGCTCTCGACCTGCTGCCCGACTGCCCCACCGACGCGCTCGAGACCGCCACCGGCACGGTGGAGATCGAGTTCTGGCACGGCATGGGCAGCGTGCTCGCCGATGAGCTGCAGAAGCTCGCCGACGCGTACAACGACAGCCAGTCGAAGGTGCACGTCACACTCTCTGGCGAGAGCTACGAGATCACCATCGACAACTATCTGCAGGCCAGCCAGGACAGCCGTCCCGACCTCGTGCAGATGCCCGAGTACATGGTGCAGTCGATGGTCGACACCGAGAGCACCGTGCCCGTCGGCAAGTGCATCGACTCGAGCGGCTTCGACACCTCGGAGTTCCTGCCCACGGCCCTCACCGCCTACTCCACGCAGGGTGTGCAGTGGGCCATGCCGTTCAACGTGTCGAACCCGGTGCTGTACTACAGCAAGAAGGCGTTCATCGCCGCCGGCCTCGACCCCAACGACCCGCCCGAGTCGCTCGAAGAGCTGCGGGCCTACAGCCAGCAGCTGGTTGATTCGGGTGCCGCTCAGTACGGCATCGCGCTCGATTCGGGCTTCGACTCGGGTGGCGGCTGGTACGTCGAGCAGTGGTTCGCCCAGGCGCAGGAGTACTACGCCGACGGCGACAACGGCCGTACCAACCGCGCCACCCAGGTGCTGTACAACAACCAGACCGGCGTCGACCTGCTCACCTACGTCCAGACGATGATCAACGACGGCTTGGCGATCAGCGTGGGCGACAATGCCTCGGGCACCGACGACCTGCTGAAGATCGCCGACGAGAGCGCCCCCGCGGCGATGGCGATCCACACGTCGGCGGCGCTCGGTGGTGCACTCGAGCTGCTGAAGTCGGGTGTCTTCAAGCAGCTCGGTGCCGACGACCTCGGTATCGGCCGGATGCCTGGCCCCGATGGCAACCCCGGTGCGCTCATCGGTGGCGCGTCGCTGTGGCCGGTGAACTCGGGCGACCCGGTGAAGGTCGCCGCCACGTGGGACTTCATCTCGTACCTCGTCAGCGCCGAGAACCAGAGCGAGTGGGCGGCCACCACGGGCTACGTGCCGGTGCGCACCGACGCGCTGACCGTCGAGCCGTACAAGACCATCCTCGACACCGACTCGCGGTTCAGTGTCGCCTATGACCAGCTGAAGGCCTCGCCCGACGCGCTCACCTCGGCCGGCCCGGTGGTCGGCCCGCTGCGCCAGATCCGTGCGGTGCTCGCCACGGCCGTTGCCAAGATCTTCGGCGGTGACGACGTGAAGACTGCCCTCGACGAGGCGGCGACGCAGGCCAACAACCTGATCGCCGACTACAACACGAGCAACGGCGGCTGACCCCACTCGTTCCTCCAGTCGTTTCGTCACGATCCAGCCCCGGGTTTCTGGGGCTGGATCGTTTCATTTCTGGATCTGGGGCTGATTCGTCTCCATCTCCGGGACGGGTTCGGTGGCATTTGTGGTCGCAAGTAGCTGCGGCGCCCACCGCTGGATGACCCGGCGAAGGCGGAGCGCTGCCGCAGCCGGATCGTCGCGTAGCTGCGCCCACGTGACGTGCACCACGGTGTAACCGGCGGCGGTGAGATCTGCATCGCGGAGGCGGTCGAACTCGAACTGGTTGCGATTCAGGCCGTGCGAACCCCAACCGTCGCACTCGATCACGATCGTGCTGCCGGTGACGAGGAAGTCGACTTCGAATCCTGCGGCGCGTGCGTGAAATGTGACGGGTGGCAGGCGGTACTGGCGCAGTACTCGCGCCATGACCCGCTCGAGTTCGCTGTCAGGCGGCAATTCGTCATCCAGCCACTCCTGCAGCGCCACGCGCAGTGCGGTGATACCGGTACGGCCTTGGCGTGCATGCCGGTAGAGCGCCGAGCGGATGGCTGCGGGCGACGCGACCTTCGCGGTCATCACCTGGATCATTGCATCGGCGACTGCGCCAGGGTCGACTGCCCCGAGGTCGAGCAGCATCCGCATCGGGTTGGTGGTCGGCACCATATGGCGCATGATCGGTCGCAGGTCGAGCAGGTCCCGTGGACGGTGAATGACGACGCCGTGCGGGAGCGCGTGACGCACTCGCGAGGGGAGGAGCACATCGAGCGGATCAGCTGTTGGTCGCTCGATTCCCCACAGCGCCGCCGACGTTCGGTGCGATGCCATCGCGTCGCCGCCGGTGGCCCACACCGCCGCCAGCGCGCGCTGGTGGAACGTGTCGGGCGAGCCCCACAGTCGCGCGACGTTCGGGTACAGCTGCTCGAACTGCGCGCTGGCGATCCCTCGGTACCACGTCGATCGGCTGATGCCGAGGTGCGCGGCGGCGGCGATCGTCGCCAAGCCGTGGTGACGTTGGGCGAAGTGATCCAGTCGTTCCAGCTGCATGCCATCACTGGGTACGACGAGGTGCCGAAACCGGCAGAACGGGATGGTTGCAGCTGCAAATACCGCCGAACCTGTTCCGGTGATGGAGACGATCCAGCCCCAGATCGGGAAGTGGAACGATCCAGCCCCAGATTCCGAGGCGGGCGGGAGGGGAAGCCGGGCGGGTAGATTGGCGGGCATGGCTCACCCCTTTCCGGCGCTCGACGGCTCCGCACCCAAGACCCAGCAGTTCAACGAAGCTCCTGCGATGGGCATCGACACCTCGAAGCGCTACACGGCCACGATGGACACCAGCATGGGCACGATGGTGATCGCGCTCGACGCGATCAACGCGCCGCTGACGGTGAACAACTTCGTGTTCCTCGCCGGCTACAAGTACTACGAAGGCGTGGTGTTCCACCGCATCATCAACGGCTTCATGTGCCAAGGTGGCGACCCCACCGGCACCGGCCGCGGCGGCCCCGGCTATCGCTTCAACGACGAGCCGGTGAAGCAGCGCTACCAGCTCGGCTCGCTCGCGATGGCGAACGCCGGCCCCAACACCAACGGCAGCCAGTTCTTCCTCATCAGTGGCCCCAGCGGCGTGGGCCTGCCCCCGCAGTACAACCACTTCGGCCAGGTCGTGAAGGGCCTCGAGATCGTGGATGCGATGCAACAGGTCGACACCGACCACAGCGACCGCCCGCGCACCCCCGTGGTCATCAACTCGGTCACCATCTCGGTTGCCGACTGACTGTGCCGGCTGAGCGCTTGTCGCTCGCCCAGGCCCGGCGCATCGCACTCGCGGCGCAGGGTTTCGCCGACAAGCGTCCCACCGGTCGCGTCGACCGCCGTCACTTGCGGCGGGTGCTCGACCGGATGGGGCTCATCCAGATCGATTCGGTCAACGTGCTCGTACGCAGCCAGGAGCTGCCGCTGTTCGCGCGCCTGGGGCCACACCCGCGTTCGCTGATCCACGACGCCACGGCGGCCGGAGAGCTGTTCGAATACTGGGTGCACGAGGCCAGCCATGTGCCCACCGAGCACCACCACCTGCACCGCTGGCAGATGGACAGCGAGCACAAGTGGTCGCGCTACTGGACCCTGCAGGAGCGGCGCCCCGGCTATGTCGACGAGGTGCTGCGGCGGATCGAGGCCGACGGCCCAGTGGCGTCCGGCGACCTCAGCGAACGGGTGGGCAAGAAGGGCCAGTGGTGGGACTGGGACGACGCCAAGGTGGCGCTCGAGCATTTGTTCTGGAAGGGCGCCGTCACTGCCACTCGCCGCGCCAACGACTTCGCCCGCGTCTACGACCTCACCGAGCGGGTGATCCCGGCACATGTGTTGGCGCGCCCGGCGGCAAGTGAGGTGGATGCCCGTAAGCAAATGCTGCTGCTCGCGGCGAAGCACCACGGCGTGGGCACGCTGGAAGACCTCACCGACTATCACCGGCAGAAGAACGCACCGTGCAAGCCACTGCTCGACGAGCTGGTGGAGGACCGGCAGCTGCTGCGGGTGCAGGTGGAAGGGTGGAGCAAGCCCGCGTACCTGCACCCCGAGGCGGCACTGCCACGCCGCATCGATGCCTGCGCGCTGCTCAGCCCGTTCGATCCGGTGTGCTGGAACCGGCCGCGCAACGAGCGCCTGTTCGGCTTCCACTACCGCATCGAGATCTACACCCCGGCCCCAAAGCGCGTCTTCGGCTACTACGTGCTGCCCGTGCTGTGGGGCGACGCGCTGGTGGGTCGCCTCGACCTCAAGGCCGATCGGGCCAATGGCACCTTGCTGGTGCGCGGTTCGTTCGCCGAGCCGGGTGCGCCGGTGCACGCGATCGCGCCTCGTCTGCTGGCCGAACTGCAGGCGATGGGCGAGTGGTTGGGGTTGGAACGCGTGTCGATCGCCGACCGGGGCGAGCTGGCCTCCCCCTTGCGCAGGGTCGCGGGTCAGTACGCTCGCGGCTGATGCCGGACACAGCCCCCGCCCGATCCTCCGAACGCATGCCGCGTTGGGTGTGGCGAGCCGTCGCGATCTTCTGGTTGGGCGCCGTCGCTGCCCTCGCCGTGCGCGACATGTGGGCCAGCCTGTACCCGCTGTTCATCCTCCTGTTGGTGTCGCTGTTCCTGTCGCTGGCGATCGAGCCCGGAGTGAACCGGCTCAGCCGCCGGGGCTGGCGTCGCGGTACGGCGACCTCGGTCATCCTCGTTGGCGTACTCCTTGCGTTCCTCGCGTTCCTGATCGCGATCGGCGCGCTCGTCGGGCAGCAGATCGCCGACCTGCTGGGCAACTCCGAGAAGTACGTCAACAACACCGTTCGCTTCCTCAACGACAACTTCGGCACCCACATCAGCACCGAGAAGGTGGTGAAGAGCATCAACGACCCCGATGGGGCCGTGCAGCGGTTCATCAAGAGCCAGCAAGGCAAGGTGGTGGATCTGTCGGTCACCGCGCTCGGCGTGCTGGTGAAGGCGTTGTCCGTGATGCTGTTCACGTTCTACCTCGTGGCCGACGGCCCGAAGCTGCGGCGATCGATCTGCAGCCGGCTCAGCCCCGAGCGGCAGCGTCGCGTGCTCGACACCTGGGAGCTGGCCATCGAGAAGACGGGCGGCTACCTGTACTCGCGGGCGTTGCTCGCCGGGTTGTCGGGCTTGTTCCACTGGATCGTGCTCGAGGCATTGCAAACGCAAGCGCCGCTCGCGTTGGCGTTGTGGGTGGGCGTGGTCAGCCAGTTCCTCCCGGTGGTGGGCACCTACCTGGCCGGAGCGCTGCCAGTGGTGATCACGTTCATCGATTCACCCACCAAGGCGTTGGTGGTACTGATCCTGGTGCTCGTGTACCAGCAGCTGGAGAACTACCTGTTCCTGCCGCGCATCACCGCGCGCACGATGGATCTTCACCCGGCCATCGCCTTCGGCTCGGCGATCGCCGGTGCAGCCGTGCTGGGTGCGGTGGGTGCCATCCTCGCGATCCCCGGCGCGGCGATGCTGCAGGCGTTGCTCAGCAACACCGGGGCGCGCCACGAGGTCATCGAGTCGCAACTCACGTCCATCGCGCCGAAGGTCACCCGCCGCGACCGGAAACGCCTGAAGCACCCGGCCGAGCACCCGCTTCCGGAAGAGGCGGCCGCGCCGGACCAGGCAGATGGCAGCACCTGACGACTTCATGCCGGTGGCGATCACCGATCGCAACGGCCTCGACGAATCGGTGCACTTCGGCGCGGTCGTCGGCCTTGGTGCGGACGGCCGGATCGACTTCGCCGTCGGCAACCCGCACACCGTCGTATATCCCCGCTCGTCGAACAAGCCGATGCAGGCCGTGGCGATGGTGCGGGCCGGGCTGCGCCTGCCGCCGAGCCTGTTGGCGCTCGTGTGCGCCAGCCACGATGGCACGCCCGCGCACACTGCCGGTGTTGTTCGCATCCTTGGCGGCGCGGGCCTCGGGCCCGAGGCGCTGGCGAACACTGCCTCGCTGCCGATCGACGAGGCCGCGGCCCGCGACGTGCTGCGCTCCGGTGGAGAGGGCACGCCGCTCCTCATGAACTGCAGCGGCAAGCACAGCGGAATGCTGGCCACCTGTGTGCACAACGGATGGGCGCTCGCCGATCCGCCGGATGGCTACCTCGCCGGCGACCACCCGCTGCAGGTTGCGATCACCGACGTGATCGACGAACTGTGTGGCGAGGCTCACGCGCACATCGGCGTCGACGGCTGTGGCGCCCCGGCGCACGCGATGTCGTTGGCCGGCCTGGCCCGGGCGTTTCGCGCCATCGCTGTCGGCGCTGCGGGCGACGCCGGTGCACAGGTGTACACCGCGATGACCGAACACCCGGAGATGGTGGGCGGTGAGCGGCGCGACGTCACCGTGTTGATGCGCGGCGTGCCCGGGCTGCTGGCCAAGGACGGCGCCGACGGGGTCTTCGCCGGGGCGCTGCCCGACGGCCGTGCGTTCGCGCTGAAGATCGCCGACGGCGCCGAACGCGCCCGCCCGTCCGTGATCCTGGCCGCCCTGCGCGAGCTGGGCGTCGACACAAACGCCGTGACGCAGCAGATGGAGATACGGATCATGGGCCACGGTCGCACGGTCGGCACCGTCAGGGCGGTTGCTCCATGAGCATCCCGTTCGTCAGCCCTCCCGAGCCGCGCTACGGCGAAGTGCAGCAGGTGGCACCGCACGTGCGCCGGGTGATCGCCAAGAACCCGTCGAAGTTCACCGCGATCGGTACTGGCACCTACATCATCGGCAGCGGCGAGGTGGCCGTCATCGACCCCGGCCCCACGCTGGTCTCGCACCGCGAGGCCCTGGCCGCCGCACTCGAGGGTCACACCGTTACCGCGATCCTCGTCACCCATTGCCACTCCGACCACTCGCCACTGGCGGCGTGGCTGCACGAGCGCTCCGGGGCACCCACCGTGTGTTTCGGGCCGCACGTGGTGGACGCGACGTGGGTGGACGACGACGACGCACCTCACGAGAAGGACCCCGACGAACCCGAGCCCGAGGAGGAGCACGGCGAGGAGGGGCACGACCTCGCGTTCGAACCCGACCGGCGCGTCACCGACGGCGATCTGGCCGCGAGCGGCGACGGGTGGACGATCCGCGCGCTGCACACTCCCGGCCACACCAGCAACCACACCTGCTACGTCCTGGAGGAGCAGCGAGCGTTGTTCACCGGCGACCACATCATGGGCTGGAGCACCTCGGTGATCGCCCCGCCCGATGGCGACATGCGCGCCTACCTCGCCTCGCTCGCCAAGGTGCAGGCGTTGGCGCCCGCCACGCTGTGGCCCACGCACGGTGCGCCGATCACCGACGTGCATCCGTTCGTCGACGCGTTCATCACCCACCGGTTGGATCGCGAGGCGAACATCCTGGCCGCGGTGCGCGGCGGCGAGGCGTTGATCCCCGACATCGTGCGGCGGCTGTACGTGGGCGTGAACGAGAAGCTCTACCGGGCTGCCGGGCGCAGCGTGCTGGCACACCTGATGAAGCTGGTGGCCGATGGGCTGGTGACGTTCGAGGGCAGCCAGCCCGGGGTGAAGACCCGGTACTTCCCCGCCTAGATGTACTGATCGAGGATGCTCGACTCGGTGAGGCGGTCGAGCGTGTCTTTCACCGCCTGCGCTGTGCGCGCATCGACACCGGGTGTGTGGGCGATCTCGGCCGCCGTGGCGCGCATGAGGCGTGACAGCTCACCGAAATGGTCGACGATCGCGAACGCGTGTTGTTGCCCCAGGCGAGGCACTCGGCTGAGCAGGCGCAATCCGCGCGGCGCGACCGCAGCGTCGCCGGCGGGCGGCACGGCATCGGGGTTGGTGAGCGCGGGGTAGTCGGCCTGCACCAGTTCGAGCTCGTCGTTGAGCGAGTTGAACACTTCCTCCAGCTGCAGACGCAGCAACCGGGCATCGACGCCCAGCTCGACGATCATGGTCTCGATCTCGGCCGCGATCTGGCGAACCATCTGGCCGCGCTGCAACACGGCCGCGACATCGCGCACGGTGGCCACGTCTTCGATCTCGAGCATGGTGAGCTCGCTGGTGGCGTCGTCGAGCTTCTCCTTGTAGCGCTCGAGCGTTTGCAATGCCTGGTTGGCGCGGTCGAGCAGGCGACCGATGTCTTGCAGCTGGCGACGCATGCCACCCGCGTAGACGTTGATGACGCTCATCTCTTCGCTGACGCTGATCACCGGGACGCCCAGCGACAGCGCGACACGCTCGGCGGTGCGGTGGCGGGTGCCGGTTTCGGAAGTGGGCACCGTGGGGTCGGGGACGAGGTGCACGTTCGCTCGAGCGATACGCGTGCCGTCGTCGGTGACGATGATCGCGCCGTCCATCTTGGCCAGCTCGCTGAGCCGCTGGGGGGTGTACTCGGCGTCGAGCAGGAAGCCGCCGCTGCAGATCGCCAGCACCTTCGGCTCGTCGGACACCACCACGAGCGCGCCCATCTTGGCGCGCACGATGCGGTCGATCCCGTCGCGCAAGCCGGTGCCCGGCGCCACGCGGGCGAGGGCCGAATGCAACGCGTCGTTGGGCGTGGGCTGCAGCGGCATGGCAGGAGTCTACGAGCCGGCGCGACCCGACAGACCGGCGGCGACGAGTGCCTCGGCGACCGAGCCGACGCGGGTGAGTGCAATGCCCGTGGTGCTGCGCGGCGAGTTGGCAGGCACGATGGCGCGGGTGAAGCCCATGCGCGCAGCCTCGGCCAGGCGCCGCTCGGCATGGGCGACCTGGCGCACCTCGCCGGCCAGGCCGACCTCGCCGAACACCACCACCTCGGGCAGCAGCGGCCGCTCGGTGAGCGCGCTGACGAGCGCGGTGCACAGCGCGAGATCGGCCCCCGGTTCGGTGAGGCGCACACCGCCGACCGCCGAGGCGAACACCTCGAACTCGCCCATCACCATCCGCGCCCGCCGTTCGAGCACGGCCAGCAGCAGCGCCAGCCGCCCACCATCGAGCCCTTGCGCGCTGCGCCGTGGGGGTACGCCAGTGGCATGCACCTTGTTGGTGAGCGCCTGCACCTCCACCAGCAATGGCCGCTGCCCTTCGAGCGTGGGCGTGATGGCCGAGCCGGGCACGCCGGTGCGCCGGTCGGTGAGGAACAGGCTGCTGGCATCGGGCACGCCCACCAGCCCCTCACCCTCCATCGCGAACACACCCAGCTCGTTGGTGGGGCCGAAGCGGTGCTTGGTGGCGCGCAGCAGGCGCAGCGAGTGGTGCCGGTCGCCCTCGAAGCTGAGCACCGTGTCGACGATGTGCTCGAGCACCCGTGGCCCGGCGAGCCCGCCCTCTTTGGTGACGTGACCCACCATCAACACCGGAAGGTTGCGACGCTTGGCCTCGGCCACGAGCCGGTGCGCGCAGCCGCGCACCTGCACGACGCTGCCCGGCGCCGAGGGCACCGCAGGGTCGGCGATGGTTTGGATGCTGTCGATCACCACCAGTTGCGGCTGCACCGCATCGATCGCCGCGAGGATGTGGGGCAGCGAGGTTTCGGGCAGCAGCCACAGCTCGGGACGCACGGCATCGAGCCGCTCGGCGCGTAGCCGCACCTGCTGGGCGCTCTCTTCGGCGCTGACGTACAGCGTGCGCTGTGGCCATTTGGCCAGCAACTGCAGCAGCAACGTGCTCTTGCCGATGCCCGGCTCGCCCCCGAGCAGCGTGACCGACCCGGGCACCAGCCCGCCGCCGAGCACGCGATCGAGTTCGGCGATGCCGGTGGGGTGTGGCTGCGAACACTGCGCGTCGACCTGGCCGATCGGCATCGCCGGTGACGACGGGCCGGTTGGCGCGGCCACCGGCGCGCCCTCGGTCTCTTCGACCAGCGAGTTCCATGCTTCGCACACGGCGCAGCGCCCGCCCCACTTGGGGGTGGCGCTGGCGCACTCGGTACAGCGATAGACGACACGTGATTTGCCCATGCGCGGCACCCTACGCAGGGGGTGTTACACGGTGGCGTGGGTGATCAGCGCCAGGTGGCCGGGCGGCGCATGGCGCGCTGGCGGCGGGCCTTGGCGACGAAGGCGATGAACCCCGTCGCGGCGATGACCCACAGCACCAGCAGGATCAGCGCGATGGTGGCGATCAGCCCCCACCCGCTGGACGCCTGGCCCTGCGCCTGCACGAACACCGACGAGAGGTCGACCGGGGTGCCGTCCATCGGTACGGTCCACTCCAGCCCGTCGCCGGTTGCTGGTGTCGTTCCGACGCCCGACTTGGTGATCTTGCCGGGCAGATCGGCGGTCAGCCGGAAGGTGACGACGCTGTTGGGGTCGAGCCCGGCGGCAGTGACATCGTCGAGGTACGGCGTGCCGCCGATCGCGGCGAGCACGTCGGGGTCGGCAAAGGCATCGAGGCCACCATCGACCTTCAACACGCCGGTGAGCGCGGTGGTGATGTCGTTGTCGGTGACGTTCTGCGTGATCGCCACCTCGTGCAGCGGCCCACCTGCACCGTTCAGCGACCGCAGCAGGGCCGTGGCCTCTTCAGCGGTGGCGAACTCATGGGTCAGCACCACCTGCAGGCCGCCGTCGGCCGTCGGGGCAGGTGCCGTGACCAGCCAGCCCGCCGCGGTGGCGTCGTCGAAGCGCAGGTCGTCGGCCAGGCCAGGTGCCTGGTCGACGACCTCGCGGTCCGCCGTGACCGTCAGCGCGATGCTGCCGCTGCCGTCGGGTTGCATCGTCACATTGACCGATGCCTCGACCTTGCAGGCCGTCAGTGTGAGCGCGGCGGCGAGGAGGAGAATGGCGCGTTGCATCGCACCATTCTGCCAGCCGGTTACGCGTACTTGGGGTACGTGTCGGTGAGCAGGTAGAGGTAGGCGCTCACGCGGGAGCCGTAGCGCTGGGCCTTCAACAAGAAGTCGAACATGCCCCGCGGCTGGTTGCCGGTGAACAGGATCGCGAACCAGGTGCCGATGCCGACGAAGATCGCGGCGATGGCGACGAGGATCATCAGCAGGATCGCGGGGATGGCGTAGATGAGCCGCAGCCCAACGCTGAGCCGATTGGCCGGGGCGTCGTCCCAGTCGAGGACGAACGCGACCGGCTCGTCCTTCTTCTCGAAGCCGAAGTTCGGGTACGTGTCGTACATCATCCCCGCGTAGGCGTACGCCCTGACTTCCCAATCGATGCATCCGCGGGAGAGATCCCACAGCGAGCGATTGCGCTTGCCGGTGAACACGACGATGAACCACTGCACGAGCCCCAACATCTGAGCCAGACGGCTGAGGGCACTCACGATGATGAGATGCGGAATCGCCCACAGCAGTCGGAACGCGTTGGTGAGCCGATTTCGTGGGCTCGTGTACTCGATGTCAAGGGAAACTGCACTCACTGGAAGAACCTCCCGCTATGTGGTTGTCGCGGCGGGAGAATAGCGCAGTTACTCGGTGGGGCTGGGCGGCTCGGTGGCCTCGGGCGCACCGGTCGACGCCAGCTCGACCACGGGCGGCGGCTGGAAGCCCTCGACCGCGGTGAACTTCAGCTTCTTGTCGCCGGGGCGATCGGGGTCGTCTTCTGTGTCGACGACGATGATCTCGCCCGCGTGGAACTCCTTGTAGAGGATCTTCTCGCTGAGCACGTCTTCGATCATCCGCTGGATCGCGCGACGCAGCGGGCGGGCGCCCAGTTGCGGGTCGTAGCCCTTCTCGGCCAGCAGTTCCTTTGCGGCCTGGGTGAGCTCGATGCCCAGGCCCTGGCCTTCCAGCTGACCGGTGAGACGCTTGGTCATGAGATCGACCATCTGCATGACCTCGCCGCGGGCCAGCTCGTGGAACACGATGATCTCGTCGACGCGGTTGAGGAACTCGGGGCGGAAGTGGCCCTTCAGCGCCTCGGTGACCTTGTCCTTCATGCGCTCGTAGTTCATGGCCGCATCGCCCTTGGTGAAGCCGACGTTGGCCTTGCGCAGGTCGCTGGAACCGAGGTTGCTGGTCATGATCAACACCGTGTTGCGGAAGTCGACCGTGCGGCCCTGGCTGTCGGTGAGACGGCCCTCTTCCAGGATCTGGAGCAGCGTGTTGAACACGTCGGGGTGGGCCTTCTCGATCTCGTCGAACAGCACCACGCTGAACGGCTTGCGCCGCACGGCTTCGGTGAGCTGGCCGCCCTCTTCGTAGCCCACGTAGCCGGGGGGCGAACCCACCAAGCGGCTGACGGTGTGCTTCTCCATGTACTCGGACATGTCGAGCGAGATCAGCGACTGCTCGTCGCCGAACAGGAACTCGGCCAGCGTCTTGGCCAGCTCGGTCTTGCCCACGCCCGTGGGCCCGAGGAAGATGAACGAGCCACTGGGGCGCTTCGGGTCTTTGAGGCCGGCGCGGGTGCGGCGCACGCTCTGGCTGACGGCGCGGATGGCGTTCTCCTGGCCGATGATCCGCTTGTGCAGCTCACCTTCCATGTTGAGCAGCTTGGCGGTCTCTTCCTCGGTGAGCTTGAACACCGGGATGCCCGTCCAGATGCTGAGCACCTCGGCGATTGCTTCCTCGTCGACCTCGTCGAACAGATCGACGCCGCTGGCCTTGATCTCGAGTTCCTTGGCGGACTTTTCCTCGAGCAGGCTCTTCTCCTGGTCGCGCAGGCGGCCGGCTTCCTCGAAGCGCTGCTCTTCCACGGCGCGCTTCTTGGCCTCCTGCACGTCGGTGAGCTTGACGTCGAGTTCCTTCAGATCCGGCGGGGTGGCCATGCGCTTGATGCGCAGGCGGCTGCCGGCCTCGTCGATCAGGTCGATCGCCTTGTCGGGCAGGTGGCGATCGCTGATGTAGCGATCGGCGAGGTTGGCCGCGGCGACGATCGCCTGGTCGGTGATCGTGACCCGGTGGTGCGCTTCGTACTTCTCGCGAACACCCTTCAGGATCTCGATGGTGTGCGCCAGCGTGGGCTCTTCCACCTTCACGGGCTGGAAGCGGCGCTCGAGCGCGGCGTCCTTCTCGAGGTGCTTGCGGTACTCGTCGGTGGTGGTGGCGCCGATGGTCTGCAGCTCGCCGCGAGCGAGCATCGGCTTGAGGATGCTGGCCGCATCGATCGCGCCTTCAGCGGCGCCGGCGCCGACGAGCGTGTGGATCTCGTCGATGAACAGGATGATGTCGCCGCGAGTGCGGATCTCCTTGAGCACCTTCTTGAGCCGCTCTTCGAAGTCGCCGCGGTAGCGGCTGCCGGCGACGAGGGCGCCGAGATCGAGCGTGTACAGCTGCTTGTTGCGCAGCGTGTCGGGCACGTCGTTGCTGACGATCTTCTGGGCAAGGCCCTCCACGATCGCGGTCTTGCCGACGCCCGGCTCGCCGATCAGCACCGGGTTGTTCTTGGTGCGGCGGCTGAGGATCTGCATCACCCGTTCCATCTCGCGGGTGCGACCGATCACCGGGTCGAGCTTCTTCTCGCGAGCGAGCTGAGTGAGGTTGCGGCCGAACTGGTCGAGGATCTGGCTGTTGCCCTTGTCGCCGGCCTCTTCCTTCGGCGCGCCGGCTGCGGCCGCGGCGCCGGGGGCGGGCTCGCCACCCTTGCCCTGGCCACCCTGGTAGCCCGACAGCAGCTGGATGACCTGCTGGCGCACGCGGCTGAGATCGGCGCCCAGCTTGACGAGCACCTGGGCGGCGACGCCCTCGCCCTCGCGGATGAGGCCGAGCAGGATGTGCTCGGTGCCGATGTAGTTGTGGCCCAACTGCAGCGCTTCGCGCAGCGACAACTCGAGCACCTTCTTGGCGCGGGGGGTGAAGGGGATGTGGCCCGACGGCGACGAGCCGCCCTGGCCGATGATCTCTTCGACCTGGCTGCGCACGGCTTCGAGCGAGATTCCCAGCGATTCCATCGCCTTGGCGGCGACGCCCTCGCCCTCGTGGATGAGGCCCAGGAGGATGTGCTCGGTGCCGATGTAGCTGTGGTTCAGCAGGCGAGCTTCTTCCTGCGCCAGCACGACCACCCGACGAGCCCGATCGGTGAAGCGTTCAAACATGGCGGAAGTGTATCGGTCGTTGCGCGGACGGCACATCGCATTGCAGCCCTCCCGACCCCTCGGTAGCCTGACGGGACGAGTCGGTACGGAAGGTGGTTGCAGCGGTGAACCTACGTGGGCTCGGTTTGGTTGCCCTCGCGGCGCTCACGGTGGGGTGCACCAGCGCGTCGTCGGCCGCACCCGACTCGACCTCCACCACGCTGGCCCTGTCCGGTCTGCCCACGTCGGCCAGCACCGTGCCTCCCGTCACGGCGGCACCTACCACCACGACCACCGTCTTCGACCTGCAGGCGATCCCCGGCCGTCATATCGGCGCGATCCCCGAGGACGAAACCGTGCTGTGCCCCCAGGCCGCCGACGTTCCGATCGCAGGCGAGCTGCTGGCCATGCCCGACTATCCAAATCGGCCCACCAGCCTCCAGCGTGCGGCCGATCCGGCGGCGCCGCTTCTGGTGGTGTTCCACGGCCAGCACGGTTGCATCCAGAACGTCCAGAGCCGATCCGACCTCGACGTGATGTACGCCGCTGCCGGTGTGCACGTGCTGTGGCTGTCGGGTGAGCCGGTACCCACCCGTTCATGGCGGGTCAACAACGGCTGCTGCGAGCCGGCCGACACCAAAGGCATCAACGACAAGCCGTACATCGAGGCCGCGATGGCCGCCGCCCGAGCGGCGGGTCTCACCTCCACCACCGTGCTCGCGATCGGCGTCTCGAACGGGGGCGGCATGGCCATCACGGCCGGCTGTGCATACCCCGAGCTGTTCACCGGCGTCGTCGTGGTAGCTGGCTGGATCTCGTCGTCGTGCGGTCGCGCGTCGCAGTCGATGTTGGCCTTCGGCGGTTCGCTCGACCAGAGCCTGGGTTCGCGAACGGCTGCTGGGATCACCGACATGTGGCGCAGCAGTGTTGTCGACTGTCCGGCAGAGCCAATGATCGAGACGTACGAAGCACGCACCACCACCACGTGGTGGGGTTGCACCGACAACACTGTGGTGCGCCTCGTGCAGCTCGAAGGCGTGCCGCACGTGTGGCCGAAGTTCACGTTCTACGACATGGACGACGACATCATCCTGTTCGCGCTCGGCAAGTACGCCACCGGCGATTGGATCGGCGATTCGGGTGTTCCGTTGGGAGGCACCCCTCTGTTGCCCTAACCTTGCCAGCGTGTCATCCGCCCCGATGTTCGCGCTGCCCTCGCACGCTGCGGATCTGGCGCGGATCGAAGCGGCGCTGAAGGAGTCGGTGCAGACCCCCGACCCGTACCTCAGCGAGATCGCCTCGCACCTCATCGTGGCCGGTGGCAAGCGACTTCGTCCGATCCTCACCGTGGTGGCGGCCCAGGTGGCCGGCGCCGCGGATGCCGAGCTGCACGAGCGGTCGGTGCAGGGAGGCATCTCGTGCGAGCTGGTGCAGACCGGTTCGCTGTACCACGACGACGTGATGGACGAGGCCGACACGCGCCGCGGCGTCGACACGGTGAACGCCAAGTGGGGCAACCTTCAGGCCATCCTCGCCGGCGACTTCCTGCTGTCGCGGGCGTCGGAGATCGCGGCCTCGTTGGGCACCGAGGTTGCCGGCCTGCTGGCGCGCACGATCGGCCGCCTGTGCGAAGGGCAGATCGAAGAGCTGCGCCACACCTACAACGCGGCCCGGCCCGAGGCCAGCTACGCCAGCAGCATCAGCGGCAAGACCGCCTCGCTCTACGCGACCGCGGCCCGCATCGGCGGCTTGGTGGCAGGGTTCGAGCGGCCGGTCATCGATGCGCTCACCGAGTACGGCGAGGCGTTCGGCATGGTGTTCCAGATCGTCGACGACCTGCTCGACATCACCGCCACCGACGAGCAGCTGGGCAAGCCGGCCGGCCACGACATGGTGCAGGGCGTGTACACGCTGCCGGTGCTGCGCACGCTGCAGGCCGGGGGTGTCGCCGCAGTCGAGCTGCTGGCCCTGCTGGGCAAGCCGCTCGACGGCGCCGAGCGGGAGAAGGCGCTGTCCATCGTGCGCTCGAACGGCGGCGTGACGTCGTCGATGGCCGTTGCCCGCGAGTGGGCGGCACGTGCCGAGGCGGCGTGCGAGCTGCTGCCCCCGACGCCGGCCACCGACGTGCTGTTCACCGCACCGTCGGCCCTGCTCGCCACGCTCTGATCTCGCCGGGCCCTGGGCGTCAGCCCTCGGCCGAGCAGCAGATCTCCAGCTCCATCCCGTCGGGGTCGCGGAAGAACAGCGACCACTCGGGGCCCAGCCGCTGGATCTCGCCGACTTCGGCGCCGGCGGCAACCAGCCGGTCGCGAGTGGTCTCCAGCGCGCCCAGCGAATCGACCGCCAGCGCGTAGTGGTCGATCGCGCCGCGCCCGCCCTGACGTGTGCGCTCGCCGATGATCTCGCCGGCGGCGACCTCGAAGATGTTCAGCGCCGCCCCGCCGCCGACGTCGAGGATGATCATCCGCGGATGGTCGGGGGTGGCGTCCATCTCGAACTGCTTCGTCGCCTCGAACACGGCGGCATAGAAGGCCACCAGCCGGTCGAGATCCGGGGTCAGCGTCGCGACGTGGTTGAAGCCGGTGGTGAACGGCATCGGGGGCACCCTCCTCAGTGACGAGCGGGCACCATGTTCCCACGCATCCGCTCGCTGGTCGACGGGTGGTGCCGCCAGTGGGTGGGGCGTCAGGCGTTGGGTGCCAGTTTCACCAGCCTGGCCGCGGCCTTGTAGGCCAGCTCGGCGGGGCCCTTCTCGTCTTCCCGGAGCAGGTTGGCCATGATGCGCAGCACCCACTCCATCAACGTGCGGCTGTGCATGCCCACGCGCGTGAGCTCGCGCATCAGCGCCGGCCGGCCGATGACGCGGGCGAACAGGCGGGCCACCTTGAAGTAGTCGGCGTACTCGTCGTCGAGCATGCGGGTGTACTGCTGCAGCGCCGCCGGGTCGTTGTTGACGAGCGCCTCGTGCAGCACCTGTGCCGCCATCCGGGCGGTCTCGTAGGCGTAGTCGATGCCTTCGCCGTTGAACGGGTTGACGCTGCCGGCGGCATCGCCGACGACGAGGTAGCTGGGGCCGGCCTTGGGCCCCACGGATCCGCCCATCGGGATGCGGCCGCTGGTGGCCTTCACCTCCGGGTTGCCGGGGTCGATCTGCCACCGCTCGGCCACCTGGTGGGCGTACGCGTCCAGCAGGTGGGTGGTGTTGACGCTCTTGAAGTCGCGGAACGTGGACAGCAGGCCGACGCCGATGTTCACCGTGCCGTCGCCCACCGGGAAGATCCAGCCGTAGCCGGGCATCGGGTTGCCGTTGCGGTCCTTCACGTCGAGGGCCGATTCGATCCACGGGTCGTCGTGCTTGGGCGACTGCCAGTAGGTGCGGATGGCGGTGCCGTACGGCCACTCGCGGGTGCGGAAGGTGCCCAGCGCGCGGCCGAAGCGGCTGTTCGCGCCGTCGGCCACCACCACGTACTTGGCGTGGATGTCGCGGGCGGGGCCGTACTTGCTCTGCACGGTGGCGCCGCGCACGAACCCGCGGTCGACGATGGGCTGCACGGCTTCGTGGCCCTGGAGCAGCGTGGCGCCGGCGGCCTCCGCGTTCAGCGCCACCATCTGATCGAGGTCGCGACGGCGCACGACGTAACCGTGCTGCGGATAGATGGAGTGACTGGGCCACTGCAGCTCGAGCTCGCGGCCCATGCCGGTGGCGCGCAGCCCGTGGTAGCGGTGGTACGGCAACAACGCCTCGGTGAGGCCCATCTCCTGCAGCTGGTACACCGCCCGCGGAGTGAGGCCGTCGCCGCAGGTCTTCTCGCGCGGGAAGGTCTTGCGCTCGACGATGGTGACGTCGTGGCCGGCACGGGCCAACCAGTAGCCGGCCGCGGCGCCGGCGGGGCCACCACCGATCACGAGCACCTCGGTGGTGGCGGGCGCCGTGCCCGAAGGTTCGTCGGCGGGGTCGGGGGTGGACGCTGTGTCGGTCACGGGAAGCAAGTGTGGCCGCTTCCTCGCGGAAGCGGCCACCTCAAGATCTGATCGACGATGTCGCTGCCGCCACTGTCGCTGCCGCCACTGTCGCCGGTGTCGCCGGTGTCGAGCATTGCCGCACCGGGATGCTGCTGGTCGGCGGTGACTGGCTCAGGCTCCGGTGGGGCCGGAACCGGGCAGCGGCACGCTGCCGATCGCCATCACGCCCTCGAACTGCTCGTGGAGGTTGTCGAAGGTGGCCGTGCCGGCCTCGAGCGCGAGGTAGATCTCCGACTCGGGGCTGCACCAGGCGAGGAACTCCTCGCTGTCTTCGGCAGCACCGGCGAGGTCGAAGCGCTCGTGGCACACCACAGCGAGGATCTCGACGTCGGTGAGCCCGAGGCCGCTTGCGGCCGCGGGCATGACACCGGAGGCGCCGGCGACGTGGGCGCCGCCCTCGCGGTTGGGGTCGCCCGCGACTTGCACGCCGGCGGCGACGTAGGCGGCGCTGCCCAGCTTGACCCAGCGCAGCTGGTCTTCGATGTGGGGGAAGGTGGTGGTGACGGAGCCACCGGTGAACGCGTAGCCGACGCCGCCTTCGCCGCCTGCCCCGTGACACGAGCCGCAGTTGCCGGCGTACACCTTGGTGCCGGCGCCCAGCGGGCCGGTGGCCTTGGCCACCACGGGCTTCAGGGCCAGCACGTACATGAACATCCAGACCGGCAGGATGCTGAGCGTGAGCATGGCCCACACCGGGATCTTCTTGCGCGCCTTGTAGGCGGCAACCACCGGGATGTCGGGCTTGGCCGGCGGCGGGCCGGCGGGCACGGCCGGTGCCTTGGGTGCGGCCACTGCGGGTGCGGCGGCATTCGGAACGGCAGGAGTGGCAGCAGCAGCGGGGGCGGCGGCGTCGCCAGCAGCGCCACGGCGCGCCTGGCTGCGCTTCAGCAGGTGCTCGGGAATCTCGGTCACGTCGTGAACGATAGACGCCAGAGGGCTGCATTCGGGAAATCCGAGGGCTGCACTTCGCCACGCGATGACGTCGCGCCCACGTCCGCGCAGCGAGTGCGTGCACGAGTTCACAACGGGAGCGGCGCGCGGCTGCACCGCGTGGTAGACCGAAGCAGTGACAGCTGTCCACGAGCCCTCGTGCCGCGTTCTCGCGGACGAACTGGTATTCACCTGGGGTCTGGTGGCTACAGTTTGTGCAGCAGTTCACGAGGAAGGGCAGCGGAGTTGCTGATTGCATTCGAAACCAACCCACTGAAGTGGCCGGGCATGAACCAGGCCTTCCTGTTCTCGTTCCTGCTCACCACGATCGGGGCACTGGTCGTCATCCCCTACGCAAAGCGCCGGCCGAAGGGCACGCCCACCTCGTGGGGCGAGGCCATGCTGGCTTCCGTCTACGTCTTCGGCCTGATGTTCGTGGGCTTCGGCATCGTGCCCGACAAGTTCATCGCCCACGCCGACGGTGAGCTGGGCTGGAGCAAGAACCTCATCATCTACGGCCCCGGCGACATCTTCAAGCCGAAGGCGCTCGGCGGCAACTGGCCCTTTCACATGTCGTACGAAGCAGTTCGCGACATCGTCGTGGTCGTCATCCACGTGTGGTACTTCGGCCTGATGATCTTCCTCTGGGGCGTCTGGCAGAAGCGTGGCGACGGCAAGCCCAGCACCGAGCTGGCCACCAGCACCTTCGGCCGCCCGCTGGTGAAGAAGAGCTGAGCATGGCGAAGACCGATGCCAACCCACCGATGATGCCGTACACCGACGAGTACCAACTCGTCGAGGTCGACGCGGACTACCTGTCGAAGGCCGTCAAGCCGAAGCAGTTCATCCACATCGACCAGACGGAATGCATCATGTGCGAGGGCTGCGTCGACATCTGCCCGTGGAAGTGCATCCACATGGTGTCGCCCGACGCGATCGCCGACGCCAGCAACACCGAGAAGCCGGGGCTCGACCCCAGCGACAACGTCCTGTTCATCATCGATGACGACATCTGCACACGGTGCCAACTGTGTGTCGATCGCTGCCCGACGGGCGTGATCATCCTCGGCAAGGCAGGAGCTCCTGTCGGGACCGGCGATTCGCACACCCGGACCAACAACCACGGCTACGCCTACGGCATGCGGCTGTAAAGGAACAACAGTGGCAAAGATCATCGACGAAACCCCCCGTCCCACCATCAAGGACCGTCTCGGCAAGACCACGGCGAGCGTCCAGGGC
>JAUSLV010000017.1 GCA_030645495.1 Actinomycetota bacterium
ACGCGGCGCCCCGGCGGCAGTGTGGGGCAGGTCGGTGGAGATGCCGGCGAGTACGTCGTGCAGCTCGGCGGTGCGGGCGGCAGGCGTGAGCTCCACCACTCCTCGGACGAGCTGCCCACTGACGTTGGCTTCGCTATGCACGGTACCTGGCGGAACGACCGCGGTCTGGCCGGCCGTCAGAACGACCGTCTCGTTCCCGATCGTGAACGTAGCCTCGCCGTCCAGGATCGTGAAGACCTCGGCGCTGCCTGGGTGCGTGTGCTCAACGATGCTTCCACCAGGTTCAGAGACCCAGCGGTATCGCACCACGGCACCGTTCGACTCCAGGCCGGTCACGGTGTACTGGATGTGCTCGCGGGTAGCTGGGTTGTAGGTGGTGCGGTAATGGGCCATGCGTCCATTGTCATCACGCGCGCGTCGCCGCTCTAGTCGGGTCGCCTGCGAGCATTCTGCTTCTGTCTTCGTCGGAGGGGCATGGCGGCCGAGTTGGAGCATTGGTCCTCCTTGTTCCCGGTGTCGCCCTGCACTGGAGGTTTCCGCCGACTCGGTTGTTGCGGATCTCCGCAAGCGCCGAATTGCTGAAGCGCTCTTGAGGCCAGTCAGACGGTTCCGGGGACCGGCCGCGGGCGATCCATCGAGCGCCTAGGTCGGCACGGCCGCTCGGACAAGTCCAACGTGCTCCCGCGCCCACTGTCCGCCGGAATGCGAGGTACCGAGGGGGCAACACCGTTGACCGGGTAGGGACGCGACTGCTCTCCCGGACGCGAATGTGTGACACGCGGAGGGCAATCGCGTTGATCGAGTAAGGGTCCATTCACGGTCGCCGTCGGGCGGCAGGACGGCGAGGGGAGTGGGCATGGCAATCACCGCGGCGCTGCGTTCAGGACGACGAGCCAAGGCCACAGTCACACGTTGTGGGTGCCGAATACGTCATCCGGGCCGTGCACGCCGCGTGGAAGCGGGTTGCCGAGGGGTCTGAGATGATCTTTCCTCGTGTGCTTGCGACTGGTGTACCTGTTCGCCACGCGTCTGTTCGGTTGGGTGCGCTTATCTGCGCGCGAACAGTCGTGGAAGTCAGCGGAGATCCTGCTGCTGCGCCATCAGCGCACGGTTCTGCAATGGCATGCGGCTCCGCCCCGACCGAGGATGACCTGGGCTGATCGGGCGCTGCTGGCGGCGTTGCTGGGGGTGATTCCGCGGCCCCGCCGGGCGGGGTTGCCGATGATCGTCTCGCCGGAGACGGTGTTGCGCTGGCATCGCGACATCGTCCGGCGGCGGTGGGCGGCGAAGTCGAAGCCGTCGCGACCGGGACGGACGCCGACCCACCGCAACGTCACGGGGCTGGTGTTGCGTCTGGCTCGGGAGAACCCGGCCTGGGGCTACCGGCGTATTCACGGGGAGCTCGCCGGCTTGGGTCTGCCGTTGGCGCCGTCGACAGTCTGGGAGATCCTGCATCGGGCGGGTATCTCGCCCGCTCCCCGACGCACCGGGGCAACGTGGGCGCAGTTCCTGCACGGCCAGGCCGCAGCGATCCTGGCCACCGACTTCTTCCACGTGGACCTGCTCGATGGAAGCACGGCCTACGTCCTGGCGGTCGTCGAGCACGCGACCCGGCGGATCCGGATCCTTGGCGTGACCGCGCACCCGAACAACGCCTGGGTGACCCAGCAGGCCCGGAACCTGCTGATGGACCTCGACGGGCACCTGGGCAGCGTGAAGTTCCTGCTGCGCGATCGGGACACGAAGTTCACGGCGGCCTGGGATGCGGTGTTCACCGGCGCCGGGATCAAGATCCTGCGCAGTCCCGTTCGAGCTCCACGGGCGAACGCGATCATGGAACGGTGGATCGGCGGCTGTCGCCGCGAGCTGCTGGACCAGACGCTGATCTGGAACCAACACCACCTGCTCCAGGTGCTGCGTGAGTACGAGACCCACCATAACGAGCATCGGCCGCACCGCTCGCTGCAGCAGGCTGCGCCGCTCAAGCAGCTACCCGCGCCGGTTCACGACCTCGACGCAGTCCGCGTCCGCCGACGTGATCGGATCGGTGGTGTCATCCACGAATACCTACTCGCAGCGTGACGCGGACGAGGTTCTCGGCACGCACAACCTCGAGGGCAGGATCCTGGGGCGGCCCTGCGACAGCCTCGCGGGCTGGTGGCTTCGCTGGGGAGACGACTGCCCTTCCCTCCACGTCAATGTCTCCACGTCCCTGCTCGATCGAGGCGACCTGGCCGAGCAGGTGAGGCGAGCCCTTGAGGGTGCGGCCGCCCCGGCGACCAAGCTGGTCGTGGAAATTACCGAGACCGTCTTGGAGTCCGCGCGTGAATCGCTGGGAGCGGAACTGGAACTCATCCGGGCAACCGGGGTACGGATCTCGGTGGACGACTTCGGGACCGGATACAGCGCCCTGAGCCGTCTCGCGACCCTGCCCGTCGACGAACTCAAGATCGACCAGTCCTTCGTTGCCCAGATGCTCACCGACGACCGCAGCCAGGCGATCGTCAACGCGATCGTGGGACTGGCGGGTGCATTGCACCTGCGCATCGTCGCGGAGGGAGTCGAGGAACCCGAGCAGGCCGCGTACCTTCGCCGCCTCGGGTGCCAGCGCGGACAGGGTTACCTGTGGGCGCGACCAGGACCGGTTGACGACCTCGAAGGCGCGATCGACCTGGGGCTTGCCAGCTCATAACGGTCGCATAACGCTCGAAGGAATAGCAGGTCCCGCCGGAAGACCGATCACGCCGCACCGGGTCGGCGGGTAGTACCGAGATCCGGGCCACGTGCATGCACGACCTGCGGTTCGCCTTCAACCCAGCCATCGATCCCGTGCGCCAAGGTCGGGCCGCGCCGGTCAGCACCCGCGTGAATTGCTGGGCCCCGCGCCAGAGGACGACGTGGTCGGCCTCGATGCCGCGCTCGGCGAGCAGCTGCTCAAGGTCGGTTGACGTGCCAACTCAACCTGCGGCAATCGCGAAGCACGTATCGAGGAGCGCGGGAATTTCGCTCGCTGGCACGGCTTGCGAATACAGGAATCCTTGCGCGGTCCGGCACCGCATGCCTCGCAGTGCGGACGCCTGATCGTCTCGCTCCACGCCCTCGGCCACGACATCGATCCCCAGCGTCAGTCCCATCGCCAGGATGCTTGCCACCAGGAGCCTGTCGTGGGGATCAACAGTCAGCGACGAGATGAAGCTGCGATCGATCTTGATGACGTCGACGTGGTGGTCCCGCAAGGATGCGAGCGATGCGTACGCCGTGCCGAAGTCATCGATGGCAACGCAGAAGCCGCGCTCATGTATCCCGGCCAGGTTCTCGCGCACCGTGGACGAGCCGGCAAGCAGCACGGTCTCGGTGATCTCGAAGCACAGGCGGGCGGGATCCAGGCCTCCCGATGCCAGCAGCTCATCGAGCGTTGCCAGCAAGGTCGACTCGGACAGTTGAAGGGCGGACAGGTTGATGCGAGTCGTCAGATGCCGATCGGGAAGCTCCTTGGCCCACGTGGCCGCCTGGGCGAAGGCTGTCCTCATGACCCAGTCGCCCATGCCCAGGATCAGGCCGGTCTCCTCGGCAACCTCGATGAACGTGGACGCCGAGCGGACCCCGCCGTCAGGGTGGTGCCAGCGAAGCAGGGCTTCCACGGCCACCACCGATCCTGTGCCCAAGTCGACCTCGGGCTGGTACCAGACGTCGAGTTCGCCGCGTTCCAGGGCATGGCGCAGCTCGACCTCGGCGATCATGCGGCTCTCGACGATCGCGCGCATCCCCTCGCTGAACTCCACGGTCCTGTCGCGCCCGCCCTCCTTGGCGGCGTACATGGCGATGTCGGCCTCGCGCACCAGGTCGTCCTCCTCCGATGCGGCGTCGGAGAAGGCGATGCCGATGCTGGCGGTGGTCACCAGCTCGGCGTCGTGGTGCTTGAAGGGCACCCGGAACGCGTCCAGGATCCGTTCGGCGACGGACCTGGCTGCCTGGGGATCGGCGAGGTCTCGCAGGACGATCACGAACTCATCGCCGCCGGGGCGGGCGACGAGGTCCCCGCCGCGCACGCAGTCCGTGATGCGCTGGGCTGCCGCCTGCAGCACCTCGTCGCCGGCGCTGTGCCCAAGCGTGTCGTTGATGTTCTTGAAGCGATCCAGGTCGACCATGAGCACGGCCGTGATGGACGTCTCGCGACGGCTGACATGCAGCGCTCGCTTGATCTCGCCTAGGAGTTCGAACCGGTTCGGCAGCCCGGTCAGCGAGTCGTGCGTGGCCAGCTGGCGCAGCGCGGCCTCGTCGCGCTTGCGCCCGGTGATGTCCAGCGCCACGCCCTGCAACGCGACGATGGCCCCGCTCGGGCCGCGCACCGCTTCACCGCGCACGAGCATCCAGCCCCGGGTCCCATCGGGCCTGACGATCTCCAGTTCCAGCTCGTATGGCTCGCCCGTCTCCTGCGTGTGTGCTAAGGACGTGCTCAGCCTCGCCCAGCTCTCGGGGGCGAACAGCTTGCCGTGCTCCTCGTAGTCCGGCGGCGGCTGGCCGGGGTCCAGTCCCAGCATGCGGTACAGCTCGAGGGTCCAGACGACTCGACCGCTCGCGACGTCCATGCGCCAGCTGCCCACGTGCGCCATCCGCTGGGCCTCCACCAGGGACGCCTGGGTGCGCCGTTCCTCGGTGACGTCGTGGTACTGCGACACGTAGAACAGCGGCTGGCCGTCCTCGCCGCGCACCAGGCCGATCGAATGCATGATCGGCCTGGCCGCCCCGCTCGCGGTCACCAGCTCGCAGTCATGGATGTCGAACTCGGCGTCACCGCTGAGCAGCCTCGCGCGGATACCGAGGTCCCGCTCGAGCCCGGCAGCGGTGAACAGGTCGGAGACCCAATGCCCGTCGAGCCATTCCTGCGACCGCCCCAGCAGGTGCCGCAAGGCCTCGTTGGCGCCCATGAAACGGCCATCCAGGCCCACGAACGCCATGCCCTGCGGCGCGGCGTTCATGGCGGTACGCAGCGTATGCTCGCTGCGCGCGATCTCCTGCCGGGCAAGGACGGCTTTGTGGACGTCGCGAAGGGTGTCCACCCGCCCGACCACGGCCCCCGAGGGGTCCGTTGCCCACCGGGCCGAGGCCAGCATCCATCGATACTGCCCGTCCTTGCGGCGCACGCGAACCTCCCGTTCGACCGCCTCCCCGCCGGGCGGCGAGGCCCACAATGCCTGCGCCAGCGACAGGTCGTCCGGGTGGACCAACGATGCACCGGTCATCGTCAACGCCTCGTCGGCCGTGTAGCCCAGCGTGCGCTCGACGGAGGGCGACGCCCACGTCACCTCGCCGGAAAGCGACACCAGCAGGACCACGCCCTCCGTGTTCTCGGCGACCAGCCGGAAACGCTCCTCACTCAGGGCCAACGCATCGCTGATCCGCCGCTGCTCGGTGACGTCGCGGGCCGCCGCGAACACGCCCGCGACCTCGCCGTCGGCGTGCCGGTAGACCGCAGCGTTGTAGAGGACCTCGGTCAAGGCGTCCGAGACATGCCTGATGGCCAGCGGGTAGTCGGTGACCTGGCCCTGGTCGAAGGCCTGCAGGTAGCCGGCGCGGGCCCGCTCCGGGTCGGTGAAGTAGTCGCTGAAGTCGCTGCCGATCAGCGCCTGCCGCGCCTGCCCCGTGACCTGGACCGTCGCCGCGTTGACGTCCATGATCCTGCCGTCGACCCCGATCGTGACCAGCGGATCGAGGCTCGCCTCGATCAGGCTGCGCGCATAGCCTGAATCACGGAAGTCGATGTCGGCACCTGGATCTCGCTCGATTGCCATCGGAGCCCCCACCTCAGGTGACTTGCCTCCCATCCTTCCACTTTCCGAATCGAGGCGCATTCCGTCTGGCCTTGGGACAGCTAGCTAGCTTCCGACCCGTCGCCCTGCTCCGGGCAGCTCGCGCCCCAGCCGTGACGCTGACAATCGTGGCGGCAGTTCATCCTCATGGCGAGGTCAAATCCCCATCACCCTTCGGTGGATCCGGGCTTAAGCCACATACGGGTACAAGACGAGTCATCGATAGTGGGGTCGTGTCATGCTGGATTCATGCATGGTGCAGGCGTTTCTGCGGTTCACCGCGAGGTTTCACTCGGCTTTGATGAGGAGTTGTATCCCGCGGGGACGCACATGTGCCTGATCTTCGGCGACGACAGTGAGCGCAAGGGTGTGCTGGCGCAGTACGTCGAGTCCGGTCTTGCCGCGGGCGAGAAGGTCAGTTACTTCGCCGATACCGTGTCACCGCAGGAGCTGTGGGATGAGTTCCGAGACTTGGGCGTTGTCGGCCCCGAAGGGCGGGACCCGGCCCATCTTGAGATTGCCGTCGCGGCGGACGTGTACTGCCCTGATGGCAGGTTCGTCGTGGACCGGATGCTGCAGACACTCGCGAATGGATACCTGGCCAGCGCCGAGGAGGGATACGTCGGGTACCGGGCCACGGGTGAGATGACTTGGTCTGACCGCATGGACGTGCCGATGGACGATCTCATCGAGTACGAGGCTCGCATCAACATCCTGACGCGCTCGGTTGACGTGACTGCACTGTGCCAATACGACACGCGTCGCTTCGACGGCAGCACCATCTTCGACATTCTCACGGTCCATCCGATGATGGTCGTGCGGGGCCAGATCCTGCACAACCCGTTCTACCTCGAGCCAGAGGACTTCTTGGCTGGCCGTGCGCAGCGCCGCGGCGACGAATGAATGCTCCGAGCGTCTCGGCGACTATCCTTGGCCCGCTTCTCGTCGCGCTGCAAGCACTCGAAGCGTTCACCACCCTGACGAGTGCTGCCCGATTCGTCGAACGGGCGATCAGCCAGGTGCCGGGCCTCACGTCGGCCCGCCTCTGCCTCGTCGGCGACACGCCTGGGCGAGCCTCACCCGTGGAGCACTTCAACGTGGAAACGGCGCACCGGGCTTTCGGCAGGCTCGAACTGACCGTCGCGGACCCGGTGGCATTCGGCCCCTACCGGACCTACTTGACCAATATCGCGCACGCCATCGCCACCACCCTGGAGAACCGCCAGGTGACCTCGGAACTTTCCGTGACGAATGCCCTTCTTGGCGAGGTCAACCAATCCCTGGAGGAGCGCGTGTCCCAGCGCACCCAGGAGATCGAGCTCACCAACAGCATGCTCAGGGCACTGTCGGTCGGCAACGCAGCCATGGTCCATGCGCACACGGCAGAGGAGCTCGAGCTGGGTGTCCTGAAGGCGATCGTGCATGCCGGTGGCTTCGTCGGCGCATGGCTCCTCAGCGCCCCGGCAACCGCCGATCAGTCGGCTAGTCGTGGTGACGTTCGAGAGCTCATCGGCGAATCGGTGGCGATCCCTCACGTCCAGCAGTGGCTGATGGCCCCCGGGATCGCCGACTCGGTTCAGGCCATCCAGCTCGAGGGCGGCATCGTTGGGATCCCCGCCGGCCGCGCGATCCCGCTCGCCGACACCGTGCTGGTCATCGGTGTGCCCAGCCAGCAGCCATTCCAGCATGCGCTGTGCGTGGCGACACGCGAGAGCCGATGGACGAGCGATCCCCTCAGGGCCACGCGCAACGAGTTGCTGCGCGGGCTTGGGGAGGACCTTGCGTACGGCATGGCCCGGCAGCACGCCGAAAGGAGAGTCCACGACGCCCTGACACAGGCCATCGTCGCGCTGGGATCCACGGTGGAGCTTCGGGACCCCTACACAGCAGGACACCAGCGGCGCGTCAGCGAGATCGCTGGTGCCATTGCCGAGCAGCTTGGCTGGGCGGGGGAGGCCATCGAGGGAGTCCGACTGGCAGCAGCCATCCATGACATCGGGAAAGTGGCGATCCCCTCGGAGATCCTGACCAAGCCGGGTCGGCTCACCGACCTCGAGATGGCGCTCTTGCGAACTCACAGCGAGATCGGGGCGAGCGTCCTGCGCCGCATCGAGTTCCCCTGGCCGATCGCCGCCATCATCGAGCAGCATCACGAGCGCCTTGACGGATCCGGCTACCCACTGGGGCTGATGAAGGACGACATCAACCCTGGGGCTCGGGTGCTGATGGTCGCCGACGTGGCCGAGGCGATGATGCACGCACGGCCCTATCGAGGTGGACTGGGTCTCGATGCCGCCGTGACGGAACTCGTGCAACGCCGTGGCACGGCCTACGACGCCGACGTCGTAGATGCGTTCCTCGCGACGCTCAGCACGCCCCAAGCCGCGATTCTCTACGATGTCGACCAGACCCCCTAGCCCTCGACACCGCAGCAGGGACGCGCCCCTTGAGCAGTTGCTAAGCGCGGCTGCAGCAGACGGACCCCTGGAACGCAACCTCGTCCATCGCTCCGCGGTCGCCGTGCGCTCCCCTTTGGTCGATGCCCACCCACCCCTAGCTCAAGGCCCTCACCGCGTTGCACGGCCACGTGGGCCTGGCGAACGGTGAACCGGGCCAGAACCCTGAAGGGGAACCGCCTGCCGCTCCTCGCCGTCAACAGGGCGGCCACCGGACCTCAAAACAATGGACAACTGACTGATCCGTAAGCACGGCCACGCCGCACCCAGGTCGAGGGGCGAAAGGGTCTGCCACCAGTACGGCATCACCGAGTACGGCGAAAACCTGGGCAAACAGCGCCAAGCTAGGCCCGCTCACCGGCACCCCCACGGCCTCCGACTGCGGGCCGGGAATCGGCTCAGTCCTCTCAACAGACTCCATGCAACCCTCCAAAGGCGAGTGTCACAGTGAGTCGATCGCCCACGCAAGTTCTCTCAGCACTGAAGCTTAAGGACCGTCCCTACCCATCGCCTCTAGTCACCGTCGAGCGACGGTTAGTGGGACAGTGTGGAGCGTGACTGACGTGGATCCAGGTGGCGACGACACGCTGGCGGATGCGGGAGCATCCGGTGGGTCGTCCGAACGCGACTCGCGTGCCGAGGAGCGGGATCGGGCTGCTGAGGCCCGTGACAGCGCGGCACAGGAGCGGGACGAGAGCGCTGAGGGACGAGAACAGGCTGCGAATGAACGTGACGAGTTGGCCGACCGTGTCGGTCCCACGCGGCATCCGGACCGCGCGGGAGCGCCTGAGGATCGCGCCGCAGCAGCCAGCGATCGGGAGTACGCGTCCGACGACCGAGATTCCGCTGCCGGTGATCGCTCCGCGGCAAACTCCACGATCAAGTCGCTGCTCCACGATGAGCTCACGGGTGCCTACCAGCGGAACGAGGGACTGACGGAACTCGAGCGCGAGGTAGTGAAGGCGCGCCGCACCGGTGAGCCAATGACGCTGGCCTTCATCGATGTCGACCGTCTCAAGGCGACAAACGGTACCGGTGGCCACTTGGCCGGGGATCGCCTGCTCATGCGAGTTGTCGCGGCGATCCGCAGCGTCGTGCGGGAGTACGACGTCGTCGTTCGCTACGGGGGTGACGAGTTCCTGTGTGGGGCTTTGGGACTGACCCTTGCAGACGCGCGGAGTCGCTTTGACCGGCTTAACGCGTGCATGGCCGAAACGGGCGGGGGCACCGCGTCGGCCGGCGTTGTTCAACTCGAAGAGGGAGAGGACCTCGCCCAACTCATTGCGCGGGCCGATGCTGCCTTGTTCCATCGCAAGCCGCATCCCGCGTAACCGGGACGGGTTCGCCGTCCAGCTTGTCTTCCCTCGGCAGCACCGTCGGCAGCTCCCCACTGATCGCGTTCTCGTACAGCAGCCTGTCCCGCTGGTAACGGACGATGCCGACCCACAGCCCCGCCGCTAGGACAGCAGCGTCCCCGGCCACCAATCCACCGCCTGCGGGACCGGCATGGCACCGACCCTCGGCAGTGGCGGCGGGCGCTCGATGACGACCTCTACGCGGACCGAGCGGTGGACGTGCATGTCGGCGACGGTACGGGCGGGGGGTGACGACCTGTGGGCTGCATGGGACGCGAGGTGGCCGCGCGATGAAGGGTCGACCTCCCGTGAGATGAACCGCCTTTGTCGTGGGCAAGCGAGGCCCGCAGTGGACGTCTAATCCGATACTGGACTCCACTCCCCTGCTGCAACGGAGCGCTGCCAGTGTGACGTGGACGGCCATAGGTAGGTAACAGACTTGGCCCGAGCGATCGAGCGACCGTTCTGACGCACCCGAGGCGGCTCCATGTGGAAATCCTGCTTGACTAGGGGAAATCCGCAAATCACATCGATGGTGGCCCGGGCCTGTTCGGCCCCGCCCCTCCGTGGCCGCGAGCGCGGATGTAGACGCGTATCCGTAGGCGCGCCGCGCAGATGGCCGTCGTGGAGCGAGGATTATCGCTACTGTGACTGGTCTGGACAATCTTGCCGTGAAGTTGTCTGCTGTGGCAAGCACCCTGGCTCTTTGTCGGTGCGGGGGTGCCCCGAAGGTATCTGAAGACCGACTGTTCGATCGAACCCCTGTTCTTGAGTTCGGCGAGTGGCTGACGCAACGTACCGAACGTCGCCATGAACAGTGGGGGAGATGAGAGTTGCCGCTCCCTTAGCTTTCGATGATCGTTTCGGGCGTCAAGAAGAGCGACGGCCCGTGCCTGGACAACACCCAGCGACCCTAGGACCTTGAGCCCGGTCTGAGATGGGTCGAGGCCGGGCTCGCGGTTGCTGTCAATTCAGGCGGCGACGCTATCGGCTGGGACGTCGGCCAACCAATGGTGCGGATCGACTTCGACAGTCGCCGCTTCCTTCTGGGCATATGCGCAGCGGTCGAGCGAACCGCCCTGGCGGGCGACTGCCGCGAGGACTGACCTCGAAGGGGACCACCCGCGCGGCCGTTGCAGGTGCCTGGTTCGCCTTCCTTCCGCGCCCGCTGATCGGACCGCCGGTCGTGCCTTCGCGCGCCCGCCGGCGTCCCGCCGACGGACATCGTCGTGCGTCATGGTCGGACCCGTTCCCCGTCGATTCAACCGCGTTCATCGACGTGACGGCGACTCAGGTCGGGCTCCGCAGCGTGAGGCCCGTGTGCCGCATTGACGGTGAGCCGCACCGACTCCGGGCCCGTCACGGGGACCCCGACGGCAGCTGACCCGGTACCGCGCGACAGCAGGCCCCAAGCCGCGCCCTTGAGGCGCCTCAGCCGGCTCCGGGGACCCGCCCAAGGCGATCCGGCGACCGCCCAGATCGGCGCGGCGGCGCGCACACGCCCCACGTGCTCCCGCGTCCGCCGTCCGCCGGAATGCGAGGCACCGAGGGGGCAACACCGTTGATCGGGTAGGGACACGACTGCCCTCCCGGACGGCGAATGCGTCACACGCAGAGGGCAATCGCGTTGATCGAGTAGGAGATCAATTCACGGTCTCCTTCGGGCGGCAGGACGGCGAGGGGAGTGGGCATGGCAATCACCGCGGCTCAGCGTTCGTGTCCCGTGTGCATGGCCGGACGGGATTGCGTCGTCGTGGTGGGTGTTCTGCGCTCAGCCAGCAAAGCGGATTGCTGAATTGGACAATAGGCACAGGGAATCGACGGCCTGGTTGCCGCGGCATCACAGCGCCTCTTGACGATGTGGAGGGTTGCCATGAGTGCCCAGATCAGTGAGCTGACGGAGTTGGCGTTCGAGGGGAGCACCGTCCCGTTGACCACGACTCCGGTGGTCGGGGCACCTGGTCGGGAGTTTGCGCCGACAGTGATGCCGGACTCCGATCGGGTGGCTGACGGGGAGATCCGGGTGACGATCCTGGGCAGTGGCGATCCGTTCACGAACAAGGCGCAGGGGTCGGCGTCGGTGCTGATGGAGGTCGGCAACCCGGAGCGGGACTTCTTCTTCTTCGACCTGGGCTCCGGCGCGCTGGCGAACTTCAACGGCCTGCATCTGCCGGTGACGGCGACGACGAAGGTGTTCCTCACCCACCTGCACGCCGACCATGTGGGCGACATGCCGACGCTGGTGTGGAGCCTGGCGAAGGCGGGCCGGCGAGATCCGGTGGAGGTGTGGGGCCCAGGCGGCGAGGTTCCCGAGCTCGGGACGCGCTCGTATGCGGACTACTTGACGCTCGCGCACGCGTGGGACACGGCATCGTTGAACGGGCACCCGGGCCAGTCCGGTGCCCGGATGGAGGTCACCGAGGTCCCCTTCGAGACCACGTCGACGGTGTACGAGCGCAACGGGGTGAGGATCTCCTCGTTCCCGGTGATCCACATCCTCAACGGGTCGGTGGGCTACCGGCTGGACTACAACGGGCTGAGCGTTGTCTTCTCCGGCGACACGCGGCCCAGTCACACCCTGGTCGATGCGTGCGACGGCGCGGACCTGCTCATCCACGAGACGTTCCCCTCCGCTGTGGTGTTCGCGCAGAAGGCCGGGGTCCCGCTCGCCTTCGCCGAGCAGGTCGTCAACGGCGTGCACACCAGCCCGTCGGCCGCCGGCGGGGTGTTCGCCGGTGCGGGAGCCCGGATGTCGGTGATGTGGCATCTCGCGGTCGACCACGAGACCGTCGGCCCGGTGTTCAGCGAGATGCGCACCAAGTACGACGGGCCGGTGACGATCGCGCAGGACCTCACGACGTTCACGGTCACCAAGGACGCCGTCGTCGGCCGGCAGACCATCATCGACCCGTACGCCTGGCCCGTCGTCGGCCCGACCACGATCACGGGCCCGCCCATGAACGCGCCGAGCCCGCCGCCGGACTGGTTTGCCGACGCCCTCATCACCGACTGACGCAGGGATGGCCCCGCTCCTCCCATCCCTGGTCGGTTATCAGCCTGCCTGGCTCCGGTTCGACGTCCTGGCCGGCCTTTCTGTATGGGCGGTGCTCGTCCCGGAGTCCCTGGCCTACGCGACGATCGCCGGCGTTCCGCCGGTCGTCGGCCTGTATGCGGCGATCCCGGCACTCGTGCTGTATGCCGTCTTCGGCACGTCGCGAGTGGTGGTTGTCGCGACGATGTCCGCGACGGCGGCGTTGTCGGCGAGCATCGTGGGGATGTACGCCACTGCGGGAGGTGACGACTTCATCGCGATCACCGCCGGGCTGGCGATCGTCACCGGGATCCTCGGCATCGCCGCAGGCCTGGCGCGGATGGGATTCTTGGCCAACTTCATCTCCGAGCCGGTCCTCAAGGGCTTCGTCGTGGGTCTGGCGCTGACCATCATCGCCGGACAGCTGCCCGCGCTCTTCGGAGTGCCCAAGGAGTCGGGCAACTTCTTCGAGGAGATCGCCGGCCTCATCCAGAACCTCCCCGAGACCAATAGCGCAACCCTCGCCGTCGGCGCGGCGAGCCTGGTCATCGTGCTCGGTTGCCGACGGTGGCTGCCGCTGCTGCCCGGTTCCCCACTCGCCGTCCTGCTCGGCATCGCGGCCACCACCGTGCTCAGCCTCGAGGACAAGGGGGTCGAGGTCGTCGGCACGATCACCGCGGGGCTGCCGACGGTGGGTGTGCCCGAAGGTCTCGGCTTCGAGGACTACCTGGCCCTCGCAGGTGCAGCCACAGGAGTACTGTTGCTCGGCTTCGTCGAGGGCCTGGGTCCCGCCAAGTCCTACGCCGCCCGCGACGGATACGACATCGACCCCAACCGCGAGCTCATCGGCCTCGGCGCCGCCAACCTGGGTGCCGGGCTCACGTCCGGCATGGTCGTCAACGGCAGCCTGTCCAAGTCAGCGGTCAACGCCAACAGCGGGGCCCGCAGCCAGGTATCGAACCTCACCGTCGCCGCCCTTGTTGTCATCACCCTGCTGTTCCTCACGGGAATCTTCGAGACCCTGCCGGAGGCCACCCTCGCCGCAGTCGTCATCGCCGCCGTGATCGAGCTCGTGGACGTGCCCTCCCTCATGCGCCTCTACCGGGTCTGGACCGGGAGCCTGCGCCACATCTACGGCTGGGCCGCTCGAGCCGACTTCATCGCGGCCCTCGCAGCACTCAGCGGGGTCCTCGTGTTCGACACCCTTCCCGGCCTGTTCATCGGCATCGCCGTGTCCGTCCTCCTGCTGGTGTTCCGGTCATCGCGACCCGAGGTGGCCACCCTCGCCAGGATCGCGACGCCAGAGACCGAGCAGGGCGTGTGGGTCGACGCGGCGCGGCACCCCGACCTGCCCATGCGCGACGACGTGATCGTCGTTCGGGTCGAGTCCGCGCTCTTCTTCGCCAACGCCGACAACGTCCGGCAAGCCATCCGCGACCGCATCACCGACTCCACGATCGGCGTGGTCCTCGACGCCGAGACGACACCGGCCATCGACGTCACCGCCACCGAGATGCTCACCCAACTCGCCGAGGAGCTCAACCGTCGGGGCATCCGGCTCGTCGTCGCGCACGGCATCGGCCAGGTCCGCGACATCCTCCGCCAGGCCGGCGCCGACGCCGCGGTCCTGCAGTCCATGTATGCCACCGTGGACGAAGCCGTCGAATCCTTCGCCAATCGACCTGAGCCGCCTACCGCATCAACAGAGCCGGATTGACACGGCCGACTGAATCGCCCCCCGCCTGCAGGAGGCGTTGATCCCGCGAGCTGACGCTGTCGGAGTTGCTGGGCCCCCTATTAGCTGGACAGCCGTCCCGTGAAGCGCCACAATTGTGGTCATGTCGACTCAGTCCCTGCGGGATGTCCGCGACCACCTGTCCGAAGTCATCGATCGCGTCGAGCACCAGCATGAACGCGTCGTGGTTACCCGCAACGGGAAGCCGGCGGCGGTCATTCTCAGTCCTGAGGATCTCGCCCAACTGCAGGAGACGATCGACGTTCTGAGCGATCCCCAGGCCCTGGCCGACATCCGGGAGGCCGATGCCGCGTACGCGCGCGGCGACGTCGTCCGGGGCAGCGATGCCGTGCGCCAGCTGCGCTCGTGACCGAGCAGCCCTACGAGATCGTCCTCACCCCGCCAGCTCGCCGTGCCATCACCGAGGAGCTGCCGGAGGCAGTGACGGCCGCCGTCATCGACTTCGTGACCACCGCGCTGCTGGACAACCCGCACCGCGTTGGCAAGCCCCTGCGCGATGACCTCGCCGGCATCTGGTCAGCACGACGCGGCACGTATCGAGTCCTCTACCGGATCCGCGAGGACACGCGTGAAGTTGTCATCCTGCGCATCGACCACCGGCGTGACGCCTACCGGCCGCTGACGTAACCCCGTTGCCCGCTGACCGCGGCGGAATGCCCGGATATGACCCGGAACATCGACAGCGCATGGGCGTCCATGGCGGGGTATGCCGGAGCATGCACGAGTAAGAGCGTGGCCCTAGGGGAGTTACGAACGGCTCGTAATGCGTAGGCCCGGGGTTCAAGTCCCCGAGGTGGCTCCATCGGAAAGTCGTTGCTATTTCTACGGTTCTCCGCCCTCCTCGCCGGTCTCAGGGTTACGTTGCGCGAGCGAGCTCGGCCCCGAGTCGGCCCCGAGAGCCCGGACCCGACCCCGGCTGGGGACCGCGTTCGGGTCGAGGTCGTGGGGCAGGACCCAGCGGGCCAAGGGCGCCTCGTAGTGGTCCATGGCGGTGCGCAGGTGCTCGTTTCCCGTGATGTGGCCGTAGTAGCGCAGGGT
>JAUSLV010000033.1 GCA_030645495.1 Actinomycetota bacterium
ACCCAGCAGAGGGAGCCGCAGACGCAGTCGTAGGCGACCCAGCAGAGGGAGCCGCAGACGCAGTCGTAGGCGACCCAGCAGAGGGAGCCGCAGACGCAGTCGTAGGCGACCCAGCAGAGGGAGCCGCAGACGCAGTCGTAGGCGACCCAGCAGATAGAGCCGCAGACCGCCCAGTGAACCGTCAGGCGGTGATTCGGTCGAGCACCGCGGCCTGCGCGGTGGCGGCCTTACCGGTGAGCGAGTAGGCCGCGCGCAGCAACTGTGTGGCCTGCTGCACCTGGGCCTCGGTGCGCGCGTGCACGATCGCGAGGGGTCGGTCGGGGCCGACCTGTTCGCCCAGCCCGGCGAGCCAGGTGAGGCCGACGGCATGATCGACGGGGTCTTGCGGACGGGTGCGCCCGCCTCCGAGCGCCACCACCACCATGCCGACTGAGCGAGTGTCGATGCGCTGGACGGTGCCGGCCCGTTCGGGGTGGATGGCCACCGTCAGCGGTGCCGCCTCCATGTGCGCCCAGGGGTTGTCGACGAACTTCTTCGGCCCGCCGAGCGCGGCGACCATCCTCGCGAACTTCTCGGCCGCCGCACCGCTGTCGAGCGCTGCCTGCAACATCGCGAGCGCGGCCTTCGGGGTGGGCGCCAGCTTGCCGGCCAGCAGCATCTCCGCGCACAGTGCCATGGTGACCTCGTGCATGCGTGGCTCGCGGCGGGCGCCGGTGAGGTACTCGACCGCGTAGGCCATCTCCACCGCGTTGCCAGCAGCGTCGGCGAGCGGGCGATCCATGTCGGTGATCAACGCCACCGTGGGCAGGCCCGCGCCGGTGGCGACCGTGGCGATGCTCTGCGCCAACTCGCGCGCCTTGGGCAGCGTGGGCATGAATGCGCCGTTGCCGCACTTCACGTCCATCGCCAGCCCATCGAGGCCGGCGGCGAGCTTCTTCGAGAGGATCGAGGCCGTGATCAGCCCGATGCTCTCCACCGTGGCCGTCACGTCGCGAATGCCGTACAGCCGCTTGTCGGCGGGGGCGAGATCGGCCGTCTGGCCGATGATCGCGCAACCCACCTTGCCCACCACGCTGCGGAACTTCGTCATCGTGGGAGCGGCGACGTAGCCGGGGATGCTCTCGAACTTGTCGTACGTGCCCCCGGTGTGGCCCAGGCCGCGGCCCGAGATCATCGGCACGTAGCCGCCGCACGCAGCCACCATCGGGGCCAGCATCAGGCTGACGGTGTCGCCGACGCCGCCGGTGGAGTGCTTGTCGACAACGGGGCCGGGAAGATCCCAGCGCAGCACGGTGCCGCTGTCGCGCATCGCCTTCGTGAGCGCGACACGCTCGGCAATGTTCATCCCTTTGAAGTACACGGCCATCGCAAAGGCTGCGGCCTGCCCTTCGGTGACGCCGCCGTTCGTGAGGCCGGCGATGAACGACGCGATGTCGTCATCGGCCAGCACCTTGCCGTCGCGCTTGGCGCGGATGATCTCCTGGGGCAACATCAGTAGCTGCCCGGCTTGCTCGTGGGGCCAGCAGCGGCGTCGCCGTCGAGTTCGGCTTCCAGCGCCGTGAGCAGCCCGCTGGCGCCGAAGCGGAACGTGGCGGGTGTGGCCCACCCTGCACCCATGATCCGATCGGCCTGTTCGAGGTACTCGGTGGCATCCGCGAGTGTGCGGATGCCACCGCTGGGCTTCAGCCCGACGGGCCGGCCTGCCGAGCGGATCACCTCCAGCATCACTTCGGTGGCCTGGGGCGAGGCGCTGCGCGGGGTCTTGCCCGTGGATGTCTTGATGAAGTCGGCACCCAGGCGAACCGCCATCTCGCTGGCCGCGCGGATCGTGTCGGCCGCCATCAACTCGCCGGTCTCGAGGATCACCTTCAATCGCTGCGGCGCAGGGACTGCGCCGCGCACGGCTTGGATCATCGCCTCGGCGGTTGCCCGGTCGCCCGAGAGGAACGCCTTGTAGGGCAGCACGAGGTCGATCTCGTCGGCCCCGTCGGCGAGTGCCTCGCCCGTCAACTCCACCACGTCGTCGATCGCGTCGTCGCCGGCGGGGAAGTTCACGACAGTTGCGATCCGCACGCCCTTGCCGGCCAGGAGACGGGCGGCCATCGAGACGTGGCGCGGCCACACGCACACAGCGGCGACGTTGCCATAGCGGCCGACGGCCCGCGCGCACAGGGCGGCGACGTCGTCGGGGGTGGCTTCGTCGCCGAGTTCGGTGAGGTCGAGCAGGGTGATCGCGCGGCGCGCAATGTCGGTAGGTGAGGCGGTGCTCATGCGCATCACCCTAACGACGCTGGCCGATCGTCGGAAGGGACGGCAGACTCTTGTTCGTGACCGAACTGCTGTATCTCCGCGATGCGTACGCCACCCACTTCACCGCCACCGTGACGGAGGTGCGCACCACCGACGAGGGGGTGAGCATCGCCCTCGACCGCACGCTGTTCTATCCGACGGGGGGTGGCCAGCCCCACGACACGGGCATGCTTGCGGGGCTGGCAGTCACCGACGTGCGCAAAGAGGGCAACGACGTGTGGCACACGGTGGCGGCCGACGCGGTGCCGCCCGCCGTGGGCGCCATCGTGGAGGGCGACATCGACTTCGACCGGCGCCATCGGCTGATGCGCACGCACACCGCGCTGCACGTGCTGTGCGGAGTGATCTGGAACGAATGGCACGTGCCGGTGACCGGCGGGAACATGGAGCCGCTGAGCGCCCGCATGGACTTCGAGTTCGATCCGCTGCCCGAGGGGTTCGCGGTCCGCATCGAGGAACTCGTGAATGCGGAGTTCGCGGCCGACCGAGCGATCGAGGTGGGCTTCTTGCCTCGCGACACGGCGGTGCACGATGCCGACCTCATCCGCACGAAGGTGAACATGATCCCCGAGAGCGTCACCGAGATCCGCGTGGTCGACATCGTCGGCCTCGACAAGCAGGCTGATGGCGGCACGCATGTTCGGAGCACGGCCGAGGTCGGTGGCCTGAAGGTGCTGAAGCTGGAGAGCAAGGGCAAGGGCAACAAGCGGGTCCGCGTCGAGATCGTCGACGCGCCGGCGACGCGAGACGCACATGAGTGACGCAGCGGCCACACCGCAGTCGTCGTCGGGTGGACCGCAGATCGTCGTCTACTCACGACCGATGTGCTCGTACTGCTTCTTGTTGCGGTCGGCTCTGCGGCGCGCGGAGTTGCCGTTCACGGAGGTCAACATCTGGGACGATCCGCAGGCTGCCGCGTTCGTGCGTTCCGTCGCCGGCGGCAACGAGACGGTGCCGACGGTGACCGTCGGCGAGGTCGCCGTCGTCAACCCCTCGGCGGCGCACGTGCGGGAGCTGTGGGCAGGAGGGATACGGCGATGACGGTGGAAGTGCGCCCGATCCGTTTCGCCGACGACGTGTCGGCGTTCGACGTGCTGATCGGGCACGACACCGACTCGCCGCGACCGCGGCGAACGCTGGTGGCGACGGACGGAGCCGCACTCGTCGGTGCGGCGTCGGCGACGTGGAGCAACCGCCATCCGGATCTCGTGCAGGGCTTCGTCGAGGTGCTGGCGACACACCGCCGGTCCGGCGTCGGCTCCACGCTCGCTGCGGCGTTGCGCCGCCTCGCCGGCGACGGTTTGGCCTGCTTCGTGGACGGCGACGACCCGGTCGCCGCGGGGTTTCTCCGCTCAGCCGGCTTCGCCCCGGTGGTCGACAGTTGGACGGTGCGCGCCGCGGTCGATGCCCGCTCGACCGCGGCGATTCCCGACGACACGGCCGCCGCCGGCATCGCGATCGATGCAACGCGGTCGACCGACGAGGTGGAGGCGTTCTTCGAGCGGATCTACGGCGATCGCCACGGCTGGGCGGGCAGGTATGTACCCAGCCCGGCACACCCCTGGATCCGTGTCGCCGGCACGATCGTCACCGGCACGCTGTTCGTGGCCCGGCGGGAGGGTGCCATCGTCGCCGCGTCGTGCTTGACGAAGGGTGAGCTCAGCCGGGGCGCCGACGCGTTTCTCCCGCCGACCGGCTCGGTGTTGGACGTGAACGACCCGGCTGCGTCGGCGGTGGTGAGGGCAGTCGTGACTGCAACGCTGCGTGCCGGCGCGGCGCGTGGTGTCACCAGGGTGAACGTGGAGTTCGACTCGCCGTACGTGGAACTCGTCACGCTGATGGATTCGCTGGCGACGGAACCGGTGTCGCACCGCACCGTCTGGAAGCCCTGACGCCTCGCCCACTAATACCTGCAGGGGTATCAGCGGCACGGTGGCGTACGCTGAACGGATGAACACCCCGCTCGCGTCCGGTCCGCTGTTGTCCCGCCGGTCGGCGCTGCGCCTCACCGGCCTCGGGGCGTTGGCCGCGGGTGTAGCCGCATGCAGCAACGGCAACGGCGGGGGCGCCACGGGCACGCCTGCCGCACCCGACTCGTCGGTACCCCTACCCAGCGGCGCGGCGTTCGTGCAACCCGCGGAACTCGTGAGTGCGAACGGCCGCTTGGAGGTCACGCTGGAGGCGGCGCCCTACATGGCGTCATGGAACGGGGCGACCCGTTATGCGCTGGCGTACAACGGCAGTGTGCCCGGCCCGACGCTGCGTGCGCGGCCCGGCGACACCATCCGCCTGACGCTTCGTAACGGCCTCGACCAGCCGACGAACCTGCACACCCACGGCCTGCACGTGTCGCCCGAGGGCTACAGCGACAACATCTTCCACATGATCGACCCGGGTGGTTCGTTGACCTATGAGTACGAGCTGCCGGGCGACCATCCCAGCGGCACGTTCTGGTACCACCCCCACCACCATGGGTTCGTCGCCGCGCAGGTGTCGGGTGGCCTGGCCGGGGCGATCATCATCGAGGACGACATCGACGACTCGCCGGTGATGAGGGCATCGACCGAGCGTGTGCTGATCATCTCCGATCCGAAGATCGGTACGGACGAGTCGGTGCTGACGGTGACGAGCGCGGAGCAGAACAACGGCCGTGAAGGCGATGCGGCGCTGATCAACGGCGTGCTGCGCCCGGTGATCGACGCCGAGACGGGGACGGTGGAGCGCTGGCGGATCATCAACGCGAGTTCATCGCGCTACTACCGCCTGACGTTGTCGGGCGCGTCGATGTCGCAGATCGCCAGCGATCATGGGCGCTTCGGGCCGATCGCGGTCGGCACACTGCTGCTGACCCCCGGTCAGCGCGCCGAGGTGCTCGTATCGCTGAACGAGGCCGGCACGATCACGCTCTCCACCGAGGCCGTCGCCCGTGGCATGTCGATGGGTGGAGGCGGAATGGGCATGGGTGGAGGCGGGATGGGCATGGGTGGTGATGCGCTCAGCCCGGCAGCCGATCTGCTGACGGTGGTGGTCACAGGCCCAGCCGGCGCGGCCCCGGGTGCGGGCATGGTGACGCCGAGTCTGGAGGCGCTCGACTCGATGGTGGTCGACGCCGAGCGGCACATCTCGTTCGGCGCGATGGGCATGGGTCGCGGCGAGTTCGTGATCGATGGCAAGCCGTTCGCCGCCGATCGTGTCGATGCCGACGTGCTGTTCGGCACGACCGAGGACTGGATCGTGACGAACAACTCGATGATGCCGCACCCGTTCCACCTGCACGTGTGGCCGTTCCGCGTGGTGGAGCGCAGCGACGGCTCGGAACCCGACCCCGGGTGGCGCGACACGGTGAACATCCCCACCGGGCAGTCCGTGCGCCTGCGCATCCCGTTCCGCGACTTCAGCGGCACGACGGTGTACCACTGCCACATCCTCGATCACGAAGACCTGGGGATGATGGCGATCATCGACGTCTGACCTGAGAATGAAGGTGACCCCGGCGCGGTTACAAGTCGCCCGGGGTCGTGGCCGCAACCCGTGGAGGCTCCGGCAGCCTCACGGTAGCGCACACCGACGTGAAAGAGCCCGGGGCGAACCCCGGGCTCCTTCAACTCGCTCCGCCGCGAGTGGTGTCGGTGGTGCGTCAGTTGCCGGCGACGAGCGCGGCCTCGAAGCGCCGCTTGTACTCGACCTTCGAGGTCTCGCTGACATCGACGCCCGCTGCCTTGGCCTTGGCCCGCAGGGCGCCCACCGTGGCGTCTTCCTTCTTGATGTACTGGAACGGGTCGTAGTCGAAGAAGTTGGCCACGTTCTTCCACGTGATCGCGTCGATGTCGGCATCGCTGCACTTCGCTGCGTTGAGCTCTTGCATCAGCAGTTCGGGCGAGTTCGGCCACGTGCAGTCGGAGTGCGGGTAGTCGCACTCCCACGCCAGCGTGTTCACGCCGATGCGGTCGCGCAGGTGCAGTGCCGACGGGTCGGTGATGAAGCAGGCGAGGAAGTGCTCCTTCCAGGCTTCGGTGGGGGTCTTGCCGGCGGGCAGCTTGTCGAGGTGCGTCCACGACTGGTTCGTGACGTGACGATCCATGCGGTCGAGGAAGAACGACACCCAGCCGATGCCGCCCTCGGAGAGGGCGAACTTCAGCGTGGGGAAGCGCTGCAGCAGGCCGCCGAGGATGATGTCGGTGACCGTGATCGCCATCACCTGCGGGGCGAGGATGATCAGGTCGTCCATGATCGCCTCGGCCGGGCGCTTCACCAGGCCGAAGCCGCCGCCGATGTGCATGCACGGCGTCATGCCGGTGTCGAGCATGGCAGCGAACACAGGGTCCCAGTGGCCCGAAGCGAAGCTGGGCAGTCCCACGCCGTAGGGCGTCTCGGGCATGCTGATCGCCTTGCAGCCCTTTGCTGCGACACGGTGCACTTCCTTGACGGCGGCGTCGATGTCGAAGATCGGCAGGATCGACAGCGGGATGAAGCGGCCCGGGTGCGAGCCGGCGACATCGTCGATGGCCCAGTCGTTGTAGGCGCTGATCGCCGCGTTGGTGAGTGCCTTGTCGGGCATCTTCGCCAGGTGGGTGCCGGCGAAACCGGCGAACGTGGGGAAGTTCATACCGGCCAACATGCCGTTGGCATCCATGTCCTTCACGCGCTCGTCGACGTCGTAGCAACCGGGGCGCATCTCCGACAGGTCGGTGGGGTCGAAGCCCCACTCGCTCTTGGGCCACGAGGCGACGGCCGCCAGGCCAGGCACGCCGATCGACTCGCCCTGGAAGATCCAGTGGTCCTTGCCGTCGATCTTGGTGAGCTTCGGGGCCTTGTCCTTCAGCGCTGCCGGCATGTGGTTGTCGAACATGTCGGGCGGTTCGATCATGTGGTCATCGATGCTCAACAAGATCATGTCATTGACGTTCACTGTGCCTCCTCGGGCGTACACGCTGACCCGGGCCCCTCAGCTCGGATTGTCAGAGCCTGACAGATTCGGTTCAGCGCCTCCTAGGGACCAAAGTCCATTTGTGCCGCTACGGCGTGGGCGTGCCAGTTCACGGACCTGTCATCATCGTGGAATGCCCCGGAAACGCCGCGCCGACAGGTTGGGTGGATGAGCATGGCCGAACTGCGCACCGCTGCCGGGAGCTGGGACGAATTGGTCGACGGCGAGGGTGCCGCGCGACCGGCAGCCGCCGAACTCGTGCAACACCTCGACGAACTGGGCCTGGCCGAGCTGCAGCAGCGCCAAGACCTGGCCGAACTCGACATCGTGGGCATGGGGATCACGTTCACGGTGTACTCCGACGGCCGCGGCATCGATCGCGCCTGGCCGTTCGACGTGATCCCGCGGGTGATCGGCGCCGACGAGTGGCGGCGCATCGAGCGCGGGTTGGTGCAGCGGCTGAACGCGATCAACCTGTTCATCGACGACGTGTACCACGACCAGCGGATCGTGAAGGAGGGCGTGTTTCCGGCGCACTTGCTCGAACACTCCGTGAACTTCCGGCCCGAGTGCGTGGGTGTGTCGCCGAAGTACGGCGTGTGGGCGCACATCAGCGGCAGCGACCTCGTGCGCGACGCCGACGGCACGATGTACGTGCTGGAGGACAACCTGCGTGTTCCCTCCGGCGTGAGTTACGTGTTGGAGAACCGGGCGATCTCCAAGCGAGCGTTCGCCGACCTGTTCGCGAAGCAGAGCATCCTGCCGGTGGATGCCTACACGGACGAGCTGAACCGGATGCTCAGCTCGCTCGCCCCCGACGGGGTCCCCGAGCCCACCATCGCCGTGCTGACGCCGGGGATCTTCAACAGCGCCTACTTCGAGCACTCGTTCCTCGCCCAGCGCATCGGCGCGGCGCTCGTGGAGGGTGCCGATCTCGTCGTGGCCGACGACGAGTGCGTGTACATGCGCACGATCGGCGGGCTCGAGCGGGTGCACGTGATCTACCGGCGGGTCGACGACCTGTTCATCGACCCCGAGGTGTTCCGCCCCGATAGCGCGCTCGGCGTACCCGGGCTGATGCGTGCGTGGCGTGCCGGCAATGTGGCGATCGCGAACGCCCCTGGCGCCGGTGTCGCCGACGACAAGGTGGTGTACGCCTGGGTGCCCGACATGATCCGCTACTACCTCGCCGAGGAACCGCTGCTGCCGAACGTTCCCACGTACCGGTGTCTGTACGCCGACGAGCGCCAGTATGTGATCGATCACATCGCGGAGTTGGTGGTGAAACCGGCGAACGAGAGCGGCGGCTACGGCTTGCTGATCGGCAACCGCGCCTCACGCACCGAGCTCGACGCGGCGATCGCGAACATCGAGGCCGACCCGCGCAACTGGGTGGCGCAGCCGATCCTGTCGCTCAGCACGGCACCCACGTTGTGCGACGGTCAGATCGAACCTCGTCACCTCGACCTGCGGCCGTTCATCCTCAGTGGGGCCACGAACTACGTCAGCGCCGGTGGCCTCACGCGAGTGGCGTTGCGCCGTGGGTCGCTCGTCGTCAACTCTTCACAAGGTGGCGGCAGCAAGGACACCTGGATCGTGGAGGGCTGATGCTGCTGTCGCGCGTGGCCGACAATGTGTACTGGGGCTCGCGCTACCTCGAACGGGCGGAAGACACTGCCAGGGTGGTGCGCAGCTTCACCGAGCTGATCCTCGACCTGCCCACGGGCATCGCATCGAGTTGGGAGCCGCTGCTCGCTGTCGTCGGTGGTCGCGACCAGTTCGACGCCTCCCACGTGCGCGCCGAGGAGAGCGACATCGTGCGCTTCCTCGTGGCCGACGAATCGAACCACGGCAGCGTTGTCGCCTCGGTGGCGCAGGCCCGCGAGAACCTGCGCACGGCCCGCGAGGTGCTGCCGCGCGAGGCATGGCAAGCCGTCAACGACCTGTACTTGTTCACCGGGCACGATCGGGAGAGTGGCGTCGACCGTCGCTCGCGGGCGCGTTTCCTCAGCCGGGTGATCACCGACAGCCAACGCCTCGACGGTGTGCTCACGGGCTCGATGCGTCGCGACGAGGCGTACGAGCTCTGGCGCCTCGGCCAGGCGATCGAACGTGCCGACATGACGACCCGCGTGTTGGGTGTGCGCGCGGCATCGTTGCTCGCACTCGCCGAGCAGCCGGATGGCTTTGAGGACTTCGACGAGGTGCAGTGGATGGGTGTGTTGCGCAGCCTCACGGCGCTGCAGATGTACCAGCGGTCGCACCGGGGCCCGATCGATGCCGATTCGGTGGTTCGGTTCCTACTGTTCGATGTCGCCTTTCCTCGTTCCGTGGCGGGCTGCGTGCAGCGCATCAGCGAGGCGTTCGGTCGTCTGCCACGGCCGGAGCACACGATGCCGGCGGCGCAGGCGGTCGTCGATCTGCTGTCGGGGTTGCCGGCGCGCGCCTCCGACGGCCGGGAGCTCGATCAAGCGATGGACCGTGTGCAACTCGCACTCGCTGCCGTGCACGACACCGTGTACGACACGTTCGTGCGTGGGGTGATATGACTCCTGCGATGGAGCCGGTTCTGTACCTCGCGCCTCGGGGCGGCTACGACGAGACGGCCGACCCCACCGGTGCGCCGCGCGCCACGTGGTCGGTGGCGATCGACGCGCTCGGATCGTTGTCGCCCGGCGCGCTGCTGCAACGCCAGCGCGATGCCGACCGCCTGCTCGATGCCGAGGGTGCCGGGCACTTGGTGCACGACCTCGCACTTGAACGTGTCTCCGACCGCCACGGGGCGGAGGCGCCGATGGTGGACAGCCGCCCCTGGCGTCTCGACCCGTTGCCGTTCGTGCTCGACGCGGCCGAGTTCGGGTTCCTCGCACAGGCAGCCGCGCAGCGGATGCGCTTGTTGGAGGCCGTGCTCGTCGACTGTGCGGGCCCGCAGACGCTCGTGCGCGACCGGCTGCTGCCCGCCGAACTGCTGTATTCGCTCTCGTCGTTCCGCGCCTCGGTGGTCGGCCTGGCGCCGCGACGCTGGCTCACCCACTACGCGGTCGATGTCGTGCGCGACGCATCCGGAGTGTGGCGCGTCGTGCACGACGCCACCGATGCTCCCAGCGGGCTCGGTTATGCCCTGCTGCAGCGGTCGGTGCTCGCCCGGCTGCTGCCGGAAGGCTTGCGCTATGCGAACGTCGCGCCGATCACGGCGCACGCCGATCGCCTGCGGCGGGCGCTCACCTCGGCGGCGCCTGCCGGCCACACGAACCCGCGTGCTGTCGTGTTCACCGCCGGCCCGGGGCACCCCAGCTACGTGGAGCACAGCTATCTCGCCACGCGCCTGGGTCTGCACCTCGTGGAGAACGCCGACCTGGTGATGCGTGAGGGCCGCCTGTGGCTCCGCGCGCTCGACGGCTTGGAGCCGATCGACGTGGTGTATCGCAGGGTGGAGGATGGATTGCTCGACCCGCTCGAGCGCGACCACGTGGGCACGAGCGGTGTGCCCGGCATCGTGTGGGGTGCCCGCGTCGGCCATGTCGCACTCGCCAACGCGTACGGCAGCGGCCTCGCCGAGGCACGGGCGCTCGCCCCGTTCATGCCCGCCGCGGCACAGATGCTGCTGGGCGAGACGCTGATGCTGTCGTCGCTGCAGCCGGGCAGCGCACTCTCCACCTCACCCGTGTTCGTCGCGGCCGGCACTGACGGCCGGCCGGGGTTGGAACCCCGCGCGGTGGTGCTGCGCCTGCACGTGGTGTGGGGCCCCGACGGGCCGTCGGTGATGCCCGGCGGTGGCGGGCGCATCCTGGCGCACGGCGATGCTCCCCATCAGCCGACGGCGCTCCTCGCGAAAGACATCTGGGTCGTCGGCTTGCAGGGCGAGCCTCGCTCGGTCGTCGTCACCGCTCCACCGCAGGTCGACTTCGGCCCGTCCGTGCCCAAGCGAGCCGCCGACGCGCTCTACTGGCTGGGCCGCGCGGCCGAGCGGGCTGAAGTGGCGGTACGCACGGCGCGAGTGGTGGGCGCGCAACTCGACCAAGACCCGATGCTCGCCAACCTGGGTGAGGGCGGCTGGATCGCCGGTGCCGAAGGGTTGCTCGCCGCCGCGCGTAACGAGGCGACGATCTTCGACCCTGGCGCCACCACCCGCGATCGCTTGGTGCATGCGCTGCAGCTCACCGTCGCTGCGTCCGCCAAGCAACTCGCCGGGTTGGTGCAAGAGGCGTCGTCGGTACGCGAGTACCTCAGCTCCACCACGGGGCTCGTGCTCGGGCGGATCGCGGCCACACACGCCCGCCTCGTGGAGCACAACCCGCCGTCCGACGAACTCGACCTCGTGCTCGTCGACCTCGCCGCGCTGTCGGGGTTGGCGATGGAGAGCACGGTGCGGGGCCCAGCATGGCGGTTCCTCGACCTGGGCCGGCGCATCGAGCGCGCGCTCGCAGTGCTCGGGTCGGTGGAGGGCGCGCTCGGGCCGGCCACGCAGGCGATGACGCTGCAACCGCTCGCGGAAGCGGTGCTCGCCGCGAACGAGAGCCTCGTCGCCTATCGCCGGCGATATCGCAGTGATGTCGACCTCGACGCCGTACTCGATCTGCTGTTGCGCGACGACTCGAACCCGCGTGGCCTCGTGTTCCAGCTCGACCGATTGCGCGAGCACGTCGCCGCGCTCGCGTGGGCCGACGGCCTCGAGCTCGTGCAGCGAGCGAGCACGGCGGCGTTGGAATCGGTCGACGGCGCAGTCCTCGGAGGGCGTCGCCTGGCGGTCGACTCATTCGTGTTGTCGGTGAGGGCGCCGCTGTTGGAGTTGGCCGATGCCCTCGTGGCACGTTGGTTCGCCGACCCGGTCAGCCCGACGATGATGGGCCACGGCTGACATGCGCACGTTCCGGGTGGTGCACCGGACGCACTACGAGTACGGGTGGCCGATGGCCGATGGGTTCACCGTCGCGCGCCTGCAGCCACGCACCACCCCGACGCAGACGCTCGTGAGCGCTCACGTGGAGGTCACCCCCACGCCCGACGAGTGGCACGAGTCGGTCGATGCGTTCGGTAACTGCGTCGTGCACTTCGCGGTGCATCACCCGCACCGCTCGCTGTCAGTGCTGTCGACGGTGGAGGTGCAGCTGCACCATCCATCGCCACCGACCCACGATGTGCCGTGGGAAGCCGTCGTGGTCGTAGCTCGCGATGCGGGCGTGCACGTCGCCGAGTACCTGGCCCACACCGCGCAGACGCCACGGCTGGCCGCGCTCTGTCACCTCACCGATGGTGTGTTCTCCGCCGACCGCGGCGTCGTCGAGGCCGTGCACGAATTGTGCCACCGCATCTTCAACGAGTTCGTGTTCGACGCCACGTTCACCGACATCTCCACCCCGCTCGCCGACGTGCTCGCCCATCGCCGAGGCGTCTGTCAAGACTTCGCCCACACCGCGGTCGCCGCATTGCGGTCCGTCGGCCTGCCCGCCCGCTACGTGAGCGGCTACATCGAGACGCTGCCCCTGCCGGGATCGCCACGCCTCGTGGGCGTTGACGCTTCCCACGCGTGGTGCTCGGTGTGGGCCGGCGAGCTGGGCTGGCTCGATCTCGACCCCACCAACGACCAGATGCCGCCGCAGCGGCACGTCACCGTCGGGTGGGGGCGCGACTACGACGACGTTGCCCCGGTGCGCGGCGTCGTCATCGGCCCGGCCGCCACGCAGTCGCTCACCGTCAGCGTGGATGTGGTCGAGAGCCTGCTCGGGTGACGTCCGAAAACCGCTAGTCATCGCCCCGTGCGCGAGGCACACTGACACTCGTGCTGCTCGACGACGACCATTGCTACCGGGCGATCCAGAGCCGCGACTCGCGCTTCGACGGCTGGTTCGTCACGGCTGTGCGCACCACCGGTATCTACTGCCGCCCGTCGTGCCCGGCGATCACCCCCAAGCGTCACAACGTCGAGTTCTTCCGCGCCGCCGCCACTGCGCAGGGCAAGGGCTATCGCGCCTGCAAGCGCTGCCGCCCCGACGCCTCGCCCGGCTCGCCCGAATGGAACAGCCGCGCCGATGTCGTCGGGCGGGCGATGCGCCTGATCGCCGATGGTCTCGTGGACCGCGAAGGTGTGGGCGGCCTCGCCTCCCGCCTCGGCTACAGCGAACGCCAGGTGCACCGGCTGCTCGTGGGCGAGGTGGGATCCGGGCCGCTCGCGCTCGCGCGGGCACAGCGTGCGCAGACCGCCCGCATCCTGATCGAGACCACGGCGCTGCCGATCACCGACGTCGCCTTCGCTGCCGGCTTCCAGAGCGTGCGCCAGTTCAACGACACCGTCCGCGAGGTGTACGCCTCGTCGCCCACAGCGTTGCGGGCAGCGAAGTCTCCGGCTGCCACCGGTGGGCAGCTCACCGTGCGCCTTGCGTGCCGCGAGCCGTTCGCCGGTGATGCACTGCTCGCGTTCCTCGCCGTGCGGGCGGTGCCTGGTGTCGAGCACGTGGATGGCACCGTCTACCGGCGGGCGCTGCGCCTCGCCCACGGGAACGGTGTCGTGTCCGTCGATCTCGCCGGCCCGATCCTCTCGTGTTCGCTCGTGCTCGACGATGTCGCCGACGTGCAAGCCGCGGTGCAGCGAACCAGACGGCTGCTCGATCTCGACTGCGATCCGGCGTCGATCCACGAGCATCTGGAAGGCGATCAACTGCTCGCGCCGCTGGTACGTCGCCGGCCCGGCCTGCGGGCGCCCGGCCATCCGGACGGTACGGAACTGCTGGTGCGCGCGGTATTGGGCCAACAGGTGAGCGTCGCCGGCGCCCGCACGCTTGCCGCGCGGCTGGCGGCCCAACACGGCGAGCTGCTCGCCGAGCAGGTTGCGCTCGTCACCCACGCGTTCCCATCGGCCGACACGATCGCCGGCCTTCGTCCCGACGACTTCTCGATGCCCCGCGCTCGTGGTGCGGCGCTGATCGAGGCCTGCGCTCGCGTGGCCGACGGCACGTTCGTGCTCGACGCAGGAAGCGAGCGTGCCGAGGCGGTGCGCGGGCTTCAGGCCGTACGTGGCATCGGCCCGTGGACCGCTGGCTATGTCGCCATGCGCGCGCTCGGCGACCCCGACGTGTTCCTGCCCACCGATCTCGGTGTGCGGCACGCGCTCGCTGCGCTCGGTGCCGACCCGTCGGAGAAGGCCGTCACCGCGCTCGCCGAGCGTTGGCGACCGTGGCGGTCGTACGCACTGCACCATCTGTGGGCAAGCTTGTGAAGGAGAACCCGATGCACCGCACGAACAACATTCCACCGCTCGGCGACCACCGCGCGCTCGTGCGCGCCACGATGCCGGCGCCCGTGGGGGAGTTGACCCTGATCGCGAGCGCTCGCGGCCTGCGCGCGGTGCTGTGGCATGGTGAGCTTCCGGCGGACACCGACATCGCCGTGGCAGCCGGTTCGGGTCGCGCCGCATCGATCCTGGCCGAGGCGGTGTGCCAGCTGGAGGAGTATTTCGCCGGCACTCGCACCGAGTTCGACCTGCCGCTCGACCCCGTGGGCACCGAGTTCCAACAGGCCGCGTGGACGGAGCTGCGCAAGATCCCGTTCGGGGAGACGATCAGCTATGGCGAGCAGGCTCGTCGCTTGGGCGATGCCAACAAGTCGCGAGCCGTTGGCGCGGCGAACGGGCGCAACCCGATCAGCATCATCGTGCCGTGCCACCGGGTGATCGGCGCGAACGGCTCACTCACCGGCTTCGCCGCCGGTGTGGACATCAAGCACTGGCTGCTGCAACACGAGCAGCGCGGCGCTGGGCAAGGGCAACTCACGCTCGTGTGAGCCGCGCCGGCAGGCTCAGCGGTGGCGGGCAGCCTGCTGCTGAGCGCGGCGGGCGGCGGCCTCGGCCTGCTTGCGCTCCTTGACCGCCTTGCGCTTCGCCTTCGTGTCCTCGTCGGCGGTGCGCGCGGGCAGCACCTCGACCTCCACCTTGGCGGCGGGCGGCAACGCGAACACGTCGTCGTGCTTCAGCACGTCGATCAGCATCGCCGACGCCGCGGCCTCGCCGGCCACCGACGACGCGAGCATGAGGCGCACCGTGGGCACGCCGAACTCCTTCACGAGCGCCGGAGCGATCTCTTGGAAGTTGTCGTGCGACGGGTTGTCACTGTTGTCGCCGAGCAACTCGATGCACTTCGCGAGGCACGGGTCGGCGGCGAGCGTGGCCAGCTGCTCGAGGCCGCCGTTCATCCGACCGCGAGCTGCGTGAGCGCGCATGGCCAGCGTGCGAGCTGCGGCGTCGGTGAAGCCACCCTCTTTCGCGCCGCACGCCTCGTCGATCGCCTCGCGGTGGTCGTCGGGCAGCGAGGCCACGAGCGCGGCGAGTTCGTCGTCGGTGAGTGCATTGAATGCACGGTCGAGCAACGTAAGGGCAGAGAGGCGATTCTTGAGCTGGCTCATCGGGCCGTAAGGCTACCGGGATGGCAGGGTCGGCCCTCATGCGCGCTCAGGCGGCGGGTTGCACGAGCTCGCGCAGGAAGCCCGCCAAGAACGTGGCAGCGTCCACGCCGCGCTTGATCGGAACCACGAGTTGCTGCTGATCGGGCTTGTAGAGCGCCTCGCGGCTGAGCCGGCGCAGCCGCATCTCCTCGCTCACCTTCAGCTCGAGGGGCCCGATGCGGGCCTGGTTGCCCACGATCTGCACGTCCTTCAGGCCCAGGCGATGGCACTCGGCGCGCAGCGAGCCGACGGCCAGCAGCGCCTCAGCAGGTGCGGGTACCGGGCCGTAGCGGTCTTCCCACTCGGTGCGGATGTCGGCGACCTCGGCGGCAGTGGTGACCCCCGCGAGGCGGCGGTACGCCTCGAGCCGTAGCTCTTCCTTGGCCACATAGTCGGTGGGCAGGTACGCATCGGTGGGCACGTCGAGCTTCACTTCACTGGCCGCCTTGATCGGCTCGCCCTTCATCTCGCCCACGGCCTCGGTGACCATCTGGCAGTACAAGTCGTACCCGACGGCCGCGATGTGGCCGCTCTGTGCCTCGCCCAACAGGTTGCCGGCGCCGCGGATCTCGAGGTCGCGCATCGCGATCTTGAAGCCGCTGCCCAACTCGGTGGCTTCGCCGATCGTGCGCAGGCGCTCGTACGCGTCTTCGCTGAGGCGCGCTTCGGGCGGATGGAACAGGTAGGCATACGCGCGTGAACCGCTGCGGCCAACGCGACCGCGCAACTGGTGCATCTGGCCCAGGCCCAACAGGTCGGCGCGCTCGACGACGAGCGTGTTCACGGTGGGCATGTCGATGCCGCTCTCGATGATCGTGGTGCACACGAGCACGTCGAAGCGGCCCTCCCAGAAGTCGACGACCACCTGCTCGAGCGAGCCTTCGTCCATCTGGCCGTGCGCGACCGCGATCCGCGCTTCGGGTACGAGCTCGCGCAAGCGTGAGGCCGCGGTGTCGATCGACTGCACACGGTTGTGCACCCAGAACACCTGGCCCTCGCGCAGCAACTCGCGGCGGATGGCTTCCACCGCGACTCGCTCGTCGTAGCCGCCCACGAACGTGAGGATCGGTTGCCGGTCGGCCGGGGGAGTCTGCAGCAGCGACAGGTCGCGGATGCCCACGAGGCTCATCTCCAGCGTGCGCGGGATGGGCGTCGCCGACAGCGTGAGCACGTCGACATTGTGCTTCAGCTGCTTCATCGACTCCTTCGCCTGCACGCCGAAGCGTTGCTCCTCATCCACCACCAGCAGGCCGAGGTCTTTGAACTTCACGCCCTCCTGCAGCAGTCGGTGGGTGCCGATCACGCAGTCGATCTCGCCGCTGGCGAGGCCCTGGATCACCTTCTTCGCCTCCTTCGCGGTGAGGAAGCGGCTGAGCACCTCCACCCGGATCGGGTAGCCGGCGAACCGGTCGGCGAACGTGTTGCCGTGCTGCGTGGCCAGCAGCGTTGTGGGCGCGAGCACGGCCACCTGCTTGCCGTCCTGGATCGCCTTGAACGCGGCGCGGATCGCCACCTCGGTCTTGCCGAACCCCACGTCGCCGCAGACGAGGCGATCCATCGGGTACTCGCGCTCCATGTCGGCCTTGATGTCGTCGATCGCCGTGCGCTGGTCGGGTGTCTCCACGAACGGGAATGCCTGCTCCATCTCGTGCTGCCACGGCGTGTCCATGCCGAACGCGTGGCCGCGGGCGTTCACCCGCTTCTGGTACAGCACCACGAGCTCCTGTGCGATCTCGCGCACGGCGCTGCGCACCCGGCTCTTCGCCTTCGCGAAATCGGCCCCACCCAACCGGTTGAGCACGGGGGTCTCGCCGCCCACGTACTGGCGCAGCGCGTCGATCTGGTCGCTGGGCACGTACAGCTTGTCGCCACCCTTGTAGGCCAGCAGCAGGTAGTCGCGCTCCACGCCGCCGATCGTGCGCTTCACCATGCCCTGGTACTGGCCGACGCCGTGCTGGTGGTGCACGACGTAGTTGCCGGCCTTGAGGTCTTCGAACAGGCCGGTGCCCTGGCGTTTGCGCGGGCGGGCCCGGCGGTGGGCACGGCGGCGGCCGGTGAGGTCGGCCTCGGCGACGACGGCCACCTTCGCCAGCGGGATGCTGCACCCGCGGTGCAGCGGCGACGTGACGACGTAACCACCGGGCTTCGTGAGGTCGGCGCTCTCGCCGACGACGGGGAACGAAAGGCCACGATCGAGCAGCAGGCTCGACATGCGCTGTGCCGAGCCCTCGCCGTCGGCGGCCACCACGACGCGGTAGCCGTCGGCGAGCAGCATGCGCAGGCGCTCGGCGAGGCCCTCGCCATCGCCCACGACCGGGCCCCAGCCCATCGCGCCGACCATCGGCGAGTCGGGTGTCTCGGGCACGCTGCTGATCGTCCACATCGCCTGCCCGGTGGCGAGCAGACGCTCGGTGGACGCGTGCAGGCGGGGGAACTGCAGGTCGGGGTTGCGCGCCCAGGTGCCCGCGAGCGCGCGGGCCAGGTCGTCCTCCTCGGCGAGCAGGTCGTTGGCCCGGTCGCGCATGCGGCGCGGCTCGACGAGCGCAACCTTCGCGTCGGCGGGGAGGATGTCGGTGAGCAGTTGCTCGCGACCCTCCTCCACCAACCAGGGCAGCCAGCTCTCCATTCCGTCGAACAACGCGCCGTCGGCGATCCGCTCCCACTGCTCGCGGCCCCACGGCTCGCTGCCCACGAGCGCGGCGGCGCGCTCGCGCACGGCATCGGAGGGGATCAGCTCGCGAGCGGGGAACACCCACGCCTCGGTGAGATCCTGCGTGCTGCGCTGGTCGTTGACCGCGAACTCGGTGAGCCGATCCACCTCGTCGCCCCACAGGTCGATGCGGATCGGCGACTCGGCCGTGGATGGGAAGATGTCGATGATCGCCCCGCGCTGGGCCACCTCGCCGCGGTGCTCCACCAGCTCTTCGCGGCGGTAGCCGTAGTGCACGAGTTGGGTCATCAGCGCGTCGGGGTCGAGCACGGCACCCTTCGTGATGTGCACCGGATCCACCGTGGTGGTGCCGGGCCCCAGGCGCTGCAGCAGCGCACGCACACCCGTGACCACGATCGCCGGGCAGCGCTGCGGGTCGCGCAGCCGCCACATCACCTCCAGCCGGCGGCCCATCGTTTCCACACTCGGGCTGACGCGCTCGAACGGCAGCGTCTCCCAGGCGGGGAACAGCGTCACCTCACCGGGCGGCATGTACGCGCTCAGGTCGTCGAACGTCTGGCCGGCGTCGGTGCCGGTGGGGCACACCACCACCAGCGGCCGCTTGCCACCGAGCTGCGCGAGGGCCGCGAGGGCGAGCGCCCGTGCCGATTCGGGCACGGCCACGAACCCGCTGGGGTCGCCCAGCGCCTGCGTGAGCGCAGGCTCGTTACGGAGCAATCGGGGCAGGGACGCGAGCGACATGGCGGCCAGTCAGGGTATCGGCGGCCCATTCCGAGCGTTCTTGTCACACGCTGATCACGAAGGATGGTGATGTTCTGTCGCGCAGCATGGGTGACAAGAATGGGGGAGTGAGCGGGCTCCGGCGGCCCTGCTGCTCATCATTCACCTGGCGGCGAGCACCCGAGGTTGGTGACCCGGCCTTACAGGCCGTTGAAGCGGGCCATCGCAGCGTCGACGCCGTCGGCGAGGATCATCTCCACCGCGTCGGCGGCACGCTCGACCATCACGTCGAGCAGTTCGCGATCGGCCTTGCTCACCCGCGAGAGCACGTGATCTGCGCCGTGCTCCTTCGTGCGCGGCTTGCCCACGCCGATGCGCACACGCAGGTAGTCCTGCGTGTGCAGGTGCTGCGTGATGCTCTTCAGCCCGTTGTGGCCGGCCAGCCCGCCGCCCACCTTCAGCTTCATCACACCCGGATCGAGGTCGAGTTCGTCGTGCACGACGATCAGCTGCTTCGGATCGACGACACGGTGGCGGCGCATGAGCGCGCCGACGGCCAGGCCGCTCTCGTTCATGTACGTGGTGGGGAACGCCAGCACCACCCGCTTGCCGGCAAGGCGCGCCTCGGCCACGAGCGCTTTGTCGCGCCCGGCCTTCAATGATTCGCCGGCGCGCTTGGCGAGCAGCACGGCGGTTTCCTCGCCCACGTTGTGGCGAGTGCGGGCGTAGTCCTTGCCAGGGTTCCCGAGGCCGACGATGATCGCGTCGATCACGGCAACCTCAGGCCCGGCGCCTGATCACTCGGCTTCGGGAGCAGCCTCGGCGGCGGCGGCGTCGCCGGCCTCGGCCTCGGCCTCGGCCTCGCCACTGTCGGCAGCGGCGGTGGCGGCGGCAGTGATGAGCACGGTGACGATCGGCATGTCGGGGTCGCCCAGCGCGGTGACGCCCTTGGGCATCGGCAGGTCGGCGAGGCGGATGACCTCGTGCGGGTGCATGTTGCTGATGTCGACCACGAACTCGTTGGGCATGTTGCCGGGCGTGCAGCTGACCTCGATGGTGTCGACCGACGGGTCGACCAGGCCACCCTCGGCGATGACGGCCTTGGCCTCACCGGTGATGTGCAGCGGCACGTTCACCGTGATCTCCTCGTTCATGTTGACCTGGAGGAAGTCGATGTGGCTGACCGTGCGCTTAATCGGGTGACGCTGCATCTCCTTGATCACGGCCGGGTAGCTCTTGCCGGAGACCTCGAGGGCCAGCACGGTGTTCGAGCCGGCGGCGCCGCTGAGCGCTAGGCGGAGCGCACGGCGCTCGACACTGACGCTGACGGGTTCCATGCCCTGGCCATAGAGGACGCCGGGGATGTGCCCCTCGGCGCGCAGACGACGGGCAGCAGGTGAGCCCGACGTGGTGCGGGGCTGGGCGACGAGCTTGGTGTTGGACATGGCGAGGCCTCGATCAATGCGTTACAGAACGGCTCGGAAGCCTATCGGGACGCGCCATGGAACGGCCACCCCGGCTCAGGACTGGTTCTCGCCGCCGAAGATCTCGCTGACGCTGGTGTCGTCGAACACCGCGTTGAGTGCATCGGCGATCAGCGGGGCGATGGAGAGCACCTCGACCTTGTCGAACATCTTCTCGGGCGGGATCGGCAGCGTGTTGGTGAGCACGACCTTGGTGATCACCGACTTGCTGAGGCGCTCGACGGCCGGGCCCGACAGCACGGCGTGCGTGGCCATCGCCCACACTTCCTTGGCGCCGCGGGCCAGCAGCACCTCCGCGGCAGAGCAGATGGTGCCACCCGAGTCGATCATGTCGTCGGTGAGGATGCACAGCCGGCCGTCCACGTCGCCCATCACTTCCTTGGCCTCGGCGACGTTGGTGGTGCCCTTCGGCCGGCGCTTGTAGATGAACGCCAGGTCGGCGCCCTTGTCGCCCAAGTGCTGCGCCATGCGCTCGGCCACCTTGATACGGCCCGCGTCGGGGGCCACGATCACCGGCGCATCGGCATGCAGCCGCACGTAGTTCTCGAGCACGGGCATCGCCGTGAGGTGGTCGACGGGGCCCTCGAAGAAACCCTGGATCTGGCCGCTGTGCAGGTCGATGCTGACCATCCGCTTGGCACCGGCGGCCTTGAACAGGTCGGCGATCAGGCGGGCGGTGATCGGCTCGCGGCCCTCTGCCTTGCGATCCTGGCGGGCATAGCCGTAGAACGGGCAGACCGCGGTGATCCGCTTGGCCGATGCGCGGTAGGCCGCGTCGATCATGATCAGCTGTTCCATGATCGAGTCGTTGATGCTCTTCGAGTCGATGCCGCAGTGGGTCTGCATGATGAACACGTCGCTGCCGCGGATGCTCTCGCCGAAGCGGACGCGGATCTCGCCGTTGGCGAACTGCACGATGTTGGGCGAACCCAACTCGATGCCCATGTGCTCGGCCACTTCTGCCGCCAACGCAGGATGGGTGCGCCCCGAGTAGAGCGACATCCGCTTGGTCGTGACCTTCTCCATGGTGCTCCAGTTCACTCGTCGGCTGCTTCGCTCAACCGCCAGGAGCAGTGTAGAAGGCACCGGTGACCGCGCCCGCAACGACTGCGCTGCCGTCGGGGAGGAATGCGTACGGACCCACGTGCGCGCCGGCGCCGATCGCGCTGTCGCGGCCCACGGTGTGCTCGACCTGAGCGTCGTCGCCGACGGTGCAGTCGGTGAGCCGCGTGTCGGGGCCGATCTCGCACCCGTCGCCGATGGTGGTGCTGCCCTGCAGGATCGTGCCTGGGTACAGCGTGACATCGCGGCCGAGTTGCACGGTGACATCCACGAACGTCTGTCGCGGATCGAGCATGGTGACGCCGTTCAGCAGCCAGCGACGGTTCGTGCGCGCCCGAAGTTCGCGTTCGGCGAGCGCCAGCTGCCAGCGATCGTTCACCCCTTGCGTTTCGGCGGGGGGTGCCTGCACGCAGCCGACACGGTGGCCCATCGCGGCGAGCGAGCCGATCACGTCGGTGAGGTAGTACTCGCCCTGAGCGTTGTCGGGGCTGAGCCGTCGCAGCGCAGGCCCCAGCAGGTCGCGGCGGAACGCGTACATGCTGGTGTTGATCTCGTTGATCGCCAGCTGTTCGGCGGTGGCGTCGCGTTGCTCGACGATCCCCAACACGCGGCCGTCGCCGGTCTTCGCGGGGGCACGAACGATGCGGCCGTACCCGTTGGGGTCGTCGACCACCGAGCTGAGCAGGGTGGCGGCGTACTCGTTGGCGGTGTGTGCGACCACGAGCGCTTCGAGCGTTTCGGGTTGCAGCAATGGTGTGTCGCCGGGCAGCACCACGACGGTGGACGTGTCGTCGAGGTCGTCGCCGGGGAACGCCGACAACCCCACCATCGCCGCGTCGCCGGTGCCGCGCTGCACGGTCTGCTCGACGAAGGTCACGTTGGCCCACTCGGGTGCCTGCTCTTGCACCTTCTTCGTCACCCGCTCGGCGCCGTGGCCCACCACCACGACCGTGCGCTCGGGCTGCAGGCCCTGGCCGGCGTGGATGACATGCATCACCATCGGCCGGCCGCAGATGAGGTGCAGTGGCTTCGGCCGTGCCGAGCGCATCCGCGACCCTTCGCCCGCCGCCAGCACGATCACCGAAACCGTCATGGCCCCGTTCTATCGCGCTGGGCACTGTCGTGCTCGGGTTGCGTGGTCGCCGACTGCGCGCGGATCGCGGTGGGGCCGAACGTGGTGGCGCAGGTGCGGCACCAGAACCCCTGCTCGAGCTCGGTGCCGCAGGGGCCGTGCACGAGCACGATCGGCGAGTCGCCGTCGGCCAGGTGGTGTTCGCCCCAGCGGATGAGGGCCACGAGCGCCGGCGAGAGGGCGACACCGGCGGGTGTGAGCCGGTACTCGTAGCGCGGCGGGTGCTCCTGGTAGGGGTCTTTGGCCATCACGCCACCCTCCACCAGCCGAGTGAGGCGTTTGGTGAGGATCGGTCGGGCGATCCCCAGGTCGGCAGCGAAGTCGTCGAAGCGGCGCACCCCACGCAGCGCCGCGCGGATGATCAGGATGCTCCACCGGTCGCCGACGAGCTGCAGCGTCCGCTCCAGCGGTGTGTGCTCCGTGCGCTCGCCCATCCGTCGCCGAGCGTACCCGTGCCCTCCACCTCGAGCGCCATGCCCCCTTCGTCCCCGCCCTGGTCGCAGGACTCCTGTCCCCGCTGCAGTCCCGCTTGTGTCACTTCGCACCGCCCGACAATGGACGTCCGAAGGTGACACAAGCGCTGGGGGGTGGGGAAGGGGGGTGGGGAAGGGGGGTGTGGGTTCTGAAGCGGAACTCGGTGGGGGTAGGGTGCTGAAATGGAACTGACTGCCCTCGCGCGGGAACTGCTCGACCTTCCGTTGCCCGACCTGGTGGCTCGCGCCCGCTCGGTCCGCGACGTCGCGCACGGCACGCGGATCACGTATTCGCCGAAGGTGTTCATCCCGCTGACGATGCTGTGCCGCGACAAGTGCGGGTACTGCACGTTCGCCCAGCCGCCGGCCCGCCTGCAGTCGCCGTACCTCACGCCCGAGCAGGTGCTGCGCATCGCCGAAGACGGTGCGCGGCAGGGTTGCCACGAGGCGCTGTTCACGCTGGGCGAGGCACCCGAGGAGCGGTACGAGGTGGCGCGTACGTGGCTGCGCGACAACGGGTACGACAGCACGGTGCACTACCTGCACGCGATGGCACGGCTGGTGCTCACCGAGACGGGTCTGCTGCCGCACGCGAACGCGGGGGCATTGCCCGAGCACGAGTTGCGGCTGCTGGCCGAGGTGTCGCCCAGCCAGGGGATGATGCTGGAGACGTTGCGCGGCGACCTGCCCTGCCATCGCGGCGCACCCGACAAGACGCCCGCGCGGCGCCTGGCGACGTTGGAGGCGGCCGGGCGCGCACAGATCCCGTTCACCACCGGGATCCTGGTGGGTATCGGCGAGACCCGTGAGGATCGCCTGGCCGCGCTGTTGGCGATCGCCGACGCGCATGCCCGCCACGGCCACGTGCAAGAGGTGATCGTGCAGAATTTCATGCCCAAGCCGGGCACGGGGATGCAGCACGAGCCGCCGTGCACACAGGATGAGTTCCTGTGGTCGATCGCCGCCGCGCGAGTGCTGTTGCCACCGACGATGCACCTGCAGGCGCCGCCGAACCTCAGCGACGACTTTGGCGTGCTGCTCGACGCGGGCATCGACGACTGGGGTGGCGTGTCGCCGGTGACGCTCGACCACGTGAACCCCGAGCGACCCTGGCCGGCACTCGACCGGTTGCGCGAGGTGACCGAACAGCGTGGCTTCACGCTCGCCCCGCGCCTCACGATCTATCCCGAGTTCGCGCGCGACCCGCAGCGCTGGCTGCACGCGGCGCTGCGCTTCCCGGTGCTCGACCGCAGCGATGCGGAGTGCATGGGCCGCGACGACCCTGGCGCGGTGTGGCCGGAGAAGGTGACGGCGGCCGATGTGGTGCAGGACGGCGCGGAGGTGGTGCTGGTGGGGCACCGCAGTACTGCCTGGTACTCGGGCACCACGAACCCACCGCCCCTGCTGGTGCCCGGTGCGCGGCCGCTGGCCCCGCGGGGCCGCGTGGCGGAAGTGCTGGCAGGTGTGGAAGCCGGGCAGGAGGTGGGCGCCGATGAGATCGTCGCGCTGTTCCGCGCCCGCGGCCCCGAGGTGGTGGCGGTGGCCGAGGTGGCCGACCGCCTGCGCCACGAGGTGGTGGGCGACGCGATCACCTGGGTGCACAACCGCAACATCAACTACACCAACGTGTGCACGTTCAAGTGCCGCTTCTGCGGGTTCTCGAAGGGCCCGTTGTCGCTGAACCTGCGCGGCACGCCCTACCTGTTGACGCTCGACGACATCGCCCAGCGCGCCCGCGAGGCGTGGGCCCTTGGTGCCACCGAGGTGACGCTGCAGGGTGGCATCCACCCGAACTTCGACGGCGACTACTACATCGACGTCACCCGCGCGGTGAAGGACGCGGTGCCCGGCATGCACGTGCACGGGTTCACCGCGCTGGAGGTCACAGAGGGAGCACGGCGATTGGGTGAAGACCTGCACACGTACTTGCGCCGGCTGCAAGCGGCGGGCCTGGCGTCGCTGCCCGGCACCGCTGCGGAGATCCTCGACGACGAGGTACGGGCGATCCTGTGCCCCGACAAGATCTCCACCGACGAGTGGCTGGACTGCCACGCCGCGGCGCACGAGATCGGCCTGCGTTCCAACGTGACGATCATGTTCGGCTCGATCGAACACCCCGAGTCGTGGGCGCGGCACATGGTGCGCACCCGCGAACTGCAGAAGATCACCGGTGGGTTCACCGAGTTCGTGGGCCTGCCGTTCGTGCACATGGCCTCGCCGATCTACCTGCAGAAGGCGGCCCGGCGCGGCCCCACGTTCCGCGAGACGCTGCTGATGCACGCCGTCGCGCGCATCGCCTACCGCGGCCTGATCGACAACATCCAGCTGTCGTGGGTGAAGATCGGCGAGGCGGGCGCGGTGCAGATGCTGCGGGCAGGCTGCAACGACCTCGGCGGCACATTGATGGACGAGAACATCTCGAGGTCGGCCGGCGCCGCGCACGGCCAGGGGATGACCGAGCAGCGCTTCGAGGCGCTCGTGGCACCGCTCGGTCGCCGGCTCGCGCAGCGAACCACCACGTACGAACTGGTGGATTCCGTGCGAGGCTGAGCGGATGCTCGGGGCAGCGCCGCACCATCACTGGGCGCCGGATCATGTTCGGCTGGACGACGTCGGTCGTGGGGTCGGCTACGAGTTCGCTGGTCAGCGGGGCGACGGGTGTGGCTGAGATACTGGCGACATGACTCCCGACCAGTTCCGCGCGGCGCTCGCCGGCGACGACACGCTCCTGATGGGTGTCGTGAACGTGACGCCCGACTCGTTCTCCGACGGCGGTCGCTACTACGAGCTGGCTGACGCCGTCGCGCACGGGATGCGATTGCTCGCGGAAGGCGCCGACATCGTGGATGTGGGCGGCGAGAGCACTCGCCCAGGTGCCGCGCCGGTGGCGGCCGACGAGGAGCTTCGCCGTGTGCTGCCGGTGGTGCGCGATCTGGCCGCCGCCGGCGCAGCCGTCAGCATCGACACGCGCCACGCCGAGGTGGCGGAAGCTGCCTTGGCCGCGGGGGCGTGCCTCCTCAACGACGTGTCGGGGCTTCGTGATGCGGCCATGCGCCGCGCGGCAGCCGCGCACGGTGTGCCCGTCGTGGTGATGCACATGCCCGTCGACGACCCGGCGGTGATGCAGCAGCACACGAGCTACGTCGACGTGGTGGACGCCGTCGTGGCGTTCTTGCGCGAGCAGGCGGCGCTCGCGCTCGCGGAGGGGGTGCCCTCCGTGATCGTCGATCCGGGCTTCGGCTTCGGCAAGACCGTCGAGCAGAACCTGCAACTCGTACGCCGGCTGCACGACGTCGTGAACCTCGGGTACCCGGTGCTCGTGGGCGCATCGCGCAAGCGGTTCATCGGCGTGCTGAGCGGCGTGACCGCACCGGAGGAACGGCTGGGAGGAACGTTGGCCGTGCACCTCGCTTGCGTGCAGCGCGGTGCCCGCGTGGTGCGAGTTCACGACGTGGCGGCACACCGGCAGGCGCTGGCCGTGTGGGGCCACGTGAGTTGACGGTGTACTGAGTTCCGGGGAGAGGGCTCGAACCCCTATATGCGGGACCAAAACCCGCTGTCCTACCATTGAACGACCCCGGATAGATCGCTCGCAGAGGCTATCGCAGTGCAGAAGCCGACTGACGGGGTTTGGGGAGAGGCCCCGCACCCGGTAGCGTCCTACGAGCTATGGGTTCACTGATCAAGAAGCGCCGCAAGCGCATGCGCAAGAAGAAGCACAAGAAGATGCTCCGCCGTACGCGGCACGCGCGCCAGCGCGGCAAGGGCTGATTCCAGCTTCGTTCTGCAACCACAACAAGTCTGTTCACCGACCGCCGGCAGCATGCTGTTGGCGGTCGGTGCGCGTCTGCACCACCATCGCCTCTGGCAGCGCCTCGGCGAGGTGGTGGTGACCACGCAGGAACCAGGTGCCGCCGCTGCCCGCAAGGGTGGGCTGCGCACCGGTTGCTTCGTGGATCCGGTCGCGCCACCGAACGAGCCGTGGCTCCACCACCAACGCTGCCGGTTCGAGGTCGTTCTCGACGCCGCGCGGGCCTCCCAGTTCGTCCCACGCGCGATACACCGCCGGCGTGCTGACGGAGAACGGTGGGATGACCAGTGTGATGTCGATTGCCTGCGCTGGGAGCGGCTGGATGTCGTCGCCGATGCCGCGTACGCGGGCACGCCCGCCCACGAGGCAGAATGGCACGTCGGCCCCCAGGTGGGCCGAACCGGCGATGTCGGTGTAACCGGCCCAGCGCAAGACGGCAGCCGCATCGCTGGAGCCACCGCCCAGGCCACCGCCGTGCGGGATCGACTTGTGCAGGTGCACCGCGGCCTCGCGCCCGGCGAGGCGCAGCGCCTGCGCCACGAGGTTCGTGTCGTCCAGCGGCACGCCCGCGGCGAACGGGCCGTCGGCGGTCAGCCCGTGGCCACCGGCCGCGATGGTGAGCGTGTCGGCCCACTGCAACGTCACCATCTCGGCGTCGATCAGGTGGTAGCCGTCGTCGCGCACACCGGTGACGCGCAACTCCAATGTCAGCTTGGCGGGGGCGGTGATCGTTTGCGGTGTGCTCACTGGGCCGCCTTCCACGCGAGTGCGAGGCGGCCCCATTCCTGCACGTCGAGTTCTTCCGGGCGGCGCTGGCTGTCGATGCCCGCGGCCTCGAACACCTCGGGGCTCACCACGCCGGCGAGCGAGCGGCGCAGCATCTTGCGCCGCTGGCCGAACGCAGTGCGCACGAGCGGGAACAACTCGTCGGCGGGCGCAGCGGTGGCCGGCTCGCTGCGGCGGCGGATCTCGGCGAGCGACGACTCGACATTCGGCTTGGGCACGAACACGCTGGCCGGCACATGGCCGACGATGCGGCTGGTGGCCCAGTAGGAGATCTTCACCGTCACGGCGCCGTACTGGGGTGTGCGTGGTGTGGCGCAGAACCGTTCGGCGGCTTCGCGCTGCACCATGACCAGCATGCGGTCGATCGTGGGCACGAAGTCGAGCAGGTCGCACACCAACGGCGTGGCCACGTTGTATGGCAGGTTGGCCACCATCACCCACCCGGGTTCGTCGCCGAGCAGCGCCTTCCAGTCGGCCTGCATCGCGTCGGCCTCCACGACCCGCACGTTCGGGAGGTGTTCGGTGATCTCGCGCAGCAGCGGCACGATGCCTCGGTCGACTTCCACGGCGAGCACTTCGGCCCCGGTTTCGGCGAGCGCGAGCGTGAGCGATCCCAACCCGGGGCCGATCTCCACGACCCGATCCCCAGGGCCGACCTCGGCCAGGCGGGCGATCCGGCGCACCGTGTTCGCATCGGCCACGAAGTTCTGCCCGAGATCGCGCCGCGGGCTGAGCCCACCACGCGACAGCAGTTCGCCGATCGCGGCCCGGTTGTGCACTACCAGCTCACACGAACCGAGATGGGTGCGTCGGTGATGTCGGCGATCTCGCTGAAGACATCGGTGTGGATCACGATGTCGACTCCGTCGGGCAACGGGATGATGAGCGTGTTCGTGCAGGTGGTCTCTTGACCGTTGTTGATGTTGGTGACCTTGATCGGGGCACCCTCAGCAGCCGTCAACACCGTGCAGGCGCGGTCGACCGCTTCGACGTAGCGGAAGTAGCTGGCCCGGCCACGAAAACTCGTGGCGCTGGGTGCGGGGGGAACGTGCACGTTGATCACGCCGGGTGCCACCGGTTGGTCGTCGCCGCCGATGAACGTGGGTGTTTCGGGCACGTATTTCGTGGTGGGCGGTGCAGTGGCGCGCGACTCGGCCGCCTTGTCGCTCTTGGCGCCGCTGTCGAAGAAGATCAGCGCCAGCAGGGCGACGACGGTGAAAGCGGAGGCAATGGTGACTCGTCGTCGGTCGTGTGTGCGCATGGTGGTGGGGTGCGTTCGGTCGTTGTCGACCGGTCGCTGGTGAAAAGGCTAGGGATGCACGCCCGGAAAGGCAAGGCAGGCGTTCGCCGTGGTGACCGAGCGCACCTCTTCGACGGTGGCGTCGCGCAGCGTCGCGAGGGCATCGACGACGTGGGTGACGAAGGCCGGCTGGTTCGTGCGACCCCGGTGCGGCACCGGCGCGAGGTACGGGCTGTCGGTCTCGGCGAGCATCCGCTCGCTGGGGCACAGCCGGGCCGCCTCGTGCAGATCCGTGGCGGTCTTGAACGTGACGATGCCGCTGAAACTGAGGTACGCGCCCAGGTCGAGGCAGCGCTGCGCCTCGGTGGGGCCGCCGGTGAAGCAGTGGAAGATCGTGCGCTCGGGCGTGCATTCGGCGGCGAGCACGTCGAACGTGTCGTCCCATGCATCGCGGGTGTGGATGATCAGCGGCAGTCGGCGCTCATGCGCGAGCTGGATCTGCGCGGCGAAGGCCTCGCGTTGCTGGTCGCGCGGCGAGTGGTCGTAGTAGTAGTCCAGCCCGCATTCGCCGACCGCCACCACGTGCGGGTCGTCGAGGTAGGGCACGATCGTGTGCACGCCGTGCTTGGCCTCGTGCGGGTGCAGGCCGGCGCTGGCCCAGATGCCGTCGTAGCGTGTGGCCACGTCGATCGCCTGGGCCGTGCTGGCCGCGTCGCAGCCCACCGAGATCATCCCCGTCACCCCCGCCGCATGCGCGGCCGTGATGATCTCGTCGACCGTCAGGCCGGGCGTGTCGCCCTTGCTGCGCTGGTCGTACAGGTGGCAGTGCGTGTCGATGTAGCCGGTGCCCATGGAAGTGCTCGACATGAGCGTGCTCAGCGCCTCGGGAACAGCGGGTCGCCCTTGATCACGGCCGTGCCACCCGGGTAGCCGCCCCACGTGGCGTTGAGGGGCACGCGCTGATCGACCACCTGGCCGGGCAGGCCGAGGCGTTCCCACACGGCCTGGCACGTGTCGGGGATCGCCGGCGAGGCGAGGATGGCCACGATCCGCAGCGCTTCGAGCGCGTCGCCCATCACCGCATCCACGGCCGGGCCGGGTTCGGTCTTCCATGGCTCGTTGGCCTCGAGGTACGCGTTGGTGGCGCGGATCAGCTGCCAGGTGGCGTCGAGTGCCTTGCTGGGCTGCATCGCGGCCCACCCCTCGATGGCGCCGGCGAGCGTGGTGGCCGCGGCCTCGGCGAGCGGCGAATCCTGGCGGGGGGCCGGGCCGACGCCGTCGCACTTCTTGCCCACCACGGTGGCGACGCGCGACAGCAGGTTGCCGAGGTTGTTGGCCAGGTCGCTGTTGTAGCGGCCGATCAGGCCCTCGTAGGTGAAGTCGCCGTCCTGCCCGTAGGCGGTCTCGGCGAGCACGTAGTAGCGGAAGCCGTCGAGCCCGATGTCGTCGACGAGATCGAGCGGGTTCACCACGTTGCCGCTGGTCTTGCTCATCTTCTCGCCGCCCACCAGCAGCCAGCCGCCCACGGCCCACCCCGCGGGCGGTTCGAGGCCCGCGCTCATCAGCATCGCCGGCCAATAGACGCAGTGGTGGCGGATGATGTCTTTGCCGATGAGGTTGATGCCCGGCCACCACTTCTGGAACTGCTCGTCGTCGCTGCCGTAGCCGACGGCCGTGATGTAGTTGGCGAGCGCGTCGAACCACACGTAGGCGACGTGCTTGGCGTCCCACGGCAGCGGGATGCCCCACTTCAGGCTGGTGCGGCTGACGCTGAAGTCGCGCAGGCCACCACGGATCAGGCCCAGTGCCTCGTTGCCACGGAACTCGGGCTGGATCGCGCCGGGGTGCGCGTCGTACCAATCGAGCAGGCGTTGCTGGAAGCGGCTGAGGCGGAAGAAGTAGTTCTCCTCCTCGTAGTACTCCACGGGGCGCTTGTGGATCTTGCACAGGTCGCCCGGGTCGAGCTCGTCGTCGGTGTAGTACTCCTCGCAGGCCACGCAGTACTTGCCCTTGTACACGTCGAGCTCGATGTCGCCCGCGTCGTAGCAGCGCTGCAGCAGTTCGGCGACGCCGACCTTGTGCCGCTGCTCGGTGGTGCGGATGAAGTCGTCGTTGCTGATGTTCAGCTTGTTCCACGCCTCGGCGTAGAGCGGGGCGATCTCGTCGACGAACGCTTGCGGGCTCTTGCCGGCGGCATCGGCATAGTCCTGCACCTTCTGGCCGTGCTCGTCGGTGCCGGTGAGGAAGTGCACGTCGTCGCCCAGCAGGCGGTGCCAGCGAGCGAGGGCGTCGCCGACGATGGTGGTGTACGCGTGGCCCAGGTGGGGCTTGGCGGTCACGTAATAGATCGGGGTGGTGAAGTACGTGCGGGTCATGGCGGGTCCTTTCGGGGAATGGCGGGCAGACGGCTGGATTACGAGCCGGGGCACATTCGACGAGTGAGGATCTGCGCGGTCACGTGGCAAGGATACGTCCGCCCACTCGTGCACCGGCAACAGCATTCGCTTGAATGGGGGCGTGACCGACATCTCCGAGTTCGACGCCGCCACCGCGGTCGCCCCCGACGGTTCCGCTGTGATCATCGACGGCTGGGACATCAACGGCAACGCCAACGGCGGTTACCTGATGGCGCTGGCCGGCAGGGCGATGCGCGATGCGAGCGACCGCCCCGACCCGATCACGGTGACCGCGCACTACCTCGCCCCGGGCAAGCCCGGCCCGGTGCAGATCGACTCCACGATCGTGAAGGCCGGTCGCCGCTTCGCCACCATGTCGGCGCAGATGCACACCGGCGGCAAGCCGATCATGCAGCTGATTGGCGCGTTCGGCGACCTCGCCGACGCGAAGTCGTTCGAGCACGTCGGTTCGGCGCCACCCGACCTGCCGCCGTTCGAGCAGTGCCTGCCGCGCGACCGGGCGCAGGGCACGGCCGATGTGGCGCTGAGCGACCGCATCGACGTGCGCCTGAACCCCGAGCACGTTGGCTACCTGCGCGGTGAGCGCACCGGCGACGCGGAGATGGCCGGCTGGTTCGCGTTCCACGACGGCCGCCCGATCGACACGTTGGCGCTGCTGATGATCTGCGATGCGTTCCCGCCGGCCGTGTTCAACCTCGACATGCCCGCCGGGTGGGTGCCCACCGTGGAGTACACCGTGCACGTGCGGGCCGTGCCTGCGCCCGGCCCGCTGATGTGCGTGTTCCGCACGCACTTCGTCAGCAGCGGGTTCCTCAACGAGGACGGCGAGGTGTGGGACAGTACGGGCCGCCTGGTGGCCCAGAGCCGCCAGCTGGGGCTGACGCCCCTGCTGTAAGGGTGGCGCTGAGTGTATGCTGAATTGCATGCACAGTACGAGTGTCCGCATCGATGCATCGACTCATGACGATCTGAAGCGCCTCGCCGCGGCGTTGAACACGACGGTGGGGAACACCGTGACGCTGGCAGTGCGTGCACTTCGTCAGGAGCGAATCGGCGCTGATCTCCGGGCCACGCTGCGCGACGACGAGGAGATCTGGCTCGATGCCGAGCTCGGGTGATGTCGTCGACCTCGACTTCGGCGCGCCCGAAGGCCGCGAGGCGGGGTTCCGCCATCCGGCTGTGGTGGTGAGCGCGCAGCGGATTCTCGATGCCTCACCATCGGTCATCCATGTCGTCCCGTTGACCTCGACGATCAGAGGGTTCCACTCCGAGATCGTCCTCGGTCCTGACGCCGGCAATGGCCTGAGGGTCGAGTCGGCTGCACAGTGTCAGCACCTTCGGTCGGTGTCGCCGCGCCGCATCCTCGAAGTCCGTGGCAATGTTGGCGGCGCCGCCCTCGCCCAGATTCGCGAGACGATCGCCGTACTGCTCGACATTCCCTGATCTGGTGAAGCAGCCGCGTTCCAGCAGGGGCGGGTACTACCTGGCATGCCCTTTCTGGGTGCAGCGAGATGGGCGGTCCGGCAGAGGTTCTGCGCCGGTCCCATTCGTCGTTCCGATTTCGAATCGGCCGGGACGGTGACCCGGTTCGAGTCACGTCTCGTCGTTCCGATTTCGAATCGGCTCGGCAGGGCCGGTTCCCGGCAGGGCCGGTTCCGCTGGGGACGTGCAGGCCCGCTGGGCCGACCAGGTCGGGCGGACGCAATCGAAATCGGAACGACGAGACGAGCGCCAAAGGTGTCACTCAGGCCGGCCCCGCCCCGCTGGCACAGGCACCTGGGCGCGTCAGAGACTCAGCAAGAACGCGAGTGCAATGCCCACGGCGACGAGGGTGACCAAAGCCGCCTTGAAGCGACGGGCGACCGCCGAGGAATTCGTCATCGGGCCGGTCCGACCGTGCTCCCACGAGGCCGGCTGGGGTTCGACCGGGTGTGGTCGTCGATCGCCACAGAGTTGGTGCCTGCCACCTGGGCAAGCGCAGAGCGAACGGTGCCATTGGTGGTGACACGCGGCCGAGGCATCGCTCACCTGCGAGACTGGCGCATGGAGACGACCATCACTGCCCTGACCGACGACGAGAACCTGGGGCAGGTGGTGCTCACGTTCGATGGTGCGGTGTTCGAGCTGTTCGGCGATGGGGCGTTCGGCACCCGGGTGCACACGCAGATGATGGTGCTGGAGGTGGGCGAGCCCGACAAGAAGGGGCGCATCCGCGTCGACGTGGCACCTCGTCGTCCGGGCTTGAACGGCGTGCGGCTGGTGTTGACCCCGGAGAACTGGGTGCGGGTGGCGCCGCTGATCGGCGAAGTGCAACGGGTGCTCAGCGCCCGCTGACCCTTGCCCACTTCCGCCTGATCCTGCTCGCTGCCATCTCTCGCAGCGCACTGGCCGCAGGCGATCAGGGCAGTGTGCGCGAGCGGGCCCAGCGCACGCCGGTGGCGAACCCGCCGGTGGCCAGGCCGACGGCACCGACCGCCTGCGTGGTGCGGCGGATCACCGACTTGGTGCGCTTGCTGAACACCACGATCGGCCAGCCACGCTCGCCGGCCACACGTTCGAGCTTGGCGTCGGGGTTCACCGCCACCGGGTGGCCGACGGCTTCCATCATCGGCAGATCGCTGGCCGAGTCGCTGTACGCCCAACACTGGTCGAGGTGATACCCCTCCCACCGGGCGATCGCTTCGATCGCCTCCACCTTGCCGGGGCCGTAGCAGAACGGGCCGTCGAGGTCGCCGGTGTAGGTGCCGTCGACGATCTGGCTGCGGGTGCCGATGCCGGCGGTCATGCCCAACGCCTTCGCCAGCGGCTCGACCAGCTCGATCGGCGAGGCCGACACGATGTACGTGGCGCGCCCCGCGTGGCGGTGCTGGTCGAGCAGTCGCTTGGCCTCGGGGCGGATGCGCTCCATCAGCTTGGGCACGATGTCGACGTTGAGCGCGACGAGGTCGTCGAGGCGCACGCCCTTCACCGCGCCGAGAATGCGGTCGCGAACCCCGGTGGACTTGTCGTCGCTGGCGCCGGCGACGATGAACGTGAGCGCGCTGGCCGCATCGCGCACGAACTGGTGCGTGGGGATCAGTTTGTTGCGCCAGGCGGCAATGCCGAGCACGAACGCGCTCGAGCCACTGATCAAGGTGCGGTCGAGATCGAAGAATGCTGCGCTCGGGCCGCTGGAGTAGATCGGGATGTCGCTCATGGTCAACGGGGGATCTGCAGGGCGAGGTCGTACACCCGGCGCTTCGGGGCACCTGTCTGCGCCATCACCGTAGCGATCGCGGCGCGGCGATCGGCGCCGCCCCCCAGCGCCGCGTGCAGCGCGGCCATGATCGCCGCATCGTCGGCCGCGGAGGGCGCGGGTGCCCCCTCCAGCACCATCACGTACTCGCCGCGCGGCTCGATGGTGGCGGCGTGGACGGCGGCCTCGGCGAGCGTGCCGCGCCACACCTCCTCGAACTTCTTGGTGAGCTCGCGGGTGAGTGCGATCCGTCGCTCGGGGCCGCACGCGGTGGTGAGGTCGGTGATCGTGCGCGCCACTCGGTGCGGCGCCTCGTAGAGGATGATCGTGCGCCGCTCGCCGGCCACCTCCGCCAACCGTTCGGTGCGCTCGCGGCCGCTGCGGGGCACGAACCCTTCGAACACGAACCGCGACGTGTCGAACCCGCTGATCACCAGCGCCATCACCAGCGCGGCCGGCCCGGGCACGGCACTCACCACGTGGCCCGCGTCGACAGCGGCCTTCACCAGCCGCGCCCCGGGGTCGCTGATGCCCGGTGTGCCTGCATCGGTGACGATGGCCACGTCGTGCCCGGCCGCCAGTAGATCCAGCACTTCCTCGGTGCGGGCCACCTCGGTGTGTTCGTTGGCGACGGCCAAGCGCACACCGCTGACCCCCGCATGCGACAGCAACTTGCCGCTGTGGCGGGTGTCCTCACAGCAGATCAGCGCGCAGGCGCGCAGTGTCTCCACCGCCCGTGGGGGCAGGTCGCCGAGGTTGCCGATCGGGGTGCTGACGAGGACGAGGCGCCCCGTCATTCGCGCAACTCCACCTGATCGCCCACCTGCAGGCCCCACCGCTCGAACGCGCCGGCTTCGGCCTCCACCACGGTGCGCGCCTTCCAGACGGGCAGGCCGAGGCGGTAGCGGCGCATGCGCACGGTCTTCACCACGATGCCGGTGGCGTCGAGGAAGGCCACGTCGAGGTCGAACTTCATCCCGATCGAGTGCACCGAACGGCAGGGGGCGATCACGAACGCGCCGTCGAACCCGTCGCGGCCCAGCAGGCCGTGCGCCCTGGTGCGGCGGTCGCTGGCTCGCTCGGCACTCGCGAGGACGTGCCCTTCGCTCACCAGCCAGCACGGGTCGGTCGCTGCCATGCCCCAACATTGGCACGTCGGCCGGGGCACCGCGCTCCTTCGTGCACGGCGCAGTCGTACGTCACATCAACGGCACGTCGGGGGCCACCGTGTAGTCGGTGCGGCGACCGCCGGCCGCGTCGTACAGCGCCTTGCCGATGACGGCGCTGAAGATGATGCAGCCGCCGAGGACGGTGAGCGCTGCCGGCCGGTCGTGCAACACCACGAACGCCCACACGGGCACGAACACCATCTCGGTCTGCGCGAACACGGTCATCGGCACGGCCGGCACTTGCTTCGCAGCCGCGTTGAACATCAACGTGCCCACCACGATCACGATCGCGCCGTGCACCAACGCGAGCACGATGTCGGTGGCGCCCGGCAAGAGCGTGTGGCCCTTCAGGAGGCTGATCGAGCTGCAGACCACGATCATCATCAGCGCGTAGCCGGACAGCACCGGCGACCAATCGCGAGCCTGGTCGGTGCGCAGGCAGACCGTGTAGAGCGCGAACCCCACCGAGGCCAGGAGTGCGCTCGTGTTGCCGAGCATGTTGCCGGCCTCGAGGTCGCCCAACACGGTGACGGTGAGGCCCACGCACCCGACCGCGATGGCCACGATCGTGCTGCGAGTCAGCCGTTCGCCCAGGAAGCGGGCGAACACCACCGCGACCAGCGGCGTGAGCGAGCTGAGGAACGCCGCGTTGGCCGCGGTGGTGGTCTTCACGGCGTACACGAACGCGAGCGAGGCGAGGAACAGGCCCACGTTCGCCCAGGCCATGGTGCGATCGCTCGTCCAGGCGACGACCGTGCGCGGCACGTATCGCTCACCCGTGAGCCGGCGGCGGGTGGTCACGACGTGCAGCACCTCCATCACCACGATGATCCCCACCGAGCGCCACACCATGTACTGGAACGCGTCGACGCCGTCGGCCTTGCGGCTGAGGATCGCCCCGAAGCTCCACACCAACCCCGACCCCACCCCCAGCAACGAGGCGACGACCGGAAGGTGGTGCTTCGCCGGTTGCGGGTGTTGCGGTTCCATGCCGTGCGGACGCTAGCGGTGCGGCCGCGTCGGGTGCCTGGTCGGTGCGAGCGGCCATGGGTCACACGCGGCGTGCCCCGCAGGCGGTAGAGATGGATGCATCGAACCGGCCCTGTATCCCCCTGCGCGCAGCTTCCGGCCTCGCCGGCGGGCACTGTCACCCACGCGGGCCGTGGCCTACCGCCGCCAGGTGCAGCAATGGACGCTGCCGGTGGCGGGCGAGGCGCTGCAGTGGGCTGCCCTGTTCGGTGCACTCCCCGTCGTGCTCGACATCGGATTCGGTGGTGGCGAGGCGGTGGTCGCCCTGGCGGCAGAGCGGCCCGGCGAGGCGATCGTGGGCGTGGACGTGCACACGCCCGGTATCGCCCACGTGCTCGACGCGATCGAGGCCAACTTCTGGCAGCATGTGCGCGTGGTGGATGGCGACGTGCTCGAGTTCTTACCGCGAGTGCCGCTGGGCTCGTTGGCAGGTGTACGCCTGTGGTTCCCCGACCCGTGGCCGAAGAACAAGCAGCGCCACCGCCGGCTGTTCCGGCCCGATGTGGTGGCCGCGTTGGTGGATCGGGTGCGGGTTGGTGGCACGGTGCACGTGGCCACCGACATCGAGGACTATGCCCGCCAGGTGGCAGACGTGGCCGCCGCCGACGGCCGCTTGCACGGCGGCCAGGTGGACCGACCCGAGTGGCGCCCGCTCACTCGCTACGAACGGCGCGGCCTGGCGGCCGGGCGCACTCCCCACGACATGGTCTACGAGCGTGTGCGATGAACGTGTCGCGGCTGCCGCACGTCAGCGGTCGGTTCCGCGTGAACTGCTGTGCCCTGCTGGGTGCAGCGGTCGGTGCCGCTGTGGTGCCCTTCGTGCCATGGCAACTCGCGGTGCTCATCGGTTGGGGCGTGCTGTGCGTCGCGCTGCTCACCTGGGTGTGGGTCGAGATCGGGCCATGCGACGCGACACACACCGAACGGTTGTCGACGATCGAGGACCCCACGCACTCCACGTCGGTGGTCGTGATGGTGACGGCCAGCGTGATGAGCCTGGTGGGTGTGGCAGAGGGGTTGGCGAAGGCTCGCGAGGAGGATGGTGGGCTGCAGATGGCCCTCACCGTTGGTGCGATCCTGGCGGTGGTGCTGTCGTGGCTGGTGGTGCACTCGATGTTCACCCTGCGCTACGCCCACGAGTACTACATCACTCCGGTCGGGGGCATCGCCTTCCCCGGCGGTGAGGCGCCCGACTACCTCGACTTCGCCTACTTCGCGTTCACGGTGGGGATGGCCTTCGCCGTCAGCGATGCCGTCGTCGCCAGCCGCAATATCCGCCGGGTCACGTTGCGGCACGCGCTGGTGAGCTACCTGTTCGGCGCGGTGATCGTGGGCCTCACGATCAACGTGATGGCCGGCTTCATCCGCTGACGCCGCCTGCGGCCAGACGGCTGCTCAGGCAGTGAAGTACGGCCCGGCCACAGGGTCGGGGCGACGCCCGATTCCGCCGTCGCGCATCAGCATGCCGGTGAGCGTGCGGTCGAGGTGCTGTTGGCGCCACACCAGCATCTGCTGTGCCAGGGGCAGCACGACTGCAGGATCGGTTTCGCTTGTCTGCCACGTGGGGTCGGTGGCAAGGTCGAAACACAGCCAGTCGCCGTCGCCGATCTGCACGTAGGCGTGCGTGTCGGTGCGCAGCACGGCCAGGTTGCGCCGCTCGAGCTGCCGCTGCCACGGCCATTCCCAGTTGCCCAGCGGGATCAGCGCGTCGCGCCAGTCCCACTCGTAGTGCGCCGCGGCGCGCCAGTGTGGCGGGCGCTGCGCATCGAGGAACGGTGTGAGCGGCAGCCCATCGCACTGCAACGGCACGGGGATGCCCATCGCCTCGCAGAGCGTGGGCGCGATGTCGACGTTCTCGGTGAAGTCGTTCACCACGGTGCCGTGGCCCTCCGGGTGCGATGGGTCGCGGATCATCCCGATGATGTGGTAGCTGCTCTCGAAGTAGCCGCACTTCTGCTGCAACCCTTGGTCGCCCAACTGCTCGCCATGGTCGGAGGTGATCACGATGACGGTGTTGTCCCACTGGCCGGCGTCCTTCAACGCCTGCACGATGCGGCCCATGTGGTGGTCGACCTCGCTGATCATCCCGTAGTACTGCGAGCGCAGGTGGGCCACGTCGGCCGGGTCGGTGGGCGCTGCCACCCAGTGCACTTGCAACAACAGGTCGTGCAACGGGTGCACAGGCTGAGGGATCGGCAGCGCCGGCGGGCAGTCGGCGGGTGGGTACATCGTGGCGTAGTGGCCGGCCGCGTCGTAGGGCGGATGGGGGCGGATGTACGACGTGTGCGCGAACCACGGCGTGTCGGGGCGCTGCTCGCCCAGCCACCGCAGGAAGTGGTCGGTGAGGAACTGGGTGACGGAGTGCTCGGCGGGGCGTTCGTGTTCGGTGGCGAGCGCCACGTCGGGGTCGGTGCTGGCCGGGCCGGTATAGCCCAACTCGCGCAGCCACTGCAGCCACGGCTCGTGGCGCTCGTCGAGGCACAGCAGCTCCTCGAACCCGGGCAACACACCTTCCCAGTTCGACAGTCGCGGGTCGTCGGGATCCGTGATCTGGCGTGGGTCGGCGGCTTGGTCGGTGTAGCCGAACATCACCGGCCGGTAGCCGGCGCGGATGCCCATGCGTGCCACGTTGTCGAGGTGCGCGCTGAGCGGCGACCCGTTGGCCACCACCCGGTTGTTCATCTGGTACATGCCCGTGTAGAGCGCGGCCCGGCCGGGCGCGCAGGGCGCGGCTTGCGAGTAATGGCGGGCAAAGCGCACACCTTGGGCGGCGATCTCGTCGAGGTGCGGTGTGCGCACCAAGGGGTGCCCGGCGCACGACAGCGAGTCGCCGCGGAACTGGTCGAGTGTGACGAGGAGGATGTTCGGGCGCATGCGCTCGCCAGCGTACGCACACGCCGTGCCGCGGGTGTGCCCGGCCACATCCCAGCCGGAGGCCGTGGCGCGTGTGCACAGTTGGGTCCAAAGGACCTGAATCCCCGATGGAAGTCCCTGTCGCGCGACGGGCGAGAGGTGCACGATGGCCACAGATCGAACCGTTCCATCGAATCTGTCACCGGTCGAGGAGGGCGTCATGCGACGCATCGTGATCATGGGCGCCGGGGGACGCGACTTCCACAACTTCAACGTCGTCTACCGCGGTGACGAGCAGACCCGGGTGATGGCATTCACTGCCGCGCAGATCCCGGGCATCGACGACCGGTGCTATCCGGCGGCGCTGGCCGGCGGCTTCTATCCCGATGGCATCCCCATCCGGCCCGAGGCCGAGCTGGCCCAGATCATCGCCGAGCACGAGATCGACGATGTCGTGTTCGCGTACTCCGATGTGGCCTACGCCGACGTGTTGCACAAAGCGGCGCTGGTGGCGGCCGCCGGCGCCAACTTCGTGCTGCTCGGCCCCGACGCAACCATGCTGTGGTCCACCAAGCCGGTGGTGGCGGTGGTGGCCGCGCGCACCGGGTGCGGCAAGAGCCAGACCAGCCGACGCGTCGCCGCACTGTTGCGCGAGGCGGGGTTGAAGGTGGCGATGGTGCGGCACCCGATGCCCTACGGCGACTTGGTGGCGATGCGCGTGCAGCGCTTCGCCACCCAGGCCGACATCGACGCGTCGAACCCCACGATCGAGGAGCGCGAAGAATACGAGGAGCCTGTGCGCCAAGGGCTGATCATGTACGCCGGCGTCGACTACGAGGCGATCCTGCGCCAGGCCGAGACCGAGGCCGACGTGATCGTGTGGGACGGCGGCAACAACGACTTTTCGTTCTTCCGTCCCGACCTCACGATCACTGTGATCGACCCACTGCGCCCCGGCCACGAACTGGCCTACTACCCGGGCGAGGTGAACCTGCGGCTGGCCGACGTGGTGGTGGTCAACAAGATCGACTCGGCCACGAACGACGCTGTGGCGCAGGTGATCGCCAATGTGCACGCGGCCAATCCGCAGGCGACGATCATCCGCGCCGCCTCGCCCGTGGTGCTCGCCGGCGACGAGCCGCTGGTGGGCAAGCGCGTGCTGGTGGTGGAGGACGGCCCCACCATCACCCACGGTGGCATGCCGTTCGGTGCCGGCACCGTGGCAGCGCACCACGCTGGTGTCGCCGAGTTCGTCGATCCGCGCCCGGTGGCGGTGGGCAGCATCGCCGAGACGTATCGCAAGTACCCGCACATCGGTGCCGTGCTGCCGGCGATGGGCTACGGCGACGCGCAACTCGCCGACCTCGCGGCCACTATCGAGGCCGCGCACTGCGACGTGGTGGTGAACGGCAGCCCGTTCGCCTTCGCCAACTTGGTGCACGTGAGCGTGCCCGTTCGCGATGCCACGTATTCGCTGCGCGAGATCGGATCGCCGAACCTGGCCGCGGTACTCACCCCCTGGATCGATCGTTGGAGGCCCGCTACATGAGTTCACGCCCGCGACTGGTGGTCGCCATCGGCGGCAACGCCCTCCTGCACCGCGGCGAGGCACCCAACATCGCCAATCAACGGGCCAACGTCGGTGGCGCGGCGCGAGTGTTGGCCGAGCTGGCGGGAGCCTTCGGGCTGGTGGTGACCCACGGCAATGGCCCGCAGGTGGGGTTGCTGGCGCGCCAGAGCGAGGCGGTCAGTGGCGTCGATCCGGTGCCGTTCGACGTGCTCGTCGCCGAGAGCGAGGGGCTGATCGGCTACTTGATCGCCGAGGAGCTGGGGCGTCAGATCGGGCCCGAGCGAGTGGTCGTGTTGCTCACTCGTGTGGTGGTGGACCAAGGCGATCCGGGGTTCGCGAGACCCTCGAAGCCGATCGGCTCGATGCTCACCGAGGACGAGGCGAAACTGGCCAGCGCACAGCACGGCTGGGTGGTGATGAAGGACGGCAAGGGGTGGCGCCGGGCGGTGGCGTCACCCGACCCGAAGGAGATCATCGAGCTCGACGCGATTCGTGCGCTGGTCGATGCCGGCTACGTGGTGGTGTGCGCCGGGGGCGGTGGCATCCCGGTCGCCCGCCACGGCGACAGCATGCTGCGCGGCGTGGAGGCCGTGATCGACAAAGACCTCACCAGCGCGCTGCTCGCCACCGAGATCGGGGCCGACGAGCTGCTGATCCTCACCGACGTGCACGAGGTGGTGCGTGGCTGGGGCGGGCCGAACCCGCAGCCGATCACGTCGGCCACGGCGGCGCAGATGCGCGCCGACGACTGGGCCGCCGGCTCGATGGGCCCCAAGATCGAGGCTGCCTGCCGCTTCGTCGAACACACTGGCCGTGTGGCCCGGATCGGCGAACTCGACCACGCCGGCGATGTGCTCCGTGGCCTCTCCGGGACGCGAATCGGCTGAAGTCGGGACTTTGTCCCTTCCTGGGCGCCGCTCCAGGAGTGGAAGAATGCGGGCAACCAAAAGACTGGGGTTCAGAAAATGTCGATCGACATCATCATCGAGGTGGACAACAAGCCGGGCGCACTCGCCGACCTGACGGCGGCAGTGAGCGATGCGGGCGTGAACCTCGCGGCGGCAACGTTCACCGGTGGTGGCGAGAAGGCAGAACTGCACATCCTGGTGCCCTTCGCCGAGCCCGTGCGGCACGCACTGGCGCTCACGCACAGGGCAGTGATCACCCGCGAGCACGAGGTGGTGGTGGTGGAGGTGCACGACGAGCCGGGGGTGCTGGCCGACCTCACGCGCAAGATCGCCCAGGCCGGTGTCAACATCGACACCGTGTACGTTGCGACGAACAATCGTGTCGTGTTCGGCTCTGCCGACATCGACGGCCTGAAGAAGGCGCTCGGAAAGGCCTGACGACGTGCATTGGACAGAAGTGGATGGTTGGTTCCTGTGGCGATCGGGTCAGGAGGAGGCGGCCGCCACCTTTCCGTCCGGTAGTCGGTTCGTCGAGGTCGGGACGTACTTGGGTCGAAGTCTGTGCTCGCTGGCCGAGGTTGCCCAGCAGAGCGGTCGGCTGTACTCGATCATCGGCATCGACACCTGCCTCGGCGGTGGGCCAGATGGGTCTGAGGGCATAGACCACTATGCGTCGGCGGTCAACGAGGGAGGAGGCACATTTGCCGGCATCCTCCATCGAAACCTCATCGCCTGCGGATTCGCAGACGCGGTGTCCGTGATCGTGTCCGACTCAGAGACGGCTTCGACATTCTTCGCCGACGCCTCACTCGACTGGGTACACGTGGACGCGAGGCACGACTACGACAGCGTCCGGGCCGACATCGCCGCGTGGCTGCCGAAAGTGCGGCCTGGAGGATGGTTGAGCGGCGACGACTACAACTCGGACGTGTGGCCCGGAGTTGTGGGCGCCGTGCGCGATGCGCTGCCGCAGGCGCAGCCGTGGTCAACCGGCCAGTGGCGTTGGGTCGTGCCGCCCGCCACATCCCGTAGGTGGAGCCGATGGTCGTCCCAGCGTTGACACCCGCGCCAGGTCGGCTCTGCCAGGCCTGGTCGAGCACGACATGACAGACGAGCGGCACAGCGACCCGACACTTCGCTCGACGGTCGTCGTTCCCGTGCAACCTGGCCCGCTGGTCGCGCTCAGCGACCTCGATCACCGGCGTGACGACATCGACGATGTGCTCGATGATGTCTTCGGCGCGCCCGACGAACGCGGGCCCGGCGCGGTGGATGCGCTGCTGCTGGTGGGCGGTGCGGGCGCCGTGGTGGCCGGGGTCGTCGCCTCGCTGCCTTCCGTGGTGGTCGTTGGCGGCGCCGCTGCCGTGGCGCTGGGGGCAGTGCTGCCGGTGCGCTCCGCACTGCGCCATCTCGCCGTGCGGCGACGGCAGGCCCGGTTGAGCGACCGGGTCGGGCATGGCTCGTTGTTGCGCACCGATCACCCGGCCACTGCTGCGTTGGTCGCGGCACACACTGCGCTGTGGACGGCTGCCGGCGGCCTGGCCTCCGCACCTCGTGCGCGGGTGCAGACCATCGCCGCTGATGCGGCGCACGAGGTGGCGTCGCTGCTGGCCGGGCGCGCGCCCGTCACCGCCGAGGAGATCGCGTACGTGGAGGCGCGGGTGGCGGCGCTGCAGCAATTGCGGGCGACGCTGGCCGACCCACGTGTGGGCGACGGCGAGGCCGAACGACGACGGGCACTGGTACAGGCCCGCGAGGAAGTGGAGCAGATCGGTGGCGGGTCATCGCTGACGGATGCCGCCGAACTCACCCGCGACCTGTTGGGCGACGATGGCTGACGCCGAGGAGTATCCCGCGTATCCCGACCCGCTCGGTGAGCCTCTGTCCACGGTGCCTCCCGCAGGGCCGGCGCCGCCCGCCGACCTCGAGGTCGATTCAGGGGCCGAGGCGGACATCGGCGTCGCGGCCACGATCATCGCCGTTCCCCTCGCGCCGTTCGTCGTCGCGTGGGAGGGCGGCAAGTCGCTCACCAAGGGCCTGCCGCGCCTGGGCCGGGCGGTAGGTAGCGTGTTTCGACGGCTCGGTGGCGCGCTCGGCCGCGTGGCGTCGGCGGTGGCCAGCGTGGTGGCTGTTCCGTTCGTGGCGGTCGGCAGAGTTGTTGCCCGTGTGGCCCGTGCCATCGCCCGTCCGCTCGCAGCGCTTGGGCGCCGAGTGGCGGTGGTGTTGTGGGATGCGAGCCACGCCGTGTTTGCCGTCGTTCGCCGGGTCGGTGTCGTCGTGCGCGGTGGAATGCGCGCCGTGCTGGCCGTCGCCCGTCGGGTGGGACATGTAGTGGCCGGTGTCGCGCGACGGCTGGCGGTGGCGGGGCGCGGTGGATTGCTGGCCGGGTTCACCACGCTCAAGGGCCTGTGGCGGCGGCTGGCGGTGGTGGTGCGGGGCTTCGGGCGGCTGGTGGTGGGTGCGTGGCGGCGGCTGATGGTGCCGGCGCGACAGGTGGCCCGCGCTGCGCTGCGTGCGTTACGCGCCGTGGCTCGCCCGCTTGCGTTGGGGGTGGCTGCTGGTGGCAGGGTGCTACGTGCGGTGAGCGTGGTGCTCGCTCGGGCGGCGCGTTCGGTCGGGCGGGCGGCTCGATCCGTGGTGCGTGGGGTGGTGGTGCCGGTTCGGGTGGCGTTCCGGGCGCTCGGCGCGGCAGCCCGGCGAGTCGGTGTGGCGGCGCGTACAGCGGCGAGTGCGGTGGGTGCGGTGGCCGCACGGGTGGCCCGCGCGGCGCTGCGTGCGGTGCGCGCCGTGGCTCGCCCGCTTGCGTTGGGGGTGGCTGCTGGTGGCAGGGTGCTGCGTGCGGTGAGCGTGGTGCTCGCTCGGGCGGCGCGTTCGGTCGGGCGGGCGGCTCGATCCGTGGTGCGTGGGGTGGTGGTGCCGGTTCGGGTGGCGTTCCGGGCGCTCGGCGCGGCAGCCCGGCGAGTCGGTGCCGTGGCGCGTACAGCGGCGAGTGCGGTGGCGCAGGTGGGCCGCGCCATGGCTGCCCCGGTCCGTGCCGCTGGGCGGTCGCTCGCTGCGGCCACACGCGCTGCGGGAGCAGTGGTGGCCGGTGGTGTGCGGCGCGTGACGACGGTGGTGCAACCGATCGCTCGCGGCACGCGGCAGGTGGGACGCAACGCGACGGCTGCGGTGCGCACTGCTGTGGGCTCGGTGCGGGCGGCGGTGGGGCGGGCGCGCCGCGGGCTGCGGGCGGCGATCACCCGTCGGCGCACCAGCGGCTGAGCCGTTGGTGGGCGGGGCTGCGTTACCGTTGCGCCTCAGCGTTTGGGGGCCACCTTGCGCTCGATGAACAGGGCGATCAGGTCGGCCACCTGGCGGCCGAGCGCCGGGTCGGTGTCGAACGCGTGCGCCTCGCCGTCGAACACGTGCAGCTCCACCGGCGCGCCCGCGTCCACGAGCGCGTGGTACATCGCGAAGCTGGCCTCAACGGGCACCACGGTGTCGGCGTTGCCGTGCACCAGCATCGTCGGCGGATACCCCGGGTGCACGTAGCGGATCGGGCTGGCCGCGTCCTCGATCTCGCGCTCCACGTTGCCGCCCAGTAGCAGCCCGATCGGATCCTTCGGATGGGCCACGCGCAGCTCGGTGGGCGCGTAGATCGCCACCACCGCGGCGACGTCGGTGGGTACTCCGGGCGTGCCGCCCTCGCCCTCCATCTCCCCGGCCAGTTCGCCCGAGGGCAGGCCGGCCAGCATCAGCGCGAGGTGCGCGCCGGCGCTGTTACCCGAGACGACGATGCGCGTGGGGTCCACGCCCAGGCGCTCGGCGTTGGCCCGCAGCCAGCGCAGCGCGGCCTTCACGTCGTGGATCTGCGCCGGCCACAGCGACTCGCCCGACAGGCGGTACTCGCTGGCCACGCACACGATGCCGTAACGGGCGAGGAGGATGCCGTAGCCGCGCAGTTGCGTGCGGTCGCCCTGCATCCACGCGCCGCCGTGCACCAGCAGTACCGCCGGCCGGCCGGCGCCCTCCACGGGTGGGTGGAACACGTCGCAGTGCAAGTCGCGGCCACCACCGGTGCCGAACACCACGTGTTCCTCGACGCGTACTTGTCCGTCCTGGCGCTTGGGCATGCGGTCACGATCGCGCAGTGGGGCGCGTGCGGGCGAGCCGGACTCAGCTGCGGCGCACGTCGGCAAGGCCCAACCACTCGGCCAGTGCGTCGATCTCGGCGTCAACCGCCGTGGTCATCGCCTTGGTGAACCGCACGTCCTGATGGATCGCGTTCACGGTGAGCGTCTTGACCTTCTTGTCGACCGTGGCGTCCAGCTTGCCGACCAGCCGCTCGTGGTGCAGTACGGGCAGGGCGAAATAGCCCCACCGCCGCTTGGCCGCCGGCTTGTACATCTCCAGCGTGTACTCGAACCCGAACAGGTCGAGGGCGCGAGAGCGGTCGTGCACCAGCCGGTCGAACGGCGACAACAGCGCGGTGCGGCCGGTGAAGTCGTCGGCCGAGGCCGCTGGATCGAGCCGCCATTCGCCGACGGTGCCTTCGATCTGCACCGGCACACCCGCGTCGCCCACGGCCTGCGGGCGGGCCACGCCGAGCGCGCGGAGCCAGCGCTCGTTGCGCAGGCGGCGCGCCTCGGTGGCGGGCAGCGCCACGAGATCCGCAGGGAACACGCGCTCGGCGAGGTCCCACACGCGGTCGCGGCCGCGGCGGCCGGTCACGGCCACCTCGCCGCGCGACGTGAGGAACTCGAGCATTTGCGTGACGTTGCGGTCGTGCGTCCAGCCGGTGGACTGCCAGCCAACCTCGGCCGTGTCGGGGATGTCGCGCGACAGCAGCGGCCCTTCGGCGCGCAGCTGGTTCAGCACCCGCCGGCGGAAGCCCTCGTTGGCCGCCATCCACTCGCGACTCTTCAGCCAGCCGGTGCTCCACTCGGCCATGTCGGCGAGGTGCAACGGCAGGCTGGCCATCGGGCGAACGTTCACCACGATCGGCTCGGTCTCCACCACTTGGCCGCGATGCTCGAACAGCGTGCGATCGCGCTCCACGGCCTGCACGAGGTGCTCCGGCCGGTAGATGCTGCCGAGGCGGGTGTAGGCCACCAGGTCGGCGTTGGGGGCGATCGCGGTCGTGGGGTCGAGCTGCAGCATCGTGAGTCGGTCGACCACGTGCAGCAGGTCGGTGGGGCGCTGCGCGTCGAGCAGCTGCGCGCGCACCGCGATGCGGCGAGCGTCGTCGATCGTCAGCCGGGTGCCCATCAGCGGCGAAGGTACTACGCGCTGCACCTCGCGCCCACGGGCACGATTCGTACGCGTGGCGGGTGGTTCTGGCTCCCGTGGGCTGAGGGGTGTTCACCGGCGGGCCGAATCGCTCCCAACGGATCTGGGGTTGCTGTTGCCGAGGGACTTTCGACCCTGTCAGAAAGTGGTAGTCGACTACCACTATTTGCGTTCAACGACAATGTTCTTAGGGGAAACAGCAATGTGGAATGGTATTCGACTCGTATCCGATGACTCGCACTTCGAGGGTTCGCCCGATCAGTGGTGCGACCACGTCGACGCCTCGTTCCGTGAATGGCTGCCGACGGTGGTCGAGCTGCCCGGCGGGGGCCAGGGATGGCAGATGCCGGGCAAGGGCAAGGAACTACCGCCCATCCCGCTGGGCCTGAACGTGGGCGCCGGCCGCGGCTGGGAGAACCTGAAGACGAACGGCATCTCGTACCCCGATGAGTACAACGTCGGCATGGGCGACGCCGCCCAGCGCCTGGCGGAGATGGACCGCGACGGCATCGATGCCGAGGTCGTCTACCCGCCGGTGTCGGGCAAGCGCGCCCTCGACGGGTTCATCCCCGGCGAGGCGTACATCGCCATCGCCGAGGGCTACAACAACTGGCTGTCCGAGGTGTACACCGCCGCGGATCCCGATCGCATCCTCGGGCTGGCGATCCTGCCGCACACCACCATCGACGATGCCGTCGCCGAACTGCGCCGAGTCGCCACCCTGCCGGGCATCCGTGCGATCGCCCTGCAGAGCTGGCCCAATGGGGGCGGCCACCCGAGGCCAGAGGATGACAAGTTCTGGGCCGCCGCCGAGGAGTTGGGCATGCCGCTCACGTTCCACTTCTCGTTCGGTGCCACGGCCGACGAACGGCCGGCCGAGTTCGAGGGCAACTGGGCGCCGGCCTGCACGTTGCTCACTCGTGTCGACACGAACGCCCGCACCGCGTTCTGCTGCACGCAGCTGATCGTCAACCGCGTGTTCGACAAGTTCCCCTCGCTGCGGTTCTCGATCGCCGAGTGCGGTGCGTCGTGGATGCCGGCGTATGCGATGCAGGCCGACACGAACTACACCCGCCACCGCCATCACGCGAAAATCGAGCTGAACCACGAGCCCAGCTGGTACATCAAGCGGCATTTCATCTTCGGCATGCAGGACGACGATCTCGCCATCCGCATCCGCCCCGAGATCGGTGTCGAGGCGATGTCGTGGGGCACCGACTTCCCGCACGTGGCCACCGACTACCCGCACACGCTGCAGCTCCTCGACCGGATGTTCGACGGCGTCCCCGAGGACGACGCACGCAAGATCCTCGGCGGCAACCTCGCCGCCCACCTCAAGCTGTCACCTGCCTGATCCGGGTGCCGCTACGTTGGCGCGATGGGGCAACCGAGACCGAAGTTCAGGATGGGGCGGCTGGATCACGTGCACATCCGTGTGCCGGATCGGGCGGAGGCTGCCCGCTGGTATGCGCAGCACCTCGGCTTCGAGCCGGTGGGCGAGTATGCGTTCTGGGCCGAGGGGTTCGAGGGTGGTCCGTTGCAGATTTCGGCCGATGGTGGCCGCACCACGCTGGCGTTGTTCGAGGCCTCGGAGGGCCACCCGATGGTGCCGCAGCAGACCGGTGTCGCCTTCAGCGTGGATGCCGACATGTTCATGGCGTTCGCCCGCTCGCTGCCGTGCGGGATCGACGGCGCGGATGGGCAGCCGCTCGTGATCACCGACCTCGTCGATTTCGACATGTGCTGGGCGTTCGAGCTGGTCGACCCGTGGGGCAATCGCTACGAGCTGAACTGCTACGAGTACGAGCGGATCCGAGCCGAGCTGGTGGAGGCCGATGGCGTGCAGCCCGTGCGCTACTGGCCTGGCGAGCTGTACGACGACTTCCGCAGCCGCGCCACGCCCTGACCGACAGGATCGGGCGCGGCTACAGGGTCGCCAGGAAGGCGAGCACCCGCTTCGTGAGCAGCGCTGCCGCGGCGGGTTCGTGCGACGACAGGCTGCTGTCCGCGAACAGGTGCTGCTCGCCTGGGTACACGAACAGCTCTGCGTGGTCGGTGACGGCCACCAGCGCGCGGGCGGCGTCGATGTCGCCCTCGCCGGCGAAGTACGGATCGGCGTCCATCCCGTGGATCTGCACGGGCACGCCCGCCGGCCACGTGGGCGCGAACGCGCCCAGGGGCACGCACGAGTGGCACAGTACGGCGCCGCGGGCGCCCGGGCGGGTCTGCGCCAGCCGTTGTGCGGGCACCACGCCCAGCGAGAACCCGATGTACACCAGCTCGGCCGGCAGCCCCTCCGCCGCCTGCACTCCGCGCTCGACGATCGTGTCGAAGCCGTGTTCCTCCGCGTGCGCCACACCTTCGTCGAGGTCGGCGAACACGTGGCCGTCGTACAGATCCGGTGTGTGCACCGTGTGGCCCGCGCGGCGCAACTCGTTGGCGAACGTGAGGAACCCCACCGTCTGCCCCTGCGCATGATGGAACATCAACACCTCGGCCATGTGGTCGCTCCCTCCCGAACGCTCGGTCTGCCGAAGCTAGCCGAGCCCGGCAACCGCGCCGCCGAATTCGAAATCGGAACGACGAGACGGCGGGCACTGCTGGCCACAGTGGGGATGGCAACACCGCGCCCGCCCCACATGCCGCCTACACGTTGAAGCGGAACTCCATCACGTCGCCGTCGAGGGGGTGGTAGTCCTTGCCCTCGATGCGGATCTTGCCGAGTTCCTTGGCCTTGTTCCACGAGCCGATCTCGAGCAGTTCGTCCCAGTGGATCACCTCGGCCTTGATGAAGCCGCGCTGGAAATCGGTGTGGATGCGGCCGGCGCATTCGGGGGCTGACGAGCCGGCGTAGAACGTCCAGGCGCGAGTTTCCTTCTCGCCGGTGGTGAGGTACGTGCGCAGGCCCAGCAGGTGGTACGCCGAGCGCACCATGCGGAACAGCGCGCCTTCGCCCAGGCCGAAGCCCTCCAGCATCTCGGCGCGCTCGACGGGGTCGACGATCGATGCGGCCTCGGCTTCCAATTGCACGCACATGCCGATCACCTCGACGTGATCGCCGGCGGAGGTGAGCTCGGCGCGCACACGCGCTTCCACCTCGGGAATCTTGTCGAGCTCGTTCTCGCCCACGTTCACCACGGCCAGCACCTGGCGGTTGGTGAGCAGGAAGTACGGCTTGAGCGTCTCGCGCCACTCGTCCTTCAAGCCGGCGCGGTACAGCGGCAGGCCCTGCGACAAGCTGTCGTACGCGGCCTGCAGCGCTTCCAGCTCGCCGGCCGCGCCCTTGTCGAGCTTGGCCTGGCGGGTGGCCTGATTGAGTCGCTTCTCGACGGTCTCGAGGTCGGCCAGGGCCAGTTCGATCTCGACGATGCGCAGGTGCTCGATCGGGTCGGACGGGCCGGTGACGTCGTCGTCGACGAACGCCCGCAGCACGAACACGATCGCGTCGACCTCGCGGATGTTTGCGAGGAACTTGTTGCCCAGGCCTTCACCTTTGGAGGCGCCCTCGACGAGGCCGCCGATGTCGACCACCTGCACCGACGCGTGCACCTGCACCTTGGTCTTGCTCATCACCGCCAGGCGATCGACGCGATCGTCGGGCACCTTGGCCACGCCGATGTTCGGGTCTTTCGTGGCGAATGGGTACGGCGCGGCCAGCGCACCGCCACCCGTGAGTGCGTTGTACAACGAGCTCTTGCCCGCGTTGGGGAGACCGACCAGGCCGAAGCGTTCCATAGCGGCTGCCCAGGCTACCGGTGCGGGGTCGCCGAAGATTCGGAACGGCACGACGGCGCCGGCGCATCGTGAAGCAGCCTTTACAGCGCGCCGCGTAGACTCGGGTACGTGACACCGGTTGCCGCTCTCGAACGTGTGGTGCATTGCCTCGACCGCTCGCACGACCCGGGCTTCAAGGCGAAGGCGTTCGTGCGCGCGCTCGACGTGGTGCGCGCGATGCCGCCCGACGAGCTGGCGCAGCGGGCCATGGCCGGCACGCTCACCGACCTCGACGGCATCGGCGACAGCTCGGCGAAGGTGATCCAGCAGGCTCTGGCCGGGGGCGACGTGCCGTACCTGGCCGAGCTGGAGGGCAAGACCCAGGTGCCGATCACCGACGCGGGCGCGGTGTACCGGCAGGCGATCAAGGCCGACCTGCACCTGCACAGCCGCTGGAGCGACGGTGGGGCCACGATCGAGTCGATGGCCCGCACCGCGATCGGCCTGGGCCACGAGTACATGGTGCTCACCGACCACTCGCCGCGGCTCACCGTCGCCCATGGCCTCAGCGCCGAGCGGCTGGCCGAGCAGGTGGCCGACGTGGCCCGCCTCAACGAGCAGCTCGCCCCGTTCCGCATCCTCACCGGCATCGAGGTCGACATCCTCGAGGACGGCACGCTCGACCACGGCGACGACGTGCTGTCGCAACTGGATGTGGTGGTGGCCAGCGTGCACAGCAAGCTGCGCATGCCCGAGCAGGAGATGACCGGGCGGATGGTGCGGGCCGTGGCCAGCCCGCACGTCGACATCCTCGGCCACTGCACCGGCCGGATGATCGGCAAGCGCGAGCCCTCCACGTTCGACCCCGACTACGTGTTCGCCGCCTGCGCCCAGTTCCACACCGCGGTGGAGATCAACTGCCGCCCCGAGCGGCTCGACCCGCCCCGGCCGCTGCTGCAGATGGCGGTGGAGTACGGCTGCTACTTCGCGATCAACAGCGATGCCCACGCCACCGGCCAGCTGGAGTGGCAGCCCAAGGGGTGCGACCGGGCGGCCGAGGTGGGGGTGCCGATCGAGCGGATCCTGAACACGTGGACCGCAGATGCGCTCCTCCGTTGGGTCGCGGGCACCTAGCCCGATAGCGTGGCTCCCTATGTCGAAGAAGACCAAGAAGCGCAAGGCGCGCCTGCGCCGCAGCAAGGCCAACCACGGTAAGCGTCCGAACATGGGGCGTGGCTGACCATCCTGTAGCCCCTGCACCCGCCACCAGGCGCGGTGCCGAGGCCGACGTCTATCACGGCGTCGAGGTGGCAGATCCGTACCGGTGGCTGGAAGACGGCGAATCCGTCGCAGTCACCGAGTGGGTGGCGGCCCACAACCACAGAACTCGCGAGGCGCTCGCTGCCCGACCCACGTGGGGTCGCTGGCACGAGCGCCTTTCCGCGCTCACGGCCTTGCCCACGGTGCTGGCGCTTAGCGCCGCCGGCGAGCACCTGTTCGTGCTCGAGCGCGCCGCGGGCGCCGATCAGTACGCGCTGGTGCTGCGCAGCGCCACCGATCCACAGGCACCCGCCCGCACGCTGATCGACCCTGCGGCGCTGGCAGCCGACCACGCGGTGGCGATCGACTGGTTCCACCCCTCGCACGACGGCAGCATGGTGGCCTACGGGCTCAGCGAGGGTGGCACCGAGAACTCGGTGTTGCACATCATGCAGGTGGCCACCGGCGGCGTGTTGCCACTACGCATCGTCAACACCCGGGCAGCCAGCGTGGCCTGGCAACCCGACCACAGCGGCTTCTGGTACGCGGTCTACCCCGAGGGCGACGAGTACCACCGCCACGTGCGCTACCACGACATGGCCCACGCGGATGCCACCGCCGACCCCGTGGTGTTCGACCGGCTGCCCACGCCGGAAGCGTGGCCCGACGTCAGCATCAGCGACGACGGCCGCCACCTGCTGGTGCACATGATGGTCGGTTGGACGCGCATCGACATCCACCTGCTCGACACCACCACTGGCGTGTGGACGCCGGTGATCGAGGGGCAGCAGGCACAGTCCTCGCTGCGCATCGTGGGTGACACGTTGGTGGGTGTCACCACGCTCGATGCGCCCAACGGGCGGGCGATCAGCGCAGCGCTCACGGCGCCCGCCGCCTGGACCACGATCGTGCCCGAGCGCACCGACGTGGTGTTGGGCGCGCACGCCTCGTGCGGCGACGAACTGCTGGTGGTGGCCAGTCGGGTTGGCGTCGACACCGTCGAGCGCTGGCCCGGTGGCACCCCGATCGATCTGGGCATCGCCAGTGTGGTGGCGCTCGACGCGGACACTGGCCGGGCGTTCGTGGCCCGCGGCACGTTCGGTGCGCCGGTCGATCTGCTGCGCTTCACCCCCGCCGATGGCGTGCAGCCGTGGGGGCCGGTGCCCGAACCTGCGCTGCTGCCCACGCTCACGGTCACGCAGGTGCAGTACCCGTCGCTCGACGGCACGCTGATCCCGATGTTCGTGGCGCACCGCGCGGACATCACTCCGTCGGCCGACACGCCGCTGATCCTCACCGGGTACGGCGGGTTCGCGATCGCCGAGTCGCCGGTGTGGATGCCCAACCTGGCCGCGTGGTGCGCGGCCGGTGGCGTGTACTGCATCGCCGGCCTGCGTGGCGGTTACGAGTACGGCGAGTCGTGGCACCACGCCGGCCGCCGCCAGCACAAGCAACGGGTGTTCGACGACTTCCACGCTGCGGCCGACTGGCTGGTGGCGCAGGGCTACACGCGCCGCGACCTGCTGGCGATCCATGGGGGCAGCAACGGTGGCCTGCTGATGGGCGCGGCCGTTACGCAACGGCCCGACCTCGCCCCGGCGGTGTGGTGCGCGGTGCCGCTGCTCGACATGGTGCGCTTCCCGCAGTTCCTGATCGCCCGCCTCTGGACCGACGAGTACGGCGACCCCGACGTGGCGGAAGAGTTCGCGTGGGTGCACGCGTACTCGCCGTACCACCACGTGCACGAGGGGCAGGCGTACCCGGCCGTGCTGTTCACCACGGCCGAGGGCGACACCCGCGTCGACCCGTGCCACGCGCGCAAGATGGCTGCCGCGCTCACCTGGGCCAGCAGCGCGCAGGCCGACCGTCCGATCCTGCTGTTGCAGTCGGGGCGCGCCGGGCACGGCGTGGGCAAGCCCGCATCCATGCGCGTGGTCGAGGGTGCCGACGTGCTGACGTTCTTCTGCTGGCAGCTGGGCTGCGAACAGCTGGCATGACCACCGTCGGCGAACTGCTGGTGGCCTCGCCCGTCGCCCCGTGGCAGGCGATCGGGTTGCGCGTCGAGGCGGGTCTGGCACGAATCGGCGGGATCACGGTGCGATTCGTGCCGGCGCAGGCCGGCAACGCCGTGGTGGGTTGGGGCCTGGTAGGCGCGCCCGACGACACGGTCACCGAGATCGACGGGCTGGCCACCCATCACCTTGCCGAGGTGCCCGCCGGTGGCGGCACCGATCACCCGCTGGGCGTGCTCGGGTTCGATCACCAGGTGGTGCTCACCTCTTCGCTGGAGCGCACGTGCGGGGCGATCGAGGCGGCCACCGGCGCGCCGTTGAAGCGGATCCGCGAGGCCGGCGCAGTTCGTCAGGGATTCCACCGGCTGGGCGAGTTGATCGTCGAGGTGGTGGAATCACCGCAGGTCAGCAGCAATGCCGCCTCGTTCTGGGGCTTCGTCTGGAACGTCGCCGACCTGGGGGCTGTGTGCGACCGGCTGGGGCCCGCCGTCATCTCCGCGCCGAAGCCGGCGGTGCAGCCCGGGCGGTCGATCGCCACGTTCCGCAGCGGCCTCGGATTGGGGCTGCCTGCTGCACTGATGTCGCCGCCATCCAGGTCGTAGAATCGAACCGTATGTCGCGCAGCTATCGCACCCTCGCTCTCGCCCTGGTGGGCGTGCTCGTGCTGTTCGGGCTGGCCAAGATGGCCGACGGCGACGCCACCACGGGCAGCGCCGCGCCGGCCGCCGGCGAAAACCCCACTCAGGGCTCGGCCTCCGTCACCACCGACGAAACCGGCCTGGTCACCACCGAGTCGGTCACCGACGAGGTCGACGGCGACATGGAGACCACCACCACCACGGCCCCGCCGATCACCGCCGCGTGCACGATCACCGCGGTGTTGAAGCAGGGCGCCACCGGCACCGAGGTGCAGTGCCTGGAGACGCAGTTGCAGGCGGGCGGGTTCACCGCCACCCCGGCCGACGCCACGTTCGACGCGGCCACCGACACCGCCGTGCGCGCCTACCAGACGGCGAAGAGCCTCGACGTCGATGGCATCGTCGGCCGCCAGACGGCGCAGACGATGGGTATCTGGGCCGGCCCGTTGGGCCCCATGCCCGCCACCGACGACGATTGCCCCGCCACCCCGCGGGGCGCCATCGTCGACCGTGCCAACCAGCGCGGTGCGCTGTGCGAGAACGGGAAGATCACGTACGAGTTCCCGATCACCACCGCGAACAGCCAGCCCGACCCCGGCCGGTACCCGGTGTACGCGAAGGACATGAACGCCAGCAGCACGTTCGGCGGCCACTACAGCACGATGACCCACTTCGTGGCCTTCACCAAGGGCAAGTACAAGGGTGCCCGCATCGCGTTCCACAGCATCCCCAAGCTGCAGAACGGCGAGTTCGTGCAGCCGCTCGAGTCGGTGGGTACTCCGGCGATGCACGGTGAATCGTCGGGCTGCATCCGTGTCCTTCCCGACGATGCGGTGAAGATCTGGGACTGGCTGGCTGTGGGCGACGAAGTGCACGTCATCTCCTGACGTCACTCGTGGGCGGGCGATCCGCGTCAGGCGGGCACGCCGAGCGCACGCAGACAGAAGCTCAACACCTCGTCGCGCGCCGTGGGGTGTGGCGTGGTGCCGAGGTGGGGCGACACCAGCCCGGCTCCGTGGAAGACGACGGCGGCCACCATCTCGGCGTCGGCCGCTGGCTGTGTGGTGGTGAACGTGCCGTCGGCTGCGCCGGCGGCGATCGCGGTTGCGAGCGGAGCGATCAGGAGCGTCTGGCTGCGTTCGATGACGGCGGCGGCCCCCTCGGCGCGGCTGATGGTGAGTGAGCCGAGCACGTTGAGGCGCTCGGCGCGTTGGCCCACCTTGAAGCCGAAGATTCCGTCGATCCAGAGCTGCACCGCCTGCAGCGGTGACGTCGCGGACGCGAGGCGGCTGTCGAGGCGGGCGGCCGAGCGTTCGGCGTCGCGGTTGAACATCGCACAGAGCAGCTCGTCCTTCGACGCGAAGTGCCGGTAGAACGAGCGGGTCGAGACGCCGGCCTCGGCCAGCACGTCGGCGATCGTGAGGCCCGTGTCGCCGTGGTCGCGCAGCACGCGGTAGCCGGCGTCGAACACCAGCTCGCGTTCGGTGGCCTCGTCGTAGTGGCGCGGCCGACCCACCGACCGCTTCTGGCCGGTGTCGGGTGCTGACTGGTGCTCGGTGGCCGCCATACGTCCCATTGTCACACGTCGTCGCGCTCGTCGTGCAGGAAGGCCTTGCCCTCCACGCAGTCCTCCCGCAGCGGACACCACCGGCACGACACCCCGGGGCGCTTCTCCGGCGGGCGGCCCTCCACGGTCAGTTCCACATGTCGTTCGATGCCACCGATGGCTCTCGCCAGTGCCGCCTGCAGCACCCCCTCGGTGACGTCCTCGGCCTCGCTCTCCGCATAGTCGAGGTAGTAGGTCACCAGCTTGCGCGGTGGCACCGACTGGCGCAGCGTTTGCACGAGTGCGTAGAAGCGCAGGTCGTCGCGGTGGTGGTGGGCACGGTTGCCGCTCTTGAAGTCGACGATCAGCAGCCGGCTCTCCTTGCCGGCCGGCTTGCCGATGACGAGGTCGACCTTGCCCGAGAACTCGATCGAGCCCGGTGGGCGCCACTTTGCCGACGCCTCGAGCACGGGCTGCGCGCTGCGCGGGATCGGCGGGAAGTCCTGCAGGAACTTCGTGGTGCGGTCGACGGCCCGGCTGCGCAGCTCGGCCCAGTCGCCGTCGGAGAGGCCGCCCACGAACGCACCGCGTTGGTCGGCCTGGTCGGCCAGCCGGGCGAGCGCCTCGTCGACGACGTCGAGCGGGGAGGGTTCGCCGCGCCAGTTGAGCGCCAGTTCGATCGCCTTGTGGGCCACGAACCCGGCCGCGTTGGCCGCAGTCCAGTGGAACTCGTCGGGCTGCAGGTGCTTCGCCTCGCAGCCGTGCACCGCGGCCAGGAAGCCCTTGCTGACCCACAGCCGCTCGCCACCCAGCCGCTCGGACAGTGCCGCCACGGCCTCGTGAGCGTCGGCGAGCAGGTCGGCGACGAAGCCCTCGTCGAACACCATCGGCTCGTCGCTCCGGCGCAGCAGCGCGAGGTTGCGCTCTTGCGTGGGGGTCAGCGCCAGTGCCGGCGCGACCTGCTCCACGGGTGCCGTCGGCTCGGCCGGTGCGTCGTTGTCGGCTGCCGGGTGGTCGGATTCGGGCACGCAACAACCCTGTCACACGCTCCTGTCACGATGAGGCCATGGCCGCCAACCGCTCCGCACTCGATTTCGCCCAGGCGGCGCGCGAGTTGGCCCGCGAGGCCCGGCGGCGGGGCATGGTGGCCCCCAGCTTCCGCAGCCCACCGCGCATCGTGGGGGTCGATCGCTCGCTGCGCCGGCTGCCCGCCGGGGGTGCAGTCGTGGCCGTGCAGCTCAAGGGGCGGCCGTGGCAGGCCGTGCTGGGCGACATGATCGAAGGTGTGGTGGTGGCCAATGGCCTGCAGCCGCCGCATGCCGATCGCCTGCGCAACGAGTTGTGGTCCGTCGTCGGCCATGCCACCCCCGTGGGCAAGGTGGCGTAGCTCGCGGAGCCACCAGGCGGGCACGGTGGCGTAGCCCGCGGAACCCGTGTCGCCCGCGGAGCCGCCAGGCGGGCTACTGCGGGAGGTAGGCGATGAGTACGACGGTGGTGTCGGGTGGCACGCTGGCCTTGGCGCTGGCGAGTGCATCGGTGTCGAACGCGGCCGGGCCCATGATCACCACGATGAGCAGTTCGTTGTCGGCGTTGAGGAACCCGATCTCGATCGTGTCGTCGATCCCCAGGTCTTGGTTGCCGGCGTTGATGAACCCGGCGTCGGTGAACGCCGCGTCGATCGCCTCCGCGGCCTGCTGCGCCGTCAGCGTGGTGGTGCGCACCTCGCCGTAGCCGAGCGTGTCGCTGAGGCCGAGTGCAGCACCCACCGCGGCCATCGGCACGACGCCGCTGAAGCCGGTGGGGTAGTCGATGTCGTCGAACCAGGCGGGGCGCTCGACGGGCGGGTCGGGGTCGCAGGTCGTGCCGTCGGCGGGTTGGGTCAGCTCGGCGAGCAGCGCACCCTCGATGTCGGTGACGCAGCTGCTGGCCAGCAGCTGGCCGTGGCCCTCACCGGTGAACGTCACCATCGTCGCCCGATCGCCGAGCGAAGCGGTCATCTCCTCGGCCCAGCGAATCGGCGTTGCCGGGTCGTTGCTGCCGCCGACCACGACGATCGGGCCGTCGCCCGAGTAGTCGATCTCCACCGGCTCGATCTCACCGGTGAGCCGCAAGCAGCCGTCGACGTCGCCGTCGGCAGGGGAGAGGTCGTCGAGCGTGATGCCCTTGCCGAATCGCGGCGCCTGGTCGAGGATCTTGGCGAGCAGATCTTCCGGATCAGGCGACAACTGAGTGTTGATGCCACTCGCGCAGCGGATGATCCGCAGCGACTGGAACAGCGTGTCGTAGGTGCCGTCGGCGTGGCGGCCGTTGTAGTCGTCGGCCAGCGCAAGAATCGCCGCGCCGTCGCCGTTCTCTGCGTCGGCCACCGCTTCCGCCAGCACCGGCCACTGGCTCTCGCTGTAGAGCGCGGCGGTGGTTGCCCGCTCGAGCGTGGCCTGGTTGATCTCGCGGCCGTCCTCCGAGGTGAGCGGCTGCTCGTCGAGTTGCAGGCGCAGCGCATCCCACCTGCCGGCGACGTCGACATCGGCGAACGCGCACTCGGAGCCTTCTTCGCACCACGAGGCCCAATCGTTGAAGGCGCCTTCGAAACCCACCAGTTGGGTGAGGTACTGCTGCTCGATGGTGTCGCCATCGGGGTCCATCGCGCTGTCGAGCACCATCGCCCGCACCTGCTGGGGGAACAGCGTTGCGTACACGGCGCCGAGGTAGGTGCCGTAGGAGATGCCCAGGTAGCTGAGCTGGTCGTCGCCGAGACCGGCCCGAATGAGGTCCATGTCGCGAGCGGTGTTGGCTGTGGAGTACAGCGGCAGGGTGTCGCCGTACTCGGCCAGGCAGGCGTCGACGAACGCCTCCTGCTCGCCGTCGAGCAGGGCCTGCTCCTCGGGGGTGTCGGGGGTGTCGTCGAGGTACAGGTGCGCGTCTTGGAACGCGTCGTCCACGCACGCGATCCCGCCGCTGCGCTCCACGCCGCGCGGGTCGAAGCCGATGATGTCGAAGTGCTCGAGCCCCAACTCGGCCTGGAGGTACGTGCCGTTCACCGCGATCGGGTCGAAGCCCGATCCGCCCGGGCCGCCGGGGTTGAACAGCACCGCGCCTTCACGGTCGGCAGTGGCCGGCGCACGCACGAGCGCGATGTCGAGCGTGTCGCCCTCCGGCTGGTCGTAGTCCAGCGGCACGGTGAGCGTGGCGCACTGCAGTGTCGCTTCGATCACCAACTCGTCGGTGCACTCCTCCCATTCGATCGTGTCGGCGGAGCCGTTGTCGGTGCTCGGGGTTGAGTTCGACGTGTCGCTGCCGGTGCCGTCGGTGACGGACACCCCACTGTCGTTGGTGCAACCGGCGGCGATGACCGCCGTGATCGCGAAGATGAACCTGGCCGTACGTCGCCTCGCCTGCATGCATCGCACCGTAGTGGCGGATGCATGCAGGCGGGGCGCGAGGTGTCAGATCGTGCTCAGACCCGGCTCAGACGGTGCGGCCCAGAAAGCTGAGGAACTCGGTCTGCAGGTCGGTGTCGCTCACGTCGATGCGCGGGCCGAACACGCCGGGCATGCGGATCATCGCATCCATTGGCTTGAGGCCCGAGTAGGCGGCGGCCACGGTGGCTGCATCGAGCGTCTCGTCGCCACCCACGGCGCGGGCGAGGTCCCAGGTGTGCACCAGCACGTCGGTGCTGATGAATCGACCGATCATGTCTGCGGCCGGCATCGGGCCCATCGGGCCGGGCAGTGAGGTGCTGAGGTCGGCGGTGGGGATCGTGCCCAGGAACGTGTCGCGAGCGTCGTTCCAGGCGGCCACGATGTCGGCGTCGGCGCCGATGGAGCGCGGCGGTTGGCCGGCGAGGCCGCAGCTCAGCTTCAACAGGTTGTCGCCCACGTGCACCACGACGTCGCGAGCGGTCCAGCCCTCGCAGGGTGAGGCGTTGCCCCAGGCGGTGGCGGGGGCGGCCTGCACGCGGCTGTCGAAGGCCTGCACGAGGCCGGTGATGCGGTTGATGATCTCTTGGCTCATGGCCGGGGAACGTACACCAGCGGCGGGGTGGTGGCGTGTCGGTGGCCGAGTTCTACGCTCGGCTGCGAGAAGGTGCCCGATGGTCGGGCGTCACCCGCGAAGGACGTTGCCATGATCGGTTGGTCGGATTCCCACCTGGAGATGCGTGCCGCGGTGCGCACGTTCGTGGAGCGCGAAGTGGTGCCGTTGCGCGAAGAGCTCGAGCACGGCAACCTGCCCCCGTACGAGGTGCTGCGCAAGTACGTGCACACGTTCGGCATCGACGAGATGAACCGCGAGCGCTTCGACAACGACATGGCCGGTGGCCCGAAGGTCAGCAACGACGATCGCTACGAACGCGCGGTGATGACGCTGATGCCGATGATCGAACTGTGCCGCCACACGCCCGGCCTGGTGACGGCGATGGGCGTGTCAATGAACCTGGCCGGCAACGCGATCAAGAAGGGCACCCGCGAGCAGGCCGACCGGTGGGCGCTACCGTTGTTGACCTTGGAGAAGGTGGGCGCATGGGCGATCACCGAACCCGACAGCGGCTCCGACGCGTTCGGTGGCATGCGTTCCACCGTGGTGCGCGATGGCGACGAGTTCGTGCTCAACGGCTCGAAGACGTTCATCACCAACGGGCCGTACGCGGACACGACGGTGTTCATCTGCAAGCTCGACGACGGTGTCACCCCGTCGCGTGAGCGCAAGGTGCTGTCGTTCATCCTCGATCGCGGTATGCCCGGCTTCGAGCAGTCGCCGCCGTTGCGCAAGATGGGCATGCACTCGTCGCCCACCGGCCAGTTGTTCGTCAGCGACGTGCGCGTCGGCATGGATCGGCTGATCGGTGGCGAGAAGGCGCTGGGCGGCGACGCGAAGGCCGCCGGCGGCGAGAAGGGCGGCGCGCGTGAGGCCGCTCGCGCGACGTTCGCCTCCGAGCGGGCCAGCATGGCCGCGCAGGCGCTGGGCATCATCGAGCAGTGCCTGATGGTGGCGGTCGACTACGCGAAGACTCGTGTGCAGTTCGGCAAGCCGATCGGCGAGTTCCAGCTGATCCAGAACAAGCTGGCCGGCATGGAAGTGGCGCGCATGAACGTGGAGAACATGCTGTTCCGCTACTTGGAGACGATGCGCCAGGGCAAGTCGTTGTCGTTCGCCGAAGCGTCGGCGATGAAGCTGTACAGCGCCCGCGCGGCCACCGAGGTGGCGCTGGATGCGGTGCAGGTGTTGGGCGGCAACGGCTACATGAGCGAGTACCACGTCGAGCAGTTGGCCCGCGATGCCAAGGTGCTGCAGATCTACGCCGGCACCGACGAACTGCAGATCACTGCCATCGCCAAAGACCTCCTGCGCGGCTGAGGCTCTAACGTGAGGCCGTCCACTTTGCCCGGGTGGCGGAATTGGCAGACGCGGGGGGCTTAAACCCCCCTTCCCGAGAGGGAGTGTGGGTTCGAGCCCCACCCCGGGCACATGCTCTGAACAGGTGAAACGCGATTTGAGCGAGCATCGGGCTGGCTCCAGACCGGCCTGGTGTACACAGAATGTGCACAAACTGCTATGGTTGCTCCATGGCAGGAGGATCCGTCTACAAGCGGAGCGGTACCTGGGCCTTTCGCGTCGATGCCGGCTTTCATCCTGAGACCGGCAAGCGGCGCCAGGTCCTGCGTCAAGGCTTCGCCACCAAGAAGGAGGCGCAGCTCGCGCTCTCCGATGTGATCCAGGCCGCCGAGAAGAACGCCATCGTTGCCAAGTCGACGATGAGTCTCGGCGACTACCTCGATGAGTGGCTCGGCAACCAGCGAAGCCGCCTGCGCGAGACGACGTTGCGTAGCTACGAGATCGCCGTCATGCGCGTCAAGAAGCGCATCGGCCGAATCCAGCTGCAAGCGCTGATGCCGATGCAGGTCGAGAAGTTCTACAACGACCTGCTGGCCGAGGAGTCGAACGGCGGGAGTGGGCTTGCACCGAAGACAGTCCGCAACACCCATGTCGTCCTGCGGAAGGCACTTGCGGATGCGGAGCGCCTGGGCCTGGTTCCCCGCAACGCTGCATCCGCAGCGTGCGCCCCGACGGTGCGGCGACCAGAGTTCGAGACGTGGTCGTCTGACGATTTGAAGGCCTTCTTCGAGTCGATCAAGGGCAATCGCCTGCTGGCCGCGTTCATCGTGCTGGCGACGACCGGAATGCGCCGCGGCGAGGCGCTCGGACTGCGTTGGCGTGATGTCGATCTCGATGCGGCACAACTTGGGATCGTTCAGACGCTGACCACCGTCAAGTGGGAGCCGATCATCACGCAAACGAAGACCCAACGCAGCCGGCGGACCGTCTACCTCGACACGTTCACGGTCGACGCCCTTCGAGACCACCGGCGTCGACAGCGCGAGGAACAGCTCGCCGCTGGTCCGGCGTGGGACAAGTCGAACGACCTCGTGTTTCGAGATGAGCTCGGCCAGCTTGTGCATCCGGATGGGTTCTCGCGCGAGTTCAACCTCTTGGTTCGGAGAGCGGACGTGCCACGCATTCGTTTGCACGACCTCCGGCACACCTACGCGACTCTTGCGCTCAAGACCGGTGTGCATCCAAAGATCGTGTCCGAGCGGCTCGGCCACGCGACAATTGGCATCACCCTTGACCTGTACTCGCACGTGACGCCTGGCATCGCCCGCGATGCCGCCCAGGCCGTTGCAGCTTCCATCTTCACCTGACTCGTTGACGGATTGGCGAACTGCCGCAGTGGTCGCGTCTATTGCCGTATGGAGTCACTCAGTCTGCACGGTCGTCGGTGTTGGGCGCTGCTGGCGGCGGTCTGCATCATCGGGGTAGTTGTTGGGATGTGGGTCGGGAGAGCCGGGTCCGGGTCCGGCGACCCGCGTCGCGAAGAGGCTGGCACCCCCCTCTCTGCATGCGAACTGCTCGCCGAGATCTACCAGGCTGCCCAGGACGGGCCAGGCTCCCTGGACGACAGGACCTTTAACGATCAGGTCTCGCTCAAGATCGATCAGTTCATCCACAGTGCTGATCTCATTGGCCTGACTGGCATTGAGCTGGAGCTTCGAGAAGCGGTTGTCAGGCGCATACCTTCCCGAGTGAGATTCGCTGTGCCGTTTGTCGACTGCCGGAAGTCGACGTTTCCGCCCGTCCCAGCGGTTACGTTCGATTCCACAGCCGTCCAAGGGATCGAGGTTGGGGAAGCGACGAGCGACCCTCCAGTTGTGGTGAGTCTGCCTGGAGTGCGAATGCCCTCGGAGGAAGCAGTGGCACCGTCGATGCGAGCCTTTGACATTCGGCGTCTGAGGGATGTTGGACTACCTGTCGGCGAGTTCCCGTTGATCGACGAGGATCAAGCTCGATTGGCATGGGTGGTCAACGTTGCCAACAACGACTTCCGCTCGTCGATCATTCGGTTTGCAGCAGACATTGACGACAGCCGGGCCGCCTTGGATGCGCTGGTGGAGGCTGCCGCTGCAATGCCGGAGATGGTTGGCGCGGCCCGCTCTGGGGCCGAGGGCTCCTGGGCGGCGCTGACGACAGCCGACCAGAGGGTCGAGATTGGAGTCCTCATCGAACTCGATGTCCTGCCGGGGGGTGTCGATGTCATCGAAGTCCGGCGGACCGAGAACGCTCCCGGCTTCGTACCCCTCCCTCCGGTGATGAAAGCGCTCGCTGATTACACCAAGCCCCTCCTCACGGGTTCGCGCGCGGTCCTCGGCGGCTGGCGCACCCGGTTTGGCACCGATTCTGAGAGCGGAGAAGAGGTCAGCCAGATGTTCATTGATCTGAGCGTCAAGGAACCCCCCGAGGCGCTGATGAATGCCTTTGCGCCACGGATCGGTGTGTACAGCGAATTGGGAACCCATCTCATGGACGACACGTTCATTGATCCCAGCCAGGTTTGGTATCACTGGGAGTTCAACTTCTGGAGCGACGGAACCGCCGTCTCCGTCGTCGATGTCAGGAGCCCTTGGTAAGGCCCCCACTGCGCCGTCGGTGGTCCTCACGAGGCGCCTCGGATTCGCAGTCAACTGGTTGGCGGATCAGTTCATGTCCAACGTGATGTGGGCCGTGGATGCTCGAATACCATCAGTCATGGCCTCCCGCTCCCTGGGCCCGCCCCCGGGTGACGCGGGAGGCCACCTTCTTGCCACGTGAGCGCCTCGACGGGCTTATGCCGCCTCTCCATGACAGCGTGCCCTCGTTTGGCGTTCCGTCGCTCGAGCGCGTCTAACGAAGAGTCGCAATGGCGAGGAGGGATCCGATGTGGAGTAGGAGTGCGGTCATCGTTGCCAGTGCGGCGCTCTTGGTGAGCTGTTCGAGTTCGGCCGCAGGTCGGGGCTCGCAACCGACCGATGGTGGAACGCAAGGACCGACTGGTGATGTTGCTGCGTCGGTGGTTCGTGTCACGACCAAGGGGACGTACTCGACGCCAGAGTTCGGGCAGACGAGCACGGTCGCTGGCTCCGGATCAGCGTTCATCATCGACCCGAGCGGCCTCGCGGTAACCAACAACCATGTGGTCGCCGGCGCGGCGGCGATCGAGGTGTTCGCCAGTGGTTCATCGGTGCCGATCCCTGCGAAGGTGGTGGCGACGTCAGAGTGCGCGGACCTGGCGGTCATCGACCTGGCTGGCGGCGGCTATCAGCCGATCACGTGGGCGACTTCGGATCCCGAGGTCGGGAGGGCGGTTGAAGCCTTGGGTTACCCGAACGGCGCCGAGGCGTTGATCGTGACGAAGGGACTCATCTCCGAAACCGGTGATAGCGGGGCGACTGCGTGGGCGTCGATCCCGTCGCTCGTCCGTCACGACGCGGAGTTGGAGCCGGGCAACTCCGGCGGACCACTCGTCGCCAGTGGCACGGTCGTCGGTGTGAATGTGGCGGCGTCTTATGCCGGCCGGTTCGCCATCCCGCTGTCGGTCGCTCGGCCGATCGTAGAGCGACTGTTGACGGGGGTTGGCGTGGACGCGATTGGGGTGAATGCCACCGCGGTGCACGACCCCGTCACGAACGAGTCGGGCGTGTGGGTTGCCTCGGTGGAGCCGGGGTCACGCGCCGACGAAGTCGGTCTCCAGCCCGGGGATGTGATCAGCCGCCTGCATGGTCTACGGGTCGCTACCGACGGCACGCTCGCCGACTACTGCGCGGTCCTGCGCTCGGCCGGTGACCGCGAGATCCCGATCGAGGTCACCCGCGGCAACTCCTACTTCGCTGGCAGCCTCGGCGGTACACCACTGACGCCCCAGCTGACCGTCCTCGATGAGACGCGCGAGTCGGTCGGCGCGCCAACAGGATCGCTGGCTGCCCCACCGGAAGGCACCCCCTACGAGGAGTACGTCAACGTCACCGACGACAGCGGACAGCTGGCGTTCGATCTGCCGAGTGCATGGGCTGACCATCGCACCACGGCGGTAGATTTCGCCGGTTCCTTGCGACCAAGCATCGCGGCCGCAGCGAACGTCGACGCACTGGACGCTGCAGCGGGAACCACGTACGACCTGGCCGGCGTCGCCGCGATCGTCTTCGATGTCGGCGCGCCACTTGAGGAGTCCTTCGGTGTGGTCGTCGACAACGCCCCCTGGTCGTTTAGTTGCACCCCGTCGAAAGCGGTCCCCTTCGACGACGGGTTGTACTCCGGTGTCATCCAGGCGTTCGTCGGCTGCAACGTCCAAGGCGCTGCGGTCGTGTCGATCGGGCTCCGCCGGGCGGACCAGAACAGCTGGCTGATGGTGAACGTCTTCGCACCGACCGTCGCCGATCTGCAGGCAGCGCAACGCGTCGCCACGACACTCCAACTCGGTGCCGCCGTCGCGGAACCTGCTGCCGCGGGGATGAGCGCTTCACCGACCTCGACAACGATGGCGCCGCCCGCCGCTGGAACACCGACGTCGCACACCAGTGTCGATGCGTTGATCGCCAAGATCGGAGTACCGCCGAGCGCCGCAACGCCGTCTGACCGTCGTACCGGATCCGAGTCGACGACGGTCGGCTACACCGTCACGGCATCGCCTACTGACATCTCCGTATGGCTCAATCAGACCGAGGCCCGGCTCGGCTGTGTCGACGCCTACCACGGCTATCGCGCCTTCGACGAAACCTGGGTGTGGTTGACCTGCGACATCGTCGAAGACGGCGTGGCCACCTACCGGATATCGATCCGCGCCACCCTCACACCCAGCACTGGTGACGTGGAGATCGAGGTGTTCGACATGAGCACGTTCTGAGGGTGGACGAACCCCATGATCGCCTTCGATAGTCTCGCGCTGTCACGTCGCGACCCCGGTCGCGAACGGCGGATTCTCGAGCAGGTTGGCGGACTGATGCAGAGACGAAGGCTTCTGGCGGTGGTGGGATCGGTCGACGGTCTCGACGATCGCGCTCTTCTGGCACGGCTCAGCGAGCCAGTGTGCATGACCGAGTTCGTCCGCCGTCACCAAACCCGCCTCTTCGGGCTCGCGGCCGCGATATTGAACGACCGCGCTGATGCTGAAGAGGTCGTGCAGGACACGTTCCTGCAGGCGTTCCGATCGGCTGACACGTTCCGTGGTGAAGCCCAGGTGAGCACATGGCTGCACACGATCTGCTACCGCCAGGCGCTAAGCCGGCGCAGACGCCGGCGCCACCCGACCGTCGGCGACGAGCACCTCCTCACCCAACCAGCCGAACACCACGACACGCTCACCTCGATGGCCCTCGCCGCCGCGGTGGAACGACTCCCCGCCAACAACCGTGAAGCCTTCATGCTCGTGGACGTGCTCGGCTTCTCCAGAACCGAGGCCGCAGCCATCGCTGGCATCGAGGACAACACGATGCGTGCCCGAGTCGCCCGCGCGCACATGCTGCTCGCCGACCTGCTCGACGCAGCGCGGGACCAGGGTGACCAGTCGTGATGCTGCACGAGGACTACCGAGAGCGCGTCGCTGATGGCGACGACAGTGACGACCTTGCCTTCCATGAAGATTCCTGCAGCGAATGCTCAGCGTGGACCGAACGGCTCCGCGAGATCGTTGCACTCGCACCGTGGCTGGCGGCAGTCCCGCCCCGAGATCTCGCCCCGGAGGTCGTCCGCCGATCTGTGTCGCCGCCGTTGTGGCGTCGACCAGCGATCATCGTCTCCGTGGCCGCCGCGGCGGTTCTTCTCGTGGGAACCCTCGTCGTCTCCAGTGGTGACAGCCGAGACCGTGACCAACTGGCGGCCATCGCCGCCGAGATGGAAGCAAGCGGGTCGTTCCGCTTTGTCGTCCAAGCAGAGACACGAGTCGACCTCGCACTGCCAGAGGCTCCGGACAACCTTCCGCCGCTCACACCACTCTCGTTCCTGACGCCGACGTGCACCGCCGACCAGCCAGCGACCACGCAACCCGAGGTGACGATCGTCGACATCATCGCCCTCGTCGAGCGGACGCTCGCGACCGACCCGTGCTCGGCACTTGCCCACATCGACGAGGAGTTCGCCCCCCAAGTCATCGCCTCCTACAACACGGTCGCCACCTCGGCCCAAACAGCCAGTGTGCAAGTCGCTGCGGCGAGGGCCATTCGGCCAACCAGCTCGGCACAACGAGCATCCATCGATGCGTTCGTCAGTCGACGCGAACTCGAGATCGCTCAACTGGACGCCATTGCGCAGGGCATCAGCGCCCAAGCCGATTTGGTGTCCGGACCCCTTGCGGCGGTGGCGCTCGCCGCCAACCAAGGCGAACAGCCCGGAATTCATGCAACCGACGCCGCCGACCAACTCAGAGCGCTCTCCGCCATCGTCGACTCCGCCGCAACGGCGAGCATCGACATGCACGACACCACCGTCACCTGGCATCAGGTCGCCACCGGAACGTGGACGCCCGCGAAGGTGACCGCCGCTGGCACGAACGAGGTCGACGGAACGGCTGTCGCCTTTCAGAGCATCACTACTGACGCCCTCGCGCTGGCGAGCACGCTGCTCGGCGACCCGACGATTCTGCTCCGAGTCCTTGAGAGCGCCCCAGCTTCGGATCGATCTGGAGCGGTCGCCTGGAACGTGCCCGCATCTGTCCTCGGCGATGGCACGTGGAACGCGTCAGCGGTGCTCGATGCAGGGCGGCTGGATCGGCTGACGCTGACGGTCTGCCAGACCATCATCACTCTGATCCCGGAACGCTGACCGAAGTCGTTGGCGAACCCGTCGGTCGGGCGCGTCCAACTCGTCGTGAAACCGAGACCCGCCACGGCCCCGCAAGAGCGATCAGCCGACCCAGCCGCCCGGCGCTGGAGAATCGGTCCCTTGGTGCTCGCATTGCTGGGGCTGGTTGCCTGCAGCCGATCGGTGACCGTTTCAGCGCCGGCGTCAACGCCGGCCAGCAGCGCGGCCACGACCAGCGTCGGTCGGCGCGCCGATGTCCTCGGGTTGGTCGGCGAGGTGCTGCCGGGTGTATCGGCACCACGGTCGACGGATCTGTCATCCATGCCGGAAGTGGCGGCCGGCCCGCCGTCGTCCTCAAGCGAGAGTCCAGGTCACCGTGGTGCGTCCGATGGGCGAGCTGCGCTCGCTCTCGGTGCATCGGTCGCCTTAGTAGGTGTGGTTGGGGCTGGGGCGGTCTCCCGCCGTCGTCGCAAGGGCGTTGCCGAGGCTGATCCGTCAATCCAAGCGGAGCCCGCCGAGACTCTCTCCAGCAGTAGTGCCGGGAAACGAAATCCGACTTCCGCGCGGCTGAGTCGCGGAACTGCCCACGGTCGCAGCCGTCGGGCCGGTGAGCGGCACTCGATTGGCGATGCATCCTCCGTGTGCGTTGCCGATGCTCCCTTGTCACGCCGCGTTGGCTACACCCTCGATGACCTAGCGCGCGAGGTTCGTCCCTCTGGATGGCACGGCGTGCCTGTCGCGGTGGAGGTAGGCGCTGACGACAAGTTGGAACTGCTGTGGGACGAACCCAACCCCTTTGCCCCGGCACCATGGGTGCCCACGGAAGGCGGATGGTCTTGGCGGCTCGCGCCCGGCACCGACAGCCGGTCACTTGGCACCGTAGAGCCGACGCCTGGTCTGGTCGCCGTCGGAACTCGCGAAGGCCGCAAATTACTCGTCAACCTTGAGGCACTTGGTGCTCTCTCGATCGTCGGCGACCACGCCGCCACCGAGAGCTTCGTCCACTCGATGATTCTCGAACTGGCATCGGCAGACCACCCTGACGCCCGCTGTTTCGTCGTCGGTGCGGGCCTGGTTGCCGATCAACTCCTCGGTAGGTTCCGCCGGACCACTGCCGCTGATGCGTTCTCTTACGTCGCGACTGCCTGCAACCGAGGTGCCCAACAGGACGCGTCCAGCCGGCGATCGTTCGCACATCGAGGGAGCGGAGCATCTGGCCAACGTGGACTGACCATCGTCATCGCGGCGGCCGACCAGTTCCAAGAGGCCGCCTCGATGAACTGGGTGGCACCAAACCTCGGTGCGGCGATGGTGCTTCTCGGCGCTGCGCCAACAACATCGACGCTGACGATCGAAGCCGACGGCTCAGCCTCTCTGCAACCACTCGGGCTGCAGTTCGAGGCCCTCGCCCGGAGCGGAGAGCCGGAGGTGGTTCCGAGTCGAGGCGACGACCGTTCGCCGGGGAGCACAGCTGTACGACATTGTGGTGGCGAAGCTCAGGATCAATGGGAACTGCCGGCGCCGGAGCTTCTTGTGCGAGTACTCGGTGCGCCGCGTGTTGAGGGCTATCCACAACTCGGTCGCATCGACGTCAGCCTGGTTGCGTTCCTCGCATGCAATGGCGGTCAGGCCACCGAAGACCAGTTGATCAACGCCGTGTGGGGCGGCAGAGCAATCGGAAAGGCAACGCTTTGGAACCGCATCTCGAAGGTCCGGATCTCGTTGGGCTCAGCCATCCCGCCACGCGATCAGGGTTCGAACATCATCCGATTGGGAACCGGAGTCGTCACGGACCTCGCGATGGTCAACGCGCTCTATGCCCGGACCACGGAGAAGCCAGATGACGCTGCCGCGGCGCTACTTGGCCGAGCCGTGGCGATGATCGAAGGCCCGCCGTTCGACGCGGCCGGATATGGCTGGTCATACGACAATCAGTTCAATGCTGATGCTTGCAACATAGTTGAGCGAACCTGTGTCCGACTCGCTGAGCTAGCCCTCCATCAGAACGATCTGGAGTCAGCGAGGCGAGCAATCAGCATCGGCCTGAAGGCGCTCCCCCTCAACGAGTCGCTGTATCGGTGGCGCATGAGGGCCGAGTCCCAGGCGGCTAACCGCGCTGGGGTCCGTGCAGCACTCGTCGAGCTGCGCAAACGGCTGTCCGACCTCGATGGCCAGAGCTCGCCCAGCATCCAGACGGTTGAACTCTTCCAGCGACTCTGGACCGGAGAAGCCCAATCTACAAGGTGCGCAATCATCGACCTTGCCGACCCACTGCTTCGAACTGACGGACATGACGGAACGTGAGCGAGCGTAGGACGTTCCCGGTGTCGAGCCGGCCTGTCAGCCGATGACCGAGAGCGCTGGCGTCGACCGCCACGAAACATGTGGGCGTGATCGATGTGCGTGCCGCTGATCATCGTGTGGACCAAGGTCCGCAGCGGGCCGGCCGTGACGAACCTCCAGTCCGGCCAGGCTCCCCGTCGCGACGACCAACTACACGAGCTCCAGACGTGCGGCACCGTCGCGACGACCAACAGCGGGCGTTTGACACCAGGTCTTAATCATCGGATGATCGTCGATGCGACAGAGTGCCGTGCCGTACCCGTGTCACCGGAAGTGTCTCCTGGGCTTTGGATAGTGAGCCCTCAGACGCCGTCATCGTCCTAGCTGTATTGACTAACGAGGTTGTTGACGCGTCGGTCAATACACCAAGCTCAGTAAACCTGCAGGCAGATACGCGACTACCTCACCAGAACGCGGACGGTGGATCGAGGCGGAAGCTCCCAGCTTTGACCGGCAAACACCTCCGGACACGATGCTCTCTGGCTAGCCACCCAGCGCCCCAAATGGTCCACGAATTCGTTCGTCCAGCGTGGAACGCGCTACCACCTGAACCTCTCGTGCCTGAGGTCGACCAAACAGCGTGGCGGTCTGCTCCTGGCACCAGGCGTTGTTGTGAGCGGTCCCAGGAACGGAACTAGGATCCCGAGCACCATAGGAAGGAGCGGAGCGCATCGCTGGACGGCGGAGCACTTTGTCTGGCATGAACACCGCAGCTACAGGACAACCAGATGGAGGTGGTGCGGCCGTCGGCCGAACTGACTTCCGACCCTTCGATATTCTGCCTTCGACATTTCGCAGGGTTGGCTTGCTCAAGACGCGATGGACGCTGCTCTCCATCCTGATCGCCGGCTCCCTCGCAATAGTCGTGACAGCCCTTGAGGGAACACTCGGTGGCCTGGCAAGTTTCCAGCCAGTCGAGGACTTGCAGCGTGTCTTCTCGCTCGGATCGCCATCTCCGGCCCAACCCAACTTCACATTGACCCGTGACATTGGCACGGCAGTGATCCTGATCGCGGGACTACTTGCTGCGTCCGTAGTTCATCGACAGTGGCGGGTCCTCAGCACATCTATCCGCGAGTTGGAGGAGGAAGGAGCGATTCGACCTCGAGACGTGCCGACGTTTTCTGGAATCAACCGTCTCCTTAGACATGATGCGATCCCAGCGGACGAGGACAAGGCGTCGCTGTACGCCATAATCAGGCGCTCGAACTCGGGTCTCGCGAAGGCGAGTGACTTCAGCATCGTATTCGCCGGCATCACAACGATCCTTGTCTTTCTCTACGTGAAGAGCCAAGAGCGACTTGGAATCTTTGGATTCTTCGCTCCTGCCCACATGAGTCCAGTCGAACTCGATCGATGGCAGGCGGCTGCCTACAAGTCATGGTGGGCGTCGGATGCGCACTTGGGCGGGCAGCTGGCGCTCGGTGCAGTGGCTTTCGTCTGCATCTACGTCGTCGTGCTGCAGAATATCGTAGGGCTTATGGCAGCCAATATTACACTTGCACTCCCCGCCTACTACCACCTGGAGGCGAACTGGACCTCTGATGATGGGTGCCGTGGTTGGAGGCCCATAGGCAGAGCGTTTCAGACGGTCCGATGGTCAATGACTCTTCACGGTGTTGCGCTTTCCATTGAGGTCCTATTGGTGGGAATCGGTTCTGTGAAATGGATACTTCCTCTTTACGCAACCTGGCTGGTTGGTATCATCGCATACGTGGCAGTTCCTTGGAGAGTGTTTCGGAAGGCCGCCCCTGGGACAATCCGACGCCTACACGAGGACCTGCCCTCCAATCCATCGATCGAAGCAATCGCTGCAACGCAATTACTGGCTGAGAGAAGGATCCGTCCGCTGAGACTCAGCCGATTCCAGGTTTATGGATTCGTTGTCTCGATTGTCCTCCCGATAGCTGTTGCGTGGATTCAGCTCGTTGCTTCGCTGCGTTTGACTAAGTAGAGATTGGAGCCAATGAAATGAGCATTGCCCAACCGTTCGTCTATGCAGGACCCTCTGAGCGCCTGCTTAGTGATGGTGCGCCCCTGGTGCTCCTAATACCGGGGCTTGGTGGTGGCGGCGAGCAGCTTGAGACGGTTGCGGCGATGCTGGTAGCGAATGGAGTAGCGAGTGCGATAGCCGTCGGGGTCGTTCACTCCGATGTGCTCACCGAAGTCTCAGAAGCGCTACCTCAAGTCGCGGAGGCGCTTGCGGAACATCTGATGGAAATCGGAGCAGCCGTCCACGTCGTCGGACACTCCTTGGGGTCGTTCGTGGCGTTCGAACTGGCGGCACTCCATCCGGAGCTCATTCGATCGGTCACCATTGTGAACGGCGGGCTAGGCACGGTGGGCAAGTTCTTACGTTCTCCGATCGGTACGTTTGCTCGCCATCCCCGCACGTGCTCCCACGCAGTAATCCTCTTCGCTCTCCTTGGATTACCGATTCCGGACTTCCTCACGAGTCATGTATCTGGAAGCAGCTTCGCCATGAAGCTCGTGCTGAGAGGACTCATCGAGCCGGTCGCCCTGGATAATCCCGAAGTACGGCGTCAAGTGTCATCGGGGGCTGGCCAAACTAGGATTCTGCGGCTCTTGGCGAGTAACCGTGATCAGTGGGCAAGATTCACCCGATTGGCACCCCAAATCACTCAACATGTCATCTTCTTGGCTGGTTCGGAGGATCGGCTTGCTCCACTTCAGGACACACGCGAGTTAGCCGCGATGTTGAACTCTGCATCGGTCTGCGTCCTGCCCGGAGTTGCCCATGCCGCACCGCTCGAAGCTCCGGAGGCCGTCGTGGAGGCGATCATGTCGAGAGTCAGGCCAAGCGACAGTGACTGTTAACCCGATGTTGCAAGGTCGCAACGGCCTTCAGAGTCTGGCTGAGATGTGGGGAGAGCGCATCGAGTCCATGCTGCCGGGGCTCCTCCTGCAGGCCAGTGTGTCCTTCTGGGATGGCAGCGTGTGTGGTTCCGCTGATCCAATTGTTCGAGTCTCGATACTCAGCCCGCGTGCGTTCGCCTACTTGTTACGCCGACCATCGGAGCTTGGCCTAGCGCGTGCGATCGTTACCGGCTCTATCGCTCTCGACGGTGATCTGGTCAGTGCGTACAAACTTGTCGAGTCGGCCGCGTTTAGGGGGTCCCCAGGAAGGCTGGCAAAGTTGGCTACCTATGCATGCATGCTTGGTGCCGAGTCACTGAGCGAACTGGTAAATGCACGGCGACCTGCCATTGAGTTCAGGCGAACGCGAGTCCGTGACCACCACCTCCGAAGACGTGCAGCTGTTAGCCACCACTACGACGCAGGCAACACCTTCTACGAAATTCTCCTGGGTCCGTCGATGACCTACACCTGCGCTGTATTCCGAGAGCCCGGTCTGTCATTGGAGGACGCCCAGATTGCGAAGCATGATCTAATCGCAGCGAAACTGGGTCTACCCGCTGGTCCGGGAAGCCGGATACTTGACATTGGTTGTGGATGGGGCCAACTCGCCATCCACGCAGCGTCGAATTATGGATGGAGGGTGTCTGGGGTCACTCTGAGCAAGGAACAAGCGGAATATGCGTCAGAGCGCGTCCGCCATTCGCCAGTCTCTGACTCTGTTGAGATTATTCACGACGATATATTTGCTTTTCGAAGCTCAACGCTGTTCGATGCCGTTACTTCGGTTGGAATGTCAGAGGCGGTCGGCCGCGCTCGGATCGACTCCTACTTCGAGAGAATCGCTTATCTTGTCAAGCCGGGCGGACGTGTCCTTAACCACGCGATAACGACGCCCGGTGGTTCACGGCTTAAGTCGAATACGGCTGCGTACCGATATGTCTTTCCTGATGGCGAACTTATCGAACTTCCTCGACTAATCCTCGCTGCGGAACGCGCGGGTCTGCATGTCCTAGGTGTCGAGTCGATCGGGAAGTACTACGTGCCGACACTCATGAAGTGGTTGGAGAACATGGACCGATCTAGGCTCATTGTCGATGAGCTGATCGGTGTCGAGCGGGCTAGGGTCTGGTCTGTCTATCTTGCTGCATCTGCGCGGAAGTTTGACTCTGGTGTCCTGGATGTTCACCAAGTCCTCGCCGTTCGACCGGACGGTGAGACCATCCGTAGCTTCGAACGTATGGGTACGCGACGAGCACGGACGTGACCCAGTCGGCGGAGTCTGCTCGGGTCGTGTGTCGTCGGTCGGGTTTCGCTTCCCTAGTTAGAAGCTGCAGCCGTCTATAGGCAAAGTCGTCGGGTCGATGCCAATCAAGTATTCGTACAGGCTCCGCAGCAGGGGCTGTGGGCACCTCTGCACCCCGTCGACTCGAATCTCGATGTGCAGGTGTGGAGTTCCCGACCGGCCGGTGTTGCCGCTGAGAAGGATCTGCTGGCCGGCGCGCACTATGTCGCCGACTTGGACGAGGATGTCGCTTCCGTGGCAGTAGTTCCAGACGGTGCCTTGCTCATCGACGACGGCGAGTCCGATACCGCACGTTTCGCAGCCGTTCAGGCCTGCCGCGCCGCAACCCTGGTTCCACCAGTTGTATGGCCAGGTCCGAACGACCGCTACACGACCTCCGCGGACGGCGTAGATCGGCGTGCCCTCGCGGATGATCCAATCCCAGGCGGGGTAGCCCTCGTGCGGGTAACCGAGCGCCCTTGGATTGCGGTCGATCAGATAGCGCGGGCCGGGCAGGGACCACCCACCATCGAGTGGGATTATCCCGCTGCCGAAGCAGCCAGTCGGATCTGGGACTCTGGCGGCCACGGAGGTGTCGGAGGCGACGCTGCCGCTGGTGTCGTTAACGACGTCGGTGGACGCAGGGGGCACGCCACAGGCCGTCGGTGGCTGCGAGTCGCCTCCGGCAAGAACGACCGGCAGGACGGTGATGCCCAGGAGCAGCGAACCGGTGAGTGCGAGCACGGACTTCATCTCCCTCAACGGACACGCTCGGCGCGAGTGGGGTGACGCATTCATCCCTCGGGGGCAGATCGTGTCCGTTGGCTCTTGAGGCCATGCCGCTCTGGCGGGCTCGGGCACGAGGAGGGATTCGATGGGCACACGCACACGTTCGAGGAGTTCGCGGTCGATGCTCGTGCTGGCGCTGGTGTCGGGTGGATCGCTGTGGCCTGCGGAGGTGGCACGGGCTGATGGTGCGATTCCGAATCCGCCGGCTGATGGCTCTGCACCTGGCGCCGCGCTGGTGGCGCAGGTGCTCGGTTGGCTGAAGTGGGGCGGGCTCGCTGCTGCGATCGCCGGTCTGCTGATCGGGGCGATCACGACCGGTGTTGGTCACTTCGGTTCGAACTACGGCGCGTCCGCGGCTGGCCGGAAGTGGCTGCTCGGTGGTATGGGTGCAGCGATTTTGTCGGGTCTTGCGTGGACGATCGCGACCACGTTGTACGCGGCAACAGGGGGCTGAGATGCGCCGGCTTGCCGTCCTCCTCGCAGTGCTCGCGGTGTTGGCGGCGGGGGGCGCGGTCGCCACCCGGATCGGTCGACACAGCACTTCCTCGCCCGCGGCTACTCCGTCGGACGCGACCCAAAGATCAGCAACCACGGCGGGTGCACAGAACGAGATCCAGGCCGCTCGTGTCGCAGCGGTGGCTGCTGTCTCGTTGACCGACGAAGTGGCGCGGGCGGGGTTCATCTCTCGGCGGGAACTCATCGAGTCGTTCACCACCCCTGCCTACGGCCCCAAGCTCGCCGACGAGACCTCGAGTGCGGTGAACGCGATGCTGCTCGAACTCGGCCAACGCCAGACTGACCCCTCGGCCCTATACGTCGTGGAGCAGCCGATCACGGCACGTGCCGAAGCGAACGGCAACGGGGTGCGTGTCGAGGTGTGGTCGGTTCTGGTGGTCGCCGTTCCCGGGACCGGTCCTGGCAGGCAGGTGTGGCGAACCGTCACGCTCGACATGGTGAAGGTGGGTGGCCGCTGGCTGGTCGGCCGTTGGGTGTCGACTCCAGGGCCGACGCCGTCACCATCAGCTGAAGGGGCGTTTGATGATGCGCGAGCGTTCGTCGAGCCGATCGGCTGGCCGGCCGCGACCTCATCGGTGGTGAAGTGATGTGGCCGTTCCCGAACCCGCTCGACCTGTTCGGCGACCTCCTCGGCGGCGCCGTCGGCTGGGCGTGGGACAAGGTGATCCAAGGCGTCTACACATGGTTCGCTGACGGACTGCTGCTGTTGATGGAGTGGGTTTGGGGAGTGCTCGACACGGCCACAACACCGCGGCTGACCGAGGCATGGTTCCAGACCGGGCTCGTACGACCGCTGGCGGGAATCTCGCTGGGGATCACGATCGCGTTGATGCTCGGCTCCGCGATCCAAGCGGGGTTTGGCGGACGCCCCGAGCTGATCGCTGACGCGTTGAAGGAGGGTCCGAAGGCGATCGTCGCGTCGGCGCTGACGGTGACGGTGATGGACGTGTTGATCCGTGGCGCTGACGTGCTCTCAGATGTCGCCTGGCAAGCCGGTCGTTCCGACGCCCAGACGGTGATGGATGGCCTGGCGGGAACGATGACCAGCGCTGGCGGCTTGGCTACGACGTTCCTCGGTCCGTTGGCGTTGCTGTTTGGAATGGTCGGTCTGCTGGTGACGACGGTGGTGTTGTTCATGCGCTCCTCGCTGCTGTACCTCGTCGCGGCGTTTGCGCCGATCGTGTGGTCGTCATCGGTGTCACCGATCATGCGAGGCTCAGGTCGTCGCCTCGTGCACGTCACGGTTGCGCTGGTGTTGGCCAAACCGGCGATCTCGGTGACCCTCGTGGTCGGGGTGAAGTTGCTGGCCAACGCCGGCACTCCCGGCCCGAACGGAACGGTCGACGGTGCCGCCGCGCTGGGAACGCTCATCTCCGGCTTTGCCTGCTTCGCGATCGCCGGCCTGTCACCGTGGGTCGTGTATCGGCTGCTGCCATCGGTCGAGGGCGCCGCGGTCTCGTCCGGCATCGTCGGTGGCTGGGGTCGGGCGGGCTTCACTGCGGTGCAAGCGGGGTTGATGGCCAAGTCGCTCGGGGCAAGCGCAGCCGCGTCGGCAGCGACCCGCGCGCTGCCCCAGGCGCTCTCCCCCGCCACGGGTTCCAGCGGGGCTGCTGGGGGCTCTGCGTCAGCGGCTGCCACGCGAGCGATCGGCGGGTCGAGCGGAAGTGAACTGGGCGGTGCCGTTCCTGGCCCCGCGACGAGAGGTGTACGGCCCGGGGGTCGCCCCTCGGTGCCGCCGCCCGGCGGCATCCCGTCGAGTTCATCGACAAGTGACGAGGGGGTTCGGCCATGAGCAGCACATCGTCCTCTCGATATCGGTTCGGGGATTCCACTCGGGCGTCGCTGCTGTTGGGGTTGTCGGTGCGCCAGTCGGTCCCGCTCGTGGCGGGCGTGTTGTGGCTCACGCTGTGGTTGATGGCCGGTGTGCCCATCGTTGGCCTGGTCGGTCCGGCTGTCGGGGTGGTGTTCGCGTTCGGTCGCTGGCGGAACGCGCCGCTGTTCGACATTGCAGCCCCGGGGCTGCGGCTGTGGTGGACACGCCGCCGCAACCGATCCCCATGGGTGAAGAGTTCGCTGCTGGGCGAAGGCCACGAACATCAGGGTGACCTGCCCGGTGCGCTGTTGGGGCTCGAAATGCTCGACGTGTCGGTCGACTGGCACGCCGGGCGGCGACGGGTCGCCGTGGTGCGCGACCGCCACGCCGGGTCGGTTTCAGCGGTGATGCAGGTGACGGGTTCGGGGTTCGCTGTTGCCTCGCTGCGTGAGCAGGACGGTCTCGTCGCCGGCTGGGGAGGCGCGATCGGTCCGCTCGCCCGGGCGCAGTGTCCGGTGAGTCGCATCACGTGGCAGGAGTGGGCGCACCCGATCGGAGTGAGTGGTCACCGGATCTTTCTCGACGGTCTTGATCGCCCCATGGCCACGCGAGCGAGCAACGACTACGACGCGTTGTTGGACCTGCAGGCTCCGTTCACGACAGCCCACGAAGTGCTGCTCACGCTGGCGGTCGATTTGCGGCGCGTCCGTGCCCGCCGACGTCAGCCGTTGGCGGCCGCGATCGACACCCTGGTCGACGAGGCACGGTTGCTCGCCTCCCGCCTTGAGTCAGCGGGCCTGCGCGTCGATGGACCGTTGTCGCCGCTGGAGTTGTCGACGGCGATTCGCCTTCGGTCCGATCCGTCACGCTCGACGCAGGTTGCGTCGGTGCGCAGGTCGCTGGCGGCAGCGGTTGGCAGGGGAGTGCTTGAGTGGGGGCCGATGGTCGTGGACGCGAAGTGGGATGCCGTCAGTGTCGACGGCTCCGTGCACCGCTCCTTCCGGGTGGCGGGATGGCCAATGCTGCCCGTCGGCGCCGATTGGATGGCACCACTGCTCGCAGGCGAGGGCGCCACTCGCACGGTCACCGTGGTGCTTGAACCGGTACCGCTGCATCGCGCCGCCGCGGATGCGAACCGCCAGCTGACCTCGATCGAAGCTGATCACGCACAGAAGGAGCGGCACGGCTTCCGTCTCACGGCCCGCGAGCGCCGACGCCAGGCTGACGTCGAGACGCGTGAGCGGGAACTCGCCGAAGGGCACCCCGAGTTCCGCCACGCCGCGATCGTCACCGTGACCGCGTCCGGACTGGACGAGCTCGATGATGCGTGTGCCCGCGTCGAGCAAGCAGCGGCGCAGTCGATGCTCGACCTGCGTCCGTTGGCCGCACGCCAGGCGGAGGGGTGGGCGGCCTCGTTGCCGATGGGCCGATCGTTCACGACCGGAGCACGGGCATGAACCGCGTGATCGACAGCCACCGGCGTATGGCCGACTTGGATGGCGACTCCCAATCCATGCGTGGCCGCCCCAGTGCGAGTGACCGCCCGCCTGGACTGCTGGCCCCATTTCGGGGCATCCCAGGGGAGTGGTCGCGGTCGACGATGGCCCACCTGTGCTCGGTGTACCCGTTCCACTCCGACGCCTCCTTTGGCGAGCGGGGCGTGCTGATGGGAGCGAACGTCACCGCCGGGATGGCCGGCTTCTATTTCGATCCGTTCGAGTTCTACGCCCAAGGCCACTTGACCAATCCGAACATGATCGTGATGGGCTCGGTCGGCTTCGGCAAGTCGGCGACCGTCAAGGCGTTGGTGCGCCGACTCAAGGCCGTCTACGGGCCCGGCCGCTACCTGGCGATCGTCGACCCGAAAGGCGAGTACACATCGCTCGCCCATGACCTTGGGCTGAGCGTCGTGCGCCTCCATCCCGGTGGCGTCGATCGCATCAACCCGATGGACCCCGGTGGCGGTGACGTGGACACCAGCGCGATCGCTCGTCAGATCCTTGCTGCGCAACTCGTCGTCGGTGTGCTCGGCCGTGAGCTGTCACCGATCGAGGACGCGGTACTCGGCTGGGGCGTCGAGCGCCGGTGTCAGAGCCTGGCACCGTTCACGCTGCGCGATCTGTGCGCTGAGATCCTCGACCCGCCCGAAGGACTGGTTCGACTCTCCGGGTTCTCGGCCAACGAACTTGCCCGGGCCACAGCCCCCGTCACGTTCGCGCTCGACAAGTTGTGCAGCCGAACGTTGCGCGGCATGTTCGACGGGCCGACCACTGTGTCGATCGACTGGGACAACGGTCCGGGCATCGTGCTCGACCTGTCGGCCGTCTACGGCAACAGCGAGGCCCTCCCGCTGGTGATGGTGGCCGCGACGCACTGGCTAACCGGCGCATTGCGGGGCCGGCCAGAGCGGCGGTCGGTGCAGGTGATCGACGAGGCGTGGGCGGCGGTGCGGCACGGGGCCGGGTACTTCCAGTCGTCGCTCAAGCTGTCGCGCACTTACGGGCTGGCGACCGTGCTCGTCTGCCACCGCCCCTCCGATCTCACTGCACAAGCCGACGACGGCACCGCTGCAGCCAAGATCGCCGCCGGCCTTCTGTCCGACATCCAGACCCGCGTACTGCTGAGGCAACCACCCGAGCAGGTGGCGGCCGCGGCGGAGATGTTCGACCTCACCGAACGCGAACGCGACTGGCTCGGCCAACTCGTGCAAGGCCGCGGCATCTGGCGAGTGGGCGCGAGATCCGCAGTCGTGCACACCGTCCTCACCCCGAACGAACGGCGACTGTTCGACACCGACCAAGCCATGGCGGTCAGCGGCGATGGTCCACACTGAACAACGCCCGCACTGGCGGATCGACGACGTACTCGACCGCACCGACCTGGCCGCGCTCCTCGACGAGGTCACCCCAGCCGTGGGTGGCAGCGCCGGGTTCGGTCGCAAGTGGCATTGCCCGATCGCTGACCATGAGGACCACCACGCCTCGGTGACGATGTTCCGTAATCGCCACGGACATGAACGGTGGCGCTGCTGGTCCGGCGATCATCGAGGCGACGCGATCGACCTCGTCGTCGCCGTCCGACATTGCTACCGCATCGATGCGATCGACTGGCTCGCCACTCGTGCCGGCATGGTCCCGGGCCGACCCCTTCCGGCGATACCGGTTCGGCGCACCCAGTCGTTAACTGTTGCCGTTGAGCCGAGCCCGGTGATCGAGCACTACGTGCGGCTCTGCGAAAGCGTCCTCAGCGGACCCCAAGGACGCGGGGCGCGCGAATGGCTCCGCGCCCGCGGCCTCACCGACGACACCATCCAAGCGAACCGGATCGGCGCGGACCCCGGTCGCATCCTGCTGCGCCGCGAACGCGGGCTCCCCTACGGATCCGACGCTGCCGCGGTACTACCCGCGCTCGACCCATCCGGTCGGGTCGTCTACGTGCAGGCCCGGTACCTCGACCCTGACGTGACGGGCCGCAAGTACGACAACCCGTCTGCTGCGCTCGCCCCGCACCCACGACTCGCCTACCCCGCGCCGAACGGCGAGCGTGGCGAAGTTCTTCTGGTGTGCGAAGGCCTGCCCGACGCGCTCATCGCCAGCCAGATGGGCTTTCGAGCCGTGGCACTGCTCGGCGCGCAGACACCGGACCAGTCAGTTGCCTCGCGTCTCGCCAACTTCGCTTCGGAACATGGCCTCGCCATTGCGATCGCCGCGGACTCCGATCCTGCAGGCCACCGACTGACGGCGACCCTCACCGAATTGCTCAGGCAGCGGAATGTCGACGCGGTCTCGGTGACACCACCTGAGGGGCTTGACCTGAACGCATGGGCACTCGTCGACCCGAGTTGGCACGACTGGATCGACCGAGCTATCCACCCGACCCCGACGGTCGAAATCGCCGACGAACTCGAAATCGACTGCATCGACCTCTGAAAGGAAATCTCAACGTGTCTGCGCACTGGACCGATATGGTCCCCGTCAACGGCTCGAGGTGCTGCCGAACGGCGCCTCCAATCATGCTCACGATCACGCGGAGGTCGCTGCCATGAACGTTCTGACTGTTACCGGTCAACTCGCGACGGACCCGATCCGGCGCGACACCAGCAAGGGCGTCGTCTGCGAGTTTCGGCTCGCGGTCGACTCACGACCGAGGCTCTGGATCGTCGTCCAGACCTGGGGCCAACTCGCCGGCCGCTGTGCCCAGCACCTGACCTGCGGCCGCCACGTGGCGGTCAGCGGGCCGCTGCTCTGCGAGGAGTACGTCACCCGCGCCGGCAACAAAGCCACCCGCTGGTTCACCCGCGCCACCACAGTCACCTTCCTCGACCAACCCACCCGCGACGGCGACGCCTCACCCGAGACCGAGGTCGACCGATGAACCCCGTCGTCAGCGAATGGGTGTTCCGCCACGCCGGCGGCTGCCTCATCGACACCCCCGACCTCCCAATACCGGCGCACAGCGTCGCTTGGCGCTGGACCGCCACCCTGTGGCCCGAACCCCTTGCCCTCGACGGTTTCGCAGCACTCGAATGGGAGCACGGTCAACGCGGCTGGCAGATCCCGGCCACGCTGGCAGCCGGCGACATCATTGAGTTCGGCATCACCACGCACGACCCGCATGGCGCGCCGATCGCCGCGGCCACCTACCGCTGGTACGGGTGGCTCCACCACGCAACCGACCTCGCGCTCATCGTCCACGGCCCTTACGCGCACCCGACCGACGCCGTGGTCGCGGCCCGACCCGTCATCGACGAGATCCGCCTCGACCAACTCGACCCCCCGGGCGGGGCACTGCTCTCGCACGAGTCGAATACCGGTCGGTTGAACGTCCGTGACCGGCCAACGTGAACCGGGAGCCGGTGCCGAAGTCGCGCTGATCGCCGTCGGCGTTGCCGTCATCGGTGCGGGGTTCTCCGTGTGGCTCGGCGCGCGAGTCGCCGTCCTGTTCACCGGTGGCAGCGTCGACCGTGGCCTCGACACATGGCTCCGCGCCGGCGCTCGCCTGCTGGCCGGCCATCAACCAGACGACGCGTGGGGCACGTCAGCACGTGGCCTGCCGGCCGGGTGGCTGTACTGGACCTGCACCGTCATAGCGGTCCTCGTCACCGCTGCAGCGTGCTTCGCGGTCGTCTGGTGCTGGCGCAAGCTCGACGGCACGAGTCGAAACCGTCGCCGATTCGGCCAAGAGACCGAGGCCCGACAAGCGACGCGAGCCGACATCGGCCCACTCGTCGTCGATGACATCGTGCCTCCGACCGGTCGAATGCTGCTCGGCCGTCTCGCCGGCCACCGCCAACTCCTCGCCACCGAAGACCGCACGCGACACCCGCTCACCGGTCGCGCCTCACGCCGCCAAGGCAACCGTGGTTCCGTCGCACTGATCGGCCCAACCGGCTCGGGCAAGACCGCCCTCGCGACGTCCGCGATCGCGACATGGGACGGGCCAGTCGTCGCAGTCTCAGTGAAGCGAGACCTGTACGACTCGACCGCCGCCGTGAGAGCACGCAAAGGCGACATCGCCGTGTTCGACCCCGGCGCCGCGACCAATCTCCCCAGCGCAAGGTGGACCCCGCTCAACGTGACCATCACATCCTCGGGCGCGCTGCGCGCCGGACGAGCGCTCGCACAAGCCATCCCGCGCAGCGGCGTCAGCAACGCCGACTACTGGGCCAAGCACGGCGAGAACCTCCTCGGCGCCTTCATGTGCATCGCCGGTCTGTCACGGCTGGTAGCCGAGGCCGACGACAAACCACCACGCCCCGTCTCGATGGAACAACTCGCCGCATGGGTCACCGTTCTCGCCGTTGCCTCGGAGCCGACGATCAACCGACTACTGCGACGCGGCCTCGACCAACACCAACCACTCGAAGTCAAGCTGCTCGCCCGCCACGCGGCCACGACGTTCGCCGGCGTCGCCAAGGAAGACCACAAGATCCGCTCCAGCATCTACTCCACCGCCGCGCTCGCTTTGGCTCCGTGGTTGGAGCCGTCGGTCGCCCACTCAGCGACCGACTCGCCGCGACCCTTCTACTGGTCGGACGAGACCTACCCGCAGCAGCCCCGCTACGTCGACCTCGAATGGCTCATGGCTGGAGACGTGGGTCAAGCGAACACCCTCTACCTCACCGCCTCACAGCCGGAGTTCGAACGCCTCTCGCCAGTGCTCGGCGGGTTGCTTGCCGACCTCAAAGACACCATCCACTCGTGGGACATCTCTGGCCGCCGGCTCGACAAGCCGCTCCTGCTCGTCGTCGACGAAGCCGGACAACTCGAACTCGGCTGGCTTCCCGCCGAGGTGTCGACTATCGCTGGCCTCGGAGCGTTCTTCGTCACCTGCTGGCAGAACCTCTCACAGGTTCAACACCGCTACAACACGCTCGCCGACGCTGTGCTCTCCGGTCATCGCACGAAGTGCTTCTTCGCCGGCGTCGACGACCTGTCCACCGTCCGCTACCTCTCCGGCCTTCTCGGGCACGAGTACGTCACACGGTGGAGTTCCTCGCGCGATATCCCGTCGCTCTTCGGCGGTGAGCGTCACGGGCGACGAAGTGTCTCGCAGAGCGCGCAACGCGAGGAGTTCGCACCCGCGAACGCACTTCGCCAGATGTACCCCGGCGAAGCAGTGCTCCTACACGGCACCCTTCCACCGATCCACCTCGACGCCGTGCGCTGGTGGAACGAGAAGAAGCTCGCCGGCCTTGTGCCGCTTGGCGACAGTGGGAATCCTCAGCCGCCGGACGGACTTGGCACCTGCCCGCTGAGCGAGTTGCTGCCAGGCGAGCCCATCAGCACCGTTGACCCGGTGACGTTGGCCGCGGCACTGGCTCAGCTTCCCGAGCCCGACGGTGCCGGTCGGACGAGAAGTCGAACGGGGTCATCGACGGACGAAGTCGCGGATGCTGCCGCTTCACCCACTTCAGCCGATCTGTCGCGTGAAGGACCGATTCGTGGAACTGGAGTTCAACGTGTTCGGTGCGAGATCTGTGGTGGTCTGGTGAGGCCTCAGGATAGTCGGACTGATAGGCAGGGCCGTCGTTCCGTGACGCGGTGCTGGCCCACTTGCATCGTGCGGCAGGGCGAAGGGAGCGCTCTGCAATGATCAGCCACGTCCGGATGCCGACGACTCACCGACCCGGCGCTCCGAACGGAAGGTGTGTGCAGTGCGATCGAGCAGTGTCCTCGGTTTAGGGACACCCAACGCATCCGCCTCGTCTCCTCCATCTTCGGAAGGGATCGCCTCCCTAATGGCTGCAAGACGTTGCCCGGGACGATCGACACTCGACGGACCTGACGACGCCTAGAATCTGTGCGAGTGACTAGCGATCTTGAGCGCCGAATGCGTGCAGCACGGATGGTGATCACGAGATTCCTTCGATCTCGCCAGCTCATCATGCCGCAAGAGGGGCTCCATCGATGGTCTGAATACACCGATACGGCCGACGTATTCGGTGCTGCATTCGTGCTGGAAATGGCGGAGGATGCGGAGGCTTGGGGCCTGGAGTTGTTCCTTGATCCCGAACTGGCAGATATGGCGTGGGAGATTACTTGGCACGAGGATGAGCTCGAGGCGTATTACGAGGATCCCGAATCGGTGAGCGGCGAGGACTTTGTTTCCAGTGCTCGTCTTACGGCCGAACGGTTCCAGCGCATCGTGGCTAAGTATGGGTTAAGGCCTGATTGGTCGTTGACGCGACAGGGAGGGTTAATCTACTTCGTACCCGTGGATCCTGTGGAAGCGGCCTACTATAGAGTAGTTAACTCGTTCACGTGGCATAATCGACTGGTCGAAAATGATATTGGCATGGTGTATGACGAAATTTGTGCCTACTTTGCTCATGACGACTCTAAGTTAGATCGCATTCATTGGCGAGCCTTTGAGCGATTGATAGAAGCAGTAATGAGAAACAGTGGATTTGAGACAGAGCTGGGACCCGGTACGGGCGATGAGGGCATCGATCTCCGAGCGGTATGGCATTCGTCCAGCGGTCCCCTTACTACGCTGATCCAGGTAAAGCGATACAAGGCGAAGCATAAGGTAACCCTTGAGTCTGTGGCAGCCTTAGAAGGAGTACGATCCGTAGCACGAGCGGATAATGCGCTCTTCATCACTTCTTCAACATTCCTGCCAGTGGCCCGCAGGTTCGCGGCTAAGACGAAGGGGCGACTTCGCCTCATTGACGGAGCCGAACTGCGCGATTGGATGAGGCGTGACGCCTTGCGGTATCGGGCTGAGCAAGAGCCGCCATCGATACCAGAGTCGTTCACTCATTTTGAGACCTTCTCAGGGTATTCGGCGGGCCATGATGATTGGTTCTTGTTCTCGGCAACGGGTGAGAGTGGTGAAGTAGTGCGTGGCACGCTATGTTCACGGACTGGAGAGTGCCAGACCATAACTTGTATTAGGAGTGGTGAAAACGGAGCGATGTTGGAGGGACCGAACGGATTGAGATTCGTGCCAATCACAGACGGCTGATAGGCAATTGCGCAACTCGCGGTGCTCCAAGCACCATGGCACGGCGTTCCGACTGACGGCAAGACCGTCTCCAAGCGAGCACCATGGACCGTCACGTTTGTGGCCTGGAAGGTGGCATCGCGACCAACTCACTCACTTGACACGCTCGCACCGACCGCGCTGATTATTGGAACTGGCCTTACCGATGGGTTCTCCTTAGGTGCCCTACCGTGGGCTAGAGGAGCATGCAGGTGGCAGCAACGGACTGAGCGAGGTAAGTGCCCACTGGCGTCGGTTGCGGTCTGTACTGCATCTGCAGGCCGGTGTGCAGCAAGTACCGACTCGGTGGATTGGTTACGAATGCCCCGTTCTGATTGCGGGAGTGCGTACAAGTGAGGAACACGGCAGCGCGAGCGCGTGTGATGCTGACGTACAGGAGTCGGGCGCCCTCGTCGACAAGGCCCGGCTTGGCAGCTCGACGCTGGTTAGGGAAGACCGTTTCCTCCAGACTGGGAATGAATACGACCTTGGCCGACAGTCCCTTGGCCCCGTGCATCGTCAGGATCTGTACGCGATTCGGATCAGTGGTTGGTGGGGCAGGCAGTCCGAGGCGACTGTGGATCGCTGAAACGACATTCGACCTGTCCTCGAGGCTATCTGCGTACAGAAGGTCACTGACCTCGTTGAGCGTTGCCTCTGCTGGGATCGTCTGGATAAACGTGTCCCACTCCTGTCGGGTGCCAGCCCCACCGATGTCCTCGACGAGTTGTGACAACGCCGGTCCTCGTTGGGAAGCGGTGTCGCTGGTGCTCCAGCCATGCAAGGCCCCGACGACTGTGCGCACCTCGTCGATCTTGTTCAGTTGCATCGATGTTAGCGCACCGTTGGGGATGTGGCCCTGGTACAGATCAACTGCGCTGATGTTGGCATTCCGGCACCGAACGGTGACGTCGAGGCAGCGACCTGTGCCCATCTGTGGCATCAGGGAAAGCAGGTTTCGATGGGCGACAAGGTCGCTCGGGTCGATCAGGATTCGCAGAATTGAGAATCCGGTTCGGCCGGCCGCGGTATCGCGGAATGCGTCAACCTGGACTGGTGACATCGGAATCCCACGTGCTGTGAGGGCGTCCTGGATAGCTGCGCTTGTAGCTCGTCGGTTGCCCAGCAGGATCATGATGTCGCCGTAGTTGAGCCCTGCATCGTGCAGTTCTAGGCAAGACTCAGCGATCGCTGCGGCCTCTGCCTGGGGAGAGCTGTACTTCCACCAGTGCGCGTGACCCGGCACTGGCGGGTTGGCAGTGCCGTACAGTGAACTCAACGTTTTCGGGATGCGGGCTGGAGCGGTGAATCCGGCAAGAACGCCAAGGGCAGCGTTCAGCACCGCAGGGGTGCAGCGGAAGCAATCCGACAGCATGTGGTCGGCCGCAGCGGGGAAGCGTTGCTTGAATGTCTGAATGCCCTGCGGGGATGCATGCCGAAACGAGTAAACGCTCTGGTCGTCGTCTCCCGCGACGAAGGCGGCGACACCCTGCCCGATGAGGTAATCCACGAAGTTCAGGTCCACCGGGTTGAGATCCTGATACTCATCCACGATCAAGTGGTCAACGCCAAGCAACGCCCGGGGGTCGATTGTGTTCGCGCCTGCGTTCTGCATGCACGTTCGCATGATCTCGCCAACGAGCAGACAGGCGTAGAACCCTGTCTGCATGTTGTGGTACGTGACGAACTGCTGCTGCTCCTGACCTGACACGGGCGGATTCGCCGGGATGTAGTTCGCTGGGTTCTGTTGACCCGTGCTCCACCACGCTTCGTGGTACTCGCGCACCTCCCTTGCGCGGCCGGGTGACACGTTCGCAAATCGTGCGAACTCGGCGTCAATCCACTGGCCCATCTCCCACTCGTCCAGTACGCGGGGGTCCACCGGATACATGGTCAGGAGATTCGCAAGCCGCAGCACGCGCAACGCCACCGAGTGCAAGGTTGCTACTGGAACATCCTCAATTCCCGGCAGGCCTGCATCGCCGCAGCTGGTCCTGATGCGCTTCTCCAAGTCCTTAGCTGCGTTTCGAGTGAACGAAACGGCCAAAATGCGATCGGCCGCGACGTTGTTCCGTAGGAGGTGGACGACTCGTCCCTCGATCGAGAACGACTTGCCCGAACCCGGTCCTGCAACGAGTCGAATCCAGCCCGCCGGATCGTGGGCGGCCGCTTCCTGACGCCCCACCGCTTGCTTTACGAGTTGCTGATCGAAGGCCATGTCGCGGTCGACTATATGCCACGGTTCGTGGACCGCATCGATCTCGGCAGACGCGAGAGCGACCAGGTGCGACGGTGTCCGCTACTCAGAGACGTTCACTGGATTCGCGACGTTCTACCCGACTGCCTCTGCAGCGGTGCGGATCCGCGATCGGGCGAGGCGCGCATACTGCTTTGACGTCTCGTAACCGACCCATTGCCTGCGCGTTGCTTGCGCCGCGATCGCCGTTGTGCCGGAGCCCATGAACGGGTCGAGTACGACATCGTCTACGTAGCTGTACAGCTCGATAAGTCGGCGCGGAAGCTCGATCGGGAACGGAGCAGGATGGCCGACGCGGCGTGCAGACTCGGGCTGAATGTCCCAGATTGAGAGTGTGTCGCGGAGAAACGCGTCCTTGGCGATCGTGTTCTCTCCCCGGTCGGGTCGGTCCATGCGGCCCTTGGAGAACACGAGGATGTACTCGTGGACATCGCGCAAGACCGGGTTGCTCGCCGATCGGAAGGAACCGAAGGCGCACGAGCCGGCAGCGCCTGCTGCCTTGCGCCAAATGATCTCGCCTCGCATGTGAAAGCCGATGTCATGCATCAGCCAGCTGATGTGGTGTGACAGCGGGATGTATGGCTTGCGCCCGAGGTTGGCGACGTTGACGGCTGCCCGCCCTCCGGGCTGCAGAACTCGATGGGTCTCGGTAAAGACAGCGCGAAGCATCTCGAGGTACTCGTCGTAGGTGCCGTCGCCGTCGTAGTCCTTGCCTACGTGGTACGGCGGCGACGTGACCATCAGGGCGATCGAGTTGTCGGGGAGTTCCTCCATCGCTTCGGCACTGCGCTCGAAGACTCGATTCCGCAGCCGGCGCGCAAGGTCGTTGGTGTGGGTCTCGCTCGAGAACTCGACGCTGGCGAGTCGGCGATCGTAGAAGGCCGAGGCGTCGTGGCCTTCGCGGCGCGAGGTTCCGAACCGAGTAGTCGCCGTCATCGGATGCTTCGCTGATCGAACATACGCGCGAGGTTATCGCGGGGGTCTCACAGAGCAATGGCTTGACTTACACGAGTGCCCGCGCGTGTAATGACCCCATGGTTACATCAAACGCGGATCATGTAATGTCTGGCCCCGTGGCGGCGGAGGTGGCCGGCATCACCTATCGCCAGCTCGACTACTGGGAGCGGAAGGGCTGGGTCAGTGCCTCCTCCGTCCAGCAGGGCGATGGAGGGCGGCGGGTGCGCCGGTACAGCCCGGACGCCGTTGTGCGTTTGGCAGCTCTTCGGCATCTGGCTCAGTCCGGCCTCGATGTCGGGGAGTACGGCCCGCAGATTGGAACGATCGAAATCCCCGTTGGAGCAGTGCTCGCTGTCGGCGACACCGTCACGGTGGTGTCGTCAGGTGCCATTGCCAAGACAGTCAGCGAGCCCGGCCGATGGACTGTCTTCGACCCGGCGCCCATACGGCATAGGTGTGTGAGTAGAGCGGGGTCGAGTGCGGCCACTACGGATGATCAAGCGAGGAAGCTCGCATGAACGAGTTCAAGATCGTCTCGAGTGAGGCAGCCGACGAGCCTTTCGAGGACCTCGCACCGAGCGAACGAGCGGCAGCCGGTCAGGCCAGGGCGCGAAGGGAGGGCAACGAGTTCGATCAGCTTGCCTTCGAGTACGTGAAGGGTGCCGGAGCAACGATCGCCGCCACCGGGCTGCGAATCGACGGTCAGGTGACTGTCGATGCGCGGCTCGTCGGCGCGAACGGTCAGAGCTTCTGGATGCTCGGCCACGGCAACCTCGACGACACCGGTGACAAGCCGGGGCTCCAGCGGACGGACACCGTGTTGAAGACGATCGGCGCGGCGTACATCCTGTCGCGGAAGCTGGATCGCCTGCCGGTGTTGCTGGTGACTTCGCACCTTCCCAAACCGACGTCGGCTGCGGGGCGGCAGCTCTCCGCGGCTGCCTCGTTGTTCTTCGATGTGATCGCTACGACGGGAGATCTTGAGGGGTTTCACAGGCTGCAGAACCACTTCTGCGTTGCACCGCCGGTGGCCCCGTTGAACGCGCCCTGGATGACAAGTGGGGATCGGCCGCGGTCGACCTCGCCCAAACGGACTCGGCCAGTTGGACAGATGTCGCTGACAAGTGAAGGAGATGACGATGCGTGAGCGCAGACCCGGCGACTGGAAGATCGACCTCGCCCGTCGACACCCTCTGGAAAGCCTCATGGAGATGGCCATCGACCGTCACCCCGCCTTCCACCGGCTGATGTCCTCGACCGCCTCGATGGACCGCCTCGACTTCCAACTCGTTGGTCCCCGCGAGCGACTCTGCGAACTCGAGCTGAAGGCCAAGCACCAGCGCTACAACGGCTGGTCGCAGTACAGCGGCGGGACCAGCGAGGCAGATCTGTTCATTCTCGATGAACTTGCCCTCCGCAAGATCCTGGGTGCCGGACGCTATGCCTTCCTCGTTATCAACGATCAACCGTTGAGACGTTGGGTCATCTGGTCGGTAATGGACCTGGTGCTTGCCTCGAAGCAACGAGCCAACCGCCAGCTCGCGATTGGCTCGGGTCATACGAAGGCAAAGATCCTTCTGGATAGCAGCGACAGTCCGCACCATTGCGACAGCATCGACGCAGCGTTGGACGTTGTTGCGCGACTGGTCGACACCGTCGACAGCCACTGGGCTGCGATCGACGCGTGGCCGACGAATCGCTTGATCCCTACCATCGGAGTCTCGTCATGACGGCGCCCCGGCGGGCCCTTCTCCTGACTGCCGACGAGGCAATCGGTTTGACGGTCGTCGCCCTCGATGCCGTTTCGGCTGTGCTCTGCGTTCGCCTTCCCGTCAAGACTGTGGCGGCGCTGCTGCACGAGCGGCCGTCGCGAAGGCAGCTGAGCAAGTCGGAGCGAGCCGCGATTGCGAAGTACGGCCGGGCGCTGGCCGGCGTCCGCATGGCTGGGCACGGTGGGCTCATCGCCGATCAGGTCGAGGGTTACGTCTCGGCGTTGGAGAGTGACCCTGGGTTCAGGAGCCAAGCCGCGTAGCCCATACGGGGGGCGGAACACCCTGGCACGCCGCCAGCTTCCATCAATCGATCTGCGGATGAGCGGTTGGATGAGCGGTCGGGTGAGCGGTCGGGTGTGCTGCGATCTTCAGCCTCCAGGATATGTTCGATTGCGGAACCCTCGACCGTGTCATCCAACCCCTGCGCATGCATGCGCTGCCCAATGAGTGGCGCAGCGACTCCCGTCTCGATGGCGTGGCGGCTGTTGATGAGCTGATCGCAGCGGTTCGGGGGCTCGACGAACGATCGGACCTCGTGCTGCGTGCGCTCTTTGCGGTGGGCGGTAATCGGCAGACAGCAAGTGAGTTGATCTTGGCCGCGCTGGTGCCGCTCGTCCTGACGCGATGCGCCGGACGTCGCGATCGGGTCGAGGACTTCCTAGCGGAGCTTGCAATCGTCATTGGTGAAGAGCGGGAGGCCGGGGTTCTCAGGTCGACAACGCGTCGCGTGGCGAACCAACTGCTCGATCGTGCTTGGGGCAGGGTGAGGCTCCCTGCTCGGCGGGCGCATCAACCGGTCGCCGTAGACCCGTCGCGGCTGCCTCACCGGCTCATCGCTATCGAACCCGACCCGGCTGACCTCGCCATCGAGCGTGTCGAGCTAGCCGCCGCATATAGCTGCGTCGCGCGCCGGCGGAACTCGGATGCGGCGGTGGACCGAGCATGGAGCACCGCTGTCCAGCTGATTGATGTCGCTAACCGAACCGAGCGCGAGCGCCAGCAGCTGAACTACGCGCGGAGGATTCTGCGGCAGTCAATTGGCCGGCGCTAGGTCGCCGGAAGGCTCCGGGGTGTGTGGTCGGGTGAGCGGTCGAGTGTGTCGTCATCAGGTTGAGACCTGACTTAGGGTTGCAGGGTGTCGGAGTCGAGGAGGATGTTCAAGGATCTCTCGTACCTTCGGGATCAGCACCCCTTGGCGGACGAGGCGCTCGATGGCATTGAGAAGGCGGCTGGCTCCCTCGGCCAGTTCATGCCCATCTACGCAGCGGAGCGCCAACGATTGGTCAAGCTGATTCGTGACGTTGTATGTCAGACGAGCGTGCAGACGTCGATCGGCCAGGTCGCCTCTCTGGCCGCCCGGACCGCGACGCAGGGCGCGTTTGCGTTGCCTGAACTCCTCTACGATCTCGGGCACTGGGGTGACGATTCTGACGTCCCGCTGCCCGGCGACGTGGTCGACGATCTCCTGGGCGCGGGTCTTGCGCTTCGGCGCTGGCAAGAGGCTGCTCAGACGCAGATGGAGTTGGGCGCGCGCGAGCGAACCTCGGGCACCGGATTCGGCAGGGGCGTTGAGGGCTCGTCGAGTATCGAACGGTGGTACTTCCCGATCGATGTCCTTCGGGATGCGCTCCCGGCGCTGGAGGCGCTGCTGCAGATCAGTCTCGGAAGCCGGTTCTCAGGAGTCATGCTGGGCGCACCGGCAGCGAGGTCTGGCGACGTTCTTCGAGTCCATGACGCTCTGCTCCGCCTGGTATTCCAGAGCGCTTGGACGCGCAGCGACGATGGTCTGACGATGGTCGGTGTCCCCTTAACAATCGACGAACTCGCGACACCTGCGAGGTTCACGATTGCGGAAATCGCCGCATCCGCCGGTGTGCCGACGGGCATGACTCGAGCGCTTCTGGCGCCGCTGACAATACGAGTCACTGACGAGACCGGTAGATCGCCACTTGATCGCACCCATCCGTTTCGCTCGGATCATCCTTTCGCCGAGAGGCCGCTTGTCGCTGACGGCTCCGACAGCCTGGTCGTTGCAGAGCCCTTTCAAATCGGTAGCGCCCTCGTGAGCTACATCGAACGAAGTTGGATGGCATCACTGGATCGGGATGCCTACAACGACGCCCGCAGCACCTGGCTTGAGGAATCGGTGGCGCGCTGCGTCAATACTGCTTGGGGACTTGAGGCGGTTCGCAACGTGAAGTGGTCTACCCCTTCAGCGAATGGCGAACTGGACGTGCTGTTCGCGGCCGGCCATCTCGGCTCGGCGATCGAGTGTAAGTCACAACGCTTTCCGACAGCCCGGCCCGCCGACGTGTCGAGGCGCCCGGCTGAGCAACTCGAAAGGTTCGACTCAGCCCTCGCTAGCGACGAGCCAATCAGCTTCGATGTTCCCGGTGCTGCCGACCGGCAGCTCCTCGAGACCGTGCTGGCTGCCCCTCACCAACTCCGCATTGTGGTGCTGGGGTCGGACTTCACGACTCGGACACCCTCCCTTGGAATCGGAGCCGTTCCGCTCGACGTCGACGCGCCGTTGTTTCTGTCGCTCGCCGACCTGTTCCTAGTCGCTTCAACTCTCGAGCGCGACGACGCCATGGTCTATCTGGTGGCTCGCTATCTGCACCGTCGGGACGAGCTTTCGACCCGTTCTGATGAGGAGGTCTTCCTCTCCTCCTTCATCGAACAGGGCTACAGCAGCGCGACCCCTGAGGACCTTCTCAGCCGGCACAAGTCCCGGCGGGCCCCTGACCGGTTTGGATCGCTCAGCACATTCTTGGCGTGGCGCAACATCTTCGCCGCGTTCGATGTCGACCGACCGCACCGACTTGGTCCACGTACTCATCAGGGCCTCAAGCGTCTGATTGACGATCTTCGAGCATCTGGAACCTCCGATCCATACGCGGAGTTCCTCCTTCGTAGCGTTTGGGAGGACATCGGCGAGCCGCTCACCCGCAATGCTCGGATGATCGCACCCGGCCAGGGAGCGACCACCTGGTTTTCAGCGGAGAACGTGAGCGCAGGCGTGCTCACTGTTGTGGGGCTCGGAGTTGGAGATCTCGATGTGGCGGACACTCAGCTTCGTGAAGAGGCACATGAACACCTGAACGCAGAGCTCGACTCCATCTGCCTTTCAGCGACGGCGGTCGTGGTCACGCTCTGTTGGGATGCGCTCGGACGACGTGCTCGCGTCAGCTACCTGACAGATCCCGGAGTCTTGTTGCACCCGTCGCCGGACTACCGTCCTCCGCTCAGATGGACGGGGCCGCCACCGGGTCGCAACGATCCGTGCTGGTGTGGATCAGGGCAGAAGTTCAAACGGTGCCGCCTGGGCCACCATCCGCTGCGACCGACGATTGAAGGTTGACCCCCGGTTCCAGCGGGGTCGATCCGCTACGGAAGAGATGTCGAAGTGCCAGGAGGTTCCCCTCGGCATGGTGGTGTCAGATCTCTGGACCCGCCCTAAAGTTGACATCGACGGGTTCAAGCGGCATCTCACGGCCGGACTCCACTGATGCGATGCTTCGATCGATCTCTTGACGTTCGACGACGTCGGGCCAGTGCTCGAGAATCCAGGCGCGCCGGTCGGCCTGGCCGCGGAGGGCGGCTCCGAGAAGCTCGGCGGTGTCGTCGAGCGTGAGTTGGCCGCTAGTCAGTGAGGCGATGACGTGTCGCCAGTCGGTGGGTGCTTCGTCGAGGATCTGTTGTAGCTCGGCTCGGCGGCTGAGGAGTTCGTCGACCGTCGTCGACGGGATGGCTTGGGCCTCAATGCGGTCGGTGGTCGCGAGCCATGTTCGTGTGAAGGCGAGGTGCTCTTGGAGGGACTCCCACCCTGCCAGCCCGGCCGCGGTGTCTGGGCGTGGACCGAGTCCCTCGACTCCTTCCTTGATCTGACGGCGCGACCGCCAGCCGGCGATCGACTCGACACCGTCGTCCCACGTAACTGCGCCGACCACGTCGAGTGGGCGGTGGCCGAGTAGCTGGATGAGCCACGCGGGCTGCTCGGCGGCAAGTTGGTTGGCTGCAGCTGCGATGTGCTGGTCCACAGCTCGTCGGTAGTAGCGAGCGTCACCGGGCTCGACTCCGTGTGACCGGACGTGCTCACGCCATCGCTCGGTCAGTTCCTCCGCGGTGGCGCGCAGTGCAGCAAGGTGTTGCCCGGCTGCCGGAGTGAGTGGTCGTGGGGCGGGAGTGTGTGCTTCAACGATGCGTAGATCCGCCCAGTCAAAGGTCTTGGCGGCCTCGTGCCCGCTGTCCGCGACGAAGTGAAGGGTCGCAGTGCCCCGGGCGTCGTCGATTGCGATGACAGTGCCGAGGTTGTTACGGTCGGCCGGACTGAATGACGCACCGAGGGACACGTGTCGAGCAACCGCTTCGACCCGGGCGAGTCGCTCGACGAGTTCGTGCGCCGAGTAGCCGAAGTGAGTCGTTGCGCTCTGCTCGGCTGCGACTGCTCTGTCCAGCCGCTGCTCGAGGTCAGGGAGGGGAGTGTGTCGTGCGAGGCGGTCGATGCGCTCAAGGTCTGGGTCGAGGGTGTGGGCGAGTTGCTTGGCATGGGACAACCCGACGCGCTCGACGAGGTCTTCCTCGACGGTGCCCGCTTTGTCCCAGTCGGGGGTGAGGTCGCTGTCGTGGCGGGGGAGTTCAGTGTTCGCCTGGCGGTGGAGTTCGGCAGCTTCCGGGTCAGTGAGGACGATCCAGTTTTCATGGCTGCCGCGGGAGAGCTCGACGTACGCGCCCTCTCGGTACAGGCCGTCGGCGCCGACTGCAATGGCGAGGTCCCAGGTTCCGCCTTGTGCCCGGTGTGTGGTGAGGGCGTAGGCGTGAGTGAGTTCTCCGCCGCGTCGCAAGTAGCGGTCAGTGAGTGCTACTTCGTCGCCGGAGTCGAGCCTGACGCTGATGTGTGAGTCGTTGATCGCGGTCACGGTTCCAGCCTGGCCGTTGGCGATGTCGAGCAGCGTCCCCATGGTGGTCTGTTCGGTGCTGTTCTGCCGTACGACGACCCGTTCGCCGATTCGGAACTGGTTAGGCCCGAATGCGGACGAGTCGCCGTCGAGTTCACCGGTCTCGACCAGGCGCTCGATGACTGCGGCGTTCAAGCGATCGACGGTCTGGTTCGTGCCGGCGAGGAGGATCGGGTTGAGTCCCTCGGCCCGTGCGGCGATCCAACGCTCGACTGCTGCGTCGATCATCCCGTCGGGCGTCTCTGTGACCATCAGTCGGTCGTTCGCGATATATGCCTCGACCGCTTGTGCGACGCTGCCGTTGCGGAGGTGTTCGAGCGCGGCCTGTTCCCATTCCTGGTGTTGGCGCCGGTTGACGGTGAGTTCAGCTACTGCAGCCGACTGTGTGGCCGCGTAGGCGAAACCGCCGCCGGCACCGATCTCGGGCAACTGGTGGTGGTCACCGACGAGCAACACCCGGCCGCCAGCGGCGACTTGGCGGGTCACTGCCGCTTCGAGTGTGCGGATGTCGGCCATGCCTGCTTCGTCGATCACGAGCAGTGAGTGGGCGGTTGGTGTGTCGTGCTGGCGATCCCAGGCGTTGACCAGTGAGTGGAGGGTGCGTGATGGGACCTGTGCTCCGGCGGTGAGTTCGAGCGCGGCGCGTGCCGAGGGTGCAGCCCCGTGGACGTGCCAGCCACCGCTCTCGAAGAGCGATCGGATGACGTCGACCGTGAAGGTCTTGCCGGTACCCGCGGGGCCGATGAGGACCGCAACGTGGCGCTCGGCTGCTGCAATCGTCCGGGCGGCGGCCGCCTGGTCGTCACCCAACACGCCGACGGCGTCGATGACCGTGTCAACTTTGTCAGCCGCGACTGCGGGGGCTGTCGAACGGGAGTCAATCGCTCGAATGAACTGCGCTTCGACGTCGATCAGCTCTCGGCTCGTCCAGCGCTGCACGCCGTCGCGGCCGGCCTCCACGGGGATGACCTGCCGCGAGGACAGCACCCGAGCAGCAATGCGTTCCAGCGTCTCGACCGTCGCCCCGTGACCCTGGCGGGCCGCGACGGCGCGGATGAGATCGGGCTCGGTGAATGTCGAGCGCTCGCTGGTCAGCTCGGTACGCAGGAGGTGCTCGATCCACTCCTCAGGATCGACGGTGCGCTCGACCCGTTCAGCGCTGCCGTTCTCGTCAAACACAACTTCGTCCAGCAGCCACACTTCGTCGACCGAACGCTCCGTCCGTGCCTGATACCAACCGACCAGCCGCTCCGACTCCGCGGGCCCCCACCCGGCCGCCTCCGCCTCGATTTTCCAGGAGTCGTCGAACCGTTGACCTTCGAGTTCACGCTTGCGCCGGCGAGTCGCCAGTACCGCTTCCTGGCGTCCCTCCGGCGTGTCCGGAGTACCCGTATCGGCGAGCCATGCGTCGATCTCGGTCGTGCGCTTCGAGAAGGTGTCGAGAAGCTGCTGGGGGATTCCGGCGATCTCCGGAACATGCCGGCCGGGTCGCCATTCCACGCCAAGCGAGTGCGACAGCTCGGTGCGGCACACGGCCTGGAACACCTCGCCAGCGGCTCGGATGTGGCGGTACAGATCCGGATGAGCGAACGCCGACCACTTGCCGTCCGTGCCCTCGGCGACGTTGGCGACAAGCGTGTGCCAATGAAGCAGTGGGTCACCCGCTCGTGATGTGCGGTGCCGGAACGACGCTGCGACCACTCCTGAGGTCGGCAACTGGCGCGGCCCTGCGCCCGGTTCGTTACCGTGCACAGCGAGCCACGCCTGATTGTGCGAACCCCGCCGGACGCGGATTGCCTCACGCTCGATCCATCCGATGGCTGCGGTCATCGCGACCTCGCCCGCGTCGATGATCGCGCCCTGCACTCGTGGATCGTCCGATACGGCGTAGAGCACGGACGCCGACTTCGGCGCCTTGAACGTGAGGTCGAAACCCGGGACGCGGCGCGGGTGCGGATGCTGACGATCGCCGTTCGGCGTCAGGCCGCTCGCCCCAGGGGCGAGGCCGGCGAGTACCGCCTGCAGGTCTTCGGCGACGACCTCACCGTTGAGGCCAAGTCGCCTGCTGCCACCGCCGACCCACACACCGTTCGCCTCGCCGGCCCCCGTGTAGTACGCGTCGAGGGACTGCGCCACGCCAGACAGGTGGTACGCCTCCTGACCCACGCGAAGCTTGGCAATCGAGAGCACGACCTCCAACGGACACGCACGTCCACCCTTGGGTGATTATCTGTGCAAGTGGCTCGCCCCTCGGGCGCAACAATCGGAAGTGTGCCAGCCTGTGATCCGCAGACGGACGACACCTTCTCGCGGTCTCGGGCCTGCGGGACTCGGGCTGTGCGTTGGAGAAGGAGGTTGATATGGAGTGGTGGAAGCTGCTGAGCACGCTGCTGGTCGGTGTGCTCCTTGGATTCCTCTCGTCGTACCCGGTCGGCTTCTTGCGAGAGCTGGGGCGCGCGAGAGCCGCGCAAGTGACGGTGACACGTCAGAAAAAGGCCGAAGCGAACGCCGCTGCGTTACGACAGGCAGCCGCTGTCGCCGCAGCAGAAGCGAAGGCCGCAGGCGAACAGGCTGAACTCAAGGCTCTGGAGACGGCACGCGTCGGAGCCCGGTTCCTTCGGCGCGTGACCTCGTCAGATGCTGGCCTCCTGCTAGAGGTCGTGGGCTTGGACCCCCGCAGACCGCGAGACCATGTTCTCGTGACTCAGGAGCCGCTACCCGGCCGCGTGCCGACTCCCCACGATCCAGTCGGCGGGCAGTCCTCAATGGCGTGGAGGCAACTGAATGAGGCGCCCGCGGATCAGATTCACAAGACCGCGCGCCTTGTGAATCAGTCGTATGACGACGCTGACGGATGGATCGAGTTCGAGCGAATCCCGGACCGGTAGAGGTCCGATGACTCGTTGCTCTCAAATCGACAGCGGTCCGGCGGCTCGTTGTGCGGCGAGGAAGTAGCGTCATCCGGGGTGGATGTCTTCGAGGTTCGAGAACAGCTGGTGGCGGACTACTCGTCCTTCACGTCGTCCTTCGTTGAACCGCGGGATAGCCGGATAAAGAAGCTGCTCGAGGAACGTGATGACAACGGGAGTCAATGGCCGGAGCCGTGGCTCTCGTTGAATCCAAACTTCGAATCCGGTGGCACCGTTGATGAACTGGTGTCGGCCGGCGTCCTTCATTCAGAGGCGGCGAAGATCTTCCGCGCGAAGGCCAACCAAGCGGACACCGGTGCTGGCAAGCCGATCGCGTTCCACCGTCACCAGCGCGAAGCCATTGAGGCGGCTGCGACGGGTGAGTCATACGTCCTGACGACGGGTACCGGCTCAGGCAAGTCACTGGCCTACATCGTCCCGATCGTCGATCGGATCCTTCGCACCAAGGAGGCGAACACGTCCGATACGCGACGGATCAAGGCGATCATTGTGTATCCGATGAACGCTCTGGCGAACAGCCAGATGCTGGAACTGGAGAAGTTCCTGAAGTTCGGCTACCCGGCAGGTGGCGAACCGGTGACCTTTGCCCGGTACACCGGCCAGGAGCGGCCCGGCGATCGCGCCGCCATCCTGGCGCATCCGCCGGACATCATCCTGACCAACTACGTGATGTTGGACCTGGTGCTCACGCGACCTGACGAGCGCCAGCACCTCATCCGCGCGGCTGAAGGCTTGGACTTCCTGGTCCTCGATGAGTTGCACACTTACCGAGGCCGACAGGGCAGTGACGTGGCGATGTTGGTACGACGTGTCCGCAACGCCTGCAACTCACCGAAGCTGCAGGTCGTCGGTACGTCGGCGACGATGGCGAGCGGCGGGACAGCGGCGGAGCGGGCGGTCGTTGTAGCCAGTGTCGCGTCCCGGCTCTTCGGCACCCTGGTCCGCCCCGAGCGGATCATCGGCGAGACACTGTTGCGCGCCACAACTGGCGCCGCGCCTACCGCAGCCGAGTTGTCGCTGTCGATCCACCGTGACCCTCCTGCTTCCGCCTCAAGTTTCGTCTCGGATCCGCTCGCGGCGTGGGTGGAGTCCACTTTCGGGATCGCCGCCGACCCGACAACCGGACTGCTCGTTCGACAACGTCCGACCACGGTCGCAGGGGCCGGCAGACGACTCGCGATCGAGTCCGGAGTCGATGAAGCGGCGTGCGTGTCGGCGATCCAGCGGACGTTGCTCGCCGGCAGCCGACTGTTTGGCGACAACCGCCGGCCGATCTTCGCCTTCCGGTTGCACCAGTTCCTGTCGAAGGGCGACACGGTCTACGCGAGCTTGGAGTCCGAAGCGGATCGGTACCTGACGGACCGCTATCAGCTGCGGGTGCCGGAGAGTCCTGAGAAGGTGTTGTTGCCGCTGGGCTTCTGCCGTGAGTGCGGCCAGGAGTACTACGTGGTCGCCAAGTCGACGGCCAGCGGTGCCGACGTGTTCGTGCCCCGTCACGATGCAGACGCAAGTGGCGGCGACGCAGTCAACGGCTACATCTACATCTCGACCGATCATCCGTGGCCGCTCGACCCGGTCGCCGATGGCAGGGTGCCGGAGCACTGGCTGCAGGAGAGCGATGACGGCACACTCTCGGTGCAGACGAGCAGGAACAAGTACTTGCCGACGAAGGTGTACCTGAGGCCCGACGGCGCAAGCGACCCATCGACCGGCGCGATGCCGTCGTGGTTCATCTCCACGCCATTCTCGTTCTGCCTCCGCTGTGCGGTCACTTATGACCAGGTTCGCAGCAACGACTTCTCGAAGCTAGCGACGCTCGACCAAGAAGGTCGGTCCTCAGCAATGACCGTGGTCAGCACGAGCGTCGTGCGAAGCCTGCGCGCCGCCGAGGATCTCGCACCCGAGGCCCGCAAGTTGCTGACCTTCGTCGACAACCGGCAGGACGCCTCGCTACAGGCCGGTCACTTCAACGACTACGTCCAAGTCACGCTGCTGCGTGGCGCACTTGCGACTGCCGCTTCCTCGCACGCCGACGGGCTCAGCCACGACATGGTGGCCCAGGCGGTGTCAGCGGCACTCGCGATGAAGCCAATCGACTACGCGATCGCACCCGAAGCGATCATCGGACGCGACCGCACCGAGAAGGCACTGCGACAAGTGGTCGAGTATCGGCTGTATGTCGACCTGAAGCGCGGCTGGCGCGTGACGATGCCGAACCTCGAGCAGGTCGGTCTCCTGCACGTCCTCTACGAAGGCCTCGACGAGCTCGGTGCCGCCGATGAGATCTGGACAGCCGACGCCAACCTCGCAGCCGCGAGTCCCGGCCTCCGCGCCGAGCTGATGGCCATCATGCTGGACGAGTTCCGTCGCGTACTGGCCATCGACGTCGATTGCCTGACCCCCTTGGGCTTCGAGCAACTGCAACGCAACTCCCGGCAACACCTGAACGAGCAGTGGCAGATCGGCGAGTACGAACAACTCGAAGCGGTCGGCACGGCGATCCCGCGACCAGGGCGGCCCGGACTCGGCCGCAACATCCTGAACCTCACCGGCCGCGGAGGCTTCGGCCGATACCTGCGCAGCAGCCGCGGCCTCGCCCACGGCATGACCGTCGACGAAGCCCAGCAATCGATCAACACGATGCTGAGTGTCCTCGCAGCGAACAACGTGATCACCCTCGTTGATGTGCAACTCGGCCCCGGTGGTCGCGGACCTTCCGAGACCGGATACCGGCTGCGAGCCAGCTCGATCCGCTGGGTCGGCGGCGACGGCACCAAGGGCGCCACCGATGCGCTGCGCAAGCACCTCGATGACGAAGCCGTCGCCCGAGTGAATCCCTTCTTCCGCGACCTGTACCGCGATGTCGCCCACTCGCTCACAGGGCTGTTGGCCAAGGAACACACCGCGCAAGTCCCATCGGCTGAACGTGAGGACCGCGAGGAGCGGTTTCGGGCCGGCACCTTGCCGTTGCTGTACTGCTCACCGACGATGGAGCTCGGTGTCGACATCGCGAGTCTCAACGCGGTGGGCATGCGCAACGTGCCACCGACGCCCGCGAACTATGCGCAGCGCTCGGGCCGCGCCGGCCGCTCAGGCCAGCCGGCGCTCGTGGTCACCTACTGCTCCACCGGCAACAGCCACGACACGTACTGGTTCCGCCGTAGCGATCAGATGGTCGCGGGGTCGGTACAAGCCCCACGACTCGACCTCACCAACGAAGAGCTGATCCGCTCCCACATCCACGCCGTGTGGCTCGCCGAGACCGGTCAATCGATGCGTTCGTGTATCACCGATGTGCTCGAAGCTGACGGGAATACGCCGCCGCTGATTGTTCGACCCGACATCTGGAAGGCGCTGATCGATCCCGACGCACAGCGACGCGCTGAGCATCGCGCCGCTGACCTGATCACGGACCTCCGCTCGACGTGGCGTACCGGCGGCGATGACCCGATGTGGTTCACCGACGACTGGCTCGCCGACGTCATTCGCTTCGCTCCGCAACGCCTCGACGATGCTTTCGATCGGTGGCGCGACCTCTATCGGACCACGCTCGAGGAGTACCGCCAGCAAGGGGTTCTCGCAGTCGACCCCAAGGCCAACAAGCGCACCAGACAGACCGCTGCGATTCGCGAGCGTGAAGCGCGTGAGCGTCTCGCAGTGTTGCGCAACGACGATGCGACCGAAGGTCAGACCGACTTCTACTCGTACCGCTACCTCGCGTCCGAGGGCTTCCTGCCCGGTTACTCGTTCCCCCGGTTGCCGCTCGCCGCCTACATCCCAGGGGGTCGCCCCAAGGCCGGCAACGACACGCGCGGTGACTACCTACAACGCCCACGGTTCTTGGCGATCAGCGAGTTCGGCCCAGGGGCGCTGATCTACCACGAGGGCGCGCGATTCGAAGTCAATCGCATCCAGCTCCCTCGCCAGGCCGGCGATGCCACCCAAGTGGCAACAGAGACGGCGCTGCGGTGCGAGGCCTGTGGCTATCACCACCTCGAAGGCGTCGGCGTCGACCGCTGTGAGGCGTGCAACGCAAAACTCGGCGCGAAGACATACGACTTGTTGCGGTTGCAGACAGTGCACACGCGCCGACGTGAGCGAATCTCCAGCGACGAGGAGGAGCGCCGGCGTAGCGGCTTCGAGCTGGAGGTCAGCTACCGCTTCAGCAGTCGGGGCGATCGCCCGAGCAAGCTCAACGCCGTCGTGTCCGCACAGAATGGCGAGCCGCTGCTCGAGGTGATCTATGGCGATGCCGCCACGATCAGGATCGCCAACGTCGGTCGCCGCCGACGCAAGATCAAGGAGGATCGCGGGTTCTGGCTGCACACGGTCGAGGGGCGTTGGCTGAGTGACAAGGAGGCATCCGAAGCTGACACAAGCGACGATGACGTCGAACGTGCCGACGACGTCAGCACCAAGGCCAAGGTCACTCCCTTCGTCGAGGACACCCGCAACGTGCTCGTGGTCCGCTTCGCTCACGAAGTGAGTGATGCCGAAGCCGCATCGCTCCGCTACGCACTCGAACGTGGCATCGAGGCGGAGTTCCATCTCGAGGACTCCGAGCTCTCATCACAGGCCCTGCCTGACATCGATGAGCGCGGCCGATTCCTCCTCACCGAATCCGCTGAAGGCGGTGCGGGAGTGCTGCGCCGGCTCGCCAGCGAACCCGACGCGCTCGCTCGCGCCGCTCGCCGGGCACTGGACATCTGCCACTTCGACCCAGCCACGGGCGCTGATCTCGGGCATCCACCGGGAATCGAGGAACGCTGCGAACGCGGCTGCTACGACTGCCTGCTCAGCTACAACAACCAGTTCGAGCACGCCATCATCGACCGCATGCTCGTCCAGGAGCTGCTGTTCGCCCTGTCGACCGCGAGCACAGCTGCCGGCGCTGGTGGACGAACGCCAGCGGCCACGATCGACTTCCTCGAGGCGTTCGCCGACTCATCCCTTGAGCGCAAGTTCATCGACTGGCTCGCAGAACACGGCTACCGCCTTCCGGACAGAGCGCAAGTCACGGTCGACGAAGCCTTAGCCAAACCTGACTTCGTCTACGACCTCGCGACAGGCGCCACCGCCGTGTTTATCGATGGACCGGTCCACGACGCGCCGCACAACGCTGAACGCGACGCCGAAGCCGAAGAGCGGCTGGTCGACCTCGGCTGGCACGTGCTCCGCTGGCGCTACGACGACGACTGGGCGAGTCTCGCCAAGTCCAAGCCATCCGTCTTCGGACAGGGCAAAGGCAAATGACCGACATCGCCACCAACCACACATACGCTCCGGGATCACTCGTCACCGCTCGCGGACGTGAGTGGGTCGTCCTTCCGGAGAGCGAGCCGGACATGCTCGTACTGCGCCCCCTCGGTGGCGGAGTCGACGACACCGCGGCAGTCTTCCCGGCGCTCGAGACCGTAGCTCCTGCTCGGTTCGCTCCACCGACGACCACCGACCTCGGCGATGCAGCGTCCGCCAGCATGATGCGCACGGCGCTGCGGCTCGGCTTCCGCTCCACCGCCGGCCCCTTCCGATCCCTCGCCAACCTGGCCGTCGAACCACGGGCTTACCAATACGTTCCGCTGATGCTCGCGCTCAAGCAGTCGCCAGTGCGCATGCTGATCGCCGACGACGTCGGCATCGGTAAGACCATCGAAGCTGGCCTGATCATCACTGAACTCCTCGCCCAAGGCGACGCAAGCCGCGTCGCAGTGCTCTGCAGCCCAGCGCTCGCCGAGCAATGGCAAGCCGAGCTGCGCGACAAGTTCGCCATCGACGCCGAGCTCGTCCTGCCCTCCACCGTGACGCGGCTCACCAAAGGGCTGCTACTCAACGAGTCGCTGTTCGACAAGTACCCCTACGTCGTCGTGTCAACCGACTTCATCAAGTCACCGACACGTCGACAGGAGTTCGTGAACCACTGCCCCGACCTCGTTGTCGTCGATGAAGCCCACGGCGCAGTTGCCGACAGCGTGGCCCACGGCGCCCGCACTCAGCGTTACGACTTGCTCCGCAGGCTCGCCGCCGACACCAGCCGTCACCTGATCCTGGTTACTGCTACACCGCACTCTGGCAAGGAGGAAGGGTTCAGGAACCTCGTCGGCCTGCTCGACCCCGACCTTGCGACGGCTGACCTCGAGACGACAGCTGGGCGTGCCTTCCTCGCGCAACACTTCGTGCAACGCCGCCGCGCCGACATCCGCCACTACCTCGACGAGGAGACGGCGTTCCCCAAGGACCGCGAGACCAGAGAAGCTCCGTATGAACTGGGCCCCGACTACCGAGCTCTGTTCAACAAGGTGATCGACTACGCCCGGGAACAAGTCATCGGTGGCGACGGCACCGAAGTCCGCCAACGTGTCCGGTGGTGGGCCGCTCTCGCTCTCTTGCGCAGCCTTGCCTCATCACCGGCTGCCGCCGCTGCAACGCTTCGAACACGCGCCAAGGCGGCTGACGCTCCGACGGCCGACGAAGTCGACGCCATCGGTCGTGCAACCGTGATGGACACCGCGATCGACGACACCGCCGAAGCGGCGGACGTGGTCGCTGGCGCCAATGAGATTGCTGATGATGCCGAGGGCGGCGAGTACCTCTCGCAGCGTCGGCGACTGCTCGCGATGGCAGTTCAAGCTGAGGCGCTTGCCGGCCCGAAGGGCGACCGCAAGCTCGCGGTGCTTACCAAAGAGATCAAGTCGCTGCTCGCCGACGGCTTCGATCCGATCGTGTTCTGCAGATTCATCCCCACGGCTGGCTACGTCGCCGAATACCTCAACACTTCGCTCGGAGCCGGTGTCCACGTCGTAGCCGTCACTGGCGAACTGCCTCCGAGCGAGCGAGTCACCCGCATCGCGGAACTCACTGACCAACCTGGGCGACATGTCCTCGTCGCCACCGACTGCCTCAGCGAAGGCGTCAACCTCCAAGAGCATTTCCAAGCAGTCATCCACTACGACCTCGCGTGGAACCCGACCCGCCACGAGCAACGCGAAGGTCGTGTCGACCGCTTCGGCCAAACGCGCGACGTCGTGCGCGCCGTCACCATCTACGGCGTCGACAACCAGATCGACGGCATTGTGCTCGATGTGTTGCTGCGCAAGCATCAGGCCATCTCAAAGGCCACCGGCGTCGCCGTGCCCGTGCCGGACCAGAGCGACAGCGTGATGGAAGCACTCCTCGAAGGCTTGATCCTGCGCGGCCAACGCGACCCCAACCAGCTGACCTTTGATCTCGGACTTGAGGAGCGCCGCAACGATCTCCATCGAGAGTGGGACAGTGCTGCCGAACGCGAGCGCGTCTCGAGAACCAAGTACGCCCAAGGCACCATCCATCCTGAGGAGGTCCTCCGAGAAGTCGCTGCAGCCCGAGCTGCGCTGGGCGGCGGCGATGAAGTAGAGACGTTCACTCGCGGATCCCTCCGAGCCCTCGGAGCCACAATCACCGGTGGCCGAAGGAACGACGACGGTTTCACTGCCGTCACAGCAACCCTGCCCGTCGGCCTTCGCGACTCACTTCCGCCTGGCCATCGCGAGCCGCTGCCGTTCCACCGCGAATTCCCCGTGCCGCGCCACGAAGCACTGCTCGCTCGCACCGATCCGCATGTCGCCTCGATCGCTCGCTACGTGCTCGACACCGCACTGGACACCGTTGCCCTGAGCACCGTCCGCCGACCAGCAAGACGAGCAGGCGTGATCCGTACCGAAGGAGTTAGCAAGCGAACCACACTCATGGTGGTTCGGTTTCGCTTCCACGTCGAGCTCCCCGGGACCCGTGACTCCCGATCGCTCGTCACCGAGGACGCTCGACTCGTCGCATTCGAAGGTTCTCCTTCTGCTGCGCAGTGGCTGACTGCAGAGCAGGCCGAACAATTGGTCGACGCCGAGCCGACCGGCAATATCGCCGCTGACCAAGCCGAGGCGACCCTCCAGCGCATCCTCGGTGATCTGGATGCGCTGACCCCGCACCTCGACGAGATAGCGCACCAAGCCGAGGCCGAACTCCTCGACGCCCACCGCCGCGTCCGCAGTGGCGCCGGCGCGCCGCGACGTGGTCTGGATGTAAGAGCCGAAACGCCCGTCGACGTGGTCGGCATCTACGTCCTCCTGCCGGCAGCCGGAAGCGGGGGCACCGCATGACTGCCTTCACCACTATCCGAACCGTCGGCGCTGCACTTCCCGCAGACGTCCTCGCCGCAACCGTCAGTGACGCGCAGCTCAAGGGCCTGACGGCCGACGACTATCACCTTGAGTATGGGGTGACGCCACGCGAGGCAGCGAACCGTGCCTGGTCGGTACTCACCGGCGCGTGGCTGGGCTACAGAGAGGCCATCGGCAAGCTTCCTGAGGCTGACCGGGCAGTTGGCATCACACGAGAGAAGTGGCTCGCGGTAGTACTTCGCGAGTTGGGGTTCGGCCGAGTCCCGACGACGCCCCCGGGCGGCCTCACCGCCGACGAGCGAACGTTTCCGATCTCCCACGCCTACGACCTGACCATCGGCCGAGTCCCGCTTCACCTGCTCGGCTGGGGAGTTCCGCTCGACGTCAAGACACCTGGCCAACCCGGTGCAGCCGACCGCGCCCCACATGCGATGGTGCAGGAGTATCTCAACCGTTCGGACGACGCCCTGTGGGCCATGGTCAGCAATGGCCGCACCCTCCGCTTATTGCGTGACTCGTCGACCTTGATCGGCCAGAGCTACGTCGAGTTTGACCTCGAGTCCATGTTCGACGGGGAAGTCTTCAGCGACTTCGTCGTGCTCTACCTCGTCTGTCACGCCAGCCGCTTCGAACCCGACCTCCGCGATGACGCAACGATGTCCGACTGCTGGCTCGAACGTTGGCGTACCTACGCAGCGGATTCCGGCACCCGGGCACTTCAGGCGCTGAGCCCAGGTGTCAAGCAAGCGATCGAAGCCCTCGGCACTGGGTTCCTGCGCCACCCTGCGAACGACCTCCACCACCGCCTCACGGACAAGAGCCTCAAGGTCGAGGACTTCCGCGAGTCCCTCCTGCGCCTCGTGTACCGACTGCTCTTCTGCTTCGTCGCCGAAGACCGCGGACTGCTGCTCGACCCCGCCGGCGACGCAGTCGCCAAGCAGCGATACGCGCAGTGGTTCAGCACCGCCAGGCTGCGCCGAATCGCGACCCGCCGACGCGGCAGCAGCTACCCAGATCTCTGGCAGGCGCTCAGCCTCGTCCTGGGCGGACTGGGTCGGGAAGGAGGTAGACCCGAGCTGGCACTGCCCGGCCTCGGTGGGATCTTCGACCTCGGCGAGATCGATGTCGTCGCCGAGCACCAGCTGGCAAACGAACCGCTTCTCGCCGCCCTCCGCCATCTCACCATCGTCCAACCCTTGGGCGGGGGACCGAAGCGTGTCGTCGACTACCGCAACCTTGGAGCGGAGGAACTCGGCAGTGTCTACGAAAGCCTCCTGGAGTTCGTTCCTCGCTACGAAACGGTCTCACGCTCGTTCACCCTCGAGTCGGTATCGGGCAACGATCGAAAGACGACGGGCGCCTACTACACGCCAACGCCGCTCATCGACTGTCTACTCGACGCCGCTCTCGACCCATTGCTCGACGAAGCCGAGCAGTCGCCGCAGCCGGAACAGGCGCTGCTTGAGCTCACGGTATGCGATGCAGCCTGTGGCAGCGGCCACTTCCTCGTTGCGGCAGCGAAACGAATCGCTGCGCGTCTGTCGAGAGTACGCGCTGGCGCCAATGGCGCCGGCGAACCCACCATCATCGACGAGCAGCGGGCAATGCATGACGTGGTCGACCGTTGCATCTACGGCGTCGACCTCAACCCAATGGCCGCTGAACTCGCGAAGGTCAGTCTCTGGCTCGAGAGCGTGCAACCCGGCCGCCCGCTGAGCTTCCTCAACGCGCATATCAAAGTCGGCAACGCGCTGCTGGGAACCACACCGGCGCTACTCGCAGCCGGAATTCCCGACGATGCATACACCGCCCTCGCTGGCGACGACAGCAAGTGGACCACATCTCTCCGGCGAAGAAACACTGCCGAGCGAGACGCGGGCCAAGACGACCTCTTCTCGAGCGCAGGGATCCCCGTTGCGACTGGCGCCTTTCGCTCGCAACTGGCAGAGGTCGAAGCGCTACCCAACGCCAGCCTGGCCGATGTACATCTCGCGACCCAACGGTTCCGAGAGTTCGACACCTCACCCCAACTCCGAGCGGCCCGGCTGGTGGCGGATGCATGGTGCACCGCCTTCGTGTCTCGCAAGAACAGCGACTCGCCCCCCATCACGCACAGTTCGCTGACCCGACTGCGGTCGGCGAGCGTCATCGACCTCGCTGGTGAGCAACAGCCAGAGGCTCTGACGACCAGCGAGATGGCGTTGGTCCGCGAGACGGGTCAGCAGTATCGGTTCTTCCACTGGCACCTCGAGTTTCCACAGATCTTCTTCGTCGGCGACAACCCAAGTGACCACGGGCCAGGATGGTCGGGGGGCTTCACATGCATCATCGGAAACCCACCGTGGGACACCCTCAGCCCAGACACACGCGAGTTCTTCGGTGAGCTCGTTTCGGACATCCGCTCCCTCTCCAGGGTCGAGAAGGACGCCCGGATCGACGAGCTGTTGGAACACGACGCGTACCGGCAGTTGTGGGAGACGCACCAGCGGAAGCTGTTTGCCATTGCTCACTTCCTCAAGCGCAGTGGCCGGTACCGCATGTACGCCGCAGGCAATCTCGGCAAGGGCGACTTCAACGTGTACCGGTCGTTTGCCGAACTCGCCCTCACCTTCACCGCTCCGGGCGGGCTTGCGGGTCAGGTCATCCAGTCGGGTCTCTACGCCGGTGCGAACTCATCCGAGATTCGACGCGTGTTGATCGAGGAGTGCACCTGGTTGGTGGTATACGGCTTCGATAACAAGGGTGGCAGCTGGTTCCCTGGCGTCACATTGGAGAACTTCGCCGCATACGCCGCACGCGTCGGCCGTCCGGCTCCGCAGGGTCATGAAATTCGGGCAGCGTTTGGTCTGCCGAGCCCAAACACTCTGCCTGGTGACCTCGCCGCTCGCTCCCTGACCTTCCCATTGGACGAGTTGAGGCGGCAGAACCCGGAGACGCTGGCGATTCCGGACATTCGCGACCCCGCCAGCGCGAGGATTTCCAACAAGCTGTACCGATTCTGGCCGCCATTCGGAGCAGATACCGCCGGTCTGCCGCTTCGCGACTTCGCAGCGGAGATCCACATGAGTGATCGCAACAAGGTCTTCAGCCAAGACCCGACCGGTGTTCCGATGTACGAGGGCCGCATGATCGACTTCTTCGATCATCGCGCCAAGCGGTACCTCAGCGGCCACGGCAACAGCAGCGTCTGGGAGGAGACCCCCTTCGGCTCGACGCGCAAAGTCATCTGGCCGCAGTGGCACGTCGCCGAGGCAGATCTTCCGAACGATCAGACGAGAGCACGAATTCGTGATTACCGAATTGGCTTCATGGACGTTGCAGATCCGGGTCGTCAGCGTTCGTTCGTGTCGGCACTCATCCCACCGGGGTCAGTCTGTGGCGACAAGGTCCCGACGGTTCGGTTCCCTGACGCACGCTGGTATACCCCGGTGTACCTGGCGGTGGCCAACAGTCTGGTCATCGACTTCCTTGCCCGACAGCGAGTGATGGGCAAGAAGATGGCGCTGAACATCCTCGACGGCCTGCCAATTGCCCGCCCGACGAAGTCCGACCCTCGTTGCGCATGGCTGGCCCAACGTGCCCTAGTTCTGACGTGCACTAGCTCGGAGATGACTCCCTTCTGGAACCAGATGGCGGCAGAGGGGTGGGTTGACCCAGTAGGCGTCGATGATGTTCCGGGCGAGTGCGACCCCGATCTTCGGGCGGTGCTTCGCGCAGAGATCGACGCCTACGTAGCCAAGCACGTCTACGACGTTTCGCTGGGTGAGTTGGAGCTGATTCTCGGGTCGTTCGTCCAACTCGAAGGCATTGAGGTCAAGCGGTGGGCCGAGTATCGAACGAGACGATTGGTCATCGCCGCGTACGAGGGCCTTGCGTGATGATCGGCAAGATCTGCATCGCCAAGGTTCGGCTCGGCATGTCGCGAGCAGAAAGTCACGTCGCATGAGATTCACTGCTCAGCGCGTCCGGATCACTGGTTTCACGATCACGGAGTCGGGCCCGATCGGCCGTGTGTTCATACCGGCCGCTGAAGAGATGATGGTGCTGTACGGCATCAACGGGGCGGGGAAGTCCACGCTTCTCGAAGCGATCGTGGCCGGACTGAAAGGAGCGGCAGGTGGAGCGGAGGTTCATCTCGCCGTCGACCGCCCCTTCGAGCGCGGCGATCTCGGCAGCATGGCTGACGACCTGTTACGCGCTCTGCTGAGGGCAGGGGCTGGACTCATGAACTCGGCCCTGGACGAGATCGGGCACCTTCACCGCTGGGACCCGACCGAATACGGGCTCCCGGAGTCGACCGCCACCGAGTATCGAAACCCGGGCGCGTACTTCCTCGACGACAACAACCTGGGGGCAGCTGTTGAAGCCCAGCTCCGATGGGAGTTGCCAGACGGCTCACCTCTCTCGCAGCTGCCGGCGGAGATCGCCGCGCAGGGTCTTTTCACTCTCCGACCGATCGGTGACAGCGGTGAACCGCTGTGGCGACTGTTCGCGTCCGCGATAGAGGACGAGACCGCCCCGGCGACTCGGCAATACCTCGCGTGGTGCCGAGAGCAATGGGCTGCTTGGCATCAAGACGGCGGCGATTCCGAGGACGCTGAGGTCGTGACCATGGAGCTCCTCGAGAACGGGCCAGCCCCCGAGGACTTCCGCGGGGATTTGGTGTTCGGCGTCGATCGGCCGGCGTGGGTGCCGCACGCCATCGAAGACTTCGGAGTGCTCGAAGCCGAGCCAGGGCTCTTTCCAGCGGGGCTTGTGAGCGAGGGTTTCGATCCCGTCGCTGCGACCCTCAGCTACCTCGAAGGTCGCCATGGAGAACCGTCTGGCCTGATCGCTGCGATGGATGAGGAGTCGCTGGTTCTCCACCCGCACGTTGAGTCGCGGCTGATCGAAGTCGTCGAGCGAGCCAACAAGATTCTCCGATTGCTGGTCGACGACGCGCCCGTCGTCGAGCTCACGGTCAACCATCCCAATGAATGGCTCTACGGAGCACAGCCCCTGGAGTGGGGCGCGTTGGATCTCCCGTCGCTACACCGAGTTGGCCTCCAGAGTCTGAGTAGCTTCCAACGCAGGTGGGCCGCCTTCGCCATCGGACTCGCAGCGCAGAGCCCGGTACTCAACGGTGACCTTCGTGACGTCTTCCTGATTGTTGACGAGCCAGAGCGGGCGGCTCACCCACGTGCGCTCGCCCACTTGTCCAAGGGGCTCGCAATGCTCGGCGAGGAGTATGGGGCGCGGGTCGTGGTCGCCTCTCACGCGGCCGATTTCCTGTCGTCGACTTCGGCCCGTTTGATGCATGTGCGTCGCGACTCGCAGGGATTCGGTGTCGCCACACCGCTTGCAGCGCCGTTGGCGGCCGACCTGACGGAGGTGCAGTCGCGCCTCGGCATCGGCCCCGCCGATGTGCTGCAACTGATCCGCGTGTTTCTGATCGTTGAAGGTCAGCACGACGTGGGCGTCATCAACGCGATGTTGGGCGATGCACTGCGGGAACACCGCGTTCACCTGATGGCGATGCGCGGAACGCACAACCTCCTGACACTGCTGGACGCTCAGTTCCTCACGACGTTCACCGAGGCGACGTTCGTCGTCGCGCTCGACCGCACGAGCACGTCGAAAGTGCGCCGCGCTATGGACTCGCTGCGGCAGGCGTGCGACCAGTCGATCCCAACGAGCGCCCGACCGCGGTGGATGCGGAAGGCGCTGGAGCCGCTGCAGAACGGCACGTCCGAGGAGCGAGCGCTCTCTGAACTGCTGCAGGCCTTGGCGCGTTCGGGCACACTCGACCGATTCGAGGTGCATGGATTGAGCAAGCCCGACATCATCGAGTATCTGCCAGTTGCCGACTTCTTACCAGATGCCACCAGTTGGGCTGACGCCAAGAAGAGCTGGCCGCGAGGCACGGACTTCAAGGGGTGGTTACGTTCACTTGGAGCCAATGTGTCGGCGAAGTCGCTGGAGGCCATCGCGTCCCGGGTTGACCACATTCCGAAGGACTTCACTGAGTTGGTAGAGACCTGCGAGCGGGCCTCGACAGGTCGACGCTTCAGGGGTGAAGGCGGGTGAAGCCGGCGGAAGGCCAAAGCTTGTTCGCTGCCAGACAGATTGGACGAGGATGAACGACAGGTTTGAGGAGAAGTCCTTCGAGACTGCGGCGAACTACGAGTTTGCTCAGCTAGGAGGCGCAGGCGGCTGCCCTGCCTGCGGGCTGCGGTACTGCGCCTTCTGCGGATGGTTATCTGCTGGCGCAACGATCGACATATGGTCGCCCGGTCAAGTTCTTGAGGGTGCTCTCGGGTTCGACGTTCTCGTTGACGTTCAAGGTGACGCGAGCAGGATTGGTGCGCTCATTGGTGCAGCGATACCTCCCGGGATGTATTGGCAACCGATGTACGGTCATCATCCTGGAGTTACATCGGCACCGAGCTGGGCGTCGCTCTTTATCCAGTACAAGCGGCCTGATTGGGTCACGCGTCGTCGGGGAAAGTTCTTGAAGCTCTTCCCTGGCCCGTTCCATCGATTCGCTCTCGACGCAAACCAACATGCTGCGCTGATCCGCCTTCGGTCGGCAGCGGCGGGACAGGCGCTCGCGCTTTACGCTTCACCTCGCTTCCACACGAACACGGACCTGGCCTTCCACCGGTCAAGGCGCCTGGTGCTCGAACGCACTGCATTCATCGACGTCGGCACCACTCCTGGTCATCAACACGGTGCGTACGACGAGTCGATCGCACGGCTCTGCTCCGAGCCTGAGGAGGTGTCCGCTCTTGGACTCCCGGCGCTGCTGGCCGCCGTCAGGCGTCTCGACCTTCCAACCTGGGACTCGGTTGGCGACGGGTTAAGGGCTCACCTGGAGATGATCGCACTGGCAGTAGAACCTCCGACCCAGGATCGAGACACCCCGTCGTCCGTTGATCGCCCGGTTGAGTTCCGAATTGAGTCGATTCTCTCGTTCGTCGCACAGAACAATCTGACCTGGCTTCTGTGCGCAGTCGGTCGTTGATCAGACTCATCGGGAGTCCCGTCCTCGCCGAGCTGATCTAGGGTCGTCGTATGGCCAATTCAACCTTCTGGCAGACAGCGGGCATGCGGGCGACGCTTGAGCTCCTTGCGGCGCGCGTTGGCCCGATGCCTCGCAACGAGGTCATGGCATCGCTCCGCGAACGCCTCGCACCGGACGGTGTCGACGTAGAGGTACAGAGCAACAAGCACGAACGTTGGTGGAGCTACATCGCCTGGGGCACCAGCTATCTCGTCGCCGCCGAGTGGATGATCAAAGACGGTTCCGGGGTGTGGAGCATCACCGACAAGGGCCGCGCGGCGCTGCAGCAGTACGTCGATCCAAACGAGCTCCGACGGGTGGCGGTGAAGGCCTATCGCGATGCACGCGCAGACGCGGCCGAACAGGCAACCCGTCGTGCCTGGTTGGTCCGAGGTTCCTCGGTCCTCGGCGTGAACCTCGTTCCTCAGTGGCTGGTGGACGGATGGTGCAGTCTTGCAGCATCGCAACTCCCGGCTATCGAGGCGACAATTGAGCGAGACACGCTGATTGCCATTGCCGATGCCGCCTACGAGCATCTCAAGGTGCAGGAGCGGCGCTCCAAGGTGAACGAGATCGCGGACTTCGTGTGCAAGATGAAGGTCGGCGATGTACTACTTACCACGAGCGACGACGGAGTGTTCATCGGCGATGTGAAGGGTGAGTGGGAATATCAGCCCTCTGAAAGCGGACGGTCCAACCTTCGGCGCGACGTCTCGTGGCGAAACGCAGATGCCGGTGTCGACTTTGGCGATCTCCCCGGAGCGCTTCAAGCGAAGCTCAAGACTGGGGACACGATCGCCGACATCACCGGCGAGCTGGTATCGATCGAAGATCTCACCCTTGACCCAACCGATGGAGTCGAACTCCCGGCGACTGAAGCTCGTCAACCGCACATCGAGTTCGGAAAGCTGGCTGCCTCAGTCGCCGCCGACCTGTTCCTTTCCGAGCCGTGGCTCGCTGAGTTTGTCGAGCTGCTAAACGAAAAGCGCCAAATCGTGCTCTACGGGCCTCCCGGGACCGGCAAGACATTCCTCGCTCGGAGGATCGCCGCCCATCTCGTCGGGGAGCAGCAAGTGCGACTTGTGCAGTTTCACCCGTCGTACACTTACGAGGACTTCTTTGAGGGATTTCGCCCGTCGCCCGGCGCGGCACAGGGCACTGTCTCGCTTGAGCTAAGGGCGGGTCCGCTTCGCCGGCTCGCTACCGAGGCTAAGGAGCACCTCGACCAAGCATTCATCTTGGTGATCGATGAACTCAACCGAGCAAACATTGCCAAGGTGTTCGGCGAGCTGTACTTCCTGCTCGAGTATCGAGACCAAGGCGTCGAGGTGCTCTACGGCGGTGAGCCATTCACGCTGCCGACGAACCTCTACTTCGTGTGCACCATGAACACTGCCGACCGATCGATCGCTCTCCTCGACGCGGCAATGCGTCGACGCTTCGCCTTCGTTGAGCTACACCCAGCGACACAGCCGACGGAGTCGATGCTCCGGGACTGGCTTGCCCGCAAGGAGCTGCCGCCGACAGCCGGCGCTCTGCTCGGACTGTTGAACGCTGCGATCGAAGACCGGGACGCACACATCGGCCCGTCGTACTTCATGACCTCCGACCAGTCGAAGGAGCGGCTTGCCCGCATCTGGCGAACGCAGATCGTGCCGCTGCTGCAGGAGACCCACTACGACCGTTGGACTTCGACGTCTTCGAGGTTCGACTTCGAGGCGTTGTACGGGAAAGCGATCGCCCAGCTCGACGCGCCGGCATGACCACGATCGAGGTGCCCGAGTCCGGCTACGGCGCGGAGGTCGACCTGACCGTTCATCAGGCCGCAATGCTGACGACGTCGAAGATCGTCTCAGTTGCGCCGATCGAAGCCGGGCGCTGGCTCGTGACTGGAACCGGGAAGGTCGGCGTCGCCCAGATCGACGACATCACCTTGCGAGTCACGCCGAAGCTGCCGATCGGACGGATCTTCTACCTCCTCGGCTTCGGTCGCCGGTTCGATTGGAGAGACGATCTCGTTCCGTACGAAACAGCCACGGACCTGGTGCACATCCTCGCCGACGCCTTTGTCCGACAGGCCGACCGCGCACTGGGTCGAGGAGTAATACAGGGATACGTTGAACGCGACGACGAACTCGCCGTCGTCCGAGGTCGGATGCGATACCGAGAGCAGGTCACCCGACGCTTCGGACAGATCACACCACTGCTGGTGCGGTACGACGACTTCACCATCGACGTCGCCGAGAACCAACTCATTCGAGCCGCCGCGAAGATCCTCCGCACAGTTCCCGGCCTTGATCCGATCTTCACCCGAAAGCTTCGGGCGATCATGCAACGCCTCGACGACGTGAGCGACCTGATCCCCGGGCAGCCGTTGCCGAACTGGCGCGCAAGCCGTCGCAACGCTCACTACGACACCGTCTTGTGGTTCGCCTCAATGGTGCTCAAGCACCGGTCCGTCGACCTCCCGGCTGGTGCCGTCGAGGTGAATGGGTTCATCATCGACATGGCCACCGTCTTCGAGGACTTCGTCACCGCAGCCCTGACCGACTCGTTGGAGAAGATCGACGGGCGAGTTCGTCCGCAGGACCCGCAGACGCTGGATTTGACCGACACGGTGAAGATGGCACCGGACCTCGTCTGGTACCGAGGCGGCAGGCCGATCGCAGTGATCGATGCGAAGTACAAGGTCGAGAAGGTGGCCGGCTACCCGAACGCCGACCTCTACCAGATGCTGGCGTATTGCACTGCGCTCGGGCTGCCAGTTGGCCATCTCGTCTACGCCAAAGGCAACGAGGCCGAGCAGCAGCTGATCGTGCGGGGGAGCGGCGTGCAACTCCACGCCCACGCCCTCGACTTGGAACTGATGCCAGCTCACCTGCTCGCACAGGTCGACGATGTCGCCACGAAGATCCTCGATGCCTCACCGCTCACGCCGGCAGTGGGTAGCTGAGATGAGAGTCCTCGGGATCGACCTCGCATGGGCGACCAACAAGAAGTCCGGCGTCTCAAACGAGACCGGTGTCGTCGCGGTTGAGTCCGACGGAACCGTGGTCGATGCGGGTTGGACGCGTGGGCTCGACGAGACCCTCGACTGGATCGCGGCCAACGCTGGAGGGAACACGTTCGCCATGATCGACGCCCCGCTCGTCGTGACGAACGCCGCCGGACAGCGCGGTTGCGAGCGGCAGACGGGCCAGCGGTACGGCCGATGGAAGGTTTCGGCGAACAGCACCAATCTCACTTCGCGGAACCTCGGTGGCCAGGAGCTGCGCCTCCTGCTCGAGGCGGGCGGGTGGATCTACAACGCCGGCTGGTCCGGGCCACCAGTGGCGGGCCGACACTTCAGCGAGTGCTACCCGTACACGGCGCTGGTCGGTGCGGCAGAACTCGGCTATGACGACGAGCGTCCCGTGTACAAGCGGAAGCCGAAGTCGATGACTACTCCAGCGTTTCGACAGCACCGGGCGGCTGTGTGTGACGATCTGATTGGCCGTCTCGACGCGCTCGCCGCTGTCGATCCGGCGCTTCGGCTCAGGACGCATCCAGTGACGGCGGCGCTACTGCATGAGCGGAGTCCCATTGTCGATGCCGCCTACAAGCACCGTGAGGATCTCGTTGACGCAGCGATCTGCGCATGGTCCGGCCTGCTCTGGCTTCGCCACGGGTTGGAGCGGTGCCAAGTCCTAGGTGAGTACGAGAGACAGCCGACCATCATCGCTCCAGCCCGTCTTGAGCAACGCTGACGGGCGTGTACTGGCCGACACCTGCTTCAACTTCTAACGAGACGGAGTCGACGTCGGTCGTAAACGCGGACAGATCTTCTGAGCCTGTCGAAGGGCTGAGTGCTACTCAAAGAACGCCGTCGAAGCGCGATCGAGAAGTGTCATCTCTTTCAGCCTCGAAGGTAGGCGCTCTGCGAATTGTTCTGGAGCTGCTGACAACAGCGCCGCGGAGGCGTCGCCCGAGAACGCGGACGATGCGGTTTGAAAGGCGCCAAGAAAGGAGCTGGTCTTCGTGAGCTCGCTAGCAAATAGCGCGCCGAAGGCAGCTGCAGCCCACCAGTTGGTCGGCCACAAATGCGATACGACGGCTTGTGTCCGTCTGGCCGTAACACCAGAAATGCCGACACTTGAGGGCCCCCCGAGTGCTGCTGCGCGGTATCGCAGGCGTTGAGTACGAGCAGCCGTCGATCGGTCTGTACCTGGACCACGGAACCACCGTGATGTCGGACATGCAAGAGCTATCGGCACGCGTGTTGTGGCTCTGGAGGATTTGAGCGTGGACCACAGGCGAGCGCCGCAGCAAGTGCAACGAGATGTAACGGGTCGGCCGTGACATTTCGTAGCATTTCGCCCACGGCGTTCCTTCCTCACACCTACTCTCGCCGCTGCGGGACGCCGACAGCGGTTGACCAGCCGCTACGGCTGCGCAGTACGGTTGGTCGCGAGGATCGTGGGACCGACAAGGACTCACTGCTGCGGCGCCTACGCTGATGACCAGCAGGTCGGTCGGCCCATGTCGAGAGGAATTGTCGCAGATGGACTACAACCCGTTCACTGCGAAGCTCCGAGTCGCCGAGGACGAGATCGAGGATCTGCAGGGCCGTCGGGCTGACCTCTTGGAGCAAGTCAGCTGGGCGACACACTTCGACCTCGAAGGTGAGCTCGCCGAGATCACGCGCGTCCGTTCTGACCTGGAGGTGCGCGCTGCCGAAGTTGCGCAGCGGGAGGAGAGGATTCTCGAGCTTGACAAGAAGCGTCGCCAACTAGCGTCGGAGACTTCGGGCCTCGAGAGCAAAGCCCGCATCGGCTTGAACGTTCTTCGCTGGTTCACGACTGAACACGACATCGCGAAAGCGCAACTCGCTGCGCACAGGCGGGAGATCGACCGCCTTCGCAAGCTCGCGCAAGCCGCCGGCTCAGAGCGCGAACAGCTTGCGAGTGAGGTGACGCAGCTCACGGGCCGCGTCACTGGCCTGGAGCGTGCTCTTGAACGCTTCAGGGAGTTCCGATCGGTGGACGCCGATGTGGCGATAGCGAGTATTGACACGGAGCTGCCGCGTTTCCAGGCGAGGCGAGATCATCTCAAGGCCCGTGCGGCGGACGTCGACCGTGCAGTCGAAGGCCCACTGGCGGAACTCGCAAAGTATGAGTCTGAGATCCGAGACCACGAGTCGACGATCGCCAAGCTGAGATCTGAGCTGTCCCGACTGGAGGGCCAGATCGCTGAGGCCGACAGCATCGACAAGAAGTTGACCAATGCCGCTAACAGCTACGAGAAGGCCCTGCTGCATCAGGAGTGCGACCGGCGATTCGGGGATAGTTCACCTCGGGCGGCAGTGCGTCTCCTTCGGTCGCAGATGCGCTTGCTGCCGAGCGGCATCCGCGATCGCGAGCAGCAGATCGACCGCATCCGCCGGAACATGGGTAAGACCGAGCAGCGAATCGCGAGACTGGCAGAGGTCGCGGCACGCGAAATCGATGCGCTGATCATTGACGGCAACAACTGCTGTTACCAAGACAGCGACTTCATTGGGCTCGCAGCACTTATCGCGATGACCCAGAAGCTCGCTGAGAGGTACGTCGTCACGGTCGTCTTTGACGCCGACATCCGAGGACTTCTCGGGGTTAGCGGCGACGACCTGCGCGCTGCGCTGCCTACAGCGGTCGTGCATGTTGTGGCAACGCATGTCAAGGCGGACGAGACGATCCTTGACGCTGCCCATGAGTCCACGGCGTGGGTGGTTTCAAATGATCGATTCGGCGACTATCGCGAAAAGGCTGCCGTCAAGGAAGGCAGAGTCATTCGACACGAGATCGTGCGCGGCCGCGTCCTCGTCCACGATCTCGGTGTCAACGAACCGAATGCCGAACCGAGTGGGCCATGAGACTGTGTGTTTGCCGGATCCTGTGCTTGAGGCGCGGCGCTTCGTCCTTGCTTACAGCGCGGGAGCTTCGCGCCTGCGGCATGATTGGCTCGCACAGGTGACTGACTCAGGCGGTCGCCAACAAATGGAGGACGGAGAGTCGTGGACCGGAACGAGAAGAACAAGCTCAGGGAGGCCATCGGCGAGCACGTGGATGTGAGCAATGCTCGTCTGAGCGACGATGAAGCAGTATTTCTGAACGACTTCATCGAGGAATACGACGACAAGTTCAAAGGCCAGAGCACGACTCGCCAGGTCAGCCATGACGGCTGGAGTTCAGAGGGAAAGTACACCCGCACCGAGGAGTACACGGACACATTCACAGACGACGTCGGCATTCGCGAGGACTATCAGTTCCACGACGATGACGGCCAATCCGGAGGATCGTCTAGGGAGATCAAGGACGCGCGAGGGATCCTGAACTGGTTCAAGGGCCATAGCTAGTACGAGCACCGTCGTGGGCGTTCGGTTCGAGCGAGGTGAGGTTGGCTAGCCAGTGGCAGCAGCGCCTGACCTGCGGTTTGTCAGACCCTGTCGGTGACAATCGAAAGACGGCGCGGTGTTGTCGGTCGAAGAAGGTGCGCGGCGTGGTTGTCTGATCGAACCGGCTGGACGCTGGTCGGTCGTATGCTCCGACGAGTTTGAATTGAGTCATCGGGTCCACTTTGGCGGTGGCCCGACGGATTGCGCCGGGTTCAGGGCTGACCTGGGCCACCGCAATCTGAACGCACCCGCCGTAGTCGGGCGACAAGCCGCTCCAGCTTCTCACTCTCCCCTGGATTAAGGCCTGGACCGTCCTCGCCCTGCAAGCGGCTCGCGACGGCTTGGTAATAGCGAACCGATCTACTAGTTGGGTCCAGCGTGCACGCTTCTTCGAGAGCCGCAAGAGCGGCATTGTCCTCACCAGAGGCGATGAGTGCCATGCCGAGTGCCAGCTTCGCCGCCTTAGACGCGGGTGCGAGTCGCACGGCCTCCTCGGCGAAGTACTTGCTCGCAGTGGCATCGAACAGTGGGTTGGCGGGAGCGGCAAGTATCTGCGCGAGGTTCGCGAGGTCTGTCGCATAGGAAAGAGGCTCAAGGCTGATCAGGGCGGGCTCGGCCTGGTAGGCGAGGAAGGCCCTGCCCAGTTCGCGCATCGCGCTTAGGTAGTCGCCTTCGAGCATAAAGGCGCGGCCGAGTCCGGCGGCAATGTGCGGCAGGTCCAGTACGCGTTGCAGCTCAAGGAGAATTCGGCGCGAATCCTCGGTATCACCAACCGATGCAGCTGTTGAGGCCGCCTCCAATTGCGCGTAGATGGCTTCGGCAACGTCACCCGGAAAGCCGCGATGCTGGGTGAGAAATCTGTAGAGCGGGCTTTCGGTGAGCAACTCGTACGGGAGGGGTTCCGTGCTGGTCGCATCGGTCCGCCGCTGACTAGTTCGCACCCCGCATCGTTGGAGGGCCTGGTGAAAGGCGTCCACGACCTCAGTGAAGTTGTGGAGCGACATCTGTTCGTCGCAGGAGAGGCACTCCAGAACGAACTCCGCAATCGCGATCGGGAGGTCGCCTCGGACGAGAGTGATGTGCTGTGGAGTCAGGGGTTCGACCTCATCTCGAACCAGGCGGTCGTCTGAAGTGACGCGCTGTCTCGGTCGGCCGACGAGGAGTTCGAAGGCGGTGCAGCCAAGCGCGTAGATGTCTCTTCGCTTGGACGCCGTTGCGTCTGCAAGGACGTAGGCCTGCGTCGGACCTGGCTCGTTTATTGCGCCGACAATCATTCGGAACGTGTCTGGTGGAAGGTATCGGATATCACCGAGCCCGAACTGTGCACTTGGCTTGGAGCGGTTAGCTCGGCTAAGGCCGAAGTCGGTGAGCTTGGCTTCGACGACCTTTGATTCCTGGGTCAGGTGGTTGAAGGTGGAGCAGGGTGCCACGAGCACGTTGTCAGGCTTGATGTCTCCGTGACAGAACCCCGGCAACGCCGCCTCGATCGCTCCTAGGCCGGCGACCAGGTCGTACAGGAGACTGACTGCGACGTTGGTAGGAATCGGGGCTAGTTCACGACTCTGAAGAACTGCAGCTAATGACGGTCCACCAGGTGCGACGGATGGCACGAAGTCCATCTGAACGTATGGAAGCCCATTGTGGAGATGAACCGCCCGCGCGGCGAGAACTCCTCCAACCGCAGGTAGGGCCATCCAGTTCCGCGCTTCCAGGGCGAACATCTCCCGCATCTGTACATCCTCCGTTGAACCCAGCCGATCGGACCGGATTGTCTTGAGCGCTACCGGCGGTCCGGCGTGATCCTCACGAACCGCGGTGTAGACGGCGCCGAAGTTGCCGTGTGCTCGCGAGACGATCCTGAACTGCTGAAAGGGAGCATCGAATTGAAGTCGATCGCCGATCCGCAGTCCATACGGTGAGGAACTGGGCATGTCAATCCTTGGGAGATTCGGGCGACGCGGCCCACTTGAAGTAGGTCCGAGGCCGCGCAGTATTCGTCCGCCTCTGGTGTGTTTCGGAACGCGCCAATGCGTCTTGCAGGCTCTTCAGCGTTGAGCTCAGACTCAAGGTGAGGTGCTTCAGTTCCTTCTTGGTCGTCTCATCGCGGTCAGCCATAACGCCCACAAGTGCGCTTTGCTCAGCGGCCGAGTTGGCTATCGCCAGTAGATCGGCAAGCCGGTTCTCTTGTAGCCGGCGATCGAACTCGCGAGCCTGATCGATCGCCCTCGCTCGGTAGTGAGTCACCACGGAGAAGATGAGCGATGCGACGGTAACGAGTCCCGCCGTGATGTTGAACGCCGTCATGGGCTACCTTCCGATGGATGAAGTCGTCTTGCGGGCTGAACGCCATGAACCTTGGTCGGGCTCAGTATCTCGTGACCGGGTGAGTCTGTCTGGGGCGGACGGCAGCGAGCAAGGTGCACAGTCGGTAGGTGCTCAGCCAGCACCGGCCGACCGCTGCTGCAGCTCGTGAGCGTCATCGCGGGAGTCGTCAAGCCTTTCGCCGCCAGCCCAGCGTGACCATTTCCATTCCGCCCGCGTCTTGTACCTCGACAGTAATCGTGTGCGAGGTGCCCCTGTACTCGAGCCAGCTGGTGAGTTCGTCGATCGTGTGCTCAAGCCGCCGCCATGCCGCGTTCGACAAGGTGACGGACCAGTGATCGGAGTGGGCGAGCTCGACAAGGATCTCGCGTGCCTCCGGTTCGAGATCGTGCACTTCCTCGTTGTGGTTTCGAACAGCGGCCGTCTCGATGTTCACCTCAACTTGGTCGCCTGGAAGAAGCCGCCAAGCATGAGTTTCGACCTGGTCGAGCTGTTCGTTGGCGTCGGCGACGACGGTTTCGACCTGACCAGCACGGTCGAGCAGTTCGTTCACCGCCTTGCTGCCGACCTCTTCGAGCGCTCCGACGCCGACAACCGTGATGACGACCGCGGCACAGTGCGCACCGATCTGTAGCCAAGAGCGTGCCGGACCGGTCTGCATGTCGCGGAGTTCGACTCCGATGCCGGCGGCGGCCATTTCGAGCCGATCGCACACGGCCTGAAGTGTCGCCCTTGTTGCGCCGGCCAAGCGGGGGGTCTTGTCGATCATCTGGCGGACCACCGCGGCGCACAGGTCGAACTCGCGGGCCGCCGATTCGAGGGCCCTCCTTGCCTGCTGGATGTTCCGCTCCCGATTCATGCCGACATCCTGGCCGATCATGGAAGGGTCATCGGTAGCAGCTGTCTCGGGGACCGACCCGGTCGTGCACAAGAACGTCGGCGGCTCGACGCCAGCTCGACCCGCGCTATGCGCCGGGTGTCAACCGCCGATCTGGCGCGAGGGTGACCTGGAGGGGGATGTGTGTGAGAGGTGCCCATCTCTCTCGCATTCGACATTCGTGCTCAAGGCCGCGGTGAAAGTTGGTCACGCTCGGTCCTCTGATCGCTCAACTTGGGCCAATGATGTTGGCCCAAGGCCCTGGACGCAGGGTCTTGTGGACGCAGTTCTGCAGGCGCTGCCACGGGCCGCTGGCGAAGCCGGAGGCGGTGAGGAGTACGTGGGGTCCCACTGTGTGCCCGTCGGACCTCCTTCGCATCCCTATTTCGCATTCCTAGAACTCTCGGGACAGATCAACACGAGGCGTCACGACCGTCCGCGAAATCGCTGCTCAGCGATACTGAACAGCACTCCTGAGCACCTAGAAATCGGGAGACCGTGATCCACACGATCGTCAAGCCCGGTGGCGAGACTCCCCGTTCTATGACTTGGCTTCGAGCAGCACGTCTAGCTCGGCCTGCGGAATGACGATTCGACGTCCAAATCGTCGGGAGGGGATGTCGCCACGGCGGACACACTCGTACGCGGTGGCGCGCGAGATGCCGAGAAGGCTCGCTACCTCCTCCACCGTGTAGGTCCTGCGTGTATCCGAGTCAGTGCGCCTCGACATTCCACCACCTCGCTGTCATCGTCCCTGTGTACAACGGACAGCGTCGCCAGGTTCGGGATGACGGAGCTGGCCTCCTCGTTACACCCCCGGAGCATGCTGTACGGCGAAGGGTGTGACTGATGCGGATTCGAATTCATCGGGGTACGGCTGAGATCGGCGGCAACTGCGTCGAGATCGAGGCCGGCGACGGGCAGCGGGTGATCATCGACCTCGGCCGGCCGCTGTGGGCGTCGTCGGCTGTTGACGTCCCGCTGCCCGACGCCGAAGGCCTGACCCACCACGATCCAATGCTGTGCGGGATCGTGATCTCGCATCCGCATCTCGACCACTACGGGCTGCTCGGGAAGGTGTCCGCCGACGTGCCGGTGTTCATCGGCGCCGAAGCGTCTTCGCTGTTACGAGCGGCGTCGTTCTTCTCGCCAGTGTCCGTGGCCATCAAGCCGGCCGGGTATCACGTTCACGGCGAGTCGTCGACGGTGGGCCCCTTCACGATCACGCCCTACCTGAACGACCACTCGGCCTTCGACGCCTACTCGCTGCTGATCCAGTGCGACGGCCGCCGCGTCTTCTACACCGGTGACATTCGCGGGCACGGCAGGAAGAGCAGGTTGTTCGAGGCCCTTCTGGCGGACCCGCCACGTGATGTCGACGTCATGTTGATGGAGGGCACTCACGTCAGGAGCGATCCTGCGACGGACGGCGAGACCTTCGAGACCGAAGCAGATCTCGAGATGAGGTTCGTCGACGTGTTGAAGGCAACCTCCGGTGCTGTTGCAGTTCTCGGGTCGGCGCAGAACATCGATCGGCTGGTCACCGTCTACCGAGCCGCTCGCCGGTCGGGCCGCCAGCTGGTGGTCGACCTGTACGGCATCTCAGTCGCTGCAGCCACCCGCTCGACGATCCCTCAGCTCGGCTTTCCGGACCTTCGGGTGTACGTGCCGCAGCGGCAGCGGGTGCTGGTCAAGGACAGCGGCGAGTTCAACCGTGTCAAGGAGCTGGGACAGGCGCGTGTGTACGCGGAGGAGTTGGCCGCTGCGCCGTCCAGGTACGTGTTCTACGTCCCGAGTTCGGTGGTGTTCGAGCTGTGCAGGTCGGGGGTGCTGGACTCGACGGGTGCAGTGGTGTGGTCCTTGTGGAGTGGCTACTTGCGGGACGGATCCGGCGAACGGCTGCAACAGTTCCTGGCCGAGCGCTCTATCCCGCTCTCGACGATTCACACCTCCGGTCATGCATCAGTGGTCGATCTGCAACGCTTGGTCGGCGCTGTGCGTCCGGACCGACTGGTGCCGATGCACTCCGGCGCAAGCAGCCGGTTCGTGGAGCTATTCCCGAACGTCGAACGGCACGACGATGGAGAGTGGTGGGACGTGTGACTACTGATAGCGACGGGGCTGAATCGGCGGCCAAGCCGTCCGTCGCCGAGCGGCGGGCGTTGTTCAATGGCGAGGGGGCAGAGGTGCTTGCCGGTGCGCTCGGACTGCCGCCGAGAGTCACCAGCAAAGGCCTGTCCGACCGGTTCGCCTTCTTCGCTGACGCGCAGCGCCTCGCTGTTGTTGCCGGCCCTCAGGAAGAGGACGACGTCGAGTTGGCGCTCGCCTACGCGGTGCGTCACGCACAGGGCCGCTCTACCGTGCTCGTTCTTCCCGAAGGGCATGCCAACGCGACGTCACAGCGAATCCCTTGGCTGCGATCGGCGGCGCGTCCGTCGCTCTTCGTACACCGCGACGGCAAGGCCTCGCCGCGGCCCGAGCGCTCACAGCTCGAGACCGTGAAGGCGGTCATCGGCCGACTCGGCGACGTCTCGCCCGAATCCGAGCTCACTGACGCGATGATGCCCCTTCACCTCGGTGACACATCGGACGGCGTCTGGGAGCTGGTCGAGCGGGTCACCCGCGATCCCCGGCTCGACCACGGACACCGTCGGGGCGAACGTTCCTGGCACTTCGCAGGACAGCGACTTCTGTCGATCCGAAAGGGCACAGAGGGAACCGTCGTCACCGCCGGGATCCACTACAGCGGACCGAAGGCGCCGACGCCGGTGGTTCTTCCTCCGGGGGACCACCTGAGCAACCAACAAGTCGCCGACATCATTCAGGCGATCGAGCAGGCAATCGAGGAGCGCCGGAGTGGAACACCTCCAATCCACCGACCTGACGAGCACTGGCTCCAGGCGATCATTCGTCGTGACCCGTCCCTCGTGGGAGTCGAACAGCCAGCCCTTCGGGAACTTGCCGCCTGGCGGCCACGCGACTCGGTCAACGCGTGGGGTCGGGGTTACATCGACCTTCTCGGGCTGGATGGGCACGGCGACATCCGCATCGTGGAGACCAAGCTCGCCGACAACGCCGACGACCTACTCGTCCTGCAGGGCCTCGACTACTTCGTCTGGGCGAAGGCGTACGAGCACGCGCTTCGAACGCGACTCGGAGCGGCCAAGAACGCCCGGCTGGAACTGCATTACGTCCTCGGCGCGAGCGGCAAGACCGGCAAGATCAAGGTGTCGCACTGCACCAAGCCGCTCGCCGATGCCCTTGACCCGACGGCGGTGCGCTGGCGGTTCCAGACGTTGCACAAATGGTTCCAGCCGCCAGATGACGTCACGGCCGTCGAGTCGAAGGTCTCGGAGCCGTGCGAGGTGCTGTCCGAATGACGCATGACGGGATGTACCAGGTCGAGCGAGTCGCCGTGCCGCGACTCGAGGGCGTCGACGACGCAGTGGCGCGGGACGTGTTCGGCGAACAGGCCGAGTGGGGCTTCGCGATCCCATGGATGTACCAAGCGCTCGCCGCACCTCGGGCCCGTCGGCCCGTGCTGCGCGCCCCTGAGCCCGGCGATCACTTCTGGCCTGGCGCGCTCGGATATTGGAGCGCCCTGCTGCACCTCCTCGTGTACGGGTTCGGCTGGTCGCGCCCAGACAGCGGGCTCCGCTGGTGGCACGTCGCAGAGCGACCCGTTGACGACCCGAAGCTCGCACTCCTCAGCGAGATCTGGGACGCCGACGGCCAGCTCGACTGGTTCGCCGCATGGCTCTGGACTTCCGGCGGTCGCGACTACCTGCCTCGATCAAGCGCTGGCTCTGAAGGCCAGGGTGTCGAGGTGGACGATCGGTGGCTCGCCGACGTTGAGCAGCGCATCACCAACTCGGGCACGCCAGCTCCCTTCGGTGGCGGATCCGACCCATTTCATCTGTCGGCGCACATCGATGGGCCACTGCAGCAAACTCGCGCGGGCGCCCAGCTCGCCATCGCTCCGTCTGGCGAGCGACGCGCCTCGCTCACCCTCGATTCCATGACTGGCTGGTACGCGGCACTGACCGACGAGGCAGGCTCCCTGCCCGGCCACGAGGCGTCGCCGTCATGGAATGTCGACGTGGTCGTACGAGGCGTCGGATGGCTCGGCACTTACCGCCGATCGCGCACCACCGGGCTCTGGTTCTCCGGCCGACATCTTCATCACCAGGTTGGGAACTGAATGGTTGTGCACGAGGCCACCATCTACGAGGGTCAACTCGAACTCACCGCCGGAGAGTTCCGGAGACCGGTCGCAGGTCGCGTGTGGGCATCGCTGGTGCCGCGCCCGACTGTCCGCATCTCGATCGACACCGGTTCCCTCACTGATGCACCAGACCTGCTTGGAGCCGACGCCATTGTTCGCTTCGGCGGGCAACACGAGGCCCACCGGGCGTTGTTTGCTCAGACGAACGATTCGGTGTCGAACGGGAAGTCCACCTCGACCGCTCGCGGAATCATCCTCGGAACCCAGCCAAGCACGGGCCTTGTCGACGAGCTCACGTTCGAGCTGATCAACTTCCCCGCAAGAGCGGTGCCCTATTCGGACGGCCCAATCGTCGTTGAAGGTTGGTGGCTCGAACTCATGCCAACGCTGACGCCTCAGGACTTCGCCAAGGTCGTCGAGGGCGAAGCGCTCTTCGTGACGACCTACAGCGCCCTACTGTGCCGGGAGGACGGCAAGCCGTTCTCCGCCGCACACGGTCTTCGTGTCCTGGACGTCGTCCGAGTTGCACTGTCGTTCGCCGCCGGAGCCCGGGTCGGTCTCTGGAACCTCCGCGCAGCACTCGCAGGAGGTCGGACCTCTTGGCTGGCCTTGGAGTCCCCCAATGTCGCTCCGTGGTACAGCCGGCACCAGTGGCTCAGCATCTTCGACAGGGTCGGGCTCATCACGATCCTGGAGGCCTTGCTCCGCCGCCACTCGCACAACGAGGAGACCTGGGACGTCGACCAACTGCTCATCGCGTACCACGCCGAGGCCAACGGTGTTCCTCCAATGGAGATGCGAATCGCGGCAGCCCAATCAGGATTGGAGCTGATCTCCTGGGACCACCTCGTCGAGAGCGGAGATCCAACGCTCGGCCAGAGCCGCTCTCAGCGGAAGAACGTGTACACGGCACTGTCAGCGTCGGCAGTCATGGAGATGATGATCCACGAGGCTTCTCTCCCTCTTGCGATCCCTCCAAGCGCAGCGCAACTCACGCCTCTTGGCGTCCGCGATGGCGACGCCACTGGAACCTCAACTGGTCCGGTCGCCCTTGCGCGTGTTCGAAATGCCGTGACCCACCCCCGGAGGCGGCATGGCGATCTCAGCTACCCGCACGGAGTGTGGTTCGCCGCGTGGCGGCTGAGTGTGCATTACCTCGAGCTTCTGATCCTGAGAAGGTTGGGATACACCGGTGCGTACGTCGACCGGTTCTCGGCGGTTTGGCACGGCGACATTCAGCAAGTCCCGTGGAGTACGCAGCAGGGCAACGGACAGATGGGGGAGGGGCAGTGAGCTATCGCATCGCAGCGGAGTGGATGGGGGCGACGGTGGAGACGCTCGCGGACCTGCTGCCGGAGTCACCTCGGGCCGTGATCGTCGGGGTGAACCCCGCGCCGTCGAGTGTTGAGGCTGGGCACTACTACCAGGGGCAGCTCGGCCAGCGATTGTGGCAACGGCTCACGCGCTGCGGATTGGTGGCGATCGCGGGGGGACAGTGGGAGGACGACGCTGCTGTGAGCGCCGGGTTCGGACTTACTGATGTGGTGAAGCGTCCAACACCAACGGCTGACGCCCTGCTGCCGGGGGAGCGGGAGTACGGCGCCGCCCTGCTTCGCGAGAAGCTGTGCGCGGTTGGCCCGGCGGCGGTCATCTTCACGTTCAAGGATGCCGCGAATGCCATGGTCGGGCCGATTCGCGGAATCGGCTGGATTGATGGCCTCACGCTCGCGGGGGCCGGAGTCTTCGTGATGCCCGGGCCCTATGAGGCGAGACCGAAGGTTGACCAGGCGCTCACCGCACTCGCTGCCCGGCTGGATCGATGAAGGCTCGCGTTGGCACCTGGAACTGCCGGCAGCGGCTCGACGCGAAGCTGGATGCTGTTTCGGAGCTGGCTTGCGATGTGCTCGTTGTTCCCGAGTGCTCCCGAGCAGTCGAACTTGCGAGCCACCCTGAGGTGTCGTTCGCCTGGCGCGGCGACTACGCACACAAGGGGCTTGGAGTGTTCGGCTTCAACGGCTGGAGCGTTGAACCGCTCGTCGAAGCCGACTCGCGTCCATGGTGCCTGCCCATCTCCGTCGCCGCCCCGGATGCCGCGGTGACGTTCACGCTGCTCGCCGTGTGGACGGTGAAGAACAGCGGTGATGGTCGACCGAGCTACGCGGCCCAGTTCGCGGACGTGATTCAACGGTGGTCTTCGGTCATCCGCAGCAGCCCCGTGGCTCTCGCCGGCGACCTCAACGCGTCAGTCCAGGGATCATCCGCTCGCTCGCACTTAAGCAACCTCGAAGCGCTGCGATCGCTCGACGCGCACTCCGCCTTCCATCACAATTTCGGCGTCGAGCATGGATCGGCCGCGGAGCCGCCAACGTTGCGGTGGATCGGACCAGGAGGGAGGCGGTTCGAGTTCCACTGCGACTACATCTTCCTCTCGTCGCAACTCCTTCCGCTGACAACAGCGGCAGCGGTGGGCTCTACCGCAGAGTGGATCGACTCTGGTCGGTCCGACCACTGCCCCGTGACAGTCGAGCTCGACTTCGACGAGCCCCACCTTCGGAGCGGAACGTGAGCGGCGGCCGAAAGCGCTCTCCCGACTGTCATCGTCGCTCGGCGGTGCCCACCTGCTCGACTGGCAACGGCTCGCGAAGTCGATCCCTGCGATCGAGGAGCATCGGGCCGAGGCCGGCGCCTCGGCCGAGACGACCGCCGTCGGTCGTGTCGCTCGTCGAGGAGCGACTGCGGCGCCCGGGACCTCGATCCGCATCGAACCACAGGCTTCGGGAGCGGAGCGAGGACTGGCCCTGATCGGCGAATGGTCGTCCGGTCTGTCTATTGGCGGCGATGTGCCTGAACCGCCCACACCGCCTGCCGCGTAGATAGCGTTCTCGTGTGGCGTCGGCGGGATCTCGTGAGATCATGACTCGGGGGTTCCGCCGTGACACTCCAGGTCTGCTCTTGACCGGATGGCCGACAAACGTAATCATCGTGTCAGGGTCCGAGAGCTGGCAACGGCTGCCACCGGAGGTGGTCGGCGCGCTGGATGAGTTCGAGCCTTCCAAGTTGTTGCGATTGACGTTCGACGACACGTGTAGGCCGCGAGATGCCGCTGCGCCGACCATGGAACACGTTGCAGCGATCATCCAATTCGCCGAGCGGGTGCCGTCGGCCTGCAAGCTGCTCTCGGTCTGTCCAGGAGGGTTCGGCCGATCCTCGGCGGCGTCGTGGATCTGCTGGCTCGTTTGGGGCGACTCACCCGCGCGCGCTCTCCAGCGGTTGCTAGCCGACCGGCGGGAGGCAACGCCGAACAGGTTGATGATTGCGCTTGCCGACGTGGCAATGGACATGAAGGGAGCTCTCTGGGCGACGTACTCAGACTGGATGCGGGAGACCGTCGGCGTGCGCTATGACACGCCGGTGCCCCTCCGCGGGAAGCAGGCCGCACGACTTCGAGCCGGGATCAAACATCAGGTGGCGAACGAGGTCTGATGAACTGGATCGTGCCTCGTTGGGCTCTCGCCCTCCTCGTCGGAGTCGCACTGTCGTCGATTGTGGTTGGCTTGCTCGTCGAGGGTACAGAATGGGCAGCGGATCGTCCCTTCACTATCAATCTGCTCTCGGCGCTGGCGGGATTCGCCGCCTCGTTGACATTCGCTTCTCTCGTCTTGAACCGGATCGCACGCCGGCAGTATTGGAGTGCCGAGCTAGATCGACGAACGCGGGCCACGATCACGCTCGAGGCGGCCGCGCGCCACCTGGCTGGCTTCTTCGACCTACTACCGACCCGCGCAATAGATGTACAACTCCGGGAGCTGCACAAGGATCTATTGCGAACAGAGCAAGAGGATGCGGGATGTGTCAACCCGGTGGACCCGGCCGTGTACTCGGAACTGAGCGAAGCGATCCACGAATCATCGCGGCTCGATGAGCGGCTGGCGTTCGTGGCAGATGGCGAACTGATCTATCGAGTCGACCGCTTGGGTCGCAAGTGGAAGGCGTTTGAGGAGGCGGTGGAGGCCGGTTCGTACGCTCGTGTGGCACAGCCCCCGAGCGCTCAGCTTGTGATTAGTGGAGTGGCGGTCGCCGAGGCGTTGGTGTCGGTCCGCCGATGGGTCTACGAGGCTCCCGACAGGAAGATGCGGTCTGCTGTCCATGCCCAGGCCTTTCGCTCCGATCTTGACTAGTCGGGACGTCTGCGATTCCGCAGGCAGCGTGTGCACACGATGTGCACAGAACTGAACAACACGGCGCATTACGGCAGCGCACTGGACGGACGGGACGGACGGAAGGTCCAGATCACAGCGCATCAGCCGGACGGGAGAACACTGCCCGGACGGTTGGGAGCGGTCTTAAACCCCCTTGTACGAACGTACGTACGGGTTCGAACCCCGTCCCGGGCACCACGAAGCACCTGGTCAGGACAGCAATCGTGTGAACTCGCGTGGTCTTGAGCTTCCCGCGAGTGCACGATTCCTGCACAGACTTTTTCAGGGTAGCGGGAATCGGACGGAGCGAGAGGGCCCGCTCGGAGGGTCACGAGCTGCTGAACGACTTATGGAGTAGCTCGCTGAGGAGGGCAAACGTTGGCACTGTCGACTGGAGGGGCGGGGACGCACGGTCTCGGTGGCAGTTGTGCAACGACCCGTTGCGCAACCTCGACGCGGCACGTCGCGTCGCCACCCCACGCCAGGTCCAGACAAGGCATGAGCACTCGTCCATTGCTGACGGGGCGGCTTCGCAACTTCTCCGACGAGCGTCAACTTCACGAGGGAGGGCATTGGTCCGCATGTGTAAGCGAGTTGGCCCCTGGAGTTACGTCGCCGAGAAGCTCTTGCGGTTGTGCACAGCATGTTGTACAACGGAGCGTGCATGATCTGGGATGTGACGGCAGCATTGATGGCTATGACTCCGACCGGTGGCCGGGCGTGATGGACCGAGCCAGCATCGACCTCGTGCTGTCGACCACCCGCGCCGTTCGACGTCGCCTGGATCTCGACCGCCCCGTTGATCCAGCGATCATCGAGGAGTGTCTCGAGCTGGCCTCGTTTGCTCCCACCGGTGGAAACGGGCAGGCGTGGCGTTGGATCGTCGTGACCGAGCCTGGCAAGCGCGCGGCCATCGCGAGTGTCTACCGACGGTTCGGCACCGATTACCTCAGCGCCGGGTTGGCGTCTGCGCCGTCGGGCTCTCCGGAACACAGGGTGTTCTCGAGCGCGCTGCACCTCGCTGACGTGCTCGATCGGGTGCCCGTTCTGGTCATTCCGTGCTACGAGGGGGAGCCGGGCGTGACCAACGCGGAGGCGGCGGGGTTCTATGGCTCAATTCTGCCCGCAGCGTGGAGCCTGCTCCTCGCGCTGCGAAGTCGCGGTTTGGGTTCTGCATGGACGACCTTGCACCTCGAAGGCGAGCAGGAGGTGGCCGAGCTCCTGGGAATGCCATTCGGGTTCACACAGGTCGCGCTGTTCCCCGTCGCTCACACGATCGGTGCCGAGTTCGGGCCGCCAAAGCGACGGCCGATCGGTGAGCTCACCTACTGGGACCAGTGGGGTGTCAGTCGACGAAGACAGGAGCCGGGATGAGTATCGAAAGCAACCCCGACGCGTTGCCGAAGGTGAACGCGTTCGACATCGAGGTCGAGATGATCGGGCTACCGGAAGAAGATGTGGTTGCCGGGCCGGCGGCTGAGGGATGGAAGGTGCTCCACCAATGGCGCGGGATCGACATCGGCGTCCACTCCTTTGCCGGCGGAGCGGCCTACTACGAAGACACGGACCAGGTGTTCGTCATCTTGGCTGGCTCGGCGACCGTGACCTGGCCGGACGGCTCAATGCTGGACGTCGGGGCTGGCGATGTGGTCGCTTTGAAGGCCACGGGCTCGAAGCTGAAGTGGACGATCCACGAGACGCTCCGCAAGGTGTACTTGTACTCCCCGGGCGAGTAGGCGTGCCTTGCGTTGTTGCGGAACCTCGTGGTAGCCATCGCGCCTCACCAGGGTGATTCGGTTCGCTCGGCGAAGAAGCCTCCGGAGGGACCATCGTCCGGGAGGGTGGCGAGCCAGATTGGTGTGTCGGCTCCGTCGGCCGGGGACAGGTCGGCTTCCGGGCCACCCATGTTGGTGCGGACCCATCCCGGGCAGCAGGCGTTGACGAGGATCCCGCTGTCACGGAGTTCGGCGGCGATCTGGACGGTCAGCATGTTCAACGCAGCTTTGGAGACCGAGTAGGCGGGAGCGTTGCGTTCGCTTTCGGCGAACGATCCGGCGCGGCTGGACACGTTGACGATCCGCCCCCATTGCTGTGCCCGCATGTGTGGGATGGCCTCGCGCATCATCCGCCATGCGCCGAGCAGGTTGATCTCGAGTGCGTCGAGTGCTTCGGCGTCGTCCACCTCGGAGGCTCGTGCGTTGAGGTCGTAGTGGCCGCCGGCATTGTTGACCAGGATGCCGATCCTGCCGAAGTGTTCGACGACATCGTCGACGGCCGCTCGCACCGAGGAGGCGTCCGTGATGTCGAGTGCGACGGACATCGACTGCGCCGGCATTGAGCGAATCAGATCATCTGCGTCGGAGATCCGCCGTGCGCCAACGGCGACGGGGTGCCCGAGTCGGGCGAGGCCCGTGGCAATGGCTGCCCCGATGCCTCGGTTTGCGCCAGTCACCAGGACGGGCTGGAGCCTTTGGTCCTGTCCTGACACGGTGGGCCTCCTAGGGGGTTGGGATGGTGACGGGTGTGGAGATCGGCGGCGTCGGCGACGGGCATCAGTGCGCCCGCCTCAGGTGGCGCGCAGTGGGGGTCGTCGTCCTCGCCAGGGTTGGGCGGCCTCGAAGGCGGCCGCGACGTGCAGGACGATCGCGTCCGCGCCGTGAGGGCCGCAGATCTGCATACCGATCGGGAGGCCGTCGAGGGAGAAGCCGGCAGGGATGGAGATGGCGGGGTAGCCGGCGTGGCTCACGGCTTCGGTGTTGCGTTGGTTGTCGAGCGACGGCTGGGTCACGGTCTTCCCGGCGACCGTGGTCGGTCCGCCGATCGATCCCGGGTGATGGAATGCCACGGATGGTGTGGTCGCGGTGACCAGGACGTCGTAGGCGAGAAAGACATCGGCGAGGGCGCGGTGGATCTGTTCGCGTTGGTGGAGTTGCACGCGGAGGTGGTCCACGGCGGTCATTCTGTCGGCGTGTCGGGTGAACTCGACGAACAGAGGGTGGCTCTCGATCGCATTGCCGCCCGATGGGCCCAGCACGTTGTCCTCGAGCGTGAGTTTGATGAACGGCGCCCACCACGCGACGAAGTACTCCATCGGGTCCGGTAGGTGGATGTCGACGGGCTCGACGAAGGCACCCATCTGCTCGAAGGTCGCAGCTGCCTGTGCCAGGCCGGCGAGGACGGCGGGCTCGATCGGCGGGTTCCCGAGGTCAGGGCTGTAAGCGATGCGGAGGCCGCGAACGGACGCATCGGCGATCGCTCGCACGTAGTCGGTGTCGGTATCGAGCAGTGAGTACGGGTCATAATGGTGTGGGCCGGCGACGACGTTCAGCATCAGCGCAGTGTCGGCAACGGTGCGGGTCATCGGGCCGACGACGTCGACGGTCTCGAACGGGTTGCCTTCGGACCAGATGGGGATCCGTCCGCGCGAGCACTTCAGGCCGACGGTGCCGCAGTACGACGATGGGACGCGTATCGAGCCGCCACCGTCGCTGCCGGTCGACAGAGGGCCGAGGCCAGCTGCCAGGGCGGCAGCGGAGCCTCCGCTGGATCCGCCTGGCGTGCGGTTCAGGTCCCATGGGTTGTTGGTGATTCCGGTCAGCGGGCTCTCGGTGATGGAGTGCATGCCGAACTCGGGCGTCGTGGTCTTGCCCAGCAGGATGGCCCCGGCCGCCTTGAGCCGTGCCCAGATCAAGCCGTCGGAGTCGGGCACATTGTCAGCGAAGTGGCGTGAACCGAATGTGGTGAGCACTCCGGCGGTCGGGGTGAGGTCCTTGACCGACACCGGAAGACCGTGCAGTGGAGGGAGGTCCTCGATGCTGCTGTTTGCGAGGTCGTGTGCTGCGGCGTGTGCTGCTGCGAGGGCCTCGTCGGCGCAGACGGTCACGAATGAGTTCACGGACGGGTCGACCGTTTCGATCCGTGCGAGAAGCGACTCGACCAGTTCCACCGGTGAGAGCAAGCGGGCTCGGATCAGCGCGCTGAGTTCGGTGCCCGACGCAAAGCAGAGGTCCTCATCGGTGTTCACGTGTTGAGCCCCTCGTGCTCACCATGCATGCGATCTCCTCGTTGCTTGCGGTTGTACACGAAGTGTTATACAACATAGTGGGTACAATAACGAGTGGGTGCCCCCGGTGGCGAAGGAAGGGTCTGTAAACGTGTCAACGACTTCCCGTTCGAGCGAGCTTGCTTTCACCCGGCAGCGTATGGCGGAATGGCGGGCCGAGGTCGAGGCGTGCGCGCTGCCGGTCAACCTGGCAGCGTTGCTCGATGGAGCCGCCGAAGCGCCTGGCGTTGCCGGTCTGTGGACGTTCATGGACGACGGTCGTTCGTCGAGCTTCGCTGAGGTTGCCGACGCCACGCGTCGTCTCGCGTCAGGTCTTGCCTCGATCGGTGTCGGCCGCGGGTCGGCGGTGGTGGTCGTGGTGCCGAATCGTCCAGAGTTCCCGTTGACGTGGTTTGCTCTCGCCCGTCTCGGTGCGGTGATGGTTCCGGTGAACGTTCGATCCAAGGCCCGCGAGTTGCAGTACGTGCTCGAGGACTCAGATGCGTCTCATCTGGTCATCGACGCTGACTTGTTGCCGATGTTCGACGGCGTCGAGACGGGCCTGGCTGAGTTCGCTGGGGACCGGCTGGTTGTGGTCGGTGGGGACGGATCGCGTGGTCGTGTGTTCAACGAGCTGCTGTTGTCGGAACCGTGGGTGCCGTCGGTCGAGCCTGGCCTCGACGACCCGGTGAGCATCCAGTACACGTCGGGAACGACGGGCCTGCCCAAGGGCTGTGTGCTGACCCACCGATACTGGGTGACGATCGGACTCGTCGCGGCTCGGATGCTGCCCGAGGCGCCGCGCCGGATCCTGTCCGACACACCGTTTTCGTATCTCGATCCGCAAGTCGAGTTGATGATGGCGATCTGGTCTGGTGCCGAGTTGATCGTTGCGTCGACCGTGAGCCTGTCACGGTTCATGGATCGCATTCGCGAGTTTCGAATCGACTACACCGGATTCTGGGAGCTCGCACTCCAACTCGAGGAGTCCGAAACGGACCGCGATCACGAGTTGAAGTGGGTCACGCTCTATGGGCTCGACAAGGATCTCCACGCAGAGCTCGAACGTCGGTTTGGGGTGATCGGTCGGGAGGTGTACGCGATGACCGAGATCGGCGTCACGTTGATGGCGCCGTTCTTCGCTCCCGAGTTGGTAGGCAGCGGCAGCGTCGGGTTTCCTGCCCCGTTCCGCGAAGTTCGGATCGTCGATCCTGAGTCGACCGAGGACGTGGCGCCAGGCGAGGTCGGCGAGCTCTGCGTGCGCGGTCCCGGGATGCTGGTCGAGTACTGGCAGCGTCCAGACGCGAACCAGACCAGCTTCTTCGGCGACCGGTGGTTCCGCACCGGTGATCTGTTCAGGTGCGACGAGGACGGTCTCCACTACATCGTCGGTCGGGTGAAGGACATGATCCGCCGGTCCGACGAGAACATTGCAGCCAGAGAGGTCGAGATGGTGCTCGAACGCCTCGACGGTGTGTTCGAATCTGCGGTCGTGGGTGTCCCTGACAAACGAACCGGCGAGGAGGTCAAGGCCTACGTGGTGCTGAAGCCCGGGGTGACTCCCGACCAAGTGCCGCCGACGGCGGTCTTCGAGCACTGTGCGGCACTGCTCGCACCGTTCAAAGTGCCTCGCTACCTCGAGTACATCGATGTGTTGCCGAAGACTGTGTCGGAGAAGACCGCCAAGAAGGAGCTCGTCGCCCAGAAGCCCGATCTTCGGATTGGGAGCTTCGATCGTGTCTCTGGCACGTGGATCGGTGAGGAGATCGACGATGCCGGTTGAGTACCGCAAGAACGGTCACGTCGCGACGTTCACGATCGCCAACGGCTCGGTGAACCCGTTCACTCCGGCGATGCACCGTCAGCTGTACGAGGCGCTCGTCGACTTCGAGTCCGATCCGGATCTTCGTGTCGGCATCCTCACCGGGGCGGGCGAGCGGGCGTTCTCGGCCGGCGACGACATCAAGTCGCCGAACCTCGAGTTCGAGTCGCCACTCGAGGAGCTCTTGGATGAACTCGTCCCCAGCCATCGCGTGCACGCGTCCCAGCCTGAACGGTACGCCTGGGCTCACGAGGTCGAACGACTCGAACGCCACAAGCCGATCATCGGCGCAGTCAACGGCTGGTGTCTTGGTCAGGGCATGGTCTACCTGTTGCTGCTGACCGAGATCCGCATCGCGTCCCACGATGCCAGGTTCGGGTTCCCCGAAGTCGCCTACGGCATGGGTGGAGCTGGTGGCGCGACCCGGCTCGGCCGCCACATCCCTCACGTCTGGGCGATGTGGATGCTGCTCACCGGCGAACCGATCGATGCCACCGAAGCACTTCGGATCAACCTCGTCAACAAGGTCGTCTTCGTTGCCGACGTGGCGGCGGAGGCGGAAGCGATCGCGGCGTTGATCGCGCGCCACCCACCGCTCGGCGTCCAGATCGAGATGGAGTCGTACTCGCGAGGCATGGACCTCTCGCGTCTCGACGCGTTGAGGGTTGCGCTCGATCTCTACCGAGTACAGCGCCTGGCGATCGGTGGTGACGAGATCGTCGACTCGTTCCTCTACTCCGGCCCGAAGGACGACACGTGACCGGATCAGCCGATCACCGGACCCTGCAACTGCCGCTGCCTGCCGGCAGTCAGGCCGACCTCGACCGGATCCACCGTCGCCTCGATTGGACGCACACCTACTTCGATCTCGACCGAGACCACCACATCGAACAGCATCGATCGCTCGACACGATCTTGTCGACACGACCGATCGCCGCCGGGCCCGACCCCCGGCCCCTACACCATGCCCAGCGCGAGCTACCTCACCGCTTCCGGCTCCCCGGGTGTCAGGCGACCTACCTGAGCGTCCCGCCGATCGCAGTCGAGCTCGATCAGTTCCTCCGCCACATCGGTACCCAGGGACTGGCCGTCTGGCACGACGGCCATCTCGTCGACGAACGGTACTTGGGCGACCACACCGCCGAGACCCGGTGGATGACCAACTCGGCTTCCAAGCTCGTCGTGGCGATGCTGATCGCCGGCGCACGCCGCTCGGGGACCATCTCCGGACCGGACCAGCTGCTCACCGAGCTGTGGCCCGAACTCGCCGAGACAGTCTGGGACACCGTCACCATCGGACACTGCATGTCGATGACCACCGGAGTCGACTGGGTCGAAGAAGACCTCGACATGATGCGCGACAGCCAGTTCGCGCAGTTCTCCCACGAGGTTGCCTTCGGCTCGATCGATGCCTTCCTCATGTCGCTGTCACGACGCTCTCCCGCCGGCACGGAGCTGATCTACTCGAGCATGGACACTGAGGTCCTCGGCGGTGCGCTCATCCGAGCGACCGGACGTGGGATCGCCGAGTTGGTCCAGGACACGCTGTGGCTGCCAGGTGGGATGGAACACAGCGCGTACTGGGTCAGCGATGACCACGGGCGCGAAATGGCTCTCAGTGGCCTCTGCGCGACGCTGCGCGACTACGTCCGTCTCGGTCTCTTGCTGCTCCCCGACACGGTGGAAGCATCCGATGTAATCCCAGTCGGGTTCCGGCAACGGTTGAGCTCACCCGATCCGGCGATCTTCGAGATGGCCGGACACGACGACTACCCGCTCGTGTGCTGGGACCAGGCCTTCATCCCGTGCCGGCCCGACGACCAGCGCGGCGACTTCATGGCGGCCGGATCATATGGCCAGATCATCTACGTCGACCCGCCGACACGGACCGTGATCGCCCACCAAGGTGTCTTCGCCGACATCACCACCGAATACATCGACCTGTTCCGCTGCTTCATGCTCTTCCGGCAGATTGCAGCGGCCCTGTCGTGACATGTCGCCGGGCCAATGAGCCCGTCCACGTACGATTCGCCAGACGAACCTCGGCACGAAATCAATGCCCTGCGTTCGCACACGAGAGGACGCTCAAGCATGCCCAAGTACGTCGACCACGATGACCGCCGCCGCGACATCTTGGAGGCAACACAGCAGGTGCTCGCCGACCTGGGACCACGAGGCCTGACTGTCCGTGCCGTCGCCCAACGGATGGGCGGGTCCTCGACCGTCGTCACCCACTACTTCGGCACCCGTGAAGCGCTCATCGATGGCGTCGTGGCGACCTTCGGCGAGTGGCCCGACCAGTTGCGCGAACTCGAAGCGGGCGTCACAGATCCTCGAGCACGGCTGCGCCTCTTCCTGCAATGGCTCGTCCCGTACGACGAGCACGCACTCATGGAAGAACGTGGCCGGATCAACCTGCTCGCTGAGCGCGGACGGCACATGCCCGTGGATCACCTGTTCAATGGCGCCGACGCAACGGTGAGGAAGCTGCTCGAAGACCGTCTCAAAGTGCTCGTGCCGGCCAAGCAGCGCCCCGGCGTCATCGATCTGCTGCGAGCTGCCACCAACGGCATCACACTTGCGACCATCGAGCACCCGGGGGAGTGGAACGCCACCCGACAGTTCGCCGTCATCGACCGCCTTCTCGACCTTCTCGACCTCCTCCCTGACGACGAACCGGCCACGAAACACAAGACGCGGTGACCCCTTGTCGCCCTCTCCCCGTTGTGCAATAGTCGTTGTGCAACAACGTCAATAAAACGGGGGAACGAGATGGCAGAGACATTCAGCGCAGAAGTGCGGCACTTCCTCGAGGCTGACGTGCGAATTGGCAAGCTCGCGGTCGTGCGCAAGGCCGGGACACCGTGGGTGCAGCCGGTGTGGTTCGCGATCGACGGAGACGAGATCGTGTTCATCATCTCGAAGAACTCGCTGATGGGACGCGCAGTGCAGCGAGACGGCCGTGTCGCACTGTGTGTTGATGACGTGGAGGTGCCGTATGCCTTCGCCGTGGTCGAGGGCGAGATCAGAACGATCCCTGATGACGACGAAGCCATCAAGTGGATGACACATCTCACGAAGCGCTATCGCGACGACGTGGCCCACCCGGAGGCCCACGCGGCGATGCTCACCCGCGAGTACGGCACCATCCTCGGTCGGATGACCGTCGATCGCGTCTACTTCGAACCAGTCGTCGCCCCGGCACCGGCCCAGGAGAGCTGACATGAACGACGAGATCGCCTACATGTCTGCGACCGAACTCTCGGCCGCCTACCGGAGTCGCAGCCTCTCCCCCGTAGAGGTGGTGGACTCGCTCCTCGAACGAATCGACGCCGTCGACCCAGCACTCCACGCCTTCATCACGGTCGCGCACGACTACGCACGAGCGGCTGCGCGTGTCGCCGAGCAGCAGATCATGTCGACGCCACCAGAGCAGCTGGGCCGGCTGTGCGGCATTCCGGTGACCGTCAAGGACCTCACGCCGACTGCCGGCGTGCGTACCACCTTCGGTCTCGTAGAAGAACTCAACAACGTCCCGGTTGAGGACGGCCTCACCTGGTCCCGCCTGAAAGCCGAGGGAGCCGTGCTCCTCGGCAAGACGTCGACGCCGCCGCTCGGCGCGCTGTGCGTCACGGAGAACGACATCGTCGGACGGACCAACAACCCCTGGGACCCGTCCCGTTCCGTGGGCGGCTCTAGCGGAGGAGCAGCCGTAGCGTTGGCGACCGGTCTCGGCCCGCTGGCGATCGGCAGTGACGGCGGAGGCTCGATCCGGGTTCCGGCCAGCTACTGCGGTGTCATGGGGCTGAAGGGTTCGCGTGGTCGCATCCCGCTCTACACCGAAGGTCCGATCTTCGAGACTGTCGACGTCGTCGGGCCGATGACACGCACGGTCGATGACTGTGCCCTGATGCTTTCGGTGATGGCCGGGCCGCATCCTCGCGACCCGTACTCGCTGCTCGAGAGTGGCGTCGACTACGTCGCACTGCTCGACGGCGCATCGCTGTCGGGTGTTCGTGTGGCGTTCTGCGCCGAACTCGGCCGCGGGCCGATCGAGGCGGATGTCGCATCGGTCTTCTCATCGACAGCGTCATGGTTCGACGCCAGCCTCGGCGCTCATGTCGATCTGGTCGAGATGGTGATGCCCGACTTCTACGACTACTTCATGGCGTACTGGGCGCCGTACTTCGCGCTGTTCATGAGCGACAGCCCGAAGTACGACTTCTCGCGATATTTGCCGCTGATGGAGTGGTTGGAGATCGGCTCGAAGGTGAGCGCCGTCGAACACCTTGCAACCGCATTGCTCCGCCGGGAGGAGATGCACGAGTCGTTCGCATCGGTCTTCGACGATCACGACCTGATCATCACGCCGACCACTCCTCAAGCGGCGTTTCCCCACCCCGAACCCGCGTTCCTCGGGCCGACACATGTCGCAGGCGTCGAGGTCGCCCTCCCAGCCTGCGACTACTCGCGGTTCACCGACCCACCGAGCAACGTCGGTCTCCCTGCGATGGCAGTCCCGTGCGGGTTCACGCCGGACGGGCTGCCCGTCAGCATTCAGATCATCGGCCGTCACGGCGCCGACGACGAAGTGCTACGCGCCGCCGCCGCGTTCGAGCGCAGCCTGCCGGGACCGGCCCGTCGCCCAACGGTCGGCGTATGAACGCCGCCACCACGATCACCACCGACGTCGTCATCATCGGCGCCGGCCTGTCAGGGCTGACGGCAGCACGCCGTCTCACCGAACGCGGTATCAGTGTCATCGTGGTCGAAGCGAAGACTCGAGTCGGTGGGCGGGTTCATCGCAAGGAATTGTCTCCGGGCAAGTTCCTCGACATCGGTGGCCGATTCGTCGGACCGGGCCAAGACGACATCTTGCGTATCGCTGCCGAAGTCGGCGTCGAGACAGCCCCCTTCTTCCACGACGGCCGCTGCGTCTGGAACTTCGACGGCCAACGCTGGGAGACCGACGGCGACGGCCCCCTGCGCGATTCGGCATCACGCGAGCAGTACGACGCGGCCAGAGCCGAACTCGAACGCCTCGCATTCACCTTGCCCACCGGATCACCCTGGGCGGCGCCGAACGCCGCCACCCTTGACCGGACCGCGTTCTCCACCTGGCTGGACGAACACCTGGCTGATACCGCTGCCCGGTGGGCCCTGCTGTTCGACCTGAACTCGTTCTTCTTCGTTCCAGCCCATCGCCTCTCGCTGCTGCACGTGCTGTCGATTCTCGCCTCCACCGGCGGCTGGGAGATCCTCGACCAGAGCGATGACCGACGGATCGTCGGCGGATCGGTCGAGATCGCACACAGGCTGGCCGCCGCGCTGCCCGGCCGGGTGCACACCGGACAGCCAGTGCGCACCGTCGAATGGACAACGGACAGCGTGACCGTGCGAACCGACGAGCTGTCGATCACCGCCCGTCGCTGCATCGTTGCGATGAACCCGAGCGACGCACGATCCATCAGCTTCGAGCCGGCGCTCCCCTGGGCGCGCGGTCTCTTCCACCGTCAACACCAGGTGCAGGGCGGTGTCATGGGGATCCTGATTTACCAGCGGCCGTTCTGGCGAGACGCCGGTTACAGCGGCCAGGTCACCACCGACCTCCCCGCGGGCACCTACGTCCGTGACGGTTCGCTTCCAGACGGCTCGCTCGGTGCGCTGAACAGCTTCATGACCCCCCTCTCGGAAGGACCGTGGGGCGCGCCAATCGGCCTCCTCGACTCACCGGCAGCGAGACGCGAAGCCATCACCCGGGTCGTCGAGATGGCTTTCGGGCCCGATGCCCGAACCGCGATCGACTACGTCGAACAGGACTGGCTGAATGAACCGTTCACCGCCGGTGTCCAGGCAGCGCTTCCGCCGGGCTTGATGACCGAAGTCGGTGCTGCCGCAGTGGAACCGCTGGGTTCGATCCATTGGAGCTCCACCGAACTCGGTGATCGATGGACCGGATGGATGAATGGCGCTATTGCCTCGGCCGAGCGCGTGGCGATCGAAGTCGCTTCGACGCTGAACATCTGAGCACGAGCCCTTGCGTTTGCGATCGCCATGTTGTACAACAGAGCAAATACAAAGACTAAGTCGATGAGTGGGGAGCGATCATGAAGGTACGGACTGGCAGAAGACTCCTCGCTCGGACGGCGCTCGCCGCCACGCTGCTGTTGGCAGCGTGCGGGGGCAGCGACAGCAACTCGAGCACTTCCACACCGGGCAGCGTCGGCGATTCGTCGTCGACCGGGCCTGCGTCGACCGCGGTCCCGGTCGCCGGTGGCACCCTGATCACCGCTGAGGCTCAAGACACCGCCGAGATGGACCCGGCGATCTCGACGTTCGACATGTCGTGGCGCTTGCAAGCGTTTGTGTACGAAACACTGGTCACGACGAACGCCCAGTCAGAGCTCCTGCCCGGCATCGCCGAATCGTGGGAGCAGCCGTCGGACACGAGCTTCGTGTTCACCCTGCGACCGGGCGTGACCTTCTCGAATGGCCGAGCCTTGACCGCTGACGACGTGGTCGGAAGTCTCCAGAGAATCATCGACCCGAACACCGGCTCGTACTGGGCGCCGCAGATGGGTCCGATCGACAAGATCACAGCGGTCGACGCCACGACGGTCCAGGTCGATCTCACGGCCCCGTACGCGCCGTTCCTCGCCTCGCTAGCCAACATCTCGGCGGCCATCCTGCCGATGACCGAACTGACCGACGGTTCGTTCGACCCGACCACCCAGATGCTCGGCTCAGGCCCATTCATGCTGAAAGAGCACCTGGCGGATCAGCAGTGGACGTTCGAACGGAACCCGAACTACTGGCGTGAGGGTTTCCCGTTGCTCGACGGTGTCGAGGTGCGCGTCGTCCCCGATGATGCAACACGGGTCGCGGCGCTGCGCGACGGCAGCATCGACATCGGCTACTTCGGTAGCCCCGATGCCCCCGCACTCTTGGACGGCGTCGCCGATGTCGACGTCACGGTGCAGCGTTCGAGCGACATGTACTGGCTGCAACTCAACTCCGTCGGGCCCGACTCGCCGTTCGCTGACGTCCGAGTTCGCCAAGCCGTGGCTTACGCCCTCGACCGCGACGCGATCATCACCAACGCACTCGCTGGCAATGGCGAAGCGACCGGTGTCGCATCTGCCGGCCTGCCCGGCGCGTGTGCTGCTGACGGGTTGCCGACGTACACCCGTGACGTCGAGAAGGCCAAGGCCCTTCTCGCGGAGGCCGGGGTGACGGACTTGAAGTTCGAGATCATCGTTCCGCCGTACCTGTCGACGTTCTCTCCGATCGCACAGGTCATCCAACAGAACCTCGGCGACGCAGGCATCGAGGTGACCATCTCCTCGCCTGAGTTCGGTACGTACCTCCAAAGCGTCTACATCGACCAGCCGGCGACGTTCGAAGGTGTGGTCGACTACTTCGCCGGCTACCTCGATCCGGCGATGGTGATGCAGTTCCTTGCACCGGCCCGCAACCCTGTGACTGCCGGCTTCCTGACGGAAAGCCCTGAACTGACCGCGGCAATCGATGCGGCCGCAGTACCCGGTTCGGCCGATGAGCGTGCCGCAGCCGTGGCCGCGGCCTGCGTCGCTGCGGCAGACTTCGCCAACGTGATCCCGATTGCCACCAAGAACTCCACGGTCGCCGTGCGGACGGACCGCGTCAACGGCACCGTGGCCGACTTCGATGCTTACGACATCTACCTACGCGGGATCGAGACCTTCAGCATCGTGAAGGACTGATACTGCCCGATGAGCCTTGCACGATTCCTCGTGGTTCGGCTGGCAGGTGCGATCGTCACGCTCCTCGTGGTGTCGATGGTGGTGTTCGCCGCCATCCACAACGTGCCGGGCGGCTACGAGGACGTCGTCCTCGGGCCGCTCGCCACGCCGGAACTCCGCGCGCAGACCGCCGAGAAGTACGGACTTGACCAACCAATCCCGGTCCAGTACGTCAAGTGGCTCAGCGCTGTAGTGCATGGCGACCTCGGCACATCGATGACCAGCAAGACCTCGGTGTCGAGCGAGCTGGCCAGGCGGATCCCGGCCACATTGGAGCTCGTGCTCCTCGCACTTGCATTCTCACTGCTCGCAGGTGTTCCCCTCGGCATCGCGGCAGGGCTCAGCAGCGATAGCCGGTTCTCGCGAGCAACAAGCAGACTTGCCGGCTCGCTGACGATGAGCATCCCGGACTTCGTACTCGGGGCCACCTTGGTCTACCTGTTCTCGGTGAACTCGTGGTGGCTCCGAGTCGGCAGCTACGTCGGGATCACCGAGGACCTCGTCGGCAACATCCGTTCGATGGTGCTCCCAGCGTTCACTCTCGGACTGTTCGGCGTCGCAGTCATCATGCGAACACAACGTGACGCAATTCGCGGCGTGTTGACCCAGACGTTCATCACCGCCGCCGTCGCTCGCGGCGACGCGCCTCGCACGATCATCCGCCGAAACGTGATCCGCAACTCGTCGATCCCACTCGTCACGATCGTCGCCGTCCTGATCGGGGCATTCATCAGCGGATCCGTCATCGTCGAATCGCTGTTCTCGATCCCGGGGATCGGCGTGTTCTTCCTCAACTCGGTCCGCAACCGTGACTACGCCGTCGTACAGGCAGCAGTCCTGCTGTCGGCGACGGTGTTCGTCGTCGCGAACATGGTCGCCGACGCGCTCTACGCAGTGCTGGATCCCAGGGTCGGCAGCACCTCTGCAGCACGAGGCCAAAAGTGAAGCGGCTGCCCTTCCGCGGTGATGTGCTGTCGCGCATCGCCATGTTCGTGCTCGGCATCATGGTGCTTGCGAGTCTGCTGCCGCTGGTCGTCACCTCGCTCGACCCGACCGAAACCGTCGGGCCCCGACTGTCGAGCCCGTCGGGAGAGTGGTGGTTCGGCACCGACAACCTCGGCCGGTCAATCCTGGCACGTGTGCTCGAGGGGATCCGAACCACGCTACTCATCTCGCTCGCAGCGGTCATCGTGTCCACGATCCTGGCGATCATCATCGCGATCGTCGCCACGCTGTCTCGGGGCGTTGTCGATCAGCTCGTGGTGCGCGCCGCTGACATCTTCTTCGCGTTCCCTGCGGTGCTCCTCGCGATCCTGGTCTCGACCATCGTCGGCTCCGGATCACAGGCAGCGATCCTCGCGATCATCTTCATCACGCTGCCGTTGATGGTCCGCGCGATCCGCGCCGCCTCGCTCGGCGTCGCCGATCGTGACTTCATCACGTCCAGCTGGGTCGGCGGCGCATCGACAGTGCGACTCGCTGTTGTGCACATCCTGCCCAACATCGCCGGCGTCGTCGTCGTGCAGGCCACCTATGCCGCATCGATCGCGATGCTGACCGAAGGAGCGCTGAGCTTCCTCGGCTTTGGTGTCCAAGCCCCAACAGCGTCCCTCGGATCGCTGGTGCAGGAAGGCAACCTCTATCTCACCATCGCACCGTGGTTCACGCTGATCCCCGGCGCCGTGCTCGCGCTGGCGATCCTCTCCGTGAACCTCCTCGGTGACGGACTCCGCGACCGGCTCGACCCACGCGCAGCTCGGAGCCTCACGTGAACGACGCGGCACTCGAAGTGCGGAGCCTGTCGATCGACTACGTCGGACGCAACAGCACGGTCCGTTCACTCGACGGTGCCGACCTCGTCGTGCAGCCCGGCGAGATCGTCGGCGTCGTCGGCGAGAGCGGCTCGGGCAAGAGCACCCTCGCTGCTGCGATCGGGCGAATCCTTCCCACCAGCGCCGAACGGTCCGGGGGCGACGTGACGATCTTCGGACGGTCGGTCTTCGGTCTCGACGACCGCTCCATCCGAGGGTTGCGGCGCAAAGAGATCGGATTCGTGTTCCAGAACCCGATCTCCACGCTCGATCCCACCAAGCGGATCGGCAAGCAGATGCGCGATGCGCTCGCGGGCACGGGCGCCGACATCGGCGACATGTTGCGCTCGGTCGGGCTGGCCGACCCGAAGCGTGTGCTCTCCGCCTACCCGCATCAATTGTCCGGCGGCATGGCCCAGCGCGTCGCAATCGCGATCGCCATGGCTCGCAAGCCCCGCCTGCTGGTCGCCGACGAGCCGACAGCGTCGCTGGATCGAACCGTCCAGGCCACGATCATGGAGCTCCTCGTACAGATGAGCCGGGCCGACAACACTGCGCTGGTCATCTTCACCCACGACCTACGCGCCGTCGCCCAATACTGCGATCGGGTCGTCGTCATGTACGGCGGCCGACCGGTCGAAGACGCGAGCTGCTCTCAGATCTTCGACTCGCCGCTCCACCCGTACTCACAGGGCCTGCTCGCAGCCGCAGTCGGCGTCGAGGATCAAGGGGACCAGCTCAAGCCGATCCCCGGCGCACCACCCGTCCTGCACGGCACGAGCATCGGCTGCTCGTTCGCTCCACGGTGCACGTTCGCCGACGACACCTGCCGCCAGGAGCGGCCCGAGATGCGAGACGTCGCTGCGCAGATGGTCGCCTGCCACCACGCCGAACGCTTCACCGAGCGAATCACCGACCTGATTGCCGCCCGCATGCCGGACCAGACCGAGGCCACAGGTGCCTGACATCGCAACGCCTGTGGTCGCGCTCGACCACGTCTCGGTGACGTATCAGTCGGGCCCACCCTGGGCGCGCCTCAGCCACCCTGCAGCCAACGATGTCACGCTCGAGATCGCAGCGGGCGAGACCGTCGGGCTGGTCGGCGAGTCCGGTTCGGGCAAGACCACCATCGGCAAACTTGTCCTGGGTCTCCTCAACGCCGACACCGGTCACGTGCTGTTCGACGGCGAACCGCTCGCTCGGCGCCGACGTCGGAACGCAGACATCCAACTCGTCCTGCAGCACCCCGAATGGGCGCTGAACCCGTTCCTCAAGGTAGGCACCTCCATCGCCGAGCCGCTCGCGGTCGCCGGCAGTACGACCAAGAAGGAACGGCGAAGCAAGGTCGGCGAACTTCTCGAGATGGTCGGCATCGAAGCATCGATGGCGACGCGTTACCCGCATCAGCTCTCCGGTGGCCAGCGTCAGCGGGCCGCCATCGCCCGAGCCCTGATCTCGCGTCCCAGACTCGTGGTGTTCGACGAAGCCGTGAGCGCCCTCGACGTCTCGGCCCAAGCCCAGGTCCTCAACCTGATCAAAGAGACCCAGCAGCAACAGGGATACGCCGCGCTATTCATCTCCCATGACCTCGCAGCGGTTCGTTACGTCGCCGACCGGCTGATCGTGATGTATCTCGGCAGCATCGTCGCAGAAGCCGCGGCTGACGTGTTCTACGGCCGCCCCAAGCACCCATACGCAGTCGCGCTGATGGAACGCGAGGACGATCCCGTCACGCTCGGACCGCCCGACGGAGTGACGACATCGACAGGCTGTCCGCTCGCCGGCCGTTGCCCGTGCGCAATCGAACGCTGCGTCACCGATCGCCCGGAGATGCGAGTGGTCCTCGGACAGCGGGTCGCATGCCACCGGGCTGACGAACTGTGAGCAACTGACGTGCCTGGCGGTGGAGCTCACCTCGACGCAATCGCGGATGCCGACCAGCATCCGTACTGGTACGACGACGCCGACGCGCCAGACAGCAACCCGACGCTGGTTCGCTCGGAGACCTGCGATCTGTGCATCGTCGGTGGTGGCTACACGGGTCTGTGGACCGCGATCATCGCAAAGGAACGCGAACCTGGTCGCGACATCGTGCTCATCGACGCACACGAGATCGGCTCCGCTGCCAGCGGACGCAATGGCGGTTTCATGGAGTCCAGCCTCACCCACGGTGTCGCCAACGGACAGGAGCGATTCCCCGACGAGATCGAACTGCTCGAAGCGCTCGGGCTCGAGAATCTCGACGAGATCGAGTCCGCAATCCAACGGTACGGCATCGACTGCGACTACGAGCGGACCGGCGTCATCGACGTCGCCACCACTCAACACCCCACGACGTACCTTGACGAGCTTCGCGAGGACCATCGACAACTCCAGCAGCTCGGCCAGAACGTCGAGTGGTTCGATCAGGACCAGATGCGGCAAGAGGTCAACTCGCCCGGATACAGCGGCGGGCTGTGGCGCAAGGACCGCGCAGCACTCGTCGACCCGGCACGCCTCGTCTGGGGACTCAAGGAAGCGGCCGCATCGCTGGGCGTGCGCATCTACGAAGACGCCCGCGCAACCTCGCTGGAACGAGACGGCACCGGAGTACGAGTCACCACCCCACTTGCACACATCCGCGCCGGCAAGGTCGCACTCGCCACGAACGCATCGAAACCGCTGCTGCGACGAGTCGGTCACTACATCGCACCCGTCTACGACTACTGCATGGTCACCGAACCGCTCACACCCGCCCAGCTCGCCTCGCTCGGATGGACCCGCCGACAGGGTCTCGCCGACATCCCCAACCAGTTCCACTACTACCGACTCACCGAGGACAACCGGATCCTGTGGGGCGGCTACGACGCGATCTACTTCTGGCGGGGAAGGATGAACGCCGAACTCGAGAGCCGACCCGAGACCTGGGCGAAGCTCAGCCAACACTTCTTCGAGACGTTCCCCCAGCTCGAAGGACTCAGGTTCACGCACATGTGGGGCGGCACGATCGACACCTGCAGCCGCTACTGCGTGTTCTGGGGACGAGCGATGAACGGACGAGTCGGCTACGCGGTCGGATACACCGGGCTCGGCGTCGCCGCATCCCGCTTCGGTGGAGCCGTCATGCTCGACATCCTCGACGGACGACGAACACCAGCGACCAACACCAAATTCGTCCAGGACAAACCTCTTCCATTCCCGCCCGAACCATTCCGATTCATCGGCATCCACACGACCAAGTGGTCCATGCAGCGCGAGGACCGAACCGGCAAACGCAACGCATGGCTACGCACTCTCGACCGGCTCGGGCTCGGCTTCGACAGTTGACGCACGATCCCCGACGGCTCTGCGCCGTCCGCCATCACCCAGAGGTCCTTCCCGCATGAACCACTCGCAACCGGGCCAGGAGTTCGATGCCATCGTCATCGGCGCCGGTCACAACGGGCTCACCACCGCGTTCTACCTCGCGCGGGCGGGACTGCGTCCGCTCGTCCTCGAGCGTCGAGACCTCGTCGGGGGTGCCTGCGTCACCGAAGAGTTCGCACCCGGCTACCAAGCCTCACCGGCAGCGCATGTCCTCGCAATGCTCCGGGAGTCGATCTGGACCGACATGCGCCTCGTCGAACGCGGGATCCACGTCGATCCGTCTGGCCCGACCCTCACTCTCTTTCCGGACGGTCAACACCTCCTCAGCTCCGACGACGAGACCGCGACGCTCGCCGAGATCAGCAAGTTCTCGGCCAAGGACGCGAAGGCAACAGCTGCATTCGACGAGCACCTCGCCCGCCTCGCCAAGGTGCTCATGCCTCTCTACGACCAGACAGCACCCGACCCTCGGGTGCGGAGCCTGAGCGATATCCGAAACCTCGCGCGCGTCGGCGGACGGGTGCTCAAGTCTCGTCGCGACATCCAAGAGCTCGCCTTCCTCCTCACAACGTCGTCCGCTCGCTACCTGTCCGAGTGGTTCGAGTCTGAACACATCATCGCCTCACACTCGTGGACAGCGCTCGTCGACAGCTTCTCAGGCCCATCGACCCCGGGAACGGCGTTCCTCCTCCTCCACGAACATGCGTCAGCCGACAACAGCGCAACGGGAGAGGCCCGAGCCTGGGGATTCGTCCGAGGCGGTATGGGCCGTGTCACCGCCGCGATGGCCGACGCTGCACGAGAGGCCGGGGCAGTCATCCGACTCGGAGCCGAAGTGCAACGGATCGTCATCCGTGACGGACGTGCGGTCGGCGTCGAGCTCGCCGACGGCGAGGTCATCCACGCCGCCCGTGTGATCTCCAACGCCGATCCCAAGCGGACGTTCCTCCGGATGCTCGACCCGGACCGCGACCTCCCAGCCGACTTCGTACGATCGGTTCGAGCGGTGCGGAGCAATTCGACGAGCATGAGGATCCATCTCGGCGTCACCGAACTGCCCTTCGCCCGAGGTTTCCCTGACAGCGGGGTCCAGCCGTACCACACCGGCTTCGTCGACATCGTCCCGTTCGTCGCGGACATGGACCTCCAACAGGCCCATGCTCGAGCGGGAGAGCCCGCCAGCCCGGCGCAGATGGAGATCTGCTTTCCAACGGTGCACGATCCGTCGCTCGCCCCGACCGGACGCCATGTCATCGACATCGTCGTCGCCTCCCAGCCCTACAGCGGCCCGGACTGGGACGCCGTCAAGGAGCACTGCGCAGACCGAGCCATCGCCCAGATCGCCGAGTACTTCCCGAACCTGCCCGACACCATCGAACATCGACAGGTGCTCTCACCCGTCGATCTCGAACGTCGCTACGGCATGACCGGAGGCCACTCGATGCACGCCGAGATGTCGCCCGACCAGTTGCTGTTCATGAGGCCTGTCCGCGGCTTCGGCGACTACCGGACCCCGATCGACGGCCTCTATCTCTGCGGCGCCGGCACTCACCCCGGCGGCGGCGTCACCGGGGCCAACGGGAAGAACGCCGCCCGCGAAGTGGTCCGCGACTCGAAGCGACGGGGGCGGCGTCGTCAGCCGAGCGCTGTGAGGTGGTAGGACAGGAGGTAGGACAGCGCAACCGAGAAATCCTGCACGTTTCCTGCACAGGACCTGGCCGTACCTGTTGGACCGGGGCGGATCAGACGGACACGGGCGGACAACGGCGGTGGACGTGAGCAGGTCGAACGGACTCGGGCGGACGTCCCGGACGTGGGAGTGAAGTCTTAAACCCCCCTTCCCGAGAGGGAGTGTGGGTTCGAGCCCCACCCCGGGCACTGAGGTGGTGGGCGTCGCCGTCTTGATCCGGCTGTCAGTTGGTCAACCACCAACGGACATCGTCGCGGGCACATGGATGGAACGACACGCGTTCCCTCGCCCGTCCGTTCCTGATGCCAGTACCCCTGTCCCGCTCAGATCTGCAGATGAGTGCGCGACGGAACCTCAGCTTCGCGTCGCGGGCCGTACCGCAGATCTGCGGGCAAGCCCGCGACCTGAAGGGGCGTGTGAGGCAATCTGCGCGCCTGATGGGGCCGGGCTTCGGGTTTCCAGGGTGGTCAGGTGACATCGAAGGAGCCAGCGACGACGAGTCGGCCGTCTTCTGCTGCGCACAGGACAACCTTGGTGCCGGGCGTAGTGTCGGTGTACTGGACGCCGTTCGGCCACACGAATGCGACAGGCTGGCCGATGCCGGGAACTCCACGCCCCTGATGGAAGACGGGGTGGCTGAGGATCCATTCCCGCAGTTCCTCGACGGTGAGCTCACCTGTGAGTGGCGCAATGACCCCAGCCCATGTGGGGTTGGTCGTCTCGAAGGTGAACCGCAGTCGGCCTGCGGCGATCTTGGCAGTCGCGTCGAATATGCAGGTCCTGCCGTCGAAGCGGATGGTCACGTTGCCTGCCGGGGGTGGTGGGACCACGATGTCGCCGTCAGATCCGAGTTGATCGAGTGTCCGCACGAAGAAGTGCTCGAAACGGTCGAGGTCAGCATCGACACCGACCACCACCGGTGAGCCCGTCGGCGTCCGGGTGGTGCGGCCGCTGTCGGTTCCGCTGGAGGTGTTCACTGCGATCGTCGTGCTCTCGGCGGTGATGAGCTCGGGATCGATCGCCACGGCGGCGGCCAGTGGGTCCCAGAAGTAGGCCTGAGCACTGTTGACCGTAGGGTTCTCGCGCAGAAGGATTCTGACGAGGGTGGCTTCCTTGGTGTGAGCATTCAGGTCGAGCAGCTCGAGGAAGTCTCCGGTGATCGGCGCGTGGTTGGTCGCATCGAGTCCGACCATCACGATCGGCACGCCGGACGCAATCACCTCGGCGGTGGCCACCGGGTCGATGTACGCGTTCCATTCGGCCACGGGCGGCTGCGGGCCTTCACCGAAGACGTTGCCGCTGACATCGACGGCACCGCCCATCATCACGATCGACTCAACCTTGCTGGCGAGGCGGGGATCGGTTCGGAACGTCTCGGCGATGTTGGTGAGCGGACCGAGCGTCAGCACGGTGACGCCTCCTGCACCCAGCACATCGGTCAGCAACTCGACAGCCGTACGGGTATCGGACGTTGACGGCGTCGCCGGCAAGTCGAGCCCCCACGCGTCATCGGCTGCGTCACGCCACTCGCTCGGGAAAGAGTGATCGCCCTCGAGTGGCGTCGTCCGTCCGCATGCCACCGGCACCCCCTGATGACCTGTCGCAACGAGAAAGCGACGCGCCACCTCTGCTCCGCTCGGGCAGCGCACCTCACCGGTGCCCGACACGGTGATGCCGACTACCTCGACCTCGCTCGACGACAACAACAAAGCCAGCGCCATCAGATCGTCCGACGCCAGATCCGTGTCGACGACAACCGATCGGGTGGGGGGCATCGGTTCGGTTGACGAGGAAGCCGGATCTGTGTCACCCGTGCAGCCCGCTGAGCCGCCGGCCCACAACATCCAAGCGGCAACCAAGACCGCCCTCCGTCGACCGGCTGCCCGCGTCATACCTTCACGGTAAGGGAGACCCGCACACGTACCAGGGGCAGATGACCTCAATGTCCCGACGATGGTGCTTGTACTCCCGCCCAGATCTGTCGCTCGGCTCGCTGGACAACGGCAACGGGGTCGGCCATTCTGCGTGGGTGTCGAAGCCTGCCTTGAAGTCCGATGAGCAGGAGATCGAGACGTACCGTGCGAATAGGTCACAAGGCTCTCGGGCGGTCGGCGGGCATCTGCTGCTGACGGATGAACGCGTGTTGTTCTACCCGCACAGGGTGGACAGCAGCACCGGAGGCAACAACTGGGAGTGCGACCTGGCGTCGATCACGAGCGTCGGCCTGTCAGAGCGTGGGTCCAGCCAGCCACCGCCCTTGAGTGGGCGGCCTCAGCGGTAGGGCAGCAGCGGAGCCGGCGGGTGCTCGGGCAGCTCGGTCCAAGGACGGTCGCCGTGGCCGATGCCGGCAGTTGCCGCGTCGTGGGCGCGCTGCACGAAGCGGGTGTGGTCGGAGGGCAGCAGTCGCCCGTCGGCGAGCTGCCGGTCGGCCTCGGCGACCCACTCATCGGCCCATGACATCACGTGTTGCGCGAGTTCCTCGGGGGTGCCTGCAGGGTGGGCGTTCTGCAGGACGAACATCGCTCGGCTGAGGAGCATGGCGTACGGGTCTTTGATCGTGTGATGTCCGTCGCGGATCGCGCTCGCGGCACGATCGTGGTGCACCAGCGCCTTCTCTGCGTAGACGATGCGGTGGCCGGCGTCCACCAACCGGCAACAGACCTCGACGTCGTCGTATCCGTACTGGATCGCCTGGTTGAAGCCACCGACGCTGCGGAGCGCCTCGCGGCGGAAACTCATGTTGCAGCCGGCGAAGTACAGGAACGGATCGGCGCCCACGGCCACGTACTGCTGCCAGGGGCCGCTGGCGTCGAACGCCGGGTTCCCCAACCGGTCGCACGTGCACAGCTTCCACAGGACGCGATCCAGCGGCACGTCGAACACAGGGCCACCGGCACCGTCGACGGTCTCGTCCGCGTAACACGCGACGAGCCGTTCCAGCCAGTCGGGCTCGGGAATCGCGTCGTCGTCGATGTACGCCAGGATCTCGCCTGCGGCCAGCGCGGCGCCGATGTTGCGTGACAACCCGAGGCGAGCCTCGGCGCAACTGCCGCGGCGGACGCTCGACCCGAACGTGTCGAGCATGGCGTCGGTTCCGTCGGCGGACGGGCCGTTCACCACGACGACTTCGAAGTTCGCGTAGGTCTGGTCGCGAAGCGACACCAACGTCCGTTCGAGATGATCTCGCCGGTCGAGTGTGTTGATCACGACCGACACGGCCGGCTCGAACGGCGGACGACGGCTGGAGCGCCGTCCGCTGCGAGTGGCGCGGAGTCGCTGGAGGAGGTGCATCGAGTCGTGATCCTCGGAGTCGGGGGCGGCTGGGTTTCGCTCGGGAGCGGGTGCCGAGGCTAGCTGTGCCCCGACGCTCAGAGGGCTTCGGGCTCGGGGGCGGCAACCGTAGCGGGCGTGCGGCCGGATCCACGTACGGCGGCGATGTTGGCGCACACGACGAGCCACGTGCCGAACGCGAAGAGCAGCAGCAGGGCCAGTTCCAGCCCGAGGAGCGCATCGCCCATCTGCTCGAACTTCCAGCGGTTGATGCAGTTGTCGGTCTCGAACGTCCCTGCGACGGCAGTGCAGTAGCTCGGCAGCGTGCGATCGACAGTGTCGAACGACACCGGTTGATCGAGCGTGGTCATCGGCGGCAACGTGTCGAGTTCGCCGGTGGCGATCCACGCGGCGATGGCCTTCGCTATCAACACGTGGCCATCGGTGGTCGGGTGCATGCTGTTGTGCAGCCAGTGTGCAGGGTTGATCATCTGCTGCGGAAGGCCGTTGGAAGCGCCGAACGCGAGCCAGTTGACGGCGAGGTCGCTGGGGTCGTGGGTGTCGCACAGTTGGCGATCGGCGTCGTCGAACGCGGTGGCCACCGGGTCGACCACGGAGAAGCCATGGGCGATCGCCGTGCGGGCGACGATCGCGTTCAGCTGATCGGTGAACGAGTGCAGGAAGCGCACTTCGTCGTCGGTGAGCAACGAATCCGAGCAGGTGTCGTTCGGGCCGAGCGTGCGCAGCGGGTTGGGGTACGGCACCACGATGACCGGTGCGTACTGGTATTGCAGCGTCGTTTGGATCTGGTCGTAGACCTGGCCGAGTTGGGCTTCGAGCGCACCCGACTCGAACGGGCGCAGCCACACATCGGCGAGGTCGGTGCAATCACCGGGCAGGATGCACGCCTGGGCGATCTTGCCGAAGCCGGCGTCGTTGCCGCCGATCGACACGAGCACGAACTTCGGGGCGGTGCCCAAGCGAGCGATCTGGTTGGTCAGTTGCACGAGTTGCGGTTGTCCGGCGCGGTAGGTGCCGTCGTCCTGCAGCTGAGGCGGCCCGCCGACAGGATCGTCGGTCTGGGCGACGCCCCACAGCTGATGGGCAACCGCACCTGAGCAGGCCAGGAACACCACCTTCTCGGGAATCAGCTCATCGCCCACCCCCCACTCGGTGGCCGCCAGCAACGGCGAGTACGCGGTGGGGGCGCGGCGGCACTCGTTCTCGTCGATCACGTTCGTGCCGTCGTAGTACTGCTGGGCGCCCTCACCCGCCATGTACGAGTCGCCGATGGCGGCGAAGTACTCGTCGGTGGGGCCAACGTGCAGCTCGGGGCCCGGTGCGACCGAGGTCGGCGCAGTGGCCCACGACAGCGCGAGCGCGATGACGACGATCACCACATCGGTGTCGCCGCGGATGGAGATCAACAACAACAGGAGCGCCAACACCGGGAGGCCCCACGCCAGCGCCCGCCAATGCACCGTGGTGACGGTGAACAGCAGCGCCGCGCTCACGACCATCAGCGCGCCACCGACCAACAACCACGCCAGCGGCCGCAGGTACGCCGGGGGCCTGGTGGGCTGCTCATCGGGTACCACCACCTCGGTGGACAGCGCGATCGCGAACGGTGCCAAGAGCATTGCGATGCCGATGATCCATGCGCCGCCGAGGTGGCGCTCGGAGCTCAACAGCAGTGCGCCGAGACCGAACCCGCCGACGCTCAGCGCGAGCGCGATCAGCGCCGACCACTTGAGCGCGCCCCCGTGCAGCGTGCGCAGCGCCCGGGCGATCACACCGAGGCCGAGCACGATGGCGGCGTACCCGGCGAACACGCCGACGGAGGGCACGAGGTCGGCGCCGGTGCCGATGTCGAGACCGTCGGCCACGCCCACCAGGCCCGCGCCGGCGGCCACGATCGCCACACCGGCGGCGATGACGCCGGCGCGGGGCCAGCCGCCCGGCGTGCGTGCCAGCACCCGCGAGAGCGGGAACATGCGGCCCAACACGAACGAGGCCGCCACGATCAGGATGCACACCGGCCATTGCACCCAGCGCGACGAGTCGGTGGTGGCGGTGAGCAGCAGCGCCATCGCCACATACAGTGCGACGCGAACCGCGAGCAGGGTGCGCCACTGCTCGGAGGCAGGCGAATGGCCCGCCCACCACCGGTCGAACCGCAGCAATGGTTGCCGCAGGCGGCCCACTGCTCGTGCCGGCAGGAACAGGGGCATCGGGAAGTCGTTCGTGTCGGTCATCTCATCTCTCCTTGGCGCCCGGCAGTCTTGCATCCCGAGGCGGGCAGGCGCGCACGAGCGAGCGACTGTGCACCTGCGGCTGGTCGGCCGGCTCGTCAGTGCCTGTCCACCGACTGACAGACTCGTCATGGAGGTGGCACGGTGGGCGATCGATCTGTGGGGCGGTGGCCGGTGTGTTGCATCACCGGTGGTGGCAGCGGCATCGGCAACCAGCTGGCCACCATGCTGGCAGCACGCGGGGCCGACATAGCGTTGTTCGACCTGCAGGTCGGCGACGCCGCCCTCACCCAGGTCGAGGCCGCGCGGCGCACACCCGAGCAGCGCGTCAGCGTGCATGAAGTGGACGTTCGCGACGCGGCCGCTCTCGCTATGGCAGTGAGTGACGCCGTCGCGGCACTCGGGCCACCCACGCTGGCCGTGAACAGCGCCGGCATCAGCCGTAACGAACGGTTCGCGGCGGCCACGTTCGACGACTTCGAGCTGACGCTGCAGGTGAACCTCATCGGTTCGCGCAACTTCGCCGCGGCGGTGCTGCCGCACATGCAGCCGGGGGCACGGCTGGCCCTGATCGCGTCGCTGGCGGGGATCACCGGCGGCTACACGTATGCGGCGTACGCCGCCTCGAAGGCAGGCGTGATCGGGTTGGCCAAGGTGCTGCGGCTCGAATACGCACCGCGCGGCGTGGGTGTGTCGGTGATCTGCCCGCCCGAGATCCTCACGCCGATGGTGGAGCGGGCCTCGATCAACATGCATCCGGCGACCCGCGCGCTGAAGGACGTGGCCGGCACTCTGCCCATCGACGTGGCGTGCGCGGAGATGCTGGCCGGGCTGGCCCGAGGCCGGTTCACCGTGATTCCCGGCAGGCGGGCGCGGCGCACCGCGCGCATCACACGGTTGCTGCCCGAGCGCGTCGGCCAGCGGGCCGCCGACCGGATCGTGCGCCGCGCTCTGCGCGACCATCCCGACGCGCCCCGCTGACCAGCAGGGACTTCGGTCACTGGCGAACTCTCGCTTCCGACGGAAGAATCCCGACATGACGCCACCGTCCTCCGCGACCACCATCACCGTCGGCGAACTGCTCATGCGCTGCCTGCAACTCGAGGGCATCGACTTCATGTGCGGCATCGTCGACGGCGCCCACATCCCGTTCGTCGTGCACGCCCCCGACTACGGCATCAGCTACCTCAACACACACCACGAGGAAGCGGCGGTGCACATCGCCGAAGCGCACACGCGCATCACTCATCGACCCGCGGTGGTGATCGGCAACCCCGGCCCAGGCGGGGCGAACCTGCTGGCAGGGCTGACCAGTGCGCACGGCGAGGGGCACCCGGTGATCGGGCTCACCTGTACGCGGCGGCTGGCCACCACGAACCCCGATCGCGGCGGAGCGTGGCAGGCCACCGACCTGGTGGAGATGGCGCGGCCGATCACGAAGTTCGCCGCGCTGATCACCCGCGCCGACCGTGTGGCCGAGATCGTGCGCGCCGCCGTCCGCGCCGCCACGTCGGGCCGACCCGGGCCGGTGTTCCTTGCGATCCCCGATGAGCTGCTGGGGCAGCCCGTCGACATCAGCGGCATCCGCCTCACCCCTGCGGCTCGCAACCGTGTCGTGCACCTCGGCTCTGGCGACCCGGCGGCGATCGCCCAGGCCGCCGAGTGGCTGGCCGCCGCGCAACGCCCCTTCCTGTTCGCCGGCAAGGGAGTGCTGTGGGCCGAGGCCGCCGCCGAGTTCGTCACCCTGGGCGACCACCTGGCCGCGGGCATGAGCACCAGCCTCGGTGCCCGCGGTGTGGTGCCCGAGGATCACCCGCACTACTTCCACCTGTTCGACATGCAGACCACGCAGGTCGTGCGCAGCGACGCCGATGTGGTGGTGGTCGTTGGTGCTCGCCTCGGCGAGTACGACGGCTGGGGCATGCCGCCGGCGTGGGGCGACCCCGAGCAGCAACGCACGATCCAGATCGATGTCGACCCACTGTCGATCGGGCTGAACCGGCCCACCGACCTGGCGATCGTGGCCGATGCCCGTGCTGCGCTCACGGCGCTGCTCGATGCCGTTCGTGCCCGCAGTGAAGCGCGCACCGAACTGCCCGGCGCTGAGCGCTACGCCGAGCTGCACGCGGCCACGGTGATGAACGGGGCCGGGTATGTGCTCGCCGAGGCCACCCAGGGGGTGAACCCCGGCCAGATGGTGATGGCCGTACGCGAGGCCTTCCCTCGCGACGCGATCACCGTGGTCGACGGCGGCAACACGACCCTGTGGGCGGTGGCGCTCAACCCGATCTTCCAGCCCGATTCGTTCCTGTACTCCGTGAAGATGGGTTACCTGGGCACCGGGCTGCCGTTCGCGATCGGCGCGCAGTTGGCCGCGCCGGAGCGGCCTGTCTACCTGATCAGCGGCGATGGTGCGTTCGGGTTCAACGTGATGGAGTTGGAGACGGCGGTGCGTGCAGGCACGCCGGTGGTGTGCATCGTCGCGGTCGACAACGGCTGGGGCATGGAGCGCAGCGCGCACAACTTCAAGGGCATCAGCCCCGACCGCCGCCAAGGCACGGAGATCTCGCCGGCGGTGCGGTACGACCTGATCGCGGCGGCGATGGGCTGCCACGGCGAGCATGTCGCCACGATGGCCGAGTTGCGGCCCGCGCTCGACCGCTCGATCGCGTCGGGCGTGCCGGCCGTGATCCATGTCGAGATCGACCCGCAGTTGAACGCCAACGCGATCGGCTACGAGCAGTTCCAGTACAGCCGCACGCTGTGAACACGCTGCCTGCGCTCAACGGCACCCGGGTGCTCATCACCGGTGCGAACGGGTTCGTCGGCCGCGCGCTCATGGCCCGTTACGCCGCCCTCGGGGCCGAGGCTCGCGGGGTCGACCTCCACGCCGACCCTGCCCGCGCGGTGGTCGCCGGCGACATCAATCACCCCGAGGGGTGGCGCGACCATCTCGCCGACTGCGACGTCGTCGTGCACACCGCCGCAGTGGTCACGAACAATGTCGACCCGGCAGAAGCGTGGCACATCAATGTCGTCGGCACCCGCCGCGTGCTCGACGCAGCCGCGGCTGCAGGCGCGTCGCGGTTCGTGTACATCTCCACGATGGGCGTGGCCCGCTTCGCCCAGATCCAGACCGACGCGGTCGAGCGCTACCTCCCGGGCGAGCCGCTCGACGAGCGCTGGCCGCTGATGCCGGTGGGCAACCCGTACACCGACACCAAGATCGCCGCCGAGCACGTGGCCCTGGCCGCCCACGCGACCGGGCGCATCGCGTGCACGGTGATCCGCCCGGCCGACATCTACGGGCCGGGTTGTCGGCCGTGGGTGCTCGAGCCACTGGCCGCCGTGCGCAACGGCAAGTTCCTGCTGCCCGCCCACGGCACCGGCCTGTTCACCGCGATCTATGTCGACGACCTGGTGGACGGGATCGTCGCGGCCGGCTCGAACCCCGCTGCGGCTGGCCACATCATCCACCTCGGCGGCGAGCAGCCGATCACCACTGCCGAGTACTTCGGGCACTTCTACAGGATGCTCGGCAAGGAGGGCCCTCCCCGGTCGTTCTCCACCCGCACCGCAGTGGCGCTCGCCGAACTGGCCCGACTGGGGTTCCGTGTGCGCCGGCGCCACACCGAACTCGGGCGCGGCGTGATGGAGATGCTGTCCAAGACACGGCCGGTGTCGAACGTCAAAGCGCACGAACTGCTCGGCTGGTGGCCCGAGGTGGATCTCGCCGAAGGCATGCGCCGCACCGAGGAGTGGCTACGCGCCGAGGGGCTGCTGGCGCCTGCGTGAGGTTCGATCCTGCGGGGTCGGCCGTGCGGGCGCAGCAGTGTGAACCGCTGTGCCCGCACGACCGCCGTCGGTGGCTGGGTCAGTCTGTCGTGCCGACCAGTTCGACTGCATCGACCTCGGTCCACCCGAGGTTCAGTGCGGTCTCGTCAATCGTGATCCGCACCTGCTGCACAGCGGTGGTGACGTCGGTGATCGCGAACACCTGGCTCAGGGGGCACGTCGCGGCCTCTGCGGCGAGGCCGGTGTAGATCGTGGTCGCGTTGCCGTCGGCATCGATCACCTCGACCATCGTGATGGTGCCGGGGTGGTACGACTGAACCACAGTCACCTCCGAGGGCACGACGGCCTTGGCGTACGTCACGGTCAGCACAGCGACTTCATTGGTGGTGAGCGGTGCCCACGCGCTCGAGTTGTCGCCGCACTCCGTGACGTTCGGCGCTCCAGCGGCCTGATCGGCGGACCATGCATTCTCGCCGTATTGCGTTGTCGCCTCGCCCGAGTCGGCCCACTGGGACAGCTCGCCGGTCGTCGCTGCGACGGTCGTGGGCGCATCGGTCGTGACCGGTTCGGTGGTCATCGGTTCAGTCCCACCCGACATGCAGTCGAGCACGGCGTTGGTGAACGCCGTCTTGCCCTCTGCGCTCGGCTCCTTGCCGCTGTTGATGAGCTGCAGATCGGCGTCCGACATCGTCGAGAACAACGCGTCGGCCGCGCACTCAGCGACTGCCTGGTCAACGCCACCGGCATCGACGATCTGGGCGACCAACTCATCTCGATTGGGCAGCTTCTGGGAGCTCTTGTCGTCACTCCCACACCCGACAAGAACCATGCACGCTGCCGCGCACAGGGCAACAGACTTACGAACCATCTTCAGTACCTCTTTCCGCCTCTACAGGGGCACCGCCGTGATACCCGTGGAAGCACGATATCCAGGTGCGTCACGCAGTGCCAAGCCACGCGATGGGTCGCGGAGGAGGCGTGCGTGCAGTACACCCGGGCGCTGCCGCGTCGAGCTGCTCCAGGGTCGAGCGCGTCAGCGTCTCCCCACGACCAGGCCTCGTGAACCCCGACAGGCTAAAACAGGTGATGATTTGACCGACGAAGGGGACCGCCATGGCCGACAGCGAACTCGTGCTCACCGAACTGGCGGACGGCGTGGGCATCGTCACGTTCAACCGTCCCGACCGCCACAACGCGATGGACGACGAGATGGGAGCGCAGGCCAAGACGGCGATGCGTTGGGCGATCGAGGCCCCCGAGGTGCGCGCGGTGCTGCTGCGCGGCAACGGCAAGAGCTTCTGCTCGGGGCGCGACACCACCGTGCTCGGCCACCGGGCCGGTGGCGAGAGCGACTACTCGTTCGTGCGCCGCCACCAGATGGTGCGCCAGGAGACGGTGGAGAGCACGAAGGTGGTGATCGCCGCGCTGAAGGGTGGCGTGATCGGCGGCGGCATGGAGACGGCGCTCGCGGCCGACATCCGCATCTGCGACACCACCGCCAAATTCGGCCTGCCCGAGGTGGGGTTCGCGCTCGTGCCCGACACCGGCGCCACGCAGCTACTGCCCCGCCTGATCGGGCCCGGCAGGGCGAAGCTGATGATCATCGGCGGCCAGCGCATCGACGCGGCCACCGCCTACGAGTGGGGCCTCGTCGAGCAGCTCGTGCAGCCCGAGGAGCTCGATGACACTGCGCTCGCGTTGGCGAAGAAGATCGCCGCGCTGTCGCCGCTGGCGGTGGGCATGGCCAAGGGGCTGATCGAACAGGCGCACAATGGCTCGTTCCGCGACGGCCTCGTGGGTGAACTCAATGCGCAGGTGGCGATGTTCACCAGCGCCGACTACCAGGAATCCAAGACGGCCCGCCGCGAAGGCCGGACCCCCCAGTACGAAGGACGCTGAACCATGGCCTACCCCGAACCCCTTCCCGTCGGTACCGGCATCTTCAACTCGCACGTGCTCGCCGGCTCCGTGGCCATGGTCACCGGCGGCGGCACCGGCCTCGGCAAGGCGATGGCCACCGAGCTCGCCCGCTCGGGTGCGTCGATCGCGATCGCCAGCCGCAAGCCCGAACACCTCGCTGCCGGCGTGGCCGCGATCGAGGCCTTGGGGGCGCAGGCGATCGCGGTGGCCGTCGATGTACGCGACCCTGATGCCATCGCCGTCGCGTTCGACGAGGTGGAGGCGCGCCTCGGGCCGGTCGACATCCTGATCAACAACGCCGCGGGCAACTTCCCGCAGCCGGCCGAGGACATGACGCCCAAGGGCTGGAGGGCCGTCACCGACATCGTGCTCGACGGCACGTTCTTCTGCAGCACCGAGTTCGCCCGCCGACGGATCGCCCTCGGTGGCGGCGGATGCATCCTCAACATCGCCGCCACGTATTCCTGGACCGGCGGACCCGGCACCGCGCATTCCGCCGCGGCGAAGGCCGGTGTGGTGAACATGACCCAGTCGCTGGCCGTCGAGTGGGCGCCGCACGGCATCCGCGTGAACGGCCTCGCCCCCGGCCTGTTCCCGCACGACGACCTGCCCGCGCACATGCAGCACGACAAGCTGGCCGCCGACGAGCGCGACCGCACCGTGCCCGCCGGCCGAGTCGGTCGCGTGCACGAACTGGGTTGGGCCGCAGCGTTCATGTGCTCGCCGTTCGCCAGCTACATCAGCGGGCACACGCTGGTGTGCGACGGCGCCAACTGGCTGCGGCGCAGCTTGCGCATGCCCGAGTTCGTGGACGTGCGCACTCAGTTCGGCCTCGGCCCGGCCGAGGTGGACTAGCTGGTCGAGCTGGGCTGAGCTACAGCTCGAGGCGGGCGATCCACAAACCAGGGGCGTCGAACTCGGCCGGCGTGGGCAGCGGGTTGGGCTTGGCGAACAACTCGGTGAGGCGACCCTCGCCGACACGATCGGCTGCCCCGGCGGTGAACGTCTTGCCGCGCTGCACCTGATCTTGCGTGAGGCGCAGGCCCAGCAGGCGCTGCACGAACAGGTCGTCGGGCGAGGTTTCCACGCGGCGGCGGCGCACGGCCTCGGCGATGCGCAGTGCATCGCCGCCGATCACGCGAGCTGCCACCGAATCGACCAGGTAGTCGACCGCGCCCACCACGGTGGCCACGGCGACATCGAGCTGCGGAGCATGCGCGGCCTGCTCGGGCGATTGCACAGCACCCAGCAGCAGGGCCGGGTCGGAGAGCAGCTGCTGCATCGCCTGCGTCGGGTCGCCGGCGTCGCTCATGTCGAGCTGGCTGAGCTGTTCGGCGACCGCGTTGGGGTCGGGGCGGAAGCCGCCCACGTAGCGGCGCACCAGCGCAGTGAACTGGTCGCGCAGCGCGGGGATGGAGAACAGCGTGTGGCCGATCATCTCCTGGGCCAGCACCCACAACCGCATCTCGTCGACCGGCAGGCTCCACTCGGTGGCGAACTGGTCGATCGTGGCGGGCACCACGAGGATCGCATGATCACTCCGCGGGATCGGCAGGTCGTACTGGCCGAACGTGCGCAACGCCATGCGGCCCACCATCGAGCCGACGGCCATGCCCATCATCGCCGGCTGCATCATCTGGCTGAGGTTGGCCATCATCGCCATCATCGGGTCGGCTTGGCTGAGCTCGTCGATCTCGGCGCCGGTGGGCTTGCGGCCCAGCGACGTGGCCATCTCGGTGAACAGCGGGCGGTAGGCCTCGAGCGTGCGGTGGGCCCACACGCTCTTGGTGACCGGGGTGATCTCGGGGAACGCAGCCTCGAAGCCGGTGATCTCGCGCACGTGCATCTCCACGATGCGGGCGAGGTTCTCGAGGGCGATGCGCACCGTCGGGTCGACGTTCGGCTCGGAGGCTCCACCAGCGCTGGCGAGTGCGGCGAACTGACGCGCGGCATCCCAGTTGAGCGGGCCCTGCCCGGCGAGCGCCTTGGCCAGGTCGCCGAACATCGGCAAGTTGCCGAACGGGTTCGAGGCCGGATCGAAGTCGTCTGCCATGTGGGAAGCCTACGGCTCGCCGGCGCGCACCCGCTCGCGTCCGCCAACCTCTCACCAAGCCCTCACCCACGGCCTCGCGGGGGTGGGCCGGGAGATAGCGTCGGGGGCATGAGCGCGACGACCGGTACCACGACGGCCAGCCCGGTGTGGGTGGGCGACGGCAGCGACGGGCTGGGGTCGCGGGTGCTGCGCCTGCTGGCGGGCAGCGACAGCGTGCGCGCCGGCAAGGCGGCGGATTGCGATGTGATGGTGTGGCTCGCGGCCACCGATGCCGACGCGCGGGCTGCTCGCGGCGAGAGCGCGCTGGCCGGGCTGGTGAACGCCCTGGCCCAGTGCGAGCAGGCCAGCCATGTGGTGCTGGTGTCGTCGGCGATGGTGTACGGAGCATGGGCCAACAACCCCGTGCCGCTCACTGAGGATGCGCTGCTGCGGCCCGATGTGGAGTTCCCCTTCGCCCGCCAGCTGGGTGCCGCCGAGCAGCTGGTCGACGCGTGGCGTCATGCGAAGCCGGGTCGCACTGTCACCGTCCTGCGTCCCGCGATCGCGATGGCCGCTGACGGCACCAGTCGGCTCGCCAGCGCACTCGCAGCCGGCATGGGCCAGCGGATGGGCGAGGATGATCCGCCGGCGCAGTTCCTGCACCTCGACGATCTCGCCAGCGCCGTACTGCTTGCGGTCGAGCAACGGCTCGACGGTGTGTACAACGTGGCTCCCGACGGTTGGGTCGCCGGCGAACGGGTGCGCGCGCTCGCCGGTGCCGTACCGCGCGTGCGCTTGCCCGACCAGCTCAACGAGTTCATCATCAGCTTCCGTTGGCGGTTCCAACGCGGCCCCATCCCGCCTGGCCTGCGCAGCTACACGCGCTGGCCGTGGCTGGTGGCCAACGATCGGCTGAAGGACGCCGGCTGGAACCCCACTGTCACCAACGAGCAGGCGTACGTGGAAGGCACCGAGGCGAAGTGGTGGACCATGGTGTCGCCGAAGCGTCGCCAAGAGATCGCCCTCGGTGGCCTGGGTGCCGTGATCCTGGCGATCACCCTGTTGATCATCCGGGCCGTGCGCCGGGCCCGTGCTCGCCGCCGCTGACGCGCCGACGTTCTCGCGGCACCTCGCCTAGAGCGTGGTCTTCGCGCCGGCGAGCGTGACCGTCACGATCTGTTTCGTGCCGTTGGCCCGGAGCACCGAAAATCGCACCACGTCGCCGGCCCGGTGCATCCCGAGCTGGGCAATCAGCTCGCGGCAGTCGGCGATCGGGTTGTCGTCGAGTGCGACGATCACGTCGCCGGCGGTGAGGCCCGCCAGCGCGGCAGGCCCCGCTGGGTCGACGGCGCCGACGCTGAGGTCGCCGCTGGGGTCGTCGTTGATCACGACGCCCAGCCACACCGGGGCAACTCCTTGGAACGCGGCCATGGCCTGTTGGATGTCGTCGAGCGTCTCCAGCGTGACGAGATGGGCATCGCCCTCGCCGGCGGCCTGCTCGGTCTGGTGCGAGCACAGCGCCACGAGCTCGCCGCGCTGGTTCACCACGGGTGCCCCCTCGGGCATCGACTCGTCGTCGGCCCACTGGCCGGTCATCGAGCCATCGGCGGCGACGGTGATGGTGACGGGCTCGCCACCGAGGAAGGTGAGTTCGTCGCCCGGCTGGATGTCGGCCGCGACGGTGAACGAGGCAGAGGACTGCAGCGTGTTCGGTGCCAGCACGGCGAGACCGGTGCGCTCATCGACGAACAGCACCCGCGCCGCGGTTTCGCTGCCGTCGGGCAGCTCCAGTTGCACCTGCACCGCGTCGGCAACTGCTGCCGACGTGGTGATCGCCAGCGTGCCCCCGTTGACCGGCACCGCGAGGACCGTGGGGGTGGGCGGCACCAGCGAGCCCTGCGTGGATTCGATGTTCGACCGCGCCGGTGAATGCACCTGCCAGGTGGGCAAGGGTGCGCCGACCAGGTGGTCGACGGGGCCGGTAGCCGATGTCGATGGGGGGCTCGTGGCGGGAGTCGTGCGGCGAACAGTGGTGGACGGACTCGCGGTGGTGTCGGTGACCCCGGTGGTCAGACCGGTGCCGAAGTCGTGTTCGGTGAGGGTGACGATCGTGGAGCGGGCGGTGGCGACGGCGCCGCGCCCGGCTTCGGTGCTGAGCATCGCCCACAGCAGCGTCACGCCGAGCACGCTGCCCACCACACCGGTGGCGGCAGTGAGACCACGGCCGATCGCCAGCGGCGGCTCGGTCTGGCGCCAGACCTGCTCGCCGATCTCGCTGGGGTGTCGCCACACACGCTCGTGGGCCGGCAACGGCGCAGGCTGCTGCTGCTCGTCGTCGTTCCAGTCGCTAGGGCTCACGAAGCGGTCAGGTTAGTGAGGATCGCGGTGCTTGTGTCGTCGCGCGGCGCAATCTGCGGCGGCGCGGCTGCTCCGCGACCCTTCTCCCGATGGTCTCCCAGTGGCGGGGACCGCGATCACGGCTACCATGCGCAGTTGTGCAACCTCCGGCGACCGGCAACTCGTGGTTGGGCCTCACCGACCAGGTGATGCCCATCGCAGCAGCGTACGAATGGTGTGTGCTGCCTGCCTGCGGTGCCGTGGTGCTGTTCAGCGGCACCGTCCGCGACCATGCCGTCGACGATCAGGGCACACTGCGTCACGACGTGCAGCATCTCACCTACGAGGCCTACGAGCAGCAGGTGGTTCCCAGCTTCGAGAAGATCGATGCCGAACTGCGCCACCGCTGGCCCGACACGGGCCGCGTCGTGCTGCTGCACCGCACCGGGCGGCTGGAGTTGGGCGAGAGTTCCGTCGTTGCCGTCGTCAGCGCGCCGCATCGCCCCGAGGCGTTCGAGGCCGCGCGCTACGCGATCGACGCGTTGAAGGCCAGTGCCCCGATCTGGAAGCACGAAGTGTGGGCCGAAGGCGCCGATTGGGGCACGGGCGCTCACCAGCCGGTCAGCGCTGCCGCGGTGGCCACTGCCGATGGTGGTGCGGCATGACGTGGCTGTTCATCATCGGCGTCTTCGCTGTCGCCGGCGCGTTCTATCTGTACGGCCGGCGCAAGCACCGGCGCGAGTCGGGGCTCACCAACTTCCAGCGGCACATCGATGCCCTGTCGCCCGAACGGCGCCGCGAGTCGTTCGACCGCGTGCGCTCGCAGAACCGCGACGACGACCAGTGGGGTCGGCGCTGACCCATGGCCCGCGACCTCGCCATCGACCTCGGCACGGCCAATACGCTCGTCTACATGAAGGGCAAGGGCATCGTGCTCAACGAGCCCTCCGTGATCGCGCTCAACCGCCAAACCGGTGAGGTGCTGGCCACGGGCCGCGAAGCGTGGCAGATGATCGGTCGCACCCCCGGCTACATCGTTGCCGTGCGGCCGCTGCGCGGTGGCGCGATCACCGACTTCGAGATCACCGAGCGGATGATCCGCCTGCTGCTGCAGCGCGTGGGCGTCAGCCGGTTCACCCGCCCGAAGGTGGTCATCTGCGTGCCGTCTGCGATCACCGAGGTCGAGCGTCGTGCCGTCACCGACGCGGCCCGCCGTGCCGGTGCGCAGGACGCCCAGCTCATCGAGCAGCCGATGGCAGCCGCGATCGGCGCCGACCTGCCCATCGACGAACCAGTCGGCAACATGGTCATCGACATCGGTGGTGGCACCAGCGAGTCGGCGGTCATCAGCCTCGGCGGCATCGTCGCCCTCGAAGCCGTGCGCGTCGGCAGTTTCGACATCGACGCGGCGATCCAGTCGTACGTACGGCGCGAGCACGGCATCGCCATCGGCGAACGCACGGCCGAAGAAGTGAAGCTGGCCATCGGCTCGGCGTCGCCCACCGAAGACGAAAGCCAAGCCGAAGTACGCGGCCGCGACCTGATGACCGGGTTGCCGCGCACCGTGGTGCTGACGCCCGAGGAAGTGCGCTTCGCGATCGACGACGTGGTCACCAGCATCACGTCGTCCGTGGTGCGCTGCCTGGCGAAAGCGCCGCCCGAGCTGGCGCAAGACTTCCTCGTCCGCGGTATGTACCTCGTGGGTGGCGGTGGCATGCTGCGCGGCCTGGCGCAGCGCATCGAGAAGGAAACGAACACGCCGGTGCGCATGTCGAACATGCCGCTCGAGGCCGTGGTCATGGGCGCCGGGCACTGCATCGAGCACTACGACGCGCTCAAGGGCATGTTCATGGGTGCTCGCCGCTGATGCGAGCGTTGGTCGACGACGGCCACGTCCTCGACTCGGGACTGGCGGCGATCCGCACGCAGTTCCAGGTGCCTGCGGGGTTCAGCCCGGCCGTCGAAGCGGCTGCGGCCGAAGCTGCCCGTCGTGCGCCCACTGCTCACGTCGACCGCACGGACCAGCCGTTCGTGACGCTCGACCCGGCCACCAGCACCGACCTCGACCAGGCGTTCACGATCGAGTGGGCGGGCGACGACCTGCTGTTGCACTACGCGATCGCCGACGTCGGGTGGTTCGTGCAACCGGGCGACCCGCTCGACACCGAGGCGTGGCAGCGGGGCAGCACCTTGTACCTTCCCGATGGCAAGGCGGGCCTCTACCCGCGCTCACTGGCCGAAGGGGCGGCGAGCCTGCTGCCCGACGGCCCGCGGCCGGCGGTGGTGTTCCAGGTGCGGCTCGACGCTGCCGGCACCGCGCGGCTCGACGGTGCCGAGCGCGCGCTGATCCACAGCCGGGCCAAGCTTGCGTACGACACGGTCACCGCCGCCGACCTGCCGGCCGGGTTCGACGAGTTCTCCCGCCGAGTGGCTGCCGCGGAGGCGGCCCGTGGTGCGGGCATCATCGATCCGCCCGAGCAGCACGTGCATCACGAGGGCGGCCATTACCGGCTGACGTTCCGCCCGCGCCTGCCCAGCGAGGATCAGAACGCGGCGATGTCGCTGGCCGCGAACTTGGCCGTTGCCGACGCGATGCAGACCGCCGGTGTGGGCCTGTTCCGTGTGATGGAGGCGCCCGACGAACGCGCCGTCCGCCGGCTGCGGCACACAGCAACCGCGTTCGGTCTGCAGTGGCCCGCGGGTCACTCGCTCGAACAGTTCTCGCGCACGCTCGACGGCGCCCGGCCCGCTGATGCAGCGTTCATGATGGCGGCGCGGCGCGCCGGTGGCGGTGCCGAATACCGCCCCTACGAAGCGGGTGTGGTGCCCTGGCACGCAGCCATGGCCGCCACGTATGCGCACGCCACCGCGCCGCTGCGTCGCTTGGCCGACCGCCACGTGGTGGAAACCGTGCTCGCGATCGCCAATGGCAACCCCGTGCCCGAGCAGGTGGCCGCGGCGATCCCCGAGCTGCCGGCCACGATGGCGAAGGCCGATCGGATGTCGAACACGATCGAACGGGCGGTGGTCGACCTCGCCGAGGCGGTGATACTGCACGGTTCGGAAGGCGACACGTTCGACGCGATCGTCACCGACGACGACGAAGACGGCACGCGTATCCAGCTCACCACGGTGGCGGTGAAGGCGCGCGTTCGCGCTCACGGCGTGAAGCCGGGCGATCCGATTCGCGTGAAGTTGGTGGCGGCCGATCCCGTCGAACGGACCGTCGAGTTCGCTCGCGTGGGCTGACGAGCCGCGGCCGGGTCAGGCCGGCTGGAAGCTGTACACCGTGCCGTTGTGATCGAGCAGGTACAGCTCGCCGTCGGGCCCGGCGACGATGGCCGACGGGTTGCCCTGCGTCAGTAGCGGGATGACCGTTGCCGTGCCGTCGATCGTGGTGTGCAACGCCCAGACCTTGCCGCTGCAATAGTCGGCGAACACGTACCAGCCGCGCAGCGAGCTGATCGTGGTGCCGCGGTAGACCGCTCCGCCCGACACCGAGCAGCCGTCATCGCCGTGGGGGTACTCGTGCACCGGGGGCGTTGCCCCGTCGGCCGACTGGTCGTCGTTGAAGCGGTGAGTGCCTTCCCACGCGCTCCACCCGAAGTTGAGGCCCTTGCCGCCACCTTGTTCGGCCCAGGCGACATCGATCTCTTCCCACAGGCCCTGGCCCACGTCGCCGATCCAGAGGTCGCCGGTGGCCGAGTCGAAGCTGAACCGCCACGGGTTGCGCAGACCGGTCGCCCAGATCTCGGGCCGCGCACCGGCGACGTCGACGAACGGGTTGTCGGCGGGAATCGTGTAGGGGGCGCCGTCGCCGGCCGCGGGGTCGATGCGCAGCATCTTGCCGAGCAGGTCGCTCGGGTCGAGCGCCCGGCGATCGGTGTCGTCGGCCGCTCCACCGTCGCCCATGCCGATGTACAGGTAGCCATCGGGACCGAACACGATCTTGCCGCCGTTGTGGTTGGCATACGGCTGATCGATCTGCAGCACCGTGCGGACACTGGCCGGGTCGAGCGTGCCGTCGTCGGCGACGCCGTATTCGGCGACGGTCGTGTCGCCATCGCGGTCCGTGTAGTTGACGTACGCGAGCGCGTCGGTGGGGTGGAAGGCGAGGCCGAGCAGCCCCTGTTCGCCCTCGCTGACGATCAGCTCGTGCACGTCGAGCACGGTCTCGGCGACCTGTCCATCGCGGATGCGCAGGATGGTGCCGTCCTGCTGCACCAGGTAGGGGTCGGCGTCGCCGTCGCGCCACACCAGGTCCACCGGGCGGCTGAGGCCGGAGACGACTTCCACCAACTGCACGTCGGAAGCCGCCGGCGTTCCCAGCTGCTCGGTGGTGGTGGCACCCCCATCCGTTCCGGCAATGGTGGGTGCGGTCGAGGCGTCGCCGCCCGTGGAACCTGCGGTGTCGCCCGAACCCGTGTCGTCGTCGGTGCAGCCGGCGACGGCGATGGCGGCTGCGAGGCAGCAGCCGAGCAGTCGCAGCCTCATAGGTTCGCCACCCTCACGAGACCCTCCTGCGACACGCTGACGGCCAGCTGGCCGTCGGCAGTGTAGATGTTGCCGCCCGACAGCCCGCGGGATCCGTGCGTGGAGATCGGCGACTGCACGTACAACAACCACTCGTCGGCGCGGAACGGGCGGTGGAACCACATCGCGTGATCCAGGCTGGCCATCTGCATGCCAGGGGTCTCCCACGACATCCCGAACGGCAGGATCGCGGTGTCGAGCAGGGTCATGTCGCTGGCGTAGGTGACGATGCACGCGTGCAACACGGGGTCGTCGGGCAACGTGCCGTCGGCCCGCAGCCACACGCGCTGGCCATACGCGGGGATGCCGCTGCGAGTCATCGGGTCGGTGTCCACGTAGCGCACGTCGATCGGGCGCGGCCGGTCGTAGAACTCGCCGATCTTGTCCTTGTACGGTGCCATCCGCTCTTTGAAGTCGGGCAACGACTCGGGCCGCGGCACGTCGAGCGGCGGGGGTGTCTGGTAGTCGAGGCCGACCTCGGGGATGTGGAAGCTGGCCTGCAGATTGAAGATCGCGCGGCCGTTCTGGATGGCCACCACGCGCCGGGTAGTGAAGCTCTTGCCGTCGCGGATGCGGTCGACGTCGTACAGGATCGGCTTGGTGGGGTCGCCGGGGCGCAGGAAGTAGGCGTGCAGCGAGTGGGCCGCACGGCCGGGTTCCACCGTGCGGGTGGCTGCCACCAGTGCCTGGCCGGCCACCTGCCCGCCGAACACACGCTGACGGTTCTCGTCGGGCGAGACACCGCGGAAGAGGTTGACCTCGATCTGTTCCAGGTCGAGCAGGGAGACGAGTTGGTTGAGGTCGGTCATGCAGGGGGCATTCTCGCAGGCTCCGTGTCACGACGCGGCAACGGATTCGCGCGGCCGGTATGGTGCCAGCCGATGCCCGCCCCCACGCTCGACCCCTCACTGCGCGCCCACGCGCTCGCCGCCACCGGCTTCATGCCGCCGGAGGAGGGCGACGCGCTGTACACCGCTGCGCTGGCTGCCGGCGCCACGGTGCCCGGGCTGCCGTTCCTGGAGGTGGGCTCGTACTGCGGGCGCAGCACCGTGTGGCTGGGTGGCGCTGCCCGCGCATGTGGCACGGTGCTGTTCGCGGTCGATCACCACCGTGGCAGCGAGGAGAACCAGGCCGGTTGGGAGCACCACGACCCCAAAACGGTCGACCAGCGCACCGGCAAGATGGACACCCTGCCGCGCTTTCGCGACACGATCCACGACGCCGGGCTGGAGGACGTGGTGTTCGCCGTGGTGGGGCAGTCGGCCGCAGTGGCCGCGCATTGGGCGTCGCCGCTGGCGTTCCTGTTCATCGACGGTGGCCACGGTGAGGAACCGGCGCGGCTCGACTACGAGGGCTGGACGCCGCGTGTGGTCGTGGGCGGCACGTTGGCCATCCACGACGTGTTCCCCGATCCGGCCGACGGTGGCCGTCCGCCGTACGAGCAGATCTTCCGCCCGGCGGTGGAGAGCGGCCGCTTCCAGTTGCTCAGCGCCACCGGCAGCCTCCGCATCCTCCGCCGCGTCGCCTGACCGATGCCGTTCCCGAGGGTTTCAACGTGGGCTGGTCACGCCGAAACCCTCGGGAATGGGCTGGGTCAGCCGAATTCGACCCCTTGCGCGAGTGGCAGGGCGTTGGAGTAGTTGATCGTGTTCGTGGCCCGGCGCATGTAGCCCTTCCAGGCGTCGCTGCCGCTCTCGCGGCCGCCGCCGGTGGCCTTCTCGCCGCCGAACGCGCCACCGATCTCGGCGCCGCTGGGGCCGATGTTCACGTTGGCGATGCCGCAGTCGCTGCCGGCGGCCGACATGAACGCCTCGGCCTCGCGCAGGTCGGTGGTGAAGATGCTGCTGGCCAGACCTTGGGGCACTTCGTTGTGCAACTGCACGGCCTCGTCGAACGAGTCGTAGGCCATCACGTACAGGATCGGGGCGAACGTCTCGGTGTGCACGATCTGTGTCTGGCCGGGCATCGCCACGATCGCCGGGCGCACGTATGCGGCCTCGGGCGCCTCATCGGCGAAGTGGCGCTCGCCACCCACCACGACGGTGCCGCCGTCGGCCTTCGCGGCGGCGAGCGCGGATTGCATGTTGACCAGCGCCGTCGAGGTGATCAGCGGGCCCACCAGCGTGCCCTTCTCCAGCGGGCTGCCGATCGGCAGGCTGGCGAACGCGGGCGTCAGCCGACCCACCACTTCGTCGAGCCGCGAGCGGTGCACGAGCAGGCGGCGCAGGCTGGTGCAGCGCTGCCCGGCCGTGCCGGCGGCGGCGAAGGTGACCCCGCGCACCACCAACTCGGCGTCGGCGCTGGGGGTGATGATGGCGGCGTTGTTGCCACCCAGTTCGAGGATGCTGCGCCCGAAGCGGGCAGCCACCACAGGCCCCACCTTGCGGCCCATCGCGGTGCTGCCCGTTGCCGACACCAGCGGCACGCCCTCGTGCGCCACCAGCGCGGCGCCCACCGAGCCGTCGCCCAACAGCACCTGGTTGAGGTGGGCGGGTACGTCGAGGCCCTTGGTGGCCTGTTCGAACAGGCCGTGAGTGGCCAATGCAGTGAGCGGGGTGAGTTCGCTGGGCTTCCAGATGACCGGGTTGCCGCACACCAACGCGAGGGCCGCGTTCCAGGCCCACACCGCGACCGGGAAGTTGAACGCGGTGATCACCACGGTGGGGCCGAGTGGCAGCCACTGCTCCATCAACCGATGTCCTGGGCGCTCGCTGGCGATCGTGAGGCCCTGCAACTGGCGGCTGAGGCCGACCGCGTAGTCGCAGATGTCGATCATCTCCTGCACTTCACCCAGCGCTTCGCTCTCGATCTTGCCGGCCTCCAGTTGGACTAGGCGGGCGAGATCGCCCTTGTGTGCGCGTAGTTGTTCGCCGATGCGGCGCACGAGCTCGCCGCGCACCGGGGCGGGCGTGGTGCGCCACGTGAGGAATGCAGTGGTGGCACGCTCCACTGCTGTTGCCGCGTCGACGGTGGCACCCACCGAGCCGATCGTGGTGCCGGTGATCGGGGTGCGTGCGAGGTGCGGACCGGCAGCGAACGCGTCGGCCCCGCAGGCGCGCAGTGAATGCTCGGCGATGGTGTGCAGTGCGTCAGCGGTGGGGAACGGCATGAACTCATCGTGCCACGACCCGGCCGTCGGGTCGACCCGGGTCAGAACAGTCGCTCGACCAGCCGCACCATCGCCGCCCCGACGCTGATGAACAGCACGATCCCGCCGGTGCCGATGATGTACCCGACGATCAACACCACGATGTCTTCCAGCATGATCGCCGCGGCGATCATGACCGCGCCGAGCGCGGGCAGCGTGTCGAGGAACGTGAACGGCGGTGCCAGCGAGGCGACGATCGCGAGCACGACGATGACGAGACCCTGCAGCCGCAGGAACCATCGTTGATGGAACAGTCGCGCCCACCGCGGCCGCGAGTGCCCTTCGAGCCAGCGCACTCGGCGCACCAGGAACGGCACGGTACGCGTGGTGGTGGTGCGACCCATCTCGTGGTGGCACCAGCGTTTCGGCACCCAGATCGTGCGCCGCCCCAGCACCATCTGTGCAGCCATCAGGCCGGCGCCGATCTGGAACACGAGCGTGATGCCACCGGTGGGGAGCGGGGTGGCCGACACCGCCATCAGGATCGCGATCGCGACCGCGAACGTCTTCTCCGCGAAGACCTCGTTCATCGACCCCAACGATTTCGGGGCGTCGCTGTGCAGCCACTGCTCGAGCGCATCGGAGAAGCGCACGTCGGGGTCCACGATCACGACGTTATCCGGACGTGGTTGATGTGGAGATGGTACTAGATCAGATACCATGTCGGAGTGAAGTCTGCGGACGTGCTGCGCGGGGTTCGAGTTCGTGCCTCGATGTCGTTGCGGCAACTCGCCGCGCGTGGCCATACGTCGCACGCGACGCTCTCCGCCTACGAGGCTGGTCGCGTGGTGCCCGGCGGCGACACGCTCGACCGGCTGGTGCGCGCCGCCGGCTTCGACCTCGAGCCGTGCATCGTGCGGTCGCTGCCCGATCTCGCCCAACGTGGTGAGGAACTGCTGGACGTACTCGATCTTGCCGAGCACTTCCCGGCTCGCCATGCCCCGACCCTGCGCTGCCCACCATTCGGCTGGGCATGAGCACGCTCGCCGATCGCATCGTGGCCGTGCACCGCGCGTTGGACGCGGCCCGGTTGTCGCACGCCTTCGGTGGTGCGCTGGCCCTTGCGTGGTGCACGCAGCAGGCCCGCGGCACGATCGACATCGACGTCAACGTGTTCGTGGGGGTCGAGCGGGTCGACGATCTGCTGGCGGCGTTGCCCCCCGAGGTGCTGCACACGCCGGGCGATCGCGCGCTGCTGGTTCGCGACGGCCAGGTGCGGCTGTGGTGGGAGCGCACACCGGTCGACGTGTTCATGAACACCACGCCGTTCCACGCGGATGTGTCGCTGCGTGCTCGTCGCGAGCCGTTCAACGGGGCCGATGTGCCGTTCCTGTCGTGCACCGACCTCGCCGTGTTCAAGGCGTTCTTCGACCGTACGAAGGACTGGGCCGACCTGGAGGCGATGGCCCTCGCGGGCACACTCGACCGTCAGCGAGTGGTGGGTGTGCTGGCCGAGTACCTGGGGCCCGGCGACCAGCGCGTGGCTAAGGTGCTGGCCCTGCCCGCCGCCGAGTGACCAGCATTCCCGAGGGTTCCGGCGTGACCTGCCCTCACCGAAACCCTCGTGAATGTGGGGTGGGGGGGAATGTGGGGTGGGATGTCAGCCGGGGCGGGCGACGAACACGTTGCTGGCGGGGCCGGCACCGGTGATCGCGTCGGCGGCGAGAATGACCGCGGCGCCGGTGTAGGCGCTGGTTTCCTCGGGCGGGAAGCGCACGAGCGAGGGGTACACGATGCCGGTGTCGTAGGCGCCGTCGGGGCGCCGATGGGGGCGGGTCCAGGCGAGCAGATCGGTGGCGGTGGCCATGTCGCCCACCACCGCATAGGCGATCGAGGCTTCGGCGGTCTCGCTGGCGGTGACCCACGGCTCGTCGCTGACGCAGCGGATGCCCTTGCCGTCCATCGCGAACACCGGCCAACCCTCCGCCAAGCGGGCGTGCGCACCTTCGCCGGTGAGGCAGCCCGAGAGCACGGGGTAGTACCAGTCCATCGCCCAGCGTTCCTTCGGTTCGAAGGCTTCAGGGTGGTGGGCGACTCGTTGCGCCATGATGTCGGCCGCTGCTACCCAGTCGGGCCGCGGCTCGCGGATCAGATCGGCCAGCAACGCCCCGCAGCGCAGTGCGTGAGCGATGCTGGACGAGCCGGTGAGCAGTGCGTAGCCCCACGGTGTGTCGTGGGCCGTGCGGGCCCACAGGGCCAAGCCGTCGGCCCGGCGCATCGACAGCACCCAGTCGAGCGAGCGGCGCACGGTGGGCCACAGGTGGTCGACGAAACCGCGATCCCAGGTGCACAGCCAGTGGTGCCACACGCCGGTGGCGATGTACGCGCACACGTTGGTGTCGAGCTTGGCCTCTTCCACGCTGCCGTCGGGCAGGTAGTAGTTCCACCAGCTGCCATCGGCGAGCTGGATGCCCATCAGCCACTCATAGGCCCGCTCGGCCGCGGTGTGCAGGCCGGCCACGTCGAGCGCCATCGCGGTCTCGACGTGGTTCCACGGGTCGCAGTGGCCGCCCGGGAACCACGGGATCATGCCGGTGTCGAGTTGCAGCGACGCGATCGACTCGGCCGTCTGCACCACTTCGTCGCACGACAGCACGCCGGGGATGTTGGGTATGGGAGAGCGGGTCACGGCTTGCGCCCGTAGACGATGAAGCTCTTGCCCATCACCGGGGCGAGGGCCCGCTCCAGCACGGCCATGCCCTTGGGCTGCGTGATGATCTCCCACTCGAGCAGCTGGCGGTAGCGAGCCACCAGCGGGTGGTCGTCGCGGCGCGGGCCCACGGCGCACTTCAGCCACCAGTACGGCGAGTGCAGCGCGTGTGCGTGGTGGCTGCCGGTCACTGTCAGGCCGGCGGTGCGCAGCTTGGCCTTCAGCTCGGTGGCGCTGTAGATGCGCACGTGCCCGCCCACCGACTTGGGGGCGTGGTACTCGTCGCTGAGCATCCAGTTGAGCTTCTCGGGGTACCACGTGGGCACGGTGGCCGCGAACGTGCCCCCTGGCTTCAGTACGCGCACGAGTTCGGCGATCGCGTCGGTGTCGGCCTGGATGTGTTCCAGCACCTCGCTGGTGATCACCCGGTCGAACGACCCGTCGGCGAACGGCAGGCGGGTGGCGTCGCCCTGCAGGGTGCCGACGTAGCGCTGCATGGGAATCTCGCCGGCCTCGGCCATCGCGCCGAACGTGTTGCGCGTGGCCACCATCTCGTCGGCGGAGTAGTCGAGCGCCACCACGTTGGCGCCCAGGCGGGCGAGTTGGAACGCGTGGCGGCCGAAGCCGGCACCGGCGTCGAGCACGAGGTCGCCGGGTCGCAGGCCCAGCCGGTCGAATCGGATCGTCAACATGTCAGTCCGCCAGCACCGTTCAGATCCGGCCGTTCGTGCGCAGCTTCTGCACGTTGGCCGGCATCGCCAGCACCTCGCGGTACTGATCGACCGTGAGCTGGGCGCAGTGCTTCCAGCTCCAGCGCTCCACCACGCGCTGGCGGCCGGCGGCGCCGATGCGGGCGCGCAGAGCGGCGCCCTCGGGCGAGGGGTCGAGGCCGCGGCGCAGCGCAGCGGCGAGTGCCTCCACGTCGCCGGCCTTGCACTGCAGCACGGTGTCGCCGTCCTGGCCCGTCACTTCGGGCAGCGCGCCGCCGTCGGTGGCCACCAGGCAGATGCCGGTGCACATCGCCTCGATCGCGGGCAGGCTGAAGCCTTCGTACAGGCTGGGCACCACGGCCAGCTCGGCCTCGGCGTACAGCTCGACGATGCGCTCGTCGCTCACGCCCGACACGAAGTCGATGTGCGGGCGCAGGCCCAGCCTGTCGATCAGGTCGTTGCTGGCGCCTTCGCGGGGCTTGCCGATGATCGTGAGGCGGATGTCGTCGCGCTCGGTGCGCAGCTTGGCCATTGCTTCCAGCAGATAGCTGAGGCCCTTCAATGCCACGTCGGCCGAGGCGGTGGTGATCAACCGGCCCGTCTGGCGGGTGATGCCCGGCAGCGCGGTGAACAGATCGGGGTCGACGCCCACGGGCACCAGGCGCATGCGATCCAGGCTGACGCCCATGTCGGCGTGGATGTCCTTGATGCTGTTCTCGCTGACCACCACCACGCGTGGCATGCGGCTGGCCACGCGGCCCTGCATCTTCACGAAGTTGTACCAGCGGCCGATGCTGCGCCGCTTGCGCCGGTTGGGCGTGTGCGCCATCTCCAGCGCCCGGTCGCGGGTGATCGGGTGGTGCAGCGTGACGATCGTGGGGATCATCTTCTCCACGCCGAGGATGCCGTAGCCGAGGCACTGGTTGTCGTGCACGAGGTCGAAGTCGCGCTGGCGCTTCTTCAGCGCTTCGTAGATCCGCACGCTGAACGCGAGTGGCTCGCCGAACGTGCCCTTCAGGTGGGTGAGCGCCTCGGCGAGGTCGCCTTTGGTCTTGACCTCCCAGTAGCCGGGCATCCGGCCGGGGAAGTGTTCGTTCCACAGATCCAGGCTGGGCAGCTTGTGCAGCGTGACCCGCTCGTCGAGCACCGGGTAGGGCTGCCCGCTGAACACCTCCACGGTGTGGCCAAGGTCCACCAGTGCCTTGGTGAGGTGGCGCGTGTACACACCCTGGCCGCCCACGTGGGGCTTGCCCCGGTAGGTGAGGTAGGCGATCTTCAGCGGAGCGTTCGGGTCGAGGCCCTTCGCGCCGCCCGGTGCGACTGCAGACATGGGGGTCGAGGCTATCGGCGTCGGGTTACCCGCCGGTAGCCGGACCTGTCAGCAGTCAGGAAATCAGCAGTACATGGTTTCGGCGGTGAACGTGTCGCCGACGGTGGTGCTGTTGCCGCGCACGTCGGTGGCGGTGACGCTCCAGGTGTACGTGCCCGGCTTGTTGATCACCATGTAGCCGGTCCAGGTGCCGCGGTACTCGAACATCTCGACCGTGCCGGGTGTCGGCCCGGCCCAGGTGAGCGTGATCGGGGTCTGCAGGGCCGACTCGTCGGTGATCGAGCCGATCACCGTCTGCGTGGGACCGAAGCACACCTTGCCGCTGGGGCCTTTGAGGTTCACGACCGGCGGGTTCTCCACCGTGGCGCGCAGCACGATCGTGGCGGCGGCACCGTACGAGTCGACGACCGAGAGCGTGCGTTCGATGTCGCCCTCGGGCTGGCCGGTGCGGTTCAGCGCGGCGGTGAACGTGAGGTGCTGGCCGGGCAGCAATGTGCCACCGAGCGTGGAGATGGTGAACGGTGCCTGTGAGCCGTGCACCACGAACTCGATCGGCTGGCCGCCGGGGTTGAACAGGTCGAGGTTGCGCGAGGTGCGAGTGGCCTCGAGGTCGATCAGCCCGCCCGACAGCACCACGCTGCCCGGCACCGGGGCGAGCGTGGTGGGCGCCTCGGTGGTGGCGGTGGTACTGGGAGTGAGCGTGGTGACCGTCGTCTCCACCGCCACCGTGGTGACGGTGCTGTCGGTCGGTGGGGCGCTGCCGTCGTCGGCCCCGGCGATGATCGCGCCGCCGCCCACGCCGATCAGCACGGCCAGCGCCCCGCCCAACAGCAGCGCGGGCAGGCGCAGGTGGCGAACCAGGCGAGGGAAGCCGCCGTCGGCATCGAACGTGTAGGCGTGAGGCGGCGCCGAACCCGGCAGGCCGGCCTTGGCGAGGATCTGGTCGCGCAGTGAGGGCGGGGCGGCGAACGCCGGCGAGACACCGAGCAGGGCGATCGGGGCGGCCTTCTTCTTGGTGCGCTCGCACGTCTCGCAGCTCTCGATGTGGCGGGCCACCCGCTTGCGGATCAACACGGTGAACTCGCCGTCCCAGCCGCGGAGAATGTCGGCCAGGTCGGCGCAGTCCTTGCGGCCTGCACGGGCCACCACCAGCGCGCCCAGGCTGCGGTCGACGCGGTCGCGCATGCGGTGCACCAGCGTGTAGCTCTGCTCGGCGCTCACGCCCAGGGCGGCGGCCAGGTCGGCGCCCTGCAGGCCCTGGCGCACGCTGAGTTCCAGCACCAGCTGGTCGCGCTCGTCCAGGCCGCAGGCGGCGCTGCGCACGAGTTCGGCGAGTTCGGCGGCCGACACGGCTTCGCCTTCCGCGTCGGGAGCGATCGGGGCGGCCATTTCAGCGCCCCCTGTCAGAGCAGAGAAGTCGGTGGGCAGGGCCCTGCCGCGCTTGCGCGAGCGCCGGTACACCTCGTTGCGCAGGATGGCGTACAGCCACGGCTTCAGCCGCTCGGGCTCGCGCAGCTGCCCCATCCGCTCGGCGGCGATCAGGAACACGTCCTGCATCGCATCGGCGGCCTCGTGCCGGTCGCGCAGCATCGCTGCCGCCGTGTCGTACAGGCCGGTGGAGAAGCGGTCGTAGATGCCTGCGAGCGCGCCCCGGTCGCCCGCCGTGTAGGCGGTGACCAGCTGTGCGTCGGTTCGCATCTCGGACATCGGTCATTGGTCCTTCTCCTCAGCAGTTCAGAGCGTCGGTCCGGACCGTCCTTTCACTTTTCTCGCCGTCGGGTGCACATTGTTCACGGTTCGGGGGCCCAGTGGAAGGTCATTCGCCGTTGCAGCAGGTCGCCGGGCTGCAGTCTTGTTGCTCCGCCAATGGTGAACGCGTCGGGTGGGCCGCTCTGTGGTTCCACGCAGAGCGCATCGTCGAGGCCGTCGAACACGACCCAGTGGTCGCAATCGCTGGCCACCGTGAGCGTGAGGCCGGGGTAGCGCAGCCGCAGGGGGCCACGCGGGCCGGTGAAGCAGTCGTCCCACGGGTGCGGGGCCGGTTCGATCAGCACCGGCACGGCCATGTGGTCGAGGTCGCGGCGGTACATGTGGGTGAACTCCAGGTCGGCGTCGGGCGGCTTCACGAAGCACGGGTGCCAGCCCACCACGGCGGGCATCGCCAGCGCGGTGGCGTACACGGTCAGCACGCACGTGACGCCCTGCTCGTGCAGGTGGATGTGCTGGTGGGCGGTGCCGCCGAAGGGCCAGTCGAGCCGGCATTGCAACTCGCAGTGGTCGCGGCCGGCATCCAGCACCTCCCACTCGGCAGTGAACGTGGTGCCGTGGATCGCGTGCGGGGCCAGGTTGATCGGCAGCCGGTACGGCCGGTCGTCGAACGTGAAGCGGCCCTCGCGCACCCGCCCGGCCCACGGCGCCATCGGAAAGCTGCCCCAGCCCATCGCCCCGCGCGAGGGGTGGTGCTGCAGCAGGTCGCGGCTGCCCACCCGCAGGCGGCCCAGGCGGCCACCATCCAGGGGGTGCACGGTCAGGCGTGCGTCACCCGCCTCCAGCTCGATCATGGGTGTTGGTCTTATCATTCGCGGCATGGCCGCAACGGTCACTCGCATCACCTTTGGTGTCGGGTCCCGAAGTGGGTGAATGCGCAGGCGACCGACCACGGTGATGGGACTACGATGCGACTCATGGCCGTCGTGTCTGACCGCGTGCTGATCGAGGATCCCGACGCGCTCGCGGAGATCTGCCGACGCTACGGAGTGGTGCGGTTGGAGGTGTTCGGGTCGATCAGTCGGGGAACCGCTCGGGCGGACAGCGATGTCGACCTGCTCTATGAGTTGGCTCCTGACGCCCGCCTCGGCTGGGCGATTGAGTCCCTTGCGGACGAACTTGCGGAGGTCATCGGCCGGCCAATCGACCTCGTCTCGCGCCGTTCCCTGCATCGGCGGCTGCGTGATGGCGTGCTCGCCGACGCGAGGGTCATCTATGCGGCGTGAGGTCCTCCTCATCGAGGAGATGAAGACCTCGGCCTGCGAATGAACCGGCCGTAGCATTCGCGGCATGCGTGCAGTGGTGCAGCGGGTGCGATCGGCGAAGGTGACCGTCGGGGGCGAGGTGGTTGGCGCCATCGGTCAGGGCCTGTGCGTGCTGGTAGGCGTGACCCACGACGACACGCCGGCGCACGCCCGCAAGCTGGCCGACAAGGTGTGGAACCTGCGGGTCATGGATGACGAGGCGGGCGTGATGAACCGCAGCGTGGCCGACACCACTCGCGAGGTGCTGGTGGTCAGCCAGTTCACGCTGTACGGCGACACCAGCGGCGGCCGCCGACCGAGTTGGATCGCCGCCGCCCGCCCCGAGCACGCCGAACCCCTCGTGCAGCTGGTGATCGATCAGCTGCGCGAGCTGGGGGCCACGGTGGCCACGGGCAGGTTCCGCACGGACATGCTGGTGGCGATCGAGAACGACGGCCCCGTCACGGTGATCGTCGAGGTGTGAGGTCGGTGTGCACACTGAGGCTGCGGCGGAGTTCAGGTGGAGGGTTGCGGTGCCACACTTGTGGAATGCGTTTCATTTGAAGGAGAGACGGATGGATGACCCCACAACCCATAGGACTGCCTCGGGGCGGGTGCTTACCGACGCCGACATCGAGGCGTTGGCCGACGAGGCCGAACGTGGGTATGACCTGAACGCGCTGCGGCGTCGTCGTGGACGCCCGTTGCTGGGGTCGGCTCCGGCCGAGGTGGTGCCGGTACGTATCGATTCAGAGCTGAAGGCGGCGATCGATGCGCGTGCCACGGCCGACGAGACGACCACGAGCGAGGTCATCCGCGAGGCGCTGCGCAGGTATCTCGACGTCGCCTGAGCCTGGTGCGGCCGAGCGGCTCAGAGCTTGATGGTGGTGAATGTCAGGCCGCTCGGCGATGCGCCGGCGATGGTGACGGTTGTGCCGTGCACTGCAATGGAAGGTGCCATTTCGAATGCGACGTTCCAGGAGTCGAGCCCGGGATCGACAGAGACGGCGGTCACGGTTCGATCATCGATCACCAGCAGTACTGGATGAGCGGCGTCCTGGGGCACACCGAGCAGCACGGTTCTACCGTCGGAGAGCTGTGCCTGCCTGAGGCCGCCCCACCCGTTCGGGCCGACATCGATGGCGAAGGGTTCGGAACTGTCGTTCGTTTGCACGATCAGACGGTTCTTCTCGTCGTTCCACCAGCGGAGCCCATCGATGCGAGATGCAGTCGGGGCTGCTGTCGAGCCGTCCGGGCCGAGCGTAACGATCGAGTAGAGGTGTTGGTCGCTCGGATTCCTCACCGCGAGCGTAGAGGCTTCGTCGAGAACGAAATCGAGTCCAGTCGAAAGCCGTTGCACCATGTCCGGGAGTTCGTAGTTGGCTCCCGAGATGATGTCGACGGCGAGGCCGTCACCCAGGTTGATCGCCAGGATCATGCTGGCGTCCGGCGAGGGAACGAGCACGGAGAACCATGGGTTGGGGAGTTCGGCGAACGTGCTGAGTCCACCCGACGCGTCGACCACCTGCACCCTCGACGCTACGGGGTCGAGAATGACGATCCGGCCGTCAGCGAGTGCGGCGATAGCGTTCGCTCCACGCTCCGGCGCATTGGCATCACGGCCGAACGCGGTGAACGGGATCACGATCGTGGCCTGCGCCGTCCCACGGTCGACGGTGGTCACCACGGTGGCGGGTTCGCCACCCGCACCCGGAGCGGCGGTGGTGGGCGACGGCACCGAGGAACCGTCATCCAAGCTCACCACAGTGGCGTCGGCAACTGTTCCCGGCGGTTGCGCTGAGTCGTCGGCCAGGTTGGCGATGGATACGACGACGAGCACCGCGACCGCAACAGCTGCCACGCCTCCGAGGACGAGTGACCAGCTCCGTCGTGTTGCCACGTTCATCCGCCGCCTTCCTGGGGCTCCCGACCAGAACACGGCCCTGTGTCCTGATGACCCTGTCGGCCCAGAGGAATCCCTCGGTTACTCTAGATGCGACATGGATGTGACCGCGCGGTGGATCGGGGCGCTGGTGCTGCTGGCTGGTTGCGGCGGCGCGGCGGGTTCTCCTGGAGCAGGCTCTGCGAGCCCGACCGTTGAACCGTCTACGGGCGCTTCCGACTCGACAGCGGCAACGGTCGCGATCACCGGCTCGTCCGCCGAGGTGACCGAGCCGTACTCGCTGGTGATCGGGGAAGTGAGTGTCCCGCAGCCCGAAGTGCTCGCGTCCTTGCCCGTGGTGGTCGCTCCTGCGCAGATCCCGGCGATTGACTACGACCCGGCTGATACGAGCTGGCAGACGGCAACCGGATTCGCGTATGCCGGCGGCAGGGTCTGGGTGCTGGAGTCGTCGCAGCGGGTGCTGCTGCGTAGCGACGGGGCCGATGGATGGCAGACGCTCGAGATGCCCGATGTCGTCGACGGCGCACGTGACTTCGCCATGTCGAGCGATGGAACAGTCGCGTTCGTGGTGTTGGCGAACGAGGTGATTCCGTTTCGGGTCGGTTCGATGTCGGTGACTGAGCTGCCGCGGATCGTGTTGTCCCATCAGGGCATTCATTGGAGCAATGCGTCTGGGATGACGCAGGCAGGGCCGGCTGGTCTGGTGGTAGGCGCGCGCTCGGAATCAAAGCGCTTGGTGGCATTGCCGAACGGGACCGCAGCCGCACAGAACTCTGCGCGAAATGCGCTGGGAACGGACCGCTATGGGGTGCTACCCACTGCCGACCCGCCGGTGGTTGTGCTGTTTCGCGGCGACCGGATCGACACCCGTTACGAGATCTCGTTCTCCGGCGAGGGGTCGATCGCGGCGGATGAGGTCAACTACGTCGGGGGCCAAGTTGTCATTACGGGGGACAACAGCGAAGTCATCGTGTTGTGGGTCCACCTGAAGGATGAGACCATGGCCCGACTCGCGCTGGTCGTCAACGATCACCAACTCGTGAGGGCGATCGAGCTGTCTGGCACAGGTGCGAGTTTCGATGGTGGAGATATCGAGGTCGACAGCTCTGGGGGTTCGGTCGTGGTTGCGGTGACTCGCGGCGACCCACTTCAGGTCGACTTCGCGACGATCGACTTGAGAACCTGAGGACTGCTCACTCCGCCGGGAACTGGGGCTGATCTGTTCCGGGGGTGGGGACGGAACGGCCCCGGAAACGGCGGTGGGACGGATCAGCCCCAGAAGCCGAGCGCCAGGTGGCGAACATGAACACCAGCAGCATCAGCGCCACCCAGGGCAGGTCGCCGGTGTGCGAGTACCAGGTGCGCACGTCGTGCAACGAGATGGTGCGGGTGATCACCTCTTGCTCGCTCACCGAGGTGCGCTGGAACACGTCGCCGTCGGGCGAGATGAACGCGCTGAACCCGGTGGGCGACGCTTGCACTACCCAACGGTGCTGCTCGATCGCCCGCAGCCGCGACGACGCCACCTGCTGGCTCTGCAGCACGGTGAGGGTGTAACTGCTGCCGTTGGTGGGGTTGATGATCAGCTGACCGCCGGCCTCCACACCCTCATTGGCGCGGCCCCCGAAGAACACCTCCCACGAGATGACGGTGGCCAGCTTCGTGCCGTCGGGCAGTTCCAGCACCGCCGGCCCCTCGCCGGCCACGGCGTCGCGGGGCACCAGGTCGGTTGGCGCTCCCAGCGCGTGCAGCAGCCCGCGCAATGGCATGTACTCGCCGAAGGGCACACGGCGCACCTTCTCGTAGCGGCTGGTGACGTCGCCGTCGGTGGTGACGATCACCTGCGCGTTGGTGAACCGGTCGTCGGCGGTCTCCTCGGTGATGCCCACGGCGATCGGCGCGCCGATGCGCTGCGCCTGCTCGGCGATCAGCGACAGCTCGACACTGATGGCGAACACGTCGACATCGACGATGTTCTCCGGCCACACCACCAGATCCACCGAACCGGCCTCGATGCCGGTGGTGGCCTGCAGCGTGCGATCGAACGGCGTGCACACCGTGCCGCCCGCCTGGCGACAGGCCCGCTCGTCGTCGGCGTTGTCGACCGCGTGCGTGCCCTGCGGCCCGCCACCCTGCACCGCCGCCACGCGCAGCGAGGCCAGCTTCTCGTCGGTGCCCACGGTGCCGTCGGCGAGCGGGGCCACCACCAGCCAGATCAGCAACGCCACCGCGAACCCGCTGACGCCGTGCCATTCGCCCTTGGCGGTCACGCCGCGCTTGCGCGCCAACTGCGGCACCACGGGCGCCGGGCCGGTGAGCGCGAAGCCGATCTGGAACACGAACCACGTGAGCAGCACCACGCCACCGACGCGCACCACGGTGGCGAACGGCCCGGCCGCCTGGCCGATGGCAAGGCTGGCCAGCGGCACTCCACCGAACGGGAAGCAGAAGCGCAACGCCTCGGCCAACGTGTGCGCCACCGGGCGACCGATCACGCGCCACGGCCCACGGGGCGCAGCCCAGGCCGCGACCGCGTGGAAGCCGGCGAACATCGCGGCCGCCACGAGGTAGCCCGGCGCGGTGAGGAACCACATCCAGCACATGCCTGGAAACAGCCATGCCGCGCCGAACAACCAGCCTCGCGCCAACCGCTGGCGCCCTGTGACGGCTGCCTCGGCGCTGGTCTCATAGACCGCGATGCCCACGAACGCCAGCGGCCAGAAACCCCACGGGGGCAGCGCGGCGGCGACGAGCAGGCCGCCGCCGACGGCCTTCAGCGCCGATCGTGACGGCGTGAACGAGGAGAGACGAGGTCGAGGCACAGCGCTGAGACGCTATCCGCTACCACCAACCCCGCTCATGTCAGCGCTGCAGCGTGAGGAACACCACGATGCGCTGTTTCGTGGAGCCCACCGGATGGCAGGCGAACAACGTCGCGCTGTACGAACGGCTCTGATCGATGATCCACATCGCGTCGGGGTACACGATCTGCGTCCTGTCGACCTTGTAGACGAAGCGGCCCTCGGCGGTGCTGAGGATCACTTCGTCGCCGGGGGCCAGCTGGTCGATGTTGCGGAACGGCCGGTCTTTCGAGGTGCGGTGGCCGCCGATGACGACATTGCCCACATGGCCGGGCATCGCGGTTCCCGGCCAGTGGCCCGGCCCCTTGTCGAGCGTGGTGAGCGAAATGCCCTCCAACAGCGGACGGACGAGCTGCAGCTTCGGGATCTCGAGCGTGCCGAGTTGGTTGCCTGGCTCGTTGGCGTGCAGCGCGGGCGGCGGCTTCGGCACCGGCAGCGCCTGCTCGACCGTGGTGGTGGTGACCGGGATCGTGGTGGTGGTGGCCGGGATCGTGGTGGTGGTGGCAGCCGGGTTGGGGAACGGGCGCCGGGTGGCGTTGGTGGTGGCCACCTCGGTGGGGGTGGTGGGCCGCTGCGCTCCCGAGCCCACGTCGCTGCAGGCCGCGACAAGCAGGGCTAGTGCAGCCGCAGTCGCGATCCGGTGACGCATATGGTCATTGTGCCATGGTGAACAGCATTGCGGTCAGGCGCCCCGCCGCTTCCTTGCCCGAGCGGATGCACGCCGGCACACCCATCCCGTGGTAGCTGGCGCCGGCGAGCGCCAGCCCTGCCGGCAGGCGACCCTCGGCCTCGGCGATCCGCTGCGCGTGGTGCGGGCGGTACTGCGGGAACGCGCCGTTCCAACGCGACACGCGAGTGTGCACCGGTTGCATCGCGACGCCGATGTGGTGCCCCACCTCCTCGACCGCTGCCGCCAGCAGCTGCTCGTCGTCGAGGTGCAGCACGGGCAAGCCGTCGCGGCCCAGCGAGATGCGCAGGATCACGAGCTCGTCGACCTGCCAATGCGTCCACTTCTGCGAGCCGAATGATGCGGCGGTGACGAGCCGCTGCATCGGCTTGGGCACCAGGTAGCCGCTCATGCCCACCATGTGCCGCGGCCAGTCGCGAGCGTGGAGGGCGATCGACACCATCGCCACGTCGGCCGCCGGCACCTGGCCGATGGTGGCCGCGGCCTCGGGTGCCACCTGGGCCAGCAGGCGGGCCGTGGCTGCGGCCGGGCAGGCGAGCACGATTGCGTCGAACGGCTCACCGTCGACCAACCAGCCCGTGCCACCGGCCCCGGGTTCGATGGCCGCCACAGCGGTGCCGGTGCGCACCTCGGCGCCGTGAGCGCGAGCGGCGTCGGCCGTGGCCTGCACGAGCGAGCCCATGCCACCCCTGGGTGCGTAGAACACCGGACCGGCGTTGGGAGCGGGCTTCGGCATCGAGCGGCCGGCGATGAGGATGCTGCGGGCCTTCGACGCGAGGTCATAGATCTGGGGCACGGCGGCGAGGCTGAAGTGGTCGGTGTCGGCGGCGTAGATGCTGCCCACCAGCGGATCGACGAGACGCAGGTGCACCTGGTCGCCGAAGCGGGCGCGCACGTAGCCGCCCAGCGAATCCTCGGCCAGCGACGTGCGCGGCCGGAACGGCTCGGTGGCCGCGCGCAGCTTGCCGCCCCACGTGAGCAGCTTCGAGCGGGCGAGCGCGAGCACGTCGGTGGGCATGCCCAACAGCAGCCCCTCTGGGATCGGGTGCAGGCCGTCCCACCACACGGCAGCCTTGCCGGCGGTGGGCGCTACCAGTTCGTCGCCGAGGCCGACGGCCTTGGCCAAGGCCGTGCCCCAGGGCAGCCGGGCGAGGAACGCATCGGGCCCCTCGTCGATGGCCGGGTGGCCGGCGAACGGGCTGGTCTGCAGCTTGCCGCCGAGGCGCTCGTCGGCCTCGATCAGCACCACCTGCAGGTCGCCGGCGGCCGCCTGGGCAGAGGTGGCCAGCGTGTGCGCCGCGGACAGTCCGGCGACGCCCGAGCCGATGACGGCGATCCGGCGTGGCTGCGTGCCCATCAGGCCCTGCCGCCCGGAGCGTTGTCGGCGGCGATGACCCGCTGCGCCAGCGCGGCCATCACCGTCGGGTCGTCGTTCACGCACGCGGTGCGGGCGAACTGCACGCCGTGCCGAGCTGCCCGCTTGGCGGCCTCGATGTCGAGGTCGTACAGCACCTCGAGGTGGTCGGCCACGAAACCGACGGCGCACACGAGCACGCCTTGCGGCGATCCGGCGTCGTTCTCGGCGGCGGCCAGCTCGTCGATGACGTGCAGGATGTCGGGGCCCAGCCACGGCTCGGGGGTGCGGCCCGCGCTCTGCCAGGCGATCGACCAGCTCGTCCAGCTGCCCAATCCGGCCTCGGCGGCGACGGCCATTGCGGTGGCGCGGAGTTCGTCGGGATAGCGGTCGCCGGCGGCGATGATCCGTTCGGGCAGCGAGTGGGCGGTGAACAGCACCTTCGTGTTCGCCGGCATCGTGGCCCGCACAGCGCGCAGGCTGGCGGCGGTGAACTCCACGAACGCCGGCTCGGTGGCCCAGCTCTCCACACCGGCGACAGAGATGCCGTGCGGCTCGGCCGCGGCGCGTGCTCGATCGAGGTACTGGCCCACCGAGTAGGCCGAGTAGTGCGGGGCCAGCACCAGGCCGACGATGCGGGTGAACCCGCGAGCGGCGAGCGCGTCGACCGCAGCCTCGATCCTCGGCTCGGCGTGCTTCAGGCCCAACACCACCTCGTACTGGCCGGGGGCGGCCGCATCGAATGCGTGCTGCAGGGAAGCGCGTTGCGCCTCGGTGCGGGCGGCCAGCGGGCTGGTGCCGCCCAGCGCGTCGTAGCGCGCGGTGAGGTCGGCCAACTGGGCCGGCTCGGGGGCGCGGCCGCGGCGGATGTCGGTGTAGTACGGCAGGATCTCCTCGCGAGTGCGCGGGGTGCCGTAGGCCATCAGCAGCACGGCGGTGCGTTGCTCGCTCATCAGCGGGTGGTCCGTTCGTGCACGTGGGCCACGATCGCCGTCAGCACACCCGGATCGGTGTTCGGCTGCACGCCATGACCGAGGTTGAAGATGTGGCCCGGGTGGCCGCCGTTGTCGGCCAGCACGTCGTCGGCGCCGGCGAGTGCCACGCTCGTGCCGGCCAGCACGAGCGCAGGGTCGAGGTTGCCCTGCACCACCAGGTTCGCGCCCATGCGGGCACGAGCGGCCTGGATCGTGGTGCGCCAGTCGAGGCCCAGCACCTGCGGGCCGGCGGCCAGCATGCTCTCCAGCAGGTGATCGCAGCCGATGCCGAAGTGGATGCCGGGCGCCTGCGGGTGGCTGGCGGCCAGGTTGGCGAACACCGCCTGCGAGTGGGGCAGCACGTAGCGGTCGTAGTCGGCGCGGCTGAGCGCCCCGGCCCACGAGTCGAACAGCTGGAACGCCTGGGCGCCGTTGTCGAGCTGGCTGGCGATCGATGCCGTGGAGTGCTGCACGAGTGCCTGCATCAGGCGGTTCCACAGCGGCTCGTCGGTGTGCATCAGCGCCTTGGTGTGCTCGTAGGTGCGGCTGGGGCGGCCTTCCACGAGGTAGCTGGCCACGGTGAACGGCGCACCGGCGAACGCCAGCAGCGGCACGGTGGCGGGCAGCTGGGCGGCCAGCTGGCGCACGGTCTCCAGCACGTAGGGCGTGTCGGCTTCGGGCTCGAACGGGCGCAGCCGGGCCATGTCGGCAGCGCCGCGGAACGGCTGGGCGGCCACCGGGCCGGTGCCGGGGGCGACGTCGATGCCGAACCCGATCGCGTGGGCGGGCACCACGATGTCGCTGTACAGCACGGCGGCATCGACACCGTGGCGGCGCACAGGCTGCAGCGTGATCTCCGCGGATAGCTCGGGGTTCTTGATCGCGTCGAGGATGCTGCCCTCGCCGCGCACGGCGCGGTACTCGGGCAGGCTGCGGCCGGCCTGGCGCATGAACCACACCGGTGCGTGCGTCGTGGGCACGCCGCGGGCCGCGTCCAAGAAGGGGATCGCGAAGGGGATCGCGGTGGGGATCGCGGTCGGGGTCGAGGTGGTCGCCATCGCTCGGGAACGCTATCGGCGTGCGCTGGGCGCGACCCTGCCTCGATCCCGGCCCGAGACCCTGCCGGTTGGCGCGCTTGGCGGCACCGATAGAGTTTCTAGACCTCGTTTTCCCGCATTCGCCGGAATCGAGGGTCCCGAAGCTATGAGCCAGCACCACCCCGATCTCGCAACCGAGCAGGCCTTCATCGATTTCGCCTACTCGTGCCTGCAACAGAGCCGCGACGCCGCCTGGAGGATGCGCGGGCTTCACGAGGGCACGCTGGGTGGCACGTTCCAGGCCCGCTACGAGCGCGACGTGTTCGACGAGGCCGTGTTCAACCGCATCACCCAGCTCGATCTCGGCGACGCGGCGCTCGTGTTCGGGCGCATCGACCGTGCGCCCGATGCCGAGGGCCAGTCCAGCAACCAGCCGGAGAGCTTCCACATCGGCCGCCTGGCCGTGGCCGACGAGAACAGCGACCCGGTGGTGGTGGACTGGCGGGCACCCATCGCCGAGCCGTTCTACCGGGCCACCGGTCGCGACCCGCTGGGCCTGGTGCGCCGCCGCCACTTCCACGTGCACGGCCGCACGCTGCTGGGCCTGGAGGACGAGCTGTTCGGCGAGGGCCACCTGGGCATCGGCGCGGAAGACGTTGCGGGTGACGTCACCCACGGCGATCGGCCCGACGGCATCCGCGGGTACAGCACGCTGCTCGCCGCGCTCGAGCGTGGCCGCACGGGCGTGCTGGGCGACATCGTGGCCACGATCCAGGGCGAGCAGGACGAGATCATCCGCTCCCCGCAGCCCGGCGTGCTGGTGGTGCAGGGCGGCCCCGGCACGGGCAAGACCGTGGTGGCGCTGCACCGCGCCGCCTACCTGCTGTACACGTTCCGCTTCCCGCTGGAAGACCAGGGCGTGCTGATCATCGGCCCCAACCGCGTGTTCCTGCGCTACATCGAGCGCGTGCTGCCGTCGCTGGGTGAGGCGGGTGTCGAGCAGGTGGTGCTGGGCGATCTGGTGCCCGATGTGCAGTGGGCCCGCTACGCGATCGACACGCCCGATGGCCCACTGGCCGCTCGGGTGAAGGGCGACCTGCAGATGAGCCTGGTGATCGACAAGGCCGTCACCGACCGCGAGCGCGGGCTTCGTGAAGACCTCGTGGTGCCCTTCCGTACCGGCTACTTGCGCCTGCGCGCGGAAGAGTCGGTGCGCATCGTGCGTGCTGCGCAGCGCCGGTTCCGCAAGCACAACGCCGCTCGCCGCTGGGTGGAGGGCGAAGTGTGGGCCGCGATGGGCAGCACCTGGCGCGACGACGCGGTCGGCGCCAACGAGGTGCGCGATGCGATCAAGCACCTGCCCGAGGTGCGCTCCGCGTTCGAGCGGATGTGGCCGGTGCTCACGCCGGCGCAGTTGCTGCACGACCTGTTCGGTAGCAAGGCACTGCTGAAGCTGGCGGCTAGTAGGCACCTCAGCGAGCGGGAGTACCTGGCGCTGTACCGGCCGCGTAGTGCCGACGCCACCCTGGTTCGCTGGACCGAGCACGACGTGGCCCTGCTCGACGAGGCGCGCAGCTACCTGGGTGTGCGGCCGCCGAAGCACAAGACCGCGGGCAGCAAGATCGACGACGACGAGATCCGCACGTACGGCCACATCGTGGTGGACGAAGTGCAAGACCTCACCCCGATGCAGCTGCGGATGGTGTCGCGCCGCTCGCTGAGCGGCAGCATGACCGTGGTGGGCGACCTTGCTCAGGCCACCGGCGCGCTGGCCCCGAACGACTGGTCGGATGTGCTGCGCCACCTGCCCGACAACAAGCCGTCACGGGTGATCGGTCTCAGCGTGGGCTATCGCATCCCCGAGCGGATCATGGAACTGGCCAACAAGGTGATGATGGCCGCCACGCCGTCGCTGCGGGCACCCACCAGTGTGCGCGCCGGTGACGAGCACCCCGAGTTCGTGCGCGTGGTGCAGCCCGACCTGCTCGCCGCCGTGGTGTCCGCCACGAAGGAACTAGATGCCGATGTCGGCGAGGGCAACATCGCCGTCGTCGTGCCCGACAGCATGTTCGACGACGTGTCGGGCGCGCTCGACGCGGCCGGCATCGAACATGGCAAGGCCACCCGCTCGGGCCTGGAGATGGGCATCACCGTCGTGCCGGTCAGCGTGGTGAAGGGCCTCGAACTCGACGGCGTGATCGTGGTCGAACCCGCCGCGATCGTGGCCGGCGAGCAGCAGGGGCTGCGGGCGCTCTACGTGGCGCTCACGCGCAGCACGAAGCGTCTCACCATCGTGCACAGCCAGCCGCTGCCGGCGGCGATGCTATAGACGGCCGGTCCGGGCGCTCAGCTCGGCTGGCGCTCAGCCCAGCATGGCGTCGACGAGCGTCTTCATGTTGCGCGCGGCGCGGTCGGCGTTGGCCGGGCGGTTGCGATCGGCTGCGGTGCGGCACAGGCGCACGATGAATTCGAAGTCCTCCACGAGGTCGGGCGACTCATCCTCGATCTGAGGCTTGATCGCCGCCCAGTACTCCTCGATGCGGCTCGCCGACGCGCCATCGCCGTCGCCGCTGACCACGAGCGCCGGCAGGGCCTCGATCTCCTGCTGCATCAGCGGCAGCAGTTCTTCCACGGTGCCCACGGGCAACGTGGACGTGGTGGCCGGCGGATCGGTGGTGCCTGCCGCCGCGTCGTAGGTGGTGGGGCTGCACGCGGTGAGCGCCACGAGCGACAGCGCCGCCAGCGAACGTGGGCGCAGCTTCACGCGATCACCAGGATGCGGTTGCTGGCGAACGCGCCAACTCCCACGTGACGCCCTTCGATCTCGATCGTGACCGTGCCGTCGGGCGACGACGCGGTGATCAGGCCCTTGTGGCCGGGCAGGATGCTGGACTCTTCGAGAAAGTCGAGCAGGCCGGGGGTGAACTCGAGTTCTTCGGTGATGCGGGCCACCGTGAACGCCTTGCCCACGCTGATCTCGGCGAGCGCCACGGTGATCGGCGCCGCATAGCTGGAGCCGGGGATCGGGTTGCCGTGCGGGCAGGTGGTGGGGCTGCCCAGCACACGGTCGAGCGCCTCTTCCACCTCGCCGCTCATCACGTGTTCCCACTTGCCGGCCTCGTGGTGAGCCACCGCCCACGACAGGCCGAGCATGTCGGTGAGGAACCGCTCGGCGAGGCGATGGCGACGCACCGTCTGGCGCGCCAGCGCCAGACCCGACGCGGTGAGCAGGATCGAACCATTGGTGGTGACCAGGCCCTCGGCCTCGAGGCGGCGCACCATCTCGCTGACCGCCGGACGGCTGACTTGGAGGCGATCGGCGATGCGAGCCTGGATCACGACCACGTCGTCCTCCTGCAGCTCGAAGATGCATTCGCAGTACTCCTCGAACGCTGGGTGGTGCTCACCGATCGCTGGCATGCGCACAGGCTAGCTGAGCAGGTGCGCCGAGCTTCAGGCGACGGGCCGTGGTCGGAGAGCGAGGGCTGGTCAGCGACGGCGCAGCCACTGTTCGGCATGGCGGATGCGACGCTCGAGCTCGTTGTTGGTGGCGCTGCCCACGGACGTGATGCCCGACAGCCGGTTCAGCTCGGCCTGCACCCTCGCATGGCCGAATCCGGTGGTGTCGACCAGCGTCTTGGCCAGCTCCATGTTGCGCTGGCGCAGCTCTTCCTTGCGTTCGGCGACGCTCTTCGAGCCGGTGAGCGGGAAGCCCGCGTCGGTGGGGATCTCCGGCAGTTCGAGTGCGTCGTCGGCGCCGTCGGCCTCATCGGGTTCGGGAATCTCGGGTTCGTCGTCGAACAGCGTGAGGCCCTGCTCGGTGAACGCGTGCACGGTCATGCCGGTGGCGAAGCTGGAGAGCACGCTGAACAACGACAGCTGCTCGGGCAGCAGGTCGAGCTCTTTCATCGCTTCCCGCTCGAGCTGCTCGGGGGTGAATTCGTCGTCGCGCTCGGTGGGCGGCTTCAGCACGTGGCGGCGCGCCTCGGCGATCTGGAACGCGTGCGTGCGCAGCCGCGGGTCGTCGGGCAGGTACACGTACGCCTTCTGGCTCACCAACCCGCGGGTCCAGCGCACGAAGCGGCCGACGGCTTGGCGGAAGAACAGCTCGGTGACCACGGTGCTGGCGTACACGCCCACCCGCAGGCGGGGGATATCCACGCCCTCGCTGACCATTCGCACCGCCACCAGCCACGGCTTGGTGCTCTTGGCGAACGCGGCGATCTTGTTGCTCGCGTCGGGGTCGTCGCTCACCACCACGTCGCACTCCACGTGGTAGCGGTTGCGGATCAGGCGGGCGATGTCGCGGGCATGGTCCTGGTCCATGCAGATCGCCAGGCCGCCCGCGTCGGGGTGCGTCTGGCGGATGTACATCAGCCGGTCGTGTGCCTGACCCATTACCGCTGCCAGCCAGTCGCCCTCCAGGCTGAGCGCCGCGCGCAGGCGGTGGCTGTTGCCCACACGGTCGAGGTCGTCGTGGAAGTTGGCGCTGAGGATGCTGCCGTCGGGAGCGCTCCACTCCATCAGCCCGTCGAAGCGGGGGAAGTACACCGGGCGCACGACGCCGCCGTCGCGCAGCGCGTCGGCGTAGCCGTAGGTGAAGTCGGGCTGCGCCTCGCCGCCCACGCCGGTCTCCTCGTAGCGCACGAACGGGATGCTGGCGGTGTCGCTGCGGAAGGGCGTACCGCTGAGGCACAGGCGGCGGTTGGCGAGTTCAAACGCAGTGCGCACACCGTCGCCCCAGGCGCGCTCGTCGCCCGCGTGGTGGATCTCGTCGAGGATGACGAACGCGTCGTTGGCCAGGCCGCGCAGCTTCTTCGCCGTGTCGGGCATGCTCACCTGCTGGTAGGTGGTGACGATGCCGTGCACGTCTTTCGAGACCCCGTCGGTGGGCGACCACTGGTGGTCGAGCTCCAATCCCATGCGGTGTGCGGCCTGCACCCACTGCGTCTTGAGGTGGGTGGTGGGGGCCACCACGATCACGCGGCGTCGCTGCTGGGCCAATACCCAACGGGCGCAGGCGAGGGCGAACGTGGTCTTGCCGGCACCCGGCGTGGCGACGGCCAGGTAGTCGGGGTGCTCGCTGGCCGCGAACTTGTCGAACGCGGCGCGTTGCCAGGGTCGGAGTTGCACACGGTCGCTCATCGGGGCCACCAGTGTGCCAAGTCACGAGCGCACAACCCCGCCATCACCCAATGTTGGCGTTGAGACCGGGTACCTCCCGGTCTCAACGCCGAAGTTCGCAGCTAGATGAGGCAGATGTCGAAATCGGCGCCGGGGGTGGCGGCTAACAGGGTCGCCGCGGCTTCGCGCTGGTCGGCCGACGGTTCCACCAGCGGCGGATCGTGGGGGCGGGCGCCGTGGGCGCGGAAGCCGATCACCTTGAGGCGCATGTGCGGATCGACTTCGGCCAGCCACTCGCCGGTGCGGCGCAGCAGTGCCGGGTCGTCGTTCACGCCGGCCAGCAGCAACAGGCGCACCTCGTAGAGGATGCCCAGCGTGTGCAGCAGGCGGATGGAGGCCAGCACCTCGTCGTTCGGCTGGGCGGTCATCGAGCGATGGATCTCGGGGTCGAGGCACTTCAGGTCGATCATCGCCCCGTCCATCACCGGGGCCAGCAGCTCCCACGTGGACTGCGGGCACGCGCCGTTCGAGTCGACGAAGCACGTCAGCCGGCCCAGCTGCGGGTCGGCCTTCACCGCGCTGAAGATCGCGTGCACGAACTCGGCCTGCTGGGTGGCCTCGCCGCCGGAGACCGTGATGCCGCTGATGAACGGCGCCGCCTTGCGGATCTTCACCAGCAGGTCGTCGATCGTGGTGAGGAAGTGGGTGCCCTCGGCATGCGGGATCGTCTGCGGGTTGTGGCACACCACGCAGTCGAAGTTGCAGCCCTGCAGGAAGATCGCGAACCGATTGCCCGGGCCGTCGACCACGCTGAACGTGATCGTGCCGGCCACGAACCCGGTGTCGGTGAGCGGGCCTGTCACTTGGGCGAGAGCTCGTGCGCCCGCACGCGCTTCACCGCACGCTCGGTGAGGTGGTAGCTGGCCTCGCTGCCGGCGGCGAGGTGGTCGCTGCTGTGGCGGGCGCTGCCGGTGGCGGCGATGCCGGCGATGTCGCTCTTGCGCACGAGGTAGCCGGTGATGCGGATGAACTCGTTCGAGTCGAGGTTGAACGTGAAATCGCGCATGCCGCTGGCGAACCCGCCGCGGATGATGTCGACCATCGCCTGCGGGTTGCGCAGGGCCGTCTCGTCGACGTGGAAGATGTCGCTGACGCCCGAGGCGAACAGATGGTGGTGCGGGGCGCAGGTGGTGATGTGCTCGAGCATGCCGGGCTCTTCGCCCACGGGGATGCGGGTGCCGGCGGTGACGTTGTCGTCGAGGTCGATCCCGCTCTGGCTGTGCAGGTAGCACCTGCCGTTGCCGCCCTCGCAGTACGGCATCGGGCGGGCGGCCACCAGCTCGGCGACACGCTGCACCACGCGGATCGACAGCGCATTCGCATCGGCGTCGTGCCCGTAGCGAGCGTCGGGTAGGCCTGCGTAGGCCATCAGCAGGTTGACGCAGTCGGCCAGGCCGAAGATGCCGAACATCGCCGAGAAGCGGTTGATGTCGATGAGTCCCTCGACCGCCAGCCAGTGGGTCTCGTAGAACTTCTGCTCTTCCACCAGCGAACGGATGCGGGCTTCGGTGAGCTCGGCGGTGAGCTCGACGTAGTGGGGGAGCGTGGCGTCGAGGAAGTGCTCGATCGTGGTCGCGCCCCCGCCTTGGTGGCGCAGCGCGACCTCCTTGAGGTTCATCCGCACCAGCGTGTGCGCGCCGCCACCGATCTTCAGCGAGTTGTAGCAACTGACCGCGGCGTACTGCTCGCCGTGGTCGCCCACCATCATCGGGTGGTTCACGAAGTGCGGCTTGCCGGTCTCGAACACGGTGCGCACACCGTCCTCGATCAGGTCGTCGGGGGTGATCGCCGGATCCACCTTCAGCGTGATGTTCGGCACGGCCTGGCGCAGGCTGCGCTCGACACGGAAGATCGAGCGGGTGATGCGGCTGTCGTGCGGGCCGAGGTCGAGGTGTGCGAACGCGTCGGGCACCATCCGGTCGATGCTGATCCAGAAGCGGCGCAGCTTGCTGTCGAGCTCGGCGTCGCTGATGCTGTCGTTCACGAACGGGGCGAGCACCTTGTCGAGGTCGCCCAGGTACACCGGGTAGGTGGTGACCGACGGGACGTTGACGTACATGATCAGCAGGAACGCGAGCGCGTCGTCGAGGTTCTGCGGCGGCGCCATCTCCAAATAGTGCAGGCCTTGGCGGACGGCCTTCTCGTAGTCGGGGAGGATGTAGCGCGCGGTGTACGGGGCGTGGCCTTCGTACATGTCGCAGATCACACGCTTCGACAGCGCCTCGGCGCAGGCTTCGGAGACTGCCGGATACGGCAGCGCCTCGGTGGCCAGCGCCGCCAACCGACGCAGCTTCTGGTCGTACCCCAACGTGCCGTCCTGCACCAGTGCAGCGGCGCGCGTCTCGAACTCGTTCATCTCCACGCCTTCACGGTACGGGCACATGTCAAGCACCCCGTAGGGCCTAAGGTCCGCTGCCATGTCGCAGCGTGGACGGTTGCACTTCGAACGCGTCGGGGCGGGGCCGCCGATGGTGCTGATCCACGGGCGGATGCGCTCCAGCGCCGACTGGCGGCGCTACGGCTACGTGGAAGGATTGGCCGACGCGTTCGAGGTGATCACGATCGACGTGCGTGGGCATGGCCGCTCGCCGTTGTCCGCCGATGCTGCGGCGTACTCGCTGGCGGCGATGGAGGCCGACGCGCTGGCGGTGCTGGACGAGTGCGGTCACGAGCGAGCGGCGGTGTTCGGCTACTCGATGGGCGGACGGATCGGGTTCGGGCTGGCGGCGCACCACCCTGCGCGGGTGACTGCGCTGGTGACGGGTGGGGCCGGGCCGTACGGGCCACCCGAGGGCCGCGACGCTGAGCTGCGGTTGGCGGCCACGTTCGACCAGGGAATCGGCGCCTACGTGGACGGGTTGGTGGCGATGCTCGGTGGCTCGATCGGCGCTCGCTACCGGGCCGAGCTGGAGGCCAACGACGCAGCCGCGATGGCCGCGCTGTCACGGGGCAACGCCGAGTGGACCGACGTGCGCCCTTCGCCCGATGTGCCGCTGCTGATGTTCGCCGGCACCGCCGACCCGCAGTGGGAACGGATTTCGGCGGCCGCGGGCGCGCTGGACGCCGAGTTGCACGGCTTCGAGGGGTTGGGCCACATGGCCGATCTGGCGCGCTCCGATCTGGTACTGCCGGTGGTGCGCCAGTTCCTAGTGCGCCAGTTGCACGCCGGCGGCGAGTAGCTGCTGCGTGGCGGCGGCCAGGCACTCCTGGGCGTCCTTGTTGCGGCGCAAGGTGGGGCAGTGGATCGCGGTGACGTTCTCGTCGAGCGCCCCATCGCGGGCGGCGATGGCGTCTTGCGTGGGCTTGGCGAAGATCGGGTGCGGGGTGACTTCGAGGATCACGTCGTGGCCGTCGGCCAGGAGCTGGTCGAGCATCTGCTGGCCGTACACCGCAGCGGTGAGGTTGCGCGCCCAGTAGTCGGCATCGAGCGTGGTGCCCTCCAGCCGGGTGCCGGTGACGGCCGAGTAGAACGGGATCGTGCCCGCGCTCGGGCGCAGGTGATGCAGTCTGGCCCGCAACCCCTCGCCCACCAGGTTCAGCAGCGGCGAGTGAGCGGGATACTCCACGCGCACGCGGGCGGCGAACACACCTCGCTGCTCGCCGCGGCGCAGCAGCTCCACGAGCGCTGCCTCGTGGCCGGAGAACGTGGTGGTGCCCGGGCCGTTGAAGCCGGCGATGTACGCGGGCGCGGGCAGGTCTTCGAGGAGCTGGTCGGCCTCGCTGGCATCCACGTTCACCACGATCGTGCCACCTTCGGGCCGGTGGTGTTCGAGCAGCTCGCTGCGGGCGATCACGACGTCCAGCGCGTCGGTCAGGTTGAGGATGCCGGCCACCTGCACTGCCGCCAGCTCGCCCAGGCTGGTGCCGGCCACCGAGTCGAAGTGCACGCCGCGCTCGGCCCACACCGCGGCCAGCCCGACCTCCACGGCGAACAACGTCACCTGCAGCGCGAGGATGCCACCCAGGCGCGAGTGCTCCTCGTCGGCGGCCAGTTCTTCGGCCACCGTCCAGTTGAGCCGTGGTCCGACGATCGCATCGACCTGCGCGATGGCATGGCCAAAGCCGGTCGACTCGGTGAGCAGTTGGCGGCCCATCCCCACCCACTGCGAGCCCTGCCCGGGGAACAATCCGACCACTCGTGCTGCCATGGTCGGTCAGCTTCCCACGTCGATATGTTCCGCGCCATGACTGCCGCTCACCCAACAGCCATGTACGACCCACGTAGCGCTGATCCGCGCCTGGCCTTGGCCGGCGTGAAGTTCATGGAGGAGGAGTGCGACTGGCTGATGGTGCGCGCCGTGCGCCTGGCCCGCGCCGACGGCTACGACTGGGGCCGCATCGGCCGCCTGCTGGGCCGCTCGCGCCAAGCCGTGCGCAAGCGCTTCGAGCGCTTGGCGCCGCTGGTGGGCCCGCTGCCGCCCGCCCTGATGCGCGAGGGCCTGGCCGCCAAGGAGTTCAACAGGTTCTACGAGGTGCTCGCCGACGGCCGACGGCGCACGCAGTGGGCGAGCGACGACGACCCTGTCGCGTGGTGAGGTGCCGGCGCGAGCGACGCGCCGGAGCGGGTGCAGTACTTGTTCTTGCTCAGCGACAACTTCGGTTGCAGCGAGGCGTAACCGAAGTTGTCGCTGAGCTGGAGAGAATGGTGGGATACCCTGAGGCGGTGACGAGCAGGTGGTGGCTGCTGGCCCTGGCAAGTCCGTGACACCCCTGGCGTAGCCTGCACGGCGTGGCCCACCACCCCGTGCTCGATGGCTTCTCGCCGGCGGTGCGTGAGTGGTTCGCGGCCTCGTTCCCCACGCCCACGCCCCCGCAGATCAAGGGCTGGCCGTCCATCCGCGCCGGGCAGCACACGCTGGTGTGTGCGCCCACGGGCAGCGGCAAGACGCTGACGGCGTTCCTCAGCAGCATCGACCGGCTGGTGTCGCGCCCCGACGACACCAAGGGCGTCAAAGTGCTCTACATCTCCCCGCTGAGGGCGCTGGCGTTCGACGTGGAGAAGAACCTGCGCTCGCCGCTGATGGGTATCCGCCTCGCGGCAGAGCGCCTGGGCGAGCCGTTCCACGAACCCAGCGTGGCGATGCGCACCGGCGACACCAGCACCCGCGAGCGTGCGCAGCTGGCCCGCCGTCCGGCCGACCTGCTGATCACCACGCCCGAGAGCCTGTACCTGATGCTCACCAGCGAGGTCAGCAACACGTTGGTCAACGTGCACACGGTGATCATCGACGAGATCCATGCGATGGCCACCACCAAGCGCGGCGCGCACCTGATGCTCAGCCTCGAACGGCTGGAAGCGATCACCACGCACCCGCCGCAGCGCATCGGCCTCAGCGCGACGCAACGCCCGCTGGAAGAGATCGCCCGCTTCCTCGGCGGCAGCGAGAACGGCGCGGCCAGGCCCGTCACGATCATCGACGCGGGTGTGCGCAAGGAGATGGACATCGAGGTCGTGGTGCCCGTGGAAGACATGGGCGTCGCTGCGTCGGGCGGCGGCATATGGCCCAGCATCCACCCGCAGATCCTGGCGCAGGTGCTGGCCCATCGCAGCACGATCATCTTCTGCAACGGCCGCCGCCTCACCGAGCGTCTTGCCTCACGGCTCAACGAACTCGCGGCGGAGCAGGGAGTGGAGGGTGAACTGATCAAGGCCCACCATGGCTCACTCGCGCGTGAACAACGGGTGATCATCGAAGACCAGCTCAAACGCGGCCAACTGCGGGCGATCGTGGCCACCAGCAGTCTCGAGCTGGGCATCGACATGGGTGCGGTCGATCTCGTCATCCAGGTGGAATCACCCGGTGCGGTGTCGCGGGGCATGCAGCGCATCGGCCGCGCCGGGCACAGCGTGGGCGAGCCCAGCAAGGGCACCATCTACCCCAAGCACCGCGGCGACCTGCTGGAGGCTGCGGTGGTGGCGCAGCGGATGGGCAGGGGCCTGATCGAGACCAGCCGCTACCTGCGCAACCCGCTCGATGTGTTGGCGCAGCAGATCGTGGCCCACGTGGCGATGCACCCCGACATCAGCGTTGCCGATCTGGCCGCGATGGTGCGCGGCGCAGCGTGCTTCACCGAGCTCAGCGACGATCTGCTGCACAACGTGCTGGATCTGCTGTCGGGCCGCTACCCCAGCGACGAGTTCAACGAGCTGCGCCCGCGGCTGGTGTGGGACCGCGTCAACGGCACGTTGCGCGCCCGCGACGGCAGCAAGCGGCTGGCGATCATGAGCGGCGGCACGATCCCCGACCGCGGCCTGTTCGGTGTGTTCCTGCCCGACGGCACGCGGGTGGGCGAGCTGGATGAGGAGATGGTCTACGAGAGCCGCGCCGGCGAGACGTTCCTGCTGGGTGCCAGCACGTGGCGCATCGAGGACATCACGTTCGAGCGGGTGGTGGTCACGCCCGCCCCCGGCGAGCCGGGCAAGATGCCGTTCTGGCACGGCGACCGGCCGGGCCGCCCGCTGGAATTGGGCCGCGCGCTCGGCGCGTTCCAGCGCGAGGCCCGCGCGCTGCCTGCGGCCACCGCGCTGCCCACGTTGATGGCCGACTACTCGCTCGACGCGTGGGCGGCCAACAACGTGCTGCTGTACCTGCAGGAACAGGCCGAGGCCACCGGTGCAGTGCCCGACGACCGCACGATCGTGGTCGAGCGGTTCCGCGACGAGATCGGCGATTGGCGGGTGTGCATCCTCAGCCCGTTCGGCGTGCCCGTGCACGCACCGTGGGCGATGGCCATCGAGCGGCGCCTCATCGAGCGCTACGACATCCCGGTGGAAACGATGTACACCGACGACGGCATCGTGCTGCGCCTGCCCGAAGCGGCCGACGACCTGCCGTTGCACGAGCTGATCATCGACCCCGACGACATCGACGAGCTGGTGATGGCCTCGCTGCCCCAGACCAGCCTGTTCAGCGCCCGCTTCCGCGAGTGCAGCGCGCGAGCCCTGCTGCTGCCGAGGCGCCGTCCCGACCAGCGCACACCGTTGTGGCAGCAACGCCAACGCGCCGCCGACCTGTTGGCCGTGGCGTTCAAGTACCCCACGTTCCCGATGCTGCTGGAAACCACCCGCGAATGCCTGCAAGACGTGTTCGACGTGCCCGCATTGCGCGAGGTGCTCACCCAGCTGCGCAGCCGCACGATCCGTGTGGTCAGCGTCGACACCGCGAAGGCCTCGCCGTTCGCGCAGAGCCTGCTGTTCAACTGGATCGCCGCGTTCATGTACGAGGGCGACAGCCCGCTGGCCGAGCGCCGTGCCGCGGCGCTGTCGCTGGACCGCGACCTGCTGCGCGACCTGCTGGGGGCGGAAGAACTGCGCGAGCTGCTCGACCCCGGGGCATTGGCCGACCTGGAGTTGGAGCTGCAGCTGCTGGCCGACGGCCGCCGCGCCCGCAACGCCGACGAACTGCACGACGTGCTGCGCCGCGTGGGCGACCTCACCGAGGCCGAACTCGATCTGCGCGCCGAGGGCGACAGCTCGCCGTGGCTGGCCGAGCTGTTGGCGCACCGGCGGGCGATCGGCGTATCGGTGGGTGGCGAGCAGCGCATCATCGCCGCCGACGATGCAGCCCGCTATCGCGACGCGCTCGGCTGCAACGTGCCGCTGGGCCTGCCACGCGAGTTCACCGAGCCGGTGCCACATCCGCTGGAAACCCTGGTGGCCAGGTATGCACGCACTCACGGGCCGTTCGTGATCGAGGGCTTGGCGCAGCGTTTCGGCATCTCCGTCGAGCGCGCCACCGGGGCACTGGCGGCGCTGGAGGCCGACAACCGAGTGCTTCGTGGCGAGTTCCGTCCGGTGGCGTCGGGTGGCGGGTCGAGCCGTGAGTGGTGCGACGCCGACGTGCTGCGCCAGCTGCGTCGCCGCTCGTTGGCCGCGCTGCGCCGCGAGGTCGAGCCGGTCGACCAAGAGGTGTATGCGCGATTCCTTCAGGGTTGGCACGGCATCCCGGGCGAGCGCCGTGGGCTCGATGGGTTGGTCGAGGCACTGGGCCAGTTGCAGGGCGCTTCGTTGGTGGCCAGCACGCTGGAAACCGACCTGTTGCCGGCCCGCCTGCGCAGCTATCGCCCCGCCGATCTCGACGAGCTGTGCACCGCGGGCGAACTCGTGTGGGTGGGCGCCGGTGCGTTGGGCGCCAACGACGGCCGCATCCGCCTGTGCTTCGCCGATCAACTGCCGGTGCTGGCCGCCGGGTGGGAGGCTGTCGAGCCTCCCGACGGTCCGCTGCACCGCGCGCTGCGCGTCCACCTGCAACAGCACGGTGCCAGTTTCTGGAACGCGCTGCGCGGCGCGGCGGCCGGCGATCCGGCCTGCGGCCCCGCCGCCGTGCTGTCGGGCGTCACCGACACCGAACTGCTGACCGCGCTGTGGGATCTGGTGTGGGCCGGCGAGGTCACCAACGACTCGCTCGCGCCGCTGCGTGCGCTGCTGCACTCGAAGGGCACGAAGGCCGCCCGCCCGGCCGGCCCGGCGAAGGGGCGCCCGCGGCCCGGGCGGCTCACGCGCATCGGGCCGCCGCTGGGTGCTGGCCGCTGGAGCCTGGTGGCGCCGCTGCTGCAACCGGCCCCGGCCCCCACGCTGGCGGCGCACTCGGCCGCGATGCAGTTGCTGGATCGGTACGGCGTGGTGACCCGCGAGGCCGTGCTGTCCGAAGGGGTGCGCGGCGGCTACGCCGGCGTGTACGGCGTGTTGAAGGTGCTGGAAGAGCGGGGGCAGACTCGCCGCGGCTACTTCGTGGCCGGCCTGGGTGCGGCCCAGTTCAGCTTGCCCGGCGCAGTGGATCGCCTGCGCTCGCTGCGCGACACCGGCGAGTTCGCGCTGCACCCCGAGCAGGCGCCTGCGCCGGTGGTGCTGGCCGCCACCGACCCGGCCCAGCCGTACGGTGCAACGCTCGCCTGGCCCGCTTCCCCCGGCCGCCCGGCCCGCGCCGCCGGGGCGTTGGTGATCACCCGCGCCGGCGTGCCGCTGGTGTGGTTCGATCGTCGCTCGCACCACGTGGTCACGTTCGCTGCCGCGGCGGCCGACAACGGCTGGGCGCACGCGCTGGCGGCGTTGGTGAAGGACGGCACAGCCCGCGGTGTCGAGGTGCGCAAGGTGGACGGAGACTCCATCGCCGCCGCCGGCCCGTGGGCGCAGGCGCTGCTCGCGGAGGGTTTCGTGGAGGGTTACAAAGGCTTCAGCGTGCGCGCCTGATCGCGGCTACCGTCCGCCCTCATGCAGTTCGAGGAGGTGTCGTCGCGTGCCCAAGTGGCGCGACTGCGGCGCACGGCGCTGGTGGCGCTGGCGCAGTACCCGATCGAGGTGGCGCACTTGCGCCTGCTGAACCACGGGTTCAACACGACGTTCCGTGTCGACACCACCGATGGCCGCCGCTTCGCGCTGCGCCTCAACGTCAACTCACGTCGTACCCCGGCGAACCTTGCGGCCGAGGCCGCGTGGCTGGCCGCGCTCGCGACCGAGACCGACCTGTGGGTGCCGGCACCGCTGGCCACGCGTGATGGTGCGCTGACGGGGTCGGTGTTCAGTCCCGATCTCGGGCGCTCGCTGCCGTGCGGGTTGTTCACCTGGCTGCCCGGCCGCGACTTGGGCGACGAGGCCACGGTGGCGCAGATGCGCGAGGTCGGGCGGGCGACCGCCGTGTTGCACGAGCACGGTGCGGCATGGCGGATGCCGGCGGGTGCCGCGCTGCCGGCGATCGACACGGTGCTGATGGATGTGCCGAACAACCTCGGCAACGACCACCCGTCACTGTCGGCGAGCCAGCACATGGTGCTCGACGAAGCGTTCACCACGATCCAGACGCAGTTCGATGCGGTGTTCGCCGGCGCGCGTCGTCAGCCGTTGCACGCCGATCTGCACGTGTGGAACCTGAAGTGGTACCGCGGCCGGCTGATCGTGTTCGACTTCGACGACAGCGGTGAGGGCGTACCCGTACAAGACCTGGCGATCTCGGCGTACTACCTGCGCGACGGTGCTGCGCAGGAAGCGGCGCTGCTGGAGGGGTATCAGCAGGTGCGGCCCCTGCCGTCGTTCACCGCTCAGCAGTACGAGGCGTTGGTGGCCAGCCGGAACCTGGTGCTGCTCAACGACGTGATCGCCACCTCGAACGCCGAGTTCCGGGCGATGCTGCCGCGCTACGTGCCGAACTCGCTCACCAAGCTGCGCGCCTATCTCGACACCGGCGTGTACCGCCACGACGTGCCAGGGCTGATCGCCGCGCCCTGACAGCCGGGTCAGTCGGCCCAGTCTCAGTCGGCCCGGTGCACCGCGCGCAGGCCGGCCCATGCGAGGTCGGCGATCTGCTGGCCCAACACCTCGGGGTCGAACACCTCGCCGCGCTCGACGAGATGGCGGCTGACGCCTTCGGCGAGACCCACCAGGCCATGGGCGAGCGTGCGCTGATGGAGGTTGTCGATGTCGACGGCGATCAGCGGTGCGATCGCATGCGCAGTCTCGGCCGTGATCCGGCGGATGGCCGACACCGACTCGTCGTCGCGATTGGCGCGTGTGCCGAACAGCAGCAAGAACGCGTCGTGATCGTCGGAGACCCAGCGGAAGTAGGCCTTGAAGCCGTACTCGGTCTGCTGTTTGCCGCTGGTGGCGCTGGACACCGCCTTGGCGACCGCGTTGCGCAAGCGGTTGCCGGCCTCTTCGAGCAACGCCAGGTAGAGATCCTGCTTGCTGTCGAAGTGCTGGTAGAGCACCGGTTTGGTGACCCCGGCGGCATCGGCCACGTCGTTCATCGAGGTGGAATGAAACCCGTTGCGAGCGAACACCTGCACGGAGACGTCGAGGATCTGCTCGCGTCGGGCGGGTGCGGGGAGTCGCATACTCATAGGGTTACCAAAGGGTAACCAGTCGCGTGGCCGGTGGAAACCCCGCCGCTGGGCCGTGCTGGCGGCGGCGGGTCAGCGCCCGTGTTCGCGGTCGTCGCGTTCGGCGGCCTTGATGCCGTAGCCGAGCACGATCGCCGGAGCGAGCAGGATCGAGCCGATCACCAGACTGGCGATGACGACACCCGAGACCACACCGTTGAAGCTGATCGCGAACCCGATCACGAACGTCGCGATCGCCAGTGCGTAGAACAGGTAGCCGATTCTGTTGGCCAGCAGCGTGTACTTCGCCACGCGCTGTCGCCTGGCGCGCACCGGGTCGGTGGCGGGGCGGGTGGGAGTGGGGTTGGGGGTGGTGCTCATGATCACAGGCCCGGCGGCAGGAAGCGGTTGACGTTCTGGAAGAAGAAGTACAGCACGAACACGAACGGCAGCGCGCCGACGAGGAAGCACACGTACAGCCGCCGTGCCGCCTTGCCGGCGTAGTACGAACCGACTGTGATCGTCAACAGCACGAGGCCCCAGCCGATGACGTGCGGGATGGCATCGGTGTCGTCGAACCAACCTTGCGCGAATGTGTCGGCCGACTGACCGCTGCCGTCGTCCTGCCCGGTCGGGACGGTGGGCGGCACGGTGTCGACGCTGGTGGTGACGGTGGTGGTTTCCGTGACTTGGCCGGTGGTCTCAGGGCCGGTGCTGTCAGGGCCGGTGTCGACAGGGCCGGTGTCGACGGGGGGGCTGTCGCCCGGCAGGCCCGCCCCGGGGTCGGCCTCCTGGAAGCTGGCCGGGCGCATCAGCGGGTCGCTCTCCTCCAGCACGATCGTGGCGAACACGATCAGCCGCTCGCGGCTGGTGTACGCCGGATGGCAGGTGGCGAGCACCAGCGTGGCGTGCTCGAAGTCGGTGGTGGGGATCACCCTGCCGTATGCCGCCGGGGCGACGATCTCGATGAACGTGACCTCGTAGACGTACGTGCCGTACAGCGTGACCAGGGTGATCCGGTCGCCCGGATCGAGCTGGTCGAGGTCGAGGAACGGGTGGCCCCAGGTTGTGCGGTGGCCGGCGATGGCGGCGTTGCCCAGCTGGCCCGGCATCGGCGTTTCTTTGAAGTGGCCGGGACCATTCTTCAGATCGTCCATCCGCACGCCCTCGACGACGTACTTGTCGTACAGGCCGATCTTCGGGATGCTGAGCCTCGCCACTGGATCGCCGTTGGCGAACGTGTGCTCGGGTGCAACCGGCACTGTGGTGGCAGGCACGGTGCCGCCCGAGTCGGTGGTGGGGGTGGTGGGCGTCACCGAGCTGGAGGTGGAGGTGGTTTCCAGCTGGTCGTTGAACTCATTCTCCAGCCGGTTCTGCGCGCGGGCCGTCTCGATGCCCGTGCCCCACAGCTGGTAGCCCACGAACGCGAACATCATCAGGCCGGTGACGATCAGGGTTCGGCCGATGCCGCCCACGACCCAACGCCAATCGTGTGGCGGCTTGGGGCGCTCGAAGTACGGCACTCGACGCAGGCGCCACCGCTGGAACGCGGAGGTGGTTGGCTGGGGCACCGACCAGTCAGTGGCCTCACCGTCGGGGATGTGCGCGCCGTTCGTCACGGGTCGTGACGCTATCCGGGCCAAAGCCCGCCCACGCGTCGGGGCGTTCCCCGCGCCGCGCCCACCTGATGCGTTCACGGAAGGTGCCGGTGAGGCGGCGCTGCGTTAGCGTTCCGTCCTCGTGGAACCCGTCGTGCACCCCGTCGTGCGCCTGGTCGATGTGGTGGCCGTGTTGGGCGGCTTTCCAGCGCTCGCCGGGGCGACACTCACCGTGGAACGCGGCGAGATCGTGCTGCTGCGCGGCCCCAACGGCGCCGGCAAGACCTCGTTGTTGCGTCTGTGCGCGGGGCTGTTGGCCGTGGAGCGTGGCGAGGCCACTGTGCTGGGCTGCGACCTCGCTGCCGATCGCACCGCAGTGCGCAGTCGGGTGGGCCTGCTGGGCCACGCGAACGGGTTGTACGCCGACCTGACGGTGGCCGACAACGTGCGCTTCTGGGGGGCGACGGTGGGCGCCACTCCGGCCGAGATCGCGGCTGCGATGGAACGGATGGGGCTGGCCAACCGGCTGCTGGACGTGCCGGTGGGGCGGCTGAGCGCCGGTCAGCGGCGGCGCACCGCGTTGGCCTGCCTGGTGGCCCGGCGGGCCGAGTTGTGGTTGCTGGACGAACCGCATGCCGGCCTCGACGCCACCGGCCGTGACGAGTTGGACAGCACGCTGCGCGCCGCAGCCGCGGCCGGTGCCACCGTGATGGTGGCCAGCCATGAGCTGGAACGTGCCGGTGCGCTGGCCAGTCGCGTCGTGGAAGTGGTCGGCGGCCAGGTGCGCCCGGTGGCCCGATGAGCACGTGGCGCATCGCGCGGCTGATCGCGGCCAAGGATCTGCGCGTCGAGTGGCGCAGCCGTGTGCTCATCAATCAGGTGCTGCCGTTCGCCACCTTGGTGATGGTGATGTTCGCCTTCGCGCTCGACAACAACGATCGGGTGCTCACCCGTGTGGCCCCCGGCCTGGTTTGGTTGGCCACGATGTTCAGCCTGCTGGTGGTGGTGCAGCGCACGTTCGCGGTCGAGACCGCCGACGGGGCGCTCGACGCCTTGCAGGTGGCCGGTGTGCGGCCCGGTGGAGTGTTCCTCGGCAAGGCGCTGGCGCTCGCCGCGCAGTTGGCGGCGCTCGAGTTGGTGCTGATGGGCGCGGCCGTGGTGCTGTACCGCACCGAGTTCCAAGCGGGCGGTGTCGTGCTGTTGGTCACCACCTATCTGGCCGCGACCACCGGGCTGGCATTCGTCGGTACGCTCTACGGCGGTCTCGCCGCTGGGGCCAAAGGGCGCGAAACGCTGCTTCCGCTCCTGATGCTCCCCGTGGTGGCACCCGTTCTGATCGGTGCTACCCGGGCGACCGAAGCAGCGCTCGGCACGGAAGGGGCGACGCCCAGTGACGGCTGGCCATGGATCGGCCTGCTGACGCTGTTCGCCGCCCTGTTCGGTGTCGGAGGAACGATGGCCTTCGGTTCGCTGATCGACGAGTAACGAATGAACACCATGACCCCTCCCACTTCGACTCCCGCCCCCGCCTCGCCGAAGCACCCCACGTCCACACGGTTCACCCGCGCGCTTGGCGTGGCGTCGCTGGTGGGTATCGGTTGGCTGGTGGCGTTCGGGCTGTTCCTGTCGCCCAACGATCGGGTGCACAAGACCGGCGTGCGCATCCTCTACATCCATGTGCCGTCGGCCTGGCTGGCCTACCTGGCCTTCGGTGTCACCGGCATCGCCAGCGGGCTGTACCTCTGGAAGCGCACCCGCAGCCTGATGTGGGATCGCCTCGCCGGTGCCAGTGCCGAGGTCGGTGTGTTGTTCATGGGCATCACGCTCGTCAGCGGCAGCTTGTGGGGCCGCATCTCGTGGGGCACCTACTGGACGTGGGATGCGCGCCTCACCACCACCGCCTTCTTGTTCGTCACCTACATCGGCTACCTGGCCGTGCGCGACCTGGGCGGCACCCACCAGCAGCGTGCGCGCCGCAGCGCGGTGATGGCCCTGCTGGCCGTGCTGGAGGTGCCGCTGGTGCACTACAGCGTGAAGTGGTGGCGACCGCTGCACCAGAACGAGACGGTGGAAGAAGGCAAGCTCAGCGGGCTGATGCTGTTCAGTCTGTTCGTGGGCATCATTTCGTTCACCCTGCTCTACGTGTGGTTGGTGATGCATCGCCAGCGTGTGCTGGCGCTCAACGACCAGGTCGACGATCGTGGTCTCGATGTCGCACTGGCTGCCCGCCGGGAGGAGTCCTGATGCCGGCCATGCTCGCGATGGAGAACGCGGCCTACGTGATCGGCAGCTACGTCGTCACGCTCGGCGCCATCGGGGTGTATGCGGTCAGCATGCTCGCCCGGGCGCGCAAGGCCGCGCGCAGCGTGCCCGACGAGGAGCGCCCGTGGAAGTGAGCGAAGAGCCCGCACCAGGTATCGACCTCACGCCGCGCGCGGCGGTGCCCACTGCCGCACGTGGCAAGAAGAAGCCGTGGTTCGCCTACGCCGTGCTGGTGTTGGTGCTGGCCGCCGGCGGCGTGTTCGTGTTCAACTTCCTCACCAACGCGATCGACTACTACTGCAACGTCGACGAGATCGGCACGAAGGATGGCTGCGACGTCGATCGCAACATCCGCATCCAAGGTGTCGTCGACAAGGATTCGGTGTCGCAGGAGGGTTCGGTCACCAGCTTCGTGATCACCTTCAACGGCGCCTCCATGCCGGTGATCCTGGGCAGCAAGCCCACTGGTCTGTTCCAGGAGTGCATTCCCGTGGTGGTCACCGGCAAGGTGATCGAGGACGACAACGGTGATCGCTTCTTCGAGGGTGACGAAGTGTTGGTGAAGCACTCCGAGGAGTACGACGCGGAGAACAAGGATCGCGTGGCCACGGCCAACGGAGAGGCCGAGGCGTGCTCGCAGAAGGACTGAACGGCCTGCTCGGGCACACCGCCCTGATCGTCGGCTTCGCCGCGTCGTTGTTCGGTGCGCTGGCGCTGATCGCCGCCATCCGTCTCGGCAACCCGCGCCTCATCCGCACCGTGCTGCCCTACGGCTGGTTGGCCCTCGGTGGCGCCGTGCTCGCCGTCGTGGTGATGGAGCGCGGCCTCATCAACCGCGACTGGGAACTCGCCTACGTGCAGAAGGTCGGCTCGTACGACACACCGGCGCTGTTCAACTTCACGGCCCTGTGGAGCGCGCTCGAGGGCAGCATCCTGCTGTGGCTGTTGCTGCTGGCGATCTACACCGCGGTCATCATGCGCCGGTATCGCGAGCGCCTCACCGACCCGTTGGTGGGGTGGGCGTTGGTGGTGATGTTCATCGTGACCGCGTTCTTCTTCTTCCTCGCGCTCGGCCCCACCGATGCGTTCAAGCCGGCGACCGCACCGAACTTCGCGATGTGCTGCAAAGGCCCCAACCCGCTGCTGCAGAACCACGTGCTGGTGCTGTTCCACCCGCCGATCCTGTACCTCGGCTACGTGGGCTTCACCGTGCCGTTCGCATTCGCGATCGCTGCGCTGGTCACCGGCCGCGTGGGCGAGGGCTGGCTGGTCGAGACTCGTCGCTGGGCGCTGTTCGCGTGGGGGTTCCTCACCGTCGGCATCGTGCTGGGTGGCTGGTGGAGCTACGAGGTGTTGGGCTGGGGCGGCGTGTGGGGCTGGGACCCGGTGGAGAACGCCAGCTTCCTGCCATGGCTCACCGGCACCGCCTACATCCACTCGGTGATGGTGCAAGAGCGGCGCGGCATACTGCGCGTCTGGAACCTCAGCTTGTTGGTGGCCACGTTCTCGCTCACGATCCTGGGCACGTTCCTCACCCGCAGCGGCGTGGTCAACAGCGTGCACGCGTTCAGCGACAGCACGATCGGGCCGTTCCTGCTGGGAGCGTTCGGCGTGGTGGTACTCGTGTCGCTGGGCCTGATCGCATGGCGTGGCGACCGGCTGCGCTCGCCCGGTGCGATCGACTCGCCGCTGTCGCGTGAGGGTGCGTTCCTGGCCAACAACGTGTTGCTGGCGCTGTTCGCGTTCGTGATCCTGCTGGGCACGGTGTTCCCGCTGATCGTGGAGGCCAAGGACAATCGCAAGATCGCCGTCGGCTCGCCGTTCTTCGACACGATGAGCCAGCCGATCGGCCTGGTGCTGCTGTTCTTGATGGCGATCGCCCCGGCGCTGCCGTGGCGCAAGGCCTCTGGCGAGCTGCTGCGCGACCGCCTGTTCTGGCCGGCCTGGTGTGGTGCCGGCACGCTCGCTGTCGCCGTGTTCCTCGGCGCCACCGACTTCGCGCCACTGCTGGCGTTCGGGTTCGCCGGGTTCGCCGGCGGTGCGGCCATCCGGCAGCTGGTGCTGGCCACGCGCCGCCAGGGCTACCGCGGGTTCCTGGGGCGCACGAACGGCGGCATGGTGGTGCACCTCGGCGTGATCATGATCGCGGTCGCGCTGGCGGCTTCCAACAGCTACACGCGTACCGCCGAGTTCACGCTGAACAAGGGCGAGACCGTGTCGTTCGCCGGGCACACGTTCACCGTGGAGAACGTGTACGACTTCACCACGTCGCGCTCGGTGGGCATCAAGGCCGACATCGCGATCGACGGCGGCCAGGCGTATTCACCGGCGATCAGCAAGTACACCGCGTTCGGCATGGATGTCGCCACGCCCAGCGTGAAGAGCAGCTTCACGAAGGACATCTACCTCACGCTCGAGGCCGGCTCGAAGCCGAGCACCGGCCTGGCCAAGATCAAGGTGTTCATCAAGCCGATGGTCGTGTGGATGTGGGTGGGCGGCATGTTGTGCGCGTTCGGCACCGTGCTCGCGGCCTTCCCCGGCCGCTTCCGCCGCCGGCCCACCGACGCGGTGAGTGCGCCCGTTCCGTTGGAGGAAGAGGTGGCCGGTGTCTGACGAGCAGGATGCTGTGCCGACCGCTGCGCCCCGCAAGCGCCGGGTCGCGCCGTACGTGTCGCTGGCGGTGGCCCTCGTGCTGGGTTCGTTGTTCTGGGTGCTGGCAGCCAGCAAGTCGGGCACCGGCGACACGTCGGGCGTGGTGGACAGCCCACTGATCGGTCGGGCGGCACCGCCGGTGGTGGGCACAACTGCGGCGGGCGATCCGTTCGACCTGTCGCGGCGCAAGGGCAGTTGGGTCGTGGTGAACTTCTTCAACTCGCGCTGCGGGCCGTGCAAGGCCGAGCACCCCCAGCTGATCGAGTTCGTGGCGCAGCAGGCCTCGTTGGGTGCCGATGGCGCAGAGTTGTACGCCATCGATCAACCGATGGACACGGTGGAGGAGATCAACGCCTTCTTCGCCGAGCGCGGTGGAGATTGGCCGGTGGTGCTCGACGAAGACGGCGTGTTCAGCGTCGCCTTCGGCGTAGCACAGGTTCCTGAGACGTTCATCATCGACCCGGACGGGATCGTGCGCGTGCGGTGGGCGGGCCCGATCGACTCGGTCACGCTCGCCTTGCTCGTGCAGGAACAACGCAACATCTACGGGCTGCAATGAGCCGCGCCTCGTCGTTGAAACGCTGGCCCGGGTGGGTGCTGCTGCTGTTCGTGGTGGCCGGCTTCCTCGCGTTCGGCAGTACCCGCGACGCGGGTGCGCGCACGCCCGAAGAGCGGGTGGAAGAGATCAGCAAGCAGCTCGCCTGCCCGATCTGCGGTGGCGAGACGGTCTACGAGTCGCGCAACAGCACGTCGGCCAGCATCCGCCTGGAGATCAAGAGCCAGGTCAGTACCACCGACGCCAGCGACGACGAGATCATCGCCTACATCGTGCAGCAGTTCGGCGCCAAGACCCAGTTGCTGCCCAAGAGCAGCGGGTTCGAGAGCCTGGTGTGGGTGTTGCCGGCGGTGGCGTTGGTGTGCGCCGGCGTGGGCCTGTTCTTCTCGTTCCGCCGCTGGCGCACGAACGTGGACACCGTGCCCGACGACGACGACCGGGCGCGCGTGGATGCCGCCCTGGCCGCCGACGCAGCCGACGCTGCGGCCGCCCTGGCCGCCGACGCTGCGGCCGCAGTGGGTGACGAGTCGTGAATCCCGAGCGCCTGGCCGAGTTGGAGGAGGAGCGCGGGTTCCTGCTGCGCAGCATCCGCGACATCGAGGCCGAGCACGCTGCCGGCGATGTGGACGACGCCGACTTCCACACGTTGCGCGACGGCTATGTGGCTCGTGCTGCGGCCGTGCTGCGCGAGATCGACGACGGCCGCAGCTCGCTGATCCCCAAGCAACATCGGCCGCTGTGGCGGCGAGTGGCGATCGTGGGGGGCACGCTGGTGGTGGCCGTGGCCTTGGGTGTGTTCGTGGCCGACTCGGCGGGGCAGCGCCTGCCCGGCCAGTCGCTGACGGGCGGCAAGCCCGCCGACGAGGTGGCGATCCAGCTGGCGAATGCGCGTCAGACGATGGGCACCGACCCGCAGGCCTCGCTCGAGGCCTATGCCAAGGTGTTGGAGATCGACCCGCTGAACGTCGAGGCGATCACGTACGCGGCCTGGTTGAAGATCATCATCGGCAACCAAGCAGGCGATCAGCAGATCATCCTCGACGCGCTGCCCGAGCTGCAGCACGCGATCGAGATCGATCCCACTTATGCCGACCCGCACTGTTTCCTCGCTGTTGCCGCCGGCCGCTTCCTCACCACGCCCGACGCCGAACTCGGTGTGCGCGAAGCGACAGCGTGCCTCGAGGCCAACCCGCCGGCGATGCTGCAACCGCAGATCGAGCAGTTGCTGGCCGAGTTGACGTTGGGCAGCCCCACCGACAGCGCCCCGCCCACCACCTGAGCAGTGGTGCGGGGCGCCGCCGATGGTGGGGTCAGCTCTTGAGGACGACGCTGTTGGTGAGCTTGTCGTGCCAGGTCTGCTTGCGTTCGTCCCACAGCGACCACAGGAAGCCGAGGTAGCAGGGAATGGCCGACAGCACGCGGCCGAAATAGCGGCCGACGGCGCGACCGGTGCCGATCGGCTGGCCGGTGGTGGCGTCGGCGACGCGGATGCTCACGGCCCTGTGGCCCCAACTCTGACCCTTGCCCACCATGCGGCAGTAGAGCGTGAGATAGACGGCGAGTGCGGCGACGCCGAGTGCGACGGCGATCGCGATCGTGGAGTTGTCGGGCACGTCGCACAGTTGCAGCTCGTCGTTGATCGTGCAGGTGTCGATGTGGCTGGGCCCGGCCAGCAGGACAGCGACCGCGGGGATCGAGAACAGGCCGGCGATCAGCGCGTCGAGGATGTAGGCGCCCAGTCGCGAGCCGAAGCCGGCGTACTGCGGGGCCATCTGGGCGGACTGGTAGGGGACGTAGCCCGGCGGGGGCGGGGGAGGTGTGGAGCTCATCCGGCGAATCTAACTGAACGCTCAGGCGCGCTGCGGACTCGGCGCGCCGGCGCCCGGTTGCCGGTCGTCCGCCGAGCGTGGTGGCCGCTCGGGCTAACGTCCGAGCCATGAGCACCCCTCCTCCGCCCCCGATGCCCGGCCCACCCGGTGGCTTCCAGCCGCCGCCCGGCTACCAGCCCTACGGCGGTGGCCCGCCGGCATCGACCAACAACAGCGGCATGGCCGTGGCCGGCATGGTGCTCAGCCTCGTCGGTCTGATCCCGTGCTTCTGGGTGCTCCAGGTGCCCGGTCTGCTGGGCATCATCTTCGGCTTCCTCGGCCTCGGCCAGACCAAGGACGGCAAGCAACGCGGTCGCGGGATGGCGATCGCCGGTGTCGTCATCGGCATCGTGCTCGTGGTGGGGTGCATCGCATTCTGGATCTGGGTGTCCACCAGCGATAACTGCTACCGCGACGGCAACACGTTCCGTTGCTACAACTACAACCCCTGAGCCGTCACCTGCCGTCGCCGTCGCCCGCTGGTTCACACCTCGGGCGGCGGCCAGCAGGCGGCACGGGTGATCGCACCGTCGGCATCGCGGCCCAGCACCCAGACGCTTGCCTTGCGCCAGTCGGGCGTGCCGGCGAACGCGCACCCGCGCCGCTGCAGCGCGCCGATCGTGTCGGGGATCACGTCGCCGTGGCTGCACAGCACGCTGCCGTCGGGTAGCTCGCTCAGCAGTGCGAGCGCGCCCACGAAGCCGGCGCCCTCGGCAAGGCGTTCGTCGCTGAGCACGGTGGTGCCCAGCGACGCCGCCAGCGGTTCGATCGTCTGCACGCAGCGCAGGGAGGGGCTGCTCACCAGCGCACCGTGCGTGAGCGGCGCCAGGCGCGCCGCGAGTGCGGCGGCCTGGCGCAACCCGGCAGCGCTGAGCGGACGGTCGCGGTCGTCGCCCTCCCAGTTGGCGCGGCTGCCCGCCTTTGCGTGGCGGACGAGGTAGAACATCGTCGCGGTCAGGCCTCGCGAGTGGCGCGCATGTGGCGAGCCGTCAGCTGGCGCGCGATCAGCAGGAACACGATCGCGGCGCTGAAGGACAGCGCACCACCGACGCCGATCAATGCCATCTTGTCATCGAGGCTCTTGGCCAGGTCGGTGCGGTTGCCAGTGTTGAATCCCGCACCCGTGCTGACCCCGAACGTGCGGCTCGCACTGGAGATCCCCGTGATGATCGCTGCTGCGATGGTGAGGCCGAGGTGCACCGGAATCAGCGTTGTGACCAAGCCGCTCTTCCAGCGAACATCGCCGGGGGCGACGTCGGGGTCGGACGCCCGCCACACCTCGCGCCACATGAAGAACGGAAGGATGCCGAGTGTGCAGCCACCGAGGATGTTGATCGCGATCGTGGCGCCGGGGCTGAACTTCTGCGGCTGCCTGCCGAGGATCTGGGCGTTCTTGGCCAACCGCCACGTCCAGACGCACAGCACGACGAGTTGTGCGACAGCCAATGCACCGGCGATCAGGCCAATGCCGAAGAACAGGCCGAGCTTGTCGTCGAAGGCCGACGCGTTGCCGGTGAGGAGGAAGTCGCGCGCCGAGTTGCGGAGCGTGAACTGCACGACGACGACAAGCGCCTGGCTGATCAGAGTGCCGATGATCAGCCACCCCAGCCACATGCCGAGGCTTCCCACCGGACGCAGGGTGCCCTGTGGTGCGGTGTAGCCGCCGCCGTAGGCGACGTAGCCGGGCGGGGGTGCCATGTTCGGCGGGGGAGGGGGAGGCAGGTCAGTCATGACGCGTACCTTACGCGGTGGGCGTGGGGCAGACTGTGCCGATGGGTTTCTTCGACCGCAACCGGCAGGAGTTGGCGGCCAAGGGGCTCGACCCGGCCCGGTTGCCCTCGGGCCAGTACCTCACCGATCGGTTCCCGGTGCTGCACGTGGGCGATGTGCCCACGTACGCCCCTGGCGAGTGGGATCTCGCGATCACCGGCCTCGTCGATCGTCCGTTCACCATCGGGCTCGACGAGCTGAAGGCGATGCCGTCCGTGACGCTCACATTCGACATCCACTGCGTGACGAAGTGGAGCAAGTTCGACACCACCTGGACCGGCGTGCGCGTTCGCGACCTGTTCGCACGTGCGGGTATGCATGCCGGTGCCACGCACGTGATGGAGCACGCCGAACACGGGTACACCACCAACATCCCGCTGGCCGACATCACCACCGACGAGGCGATCGTGGCCTACGCCTACGAGGGTGAGCAGATCGAACCGATCCACGGCGGGCCGGTGCGGATCGTGGTGCCGCACCTGTACTTCTGGAAGAGCGCCAAGTGGGTGCGCTCACTGGAACTGCGCGACAGCGACAAGCCCGGCTTCTGGGAACGCAACGGCTACCACATGTACGGCGACCCGTTCCGCGAGCAGCGCCACTGGGGCGACTAGCTGTAAGGGGCGAGCGCGGTGCACAAGCAGAGATCGCTCAGCAGCCGCGAGGCGACCGCGTACAACGCCGCCCCGTCAAGCTCCGACCCACTGGATCGTCACGTTCTGCGGGAGATCGGTACTCGGCCGGAAGAGGGCGTTGATCGCCAGCCCGAGCGCTTCCCGTGAGGATCGAACCTTTGCTCTGCTCTCATCCTGACCGTCGAAGGATGCCACCAAGGGGCAGCTGAACGAGTTCGTGCTCGACGAAGCGGTGGCGACAGCCACGGGGACCCCGCTGGCAGCGTCGAATGCCGCTACTGACGAAACCCCGGAGTACCAGTTCACCGTGTTGTTGCCCGAGTAGGTGCACTCCTGGATGAATGATCCCTCTGTGTCGGCGGCGACGATGCAAACGACGATCTGAAGGTTGTCGAGGCTGGAGGCAAGTAGCGCTGGCTCGACTGCATATCTGGCGATGAGTGGTGACTCTCGAGTGGCATCACCGAGAGCGAGTACCTCGGCGGGATGGTTGCTCGATGGCCGGTCGGCCCGCGCGTCGACCAGTATCCCCGGATGGCGTTCATCGGTCGCCCCGAACCCGACGGCCCCGGCGACTCCTGCCGGTAGCCCTTCGCGTGGGCACAAGGCATCGAGCAGATCGGCTCCCTGACGGAACTGAGACTGGATCTCGCGAAGGAGTGCGCTGTAGTCACCGAAGTCGGTCGTCGCGGAGGTGACGGAGGAAGGGATCGAGCTCGTCGGTGGCCCCTCCGGAATCGTCTTCGGGATCGTGTTCGTGACTACTGGCGGCGAAGATCGGGTCGAAGGCACCCCGTTCGACCCTTCGCCCACAGAACACGAGGCAGCAACGACTGCCAGCGCGCACGCCCACGCACCGGAGAACCCCGGCCTGCGGCGTAACCATCCGGCTATCACAGGGACGACCTCGATCCGTCGTTCGATCAGCAGTCGAGCGAAACACGCAACAACGCGTCGCGCATACAGGTTCGAGCGACCGAGCGTATCCGGCCAGAGGATTTGGGCCCTGCCGGCCTGTACGAGCGGTGGAGCCCGATCTCGGGTGGTCGCCAGTCCGGTTGGAAGGGGCGACCCGAGTCCCGTACTTCCGGCCCTACCGCTGCTGATGGCCCGGCTGGACGATCCCAGTGGGCGAGTCCGAGGGGCTCGCGAGGCGTGCACCGCTCAGACAGGAGACTTGTCATGCTGCACATGACCCGAAGGTCCATCGTTTCCGTGGTCGCACTTGTCGTGGTCGCTGCAGCATGTGGCAGCGACTCGGACAAGAGTTCCACTACCGACGGGTCGGCCAGTGGGTTCGATCTGTCCGGAGGTGCGGTCTTCAGCGGCACCTTCGCAACGGGGCCCGGTGTCGGACCTGGCGAGATCAGTTTCGTACTCGATGAGTCAGGAGAACGGATCGTCAGGGCAGTCATCAACCCGGCCCTCGACTCCTTCGCCTGTCCCACGGGGGTCCTCATCTCCGGAGGCGGGATCACGGGCACCTACACCCCCGGGATCGTTATCATCGACGGCTCCTTCGACAATGGAGACTGGAATGGGGTCTTCGACTCGTCCACCGAGGCTCACGGCAAGTACAGCCTGCAGGACAGCTTCGACTGTCCGTATGAGGTGGCCTGGACTGCGACACTCGGGTAGGTGACCATCGAGTTCGCGATGAATCGTCTGCCACTACGAGCCACATGTACGGCGACCCGTTCCGCGAGCAGCGCCACTGGGGCGACTGACATCCTCTGGACAGCTCGCCCCGCTGCGGTAATGATGCGTCGTCGCCCCGAAATCGACGAGTGATACTCACGATGGGAAGCATGCCGTGATCAACCCCAGTCCATTCGTCCTCGAGGCAGGCGCTGGCGTGATGATCCGCAGCCCGCTCGCCGGACCGATGCAGTTGAAGGCCGACGCGGACACGACCGGCGGCCGGTTCACACTCCTGGAGAATGAGGTGCCGCCCAAGGCGGGGCCGCCGTTGCATCGTCACCACAGCGAGGACGAGATGTACTACGTCTTGAAGGGCACGTTCCGCTTCAAGCTGGCAGATCGCATCGAGCTCGCACCCGCAGGAGCGTTCGTCTACATCCCCAAGGGCACGCCGCATTGCTTTCAGAACGTGGGGGACGAGGCGGCGCGCTTCCTGGTGATGTTCACGCCCGCGGGCATGGAGCGGTTCTTCAAGCGCACAGCCGATCTACCTCCTGGTCCGATGGACAGCGACGCGCACCTTGCTGTGGCACGGGACTGCGCGATGGAGATTCTCGGGCCCCCGCTCGCAGTCAGCGACCCGCTCTGAGGGCTCAGCGCGCGGTCCAGTCGGGTTGCAGGGCGGCGTTGTTCAGCAGTCGGCTTGGGCCGGTGCCGTCGGCGTTGATCATCCACAAGCCGAGTTCGGTGTCGTCGCCGGACTGGATGTACGCGTTGTAGAGGATCTTCGTCCCGTCGGGCGACCAGACAGGGTTGGCCTCGTCACCGGGCTGCGCAAGGGCCCGCACACCGCTTCCGTCGGCACCGAACACGAACAGGTCCTCGTCGGCCGCGGCGACGGGGTAGTCCTCTGCGCCCGTCGACCCGCCGGCGACGAGCTGCGTGCCATCGGGCGACCACGACAAGGCGTAGAACGGACGCGGCATGACGAACGTCTGCGACTCGGCGGTCACCAGGTCGAAGACACAGACCTCCGAGGAGATCGAGCTGGAGCAGTCGTAGGCGACCTGCGTGCCGTCCGGTGACAGCGTGTACACGGCCGTGAAGCCCGGTGGCGTCAGCGCGGCCACGCCGGTGCCATCGGGCGCGAGCACGACGAGCGCGCCGTCGGTCTCGACGGTGATGTTGCCATCAGGGAGCCACTCCGGGTGGCTGGGCCACAGCGACTGGTCGCTGCTCATCGGGGTCAGGGTTGCTCCACCAGTGCCATCGCGGTTGATCACAGCCAGCTGATAGTCGATCGTGATGTACGCGATCTGTGTGCCGTCGGGCGACCAGGCGGGGTACGCGTCGCGGATCGATCCGTTGCTGGCAACCTGCCGTGTTCCTTGCGCATCGACCAACGAGATCGCACTCGCCATGGTGGAACCGGAGGAACCCTCGACCTCGATGATCTCGGCGAACACGATCGTGCCCGCGAACGTCGCGGTGGGCTTGTCGGTCGCCTCGCCTCCTCCGCAACCCGACATCGCCAACAGGAGAACTGTTGGGGCCAAGAACCGCGCGCGCTGTGTCATGACGTGTCCTTCGACTGAACTGGGTGGGCACCCCGATTGTGCGCCGCGTTGGTTCCGTGGTCCAGCAAGAAGGCTTGGACGATTCGGGAGAACAGATCATGAACGCGGACCGAACGGCCGATGAACCTTGTGGATCGATCGGCTCAGAGTCGCTGAGCCGAGGGTTCACACGATCGGAGCAGCGGCCATGTCCGTTGTCAGCGTGCCGCCGACGGCGATCCTGCGAGTCGACTGGGGCGGTCAGGTGACTGCCGCGATGACGAACACCGGCTGCGCGCCTCATGAGGGCGACGACGTGTTCCTGATGTGGCCCGACCATTCCGTCACCGCAGGCCCGGCGCTCGACCTTGGTGCGATCTGTTGGGTTGGCGACGTCAGCGATCCGGGTGGTTACGAATGCCGGCTCTTCGAGGCCGCGTGCGGGCAGGTCAGGCCGGGCGGCGGCGGCCGGTGCGCACCAGCGTGATACCACCGGCAATCAGCAGCACTGCAACCGCAGCGAACGGGGCCGGGTTGTTGCCGAACGCTTGCCCGAGGGCACCGCTGTCATCGACAGCAGTGGTGGTGACCAGCGCTGTGGTGGCGACGACGCAGCTGACGGTGACCGACTTCTCGAAAGAGAAGTCCTGGTCGAGAAATTCGTCGTAGCCATCGATCACCACGCTGTGCACCCCTTCGGCCAACGGGGCGACGTCGAGGCTGAGGGTGTTGCTTTTGCCGACGGTGAGACCGCCGCCATCGGCGACCGGGGTGCCGAGATCGTCGACGAACACGTCGAATTCGAAAAGGTTGCCATCGGCGATGAACACCTCGAGCGTGCCGACGCCGCCGCTGCACGTGACCACGGCGGTGGCAAGGGGTTCGTCGCAGGCGAGCGGGACGGACTGGTCGTAGATCGTGATGCCACCGTGGATGGAGACGGTGATCTGCGTCCAGCCACTCGGGAGAGGATCGAGTTCGTGGCTGCCGGCGGCAACGTCGGTGCTGACGGGAGTGCCGTCGACGACGATGTCGTAGGTGTCGGCGGTCGACGACTGGATGTACACCTCGACATACGCCGAACCATCACAGTTCCAGTAGACGTCGACGGTGGTGCCGGCGCTTCCGGCTGTGGCCGTGAGGGCGGTTGCCCCGAGCACAGTGAGCGAGGTGATCGCAGTCGCGAGCAGCGAGCGGACGAAGGCCTTGGGGCGACGCATGATGACTGTGGTTCCTGTTCGTAGTGCCGACGGTGTGTCACGGCGACGCAGGGAGTGTAATCACGCAGCGCCGGACGTTGCGCAACCGAACCCGGCGGCGCCGTCAGGTGACCTTCAGCGCCGAGCTGAAGATCTTCTTCGGCTTCAGCTCGGTGGCGATGCGGCGGGCGATCTCCTGGAATGCCTGCGCGACCTCGCTGTCGGGGTGGGCCAGCACGATCGGGGTGCCGTTGTCGCCGCCCTCGCGCAGTTCGGGCACCAGCGGCAGGCGGCCGAGCAGCGGCACGCCGAGGTCGTCGGCCAGCTCCTGGCCACCGCCGGCGCCGAAGATCTCGTAGCGCTTGCCGTCGTCGCCGGTGAACCAGCTCATGTTCTCGATGATGCCCTTCACCGGCAGGTTCACCTTCGCCGCCATCGCCGCCGACAGCGCGGCCACCTTCTGCGCAGCGGGCTGCGGCGTGGTGACCACGTACACCTCGGCGCGCGGCAGGTATTGGCTGAGGCTGAGCGCGATGTCGCCGGTGCCGGGCGGCATGTCGATGAGGAGGAAGTCGGGCTCGTCCCAGAACACGTCGGCGAGGAACTGCTCGAGCGCCTTGTGCAGCATCGGGCCACGCCAGATGATCGCTTGGCCCTCGGGCACGAAGTAGCCGATCGAGATGCAGCTGACACCGTGATTGGCCGGCGGGATGAGCATGTCGTCGATCACCACCGGGTCGCGATCGGTGCCCAACATGCGCGGGATGCTGTAGCCGTAGATGTCGGCGTCGACGATGCCCACCTTGTAGCCCTGCCCGGCGAGCGCCACGGCGAGGTTGACGGTGACGCTGCTCTTGCCCACGCCACCCTTGCCGCTGGAGATCAGCAGCGGGCGGGTCTTGTTGCCGGGCTGGTTGAACGGCACGGCCTTGCCCTCGGCGTGGCCGTGTGCCTGACCGGCCGGTGCGCCGTGGCTGTGGCCGCCGCCGAGCATCGCGCGCACGGCCTCGCGCTCTTGGTCGGTCATCACCGTGAACTCGAGCGTGTGGCCGGTGACGCCCGGCAGGGGAGCGATCGCGCCACCGACGCGGTTTTGGATCTCGTTGCGCAGCGGGCAGCCGGCGACGGTGAGCGCGATCAGCACGGCCACGTTGCCTTCGGGGCTGATGGTGACGTCGCGCACCATGCCGAGGTCGACGATGCTGCGGTGCAGTTCGGGGTCTTCCACCGGACGCAGTGCGTCGATGACTTGCTCGTGCGTGGGCATGAGGGGCCTCCGGGGCTTCGATCGCGGGAGCGTGGCGGTGCGGCGAATTACCACTACGCGGATAGGTAGAATACAGGCGTGTCCGTGAACTCGTCCTCGACCAGCCTGGCCTTCACCAGCACGGTCTCGGCGATCACCGATGCGTTCGGCGACCCCACCCGGCGTGGCATCTACCTGTTCGCCCGCGAAGCCGTCGGCGGCGTCACCGCTACACAGGTGGCCGACAAGTTCGGCGTGCACCCCAATGTCGCTCGCCACCACCTCGACAAGCTGGCTGCCGGCGGGTACCTGGAAGTCGCTGTCGAACGCGCCGAGGGTGCCGGTGCCGGCCGCCCCAGCAAGCACTACCGCCTCGCTGCCGACGCGAAGGCCGGCCTGGTGAACGACATGCCGGTGCGCAGCGACGATCTCGTGCTGTCGCTGCTGGGTCGCGCGCTCGCACTGTTGCCACGCGACAAGGCCGAGCTGATGGCCGAGGAAGTGGGCCAGGAATACGGCCGGGCGATGGCCGTCGGGCTCGCGGGTGCCGATCTGGCTGCCGGGCAGCGCAGCCTGCGTTCGGCGATGCAGGCCGTGGCCGATGCGCTCACCGCGCACGGCTTCGCCGCGCATGCCGACCAGCGCAACAACCAGCTGCGGATCATCAACAACCACTGCCCGTTCGGTGACGTGGCGATCGATCACCCGGTGATCTGCGCCGTCGACCGCGGGATGGTGAAGGGCATGCTCACTGCCCTCTACGGCGACGCCGACGTGGCCACGATGCAGTCGTTGCCGCAGGGCGACACGTTCTGCGCGACGAGTGTGTAGCCGCCGTACCCTGTCACACCCCTTCCGTACGATTGTTCGTATGGAGATCGAGTCCATCCGCTCGCTGATCGTGGCCTCGCCGCTGGGTGATCTGGCCGCGTGTCGGGGCGAGTTGGCGGCCATCCAGTGTGTGCGCGGGTTGCTCGATGCACGCGAGATGCGCGTCGCCGCCCGGCTCGACGAGCTGGCCGGTGAGTCGCCGTCGGTGTTCCCCGAAGACGAGCTCGCCAAGGTCGCCAAGACATCGCTGAAGAAGGCCACCCGAGTGCGTTCGCGGCGGCGGGCCGCAAACGATGTGCCGCAGTTGGGCGATGCGCTCGCCGACGGTTCGACCACGGGCGAGCGTGTCGATGTCGTAGCCGCGGCCACTGCCGGGTTGTCGCCAGCGGAGAAGGCGCGGGTCGCGGCCCGGGGCGACGAGCTGGCGCAGGCTGCGGTGTCGATGCCCGAGGCGGCGTTCCGCCGGCTGGTCGAGCACGTCGTGCGCCAGGCCCGCGCCGACGACGGGCTGGCCAAGCTGCAGCGCCAGCAAGCAGCCACACGGTTGCGCTGGTGGACCGACGACGACGGGATGCTGCGCCTGGATGGCCGCTTCGATCCGGTCACCGGTGTCGAGCTGACCGGTCGCATCCGCAATCAGGTCGAGAAGCTGTTCCATACGGTGCAGCCGGAGGGTTGCCCTTCGGACCCCCTCGAGCGGCAGCAGTTCCTCCAGGCCCACGCGTTGCTGTCGTTGTCCGAGGGCCGTGGCGGGTCGGGCGCACCGGACGTGACGGTGCTGTTCGACGGCCCGTCGCTGCTGAACGGCTGGCACGAGGGCACCATCTTCGATACTGGCACCGGCGTGCTCGGTCTGCCGATCGAAACAGTGCGCCGCTGGGCATGCTGCGGCACAGTCACGCCCGTCGTGGTTGGGGCCGACGGGGTGCGCCTGTTGTTGGGTCGCGAGACCCGGCTGGCGAACCGCGCACAACGGCGCGCGTTACGCGCCGCCTATCGCACGTGTGCGCTGTGCGACACCCCGTTCGAGTTCACCGAAGCCCACCACGTGCACTGGTCCACCCACGGCGGACCCACCGACATCAACAATTTGCTGCCGCTCTGCAGGCGCCACCATGTGCTGGCCCACGAGGGCGGTTGGGATCTCGTGCTGCACCCCGATCGCACGCTGGAAGTCCGCCGGCCGGACGGCACGGTCACGATCCACGGCCCGCCACGAGCGATGGCCGCCTGAGGGCGCGGTACAGCCCCCAGGCGCGTGCGGCCCGAGCGGCCCGGTCACTGACGGAGTTGGGCGTACTCGATCACTCGCTGGGTGAGCGCGTCACCTCCGGCGGACGCGTTGGCCGTCGCGTTCGCAGTCGAACCACACTGGAACGGGGGCTGCGGGTCGTACTCGATCATCCACTGCGCGGCCTCGGCGGCGGTGCGGTCCACCAGTAGCTCCACCAGTCGCAGCGCCATGTCGATGCCGCTCGACACGCCGGCGGCGGTGATGATCCGCCGGTCGAGGTGCTCGACGACGCGCTGGGCCGTGGGCAGCGCGCCGTGGGCTTCCAACTCGGGGTAGCACGACCAGTGGGTGGTGGCGGTCAAACCGGTCAGCAGGCCGGCCGCGCCGAGCACCAGCGATCCGGTGCACACCGACGTGGTGAAGGTCGTGGTCTCGTGCGCGCCGCGCACCCAGTCGAGCACGCGGTCGTCGTGCTCGAGCGGGCGGGTGCCCACGCCGCCGGGGAACACGATCACGTCGGGCCGCGGGAAGTCGTCGAACGTGCCGTCGGCGGTGATGCCGAGGAAGCCGTTCTCGCTGCGGATCTCGCCGCGCTGATGGCCGATGAACGTGACGTCGATCGACGGGATGCGTTGCAGCACCTCGTACGGGCCGATGCCGTCGAGTGCGGTGAACTTGGGGAACAGCGGGATGACGATCTGCACGTGAATCTCCTCGGGGTCTTGGGGGTGATGCGGGATCAGGCGACGCGGAAGCGCCGGCGGTACGAATCGGGGGCGACGCCGAGGCGCCGTTGGAACGAGCGGCGCAGTGTCTCGGCGGTGCCGAACCCGCAGCGGGCTGCGATCACCTCGAGCGTGTCGGTGGTGGTCTCCAGTTCGCGACGTGCCGCCTCCAGGCGCACTCGCTCCACGTAGCGGCCCGGCGTCTCGCCCACCTCGTCGGTGAACACTCGGCTGAAGTGGCGCACGCTCATCGCCGCCGCGGTGGCCATCACCGGCAGCCTGTGGTCGCCGCCGGGCGCGGCCTCCACCAGTAGCTGCACGGCGCGAACCGTCGAGCGCTCGGCCCGCGGAGCCCACACGGGCGCGGCAAATTGGGTCTGGCCACCGGGGCGGTGCAAGAACATCACCAGCCAGCGGGCCACGGTCTGCGCGACCGCGGTGCCGTGGTCGGCTTCCACGAGGGCGAGCGCGAGGTCGATCCCGGCGGTCACCCCGGCGCTGGTCCACAGCGACCCGTCGCGCACATAGATCGGGTCGGGGTCGACGGTGAGCGCCGGGAAGTCGTGCTGCAGGCGTTCGGCCCGCGCCCAGTGGGTGGTGACGGTGCGCCCGTCGAGCAATCCGGCCTCGGCGGCGAGGAACGTGCCGGTGCACACCGTGGCCACCCGCCGGCAGCGCGGCGCGGTGGAGCGAATCCACTCGATCAGCGCGGTGTCGTGGCGAGCGGCGTGCACCCCGTTGCCGCCGGGCAGCACGAGCGTGTCGATCTCCTCGTGGTCGCCCGGAAGTGCGCCCGCCGTCAGCGTGAGGCCGCTCTCGCTGACGATCGGCCCGGCAACCGGCGCGCAGAGGGTCACCCGATACGCGTCGGGCACCATCTGTGTCGCGCCGGCGAACACTTCGTACGGGCCGACCACATCGAGTGACTGCACGCCGGGGAAGGCGACGATCGCAATGTGGCGGGCAGCGGTGGGCACGAGTGCAGCCTGATCGCCCAGGAGGGTGGCGTCAATGACACGTCACCCACGGATTCGGCCACGGGCCATCAGTTCGTGACCATCATCCCGTGGTCACTCGCAGATCGTGAACCAGCGGTAGTTGGCTTCCACGAACACGAGGTGGCCCTCCACCGGGTCGGCGCTGCCCGGCACCAGCAGGCTCAGCGCCTGCGCTGCCTCGTGATCCCAGGTGCGGCCGTCGGGCACGGTGTATGTCCACGGGCCGATCGCGCCCACCGATTCGACCGTGATCGAGTACCCGGGTGCCACCCGCGACGTGAGCTCGGCGGTGCAGGCCGCCTCGCCGAAGGCTTCGATCACGTTCGGGTGCAGCCGTGCGAGCGCGAAGTCGAGATCTCCCGAGGCGATGCTGGCCGACAGGTCGGCGAAGAACTCCTGCGGGGTCTCCACGTCGCCGGCCGTGGTACCGCCGGCCGTGGTACCGCCAGGCGCGTCGTCGCCGGGCGTGGTGACCACGCCCACGATCCGCGCCTCGGGCTGAGCGACGGGGCCGGCCGCACCGTCGAGCGTGACGGTGTAGGTGACATCGCCCGCCGGCAACTCGGTGTGGGGCACCACGAAGGTAAGCGAGTTGCCGCGCACCACGGCTCGCGCGTTGGTGGGCCCGTCGGACGTCAGCGACCACCCGCCGGCAGTGCGCTCGGCAGCGTAGATGTGCCCGTTACGAAAGGCGACCTCGAACCGGCTTCCGGCGGCCGCGCTCATCAACGGGTCGGGTGTCACCAGCGACACGGCCGCCACTCCCGCGTCGATCAGCGGTGTGGAACCATCGGGGCAGATCGTCCAGCCGAGGCGACCGGGCCCGCACGGGAACAGCGGCGCTTCGCCGAACGGCACGCTGTTGGTGAGGCCGAGCAGGTCGTCGGCCCGTGGCTCGAGGAGTCCGAGCGGATTCAGGAACCCGCCGCCGTGCGCGATCAGCCGATCGTCGCCGGCGCCGATGTCGAAGGCCACGTAGCGCGACGCGCAGGCACCGACGACGTCGTCGCCCATGCTGCGCATGCCGGGCTGGAACAGCCAGACGCACTCGGGGGCGATCGCCTGGTCGCCGAGCACCCCGAGCAACGTGCCGGCCGCATCGAATGCGCCGGCCGGCGCCACCGACAACCCGCTCACCGCAGGTTCACCCGCCGTGGGTTCGTCTGGCCCGACCTCGAAGGCCTGCCGGAACGGAATCCGCTTCGGCGGCTCGTCACCGTCGAGGAACAACAGCGACGCGACCTCGCACGGGCCGTACTGGAACAGCGGATGCGACACCGTGGTGACGCCCGACGGGTCGATCGGGCTCTGCCCCGTGAGTATGTCCTGCCCACACTGGCTGGCCACTTGCAGGAACATTCGATCTCGGGGCATCGGCGACACGACGGCGATCTTGAACGTGGCTTGCGACGGCCCGGTGCGGCCGGTGAGCGCGTCGGCCACCGAGCCCTGGTGGCTGACGCCGACCGACTCTGCGGGAACGATCAACACCGGATCGAACGGGAAGCAGGGCAGGCGGTTGGGGCAGGTGGCCCATCCGTCGGCCGGCGCTTCCTCGCACGGCAGCAGCAGTTCGGGGTCGGAGTAGAACGACGCCGGGGCGTCGCCGGCGGTCAGTTCGCACAGCACCGCGCCGGTGGTGGTGGAGCCGGTGTTCGGGTCGGGTTCGGCGGTCGCCGTGGGCTCTTCGTCCGTCGAACTCGTGCTGTCGCTGCCGCGAGTGCCGACGAACACCGCCGCGCCCACCAGCAGCAACCCCGCCACGGCCGCGCCCACCTTCATGCCGGTGGTGTTGCGCAGGCCGGGCGTGGCTGCGGCGCGCTGTGCCCCGGCGACGGGCTGCTTGGTGACGACGATCTTGCCGTCCTTCAGCTCCAGCCCGCTCAACCGTTTGCCGTTGGCGTCGAGGGTGTCGTTCATCGCCTTCACCCAGTTGTCGATGCCCGACTTCAGCCCGCCGAGGTCGGGGATGTTCGAGCTGTCGATCTGCAGGTGACCGTCCGCCACCGACACGGGCAGCGTGATCGACACGAACCCCCACCCCACGCTCACCTCCATCGAGTTCGGCCCGGTGACGGTCGGTGTGACGTCGGGTGCAGCCGACTCGGGCACCATCGCCGGCCGCGGCAACCAGCCCAACCGCGCCGGATCGAGCGTGACCTCGAGCCGACGACAGGCGACGAAGTCGCGCAACTCCGGTGGGGCGCTGCGTGGCAGGCCGGGCGGCTTGATCGGTTCACCCACGGGACACCCTCCTTGGGTCATCGGCGTGATTGTGCGCTTGTGAAGGAACGCTACCACTGCAGCGCAAGTGGGTGGTCGAGCCGCACAGGTACGCTGTGCCCGCCCTCAGCAACCCCGAAAGGACCGTCGTGGACGTACGCATCGGCGTCACCCAGACCCCCCGCGAGATCAGCATGGAACTCGCCGACGACCAGGATCGTGCGGCGCTGAAGGCGCGCATCGAGGCGGCCCTCACGGGTGCGGTCGACGTGCTGTGGCTCACCGACAAGAAGGGCCGCGACGTCGGCATCGCCGCCGCCAAGATCGCGTTCGTCGAACTCGGCGCGGCCGAGGGCGAGCGTCGCATCGGCTTCGGCGGCTGAGCGGGAACCGGGCCATGGCCGAACGTCCGATGACCAAGCCTCCGATGAAGGGCATCATCCTCGCCGGCGGCACCGGCAGTCGCCTGTGGCCGATCACCCGCGGCGTCAGCAAGCAGTTGCTGCCCGTGTACGACAAGCCGATGATCTACTACCCGCTCACGGCGCTGATGCTGGCCGGCATCCGCGACGTGTTGGTGATCACCACGCCGCACGAGCAGGGCGGGTTCCAGAGCCTGCTGGGTGATGGCAGCCAGTGGGGCATCAACCTGCAGTTCGCGGTGCAAGAGGTGCCCAACGGGCTGGCGCAGGCGTTCGTCATCGGTGCCGACTTCGTCGCCGGCGGCCCGTCGGCCCTCGTGCTGGGCGACAACATCTTCTTCGGGCACGGCCTGGTCGACCTGATGCAGTCGGCCCGCTCGCGCGCGCAGGGTGCCACGGTGTTCGGGTACCGCGTCACCGACCCAGAGCGTTATGGCGTCGCCGAGGTGGATGCGCAGGGCAAGGTGCTCAGCATCGAGGAGAAGCCCGCCACACCGCGCAGCAACTACGCAGTCACCGGCTTGTACTTCTACGACGAGCAGGTCACCGACATCGCGGCCAACCTGCAGCCGTCGGCGCGTGGCGAGTACGAGATCACCGACGTCAACGCCGAGTACCTGCGCCGTGGCCAGCTGCACATGGAGATCCTCGGTCGCGGGTACGCGTGGCTCGACACGGGCACGTACGACTCGCTGCTCGAGGCATCGAGCTTCGTCGCCACGCTCGAGAAGCGGCAAGGGCTGCAGGTGGCCTCGCCCGACGAGATCGCGTTCGCCGCCCGCTGGATCGACGCCACCCAGTTGCGCGGCAACGCCGAACCGATGGGCAAGAACCCGTACGGCCAATACCTGCTGCGGCTGGCCGAAGAGGGCCACCACACGTGATCCCGTTGCTCGACCGCCAACTGCTGTTCGTCAGTGGCAAGGGCGGTACGGGCAAGACCACTGTCGCCGCGGCGATCGCCGATCTCGCCGCCACCCGTGGCAAGCGGGTGTTGGTGTGCGAGATGGATGCCAAGGGTGCCCTCGCGGGCGCGTTCGAGGTGGGCGAGCTGGCGTTCCAGCCCACCGAGTTGCGGCCCGGCCTGCACGCGATGGTGATGAACACCGAGGACTCGCTGCGCGAGTACATGCGGCTGTTCGTACGCATCCCGCTGGTGGGTCGCATCGGCCCGTTGGCGCGCACCTTCGATTTCGTCGCTGACGCGGCACCCGGCGTGAAGGAGATCCTCGCCGTCGGCAAGCTGTGCTACGAGGTGCGCGAGCGGCATTACGACCTCGTGGTGGTGGATGCCGAGGCCAGCGGTCACATCGTCGCTCAGATCGACGCTCCACGTGCCATCCGCGACCTCGTGCACGTGGGGATGGTGCACGACCAGACGGAATGGATGCTGCAGATCCTTGGCGACCACGCCCGCACCGGCCTCGTGGTGGTCACCACCCCGGAGGAGATGCCGGTGACGGAAACGGTGGAACTGGTGGCGAAGGTGCAGGCCACCACGGAGGTCGACGTCGCCGCGGTCGTCGTCAACCGGGTGCTGCCGCAGTGGTTCTCCACAGCCGACGCCGAGGTGTTCGATGCGCTGTGCCGGCCCCAGCCGCAGGCCTCGCTGGCCGACGCGGCTGGCGCCAAGGTGGCCACGGTGTTCCACGCCGCAACGCTGGCGCGAGCTCGGCGACAGATGGTGAGCGAGCACGTGCAGCGACTTCGCGATGGTGTGCCGGCTGCCGTGCCGCTGGTGTCGGTGCCCGAGTTGTTCAGCCGCTCGGGTGGCCGGCGCGTGGTGTCGTTGGTGGCCGAGGCGTTGCACGAGGAGCTGAGCTGATGGCCCGCGCTGCTGACGCAACCCGCGACGCCACCGGCACCACCACCAGCAGCGACCGGCGCGCCTTCGCCGAGCTACTGGCGGCGAAGGAGATGATCGTGGTGTGCGGCAGTGGCGGTACCGGCAAGACCACCGTGGCTGCTGCGCTGGGTGCACAGGCGGCGAGCGTGATCGGCGGGCGGGTGTTGGTGCTGACGGTGGATCCCGCTCGACGGTTGGCCGATGCGCTCGGCCTGGGCGACACGGCCGTCGGCAACACGCCCGTGCGGGTGGCGATGGGCGAGCGTTGCCGCGGCGAGCTGTGGATGGCGATGCTCGACACGAAGGCCGGCTGGGACGAGCTGATCCGGCGCCACGCGCCCGACGACGAGCTGCGCGACAAGGTGCTGGCCAACCCGCTGTACCGCAACATCACCGGCCGGTTCGTGAACAGCCACGACTACCTGGCCATGGAGCAGCTCTACGACCTGCACGCCTCGGGGCGTTACGACCTGGTGATCATCGACACGCCGCCCTCACGCAATGCGCTCGACCTGCTCGATGCGCCGGGGCGGATGAAGGAGTTCTTCGGCAGCCGGCTGCTGCGGTGGCTCACCGTGCCGTACCGGTCGCGGTTGTTCACGATGGCGTCCAAGCCGTTCTACCAAGTGGCCGACCGAGTGTTGGGTTCGCGGTTCCTGCAGGACATCGCCGAGTTCTTCGTGCTGTTCCAGACGATGGAGGCCGGGTTCGTGGCCAGGGCCAAGGAGGTCGAGCGGCTGCTCACCGACGACGGCACCGCGTTCGTGATCGTCAGCACGCTGGAGGCGGCACCCGCTCGCGAGGCCCGCTTCCTCGCCGAGGCGTTGCGGCAGCGGCAGATGCCGTTGGGCGCGTTGGTGCTGAACAGGGTGTTGCCTGCCGATGTGCGCCAGCCCGCCGCCGCCAAGGCGGCCTCCCGCCTGCGCGTGGTGGCCGGCGACCGGGCCGTGGTCGACAAGCTGGCGAAGGCCGCCGGCGTGCCGGCGCCGGGCGTTCAGCACGTGCTGGGCGAGGTGGCCGATCGGTTCAGCGACACCACCGTGGTGGCCGCCCGTGAGGCCGAGCGGCGTCGCGAGTTGCAGGCAGTGGTGCCCCTCGTGGCGGTGGTGCCCACCATGGCCGACGACGTGCACGACCTGGTTGGGTTGCTGGCGATCGGCCGCCAGGTGATGGGCGCTGGCCTGCGCTGACGGGCCGATCCCGACGCGCCACGCGAGCCATGGATCGTGACCCGATACCTGTCGGCGTGGCACACTCAAGCCCATGGCCACGCTCGGCGAGCTCACCCGGCAACACACCGACCTCGATCGCGACGAGATCGACCACCTGCAACGGCTGATCGGCGAATGGGGCCTGTTGGCCGACCTGTCGTTCGCCGACCTGCTGCTGTACGTGCCCGACCGTGACGGCAGGTGGTACGTGGTGGCGCATGTGCGGCCGGCCACCGGCCAGACGATCTACCACCACGACTACGTGGGCAGCCCGGCGATCGACAACGAGCTTCCCCTGCTGCACAAGGCCTACGCGAAGGGCGAGATCTGCGAGGGCGAAGTGCAGATGGACAGCGTGCCCGATCCGGTGCGGATGATGGCCATCCCGGTGCGCGCCGAGCGAGGTGTCATTGCCGTGCTCAGCCGCGAGTGGAGCGGCCGTTCCAGCCGTCAGCCGGGCGAGCTGGAAGGCACGTATGTGGGCATGTTCCAGCAGTTCGCCTCGATGGTGGCCGAAGGCACCTTCCCGTTCAGCGGGCCGGTGGCCGACTCGAGCGCAGCGCCGCGCGTGGGCGACGGGGTGATGGTGCTCGACGACGAGGCACGCGTGCGGTTCGCGTCCCCCAACGCGGTGTCCCACCTGCACCGGGTGGGCATCGGCGCGAACGCGGTGGGAATGCGCCTGGCCGAACTGGGCTTCAACGACAGCCCCGTGCGCCTCGCCTTCGAGACCCACTTGCCGGTGATCGAAGAGTTCGAGCAGACCGGCGACGTGATCTTCCTGGCCCGTTGCATGCCCGTGCTCTCGGGCGCGGGCGACGCGGCCGAGGTGTCGGGCGGACTGTTGTTGCTGCGCGACGTCACCGAGGTGCGCAAGCGCGACAAGTTGCTGCTGTCGAAGGACGCCACGATCCGCGAGATCCACCACCGGGTGAAGAACAACTTGCAGACGATCTCGTCCCTGTTGCGGCTGCAGGGCCGGCGGCTGAACTCGGAAGAGGCGAAGGCGGCCGTCGCCGAGAGTGTTCGCCGCATCCGCACGATCGCGCTGGTGCACGAGACCCTCTCGCGCGAGCCCGGCGACGACGTCGCCTTCCTGGAAATCGTGCGCCCGTTGCTGCGCCTGGCCGAGGAAGGCCTGCAGTCACCCGACCGGCCGGTGCGGTTCACGGTGCAAGGTGAGGGCGGCCGCTTGCCCAGCACCATTGCCACTCCCTTGTCCGTGGTGCTCACCGAGCTGCTGCAGAACGCCGTCGATCACGGGTTCCCGGAGGGCAGCGCCGGTGGCGACGTGGTGGTGGTGCTCGACAACGTCGACGGCGTGCTGGGCATCCGGGTGATCAACGACGGCCGTGGGCTCGAACCCGGCTTCGAGTTGAACAAGGCCACCGGGCTGGGCCTGTCGATCGTGCGCACGCTGGTGACCACCGAACTCGATGGCACGATCGCCATGCGCTCGGGGTTGGCCGACGATTTCCGCACCGTCGGGCTGGGCGACCGTCCGCAGGCGACCGGTACGGTGGTGGATCTCACGGTCCCCGTTTGACGGCCGGCAGGACGGATGACAGCAGTGTCAGAGAATGCCCGGCACCACAGCCGGACGCGAGGTCACACGTAGGCGCGTTCGCGGCTGGCGAGGCGCCGGCGCAGTGTGCGCCGCTCTTCCTCAGACGTGCCGCCCCAGATCCCCGAGTCCTGGTTGGTCTCGAGGGCGTATTCGAGGCACTCGGTGTGCACCGGGCACTCGCCGCAGACCTGCTTGGCGCGATCGATCTGCACGAGTGCATACCCGGTGGTACCGACCGGGAAGAACAGGTCGGGATCGGTGTCGCGACAGATCGCGGCGCGCCGCCAGGTGTAGTCGGCATTGGCCAGTGCGAGACTTGAGGCCGGGATGGTCACAGTGCGCTCCGCTGAGGTCGTCGGGACTGAGGACTACGTGTTCGTGAACGAATTCACGTTCGGGCAAACGGTAGGTAACAATCGTGTGCATGGCAAGGGACGATTGCCTCTAATCCATACCTATAGATGATAGGGGGTATCTATGACGCAGCTGTCAGATGAATCCGGCCGGTGGGCAACGTGCACATCGGTCATCGCTCACCGAGGCGCCAGCACGGCGGAACGTGAAAATACGCTGGTCGCCTTCCGTCGCGCAGCGGAGATGGGCGCCGAGGCCGTCGAGCTGGATGTGCGCCGTACGGCCGACGGTGTGCTGGTGGTGAACCACAACCCCGGGTTCGACGACGGCCGCGTGATCGCCACGATGGAGTACGGCGAACTGCCCTCGCACGTGCCCACGCTCACCGATGCGCTCGACGCCTGCGCCGGCATGTGGGTGAACGTCGAGATCAAGAACGATCCGGAGGAGCCCGACTTCGACGCCACCGACTCGATCGCCGATGACACCATCGCCCTGCTCGTCGACCGCGACGAGGACGACCGCTGGGTGATCTCGTCGTTCCGGATGGAGACCGTCGACCGCTGCCGGGCGCTGGCCCCCACGATCCGCACGGCGTGGCTGTGCGTGGCCGCCCCGGCGGGCATTGCCCGCACACTGGTGGCCAAGGGCCACATCGCGTTGCACCCGTGGGTGGCGATGCTCACCAAGGAAGTCGTCGACGAGTGCCACGCGGCCGGCGTACAGGTGAACACCTGGACCTGCGACGATCCGGCCCGGATGAACGAGCTGATGCGCTGGGGCATCGACGGCATTTGCACCAACGTGCCCGACGTCGCGCTGTCGATCAGGGAAGCTGGAGGGTGGGCCTGACCAGGCGCACCGCGGCGGGCACGTGGGCGAACTGCAGCGTGCGGGTTTCGCCCAGGTAGTCGCCGTCGAGCTGGTACGGGAACGGTGTGTCGTGGCTGATGGTGAGCGCCGTCAGGTCGGTCTGCACGTCGAGCGTGGGGCTGGCTTGCACGCCGCCACCCTTGAGTGCCCCGGCGAAACCGCCGAGGATCGCCGAGATCTGCATGGAGCGGAACGTGATCGCCACGAGGCCGCGGTCGAGTGTGGCCGCCGGGCTGAGATCCAGCGGGCGGTTGCCGAGGTAGGTGTAGGGGTTGGTGTTCAGCACGACCGTGAAGAACCCGGGTACTGGCTCGCCGGCGTGCGTGTCGACGTTGAAGTGCGGCTGCTGGCGGTCGTAGTTCACCATCCAGGTGCGTAGCGCGGCGTAGATGAACAGTGGGTGGCCCAGCCAGCGCTTCAACGACGCCCGCTTCTCCACCTCTTTCACCACGGCGGCGTCGTATCCCACCCCGGTGTGGAAGCAGAAGTAGCGGCCGTTCACCTTGCCGAGGCCGATCGGCTCGATGTCGCTGGCGGCGATGCCTTCGGCCAGTTGCTGCACGGCGAGGGCCGGATCGTTGGGCATGCCCAGCGTGCGGGCGAACACGTTGGTGCTGCCGCCCGGCAGCACGCCCAGGGCCGTGTCGGTGCCGGCGACGCCCGTGGCCACCTCGTTGAGCGTGCCGTCGCCACCGAAGCCGATCACCACGTCCACCCCGCGGCGAGCAGCGTCCTGAGCGAAGCGGGTGGCGTGGCCGCGGCGGTTGGTCTCCACCACTTCCACATCGTTGGGGCCGTGGCCGCGGTCTTGTGCCAGGGCGCGGTGCACCACCACGGTGTTGCGCGCCGTCACCGACGACGCGAAGGCGTTCACCACGAGCAGGATCCGCAAGGAGGTGAACGGTACCGCCTGCTCGGGTGGGGTGGGAAGCGCGGGCCGTGTTTGCCCCGGCAGGTTGGGTACCGGGTTGGGGAAGCGCCGAACCGATCGGTAACAATGGCAGCCATGAATGTGATCGTGTGCGTGAAGCAGATCCCCGACCCGGCAACCCCGGGCGCGCTGGGGGCCGACAACACCCTCAAGCGTGATGGCAAGCTCATCCTCGACGAGTCCGACAGCTATGGCGTGGAGATGGCGCTGCAGTTGGTGGACGCCGCCGGTGGTGGGGAAGTCAGCCTCGTCTCGATGGCTCCCAACGGCGAGGTGTCGGGCATGCGCACGGCGCTCGCGATGGGCGCTGCCAAGGGCGTGCTGGTCAGCGATCCGGCCCTGCAGGGCAGCGATGCGCTCACCACCGCGAAGGTGCTGGCCGCCGCCGTCAACAAGCTGGGCGGCGCCGACCTGATCATCGCCGCCACCGAGTCGAGCGACGGCTACACAGGCACGGTGCCTGAGCAGCTCGCGGAAGTGCTGGGCCTGCCGTCGGTGACGTTCGCCAAGAAGGTCAGCGTCGAGGGCGGCACGTTGAAGGTCGCCCGCCAGACCGAAGCCGGCTACGACGAGGTCACCTGCCCGCTGCCCGCACTGATCAGTGTGACCGCCGGCGTGGTCGAGCCCCGTTACCCCAGCTTCAAGGGCATCATGGCCGCCAAGAGCAAGCCGGTGGAAACGGTCACCGCCGCCGACCTGGGCGTCAACCCGGTGGGCTGGGCCGGCGCCGGCCAGAGCATCGTCAGCGTCACGCAGGCCGAGGCCCGCGCGGCCGGCGAGATCATCGAAGACGACGGTGAGGGTTTCGCCAAGATCGTGGCGTTCCTCGAAAACTTGAAGGTCATCTGAGGAGCGACATCACCATGAACATCTGGGTTTTCTCACAAGAAGCAAGTGGTGCTCCCACGTCGGGCACGCTCGAACTGCTCACCAAGGCTCGCGAGCTGGGCACGGTCACCGCGTTCGTCGGTGGCGATGCCTCGGCGATCGCCGGCGCGCTCGGCGAGTACGGCGCCAGCAAGGTGTACGCCACCGGCGATCTGGGCGGCAAGCTGCCCGGCGCAGCGGTGTCGGGGGCGATGAAGGCCGTCATCGACGGCGGCGACACGCCCGACCTGATCATGTTCCCGCAGACCACCGAGGGCCGCGACATCATGGCCCGCCTGTCGGTGAAGCTCGACCGTACGGTGCTCACCAACAACGTCGACATCACCGCCGACAGCGGTTCGGTCAGCGTCACCACTCCGATCTTCGGTGGCAACACCTTGGTCACCACGAAGTTCGCCGGTGCCGGCCCGTTCCTCGCGGCCTTCCGCCCGAAGAGCTTCGCTGCCGAGCCCGCCGGTGGCGCTGCCGCTGCTGTCACCGCTGCCCCGGTGCCCGATCTCGGCGCCACCGGCGCTGCGACCGTCACCGCCGTGCACGTGGAGGCCACCACCGGTCCGAAGCTCGACGAGGCCGCGGTGGTCGTGTCGGGTGGCCGTGGGTTGGGCGAGCAGGCCAAGTACGAGATGGTCGAGACCCTCGCCAAGCTGCTGAAGGGCGCCCCGGGCGCCTCGCGTGCGATCGTCGACGCCGGCTGGGTGCCCTACAGCTACCAGGTCGGCCAGACCGGCAAGGTCGTGAAGCCGAGCATCTACATCGCTGTCGGCATCTCCGGCGCCACCCAGCACATGGTGGGCATGAAGGGCTCGAAGAACATCATCGCGATCAACAAGGACAAGGAAGCCCCCATCTTCGGCATCGCCGACCTGGGCATCGTGGGCGACGTCCACAAGGTGCTTCCGAAGCTGATCGAGGCGTTGCAGAGTCGCGGCTGACCGAGCAACACCGGAACGGCGAAGGGCGGCCCGCAAGGGTCGCCCTTCGGCGTTTTCCGGTTGCGGGCGCGGCGGCCCCCAACTTTCGGTTTGTGGAACGCCACAGCGCTACGTGTCATTTGTGGCGTGCCACAAACCTGGGTTGGCGTCGCTCAGGGTGCGGGCACGTTGTGGCTGACCGGTGGGTGAGCTACCTTTACCTTCATGGCAAAGGTAAAGGATCGGCGTCACGGGGCAACTCGTATCAGCTCGAAGCACCAGATCACGATCCCGGTCGATGCGCTGCGGGCAGCCGGGCTCGAGGTGGGCGAGCGCGTGGTGGCTCGCTCCGACGGGCCGGGTCGGGTGGTCCTGGAGCGTGAGCACGACGTGCTGGCCGAGTTCTCCGGTGCGCTCACCGGCGTGTACACCCGCGACGAGATCGAACAGCTGCGGGACGAGTGGCGCTGATCCACCTCGACGCTGGTGTCGTGATCGGTTTCCTCGACGCCGAGGATACGCATCACGATGCGTCGAGGGCCGTCCTCGAAGAGGCGCTGCGCTCTGGCCATCGGCTCGCCATGGCCTCGTCAGCCTTCGCCGAGTGCCTCGTCGGGCCGGCGCGGCGCAGTGAGGCTGCCGTCGGCACGGTGCGCGACCTGTTCGATCGGTTCCCCATCACGGTGCTGCCATTGACCGCCGAGACGGCCGTGGTGGCAGCACGGTTGCGCGCCCGGCGCCCGGCCGTGCGGCTGCCGGATGCGATCGTGATCGCTACTGCCATCGAGCACGAGGCAGACCAACTGGTCACCACCGACCGCAAGTGGCCGTCGGCCCGGGTGCTCAAGCTGGCAGTGGTCGTGCGGCACATGTAGCGATGGGCCGTTCAGGCCATGGCGGGGCGCAGCGCACGGCGGCCGGCGACGGCCACGGCGCACGTCACGGGCGGCCAGGCCACGGTGGCCAGGCCACCCAGGGCGAACGGCACCCATGGCACTCGGTGACGCGGGACCAGTAGCGTGATGTGAGCCATCGGCGCCCCGGCCGCAGCTCGGATCCACGGCAACCCGGACTGGTCGGCAGGCGCTCCGGAGCTGCAACGTGGCCAAGCCCTCCCCGATTCGAAATCGGAACGACGAGACGGGCGGCAAAGAACCGGCCCGGTCGCTCCAATGCCGCTGTAGCGGTCAGCTTGAGCGTCACCGGCCCGGTAGTGGAATCGGCTCAGGCCATGGCGGGGCGCAGCGATCGGCGGCCGACGAGGGCCACCGCGACGCCGCACGTCACAGCCGCCGAGCCACCCAGGGCGAACGGCACCCGTGGCGACGAGACGTGGATGATCCAGCCCATCAGCAGGGCGCCGATCGGGGTGCTGCCGAACCAGGCCATCTGGTGCAGCGCCATCACTCGCCCCTGCATCGCGGGCTCGGTGGCCTGTTGCACCGCGACGGTGTTCACCGACTGGAAGGCCGCCGAGGCGAACCCCAGCGGGATGCTCATCGCCACGAACCAGCCGTAGGTGGGCATTGCGGCCAACGCCACGCACGCGGCCCCGAAGCCGACGAGCACGAGCGCCAGCGTGCGCCGCGGGTCGGGCTTCACGCCGGCGATGTAGATGCCGCCCAGGATCGAGCCGATCGCACTGACGCTCATCGCCGTGCCGACGGCACCGGCGCCCAGGTGGAACCCGAAGCGCACCATCGAGGGGAACGTGGTGGGGAAGTTCAGGGCGAACGTGCCGACCACCGTCATCACCAGCAGCGGGCGGGCGACATCGGGGTGGCTGCGCACATAAACGAGGCCCTCGCGCAGCTTGCCCTTGGCTCTCCCGGCCAGCGGTCGGGCGACGAGGTCGCGAGTGCGGATCGTCAGCAGCGCGGCAATCACCACCAGGTACGACGCGGCGTTGACGTAGAAGCAGATCGACGCGCCGACGGTGGCGATCAGCGCACCGGCCACCGCCGGGCCGATGAGCCGCGACACCGACGCGATGGTGCCGTTCGCTGCCACGGCGTTGGGCAGCAGACCGGGGCCGACCAGCTGGAACAGGATCGCCTGCATCGTCGGTCGCTCAACGGCCAGCACCAGGCCGAGCAAGGTGGCGAGGGCGTAGATCCACCAGATCGTCACGTTGCCGGTGGCCACCACGACACCGAAGGCGACGGCCAGCAGGCCAGATGCGGTGGAGGTGGCGACGAGCAGCTTGCGGTTGTCGATGCGGTCGGCGAGCACGCCGGCCGGTGCGCCGAGCAGGAGCATGGGCAGGAACTGCAGCGCCATCGCGATGCCGAGTTGGTCGCTGCGGTCGGTGAGGTCGAGGACCAGCCAGCTGACCGCCAGTGACTGTGCCCACGAACCCACGCTGGAGATCGTCTGGCCGATGAAGAAGAGCCGGAAGTTCCGGTTGCCGAAGGCCGCGAATCGGCCTGGGGCACCCGGCGGCGTGGCCCGCGCGGTGCGGGCCGGGGTGCGTGTGATGTTGTTCATGGGGCGAGCTTGACGGACGCTCCGATTGTTGGCAACGTACTTTGCCATGCAGGCAAAGACGCCCGACGGCCCACCCGACGGCCCACCCGACGACTCGGTCGATGCCCGCGTTCGTCGGCGTCTGCGCGAGCTGCGCAGCGAGCAGGGGCTCACGCTGCAGCAGGTCAGCGAGCGGGCGCACATCGACGTCTCGATGCTCAGCCGGCTGGAGTCGGGCAAGCGGCGTCTCGCGCTCGATCACATCGCCGGGCTGGCCCAGGCGCTCGGGGTCACCTCCGACGACCTGCTGGGCAGCGCCCCACCGGCCGATCCGCGTGTGCGCAGCGAGCCGGTGAAGCGCGATGGGATGACGATGTGGCCGCTGACGAACCGCGGCCCGGCCGGAGGGTTGCACGCGTTCAAGATCCGTATCGGTTCACGTCGGCGCACGCCACCAGCGACGCTGCGGGTGCACGCCGGGCACGACTGGATGTACGTGCTCGAAGGTCGAATGCGGCTGGTGTTGGGCGAACAGGATCTCGTCATCGAGCCGGGTGAGGCGGTGGAGTTCAGCACGTTCACCCCGCATTGGTTCGGCGCGTTCGCCGGCCCGGTGGAAGTGATCGCCGTGTTCGGTCATGCCGGCGAGCACACCCACCTGCACGAGTAGCGCTGCCGTCCTGCGTGATCAGACCAGTGGCCAGGGGTAGCGGCGCCCACTCGGATCGGTGGGGAACGCGGCCTTGTCCGCCAGCCACTGTGCCCGCGCTTGCACTGCTGCGGCCTCGTCGTCGTTCAACAGCGCGGCCACCTCCAGCGGCACCGTCGCCGCGATGCGGTGGGTGGCCTGCAGCAAGGGCTGGGGGATCGGTTCGCCGCCGAACTCCCACACCACGGTGCGCAACTTGAACTCGGCCGCGAAGCACAGGCCATGGTCGATGCCCCACAGGCCGTCGTCGTCGTCGATCAACACATGGCCGCTCTTGCGATCGGTGTTGTTGGCCACGAAGTCGAACGCAACGAAGTCGCGCAGGCGCGCGTGCAGGTCGTCGCGGCTCTCGTAGATCGTGAAGTAGTGCTGCTGATGGTCGGCGTTCACGAACCACTGCACACTGCCCTCGCCCAGCGGCCCGTCACGGATGATCGTGGGCGGCACGACCCCGAGGCCCATCGCTTCGCTGAGCAGGTACGCAGCCAGCTCGCGGCGGTGCAACCCGGGCTCGAAGTCCCACAGCGGGCGCTCGCCGCGCAACGGCTTGTAGATCGCCTGACCCTCGGTGATGCCGCCCACCTGCAGGTTCACGAGGAACGTGGCGTTGCTGCTGTAGGGCATGCGCCCTTCGATGTCGATCTCCGCCGACGCGAGCAGTTCCAGCGTGTTCACCGGTGTCAGTTCATCCGCGCGCAGAAGTGGCCGTCGGGGTCGATCGGTTTGGTGCACCAGATGCAGGCGGGGCGCCCGGCGGCAACCACCTCGTCGGCGTGGGTGCAGAAGGCATGCGCCTGATGGCGGGTGATGAACACGCGCAGCTTGCTGCGGTCGTCGTCGTCGCCGTCGAGGTCGACGACGGGTTCACCCTCCTCGTCGATCTCGATCACCTCTTCCAGCTGCACCAGCACCCGGTCGTTGCTGCGGTCGTAGCCGAGGCCCACCGGGCCGAGCACGAACGCTTGTGTAGTGGGTTCGGCCAACTGCATCGCGGCTGCGATCGGCTTCTCTGTTGGCGCGGGCAGGTCGTGCAGGATGCGGCGCAGGTGCTCGGCGATCGCTGCGGCCTGCTGCTTCTCGCACTTCACCGTCACCCGCGTGGCCCCGCGCCGGGCCTGGATGAAGAACACGCGGCTGCCGGGTTGGCCGACGGCACCCACGGTGAAGGCATCCACCTCGTCGAAGTCGTAGTACTCGCTCATCGTCGCCCCTGGCCGCAGCTCAGGACGGGCGCAGCTCGGCGAGCGAGCCACCCGTGGAGTTGACCGTGAGCACGACCGGGGCGCCCATGCCGTAGGCGACCGCGCTGACGCTGCAGGTGCTGATGACGATCCGCTGGAACAGATCGATGTGCGTGCCCATCGCGTGGGCGACGGCGGCCTTGATCGGGTCGGCGTGCGACACGCACACGATCGTGCCGCCCGGGTGGGCGGCGCGCAGCCGATCGAGCGCACCCACGATGCGCGTCTGCATCGCGGTGAAGCTCTCCCCGCCGGGGAACGTGAACGTGCTGGGGGCGCGCTGCACGGTGTTCCACTCGGGCAGCTTCATCAGCGCCTTCAGCTCGGCGCCGGTCCAGTCGCCGAAGTCGCACTCGAGCAAACCCTTGTCGATCTTCACCTTCAGGCCACGGGCGGCGGCGATCGGCGCAGCAGTTTCGCGGGCCCGCTCGAGCGGCGAGGCGTAGATTGCGTCCACCTTGGCCAGCTGGGCGATGCGCTCGGCCGCCCGCTGCGCCTGCTGCACGCCGGCCTCGGCCAGGTGCAGCCCGGGGGCGCGGCCGGGTAGCAGCTTGCCGGTGGTGGGTGTTTGCCCGTGGCGCACCAGCAGCACGACAGTTGCCTGCGGGTGGGGTGGCTTCGCTGGGGACTTCGTCGTTCGCGCCATTGCAGTCTCGAAACCTACTGTGCTGGCCGTGGATTCGCTCGCCGCGTTGCATGCCGATGTGTGTGCCTGCCGCGCCTGTCCGCGGCTGGTTGTGTGGCGCGAGCAGGTGGCCGTGGAGAAGCGGGCCAGCTACCGCGACCAGACGTACTGGGGCAGGCCCGTGCCCGGGTTCGGCGACCCCGCCGCGAAGGTGCTGGTACTGGGCCTCGCTCCGGCGGCACATGGCGCCAACCGCACCGGCCGGTTGTTCAGCGGCGACCGCTCGGGCGACTGGCTGTACCGGGCGATGCACCGCGCCGGCCTGGCCAACCAACCCTTGTCGGTGAGCGTCGACGACGGCCTCGCGTTGCGCGGCGCGTGGGTGGCCGCGGCGGTGAAGTGCGCGCCGCCCGACAACAAGCCGCTGCCCGAGGAGCGCGACGCGTGCAGCGCGCTGCTGCAACGTGAGTTCGCACTGCTGGCCGATGTGCGCGTGATCGTGTGTCTCGGCGGGTTCGCCTACGAAGCCGCGTGCAGCGAGTTCGGCGTGCGGCCGCGGCCGAAGTTCGGCCACGGCGTGGAAGTGCCGCTGACCGACGGTCGAACGTTGCTGTGCAGCTACCACCCCAGCCAGCAGAACACGTTCACCGGCCGCCTCACCGAGCCGATGCTCGACTCAGTATTCACCCGTGCGTGCGAGCTCGCTGGTGTCAGGCCCGGCGGCCCGTCGCGTGCGCCACGATCGCCGCGAACTCCTCGGCGGTGAGCGGCATCACCGACAGGCGGTTGCCCTTGGCCAGCAGGCGGCACTCGGCCAGCTCGGGCATCGTCTTCAGTTCGTCGAGCGGCAGGAACGGCAGCTTCTTCACCGGGGCCACCGTCACGAGGTCCCACCGCGGGTCGGCGGGCTTGGAGGCCGGGTCGTAGTACTTGCTGTTCGGGTCGAACTGTGTGGGGTCGGGCTCGGCGGTCTTCACGATCTTGCACACGCCGGCCACGCCGGGCGGGGTGGCGTTCGAGTGGTAGAAGAGGCCCTGGTCGCCCACCTGCATCGCGCGCATGAAGTTGCGCGCCTGGTAGTTGCGCACGCCATCCCATCCCTCGCGCTTGTTCTTCACGAGGTGGTCGTAGCCGAACACGTCGGGCTCGCTCTTGAACAGCCAGTACTGAGTCACGCCGTCGCAGGCTAGTGCCGCGACCCGCTCGCCCCCTCCGCTCGACCACCCTCCGCCTCGCCCCCTTCCCTTCACGTCGCGGGCGCTTCCGCTCTTCTGCGGTGCAGGCCGCGACATGAAGGGTGTGGGAAGGCAGGGCGGAGGGTGTTCGAGGGGGCGGGAGGGGTACATGGCCTCTGTTGGAATATACCCCTAGGGGTATATGCTGTTGACCATGGGAACTGCCAAGAAGATCGTCATCGTCGGTGGAGTCGCCGGGGGAATGTCGGCCGCCACTCGCTTACGCCGGCTGATGGAAGACGCCGAGATCATCGTGCTCGAGCGCAGCGGCTACGTGTCGTTCGCCAACTGCGGCCTGCCCTACCACGTCGGTGGCGTGATCGAAGCGCGTGAGCAGCTGCTGCTGCAGACACCGCAATCGCTCGGCGCCCGCTTCGCACTCGACGTGCGGGTTCGCCACGAGGCGATCAAGATCGACACCTCCACCCGCGAGATCGAGATCCGCAACCTGGCTGATGGCACCACCTACCGCGAGTCGTACGACGCGCTCGTGTTGTCGCCCGGCGCCCGCCCGGTGCGCCCACCGATCCCCGGCATCGAGCGCGCGCTCACGCTGCGCGACATCGAGGACACCGACGCGATGATCGCTGCCCTCGGCGGCACTGGCGGCACCAGCGGCACTGGCGGCCGCCCTGTCGAGACGGCGGCAATCATCGGTGGTGGGTTCATCGGCCTGGAACTGGCCGAGAACCTGGTGCGCCGTGGCCTGAAGGTGACGCTCATCGAGGCCACCGATCAGGTGATGGCCCCGCTCGACCCGGAGATGGTGGGTCCGATCCACGATCGCCTTCGCGAGCACGGCATCGACCTCGTGCTCGGTGTCGGTGTCACCGAGATCGGTGCCGATTCGGTGACGCTCGCCGACGGCCGGGTGAAGCCGGCCGACGTGGTGGCCGCGTCGATCGGCGTGCGCCCGGAGAGCAGCCTCGCGGCCGAGGCCGGCCTGACGCTCGGCCTCGGTGGTGGCATCGCGGTCGACGACCACCTGCGCACCAGCGACCCGCACATCTACGCCGTCGGCGACGCCGTCGTGAAGCGCGACGCCGACGACGACAGCGAGGTGCTGGTGCCGCTGGCCAACACCGCCAATCGCCAAGGCCGCCTCGTGGCCGACATCATCGCCGGCCGGCCCAGCCCCACCCGCCCCGTGCTGGGTACGGCCATCGTTGGCCTGTTCGGCCTGGTGGCAGCCACCACGGGGTGGAACGAGAAGCGCCTGCGCAAGGCCGGCCGTCCCTACCGGGCGATCCACATCCACCCCGGCTCCCACGCCGGCTACTACCCGGGTTCGTCGACGATGTCGTTGAAGCTGCTGCTCGATCCCGCGACCGACGCGATCCTCGGTGCCCAGGGAGTGGGCGAGGACGGTGTCGACAAGCGGATCGACGTGATCGCCACCGCGATGTCGGCAGGCCTGACGGCCACCGACCTCGCCGATCTGGAGCTGGCCTACGCCCCGCAGTTCGGTTCGGCGAAGGACGCAGTGAACATGCTCGGCTTCGTGGCCGAGAACATGCGCGACGGCCTGATCGAGACGGTGCAGTGGAGCGAACTGGCCGACGAGCTGAAGGCCGGTGCGGCGCTGATCGACGTGCGGACACCCAGGGAGTTCGCCGCCGGAGCGATCCCTGGTTCGCGCAACATCCCGGTCGACGACCTGCGCGCTCGCTGCGACGAGTTGCCCGATGGCCCGATCGTGGTCACGTGTGCGGTGGGCCAGCGTGGCAACACCGCGTCGCGGATCATCTCGCAACTGGGCCGCTCGGTGAAGAACCTGGATGGCGGCTACCGCACCTGGGCCGCAAGTCCTGCCGCTCGCGGCTGACGCCTGAGCTACGTTCGCGGGCCATGTCCCGCGATCCGAAACCGCCGCGCGTGCGCCTGGGCGGTAGCTACCGCAAGCTCTACCTCGCCACCGCGCTCTCCAACATCGGTGACGGCATGTCCGCCATCGCCTACCCGTGGCTGGCCACGGCGATCACCCGCAACCCGGTGCTCGTCGCAGTGGTGGCCGCTGCGCAACGGCTGCCGTGGCTCGTGTTCACGCTGCCGGCGGGCGTGATCACCGATCGTGTCGATCGCCGGCGGGCGATGGTGGCGATGGACTCGCTGCGGTTCTTGTTCACGCTCGGCGTGGCGTTCGCGGTGCTCGCCGAACAAGGATCGCTGCCCGCCCCCGACGAGGTGCGCGACGTGGTGGGCACGCGCACCGGCCTGTACCTGTTGCTGCTGGGCGCAACTTTGCTGATGGGCTGCGCAGAGGTGCTGCGCGACAACTGCGGCCAGACGATCATGCCCGCGCTGGTGGCACCGGAACACCTCGAGCGGGCCAACGGCCGGATGTGGGCGGTCGAGTCGGTGGCCAACACGTTCATCGGCCCGCCGGTGGGCTCGCTGTTGCTGATGGCGGCGTTCTCCGCGCCGTTCTTCATCGACGCCGGGTCGTTCTTCGCCGCTGCCGCGCTGGTGGCGCTGATCCCCGGTGTGTTCCGCGCGGTGCACCCAGAGCGTGCGATCGACGCGCCCCCCACGAACTGGCGCACAGAGTTGGCCGAGGGCGTCCGCTGGCTGTGGGGCAACCAGTTGCTGCGGGCGATGGCGATCATCCTCGGGGTGATGAACATGGCCACGAACATCAGCGGCGCGATGTTCGTGTTGTTCGCGCAGGACGTGCTGCGCGTCACTCCGCTCACGTTCACGATCATGGGGTTCGGCTTCGCCGTTGGCGGCATCCTCGGCGGATACCTCGCTCCGTGGATGTCGCGAAAGTTGGGCAGCGGCACCTGCCTGGCGATGACGTTGGGCTCGACAGCGGTGATGCAGGCCCTCGTGGGCATCTCGTCGTGGTGGCCGCTGGTGGCGGTGATCTTCGCCGTGGGCACGTTGCTGGGCTCCACCTGGAACGTGATCACGGTCAGCTTGCGCCAGACGATCATCCCGCCTCACCTGCTGGGCCGGGTGAACAGCGTCTACCGCTTCTTCGCCTGGGGGATGATGCCAGTGGGCGCGCTGATCGGCGGCCTCGTGGTGGCGGTGGCCGGTCGGTTCACGAGCCACGAGATGGCACTGCGGTGGGTGTGGTTCGTCGACGCCGGCATCCACGTGGTGCTGTTCACCGTGGGTCGCCGGCTGCTCACCACGGAACGGCTCGAGCGAGCACGCGCCGAGGGGGTCGCCGCGCTCGCGGCCGCAGCGCCCGACGCGCCCCCAGCGCCCGCCGCGCCCACAGCGCCAGCGCCCACAGCCACCGACTAGCGGGCGCGTCGATCTTGCTGCGGTGGTCGGGTGCTGGCGTTCGCAGCCAACACCTCGGCCACGGTGCGCTCGAGATTGCCCGCGCTCGACCCCGGCTGCACGTGCACCAGGCCGCGACGGATGCGCCCTGCCAGGCTGCGCTGCGTGTAGGGCAGCAGTACCTTCGCGATCTCCCAGCCGTGGTCCTTCTCGCCCAGTACTCGCTCGCGGGTGAGTTGCATCCGCTGCAGGTGCAGCACACCGTCGCCGGGTACAGCGGCGCCGTGGGCGAGGTCGAGGAACAGCCAGGTCAGCCCTTCGCGGCCCATGCCACTGCTGCGCGTGAGCACCAGCGCGCGGTCGGCCGTGGGGTCGGTGCAGCACTTCGTGCCCTCCACCGTGATCAGCTTCCAGTCGAACTCGGCGCGGCACGTCGTGTCGTCTGGGCGCGGCGCGTCGGGCTCCGACATCAGCACCGTCCACCGCTCGCGGCCGCACAGCAGCGCCGGCATCAGTGCTTGCACCTGCACCTCGGTGGCGAACTGGCGCAGGGCCGGGCCTACCAGGCGCACCGCCGCGTGCACCGTCGGCGGAGCGATCGCCCCCACGGTGGCGAGTTCTTCCTCGATCATCTGTTGCACGCGGGTGGTGGCGCTGAGCCCGCCGTGAGCCCGATCCCACGTGGGAGCGGCCAAGCCCGCGGTGGCCAGCCGTTGCCACCACTCGCCGACGGTGATCGACGTGTCCCAGTTGACCTGCACCCAATGGCGCAGCGCCGCACCGAGCTGGTCGGAATCGCCGAGTGGCCACCACGGCTGGGGCGAGGACATGTCCACCCCTCAACCGTACTGGGCACCGGTGCGCACGTGGTGCGGGTGCCGACGGCATGGCACCCTCGCAGGCCGTGTACGCGTGCCCTACCATGGTCGCTCTTGAGCGCCAACGACGTCACTCACCAGGGCGAGATCGCCGCGATCGTCCGCACCTTCGCCGAGGTACGCGGCGGCCTGCTGCCGGCGTTGCACGCGGTGCAGCACCACGCCGGCTACATCGACCGCGCGCACATCCCGCTGTTGGCCGACGTGTTCAATCTCTCGGTGGCCGAAGTGCACGGCGTGATCTCGTTTTACAACGACTTCCGCACCGATGCGCCCGCCGGGCCGGCGGTGCAGGTGTGCCGCGGCGAGGCCTGCCAGGCGCGTGGCGGCGACCGCGTGTGGGCCGCCGCACAGACGGCGCCGCAGTGGGGCGGGGTGGAGGTGCACGGCGTGTTCTGCGTGGGCAACTGCGCACTCGGCCCGAACGTGATGGTGGGCGGCGAGATCCACCCGATCCGCGACGAGGGCGACCTGGAGAATGCAGTGGGGCTGGCGGTGCGCGGTCGGGACGAACCGGTGGCCGCACACAGCACGGTCGAGGGCGACACGGTGGGTGAGGGCATCAGCGTGTACGTGCCGTGCGACGCCTCGGCTCGTGCCGAGGGCGCCGACCATGTTGCCGCGGCGCTGGCGGCCACGCCCGGCATGCATGTCGTGCGCACTGGCAGCCGGGGCATGGCGTGGCTCGAGCCACTGATCGAGGTCGCCACGGCGCACGGCCGGGTGGCCTACGGGCCGGTGTCGGTGACCGAGGTACCCGGGCTGTTGGCCGCGGGCCTGCTGGAAGGTGGCGCGCACGAGCTGTGCCTCGGCCCGGTCGACGAGTTGCCCTGGATGAAGGCCCAGCAGCGGGTGACGTTCGGCCGCGTGGGCGTGATCGATCCGCGCAGTGCCGACGACTATCTGGCGCACGGCGGGATGGTGGGGCTGCAACGGGCGATCTCGATGTCGCCGGCCGCGGTGGTGGCGGAGATCGCCGACAGCGGCCTGCGCGGCCGCGGTGGTGCAGCGTTCCCGGCCGGCATCAAGCTGCGCACCGTGCTCGACACACCCAGCGAGCAGAAGTACGTGGTGGCCAACGCCGACGAAGGCGACAGCGGCAGCTTCGCCGACCGGATGCTGATGGAGGGCGATCCGTTCCTGCTCATCGAGGGCATGCTCGTCGCCGGTTGGGCCACGGGTGCCAACGACGGCTACCTGTACATCCGCAGCGAGTATCCCGATGCCATCACCGCGATGCGGTCCGCGATCACGTCCGCGCAGCAGCGCGGCTGGCTGGGCGAGTCGGTGCTCGGCAGCGGGTTCGCCTTCCGAGTGCACCTGCGCGTGGGTGCCGGTGCGTACATCTGCGGTGAGGAAACCGCCCTGATGGAAAGCATCGAGGGCAAGCGCGGTGTGGTGCGGGCCAAGCCCCCGCTGCCGGCCGTCGCCGGCCTGTGGGGCAAGCCCACCGTGATCAACAACGTGCTCACGCTGGCGGCGATGCCGTCGATCATGGCCGACGGTGCCGCGGCGTACGCGGCGCTGGGCCTGGGGCGCAGCCGCGGCACGCAGGTGCTGCAGTTGGCGGGCAACGTCGCCCAGGGTGGCCTGGTGGAGGTGCCGTTCGGCATCACCGTGCGCGACCTGGTGGAGCGCTTCGGTGGTGGCACGAACAGCGGTCGCCCGGTGCGAGCGGTGCAGGTGGGCGGCCCACTCGGTGGCTACCTGTCGCCGGACGATCTCGACCTGCCGATCGATTACGAGGCGTTCGCCGCAGCCGGCGCGCTGTTGGGTCATGGCAGCGTGGTGGTGTTCGACGACACGGTCGACATGCTCGCGATGGCGAGGTTCGCGATGGAATTCTGCGCCGCCGAGAGCTGCGGCAAGTGCACCCCGTGCCGCATCGGCAGCACGCGCGGCGTGGAACTGATCGACAAGATCGCGGCCGGCATCGATCGCGACGCGAACCTGGAGCTGCTCGACGACCTGTGTGAGGTGATGGCCGACGCGTCGTTGTGCGCGATGGGTGGGTTCACCCCGTTGCCGGTGCGCAGCGCGATGGCCCTGTCTCCTGGGGATTTTGGCTTCGCCGCCGACTTCACCGACCATGCACCATCCGTCTCTGGGGCGTCCGCATGAGCCTCGTCGAACGCGACCTCGGCACACCGGCTCCCGACCGGCGGCTGCGCGAACCAGCGCCCGCCACGGTGGAGGTCACCATCGACGGTCAGCCCGTGACGGTGGCCGAGGGCACTTCGGTGATGCGCGCTGCCGCGCTGTGCGGCGTCGACATCCCCAAGCTGTGCGCCACCGATCGTCTCGATCCGTTCGGCTCGTGCCGGCTGTGCCTGGTGGAGATCGAGGGCCGCAAGGGCACCCCTGCCTCGTGCACCACACCGGTCGCCCCGGGCATGCAGGTGGCCACGCAGTCGCCGAAGCTGCAGCGCCTGCGCCGCGGCGTGATGGAGCTGTACATCAGCGACCACCCGCTGGATTGCCTCACGTGCGCCGCCAACGGCGATTGCGAGTTGCAGGACATGGCGGGTGCGGTCGGCCTGCGCGACGTGCGCTACGGCTACGAGGGCGAGAGCCACCTCGGCCTCGGCAAGGACACCTCCAACCCGTACTTCACGTTCGACTCGTCGAAGTGCATCGTGTGTTCGCGCTGCGTGCGTGCGTGCGAGGAGGTGCAGGTCACGTTCGCGCTCACGATCGAGGGTCGCGGCTTCGGTGCGCGTGTCGCCGCCGGCGCGAACGGCAACTTCTTCGACTCGCCGTGCGTGTCGTGCGGAGCGTGCGTGCAGGTGTGCCCCACGGCGACGCTCACCGAGAACACCATCATCGAGATGGGCCAGCCGCGCCGCACGGTGCTCACCACCTGCGCGTACTGCGGCGTGGGCTGCTCGTTCAAGGCCGAGCTGCAGGGCGAGACGGTGGTGCGGATGACGCCGTACAAGGACGGAGGCGCGAACGAGGGCCACTCGTGCGTGAAGGGCCGTTTCGCCTGGGGCTACGCCACGCACGCCGACCGCCAGCTGCACCCGATGGTGCGCGAGCGCATCACCGACGAGTGGCGTGTCGTGTCGTGGGACGAAGCGATTGCGTACGCGGCGACGAAGCTGAAGGACGTGCAGGCCCGGCACGGGCAGAACGCGATCGGCGGCATCACGTCGTCGCGCTGCACCAACGAAGAAGTGTTCGTGGTGCAGAAGATGATCCGCACCGCGTTCGGCAACAACAACGTCGACACCTGCGCCCGCGTGTGTCACTCGCCCACGGGCTTCGGGCTGTCGCAGGCGTTCGGCACGTCGGCCGGCACGCAGGACTTCAAGTCGGTGGAGGCCGCCGACGTGATCCTGCTGATCGGTGCCAATCCCACCGACGCACACCCGGTGTTCGCATCGCGCATGAAGCAGCGCCTGCGCGATGGCGCGCAGATCATCATCGTCGACCCGCGGCGTATCGACCTGGTGCGCACGCCGCACATCACGGCCGCGAATCACCTGCAGCTGCGCCCTGGTACCAACGTGGCGATCGTCAACGCGCTCGCCCACGTGATCGTCACCGACGGCCTGGTGAACGAGCGGTTCGTGCACGAGCGGTGCGACCCCAGCGAGTTCGCCCGCTGGGCGCAGTTCGTGTCGCTGCCCGAGAACAGCCCCGAGGCCACCGAGGCCGGCACGGGGGTGCCTGCTGCCGAGGTACGCGCCGCGGCCCGCCTGTACGCCACCGGCGGCAACGGGGCCATCTACTACGGCCTGGGTGTCACCGAGCACAGCCAGGGCAGCACGATGGTGATGGGCATGGCCAACCTGGCGATGGCCACCGGCAACCTCGGCCGCGACGGGGTGGGCGTGAACCCGCTGCGCGGCCAGAACAACGTGCAGGGCTCGTGCGACATGGGCTCGTTCCCGCACGAACTGCCCGGCTACCGCCACGTCAGCGACGTCGCAGTGCGCCGGCAGTTCGAGCAGGCGTGGGGTCACAGCATCCAGAGCGAGCCCGGCCTGCGCATCCCCAACATGTTCGACGCCGCGCTGCACGGCGAGTTCAAGGGCATCTTCATCCAAGGTGAAGACATCGCCCAGAGCGACCCCAACACGGTGCACGTCACCGAGGCGCTGAGTGCGATGGAGCTCGTGATCGTGCAAGATCTGTTCCTCAACGAGACGGCGAAGTTCGCTCACGTGTTCCTGCCCGGCACGTCGTTCCTCGAGAAGGATGGCACGTTCACGAACGCCGAGCGACGCATCAACCGCGTGCGCCCCGCCATGCGCCCGCGCAACGGCAAGCACGAGTGGCAGGCGGTGTGCGAGCTGGCGGCCGCGCTGGGCGCGCCGTTCCACTACGACGGCGCCGACGAGATCATGGACGAGATCGCCCGGCTCACTCCCACGTTCGCCGGGGTGTCGTTCGCCAAGCTCGACGAAGTGGGCAGCGTGCAGTGGCCGTGCAACGAGGCCATGCCGTTGGGCACGCCGATCATGCACGAGGGCGCGTTCGTGCGCGGCCTCGGTCGTTTCACCGTCACGCCGTACGTGGCCACCGAGGAGAAGTCGAACCGCCGCTACCCGCTGCTGCTCACCACCGGCCGGATCCTCAGCCAGTACAACGTCGGCGCGCAGACACGCCGCACCGCGAACGTGCGCTGGCATGGTGAGGACACGCTCGAGATCCATCCCGCCGATGCGGAGGAACGTGGCATCCGCACCGGCGACGAGATCACGCTCGCCAGCCGCATCGGCGTCACCACGTTGCACGCAGAGGTCAGCGACCGCATGGCCCAGGGCGTGGTGTACACCACGTTCCACCACCCGGTCAGCGGGGCCAACGTGGTCACCACCGAGAACAGCGACTGGGCCACCAACTGCCCCGAGTACAAGGTGACGGCGGTGCAGGTGTCGCCTGGCTCGTCGGTCGCGCACGTGGAGATCGATCACCCCGAGCATCGCCTTGGTGCGCTGGTGCGGATGGCCAACCAGATCGGCCGTCAGATGCAGGCCGACCCGCACACCGACGCAGTGGCCGCCACCGCCACGCACCTGGGCAAGTTCTGGGAGGCCGACATGCGCGCCGACCTCGCCCGCGCCATCGACGGCGGCACGGTCACCGTCGACGACGTGGTGATCGACGCGGTGCGGCGCCTCGCCGTCACTGCCTGATCGTGCGGGGCCTCCTCACCACACTGCCGGCGCCACCGGCTGCAAGTCGACGGTCGCGCTGGTGATGGCCGCCAGGTTGACGATGTCGGCAACCGACGACCCGGCCTGGATCACGCCGATCGGACGACGCATGCCCATCAGCAGGGGACCGATCGTGTCGGCGCGGCCGAGGCGCTGAACGAGCTTGTAGCCGATGTTGGCCGCGGCCAGGTTCGGGAAGACCAGCACGTTGGCGTCTCCTTGGATGCGTGACTGCGGGTAGTTCTCCTGTGCGATCTCCCGCACCAGCGCGGCGTCGACATGCATCTCGCCGTCGACGACGAGGTCCGGTCGACGCTCGTGCACGATCGACGCCGCCCGAGCGACGCGCTCCGCGAGGGGATCCCGCACGGACCCGAAGCTGGAGAACGACAACATCGCCACCTTGGGGGTGATGTCGAACAGCAGCGCCGTGTCGGCAGCAAGTTGGGCGATCTCGGCCAACTCTTCGGCGCTGGGTTCGATGTTGATCATCGTGTCCGCGCAGAACACCAACCGATCATCGAGCACCAGCAGCTGCAGGGCCGACACACGACTGACGCCGTCGCGCAGACCCACGAGTTGGATGGCCGGGCGGATCGTCTCGGCGTACGTGGCGGTGCTGCCGCCGACGAAGCCGTCGGCGCGGCCGCTGGCGACCATCGCGAGGCCGAAGATGCGCGGGTCGCGCAGCTGGGCGGCGGCGCCGGCCGGCGTGAGGCCCTTGCGGCTGCGACACTCGAACAGGCAGTGCGTCAGTTCGTCGAGCAGCGGTGAGGAACCGACGTCGAGAATCTCCACGTCGTCGAGGCTGATGGCGAGATCGGTGGCTCGCGCGAGGATCGACCGCTGGTCTCCCACCAGCACTGGGCGGGCGATGCCCTGGTCGACCACGGCTCTGATGGCACGCAACACCTTGGGGTCGTCGGCATCCGTGAACACGAGGCGGTTGGTCGGGTGCGCCTGCGCCTTGTGCACCACGAGGTGCATCACTTCGCGTGACGGCCCCAGATAGCGCTCCAGCGACTCGATGTAGCCCTCGATGCTCGGCAGTGGCCGACGGGCCACGCCACTCTCCATTGCCGCCACGGCCACCGCCGGGGCGACACGCAGCAGCACTCTCGGGTCGAACGGCTTCGGGATGAGGTAGGTGCGCCCGAAGCGCAACTCGCTGAGCCCGTAGGCCTTCACCACCTGTTCTGGCACGTCCTCGCGGGCCAGCTGGGCGAGGGCCCGCGCCGCGGCCATCTTCATCGCCTCGTTGATCTGCGTGGCCCGCACGTCGAGCGCGCCGCGGAAGATGAACGGGAAGCCGAGGACGTTGTTGACCTGGTTCGGGTAGTCCGACCGACCCGTGGCCATGATCACGTCGTCGCGGGTGGCCATCGCCAGGTCGTAGGCGATCTCGGGGTCGGGGTTCGCCATCGCGAGGACGATCGGATTCGGGGCCATGGATCGCAGCATGTCCGGGGTCAGCACGTCGTGCGTCGACACGCCGGCGAACACGTCGGCGCCGCGCATGGCATCGGCCAGCGTGCGACAGTCCGTCTCCACCGCAAACCTCTCCTTGTACGGGTTCATGTGCTCGGTGCGGCCGCGATGGATCACGCCGACGGTGTCCACCATCAGCAGGTGCTCCGGGCGAACTCCGAGGTCGAGGTACATGCGTGCGCACGCGATGCCTGCCGCGCCGGCGCCGGAGAACACGACGCGGACGTCGCCGATCGACTTGCCGGCGATCTCCAGACCGTTCAGCAGGGCGGCCGACGAGATGATCGCAGTCCCGTGCTGGTCGTCGTGCAGCACCGGAATGTCCAGCCGGGAGCGCAGTTGCTCCTCGATGTAGAAGCACTCGGGCGCCTTGATGTCCTCCAGGTTGATGCCGCCGAAGGTGGGGGCCAGTGCGGCCACCACGTCGATCAGACGGTCGGGGTCGGTGGTGTCGAGTTCGAGGTCGAAAACGTCGATGCCCGCGAAGCGCTTGAAGAGCACCGCCTTGCCCTCCATCACGGGCTTGCCGGCAAGCGCGCCGATGTTGCCCAAGCCGAGCACTGCGGTGCCGTTCGAGACGACTGCGACGAGGTTGCCCTTGCCGGTGAAGCGGTAGGCCGCCTCCGGGTCCGCTTGGATGGCGAGGCACGGCTTGGCCACACCCGGCGTGTACGCCAGCGACAAGTCGTGCTGGGTGACGCACGGCTTCGACGGCGTCACCTGCAGCTTGCCGGGGCGCGGCAGCTCGTGATAGTCGAACACTTCCTGATCGGAAACCACGTCGTGCCTCCAGGGTGGTCGGCCGGCGTCTGGACATCCATCACGCCGGACGCGCGGGATCTGTTCCCATCGTGCGCCGCCTCGTCACCTGCGCGGCAGGGTACAGCGTCATACCTTGTGGGGTATTGGTGTGAGCAGGGCGTCCGGTGGCCCGAGGCGGCTCAGATCACGCCGGCCAGGCGCAGCCCGCTGGCGCCCACGAGCACGGCGAGCACCGGCCGCAGCACTCCGTCGTGCATGCGGCTGCTGAGGCGACTGCCCACCAACACGCCGGGGATGGCGCCGAGCACCACTGGCACCACGATCGACAGGCGGATGTCGCCGAACAGCAGATGACCCACGACGGCGGAGGCGACGAGCGGAATCGCTTGTGTCAGATCCGTGCCCACCAACTCACGGCCCGTGAGCCGCGGGTACAGCCAGGTGAGCAGCACCAGCATCAGGGAGCCGGAGCCGACCGAGGTGATGCCCACGAGCAGCCCGCCTATCGCGCCCACTGCGACGGTGGCTGCCGGCAGCCATCCAGCGGTCGACGTCGTGCCGTCATCGACGACGTCGTCGTCGGACTCGGGAGCGTGAGGTACCAGAATGCGGGCCACCATTGCTGCAGCAGCGAGGCTGAGGGTGATCCCGACCATCAGCTTGATGGTCTCGGCGTCGCCGTGGAGCCAGATGTTCACCACAACGGCACCGAGGAACGCCGCAGGCACCGAGCCGAGCACAAGTCGGCGGACGATGTCGCGGCGGACAGTTCCGGCGCGGTGGTGGGCGACGGTGCCGAATGGCTTCACGATCAGGGAGATGAGCAAGTCGTTGGCCACCGCAACGTTGGCGGGCACCTTGAGCACCAACACCATCACGGGGGTGAGCAACACTCCGCCGCCCATGCCCGTCAGGCCGATCACCATGCCGGCCAGCACGCCAACGGCTGGATACGAGACGGCAGTGCTGAGGGCGAGCATCGTCGCAGAGTACCATAAAGCCGACTAAACCGGTCGGTATTGTCGGCATTGTGTCGGACGGGGACCTGCGCGGAAGCGCTACTTGCCGCGCTTCTGCACGTTGGCCCACTCGTCCTTGAGGCCGACGGTGCGGTGGAACAGGCCCGCCTGCTCGCCGTCCTGGGCGAAGTAGCCGAGCCGCTCGAACTGCACCACCTGGCCGGGCGCCACCTCGCCGAGGGCGGCCTCGGCCTTGCCGTGCACGATCTCGCGGGTGTTGGGGTGCAGATCGTCGAACGGGTCGCCGGTGCGCTCGCCGGGCACTTCGGCGTCGAACAGCCGCTCGTACAGCGCGGCGGTGACATCGACCGCGTGGGCGGTGGACACCCAGTGGATCGTGGCCTTCACCTTGCGGCCGTCGGGCGCGTTGCCGCCACGAGTGTCGGGGTCGTAGGTGGCCAGCACCTCGGTGACCGTGCCATCGGCGTCGGCAGTGAAGCCGGTGCACTTCACGTAGTACGCGCCGCGCAGGCGCACCTCCGCGCCGGGGGTGAGGCGGAAGTACTTCGGCGGGGCCTCGGCCTTGAAGTCGTCGTGCTCGATCCACAGTTCGCCGGTGAACTCCACGTCGCGGCTGCCGTCGGCCGCGTTCTCGGGGTTGTTCTGCAGCGTCACCCATTCGCTGTGGCCGGCGGGCCAGTTGGTGATGGTCAGCTTCACCGGGCGCAGCACGGTCATCCGCCGTTGGGCGACGCGGTTCAGTTCGTTGCGCACGAACCACTCGAGCATCTCGATCTGGTGGCGGCTGTTGGTCTTGGCCACGCCGATGAAGTCGCAGAAGTTGCGGATCGCGACAGCCGGGTAGCCGCGGCGGCGCAGCGCGCACAGCGTGGGGAGGCGCGGGTCGTCCCACCCGTCGACGACACCGTCGTTGATCAGTTGCAGCAGCTTGCGCTTGGAGGTGACCGTGTAGGTGAGTTCGAGCCGGGCGAACTCGGTTTGGCGCGGCTGATCGCCGGGCAGCGGGCAGTGCTGGAGGTACCAGTCGTACAGCGCGCGGTGGCTGTCGAACTCGAGCGTGCACAGCGAGTGGGTGACACCCTCGATCGCGTCGCTCTGGCCGTGCGCCCAGTCGTAGGTGGGGTACAGCACCCAGTCGTCGCCCGTGCGGTGGTGGTGCTCGTGGCGAATGCGATACATGATCGGGTCGCGCAGCTGCATGTTGTCGTGCTGCATGTCGGCCTTGGCGCGCAGCACGTGCGAGCCGTCGGGCAGCTCGCCCGAACGCATGCGGCGGAACAGCGCCAGGTTCTCTTCCACGCGGCGGTTGCGGTAGGGGCTCTCGATGCCGGGCTTGCCATAGCCGCCGCGCTGCGCGCTGATGGTGTCGGCATCCTGGTCGTCGACGTAGGCGAACCCGGTGGTGATGAGGTGTTCGGCCCACTGGTACAGCGCCTCGAAGTAGTCGCTGGCGTACACCACCTCTGCCGGTTCGAAGCCCAGCCAGCGCACATCGGCGACGATCGCATCGACGTACTCGGTCTCTTCTGTGACCGGGTTGGTGTCGTCGAAGCGCAGCTTGCAGATACCGCCGAAGTCTTCGGCGATGCCGAAGTCGACACAAATCGCCTTCGCGTGGCCGATGTGCAAGTAGCCATTGGGTTCGGGTGGGAAGCGGGTCTGCACCCGGCCGGCGAACGTGCCCTGCTCGTTGTCGGCCTGCACGAGGTCGCGCACGAAGTTGCCTGCCGTCGATTCGAAGGCTGCCGGGATGTCGGGGGAGTTGGGGGTGTCGCTCATCGGTGTCTCTCAGGTCGCGGGCGCCCCCAGACGGTACCGGATGCAACCGTGGGTCGGCCCGCCGGCGCGCCACCTCCTAGGAGGGTTCGGCGAGGTCGCCGTCGTGGAACGCGTACTGATTGCGGCCGGCCTTCTTTGCCGCGTACATCGCGTTGTCGGCGCGACGCAGCGCGAGTGATGGGTCATCGCCCTTGCTGGCGAGCGCGACACCGACGCTGAGCGTCGTGACGATCTGCTCGTGCTCGAATTGAACAGGGCTGTCCGCTGCGCTGATCACAGCCCGAGCCACCTTGGCCGCCTCGTCGGCGCTGCGGATGCCGGGCGCGAGCACCACGAACTCGTCGCCACCGAAGCGGGCCAGCACGTCGCTGCGGCGGATACGCTCAGCGATTCGCGCTCCGAGCACCACCAGCGTCTCGTCACCGGCGGCGTGGCCGTGGGCATCGTTGATCTGCTTCAGGCGATCGACGTCGATGAACAGCACGCCGACGTGCTCGCGAGCAGTGGCCAGCTCGTCCAACATCGCCCGCGCGCGCACGAGCAGCTCGCGCCGGTTGCTCAGCCCGGTGAGCGTGTCGTGGGTGGCCTGGTGCCGCAGCTGCCGCTGTGTGGCCACCAGCTCGTCACGGGCGTGCACCTCGGCCTGGATGTCGTGCCATGCGGCGACTCGGCCGGTGACCGTGCCCTCGTCATCGGTGATCTGGCGCACACGGAACGAGAACCAGTGATACTGCCCGGACGCGGTGGCGAAGCGTGCCTCGTACTGGTGCGCCATCCGGGTGACCAACTCGTCGTGTGCGGCGCTCACCTGGTGGCGGTCGTCGGGATGCACGAGCTCGTCGAACTGTCGGCCGACGAGCTGTTCCGGGCTCCACCCCAGGATCGACGCGACCGATGGCGACACCCATCGCAGCGTTCCGTCGATGTTGCCCATGGCCACCACGTCGGAGGCGTTCTCCGCAAGGGCGTGATACAGCGCACTCGATTCGGCGAGCGCCGAGGCCACATGGTGGCGTTCGGTGTTGTCGTGCCACACCACCGAGATGCCGTCCTCCACGGTGACGCCGCGCACGTCGACGTACCGGCACTCCTCGCCAGGGTGCGGCTCGACTCGCGCGTCGTCGATCGCCAAGGGAGCATCGCCGTCGACCACGTCGGCGAGTCGACCGAACCAGTCGCTGTTCGCCAGGCTCGGCTCGAAACGCGTGAATCGCTGACCGATCAGGCCGTCGGGGTACGCCGGAAAATACGCGTTGGCAGCCGGGTTGGCATCGGTGACCTCGAAGTCGATCAGTCGCCCCACCTCGTCGCGCATCCCCCGCAACAGCACGTGCGGGTCGAGCATCGAGTCGAGGATCAGTCGCAACTTGGCTCGCTCGGCGCTGGCCAGTTCGGTGCTGGCCATCAACTCGTCGACATCGTGAAAGCCGCTGACCACGCCCGCCAGCTGGCCGGCCTGGTCGAAGAACGGGGTTGCGCGTCCGGACACCCACCGCTGGCGGCCGTCCTTGGTGAGCACGCGAATGACGTAGTTCCGCAGCGGAAAGCCGGGCATCGCTGGTGAGTACAGCAGCGCGCGGTTCGGCTCCGACTCGATCCGGTCGTCGGGGTGCACGAACTCGGCCAGTTCGTGGCCCAGCAGATCGGACACTTCCCAGCCGAACACCTCGGTGACTGACGGTGATACCCAACGCAGCGCACGGTCGGGGCCGGAGAGGCACACAATGTCCATCGCGTTGTCGGCCAACAGGCGATAGTTCGCCTGCAGTGCGGCGTGCTCCATGTCCGCCTGGTGCTGGAGGGTGATGTCGCGGGCGGTGCCGTGCAGCACCGCCGATCCGTCGGCGCGGCGCACACGGCGGAACCGGTGGCTCGTCCACAACGTGCGGCCGTCGCGGGTGATCATCGGCAGTTCGATGTCGTGCGCGTTGCCGTCATCGCCGGCAGGCACCGCGAGCACGAGGTCGCGGTCGGCCTCAGCGAGGTGACCGAGCACTTGATCGAGATCGACCCCGCCCTCGGCGCCGGCAGACCCGAGCAGCTCGACCGCGGCGGGCGACAGGTATTCGATGCGCAGCGTGGGCACCGTCTGCAGGGAGTACACGACATCGGCGATGTGTGCCAACGCTTCGATCGCTCGGCGCTCGGGGTCGGAAGGGTTGTGGTGCACCGTGCCGCCCAACCCCCTTTTCCTACTGAAGGTGTAGGCAACAGTACCTCGCTGCGCGGCGCGGTCGAAACCAGCGCTTTCTGTCAGTTCCGTGGAACGGTGCTCCAGGCCGCGTCCTTGTCCACGCGGGGTTCGCCGGGCAGGCCCAGCACCTGCTCGCCCAACACGTTGCGCAGGATCTCGCTGGTGCCACCTTCGATGCTGTTCGCCCGGGCGCGCAGGAAGCTGTGGCGGATGCCCTGGTCGAGGCCGTCGGCGGACAGCGCCTCTGGGCGGCGGAAGGTGAAGTCGTAGCCCACCAATGCGTGCGGGCCCAACAACCCCAGCGCGAACTCGGTGCAGGCCTTGTTGAAGTTCGACATCGCCAGCTTCGAGATCGAACCCTCGGGCCCGGGGTTGCCCACCCTGGCGGCCTCGCCGGCACGCACGTTGGTGAGCCGGAACGCCTCGCTGAGGCAGTACAGCTTCATCAGTTCGTCGCGCTTGGCGTCGGTGCGTTCGTGCGCCGGGGCTTCCTTCCACAGGCGGATCGACTCCCAGATCGGCCCGCGCTTGGCCGAGCTGGCACCGCCCCCACCGATGGCCGTGCGCTCGTTCATCAGCGTGGTGAGCGACACGCGCCAGCCTTCGCCCACGTCGCCCACGCGCCACGCGTCGGGCAGGCGGGCATCGGTGAGGTACACCTCGTTGAACTCGGCCTCGCCGGTGATCTGACGCAGCGGCCGCACCTCCACGCCGGCCATGTGCATGTCGACCCCGAAGTAGGTCATGCCCTTGTGCTTGGGCTGGTCGGGGTCGGTGCGGGTGACGAGCATGCCCCAGTCGCCGAGGTGGGCGAGCGTGTTCCACACCTTCTGGCCGTTCACGATCCACTCGTCGCCGTCGCGAACCGCGCGGCAGGCAAGGCCGGCGAAGTCGCTGCCGGCGCCGGGCTCGCTGAACAGCTGGCACCACTTTTCCTCGCCGGTGAACATCGGGCGCAACCAGCGGCGCTTCTGCTCATCGGTGCCGTGAGTGTGGACCGTGGGGCCGGCCAGTGCGAGGAAGAATGTCGCTGCATCTTGTGCCTGGCCGCCGGCCTCGCGGAGACGGCTCTCCACGTGACGGTTCAGGTCGGGGCGCGCGCCCAGGCCGCCGAACCCTTCGGCGAAGTGCACCCATGCCAGCCCGGCGTCGTAGCGGTGGCCGCGGAACTCGACGTTGCTGCAGTCCGCGGGCGGATGGGCCTGCAGCAATGCATCGATCGCCGCGTCGACTCGGGAGAGTTGGGGGTCGGTGGGAGTGCTCATCGGATCAGTCTCGCCGGACCAGAGCTTCGGCTTCAATGTGGACCGCGCAGTAGCGTGGCCCCGATGACCGCCGCCGACCACGACACGGTGACGCGCGCCGGACGCGCGGCGATGCGCGCGTATCTGCAGCGCGGCGAGGTGCGCCTGTCCACCATCCGGCACTTCCTGCGCCGACCCCACCGCGGAGGTCACTGATGCGCCGCTCGATCGACGACTACCCGTTCACACCGGGCGACCTGCCCGATGGGGCCGAGGACGCGACGCAGGTGTCGTGGGCGGTGGCCATCAGCGACGACTACGACGACGCTGAGCCGCGGGTGGTGCTGACGGTGGAGGAGGTGGGCAAGGCCGGTACCGGCCTGGTGGCGCACCTCACTCCCGACATGGCCCGCCGCCTGCGCGGTGCGGTCCACGACGCGCTGCGGGAATTCGGCGAGGACCCCGGCCGCTGAGCTGCTAATGTTGAGTCATTCGGTCGGGTTTATCCCCGAGCCCCGAGCGAAAGGGCCCCGCCAATGGCTGTCACCCCTGTCATTCCTGCGCCGCGTCACCTCGATGACGAGCAGCAGCGCGACATCGAACGCTTCGAACAGGCGATCGGCCAGTACCTGGCGGGTGAGATCAGCGAAGACGTGTTCCGTGTGCTGCGGCTCAACAACGGCATCTACGGTCAGCGTCAGGGCGGCACCAACCAGATGGTGCGCATCAAGTTGCCCGCCGGCACGATCACCCCCGAACAACTCGACGTGATGGCCCAGATCAGCGAGGAGTTCTCCCGCGGCTGGGGCCACATCACCACCCGCCAGAACGTGCAGGTGCACTACGTCGAGCTCACCCGCGTGCCTGAAGTGATGCGTCGCATCGGCGCCGTCGGCCTCACCAGCCGCGAGGCGTGTGGCGACACCGTCCGCAACGTGATGGCCTGCCACCTGGCCGGAGCCTGCCCGCACGAACAGCTCGATGTCACTCCGTGGGCCGAGGCCGCGTTCGAGCACTTCGTGCGCAACCCGCTCGGCCAGCGCCTGCCGCGCAAGTTCAAGATCAACTTCAGCGGCTGTGGCACCGACTGCGGCCAGGCGATGTTCAACGACGCCGGCGTGGTGGCCGTCACCCGCACGCTGCCCGATGGCAGCACCGAGGCCGGGTTCCGAGTGTTCGTGGGGGGTGGCCTCGGCGCCACGCCCAACCCGGCGTTCGCGCTCGAGGAGTTCACCACCCGCGAGGATCTGCTGCCCACGATCGAGGCCATCCTGCGCGTGTTCGAGCAGACCGGCAACCGCGACAACAAGCTGCGCGCTCGCCTCAAGTGGGTCGTCGTCAACGAGGGCATCGACGAGGTGCGCCGCCGCGTGCTGAAGGTGCGCCACACGCTGCCGGCATCGTCGTCGTGGCCGGGTGGCATCCCGCCGTACGTGCAGAAGGTGGGCGATGCACCGGCCGGCCGCGCTGCCAGCGGTGAGGTCACCCCCGTCGGGCAAGGGGTAGATCAGGGCGTGGCGGTGGCGCTCACCCCTCGCGATCCCTACGGCCGGTGGGTGGCCACGTCGGTCATCCGTGGCACGGCCAACGGCACGGTGTCCGCCGTTGCGTACGCCGCACTCGGCGACATCACCGCTGCTCAGTTCCGCGCGTTGGCATCCATCCAGCGCGAGCTGGGCGCCGACGTGCGCCTCTCGAATCGCCAGAACGTCGTCTTCCGTGGCCTCACCGAGGCGCAGCTGCCGGTGCTGTTCGAGCGCCTGGAAGCGATCGGGATGGCCCGCCCGGGTGCCGAGCTGGCGCGCGACGTGGTGGCCTGCCCGGGCTCCGACACGTGCAACATCGCGGTCACTCAATCGCGCGGCCTGGCCGCGGCGATCGGCGAGGAACTCGAGGCCGAAGGTCTCGCAGAGGTGGGCGGCGTGCGCATCAACATCTCCGGCTGCACCAACTCGTGCGGGCAGCATCACATCGCCGACATCGGGTTTTTCGGTGCCGAGCGTCGCGCTCACGGCCAGGCGGCACCCGGCTATCAGATGCTGCTCGGCGGCTACGTGGGCCAAGAGACGATCCACTTCGGCGAAAAGGTGTTGCGGCTGCCCGCCAAGGCCGCACCGCAGGCTGCGGCGCGTGTGATCCGCCGGTTCCACGACGAGCGCACTGCCGGCGAGGCGTTCCGTTCGTGGATGGACCGTGTGGGTGGTGCACCCGAGATCGCCAAGGGCCTGATCGACCTCGACGTGTTCCCCACGCCGGAAGATGCCCCCGAGTTCTACGTGGACTACGGCGAGCAGGGCCCGTTCGTGGCCGCGATCGGCGAGTCGGAGTGCGCAGTCTGAACCGGTTCGCTGCTGCGGTCGCCGCGATCGATGCGGCGAACGTGGCCGACCCAACCTCGGTGACGGTGCGCGGCGCGGTGCGTCCGCTCGCGCTCGTGCACGGCGAGTTGGCCGCCGAGTGGGTGGCCGTCCTCGCGCCCGACGTCGATCCGCTGGTGCTGCTGGCAGCGCGTGCCCATCACCTGCGCAGGTGGGAACTGCCGCGCTCGCAGTACGCCGCGGGCAAGGCCGGCTACCTGAAGTGGAAGCGCGACCAGCGCCAGCGCCATGCGCGCGACGTGGGTGAGTTGCTCGCCGAGGTCGGCTACACGGCCAAGGAGATCGAGCAGGTGCAGGCGATGGTGCTGCGCCAGGGTTCGGGCGGCCAACTGGTGGAGGATGCCGCCTGCCTGGTGTTCATCGAGACCCAGCTGGCGGCCGTGGCGACGCAACTTGATCACGATCACCTCATCGAGGTGATCCGCAAGACGGCGAAGAAGATGTCGCCCGCGGCGCTTGCCGCCGTGGCGCTCATCCCCCTGGGTGAGGCCGAGCAGTCGCTGCTCGCCGCCGCGCTGGCCTAGAGGGCGGTGGCGTCGGCGATGATCGGCTCGAGGGTCAGCTCGGGTTCGTCGCTCATCAGCCGCTGCAGACGGTACTTGTTCTCGAACAGGGCGCACAGCGCGCCATCGCCGCGCAGCAGGATGCGGATGCCGCCGATCTGGCGCAGGCGCTCGGCCGAGGCCTTGTCGGTGAGGCGGATGGCCTGGTACGGGGCCGACACGATCTCGGTGGGGGCACCGAACTCGCTGCCCAGCCGGTAGGCGAACACCTCGAACTGCAGTGCACCGACAGCGGCCAGCACGTTCTCGACATCGCCCATGTCGGGGTCGCGCAGCACCTGCACCACGCCCTCTTCGTCGAGTTGCTCGAGGCCCTTGCGGAACTGCTTGAACTTGCCGTTGTCGAGCGGCCGGGCGCGGGCGAACACTTCGGGGGCGAAGCGGGGGATCGGCGGGAAATCCACCGGCGAGCCGGCTGCTCCGGCCTCGAACAGGGTGTCGCCCAGCAGCACGCCGGTGGCGTTCACCAGGCCCACCACGTCGCCGGGGTAAGCGTCCTCCACGGTCTCGCGGTCGGGACCGAAGGCAGTGGTGGCGTACTTGGTGGTCATGTCGCGGCCCGTGCGGGCGTTGGTGACCGACATGCCGCGCTCGAAGTGGCCCGAGCAGATGCGCGCGAACGCGATGCGGTCGCGGTGCGATGGATCCATGTTGGCCTGCACCTTGAACACGAACGCGCTGAACGGAGCGGCGAGCGCGTGTGGATCGCCCGCCTTGTCGAGCCTGGGTGACGGCGGGGGAGCGAGATCGACCACCGCGTCGAGCAGGGTGCGCACGCCGAAGTTGGTGAGCGCCGAGCCGACGAACAGCGGGGTGCTCTCGCCGGCGAGGAACGACGGGATGTCGAGGTCGGCGCCGATCGCCTCCAGCAGGCCGATCTCGTCGAGCGCGATCTTCCACACTCGGGCCTCGCCGGGGCCGGCCGCCGCTGCGGCAGCCTGCATGTCGGATTCCTCTTCCAGCGCGGCCGAGGCGCCACGGGCGGTGCGGGTGAAGCGGGTGTAACGCCCGTTGCGCCGGTCCACCAGGCCCTGGAATTCGTCGCCGCTGCCGACTGGCCATGTGACGGGCGTGGGGCGCAGCTTGATCTGTTGCTCGATCTCGTCGAGCAGCTCCAGCGGCTCGCGGCCAGGCCGGTCGTACTTGTTGAGGAACGTGATGACGGGCAGGTTGCGGGCGCGGCACACCTGGAACAGCTTCAGCGTCTGGCTCTCGATGCCCTTCGCCGCGTCGAGCACCATCACCACGGCATCGACCGCCGAGAGCACGCGGTACGTGTCTTCGCTGAAGTCGCGGTGGCCAGGCGTGTCGAGCAGGTTCATGATGTGATCGCCGTACGGGAACTGCATCACCGTGCTGCTGATCGAGATGCCGCGTTGTTGCTCGAGTTCCATCCAGTCGCTGCGGGCGCTGCGCCGACCCTCGCGAGCATGCACCGCGCCGGCCACTTGCACGGCGCCGGAGTACAACAGGAACTTCTCCGTCAGCGTGGTCTTGCCCGCGTCGGGGTGGCTGATGATGGCGAACGTGCGTCGCTGCTGGCTCTCGGCGATCACGTCGGCGTTCATGGGTTTTCGAGGCTACCGTTCGCTCATGGCTGAGTACCTCGTGCTGACCCTCGATGTCGATGATCCCGACGTGCAACAGGCGTTCTGGTGTGGTGCCCTGGGGTACGACCACGTGGGCGGCGTGGGCAACTACCGGATGCTCACCGATCCGGCCGGTCGGCAACCGAGGTTGCTGCTGCAGAAGGTGGCCGAGCACAAGACCGCCAAGAACCGTCTGCACCTCGACCTGCACGTGCCCGAGCACGAGGCCGAGGTGGCCCGCCTGCAGGCGCTGGGCGCCACGCTCGTGCAGCGTGTCGACGAGTTCGGCATGATCTGGTTCGTGATGCACGACCCCGAAGGCAACGAGTTCTGCGTCTGCGCCGTGTGACTCCGACACGGGTTTGCGGCACGCCACAGACGTACGTGGCGCTTGTGCCGTGCCACAAACGAAAGGGCCGTAGGTTTGTGGCACGCCACAGACGTACGTGGCGCTTGTGCCGTGCCACAAACGATGGGATGGGGGAGAGCGAGCTGGACGGGGCAGCTCGGGGTCAGGCGATCGACCGCCAGGCGGCGAGGCGCTCGGCGCTGTCGTCGCCGGGGAGGGGCAACTGGCACACGACCTTCAGCGTGGGCCATTCGCTGGGCGTGAGTTGCTGGTACTCGAAGGCCAGTTCGCCGGCGCGTTCGTGGTGATAGCGGCGCACGCGGGTCTGGAACTGCGCCACGTCCTGCTGCGCCCACCACTCGGCGAACTCGGGGCTGGCGGCGCGTAACCGCTCGACCAGCGCCACCACCCGTGGGTCGGTGCGCAGGCCGGCGGTGCCGGCGCGGAACTCGGCCATGATCCGGCGCGCCTGTAGCGGCCAGTCGACGATCAGCGCGCGGGCGGTGGGCTCGGCGAACACCACCCACAGCAGGTTGCGGTCGTCGCCCTGCAGCCGCTCGATCATCGGATAGAGGCGGGCCTGTGCTTCGTTCCAGGCCATGAACTCCCATCGTGGCCCCAACACGTACGCCGGCGCGGGGTGCATCGAGGCGATCAGCCGCACGAGCGCGTCGGGTGCTTCCTCCACGTCGGGCGCCACCTCGCCGGTACCGCGGGCGGCCAACGCCAGCAGGTGTTGTCGCTCTGCATCGTCGAGGCGCAGGCTGCGGGCCAGTGCGCCCAGCACGTCGGTCGAGGCGTTGATCGGTCGGCCCTGTTCGAGCCACGTGTACCAGGTGACCGACACGCCGGCCAGCAGCGCGATCTCTTCGCGCCGCAACCCGGGCGTGCGTCGGCCGCGGCCGGGGGGCAGGCCGACCTCTTCGGGGCGCAACGCTTCGCGGCGGGCGCGCAGGAAGGCAGCGAGCTCGTCACGACGGTTCATGCCCCTATTGGAGCAGAACCGCCGGGGCGTCGGCGGGTGGCAGTGCTACCCGCCTCACCTCGCCCCTTCAGCTGCTCGGTTGAGTGAGGTCGTAGAACGTTTGCCCGTCGACCGTGACGGTCTCGAAGTTCGCGGTCACCCAGGTGCTGATCTGGCCCGACGTGCTGGCGGCGTTGTTGCCACCACCTGGCCCGCCCATCGCGCCGCCGGCGGCGTAATAGTGGATCTCGCCGTCGGCCACCATCTGCTGGAAGGCCTCGAGCGTGGGCCACTGGTCGGTGCCGTTGAAGCCACCGATCGCCATCACCGGGTCGCCGGTGGCCAGTTGGTAGCCGGCGGCGTTGTTGGCGCCGATCGTGGCCAGCGCCCAGGTGAAGCCATCCTGGCCGTCCTTCAGGAACTGCACGATCTCGTCGCTGGGGCTCCCGGCGTTCAGCAGGCCGCCGCCACCCTGACCACCGGGGCGAACGCCTGCGGGGGGCTGGCCGTAACCGTTGCCGTTGCCGGGGAACACCGGCAGCTGGCCGTTGCCATTGCCGGGGAACACCGGCAGCTGGCCCGGCTGACCCGGCTGACCGTTCTGGCTCGGCTGGCTCGGCTGACCCGGCTGCCCGTTCTGTCCCGGCTGACCGGGCTGACCGGGCTGACCGATGGTGATGCCACCGGGCTGGCCGGGCTGGCCGGGACGGCCGGGCAGATTGCCCGGGCGCCCGCCGGGGCCGCCTCGCACACCTTGGCCCACCGGCCCGGCCAGCGGGATCGCCCCACCCTGGGCGCTGGCCACGGTCTCGATCGTGTAGGCGGCCGGGCCCAGCAGGCCCACCACGGCGGCGGCAGCGAGCGCCCAACCGGTGGCCACGTTGCCGATCGCGAGGCCCACGATCGCCATGGCCGCGGCGGCGAGGATCGCGGTGCGCAGCCACGGGTTCCAGTCGGGGGTACGGTTTAACAGTACGTAGGCCCACCAGGCGCTGATGCCGACAGCGGCCGCCATGATCGCCCGCGACCACCACAGGCGGCGCAGCTTCCACATCATCGTCACGCCGATGCCGATCATGGCACCGATGCCGGGGGCGAGCGCGATGGCGTAGTACTCGTGGATGATCCCTTCGCCCAGGCTGAACACCGCGCCGGTCACGAACAGCCAGCCGCCCCAGATGATGATCGCCGCGCGGATGCGGTCTTGGCGGCTGCCGCGGCCGGCGATGGCGAGCCCCACGACGGCGAACAGCAGCGCGGCGGGGATCAGCCACGAGGCTTGGCCGCCCCATGAATCGTTGAACATCCGGGTCCAGCCCGTGGGCCCCCACGAACCGCCGCCACCCTGGCCACCGCCCCCCACGCTGCCGGGTTCGTCACCGGTGAGGCGTCCGAAGCCGTTGTAGCCGAACACCAGGTTGAGCACGCTGTTGTCCTCCGAGCCGCCGATGTACGGGCGGCTGTCCGCCGGCCACAGCTCGACGATCGCGATCCACCAGCCCATGGCCACGATCAGCGCGCCGCCCGCGACCAACAGTTGCCAGATGCGCTTGGCCAGCTTCGGCGGGCCGGCGATCAGGTATGCCAGTGCGAACGTGGGCAGCACGGTGAAGGCCTGCAGCATCTTGGTGAGGAACCCGAAGCCCAGGAACACGCCGGCCCACACCAGCCACTTCGTCTTCCCGTCCTCGATCGCCCGGGTGACGGCGTAGGCCGCGGCCACCATCAGCAGCACCATCAGCGCGTCGGGGTTGTTGTAGCGGAACATCATCGCCGCCACCGGCGTGAGGGCCATGACCGCGCCGGCGATCAGGCCGGCGGCGGCACCGAACCAGCGCTTGATCGTGAGGTACAACAGGCCTACGGCGGCCACACCTTCCAGCGCCTGGGGCACCAAGATGCTCCACGAGTTCACGCCGAAGATGCGGGCCGACAGCTCCATCACCCACAGCGAGGCCGGCGGCTTGTCGACCGTGATGAAGTTGGCCGAGTCGCTGGAGCCGAAGAAGAACGCCTTCCAGCTCTTCGTGCCCGCCTGCACGGCGGCCGAGTAGAAGTCGTTCGCCCAGCCCTGTGCGCTGAGCCCCCACATGTAGAGCACACCGGTGCCCAGCAACAGCGCGATCAGCGCCGGGCGTGCCCACCTGGGGTCGGCGGGCCGCTCGTCGAGCTCGGGTGTGTCGTCGGCGCCGTCGATGATCGGCGCCGCGGGAGGCGTCGCGGCGGGCGGGTCGAATGCTGGTGCGGGATGGTCGAGCACGGTCATGCCTTCAGGATCGCCATTGCTTCTGGGAGCATGCTCTGGCTTTGCTGAGAGATTGCTGTGAGTCTCAGCCGCCGTTGGTGGCCGGCACGTACGTGCGGCACGGCTGGCCGCGCAGCGCACCGCAGGCCGCCGGTGCCGGTGCGCCCACCACGAGCGGCACGATCGACAGCACGAGCTGCGACGGGTGCTGGGCATCGTGGGCGACCGTCACGGTTTCGCCGGCCGAGATGGTGCGGAACTCCCACACCGGGCGGTTGTTGCCCGGGGCGTCGATCGTGAGGCGGATGCGGCTGCCGGTACGGAACGGGTGGGCGAAGGGGAACAGTTCGACGCGCACGGATGCGAACTCGCCGGCGGGCAGGTCGGCGGCGTCGGCCTGCTGATGGGTCTGCACCGGCCGCAGGGGAGTGCTGGCGGCCTCGTCGAGCGCGCGCTGGCTGGCGCGCAGCCAGCCGCTCTGCACGTAGATCTCGGTGCCGTCGGCGCGTACCTCGCTGATCGTGACCTCCAGGTCGGTGTCGACGGCCGACGACGTGATCCACAGATCCACCGAGCCGGAGCCGATCACGACGGTGTCGGCGGTGAGCGCCGGGGTGACGAACCCGAGGCCCTTGCCGGCAGGCAGCGGCGACCAGTCGTACTCCACGTCGGCACGCCAGATGCTGGTGCCGTCTCCTTCGTAGAACGTGGCCGGTAGCGAGCCCGGGTCGGCGACGTAGCTGCTTTCGCCGGGTGACGTCAGCGCGCCGTCGGTGAGGGCGCCCGTGCCGTCGAGCTTCCAGGCGCGGGCCTCGGCCTCGGGGATCGGCCACGCGCTGAACTCGGCCACGAAGTTCGGCTCGGGAGTGCCGGCGGCGTAGTCGGCGTTGCCGCCCTGCTCGAACAGCACGAGCACCGGCGGCTCGCTCTCGTACTCGGCCAGCGCCTGCTCGTAAGTGTCGCCGGCGAAGCGGTCGGTGAGCGGGGCGAAGCTACCCACGCCCCAGACCGCCGCGCCGAGCACCGGTGTGAGGAGGTTGGCGAAGGCCACCGACGGCACCTTCTTACCCACGTACAGCTGCAGGAACTCGAAGTAGCGCTGGTCCATCACGGGGCTGAGGGCCTCGGTGTGCAGACCGTTCACCAGGTTCACGTACACGTGCGGCGAGTTGGTGAACTCGGGGATCATCACCGGGAAGTGGCCGCCGGTCTGCTCGTCCTGCCAGGCGCCGGCGAGGAACACGGGCACCTCGATCTGGTCGACGAACGTGATCGGCGCCAGCGGGTCGGCGAGCACCGGGTCGTAGTACTGGTTGTCGTCGATCATCGCCAGCAGGTCGGGGTTCTGCAGCCGCAGCCGCTGGTTGTCGGCGCACACGGTGTCGCCTTCGTCGGCGCGCTCCTGCGTCCACTCCTGCCCGTACGGCACGGCCTTGCTGGTGACACGGTCGACCCACTCGACGGCGAAGCCCGTGTTGAGGATGCCACCGGGGTAGAGCGTGCTGCGGAAGCTGTCGTCGATCACCGACAGCGGGGTGATGCTGTTGAGGCTGGGGGGCTGCGTGGCGGCCACGAACAGCTGGCTGATGCCTGGGTAGCTGATGCCCACCATGCCCACCTCGTTGTCCTTCACCCACGGCTGGGCGGCAACGGCCTCGATCACGTCGTAGCCGTCGAGCGACTGCACGGTCTCGAAGAAGCGGTACGAGCCGCCGCTGCAGCCCGTGCCGCGCACGTTCACGCCCACGTAGGCGAAGCCCTGCGAGGTGTACAGCAGCGCGGTCTGGGCGCTGTCGGGGTCGCTGGGCTGGTAGCCGCTGTATTCCACGACGGTGGGGTAGGGGCCATCTTCCGCGTCGCCGGGCAGGATCACGTTGGCGCTCAGCGTGGTGCCGTCGCGAGTGGTGATGTAGCCGAACCCGCCGGCCGGGAGCAACGTCTGGTCGTCGGTGTACAGCGACTGCGGCGGCACGTCGGTGGGGCTGGCAACGGTGATCGGGCCAGACCGCTCGCCCTCGGCCTCGATGCGCCAGCCCTCGGCGGGCAGCAGCTCGCGGAACAACGCGGCGCCCTGTTCGTCGGCCTGCTGGGTGACGGCCACCGATCCGTCGGGTGCGATCGCCCGCACGTCGGCGGCGGGGGCAAGGCCGAGCACGGCGATCTGTTGCACTCCGGGTTGCAGGCGGAACGACGTGTCGACGTCGGTGGCCACGCTGGCGGTGGTGCTGTCGTCGGCGGTGGTGGTGGGCGCGCCGGACGATCCGTCGTCGCTGCAGGAGGCGAATACCATCGAAACCACGAGGAAGGGAAGCAGGCGCCGGGAACTCATGCCGCGAGTCTCGCCGATCCCGAGGCAGAATGGCGCGCGTGATCGATCTCCAGGCGATGCTCGCCGACCTCGAGTTGCTGGTGAACACCGAGTCGCCGTCGCACGACGTGCCGCGCCTCGTCCAGTCGGCGGGGGCTGTCGCCCAAGTGATCGAACGGCTGCTCGGTTCGGCGCCCACGATCATCGACGGTGCAGTGGGCCCGCACGTGCTGTGGTCGGGCGGTGGTGCGCCTCGCGTCTTGATCCTCGGCCACCACGACACGGTGTTCCCCGCCGGCACGTGTGCAGCGCGGCCGTTCACCGTCGTCGACGGTCGGGCGCAGGGGCCGGGCGTGTTCGACATGAAGGCCGGGATCGTGCAGGCGGTGCATGCCGTGGCGTCGTTGGCCGATCGCCGCGGTGTGGAGATCCTCATCACGAGCGACGAAGAGGTGGGCAGCGGCAGCAGCCGGGCGCTGATCGAGGAGCGGGCGTTGGCCTGCGGGCGAGTGCTGGTGCTGGAGCCCAGTGCCGACGGTGGCGCGCTGAAGACGGCCCGCAAGGGCACCGGCACGTTCGAGCTGGTGGTGCACGGCAGGGCGGCGCACGCCGGGCTCGAGCCGGAGAAGGGGGTCAACGCGCTCGTCGCTGCGGCCGAACTGGTGACCAAGGTGATCGCGTTCGCCGACCTGGCCAAGGCGACGACGGTCACGCCCACCGTGGCGACCGCGGGCACCGCCGACAACGTCGTGCCCGAACTGGCGCGGGTGCTCGTGGACGTGCGCGTGGAACAGCCGGGCGAGAAGGAGCGGCTGGAGGCGTTGTTCGCTGCGCTCACCGTCAGCGTGCCCGATGCCCGCGTGGAAGTGCGCGGTGGCCTCAATCGGCCGCCCATGCCCGCCAGCGCGTCCGCCGAACTGTTCCCCATTGCCGTCGCGGCAGCTGCGGCAGCGGGTTTGCCGCCGGTGGCGGGTGTCGCCGTTGGCGGCGGCAGCGACGGCAACTTCACCGCTGCCCGTGGCGTGCCCACGCTCGACGGCCTTGGCGCGGTGGGTGAGGGGGCGCACAGCGACCGTGAATACGTGCTGGTCGACGCCATGGTGGGCCGTGCCGAGCTGGTGGCGGCGATCATCGCCCGATTGTGAACGAGCGCGGTCGCCGAACCGGGTCACAAGTCCCTGGTGGGCGCCATCGTCCGCCCCTAATGTCCATTGCTGAACACGCCACCGCGTACGGTGGCAGCAACAACGCGTGACGGGAGGACTGGGCCGAATGCGCGACATGACGATCGACGACCTGCACGGCGAGGTCGGGGTGGAGCACCAGCTCACCTACGCCGACGGCTACGCGCGGCGGATCTATGTCGTCGACCGGGAGGTGCCGTTCCCCGAGGGTCGGCTCATCGTGTCCAGCACCGACACGGTGGGCATCATCACCCACGCCAACGAGTCGTTCGTGCAGATGTCGGGCTATTCGCTCGACGAGCTGATGGGCGAGCAGCACTACATCCTGCGCCATCCGGCAATGCCGGCGGTGGCGTTCAAGGGTCTGTGGGACACGATCAGCTCTGGCCAGAAGTGGCACGGCTACGTCAAGAACCTGCGCAAGGACGGCGCCTACTACTGGGTGCATGCCGCCGTCGTGCCCAACATCCGCAACGGCCGCATCGTCGGCTACACGTCCGTGCGCCGCAAGCCGTCGCGCAGCAAGGTGGAGGAATGCACCGCGCTGTACAAGACCCTGATGTGAACGGGATCACCACATGAGCCTCATCTTCACCGTCAGCCCCGACTTCAACACGAAGTACCTGCCCGGCTGGTTCGTGGTCAACACGCTGTTGCAGCGCCAGACCGGCGAGGCCATCCACCTCGAGACGTTCGACGACTTCGACAGCCTGCATGCGGCGATGGCGCAGGACAAGATCGACATGATCTACGCCAATCCGTTCGACGCGGCCCGCCTGGTGCGCGATCACGGGTTCGTGGCCGTCGTACGCCCGCACGCGCGGCCCGACGAGGCGATCATCGCGGCCAAGGCGGGTGGCAGCATCACTGCTGTCGAGCACCTGCAACCCGGCACCCGCATCGCCAGCACCGACAACCCCGACGTGCACATGATGGGCATGATCATGATCGAGCCGGCCGATCTCGATGCCTCCAACGTGTCGGTGCAACTGCGACCGAACTACGTGCTCGTGGCCAAGAGCCTGCTCACCGGCGAGGCCGATGTCGGCTTCTTCCTCGCCGAGACGTTCGACGAGCTGTCCGAGACCGTGCGCAAGCAGTTGCACGTGCTGGTGCGCAGCCAGATCTACGTGATCAGCCACGTGTTCCTCATGCACCCGCGGGTGGCCTCCAAGATCGACGCGTTCCGCACGGCGCTGATGGGCATGGCCGGCGATCCGAAGGGGCAGATGGCGCTCGACGACGTGGGCATCTCCAAGTGGGAAACCGTCGAGCAGGAAGACGTCGAGTTCATGATCGACCTGATGGTGGCGCTCACCGCCTGAGATCCCGATACGGGAGGGTCGAGACCTCAGGGGCGAGCCACCTGGCGAGCGATCACGACTAGGTGAAGACGCTCACACCGCCGGGCCCCACGAGGAGTCCGATGACGATCAGCAGTGCGCCGTACGCGACCCTGCCGCGAACGATGGTGACAATGCCGCTGATCACGAGGACGACCGCCGCAATCCAAAGGATGAATTCCACTTCTACACCTCCTCCGGAGTGTTTGCACCGACGGATTGTCCGTGCGCCGCTCTGATACCCAGGCATGCCTGGTCTCAAACGGTTCGTCCGAGCCACTCGTGCGGCTCGCGTGCCGCGGCGTAGGCCGTTGGTGCGGGTTTCAGGCGCGTGCTCAGCGGGTAGTGGTCGGTGACAATCTCGAGGAGACCCGTCGTGCCGACAAGCCTTCGCAACGCAACCGAACACGCGCTGCACACACTCAACGGTCTTGTGGACGATGCGCGGCAGCACATCGAGCTCCCGCACATCGAGCTCCCGCACATCGATCTCCCGTACATCGATCTCGCTCGTTTCGCCCGCCGCCGCCGTTCGCTGTCCCTGGCCACGATCGTGAGCATCGTTGTCGGGGTGCTGCTCGCAGCCTTCGCGGTGCGTGCGATTCGCGGCCGGCAACAATCCGACAGCGGTCGAAACGGGCTGACATGAAGAACCCACCGAACAAGGGTGTCGCGCTCGTGAACGGGGGCGCTGGCAGGTCGCAACTGGCGCAGTTCGAGGTCGCCGCACGAGTCCTCGACGACCTTCCTGTCGCGGTGTTGTACTTCCTCGGAACGACGATGATCGCCGCGAACATGGAGTGGGGCACCATCAGCCATCTCGATCTCGCCGAGTCCGCTGGAGACGGGTGGCTGGAGGCGATCCATCCGGATGATCGGGCTCGCGTCGCCGAGTGCGTCGCCGAGGCATCAGCACCTCCGGGCGGCGACCTCGATGTTCGGGTGGGTAGCACTGACGCCTCGTCCATCTGGTTCCGCGGCCATCTCCGGCGCACCGGCGATCCCACCCAGGAGGCATGCCTGTTGACGTTGACGGCGATCGGCGCACAGCGCGGCAACCACGCCCAGCTCTCGACCACGCCGTCGTATGACCGGTCGCGGTGGCTCGCCGATCTGCTCCGGTCTGCGCTCGAAGGAGGGCAGGCGATCGAGCAAGCAGCGGGGATGATCGCCCAGCGGACGGGGGCTTCGGTCGGCGAGTCGAAGGAGCTGCTTCGCCGCTACGCAATGGCGTGCGACATGCCGCTGGCGAACGCAGCCCGGATGGTGGTCGACCACGAAATTGATGTCGACACCGTCACGAGGCGCTGTAGTTTTGAACTGTGTGAGCTACCCGTCGCTGCGTCGGTGGCTCACCGCCCGCTCCACAGCGATCGAGGAACTCATGCGCCATAGGTGGTCAGTTCCCAACGACACGGGCGCTCGGTGAACGACGAACAGTCGTCACGCTTGGCTGTTGCCTTCGCGCGTGAGACAGCACGCTCGACCACCGCTCGGTTGTGTGCCGCGTGCGTCGAAGTGCTCGCCGTCACCGGCGCCGGGATCACGATCATGGGTGGTGGCCAGGCTGGGCCGATCTGTGTGTCGGACCGGAACGTCTCGGCATTGGAAGACCTGCAATTCGCGATGGGGCAGGGACCCTGCCCCGACGCGTTCGTCTCGGGTGTCCCGGTGCACGCGCCAAGCCTCGACACGACCGCGACGATGAAGTGGCCGTCGTTCGTGACGCTCGCGCGCGAATCGGGGATTGGGGCGGTGTTCGCCTATCCGCTGATCGCCGCCGGCACGCGGGTCGGCGTGTTGACCATCTACCAGCACGACGAGGGTCAGCTCACCAAGGAACAACACGACGACTCGATCGCGCTCGCTGAAGTGCTCACCGAGACGGTGCTCAGCCTTCAGGATGACGCCCCGCCCGGCACGCTGGCTCCGGGCCTCGCCGACGCGGTCGAATATCGGGCCGAGATCTATCAAGCCTCGGGCATGATCGCCGTACAGCTGTCGATTCCGGCCTTGGAGGCGTTGCTGCGAATCCGTGCGCATGCCTTCGCCAACGACCAGACGGTGGCCGAGACCGCCGCCCTCATCGTCGCCCGCCGCCTTCGGCTTCCCAACGACCATCAACCTGAAACGGAGGTGTGAACCGTGCCGGACGATGCCCTCGCCAAAGCCGCTCCCACTCAAACCCTGACCGCCACGAGGTTCGTCGAAATCGTCGACACCCTCGTCGGTGATTTCGACGTCATCGAGGTGCTCACCTTGCTGACGTCGCGATGTGTCGAGCTCCTGGCCGCAAGTGCGGCAGGAATCCTCCTCGCCGACGGCAGTGGCCGCCTGCGCGTGGTGGGAGCCTCGACCGAACAGATCCAACTGCTCGAGCTGTTCCAGGTGCAGAACGACGAAGGCCCGTGCCTGGACTGTTTCCGCACCGGGCATGTCGTGCTCCACTCCGACCTCGATCACCTGTCACCCTGGCCGTTGTTCGCTGCCGAATGCACCAAGTCCGGCTTTGCGTCCGTGTGCGCGGTGCCGCTTCGCCTCAGGTCGCACACACTCGGCTGCCTGAACCTGTTCATGTCCGCGCCCGGCGGTCTCGACGACACCGACATCGCTCTCGCGCAAGTACTTGCCGACTTCGCCAGCATCGCCCTCATCCAGGACCAGGCGACGCGCGACGCGGCGATCCGCGAAGGGCACCTCCGGCATGCGTTGACCAGTCGCATCGCGATCGAACAAGCCAAGGGCATGATTGCCGAACGCCATCAGGTCGACATGGACGAAGCGTTCTCGCGCCTGCGCTCGTTCGCCCGGAACAACAACCGCCTCCTCACGGAAGTGGCTGAAGCAGTCGTCGCCGGCTCGCTACCCCTCGACTCGATCACACCGGCTGGCCTCCGCCCACCAACGAGCCGCTGACTGCCATCATGACCGTGCTGTCGCTTGTGGACGCGGTGTATCGCCGTACCGGTGCCAACCTGCCCATCGGCGGCGACCCGCTGCCGTGGCATCACGCGGAGATGGAGGGCTACTTCTGGCGTGTCACCGATGTCGTCAATCACCGGGTGCTGGTGGTGTTGTGCGGTGTCAACCGCCACCCCGACGGCGACTGGGCGACCGTTGCGATCGCTGCCGAGCCGGGTGGGTTCATCCGCTCTGCCGTTCTCGACGGAGCGGTGTCGTCGGCGAAGCGATATGCGGTCAGCGCCGGTGACGGCGCGTTCCACGCCGACGCGAGCCACGTGCACATCGATCTCGGCGACGATGCCCGCGCCGACTTCGCGCTCGATGACCTCGTGCTGTGGCCGCGCCTGCTCGGTGGCGGCGGCGTGTTCTCCGCCCTTCCCTTCCTCGGCCAGTATTGGCACCCGCACGTGTTGGGTGGCGAGGTGAACGGCGTAGCGCAGGTCGGTGGCGCTACCTGGATGCTCGATGGCGCACAGATCTATGCGGAGAAGAACTGGGGAGCGGGGTTCCCCGAGCGGTGGTGGTGGGGCCAGGCGCAGGGTTTCGACCGGGCCGATGTTTGCGTGGCCTTCGGCGGCGGTGCCCTCACCGCTGGGCGCCTGTCGGCGTCGGTCAGCGGGGCGGTCGTGCGCGTGGGCGCGCATGTGCTGCGTTTCGCCCCGCCGTTGTCACGGGTGCGATGCGAGACCGACGGTCAGCAGTGGGAGGTCGTGGCCCGCGGCCACGGTTGTCGGCTGCGCCTGCTTGGCGAGGGACGCGGCGAACCGCACATCCTGCCCGTGCCGTTGCCGGCGCTGCGGCGCAACGCCGACACCGACACCGAGTACTTGTGCGGCAGCGTGCAGATGGAGATCAGTGGCCGCCTGAAGTATTCAGGCCACTCGGAGATGGCCGGCCTGGAGATCGGACACCGCCCGCCCGAATGACGGGCTACATCCCCGCCGACGGGGTGACCCGCTGGGTGCGATCCAGCTCGGCGATCAAGTCGAGCAGATGTGCGGGTTGCCCAGTTGCGCCTCGGACGGTGAGCGTTCGGCCGCCGCTCTCGATGGCGAGCCTGGTCGCCTCGATGGAGGCAAATCCACTGAAGTCCATGAACGTGACGCCGGAGAGGTCGATGATCACACTGGTGTGGTCTGTGGCCGCGGCCGCGGCGGGCACCTGGGCTCTGGTGGCGAGGTCGAGCTCGCCGGCGACCTGAATGACATGGCTCTCGCCCTCGGGGAAACTCTTGACGACCAACTCTGGTCCTGCAGCCCCGGCCGACGCGTCGACTGCGGTGCCGACATCAAAGGCGTCGATGGTCACGTCTCACTCCGTCTAGACAGGGCGCAACCGGGGTTCAGAGCAACGCGACGTCGGATGAAAACAATCCCGACACCGTCACGATACACCGTCGAGCGGCCAGCGGCCATCGCTGGGTCGCCTGAACCGCGAGCCGCGCGGCACGCCGACGGATGGACTACCCGGTCTGGCGACGTTCGAAACCCGGGAGATGCCTGCCGGGGCCCTTGTTCGGCCTCAGTGCTGGGGGCCGTCGAGGGCGGTGAGGCCGCCCGGGCCGAGGGTGCCCGCACCGCGGTACACATCCAGCTTGGCGCGGCTGTCGTCGATGTCGAGGTTGCGCATGGTGAGCTGGCCGATGCGATCGAGTGGGCCGAAGGCCTGATCTTCCACCTTTTCCATGCTCAACCGCTCGGGGTGATAGGTGAGGTTGGGGCTGGTGGTGTCGAGGATCGTGTAGTCGTCGCCGCGGCGCAGGCGCAGCGTGACCTCGCCGGTGACGGCGGCGCCGACCCAGCGCATCAGCGGCTCGCGCAGCATCAGGCTCTGCGGATCGAACCAGCGGCCTTCGTACAGCAGGCGGCCGAGGCGGCGACCCATCGTGCGGTAGTTCTCGATCGTGCCCTCGTTGTGGATGCCGGTGATGAGGCGCTCGTAGGCGATGTGCAGCAACGCCAGGCCGGGGGCCTCGTAAATGCCGCGGCTCTTGGCCTCGATGATCCGGTTCTCGATCTGGTCGCACATGCCCAGGCCGTGGCGACCGCCGATGACGTTGGCTTCGTTGACCAACGCCACCTGGTCGGCGAACTCGTTGCCGTTGATCGCCACCGGCCAACCCTCGTGGAAGCGAATCGTGACGGCTTCGGCAGCGATGGCCACATCGTCGCGGTAATGGGCCACGCCCATGATCGGCTCGACGATGTCCATGCTGGTGCCCAGCTCTTCCAGCAGCTTGGCCTCGTGGGTGGCCCCCCAGATGTTGGCGTCGGTGCTGTACGCCTTCTCCTTGCTGGCGCGGTAGGGCAGGTTGCGCGTGGTGAGGAACTCGCTCATCTCGGCGCGGCCGCCCAGCTCGGTGACGAAATCGTGGTCGAGCCACGGCTTGTAGATGCGCAGCTTCGGGTTCACCAGCAGGCCGTAGCGGTAGAACCGCTCGATGTCGTTGCCCTTGTACGTGCTGCCGTCGCCCCAGATGTCGACGCCGTCCTCGTGCATCGCGGTGACCAGCAGCGTGCCGGTGACGGCGCGGCCGAGCGGCGTGGTGTTGAAGTACGTCTTGCCGGCGGTGGTGATGTGGAACGCGCCGCATTGCAGCGCAACCAGGCCCTCGTGCACCAGCTCGGTGCGGCAGTCGATGAGGCGGGCGTGCTCGGCGCCGTACTCCTTGGCACGGTCGGGCACGCCGGGCAGGTCGTGCTCGTCCATCTGGCCGAGATCGGCGGTGTAGCAGTAGGGGTGAGCCCCCTTCTCGCGCATCCAGGCGACGGCAGCCGACGTGTCGAGACCGCCGCTGAACGCAATGCCGACGCGTTCGCCGACGGGGAGGGAAGTGAGCACCTTGGACATCGGGTCCGAGGTTACCGACTCAGCCCGCCGGAGGCCCTTCCAGTTCGGCTGCAGGCCCCTGTGCGTCGTCCGTGGAGGGCGAAGCGGCCCGCAACATGCCCGCGAACGCGGCGACGGAGATGAGCAGGCCGGCCGCGGCGAGCGCGAACTCGATGATCGCGTAGCGCGGTTCGTCGGCGAGGTCGCCCGCGGCGATGCCGGCACTCAGGAGCGCGCCGAGGATTCCCCACCACGGCAGGTAACGCGCGGAGCGCAGCGCCAGGAACGCCAGCCCGAACGGCGCCACGAACGGCACGATGTTGAGCAGGAACAGACGCGGTTCGGTCTCGGGGCCGAGCCACCACGTGGACAGGCCGGTGACTCGCGAGCTGTACCAGACCGCACCGAACGAGCCGCCGACGAGCAGCCAGCCGAGCCAGAACATCGTTGCCCAGCCGGCCAAGAGGTGGCCGGGGCGCAACGTGATGGTGCGCGCAGCACGGTGGGACGAGAAGCGCGGCGGGGGTGGCTGCGGCAACGGGGTGACGACGGTGGGCTCCATGCCCGGCCGAGGGTAGTGCCTGACCGGTAGCCTTGCCCGTCGTGACCGGTGAGCCGTTCGAGAAGCTGAGCATCTTCTTCCCGATGTGGAACGAGGAGGCCTACATCAAGCGCGCCGTCGGCTATGCCAAGGTCGAGTGCGAGTCGCTGCTGGAGAGAGGTGAAATCCTCGACTACGAGTTGATCGTGGTCGACGACGCCAGCACGGACAGCACACCGGTGCTGGCCGACGAAATGGCCGCCGCCGACCCGCGCGTGGTGGCCGTGCACCATCCGGTGAACCGCAAGCTCGGTGGCTCGATGAAGACCGGCTTCGCCACCGCTACGGGCGATCTCGTGTTGTACAGCGACGCCGACCTGCCCTTCGACATGGCCCAGGTCAGCCAGGCCGTGCGGCTGATGCGTCTGTACGAGGCCGACGTGGTGAGTGCCTATCGCCTCGACCGCACCGGTGAGGGCCTCAGCCGGGCGATCTACACGTTCTTCTACAATGTGCTCATCCGCCGCCTGTTCGGCGTGCGCATGCGCGACATCAACTTCGCGTTCAAGCTGTGCCGCGGCCGCATCTTCGAGCACATCGAGCTGCAGAGCGAAGGCTCGTTCATCGATGCCGAGCTGATCATCCGCACCCGGAAGCTGGGCTACGACGTGATCCAGTTCGGTGTCGACTACTTCCCGCGCACTCGTGGCGAGAGCACGCTGGCCTCGTTCGGGGTCATCCGCACGATCCTGAAGGAGATGTTCGCCCTGCGCAAGGAGCTGCGCGGCATCACTCCGGTCGTCGGTCCGGGGGCCTGAGCAGCCTTCATCCACCACGGTGTGACGGGGGCTGAAGCCTCCGCAGCCGCGACCGTTGGTAGATTGACGTGTCCGAATCCCCCCGGAGAAGTACGTGACCGACCGTAGGCCCCCCGCACAACCACCGCGCCGACAGCATGGTTCGCCGTCGCAGGCTGGCGCGCGCCGTCCCGTCGACGGTGAGTGGCAGTACTCCGACGGTTCGCGCACGCAGCCGATGAACCGCGCGGTCGGCAGCCGCAGCCATACTGGCGGCACGCTGCGCCCCAAGCAGGGCAGCGCCCTGGGCCGTTGGACGCCGGCCGTCGGCGCCGCGCTGGTGCTCACGGCGGTGGTGTTCGTGGGCTTCTCGGGCGAGAACGGCACCACCAACCCTGGTGTCGGCGGTAACCCCGGTTCGGTCGATCCGGCGGGCCTCACGGTGGAGGTCAACCAAGGGCCGCTGGTCGAGACCAATGGCATTGCCGGCCCCAAGACCACGCTCACTGCCACGTTGGGCAAGGGTTCCAGCGGTGAGGAAGTGCGAGCGTTGCAAGATCGGTTGAAGGCGCTCGGGTTCGATCCCGGCCCGTCGGATGGCGACTTCGGCAACGGCACGCAGCAGGCCGTGTGGGCCTTCGAGGCGATCGTCTACAACCTTCCCTACGACCAGCAGGTCGGCGTGGTCACCAACGAGATGTGGCAGCGGATGCAAGACCCGCTGGTGTTCAACCCGCGCCGCCAAGAGCCCGACGACACGCACATGGAGATCTACCTGCCCGTGCAGGCCGCGATCGTGTTCACCAACGACAAGCCCGCGCTCATCACGCACATCTCGTCGGGCAGCGGCGTGGAGTGGTGCGAGGTGTTCACGCAAGACACCGACGACCTCGGCATCAAGATCGATCCGCCGATCCTGAAGGACGAATGCGGGGTCTCGGTCACCCCCGGTGGCATCTTCTTGTTCTACCGTCGCTACCCGGGCAACCGCCTCGGGCCGCTGGGTGGCATGTGGAACCCGGTGTACTTCAACTACGGCATCGCCGTGCACGGCGCCGATCAGGTGCCCAACCGGCCGGCGTCGCACGGCTGCATCCGCATCCCGCAGTGGATCGCCGACTATTTCCCGCAGCTGGTGGCCAAGAACGACCGCGTGTACGTGTGGGGCATGGATGGCAAAGAGCCCGAGGACTACACCAAGGACGAGATGTTGCCGGTGTTCAACTACCCCAACCGGCACAGCACGCTCACCCTCGAGCCCACTACCACCAGCACCACGGTGAAGGCCACCACCACCACGAAGGCGCCCACCACCACGGTGGCGCCCACCACCTCCACCGAACCCACGCCGCCCGCGTCGGGCTGACGGGGTCCGAAGCCCGAGCGGTCAGCCGATGGTGCAGGCGTTCAGGCCGCCGAGCACACCAGTACGGAACGCGTCGACCTTCTCGAAGGCGCTGCCGTTGACGTTGGTGTCGGTGGACTGATCGCTGAGGGCGATGGCGATGATGATCGCCTCGTCGAGATCGCCGGCCGAGAGGTACACCGGGCTGGTCTCGGGTGCCGGCGGGATGATCGAGGCGACCCACGCGCCGCTGAGGCAGTCGTTCATCAATACGCGAGCTTCGCCGGTCTTGGTGCCGCTCAGGGCGGTCTGGATCGCATCGCTGTAGGCGTTGGCGAACAGGTAACCCACCGACATGTCGCCGGTGACCTCGTTCTCCGACAGGCCGAACGCGAAGTCCTGGTCCCAGTAGATCGTGTTGTCGTCGGCGCAGTAGCGCACGCTCTTGGGCCACAGGTTGTCGTCGATGCCCGAGCAGGTGGGGTACGGGCCGGCGTTGGGGAACGGGCTGAACGTCGGCACGGTGAACGTCACGTTGTTGGCCGCCGCCAACTCGGTCCAGAACAGGTCGAGACCCGCGGGGATCAGCGTGACGATGTCGACGGCACCGTTCGTGGGGTCCGGGTTCGGGTCGACCAACGGCAGGTTGCCCGCGTTCGGATCAGTGGGTTCGAAGGGGATGTCGATCAGGTTGTCGATGCGGCCTTCGGTGAAGAACGTCTGGCAGCGCGCCGGGCCACCCTCGAAACCGTCTTGGAACGCGCCGACCCGGTCGAAGCCAGTGCCGTGCGGGTCGTCGGACGACAGGGGATTGCTGCCGTCCTCGAGCAGCGGGTCGCTGATCTGGATCATCGCCACCAGCCCGGCGCGAATTGCCGTGTCGTCGAGGCTGATGATGTCGCTGCCACCCGAGGCCGCGTGTGCGGTCCACGCGCCGGCGAAGCAGTCGGCTTGCTGTTCTTTGAGGATGCCCGGCTGCCGGAACTCGTCGGCCCTGGCCTGCACGGCATGCCCGAACTCGTGAGCGAGCACGATCGCGACTGCCTCGCGGCCGAGCGCATCCACCAGTGCCGGCAGGCTCTCGGCGTCGTCGTAGGCCATGAAATCGCCCAAGCGGCAGTAGAACGCGGTGCCCTGGCGCACATCCTCGTAGGTGGAGACGTCCTTGCCGCAACCCGGAATGGTGGCTTCGCGCTCGGGGTAGGCGGCGAAGATGCCGCCCTCCAGGGGCGTCCACGGCAGGCCGTAGGTCTCGGGATAGGCCTCGGCCCAGAACGCCTGCACGTCGCCGAACGCGGCGGTGAGGAAGCCGTCGTAGTCGGGGTGGGCCGGGCCGCGCTCGCCGAAGTCGACGACGCCGTCGATCACTGCATAGTCGCGCTCCTGCCCGCCGGTGGTGTCGGTGGTGATCAGGTCGCCGCCCGCGCCCTGGCGCGAGCGGGTGGCGGTCACCCCCGGATCGGCGGCGCTGCAGGCCACCCCGATGAGAGCGACCAGACCGACCAGGCTCACCATTCGCATACGCACGTATTGAGCTTAGGCGCGCCTCCGGGCTATGTGGTTGCGCCAGAATGACTCCATGTCGTCCACCTCTACGCCGCTCTCCACGTCATCGGCGGTGTACCTGGCCCGCCTCCACCGGGCTCGTGACAGCATGCAGCGCGCCGGGGTCGATGCATTGCTCGTGTCGGTGGGCAGCGATCTGCCGTACCTCACGGGGTACGAGGCGATGCCGCTCGAGCGCCTCACGATGCTGGTGGTGCCTCGCGAGGGCGAGGCCACGCTCGTCATCCCTGGTCTCGAGGCGCCGCGGGTGACTGCCCAGCCCGGTGTGTTCACGGTGCGTCCGTGGGGCGAGACCGACGACCCGGTGGCGATCGTCGCCGGTCTGTTGCCGCGTCCTGCGGTGGCCGCGATCGGCGACACGATGTGGGCGCGGTTCCTCGTGGAGCTGTTGGGCCACTGGCCGTCGGCCACCACCGGCTTCGTGCGCAGCACCACCGTGATGAACGACCTGCGGATGTGCAAGGACGCGGCCGAGATCGCCGCGCTGCACGCCGCAGGCGCAGCGGTCGACCGGATCGCCGCACAGTTGCAGGCGGGCGAGATCCCGTTGGTGGGCCGCACCGAGGCGGAGGTGAGTGCCGAACTCTCGCGGCGGATCCTCGCCGAGGGCCACGATGTCGTGAACTTCGCGATCGTGGCTGCCGGCGAGAACGCCGCATCACCGCACCACCACCCGGGGTCGCGGGTGATTCGCCAGGGCGAGATCGTGCTCTGCGACTTCGGCGGCACGATGAACGGCTACTGCAGCGACATCACCCGCTGCGTGCACACCGGGCCGGTGCCCGCCGACATCGCCGAGGCGTACGCGGTGCTGCACGCGGCCCACGCCGCTGGCGTGGCTGCGGGCGTTGTCGGCGCCGCCTGCCACGACGTGGATCGCGCTGCCCGGAGGGTGATCACCGACGCCGGCTTCGGGCAGTACTTCATCCACCGCACGGGTCACGGCATCGGGATGGAAGCTCACGAAGACCCGTACATGGTGGAGGGCAATGCGCTACCGATCGCTGCCGGCCACGCGTTCAGCGTCGAGCCCGGCATCTACCTGCCGGGCAAGTGGGGCATGCGCCTGGAAGACATCGTGGTGGCCACCGCCGACGGCCCGCTGGCGATGAACGCCGCGAATCACTCGCTGGTCGTGCTATGACTGAGGGTGCTGCAGCGTCATTGGCCGCGCCACCCCGCTCTGGGCTGGCCGTCGCCCGCCGCTCGGTGACGGTGGTGGGTGCCCTGGCGGTGGTGGCCACCCTGCTGGTGTTTTTGCTCGTGGGTCGGCTGGGCGCCACCTACCGCGATGGGTTGCAGGCAACCAGCGACGGCGCCGAACTCGCCGCGCTCAGCACGGCCACCGCGAACACACTCGCCGACGAAGTGGCCGCCCTGGCCGGTACCGCCTCGCAGACGCTGGCGCAGACCCGTCTGCTGCTGGCATCGGCAGCCACCTCCACCGACGACCTCGGCACCGCGATGGACACCAACCTGGCCGACACGGTCGAGGGTGTGGCCAACATCGCCAACGGGCTGGCGGGCCTGGTGGAAGCGATCGAGTTCGTGATCCCCGGCGACAGCGACTCGCTGGCCGAAGACCTGCGCGACATCACCAACGGCCTGAAGCCGGTGCCGGCCCAACTGCGCACGCTCGGCGAGCAACTGCACACCGTCGCCGATCAGATCAGTGGCTCGCTCGCCGATCTCGACGCTGCTGGCGAACAACTCGAACGACTGGCGAGCGACATCACCGAGGCGAAAACCGCGCTGGCCCAGGCGGCAGTGGTGGCGGCCGACGTGGCCGAGAAGGCCGACGACGCGCTGCAGCGCTGGGGCACCGACCTGTGGCTGCTGCGCCTTGTCATCGTGGTGCTGGGCGCCGGAGCGGTGTTGGTGTGCTTCGTGGCACATCGCGCGCTCCGCGCGCTGCAGGCTTAGCTCTCGCGGAGGTTCCACAGGTTGGGGTCGCGGCCCAACTCGGTGAGGCGCTTGCCCACCGTGATCGGCATCGCCGGCGGCCGGCCCTCCAACGCGTCGGCCACGTACTCGCCGTTCTCGGCCCACATGTGACACGTGTTGAGGTTGGCCGCCACCGCACGGGCGCGGTTCTCGGGTTGGCTCATGTCGGGTGCGCCGCCGCCGCCGCCGTCCTTACGTGACGCCAGCACCCGCATCGACCACGTGGCTTGCACGACGGCGGGGCCCATCGCCTGCAGCAGCGCGCTGGTGTGCGTGCACCCACGCGGGCCGCCGAACACCTCGCGCACCTTGTGCGTGTAGCCGCGGGCGATCGACATGCCCACGAGGCTGGCGTAGTGGTCGGTGATCGTCGGGCAGCCGGGGTACGGGTGGTGCTCCATCACGGCCTTCGCAGCCACGATCTCGAGCGTGGGCAAGGTGATCGTCATGTCGACGATCATGTGGTGCACGGTGAGCGGGAGTGGGTCGTCGAGGATGTACAACCCCGGCGGCTTCTGGTCGCGCACCGCGCCGCGCACCACCAGCGTCTGATCGTCCTTGCGGTACACGCGCACCACGTACGAGCGCTCGTGCACCATGTCGTCGGCGGTCACGCCATCGGGCGTGGGGGCCATCTCGTCGAACAGTTCGTGCACGGTCAGGCCCTGGCCAGGCGATCGAGCTCGAGCGCCACGACCGCGGCGCTGTTCACCTCGGTGAGGATGGTGACCGGTGTTCGGTCGGCCCACAGGGCGGCCGACAACGCATGGCGAGTAGCGGGCCACGTCTTGCCGCGGCCGACGCCGTCGCCGCAGTCGACGCGGATCGGGTGTTGCACGCTGCTGTAGTGGTGTGGCGCCAGCAGGTACGAGATGCACGTGCTGTCGTGCACGTGAATGCCGTCGGGGCCACCGTGCGACAGGTGGAAGTCGCGGTAGTACGGAAGGATCTGCGTGGCCAGCAGTGCCCGCGGGTTGTCGAACGAGGCGATGCCGGCGATCTGCTCGCTGGACATGATCGTGGCCTCGGTGACGTCGAGGCCGCACATCACGATCGGGCAGTCGGCGCCGAACACGATGTCGGCGGCCTCTGGGTCGTTGAGGATGTTGGCCTCGGCGGCGGGCGAGGCGTTGCCGCCCACGAACGCGTTGCCACCCATGAGCACCATCCCGGCCAGCAGCGACGGCAGTTCGGGGCACAGCAACATCGCCAACGCGACGTTGGTGAGCGGCCCGATCGGCACCAGCGTGACCTCACCCGGGCGGGCTGTGGCCTGCTGGATGATGAAGTGCGCGGCATCGAGCGCATGCGGGGCGCGTGACGGCGCAGCGAGGGCGACGTCGGCGAGTCCGTTCACGCCGTGCACGAAGTGGGACGGGCCGCGGTAGTTCATCGCCAGCGGGCGGGCGGCACCCTGCGCCACCGGGATCTCGGGCCCACCGGCGATGTCGAGGATCCGCTGCGCGTTGGTGGTGCACACGTCGACGTGGGCGTTGCCGAACACCGTGGTGAGGCCGATCACGTCGAGTTCGGGCGAGGCCAGTGCGTAGAAGATGGCCATCGCATCGTCGATGCCCGGATCGGTGTCGATGATGATCGGGCGCGCGCTCATGCCCTTCTCCTGCGGGGGCTGCGCCCCCGAGCCCCATCGGTGTGCGGCTCCCTGGCGGTCGCGCGTCCACAGGCATTCGCTTCGCTCATGCCTGCTCCAGCGCTTCCAAGAGCGTGTTCCAGCCGAGGATCGCGCACTTGATGCGCACTGGATACTTCACCACGCCCTGCAGCGCTTCCAGATCGCCCAGCTTCACCGACGGGTCGGGCTCGATGTCGTTGCCGTGCTCGTCGGGGATGCTCATCATCCCCTTGAAGCGGCGCACCAGTGCTTGCACCTCGGCGACCGGCTTGCCCTTGATCGCCTGACTCATCATCGAGGCGCTGCTCTGGCTGATGCTGCAACCCTGGCCGCCCACCTTGATGTCGGACACCGTGAGGCCTTCTGGACCATCGGTGACCTGTAGGAACACCTCGATCTCGTCGCCGCACAGCGGGTTGTGGCCCACCGCGTGCGGCGCGGGCGGTGGCAGCTCGCCGCGGTTGCGTGGGTTGCGGTGGTGGTCGAGGATGATCTCTCGGTACAGGTCTTCCAAGCCGGGCATGGGTGCTCTCCTCGCCGTGTCAGTACCCGAAGATATCGCTGGCGCCGTCCAGGGCGTCGGCCAGCGCATCCACGTCGTCCGTGTCGTTGTACAGGTAGAAGCTTGCCCGGGCGGTGGCGGTGACGCCCAGCAGGCGCATCAGCGGCTTCGCGCAGTGGTGGCCGGCGCGCACGCAGACGTTCTTCTGGTCGAGCACCTGGCTGAGGTCGTGCGGGTGGATGTTGCGGAAGCCGAGGCTGAACGTGGCGCCGCGCACCTCGATGTTGGTGGGGCCGTGCAGCTGGATGTCGTCGCCGAACCGTTCGGTGAGGGTGCGCTGCGCGTAGGCGGCCACCTCCATCTCGTGGTTGCGCACGTTGGCCATGCCCAGGCCGGTGAGGAAATCCACCGCCGCGCCCATTCCCACGACCTCGGTGATCGGGGGAGTGCCGGCCTCGAACTTGGCGGGCAGGTCGGCCGTGGTGAACCCGTCGAGGCGCACGTCGGCGATCATGTTGCCGCCACCCAGGAACGGCGGCATCGCCTCCAGCAGGTCTTCCTTGCCGTACAACACGCCGACGCCCGAGGGGCCGCACATCTTGTGGCTGCTGAAGGCCATGAAGTCGGCATCCCACGCTTGCACGTCGGTGACGTTGTGCGGCACGTACTGGCAGCCATCCACGATCGCGAGCGCCCCGGCCGCGTGGGCTGCGGCGCACAGCTGTTGCACCGGGGTGATCGTGCCGAGCACGTTGCTCATCGCGGTGAAGCTGAACACCTTCGCGCCGTCGAGTAGTTGGGGGAGCGTGGTGAGATCGAGCTGGCCGTCGGCGGTGAGCGGCACCCAGCGCAGCACGATGCCGCGCTCGGCCACCAGCATGTGCCACGGCACGATGTTCGCGTGATGCTCCATGTGGGTGAGCACCACCACGTCGCCGGCGCGGAGATTGGCGCGGCCCCACGAGTAGGCCAGCAGGTTCAGCGACTCGGTGGCGTTCTTGGTGAACACGATCTCGTGCACCCGGCGTGCGTTGATGAACTGCTGCACCTTGCTGCGCGCACCCTCGTACAGGTCGGTGGCCTCGGCCGCCAGTTGGTAGGCGCTGCGGTTGATGGGCGCGTACGAGTGGCGCATGAAGTCGGCGATCGTGTCGATCACCACGGCCGGCTTCTGCGACGTGTTCGCCGAATCGAGGTACACCAGCGGCGCGCCGTTCAGCCGGCGCTGCAACAGCGGGAACTGCTGCTTGATCGCAGCCGTGTCGAGTGCGTGGCCGGTCATCGGAAGGATTCGTACCCTTCGCGCTCGAGCGTCGCCGCCAGCTCCATGCCGCCGCTGGCGACGATGCGACCTTCCACCATGATGTGCACGTGGTCGGGGCGCACCTCGTCGAGTAGCCGCTGGTAGTGGGTGATCAGCACGACACCCATCGTGGGCCGATCCACGCGGATTTCGCGAATCCCCTTGGCGACGATACGCAGTGCGTCGATGTCGAGCCCGCTGTCGGTCTCGTCGAGGATCGCGATCTCGGGTTCGAGGATCGCCATCTGCATGATCTCGTTGCGCTTCTTCTCGCCACCGCTGAAGCCCTCGTTGAGGTAGCGGTCGACGAACGAGCTGTCCATGCCGAGGCGCTTCATCCAGTCCATCGTGGCCAGGCGCAGTTCGAGCACGCTGAGGTCGAGGCCCTTGCGGGCGCTGAGCGCCTGGCGCAGGAACTGGATCACCGACACGCCGGCGATCTCCTGCGGGTACTGGAAGGCCAGGAACATGCCGGCCTTGGCGCGCAGGTTGGTGGGCCACGCGGTGATGTCGTCGCCCTGGAAGAAGATCCGGCCGCCGGTGACCTCGTACTCGGGGCTGGCCATCAGCGTGCTGGCCAGCGTGCTCTTGCCCGAGCCGTTGGGGCCCATGATCGCGTGCACGTCGCCCGCCGCGACCGTGAGCGACAGGCCGCGCAGGATGTCGACCGCATCGCCTTCGTCGGTGACGGGCCGGGCGTGCAGGTCGTCGATCCTGAAGAGTTCGGGGGCCAGCTCGGAGGTGTCGGTCACGGGCTCAGTGTATTTCCCCTATGGCCATAGTGGAAACCCCGGCGGGCAGGTTGGACGGGTCGAATGCCCGATCAGCCGGAGCGCAAGGCCTTCCACAGCGCCGAGTAGCTGGGGTACTCGTAGCTGGCGTCGATGTAGCCGGCCTCGCGGAGCGCCGCGTCGAATGGCCGCAAGCTGCGGAACGGCACACCAGAGTCCACGTGGTGGGCCAGGTGCACCCCGATGCTGTAGGGCACGAGCACGAAGCGGGCGAGTGGGTGCTGGCGCACCTGGTGCGTGTTCTCGCGACGGTCGCTGCCGGCACGCATGCCGCCGTGCTCGGCGATGCTGCGCAGCCGGTTGATCACCCGCCACACGGTGAGGTACGGGGCCAGCCAGAAGAACGGGTACAGCCACCAGTAGCCGCTGAGGATCGCCGCTGCGAGCAGCACCACTTGGGTGAGCAGGATCTTCCAGAACGTGTTGCGCACCACCGGCACCGTGCTGCGTGCCCCGCGGAAGAACTCGGCCATCAGCTTCAGGCCGGTGCGGCCGGTGGCGTCGCGCAGCAGCTTGCGGCGAAAGCTGGCGGGCGTGATCGGGTAGCCCTGGTACAGCGCGATGTCGGGCTCGTCGGGGCCGAACTCGTCGCGGTGGTGGGCGGCATGCACGCGCCGGTAGCCGTCGGTGTTGGTCCAGCTGGGAAAGCCCAGCAGCCAGCGGCCGGTGAAGTCGTTGGCCCGCTTGTTGGCGAACAGCAGGCGATGTGCGGCCTCGTGCATCAGCGAGAGGTACTGCGCGAACGTGCGGCCCATCAGCACGAACGTGATCGGCCACACCCACGGCCCGAGGGCGACAGTGGCCCACAGCACCGCCGAGGTCTGCACGTACAGCGCGAGCACGGTGCCCGCATTGCGCCACGAGTGGATGCGGCGCAGCCGTTCGCGGAACGCTGGTTGCGGCCGTCCGTCGGCGCGGATCAAGTCGGTCTCGTGGCACACCGGCAGCGTGGCCGGCACCATTCCTCCGAGTACGGGGCCCATGGGGAGCGTGCTCATCTCACCAGCCTCGCTCGATCCATTCCTGCAGGTGCGGGCGCTCGTCACCGATCGTGGTGTCGGCGCCGTGGCCGGGCAGCACGATCGTGTCGGCAGGGAACGTGAACAGCTTGGTGTCGAGCGAGTGGATGATCGCCTCGAAGTTGCCGCCCTCGTTGCCGGTCGCCCCGGGCCCGCCGGGGAACAGCGTGTCGCCGGTGAACAGGATCGGCGCGTCCTGCACCTTGAAGCTGATCGAACCCGGCGTGTGGCCCGGGTTGTGGATCGCGTGCAGGCGAAGGCGGCCAATCTCGATCACCTCCGCGTCGTCGATGAACACGTCGTAGCCGACTTCTTTCAGCATCGGCGCGTCGAGGCTGCTGACGCCCACCTCGTAACCCGCTTCACGGATCGCCGGCACGGCCTGGATGTGGTCCCAGTGGCCATGGGTCTCCAGCACCCGGCGCACGCCCAACCCTCTGCACAGCTCGAGCAGCTGCTCGTGTTCGTTGGCCGCGTCGAGCAGCACGGCGTCGCCCGTCTCTTTACAGCGCAGCACGAAGACGTTGTTCTCGAACGGGCCGACCACGACCTTGTGGATCTCCAGCCGGCTGTCGCTCCAGTGCAAGGTGCTCATGCGGTCACGCTACTCGGGTGTCGTCGGGTGGATCTGTCGGAGTTGGTCGTGCCGAGCCATCCATGGCTGATGCGCGCCAATGGGTGCCGCGGCCATGGGCCGCGGCACCCTCCCGCGTTCAGCGCTTGGCGGCCTTGAAGGCCGGTGGCGGCACGATCGTGAGCAACCGGGTCTTGGGGCAATGCACCTTGCGGTGGTTGTCGCACGTGGGGCACACGGAGGCGTCGGCGCCGGGTTCGAGCCACAGGGTGGTGCCGCAACTGCTGCACGTCTCCTGCCAGATCGAGCACTCGATGCCGGCCAGACGCTCGCTGTGCAGCGGGCAGCCGTGGCCGTTGCACACCGGGAAGCGGTCGTCGGCGACGATCGCGTCTTCGGGGCACTTGCCCACGCACACCATGCAGTCGTCGCACGTGTACGGATCGATCTCGAAGATGCCGAGGAACGAATCCGTCTTCGTGAGCGCGTCGGTGTGACAGGAGAAGTCGCAGGCACCGCAGCCGATGCACCGATCCTGCCGCACCATCAAACTCATTTCGACGACCTCGCACTCTGGCTCATGCAGGCACCACCGGGTTCTGCGGATGGAAGTGCCGCAACTCGGTCATGCAATCGGTGTGCACCCAGGGGGCGACGTCGACGCGGGTGGCGGCGGTGGTGAGGACGTACTTGCCCTTGGCCTCGCTCCACTCCCACCAGCCGTAGGGAACGTCGACGACACGGGTGATCTCCTTGCCACAGTTCGGGCAGATCGGTGCGCTCATGGTGGTTCGTTCCTTCTCTCAGCGAGCCGCCACGGCCGTGCGGGCCGCGCCGTCGAGGTATTCCTGCAGGGTCTGGTTGAAGCGCGAGAACTTGTCGGTTCCCATCGGATCGTTGCCGCGGAGGCGGATGTCGGTGCCCAACAACGCGAGGCTGTTGATGGTGAGGCGACCACTGGCCGAGCCGTTGGCGAGGATGTCGTCGAACATCGCCTGCCAGGCGCTGATCGGGCCGTCGAGGTAGAAGTCGGCGGCGCTACCGGCCGTGTCGGCGGCGATCGCCGTGACACCAGCGCAGGTGAGGCCCTCGAAGGCCACGCGGATGGCGAAGTCGCCATCGGGCTTGCGCATCACCAAGGCGGCGCTGATGTCGCACTCGCCGAGCACACGGAACTGCTCGGGGTGGGCGTTCATCTCGTCGGCCAGGCCGGCGAAGAAGGCGGTGGAATCGATGTTCATCGTGGTTCTCTCTCAGTTCGCCAGGACGGTGTTGGGGTCGATGCCGAGCAGATCGAGCGGCAGCTTGGTGCGGTGCAGGCGGCTGATGCCGGCGCGCTCGCAGCGGGCGAGGTACGAGGTGAACTGCTTGCGCTGCAGGTCGGCCTGCAGGTCGAAACCCTTGGTCTCGACGTGCTCGACACCGCCACCCAGCAGCACTGCCAGTGCCGTGCCGAAGTCTTGGTTGGTGCCGAACTGGGTGAGCACCACCTCGCCGTGGTCGAGTGCCTCGTGGATCTCCTCGGCGACATCGGGATCCTGCTCGACCGCGTAGCGGATGTGCATGGTGCCGTAGGCGACGTGGCGAGCCTCGTCCTGCATGGCCATGCGGAACATGCGCTTCTCGACCGGCGAGGGCGAGATCAGCTCACCCATGCGGAAGATGTCGAGGATGAAGCCCTCGCCGAGCAGGTGCATCAGGGCCGTGGCCTGGGTGTAGGTCTTGGCTTCGATGATCGTGCGCAGCAGGCCTTCGCTCTGACCGCGGCTGACGAGCAGGCCGCCGCCGTTGGCCAGCGCCCGCTTGCGGAACACCTCGGCATGACGGGCCTCGTCCATGATCTGGGTGCAGAGGAACATCTTGGCCTCGAGGAAGTCGTGGTTCATGCGCCACATCCACTTGGCCGGCAGGTCGCTGGCGATCATCTCCACCTCGGTGAGCGTGGTGCACACCTGGCACATCGCGTGCTCCATGTCGTTGGGCAGCTCGGGCAGCTCGTTCCACGGGATGTCGCGGGTGGCGCTCCACTGGCGAGCGACGGCCTCTTCGTAGAGCTCGACCACGTTCTCGGCCCACACATCGCTCTTCTTGTTGAGGATGTAGCCCATGTCGGGCGTGTCGGGATCGACATCGGCACCGCGCGGTGCCATCGAGCGGTGCGGCGGGTTGTCGGGCACCTCGCCGTAGGAACCCTTGGCGATGTCGATCATGGTGAGCCCACGCGGGCCGGGCGTGGGCTTGAAACCCCACTCGCTCTTGGCTCCGCGCAGCCACTTCCAGTCGAGCGGGAATCCGAGCGGTGATTCCGTCGGTAGCCCTTCGTACTCGCCGGTGATCGGGTTCTCGGTGATGGTCATAGGAATTCCCCTTCAGGCCACGGCGGAGCCCCCAGCCCCGACAGTGAGACGATCAGACACTATTCGTCTCACTGTCCGACAGGGACTTTGGTCCCGAGCCGACAATTGCGCGATCGGACAGGCGGCACCTGCGGACGTAAGGTTGCCCATGAGTTCTTCCTCGGTGACCCCCGCCGACGAGCGCCCCACGTGGCGTGGCTGGATGCACGTGGCCGCGTTCGTGCTGGCCATCCCCGGCGGAATCCTGCTGATCGTCGTCGCCAACGGCGCCGCGGCACACGTGGCCGCGGCGATCTACACCGTCAGCCTGCTGCTGGGGTTCGGCACCTCCGCCGGCTACCACCGCCTGGCCCGCAGCCCGCGCACACAGCAGATCATGCAGCGCCTCGACCACTCGATGATCTTCGTGCTCATCGCCGGCAGCTACACGCCCGTGTGCCTGCTCGGCCTACCGGCCAGCTGGGGAATCCCGCTGTTGTGCGTCGTGTGGGCGGGCGCCCTCGCCGGCATCCTCATCAAGCAGTTCGCGTTCGAGCAGCTGAAGGTGCTCGAGTACGCGCTCTACCCGATCCTCGGCTGGGCACTGGTGGTGGCCACGCCGGTGCTGCTGACGCACATGACGGCGCTCGAGTTGTCGCTGCTGCTGGCCGGTGGCGTGCTCTACACGGTGGGTATCCCGGTGCTGGTGCGCGAGCGGCCCAACCCGTGGCCGCGCACGTTCGGCTACCACGAGATCTGGCACACGTTCACCGTCGCTGCCGGTGCCTGCCACTTCATCACGATCGGCCTGCTCGTACAGGGGTAGCCCGTTGCTACAGGCAGCGGTACAGCGCGTCCACCAACGACCGGTTGCGGGTGCTCTGCCAGCGCGGGATCACGTGGTTCATCACGTACCCGAACGCCACGCCGGTGGTGGGGTCGGCGAAGCCCAGCGCGCCGCCGGTGCCGAAGTGGCCGAACGCGTGGGGGTTCGGCCCCAGCGGCCGGCGCTCGCTGGTGGGCACGAACCCGAGCCCGAACGTGACCTCCTCGCCCAACACCGGGCAGTGGCCACTGGACTGCGGGCGGGTGGCCTCGGCGAGCAGTTCATCCGACAACAGCCGTCCGGCGACGATCGCCGAGTACAGCCGGGCCACGCCGTTGGCGCTGCCATGGCCGTTGGTGGACGGCACCTGCGCGGCGCGCCACTGTGCCGTGTTCACCACACCGTGCGACGAGTATCCGGGCGGGTTGAAGTAGCCGCGCAGCACCATGCCGGGCTCGCCCTCCACGGTGAACGGGTCGAGACCGCTGGTGTCGGGTGTGATTGCGGCCGAGGGCGCCCAGATCACCTCCGCGCACCTGGGTTGTTCGGCGGCGGGCACACCGAACCACACGTCGGCCCCCAGCGGTGCGCAGATCGCCCGCAGGCGCTCGCCGGGCATCGCACCGGTGGCTCGGTGCACGATGCCGCCCACCAGGTGGCCGTACGTGTTCGTGTGGTACACCAGCCGTTCGCCGGGCGGGAACCATGGTTCGGTGGCTGCCAGGGCGCTGGTCATGCGCTGCCAGTCGAACAGGTCGTCGTTCGTCAGCCGTTCGCGGATCGCGGGCACGCCGGCCAGGTGGGTGAGCGCGTGGCGGATCGTGGCGCGCTCCTTGCCGTGCGCGGCGAACTCGGGCCAGATGGAGGCGATCGGGTCGTCGAGGCCCACCAGCCCCTCGTCGATCGCCTGCAGCGCGAGCAGGGCCACCACCGCTTTGCCCACCGAGTAGAAGTTCACGATCGTGTCGTGCGTCCACGGGCGGGTGTGGGCCTCGTCGGCCCAGCCACCGACGAGGTCGACCACGGTCGTGCCGTGCACCTGCACGCACACGGCCGCGCCCACCTCGCCGCGCTCGGCGAAGTTGGCTGCGAATGCGTCGCGCACCTGCTCGAAGCCGGGTTCGCACAGGCCTGTGATCAGCACGTCCATGCTCCGCAGTCTGTCAGGTGCTGCTGACGCGCTTGGGGCCGCGGACCACGAGGAAGATTGCGGCGACTGCGGAGATGGCCACGCCCACCCACATCGACTGCACCCACGCATCCACGAACGCGTGCTTGGCGGCATCGACGATCGCCGGCCCTTGCTCGCCGGCTTGTGCGGCCACGCCGTACGCGTTGGCGATACCTTCGCTGGCGGGTCCGGCCAGCGCGCGGGGGAAGCCCTTCAGCGCGTCGAGCATGTTGGTGCGGAAGGCGCTGCTGAGCACGGAACCCAACAAGGCCATGCCCACCGCGCCACCGAGTTCGCGTGACGTGTCGTTCAGCGCGGAGGCGACGCCCTGCTTGTCCTCGGGCAGCGTCTCGGTGATCGAGGCGGTGGCGGGGGTCATGGTGAGGCCCATGCCGAGGCCGATGAGCAACAGCCCGGGCAGCACCGACATGTAGCCGCCCTCCACCGAGGCGTTCATCGCCATGGTCATCAGGCCCAGCGAGAAGATGACCACACCGGTGAGCATCGTGTTGCGGGTGCCGAACCTGGCGGCCACTCGGGGGGCGATGGTGGACGTGGGCATCATGATCAGCGCCATCGGCAGCATGCCCGCCGCCGAGCGCAGCGCCGACCAGCCGACCACTGCCTGGAAGTAGGGGAACAGCACGAGGAAGATGCCGAACATCACCGCGAACACGATCGTGAGGGTGACGGTGCCCGAGGCGAGGGCACGGTCGCGGAACGACGCGATGTCGAGCAGCGGCGCCGGGTGGCGGCGCTCCCACACCACGAACACCAGGATCGACAGCAGGCCCACCAGCAGCCCGGCGATGGTGATCGGGTCGCTCCAGCCCAGCTCCGGCCCCTCGTGGAAGCCCAGCACGATGCCACCGATCGCCAGCGCGGCCAGCACCGAGCCGAACGTGTCGAACGGGTGCACAGTGTGCTCCTTCGAGTTGGGGGCGTGGCGCACCGTCATGAACGCGCCGATCAGCACCAGCGTGATCGGGAGGGCGTAGGTCCAGCGCCACGACAACTGGTCGACCATGAACGCCGACACGAACAGGCCGATCATGCCGCCGCTGCCGGCGAACCCGGCCCACACGCCGATGGCCTTCGCTCGGTCTTCGGCGGGGAAGCTGGAGGTGACCACCGAGAGCGTGACGGGCATGATCATCGCTGCGCCGATGCCGGCCACCGAGCGGGCGATGATCATCCACTCGGTGCTGGTGGCGAACGCGGCGAACAGGTTGGCCACGCCGAACACACCCAGCCCGGTCAGCAGCACCGGCTTGCGCCCCCAGCGGTCGCCGATCGCACCCACGGGCAACAGCAGCGCGGCCAGCGCCAGCGTGTAGGCGTTGATGATCCACAGCACGCCGCTCTGCGACGCGTTCAGGTCGGCGGCGAGCGCCTGCTGCGCCACGTTGAGGCCCGACACCGAGGCAACCACGGCCACCAGCGAGGTGCACATCGCGATCAGGATGTTGCGCTGGACGCGCTTGTCGGTGGCGAGTGGGGTCGTTTCGCCGAGTGCCCGTTCGATGGATGACGTTGTCATAGTGATACGAAACGGTATCGTTCTGTTTCTATGACGACAACCGTGCCAGACGTCACCGGCGACGCTGTGGACGGCGACCCGCGCATCGCCCGTAGCCGGTCGAAGCTGCTCGCCGCAGCCACCGACCTGCTGATGGAGTCGGGGCCGCGCGCGGTCACCGTCGATGCCGTGGCCGAACGCTCGGGCGTCGCCAAGAGCACGCTCTACCGCCACTGGCCGTCGCGTAACGACCTGCTCGTCGACGTGATGCGCAGCCATGTCCCCGAGACGCCGATGGTCGACCTGTCGCTGGGGTTCGAGGCGGCGCTCCGCAGCCAGATCTCGATCGCGGTCGGCGTGTTCTCCGACCCCGAGTGGCTGCGTATCCTGCCATCGCTGGTGTCGTTGCAGCACCACGTGCCACAGATGGCCGAGCTGATGGCCGCCGATCGCGAGGCCAAGCTGGCGATGCTGCGCGACGTGATCGACCTCGGTGTCGCCGAAGGTCGCCTGCCCGCCGGCCTCGACCCGCTGCAGGTGCTGCACCTGCTGATCGGCCCGCTGATGTTCGCGGTCCTGTCCGGCGACGGCGACGGCCTGCCCGGCCTGGCCGACGAGGTCGTCGCCCGCTTCTTGGCGTCCTACAGCTAAGGGTGTTTCGCCGGCCCTGGTCGGACCGTGCCACCCTTGCCCGATTCCACCTCTTTCAGATTCCGGGAAGGTGTTCCCGCTCAGGTGGGGCGGGGAGGCCAGGTTCGAGTCTCCGCGCACCTCTCGGCAGATGAGTGCGCAACGGAACCTCAGCTTCGCGTCGTGGGCCGTACCGCAGATCTGCGGTCAAGCCCGCGACATGAAAGCCCGTTCGACGCAGCCAGGCTGGGTCTGGGCCGGGTCGAGCGGCTGACCAGCGCGTCGGTCCGCACGTGGTCGAAATCTGAAAGAGGTGGAATCGGGCAAATGGGTGACTCGCCGGCCGGGCCGGGCCCTGCCCTCGCCTAGTTGCTCACCACGTCGAAGCCCAGCGACAGCGCCACCGGGATTTGGGTCGGATCGAAGGTGACGAACGTGACCGGGCGGGGGAGGCGGTCGGCGGCGGCGAGGTGCAGGGCGTCGGCCAGGCGGATCGGCTGCTCGCGCATCAGCTGCGCGGCCCGGTCGAGGCAGCGCTGATCGACGGGCACGACGGCGTAGCGATCCCACTGCAGGCGCAGCGCGTCTTCCAGGTCGGCCTGCAGCACCGGCTCGTCGGTGAGCTTGGCGATCAGCGCCAGCGCCTCGGTGAGCGCAAGCGCGCTCACGCACGTGCCGTCGGCCAGCGCCTCGACGGCCACGCGCCGCACGGGCGCTTCCACGTGCAACGCCACCACGGCGCTGGTGTCGAAGAACACGGTCACCCGCGCAACTCCTTCAACGCACGGTCCAGCCGCACTCCGCTGTACACGGCGACGGGCGCACCCAAGCGGGCCGCATCGGTGCGCCGCGGCGCGACGACAGCGCCGGCGGCGATCAGGTCGGCGAGCACGGTCTGGCCCTGCTCGGCCTCGATCGGGCCCAGCTGCGCGACCGCCCGACCGTCCACCGACACGATCACCCGCTGGCCGGTGCCCGCCCGACGAACACACGCGGCCAGGTCGGCCCGAAGCTCGCGTATCCCGATCATGCGTACACCAGTGTACACACCACGAGTTGAGCGGCACCGAACCCGCCAACCACAATGACCCCATGAACTTTGCCTTCACCGAAGAACAAGAAGAACTGCGCAAGACCGTGCGCGCGTTCCTCGAGGCCAAGAGCCCCGAGAGCGCCGTGCGTGAGCAGATGGAGACCGAGGCCGGCTACGACCAGGCCGTTTGGAGCCAGGCCGGCGAGCAGCTGGGCCTGCAGGGCCTGGCCATTCCCGAGGAGTACGGCGGCTCGGGCTACACCTACGTCGAGCTGGGCATCGTGCTCGAAGAGATGGGCCGCGCCCTGCTGTGCGCCCCGTTCTTCAGCACCGTGGTGCTGGCCGCCAACACGCTGATCCACAGCGGTGACGAGGCCGCCAAGAAGGCCCACCTGCCCGGCATCGCCGCCGGCACCACCATCGCCACGCTCGCCTTCACCGAGCCCTCGGGCAAGTGGGACGAGAGCGGCATCACCGCCACCGCCACCAACAAGGGCGGCAGCTGGACCATCAGCGGCACCAAGATGTTCGTGCTCGACGGGCACACCGCCGACCTCGTGATCGTCGCCGCCCGCACCGGCAAGGGTGTCAGCCTGTTCGCCGTGGAAGGTGGCGCCGCCGGCCTCACCCGCACGGCTCTCAGTACGATGGACCAGACCCGCAAGCAGGCCAAGCTCGAGTTCGCCAACGTCGCCGGCACCCTGATCGGCACCGAGGGCGAGGGCTGGACGGTGCTGTCCCGCGTGCTCGACCTCGCCGCCGTCGGCCTCGCCGCCGAGCAGGTGGGTGGCGCGCAGAAGGTGCTCGAGATGGCGGTCGAGTACGCCAAGGTGCGCGTGCAGTTCGGTCGCCCGATCGGTTCCTTCCAGGCGATCAAGCACAAGTGCGCCGACATGCTGCTCGAGGTCGAGTCGGCCAAGAGCGCGGCGTACTACGGCATGTGGTGCGCGGCCGAGCTGAACGACGAGCTGCCCTCGGTGGCGTCGCTGGCCAAGGCCTACTGCAGCGAGGCGTACTTCCACGCCACGGCCGAGAACATCCAGATCCACGGTGGCATCGGCTTCACCTGGGAGCACCCGGCCCACCTGTACTTCAAGCGGGCCAAGAGCAGCGAGTTGCTGTTCGGCGACCCCACCTACCACCGCGAGCTGCTGGCGCAGCGCATCGGTATCTGAAGCAACTGAACTGAGTTACAACGTGAGTGGAGCCGGCCTTCGGGCCGGCTCTACCGCGTGCGGCCCAAGGTGCGCACGCGGGTGCGCAGCTGGTGCCAGGTTGCCGTCGGCGTCAGCCCGGCCACCACGGCGGCCACCACGGCGCACACGCCCACGATGAACAGCACTCGTGCCGGGCCGAGCGAGTCGCCGGCCCACAGCGGCGCCCACAACGACGAGTACTCCGGCGTGTGCCAGCACAGCACTTCCAGCCGGTACTCGTCGGCCGTGCACCGCTGCATCGCCTGCGGGGTGACGGAGTACACGGCGCCGGCGATGGCGATCCATCCGGTGAACGCAGTGACAGCCACGCCGATCGCCCACGCGCGCAGGCTGCTGGGGGTGCGCAGCCGGTCGCACAGCGCCACAGCGGCCGGCACGACGCCGAGCAGGAAGAACCGCGGCCCGAACGACACGCCGCCGTACCACGACCACCACTTCGCGTAGATCGGCACCATCACCAGCACGAGGATGGTGAGCACGCGACGCCACTCGTCGACAGGGTCGTGGCGCCGTTCGTCGTGCAGGAACAGCGACGGCATGTACCACACCAGACCGCGGCCGAAGGAGAACAGGATCGCCAGCAGGCCGAACACGAACGGGTACCCGAAGTTCTGCACCGACCCCCATGGCAACACCTCGAAGGTGGTGCCCTCGATGGAGTACTTGGTGAACCCGAACTGGTGTTGCGTGATCGCGACATCGATCACACCGGCGGTGACCGCGAGCACTGCGGCGGCGAACACCCAGCCGTCGCGCCGGCGAACGAGGCGCACGGCGCCCACCACTGCGATGCCCACCACCTGCACCGGCACGACGGCCGCACCGAGTGCGGTCAACACCACACCGGCGACCCGCGTGCCGCGGCCGCCTTCATCGACGAGCAGCAGCAGACCCGCCGACATCATCATCAACGAGAGCGCTTCCGCGTTGAACGTGGTGATGTAGGCGGCCAGCATGGAGACACTGCTGAGCGTCACGACCGCCGCCGCGAACCGCGCGCCCCTCAGTAGCGAGAGCCGCCACCCGACGAGCAGCGACCAGGCCACCCATACGAACAAGTTGAAGTCGCGCAGCAGGACGTCGCCCTGGCCGACGGTCTGCGCGAGGCGGTAGGGAACGACGGCGAGCAGCGGCATCACCATCGAGTACTTCATCGTCGACCAGTGCCCGTCGACGAGTGCCAACACCGCCTGACGCCGTGTGTCGTCGTCGTACGAGGCATGCGTGGGCATGCGGGTCATGAAGGCTGCGGCGGCGACCACCACCAGTGTCGTCGTGATCCAGCGAGCGCGTGGCTGCGTCAGCGCTCGCGGCAGCGGCATGGATCAGGCTCGTTTCTTGGTGATCCAGGTGATGGCCGGTTCGACGCGACGCACGTTGAGGCGCGGCCCCCACGAGGAGTAGAGCACGATGCAGTAGACGGCGCGGACGCCGTCGCGCCAGCCGATCTTCTTGCCTTCGGCATAGGTGCGGCCGCGGTAGCTGATGCCCACCTCGTAGATCCGCCAGCCGCCCCGGGCCACCTTCGCAGTCATCTCCGGTTCGATGCCGAAGCGGTCTTCCTCCAGCTCGAACGACTGCAGCACCTCGCGCCGGAAGACCTTGTAACACGTCTCCATGTCGGTGAGGTTGATGTTGGTGAACATGTTCGACAGCGTCGTGAGCGCGCGATTTCCGACCGAGTGCCAGTAGTACAACACCCGGTGGGCGTCGCCGCCCATGAAGCGCGAGCCAAACACCACGTCGGCGTCGTCGGCCAGCAGCGGCTGCAGCAGTCGGGGGTACTCGGCCGGGTCGTACTCGAGGTCGGCGTCCTGCACGATCACGTAGGGCTGCGTCGCTTCGGCGAAGCCACGGCGGATGGCCGCGCCCTTGCCCTGGTTGGGGTTCTGTGTCAGCACACGAACTCGTGGATCGGCGACAGCGTTCACGATCGAGGCGGTGTCGTCGCTGGATGCGTCGTCGACCACGATCACCTCGGCGGTGAGCGGCGACTCGAGCACTCGCTGCAGGATTTCGTTGATCGTGGCGGATTCGTTGTAGGCGGGAATCACCACGGTGAGGCACGGGACGAGGGGTTTTGCTGTCGGCACGGCCACAAGGTTAGGTGATCGCGATGGCATGCCACCTTCCCCCCGTCATGGCCACGCGGTCGATCGGCCAGTGGGTCGGGCGCCGGGTAGCGTTGAACGCGTGCCCACCGTGACCTTCGTGTATGTCGTCATCGCCGCCGTCGCCACGTTCGTGCTCGCTGCCGTGGTGGTGGGCCGCGAGGCTCGGCGGCTCGATGCGGTCGCGCCGCGATCGGTGTACATCCCCGACGAGGCGGTCGAGTTCGTGGCCGAGTATCTGCCCGAGGCGTCGCAGGCGCGGCTCACGCCGGCGGAACTCGAGCAGCTGTTGCGCTTCCACATGCAGTGGCTGCACACGAAGGATCTGCAGCCCGCGAACGTCATCGACCGGCGTCAGGACATCACGACCCCGGTCGTGATCAGCGAGGACTCGCTGGTGGCATATCTGCTCGGCGAGGCCGAGCGCAATGGCATCGAGATCCTCGACGACGTCGACGTGGTGAACGTGGTCGACGCGCACCTCGCCTACTTCGAGGCGATCGGTGCCGTGGGGCCGCGGGCCGCTCCCGACGACGTGATCGGCGCGGGCTGAACACTCGGCATGCCGCCAGATCGCGGCGCGGGTTCAGATCATCATGTTGAACTGGCTCAGCACTCGCCGGCCCAGTTCGCCGTCGCCCGCCACCGTGGCGGCCACCTGATCGGCAGTGCGGCGGCCGGCGGCCAGCACCACGAATGCCTCGGTGGACAACGTGATCGTGGCCAGCCGCGCCGTCGTGGGCGAGGCGACGATCTTGGCCCGGCCCTCTTGCACCTCGCACACGATGTGGCGGCTGACGCCGTCGGTGATGTCGATCACCACGGCGCCTCCGTCGGGCGTGCCGGCCCGCTTGCCGACCACGATTGGGATCGTACGGATCAAGCGGTCGACGGTGTGCTCGGCAGCTGGGCCGTTGAGGTGGCCGGGCCGGCCGACGGCGCGGCGCATGTCCTGCTCGTGCAGCCAGCAGTCGAGGATGCGGATGCTGAGGAAGTCGGCCAGCGTGCCCGGGCCGGTGGGGGTGAGCATCTCGCGGGCGAAGTACGTGTCGTCGCCCTCGCGCAGCGTGCGCACGCGCAGGTCGACGAGCTCGTTCCACTGCTGCAACACCTCGGCCCCTGGCAGGGCGCGCATGCTGTCCACGAAGTGCTCGTTCGACTCACCGATCGGGTTGCGCACGTAGTCGCGGGGGCTGGCGCGGTGTTCGGTGGGCGCCAGGCCCTGCAGCATCCGCTCGATCCCCACCAGGTGCGCGAGGTTGTCCTGCACGGTCCAGCCGGGAAGGTCGGTGGCGGTCTTCCACTCGGCCTCGGTCAGCTCGGCGCCCAGCTCGCTGAGTGCCTTCCAGGAGCGTTCCAGCGTGTCGATGGTCTCGGTGGGGATCATTCGCCGAGTCTGCCACCCACGCCGGCACCGGCGAGTGCCGGAGCGCCGCGCTCGGCTAGCGTTCAGCGCATGGAAAAGCCCACGCGCTTCGAGCACTCCCGCTACCTCGGCGACAAGCGAACCCAGCTGGTGTACGACCTCGACAGCTGGACCGAACAGCCGATCATCGACGAGATCGTGGCGACCGACGTGGGGCTGTCGTTCGGCCCCGACACGTTGGCCGAAGCTCGCAATCGTGGCTACACGTTGGCCACCTCCGGCGCCACGCGCCGGCACCGCAAGCCGCGGGCCTAGCGGCTGCGTGAACGGCAGCTTCAGTTCCGGCCCGCACCAGCTGGCCAGCTACCTGTGCCGTCCGGCTGGTCGGCACGGGTCGATGCCCGGCCTCATCCTGTGCCACGGGTTCCCGATCGGGCCACTCGATGCGCGGCTCAGCGGGGGCACCTTCCCCGAACTCACCGACCGTGTCGCCAACGACCTCGGTTGGGTGGCGATGACGTTCACGTTCCGCGGGTGTGGCACCAGCGAGGGCGACTTCTCGCTGCAGGGTTGGGTCGACGACCTGCGGGCCGCGATCGATCATCTCATCGCCGAGGCGCAACCGTCGGGCATCTGGTTGGTGGGCGCCAACACTGGTGGCTCCGTCGCCACTTGCGTCGCGGCCGACGACCCGCGGGTCACCGGCGCGGCACTGCTCAGCCCGCGTGCCGACTTCGACGACTGGGCTGCACAGCCTCGACGATTCCTCGAGCACGCTCGCGAGCTGGGCGCGATCCGTACCCCTCGGTTCCCGGCCAACTTCGACGAGTGGGCACGCGAGCTGCGCCGGTTCCGCCCCGTGGATGCGGCTCGCCGCTTTGCGCCGCGACCGCTGATGGTGATGCACGGCAGCGACGACGAGAGCGTGCCCACCGCCGACGCTCGCCAGATCGCCGAGGCGCACGGCTCTGCCGAACTGCGGCTGATCGAGGGCGCCGGGCACCGCCTGCGCCACGATCCACGGGCGATCGCGATCCTGCTGGGCTGGCTGGATCGCCAGCGTTCGATCAGCGACTGACGTAGCCGTCGGGGTGCGTGGAGTGCCATTGCCAGGCGGTGGCGATGATCTCCTCGAGCCCGTAGCGGGCTTGCCAACCGAGCACCTCGAACGCGCGTGAGGGGTCGGCGAACGTGCTGACGGGGTCGCCGGCACGGCGGGCGACGAACTCGTGGGGCACCTTGCGGCCGCTGAGCCGTTCGGTGGTGGAAATGACGTCGAGCACGCTGCTGCCGACGCCGGTGCCGACGTTGAATGCGGCGGTGCCTTTGCCGGCAGCGAGGTGGTCGAGCGCGCGTAAGTGTGCGTCGGCCAGGTCGTCGACGTGGATGTAGTCGCGGATGCACGTGCCGTCATGAGTGGGGTAGTCGTTGCCGAACACCTGCAGCGGCGGGCGCACGCCCAGCGCGGCCTTCATCGCCACTGGCACGAGGTTCTGCGAGTGGGCCCAGTCTTCGCCGATCTGGCTGTCGAACGAGGCTCCGGCAGCATTGAAGTAGCGCAGGCTGACGGCCCGCAGCCCGTGGGTGGCGCCGTACCAGCCGAGCACTCGCTCGGTGGTGGCCTTCGACTCGGCGTACACGGATTCGGGCTGCACCACGGCAGCTTCGGTGACCGGCACCACTTCGGGTGTGCCGTACACCGAGCATGACGACGAGAACACGATCTGGTCGACACCGGCCGCGAGCAGTGCCTCGGCCAGGTGCACCGTGCCGGTGACATTGTTCAGCCAGTACTTGGCGGGCTGCAGCATCGACTCGCCGACGTTCTTGTACGCGGCGAAGTGCACCACTTGGCGCACGCCGTAGGTGCGGCACAGCTGGGTGACCAGCGCGATGTCGGCGATGTCGCCCACCACCAGTTCGGCGCCCAACAGCGCCTCGCGGTAGCCGAGCTCGAGCGTGTCGAGCACCACCACGTGGGTGCCGCGCTCGCGCAGTTGGCGCACGGTGTGCGAGCCGATGTAGCCGGCGCCACCGGTGACGAGAACGGTCATCAGAGGTCCTCGTGCGTTCGGAAGAACTCGATCATGCGGGCGAGACCATCGCGCAGCGAGATCGTGGGCTGCCACCCGTAGGCCTCGCCCACGAGGGTGATGTCGGGGCACCGTTGCATCGGGTCGCCTTCGCGTTCGGCGGGCATCTCGGTGGTGATGATCGTGCTGCTGGAACCGGTGAGCTCGACCACCAGCTCGGCGAGTTCGCGCATCGTGAACTCGCCCGGGTTGCCGACATTGATCGGGCCGGTGAGGTGGCCGTCGAGCACTGCCGCGAGGCCGCGCACTTCGTCGATCACGTGGCAGAAGCTGCGCGTCTGCAGGCCGTCGCCGTGCAGCGTGATCGGCTCGCCGCGCAGCGCCTGCACGATGAACGTGTTGACGACACGGCCGTCCTCGGGGCGCATGCGTTCGCCGTAGGTGTTGAAGATGCGCACGATGCGTACCTGCAGCCCGTGCACGCGGTGGTACGCCATGGTGATCGCTTCGCTGAAACGCTTGGCCTCGTCGTAGCAGCTGCGCGGGCCGATCGAGCTGACGTTGCCCCAGTAGCTCTCGGGTTGCGGGTGCACCAGCGGGTCGCCGTACACCTCGCTGGTGGAGGCGAGGAAGAACCGCGCACCCTGTTGCACCGCGAGATCGAGCAGGTTGCGGGTGCCCACCGAGCCGACGGCGAGGATCTCGAGCGGCATCGTGCGGAAGTCGTCGGGTGAGGCCGGGCTGGCCAGATCGAGCACCGTGTCGTAACGACACTCGATGATGGCCGTCGGGAACGGCAGGGTGATGTCGTGCTCGATCACCCGCACCAGCGGGTTGCCCGCCAGGTGGGCGATGTTGGCGCGCCGCCCGGTGACGAAGTTGTCGACAATGGTGACCTCGTCGCCACGGGCGACGAACAGGTCGGTGAGGTGCGAGCCCACGAAGCCGCCACCACCGGCGAGCAGGTGATGGGTCATCAGCGGCCGATGCCCGTGTACTGGAAGCCGGCGTGCTGCCAGGCGCTGCGATCCAGCAGGTTGCGGCCGTCGACCACGGCGCGGCCGGCCATCTGCTGCAGCACCGCGGCCGGCTCGATCCAGCGGAAGTCGTCCCACTCGGTGAGGACTGCCAGCACCGCGGCGCCTTCGGTGGCGGCCACGGGGTCGGCGGCGATCTGCACCCCTTCCGGCACGCCCGCCTTGGGTGCTTGCACGGTGGGGTCGAACGCCCGCACGAGGGCGCCCTCGGCGAGCAGGCGGGTGATGATCGACAGCGACGGCGAGTCGCGCAGGTCGTCGGTGCGCGCCTTGAAGGTGAGGCCCCACACGGCCACCGTGACCCCGGCCAGCGAGCCGCCGGCAGCGGTGCGCACCTTGTCGGCGACGCGGTCGAACTGCTCTTCGTTGACGGTGAGCACACCTTGCAGCAGGTCGAACCGGTAGCCCGCATCGCCGGCGATCTTCAGCAGCGCCCGCGAATCTTTTGGAAAACAGTTGTGGGCGACGAGCCCGCCAGATGTCACCACGGTGTGCGTGCTGGCGACCTCCACGGAGAACACCGACTGACGTGAGGCACGGCGTTCGACATCGACGACTCGCACCCACGCAGTGCCCTTGCGATCGAGGCGGTATCCCGTGGGTGCGATGCGCTTGCTCTGGCGCCCGAGGTGAGCACTCACCTCTGCGCGTTCGTGCGGCTCGAGCAGCCACATGGCCGACTCGATCTGATCCGCGCCAGAAATCACCAGCCAGTGAGTATCAACCGTGCTTCGCGCGGTGCGGCCGATCTTGTGCCGAGCAACGATGCCTTGTTCGCCGAGCAACCGCAGCATGCCGTCGGCGAGGGCACCCGACACGGTTCCGTACTCCAACGCCACCGACGGCCCGTCGTTCAGCACCGACCACGAGCCGTCGCCCGCCCACAGGCCGCGCAGCAGGGCCTGGCGAGATTCGAGCGATGCTTGCCATGCAAGATCGGGAATTCGGTGCGAGTAGCAGTTGGTGCCCAGGCCGAGCACGTCGTCGAACAACGCGGCGAGAATGCGGGACGAGATGGACACCTGCGTCGTCGTGGACATGCGCCGGACGGTCACCTTGGTGCCGAACGACCGCCAGTAGCTGGCGACCGACTCGACGAGGTGCGCCTCGTCGGTGGGGTGGAACGACCAGCACACACGACGGCGGGCCCCATCGGCCGAGATGTGCCCTTCGGCCAGGTAGAGGCCGATCATCTCCCACCACGCGTCGTCGAGATCGATGACAGCCGGCACATACGTGCCATTCGTGGTGGTACCGAGCAGTCCGCCGGCGAACGAAACGCCCAGCAGAGCGGCCTCGGAGAGGCGCAACGTGGAAGACCGACGGTAGTCCCAGCGGCGCTCGGCGGGCAGGAGTGCGTCGTTCGCGCGGGCACGGATCGCCTGCGGCGCACTCAGGCGCATGATCACCTGGTTCCATCGGAGGTCGGCGGCGTCGATGGCCGCGAGCGTGTCGATGGCCGTTTCGTCGAGACCGTCGCCCATCGGGGCACCGAGTGAGATGGGTAGCCAGTCGTCGGTGGTGAGGTCGCCGGCAGCAACGACGCGGACGTCGTCTGCGTCGCGAACCACCAGCGGGTGATCGCTGGTGACGACGAGTCGACGCCCCATCTTCGTGCGCAGGTGCACCATGTCGCCGTCGAACTCGCGGGCCGTGATCGCCAACGCAGGCTGGAACTCGGGGATCACCTGGCCGGGACGCCAGCTGAGCACCTCGAGCCCACGGATGTCGAGCGACGGCAGGTCGGCGAACTGCACGACGCGCGGGCCGTTCGCGTCGCGCACCATCAGCGTCTCGTCGCCGTCGAAGCAGGAGCCGCCCCAGCCAGGGCCGGGGCGCAGGAACTCGGTGCCGATGCGCTTGTCGAAGCCCATGCCCACGACCACGTCGTTGATGTCGGCACCGACGCCTTCGCAGATGGCCGCGATGGCGTTGATGAAGCTGAGCTTGGTGGCCAGGAAGGCGTTGGCCGCGTACTTGATCGTTTCCGCGGAGGCCGGGTCGGTGACGATCACCTGTGGGTGGATCGAGTCGTACAGCGCGCCCACGGCGAGGGCGGCGGCCTGGTCGTCGGCGCCAACCACCACCCGGTCGGGGCGCAGGAAGTCGTCGACCGCCGACCCTTCACGCAGGAACTCGGGGTTGCTGACCACCCGCACGTCGGGGCGCTTCAATACCCGTTCGACCACGCGAGTGCTGCCCACCGGCACCGTCGACTTGTTCACCACGATCGCCTCGTAGGGCAGCGCAGCGGCGATCTCCGCGGCAGCGGATTCCACGTAGGAGAGGTCGGCCGAGCCGTCCTCGCCCTGAGGCGTGGGCACGCACAGGAACACGATCTCGGCCTCGGCCACCGCGTTGACGGCACCGACCACGAACTGCAGGTTGCCGCTGGCCAAGCCGGCGGCGAGCAGCTCGTCGAGCCGGTGCTCGACGATCGGCACTTCGCCACGCTGCAGCCTGGCGACCTTGTCGGCGTCGATGTCGGCGCAGATCACATGGTGACCGAGGTGTGCGAAGCAGACTCCGGTGGTGAGGCCGACATAACCGGTACCGATGATTGCAATGCGGGTCACACGTTCGAATCTAGCGCTGGTGGCCTGGTGGAAGGCATGCACAGGCGAGCGCCAGACCCAGCCAGCGAGGAGCGTGGGACGTGTTAACGCCGGTGAGCGATCACCACGGCGTGGTTGTACGGCACTCGCAGCAGGTTCGAAAGAACATCGCCCTGGACGGGTTCGCCCCCGAAACCAGCAATGACCAATCGGCTGTAGGCGTCGAGGCCACGCACATACTTGCCCCGATCCGCCTTGGCGAGTAGGCGGGCGATCGGGTTCTGTCGGTCGATGAGCACCGGATCGATGGTCATGAACGTGCCCCCTGGTGCGAGCCGGTCGTGGGCGAACTGCGTGATGCGACCGGCTTCGTCGTCGTCGACGTGGTGCAAGACGCCGAAGGCGACCGCCAGATCGAACTCGCCGGTGATCTCGTCGGCAACACTCGTGGTGGTGCCGACGTGCAACTCTGCCAGCGGAAAGTTCTCGTGCCCGGTCTTGATGTACGCCGGGTTCGGGTCGAAACCGACATATGTGAACGATGCTGAGGTGCCGTAGTTGGTGAGGAACTGGGCTGGGCCGCAACCGATGTCGAGCACACGCGAGATCGACGAACCCAGACCAGGGAAGTATGCGTCACGCAGATGTTGCGCCGTTCCGGACCGTCCGATACCGGTCTGCAACGTTGCGTAGACCCGTGTGCGTTCGAGAACTCGGTGGATGCCTGTGCGCTCGGCCTTCTTCTCGGACATGTGATCAGCCCCTGAACGACGTGACGCTGCTGAGGACTCGGTCGACGTCCGAATCGGTGAGCGCATTGTGGAGTGGGAGGCGCACGAGTGTGTCGCCAGCGAGCTCGCTCACCGGACACTGACCGCTGCGCCCACCGAGGCGTACCCCGACAGCCGAGAGGTGAAGTGGCTGATAGTGGAACACGGCCATCACTCCGCGCTCCTTGAGGTGAGCAATGAAGCGTGTGCGCTGATCGAGGTCGGAGAGCCGCAGGAAGTACATGTGCGACGTGTGCCCTGCCTGTGGGGGAATGTGCGGCGAACGGACACCCAGCGCCGCTGCCCAGTCGGCAAGCGCGGCGTCGTAACGCTGCCACACCGATGCTCGGCGGGCCTGAATGTCGGGGAAACGCTCGAGCTGACCAACGAGCAGGGCCGCGAGCAGGTCGGACAACACCCATGACGAACCGACGTCGACCCAGGTGTACTTGTCGACTTGACCGCGAAGAAAGCGGGAACGGTCGGTGCCCTTCTCTCGCAAGATCTCGGCTCGCTCGAGCAAGCCGAGGTCGTTGACGTGCAGCGCACCGCCTTCGCCGCAGGTGATGTTCTTCGTCTCGTGGAAGCTGAGTGTTGACAGATGGCCGAATGTGCCCAGCAACCGACCTGCGTGTGTGCCGAGCAAACCATGGGCGTTGTCCTCGATCAGCATGAGGCCGTGCCGATCCGCGATCTCGCGGAAACGGTCTGGCGTGGCCGCCACACCGGCGTAATGAACGATGCAGATCGCACGTGTACGCGGGGTGATCGCCTGCTCGACGAGGTCGGGGTCGATGTTCAACGTGTCATCACGGACGTCGACGAACACCGGCGTGCCGCCATGCAGCATGAAGGCGCTTGCGGTGGAAACGAAGGTGAACGAGGGAACGATCACCTCGTCTCCGGGACGCAAATCGAGCAGCCGGGCGGACATCTCGAGTGCGTGGGTGCACGAGGTGGTGAGAAGGGTGCGCCCACTGCCATGGCACTGCTCGAGCATCGACTCGGCCTGTCTCGTGAACGGTCCGTTGCCCGACAGGTGACCGTCGATGACGGCCTGACCGAGATGACTGAGTTCCTTGCCCTCGAAGGTTGCCTTGTTGAAGGGGATCATCCAGTGCCTCCGCCCGGGTCGACGCAGCAGCCTAGCTGCGCTCTATCGAACGGACGATTGCTCGAGGTCGAGCCTTCACTTCCGAGAGCGTCTTTCCAAGGTAGATGGCGATCACTCCAAGGCTGGTGAGTGTGAGCCCGCCGAGTAGCCAGACGGACACGATCACCGAAGTCCATCCTGTTGGCGACCGGTTCCAGAACAGGCTTACGCTCACCAAATACACCACTACGAGTGACGCGACCATGCAGACCGCGATGCCGAGCGCGAAGATCGCGTTGAGTGGCTTCACGCTGAAGGCGCTGATGGAGTTCGCCATGTGCCAGATCTTCAACCGAAGGCTGTAGGAGCTGGACTCCTTGTCGCCCTTAGCGACCGGAGTGCCAACCTGCACGAACCCTGCCACGCTGAGCACACCGCCGAAGCTGAGTTCGCGCTCGCCATACATGTTGACTGCATCGACGTAGCGTCGTGTCATCAGCCGGCACGTGACCACGTTGGCGGGAAGGTCGAGGTCGGACAGTCGGCGGAACACCCACCAATAGATGGCTCCCGAAAGACGCTCGAAGGCACTGCCCTTGCGGGTCTCCTGGTAGCCGAAGACCACATCGGCCTGATTCGAAGTGAGCTTGTCACGGAAGTCGGCCACCCACTCCGGCGCCTCCTCGAGATCACTGTCGATGAGGTACACGAGTTCGCCGCGGGAGTAGCGCAAGCCCTCCAGAAGTGCGACGTGGTGACCGAAGTTGCGCGAGAGATCGACGAGCACGATCTGGGGGAATTCGCCACGAAGAGCACGTACTTTGTCGATGCTGTCGTCGGGGGAGCCGTCGTTCACGATCACGATTTCGAATGACTCGCCTGCCAACTCGCGGGCGGCGGCGGCCGAACGCCTGATGAACTGCTCGATCGTCGGGCTAGAGCGATAGAGGGTGGAAACGATGGACAGCTGAACGCCGGTCGCACTCATCGAAGGCTCTTCTGTCCAGGGTCGACGATGTCGATCAAGATGCGATCGGGCAAGTCACGAGTGGTGGCGCGCATCTGAGCAGCGGTGTCGAACCCGAAGAAGACGATGCCGAACTTGTCGCTGAGATGATTGGTGACTTCTTGGCCAGCCGTCCACCACAGCATCTCCCCTATGCGGTGTTGCTGCAGTTCCGCGTTGAGTGAGATCCCTTGCAGCACCCCTTCCCGGGTGGCCATGAGGCAGTGTCGGGTGATGTAGCGACCGGCCTGCTGCGGGTGAGACCCTTCGATCGGGAGCCCGAGTTCAGCGCTGACGACAGCGTTCGCATAGTCGAACCCCGTGGATAGGCGCACGAAGTCGGGATAGAGGTCGCCAGGGCAACGCCGGCAGAGTTCGGTGATCCGCGGGCCATCTGCAGTGTTGATGCACTGCACATGCATGAGGCCGTCGACCAGATCGAGATGGGCTGCGATCAGCTCGACAGCGTTGATGAGCTCCTCGATGGCCGACGGAGGCATCGACGTGGGCGTTGTGGTACCACTCACCAGGTATGGATTTCGGAAGTACTGCTCGTCGTCTGCGAACCAGAAGCCGACTCGGCCGGCTGTCACGAAGCAGGTGAAGCCGTGGTGGGTGCCGACCAGGAACTGCTCGACCACGAGATAGCTCTCGCGGGTCAGCGCCATTCCGCTCTCGAAGGCCCCGGCCAGTTCGTCGAGCGTGCCGCACTTGCTGATTCCTTTGCCGCCCGTGAGATCCACCGGCTTGACGATGCATGGGAATCCGACCTGCGTGCAGATCTCGCGGGCGTCATCAAGAGAGCGGGCGACAGCTGAACGTGGCGTGGGGAGCTTCAGCTCGGTGAGGAGGTGGCGGAACCGATCCTTGTGATGAATGCGCAGGGCGTTCGCGTGGGAGTCATGGCCGGGCAGACCGAGGGCCTCGGCAGCGTAGGCCGTCGAAAGGCTGGCGAAGTCGTTGCACCCTGACACGATGCCGGACACCTCGAGCCGGGCGGCCAACGAGCGGATTGCCTCGCGATCGGAGAAGTCGGTGTCCACCCAGCCATCGGCGTGGGCGTGGCCAAGGTCGCCCGGGCGATTGCCGGTAGTGGTGACGTGGTACCCGAGCCGGTGGGCGGCGTCGATCATTGGGATCTCCGCATGGCTGCCGCCCACGATCAGCAGCCGGGGTCGTTCGTCAGTCACGGCCGCCCGACTTTGTCGTGCCGGCACCGCCGGTCGGGAGGAAGAACATCACCGTCTCGTCGATTCCCTCGGTGTAGTGGCGCATGCGCAGCTCGTAGTCGACACCGGTGGCATCGATGACATCAGCAAGCCGCCAGAAGTCGTTCGGCCGATGATAGACGGAGACCGCGAGGCGAGGGCGAAATCGTTGGATCGTGCGCACAGCTCCGGCGAGCGCCGCTTCCTCTGCCCCCTCGATGTCGATCTTCAGCATCGTGGCCGAAGGGATGTCGAGATCGTCGAGCCTCTCGACACGAATTGTGGTGTCGCCGGACTCGCCCACTCGGCTCGAACTGCCGTCAGAGCCGGCGAAGGAAAGGATCCCTGGTGCGTCGGATAGGCCGCACGAGTGAATCGTGACCCGCTCGGATCCGAGTGCTGCCAGATTCGCGACGACCAGTGAATGGTTGGCCGCCGAGGGTTCGAACGCAGTGATGTGGGCGAAGCCCGGCGCACGGCGAGCAAACTCGAGCGATGTGAACCCGTCGTAGCTGCCGATGTCGACGAAGCTCTCTCCGTCATGGCGGAGCTGCAGGAACTCTTCGAAATACTGATTTGTCTGATCGAACTGGAACCCCTGCATCACGCTGAGGTCATACCGGAGACGGAACTCCACCAAGCAGTCGAAGACGTGCCGCGACTCAGGCTCCACGAGGCGCGCACGGATCGCGTCGTACTTCAACCGATGCAGGGAGTAGTCCTCGGCGAACTGCTCCCAGAACGCGACAGGCTTCAGCGGTAGGCCCGCGAAACGGACGAACGCGAAGTAGTCCAGGCAACGTGCATTGGTCTTCGACAGGCTGTGCAGCGCCGTGATCGGTCGCAACATGCTGGCGACCACCACGAATGACTCTGATGTCAGCACAGACGAGCGAAACACGGGGAGGCCATTCCACTCGACCTCGCTGCAGTAGTCATCCACGAATCCGGCGATCGGAACTGAGGCAGCGATGCTCGCGGCGTACTCTCCCCGGCCCAGCACGAAACGTCGGTGCGCGGGCGCCGATAGATAGCTGTCGCAGAATGCTCGAGCGCGTTCTTCGAATGTAGTCACCACGGGCCCTTCTTCTAGCGGCTCAGACCGGTAGCCACACTCGCTCAGATGATGAAGCCGCGATCGTCTCTAGCATCCGTAGCCCTGCGGCGGCACTTGCGGCCCCGTACACGTAGGGCGATGTGCGTCGGCGAGTCTCGTCGAATTCGACCACGGCGTCCGCCAGATCCCAGTAGAGGTTAGCGAATGCTTCGAGGAAGCCAGCGGGGTGCCCGGCCTTGAATCGCTCGTAGCGTGGAAGATTGGCGATCAACGTGCCAGGCGACACCCGGTCGATCAAGCGGACGTTTGCGTACGCATCTGCAAAGCGGAGTTCTTCCGGGTTCATCTGGTACCACTCCGCTGCACCTCGATCGCCGAAGACGCGGACACGAAGGCCGTTACGTTGCCCGAGCGCGCACTTCCCGTACCACATGTTCACGTCGATGTCGTCGGGGTAGCGGGCGATACAGCTGATGTAGTCCGCCACTGTGCTGACGCGACCATGGTGTGCTTGGGTGGCAACCAACTCCAATGGCTGGGCATCCAACAGGAACTCGAGCATGTGGTGGGTGTGTGTCCCGAGGTCGAGCGAAACGGTTGGGATCGGTCCGTCGTGTTGACGCCATTCCTGCGGCTGGATCGGCTGGCCGTCGATGTTGAGCCGCAGAAACCCCTCCTGCGGCATCTCCACGCTGACGGCGGCGATCCGGCCGAGTTGCCCGTCTTGGATCCGCGCCCGCAGCTCGCGCAACATCGGGTACCCGGAGTAGTTGTACGTGACGGCAAGGAACCGGTCGGACTCCTGGGCTTCACGTGCGAGCCGCAGTGCGCTCGAACTTGTGCTGGCGAGTGCTTTTTCGCAGATCACGTTGAAACCTGCGCCGAGCAGGTCGGAAACCTGCTGCTCATGCTGTGGCGTGGGGGTGAGCAAGGCAATGGCATCGAGCTTGTCGCTCTCGCCGGCAATGAGCTCCGAGACGCTCGAGTAGACACGATCAGGCTCTACGCCCCACTGCGCTGCAGTGCGATCATTGATGTCGTCGTGCCGACTGAACGCACCGGCCACGAGTTCCCATCGGCCGTCCATCTGGCTGGCGACTGCATGGGTACGCCCAACGGCGGAATTGACGCCACCACCCAGAAACCCAAGCTTTAGTCGGTGCCCCACCCGGCCTCTGTAGCATCAGCATGGGCACGTGCACAAGTCCTTGCCCCTACAAGGAGCACTCAGGTTCGCCGTGTGGAGAAGAGCAAGCGGCAGCTCAAAGGCTAGGATCTCGCTTTCGCAGCGACGAGTGGCGACCCGGTTGTCAGGCAGCGGCGAGCGGCAACTCAACAAGGCGTGTACGTGACCGAAGAAGTTCCTGCTGTTTCCGAAAGCGTGACACTGGCAGGGCATCGGTCATTCGCGTCCGCCTGGAAGACGCTGCTGGCGAGGTCTACTTCGCCGAGATTGGCGTGGATCGCCACTCGCGCGAGTTTCCTTTCGTTGTTGCTGTACTTCGTTCTGCGACCTGAGAACTACGGGCTCACTCCGAACGCTCTCGATCCGGTCTTCTACACGGGATATGCCACGAACCTCGATGATCTCCTGCGCGGGGTTGGCCAGCACCACTACTTCGTTTCAAGATGGTCCGCCTACCTGCCGGGCCATGTCTTCACGGAAATCTTCGGTGCGTCCGCTGGGCGCCTCGTCCTGCGCCTAGTGCTCTGTACTTCGATTCTCACGGTCGTTTGGCGGTTCGGTCGCCGATGGAAGTGGACGGTCGGGCAGGAGCTCTTGGCTGGAACGGTGCTGGTCACGATGCCGATGTTCGCCAGGGCATTCTTCACTGACTACACAGAGTACGTGGTGGTCTCGTACGGGATCGTCCTGTTGTCTCTGTGTCTGCGAACACGCCAGTCGTGGTGGTCGGTGACCGCCATCGGGGTGCTCGGTGCGCTCATGCTCGTCGCCAACCCACTCGCGCTCACGGTGATCGGTGCGCCGATGGTGGTGGCTGCCGTCTTCGGAGCACGTTCGTTCATCGGGCGAGTGTCGATCGCGTTCGGAATCGGGGCGTCGCTGGTGGCCACGTTGGGCGCTGGGCTGCTGCTGTTTCGCTGGCACTACGGAATCGCGAACGTGTACCAGCCGACCATCGACTTCATGCGGAACCCGCCTGGGCCTGATCCACTTCGGTCACCACGGAATGATTGGGTAGTTCGGTTCACCTGGCTGTACGGTCCGCCGTTGCTGATGAGCGCCTACCTGCTGTTTGCGTGGGTGCGGCGGGTGAGGCTTGATCGCACCGAGCTCACGGCGCTCGGCCTGTGCGCGTGTCAGTACGCGTACCAGTGGTACGACCAAATCGTTCGGCGCGGCGACGGTCTGGAGATCTCGTACTACTGGTCGTTCATGTATCCGGCCTATGGACTGCTGCTGTTGGTCGCTGTTGGGCGGGCGAGCTCCGGCGTTCGGAACAGCAGGCTGTTCGCCGCCGGCGTGCTGTGGCTCGCCCTGCTCGTCTTCGGGGTGCCGAGTGCACTTCGCTTCCCGACCGGGTTGGGGTTCTTCACCCTCTTGTTGGCCGCTTTGGGTGTCGCGGTCGCGATGGCGAGGCGCACCGTGTTCGCGGCTGCCATGGTTGTTCTCGGCGTGCTGGGGTGGACGCAGGTGGGTGCGCCTCCTTACGATCCGCGGGCATACCACCCCTTCAACATGAGTCCGTACTACGACCAGGTGTACCGCCAGGCCGGAAGCCCTTCTGAGCAGCTGCACGCGGAGGTTGTGTGGTTCGAAGAGCAGATGGACCGAGTGCCGCACGACGAACTCGCGAGCTTCGTCCCAGCCGGGAACCAGTCCATCATCGTCATCGCGATCTATGCCCCGCACGTGGTCAACCGTGTGATTGAGCGCAAGGCCGCCCCGACCCATATGGTCGTGCGCGCGCTGAGCGCCCGAGAGCCGGGGATGCCGCTCGTCATCGCTGTGCTCGGCCGCCCCGGCGATGTCGCGAAGGCCACGAAGGGACTCGCCGGGGTGGCCGACATCGGCGAACCGGTGCTCGACGTCACCCATTCCTCGGCGCTGCGCAGCCGGCTCGTGGTGTACGTGATCGACGACAGCGACTACTTGCCGTTCGCGTGGACGGCCGACGTGTTGACGCGCAACGTCGGCGTACTCGACGGGACCGTGCTGCACGTCGCAGCAGCCGACCCCGTGGGTCAGATGACCCCCGGTCCGGTCCTGCCGTTGGACGCCGGTACGTACCTGGCCACGCTCCGCTACTCCTCGGCAGCGCCAGAGGGTACGGGGGTCGGGCGATTCTGGGTGGCCGGGCCCGAGGGTCCCACGGTCGACGCGACGCTGATCGGCACCGGCGGGGCCGACAGCACGATCTCACTGATGTTCACCGTCGAGGTGGACGGCACCATCTGGCAGTTCCCGTCCGAGCGCTCGATAGCCGAAGAGGTGGACATTCAATCGGTGACGTTGGAGGAGTTGTAGGACTGGGTCGTCGGCTCGGGACCGCACCAAAGGGGAATCAGCCGCCTGTTCGCAACTCGTCGAGCGGCAACAGCGCCAACAGTTCGTCGGCACACTCGCGCCACGAGAGGGTCGGGATGCCGATGGGTTGGATGATCGTGCGCTGTGCTCGCCGCTCGATCCACTCGTCGACTGCCGCGGCGATGGCCTCGGGTTCGTCGCCCGTGAAGTACTGGGCGTGGGCGCCCGCCACCTCGCGGAACACGGGAATGTCGCGAGCGATCACCGGTAGACGACGCAAGGCTGCTTCCACGAGTGGAAGGCCGAACCCCTCGGCCACTGATGCGGCGACCAGACAATCGGAGAACCCATAAAGGCTCTCGAGGTACTCGTCGCTGGCACCCTGCACCCAGTGCAACCGTTGGCCGTGCTCGGGGTGCGCCTCCAGGCGCTCGATGAGCTGTTCGACCATCCAGCCGTGCTTGCCGACGATGGCCAGGTTCACGTCGACGCCGTCGCCCCACAGCAGCTCGAATCCGTGCAGCACCTGCTCGATGGCCTTGCGCGGTTCGATCGTGCCCACCAGCGTGAAGGTGAGCCGCGCTGCCAGCGCGGCCAGCACGGCGACCGCGTCGTCGTGATAGCCGGTGGAACGGGTGGCGTCGGGCAGGTTGGCACCGAGGCGGAACGTGCCCACGTGCGGCCCGCGATCGGGGGAGTGCAGCGCGAGCCAGTCGCGCAGGTCGGCCGCAGTGGCCTCGGAGATGCACAACGCGCCGTCGTTCTCGGCGACGACCCGCAGCCAGGTGGCGTGCATGTCGGCAGCGCCAGGGTGGAAGGTGTGCGGCACCACCAGCGGCAGCAGGTCGTACACCACGAAATGCACCTGCACGCCCGCTGCACGCAGCCGGCTGAAGAACGCAGCATGGTGCGGGATCACGATCGGCTGCAGGTCGAGGCCGAGAAAGACGTCGCCCGGGCCGTACTCGATCGGGGCATCGGGCAACCAGGTCGGTGGCGTGCCGAGCAGGCCGGTGGTGAACGAACGCGCGTATCGGTAGCCGTGCTCGAACGATGCGTACACCGGCTCGACGCGCATGCCCTGTGGCGGCCGCCGCAGCAGCTCGTGCAGCACGTTCTTGGTGACGCGCTGAATGCCGGTGTGCGCATCGCGCTTCACCAACTCGCTCACATCTACGAACAGTTGCCGTTCCACCGGTCGGGGCCGGAACGTTCGCGCCGCGGCCTCGGCCAAGTCGTACACGTCGTGCTCGTGTGGTGCATCGGCAGCGAACCCGCCAAGGGCGCGCTGGATGCCCGACGGGCTGGAGGCGACTTCGGCGAAGCGCTCGATGGCCTCGTGATAGCGATCGGCGCACCGTCCGGGTTGGTGCACCTCACGGAGCCAATGGTGTGCAGCCTCCGCGATGTCGCGCCGTTGGTCGGGCCTGGTGCGCAGCAGTTGCAGCGCGTCGACCAATTCGGCGTCGCTGAACTCGTCGGGCAGCATGTGTGCGACACCGGCGGGAAGATCGGCCGTGGAGCCATTGGCGTTCACGATGAGCGGCGCGCCGGCGTTCATGCAGTCCAGGATCGCCGCCGACGTTTCGCCACGCGACATCGTTCGCAACTGCACAGCGAGGTCGCACGCCAGCAGATAGGTGTGGAACTCGTCGGCATCCACGCGGCCCGTGCACGTGAAGCGCGTGTCGTCGCCCAACTGCTGCAGGCTGGCCAAGAAGTCGTGGCCGTACGGCCCGCCGATGTTCTCGCCCACGAACAGCAGCTTCACGCTCGTGTCGTGGGCGAGCACACTCGTCGTGAAGGCGGTGAGGAGGCGGTGGTTGAGCTTCGTCGACCCGGTCATGCCGAAACTGCAGACCACGAAGTCGGTCTCAGCGAAGCCCAGTTTCCGCCGTGCGGCCGCGCGCGCTGCGGGTGAGGCGTCGAACGGCACTCGCAGCAGGGGGATGAGCGCCCAGTCCTGGCCGACGCCGTCGCCGAGCCATTGCTCGGCGAGGCGGCGCGAGTACTGGGAGTGCACGATCACGCCATCGGAGTTCTGGATGACCCGTAGGTTCGTGGGGTACGTCCACATCACTCCGTTGCCGGTGGTGTCGGCAGTCAGCGCCTGCAAGCCGCTGTACCCATGCGACTGGTACAGCGATCGGCACCAGAACCCCGGCGCAGCACCGATCGCGTCCATGTAGGCGATCAGGCCGGACAGGAAGAAGTCGTGCAGCACGACGACACCTGGAACTTCCTCGATCAGGTCGAACATGTGCTGGTGGAACTCGGAGTTACCGAAGTGATACATCACTCGGTCGAACTCGGCGTGGTGCTCGCGGAACCACGGCACCGTGCGTGTCGGCAGGCCGTGGTCGAGAGTGAGCGAGGCCTCGTCGGCGACGATCAGGTCGATGTCGTAGTGACGGGCGAGCTCGGGGATCAGTTCGGCGCTGTAGTCGCTGATCCCGCTGGGGATGGGCGGCAGCGGTGAGACATATGCGAGCCGAGGCCGCGCGGTCGTGACCGCGGCGTGCCGGGGCGGCAATTGTTCGATGGCTGCCAGTGCGCGCTTCGCAGTGTTGTCCCACGAGAACTGGGTCGCCCGCTCGAGCCCGGAACGCTCGAGATCGGCACGGAACTCGTGGTCGATCACGACGCGCTCGATCGCCTGGCTGATCGAGGTGGTGTCGTGCGGGTCGAACAGGGCATCGGCGCGGCCGATGATCTCGGGGATGCTCGAGCAGTTCGAGCCGATCGCCGCCCGTCCGCTGGCCATCGCCTCGAGCACCGGTAGGCCGAATCCCTCGTACCACGAAGGGAACACGAAGGCGGTGGACGCGCGGTACAAGCAGCGCAGGTCGTGGTCGCTCACGTACCCCGTCAGCACGACATCATGGGGGCCGAGGCCCAAGGCGTTGGCCTGTTCGAACAGGCGCGTGCGGGCGACATCGTCGACCGCGCACACGATCGCCAGTTGGTGGGCCTCGCGCAGATGGTGGGGGAGCGCGGCGTACGCCGCGATCAACCGATCGATGTTCTTTCGCGGATCGATGCCACCCGTGTACATCACGAACGGCCGATCCAACCCGTGCGCGATCGCGACCGCTGCCTCGTTCGGTTGCAGGTCGGTGCTGCCCGCTGTGAAGGCCGGGTCGATCGCCGCCGAGATGTTCACGACCGAGTCGGCGTTGCGTCCGAGGTTGGTGAGCGAATCGAGCCGCGAGGCATCGGAGATCGCCAGCAGCAGATCGGCACGCGACAAGTGCTCCACCCGTTGCCGATACCACGACGCCATCGTGGGGTCCTGCAGGAAGTGGTGCGGGTGCAGCAGCGGGATCAGGTCGTAGAGCACCACGGCGTTCGACCACCGCCGGGGCGCCGTGGGCACCGAGATGGTGGCCTCGTCGGCGAAACCTTCGAACAGGCTGGTGACCACGACGACGTCGGGTGCGATCGCGGCGATGGCGGCATCGCGGAGCGCCTCGTTCGCTGCTGCTCGCCATTGCCCGTCAGGCGAGCGACCCTCGCCGCCTACCATCGGGTGAAACGTGTGCACCGCCGTCGGCGACAACACGCTCGCGTAGCGCTGGCGCAGCTCGCTCGTCTGCTCGACGAAGCGGTCGTTGAGCAGCACGTGCACGTCGTGTGCGCCTCGGTTGCGCACGATCGCATCAGCGAGGGCAATCGAGTACCTGCCGATGCCTCGCCGGGCATTTGTCGCCTGTCCGCCCTGCAGGTCGATGAGCAATCTCAATCGGGTGCGCCTTCGGTCGGGCGGCTTCCGGGTTGCCTGAATCGCCGCGAGTAGCGGGCCGCAGTGTCGGAACGTTCCTCCGGGGCCGGCGGCGGGGTGGCCGACGCGGATGCCGGCGCCACGATGCCGCTGCGATGGGCGAGCGCGAGCAGGCGGGCGCGCAGCTGAGGGATACGGGCCAGCACTCGGTTCGCCAATGCATGCACGCGAGGGTGGCGCAGCACGAACCGCGCGGCTCTGCCGGCTGTGGGGCGCAGGATCGCCACCACGGGTCGGCGGACCATCCGCCGAATGCGAGTGCGGACGCGCACCTTGAGATTGCCGAAGTGGTGGAACCAGCGGTGGTTGGCCAAGGCTGCGGCCGGGGCCGCGTCGGCCCGCTCGCGTGCTTGGTCGGCTTCGATGCGGGCTGCCACCAGCGCGAGATGGTCGCGTCGGCGGTCTTCACGTTCTTGGTCGAGCAGGTGCTGTGCCTGGTCCCACTCGTTCTGCAGCCATGTCGAGCGGTCGCGCTCGAGCCCCAGCTGCCACGCGAGGTGCTGTGCCTCGCGAGCCTGCTCTTCGGCCGTGGCCTGAGCTGCGCTGACGAAGCCATCAAACACGTTCGGAGGAAACCGGAACGCTTCGACCAGCTCTTCGTGCTCGTGAGCGACGTAGTAGCGATTGAGGCCGTCGCCATAGACGTAGCTGTAGCCGGCGTCGGTCAACAACGGCTCCCACGCCTCGTGGATGAGGATCTGCGTGTTCGGCCGAGTGGCCTCGACCACCACGATCCACGGGCGATGAACGGTCCAGGTGTTGCCGGCCAGTACCTCGGCCTCGAAGCCTTCCACGTCGACCTTCAAGAAGTGCACCTGCCGGTCGCGGAGGTGCTCGTCCCAGAGCTGATCGAGTGTCGTGATCGGGGTCTCGATCACGTGCATCGATCGTCCGTCGCCGGCGTGGCTAGCGGCAAGGTCGTTGTCGAACGTGGAGAGCCCCGTGTCGATCAGTACGTTGAACTTCGAGTGGCCGGCTGCGGCACCCACGCCAGCGCGAATGTTGATGTCGAGCGGGCGTTGAGCGCGCAGTTCGCTGAACAGATCGGGGTTGGGTTCGACGTTCACGCCCGACCAGCCTCGCTGATAGAAGAGGAGTGTCACCGAGTCTTGATCCGGCCACGCGGCACCGACGTCGATGTAGGTGCCGGCCACAACGTGGCGCAACGCGCGCCACAACATCACGTCTTCGAAGTTCTGGGCGTACGACACGATGCGCTCGGTGTGGGGCAACTCGACCGCGGGCGTCGGGTCGACGCTGACATGTTCAGGTGGGGTCACTGCAGGTTCCACTCTGGCCTCAGCGTGACCACCCCGCCGGTCTCGTAGGGTTTGCCGGCCATCACGTCGAAGCGCAGTGCCGTCTGCAAGTGGTCGTAGTTGTGGGCGCGGTTGAAGTCGGTGACCGACGTGTGCAGGTCGAACGTGCCGGGCAGCAGATCGAGTCGCGGGATGGTGACCTCGACGATGCCGTTGCCCGACATGTTCTGCGGCACCATGCCGACGTCGCGCGTGTTCGGCGAGGTCACCAGAGCACCGGCCAGCGACTCGATCTCGATCGCCACCACCGGCTGCGGGATCGATTTCGACGACTCGTAGTGCAACCGGAAGACCACGCTGTCGCCGGTGCGGCAACGCTTCACCGGTTCCGAGCTGCCGTTCACCAGCAGTTCGACCTTGGTGACCTGGATCTCGCCGCTGCCGCGACGGATGCTGCCGTCGTGGCGGCGGTTGTTCTGGCCGAGCATGTGCTCGGTGTAGGCATCGACCAGTTCGCCAGGGTCGCCGCTGCCGGTGATCTTGCCGTGCTCGAGCCACACGGCTCGGTCGCACATGTTCTTCACGCTGTTCATGTCGTGAGTCACGAGGATGATCGTGCGGCCGTCGTTGCGGAACTCGACGAACTTCTCGAGGCACCGCTGCTGGAAGCTGACGTCGCCCACCGCGAGGATCTCGTCGACGATCAGCAGCTGCGGGTCGACGTTGATCGCGACGGCGAACGCGAGGCGCACGTACATGCCCGAGGAGTAGGTCTTCACCGGCTGGTCGATGAAGGCGGGGATGCCGGAGAACTCGACGATGTCGTCGAAGCGCAGCGCGATGTCTTTGCGCGACATGCCGAGGATCGAGGCGTTGAGGTACACGTTCTCGGCGCCCGTGAGTTCGGGGTGGAAGCCGGCGCCCAGCTCCAGCAGCGCGCCCATCCGGCGGTGCACGTGCACCGCGCCCTTGTTGGGCTGCAGGATGCCGGCCATGCACTTCAGCAACGTGCTCTTGCCCGAGCCGTTCTGGCCGATCACGCCGAACACCTCGCCTTCGCGCACGTCGAAGCTGACATCGTCGACGGCGATGAACTCGTCGTAGCGGTTGCGACCGCGCGCCGCGATGAACTGCTTCAGCGAGTTGGCCTTCTGCTGGTGCACGCGGAACGACTTGGTGAGGTGATCCACCTGCATGACGACGTTGCCGCTCATCACATCTCCTCCGCGAAGCGCGGCGACAGTCGGTGGAAGAACCAGGCCCCGAACGCCAGCGACACCGCGGCGAGCATGGCCATGTACACCCAGCGCCCCAGGCCGGGCATGCGACCGTCGTACATCAACTCGTGGAACGCGGTGATGAACGTGCCGGTGGGCCCCCAGTTGGCGGTGTGGCGGAGGAGCGCGACGGGAATGGTGGCGGTGAAGTAGATGATCGGCGTCGCGTAGAACAGCAGTTGGGTGACGATGCCCCACAGGTAGTTCACGTCGTGGAAGAACACGTTGGCCGCGCTGAGCGTGAGCGACACGCCGGTGACCAGCAGCGCCCACAACAGGTAGGCCACCAGCAGCAGCGGCAACCACAGCAGCACCTTGGGCCCGGAGAAGATCAGCAGGGCGATCGCGAGGATGCCGGTTTCGATCAGCAGCGTGACGAACTGCGCGGCCACCACGGACAACACGAGGTGCTCGTGCGGGAACGCGACCTTCTTGATCAGGCCCGAGCCGCCCTGCACGTTGCCGATGGCCGTGCCGATGCTGATCGCGAAGAAGTTCCAGGGCACCAGCCCGCTGAGGAAGTACAGCGGGAAGTTGGTGAGGCCGCTGGGGTCGCCGGTCTGCGCCTTGGCGTCGAAGATCTTCAGGAAGACGATCGAGAAGATGACCATCTGGCTGAGCGGGTTGAGCAAGCTCCACGCCCAGCCCAGCGCCGACTTCTTGTAGCGGGTGCGGAGTTCCTTGAGCGTAAGGAGGTACAGAAGGTTGCGATGTGCCATCGCGTTGCGCAGTGACATGTGGGTCCGAGCCTATCAACCGCCGCTCGGATCAGGTGGGCCAGGGCAGGCGTGGGCTCAGCCGGCGGGCTGCATCACGTCGATCCGGTGGGTGGTGGAACCGTCATCGTGCACCGTGGTCACGAGGCGGTAGCACGTGGTGGACACGCCACACGCGGCGGCGGCAGGGTCGGTGGGCAGCACGAGTGTCAGCTGCTGCGGGCCGCCGTAGTACTGCACGAACGCGCCGTTCTCCCAGAACCACTCGCTGGCGTTGTCGGTGATGACGGTCGAGCCGGCGGGCACCTCGTCGAACCCGCCGTCGCGCACGAGTTGAGCGAACGCCTCTCGATCGGTGCGCAGCCACGCAACCTGCTCCACGGTCCAGTAATTCGTGTCGTAGATCAGGATCGGGGCTGCGAGCACCCCCAGCGACACCGGTACCAGCGCCGTCAACATCACCCGTCGCGCCCACTGCGGCCGCGACGCGAGCGAACCGAACCGTCGGACGAGCGAGCTGATCGCCACCAGCACGAGCAGCATCAGCCCGAGGCTGGAGATGAACACCGAGATGTATGGCAGACCCCAGTCGACCTCGCCCTGCTGCCACCGGAGCGTGAAGCTGATGATCGTGGTAGGGCCCAGCAGCATCAGCCCACCCGCCACCAACAGCACGCGACTCGTGTCCTTGTCGAGCGGCTTCGGGCGCAGCCAGCGCACGCACACCACGAGCATCGCCACGGTTGCCAGGAGGGCCAGTACGTCCCAGCCGCCGTTGACGCCCCAGCCGCTCGTCATGCGCGGCATCGTGCCGTCCTGCGCGAGTAGCTCGTAGGAGAACGGCAGCGTGCCGGTGAGCTGGTGGACGAAGGTGGGGATCACCTGCCAGGTGTGGAAGCCGAGCTGCAGGTTCGGTTCGGGGTGCGCCGCGTTGGCCCGCAGGTACACGAGCCACGTCAGCAGCAGCACGGTGGGCACGATGATGGTGGCCAGCGCCCGCCGCCGGCGACTGCGGTCACTGATGCTGAACAGGATGCACAACGGGGCGAGCACGAGCGAATACGCGGTCTCGTACATCAGCATCGTCGCCACCCACATCACGGTTGCGGCGACGAGCAGCACGAGGTGGCGCCGCCGGCTGTCGGCCCGTGCTGCCAGCGTGGCCAGGATCAGGGTGGCGAACCAGCAGATGACGAGTGTCGGCTGCTGCACCGCGAAGCCCAGCAGGGGGTCGTGGAACCACCGCATGTGCACGGTGAGCAGGGCCAGCCAGCCGGCCAGCACGGCGTAGTGGATGCTGCGCGTGCAGACCTGCACGAACCACACGAACGCCAGCCAGGCGAGCATGACGAACACGATCTGCAGCACCTTGTACGACTGACGCGAACGGAAGACCTCGAACACGACCATGATCTCGGCCACGGTGCCGGGGAAGAACCGTCCCTTGTTGCGCATGAAGTCGCTGTTGGTGGCGATGAAGTCGGACCACAGCGACTGCCCGCGGTAGGCACGCCACATCGGCCACTGGCTGGTGAGGACGTCGTCGGAGTTGTACGCACTCCAGAGCAACGGCCTGATCTGGTAGAAGACGAGCAGCAGCTGCACGCAGAGAGCGAGCCCCAGCGGTTGCCGCTTGCGCGCGCTGCGCGTGGGCGTGTCGGTGGTGTCGGTGACGTCGGTGTCGGTCACGTCGGTGTCGGGCACGTCACGCCGGCCACGGCAGGGTCGGGTGACGGCGGCGCAGCGCCTCGATCGAGTCGTCGTGAGCGAGGTTGGTGAGCGACAACATCGAGTTACCCGTGACCCGATAGCGGCCCACCACGTGATCGACGAACTCCATCTGCCCTCCATCCGCGGCGATGCGCAACCACAGGTCCCAGTCCTCCCAACCGTAGACGTCGTCGTCGTAGGTGGCGTACCCGCCCAGCCGCTGCCACAAGGCACGGCGCACGAGGGCTTGCGCGTCGATGTAGTTGCGCCGGCACAACTCGTCGACGTTCCACGGTGCGGCGCTGCGCTGCCCGTTGGCGTCGCCGAACTCTTGCAGCCGCCCGTAGGCGCCGGCCGCGAGCGGGTTGGCGCGTGCGGCAGCGAGCAACACCCCGAGGCCCTCGGGCTGCAGCAGGTTGTCGGCATCGACCACCATCACGAACTCGCTGCGGGCCGCGGCGAAGGCCGTGTTGCGCGCCTGCTCGAGCCCTTCGTTGGCGCTCTTCGCCAACAGCACGATCGGTACCTGCGGGTGGGCGCTCATGAACTCGGCGACCACGGCCAGGCCCTGATCGTGCGAGTGATCGTCGACGACGATGATCTCCAGGCTCACGCCGGTGGAAGCGACGATGCTGCGCAACGTGTCGGCCACCACGGGGGCGTAGTTGTAGAGCGACACGGCCACGCTGACCTCGGGTGCCGCCGCGTCGTACGACGAAGTGACGCTGCGCTCGATGTGTTGGGGTTCGCCGTGGTGCAGCACGCAGGCCGCCGCTTCCAGGTGGCGGCGGGCGCGCACCTCGGCGACCGCCACTGCGGCCGCCCGCCGCAGCAGGTGACGGTGCGGCTGGAACGGTGCCCGGCTCATGCGGCCGAGCGGCGGAACCGGGCGCGCACCGTGGCCACCGCATCGCGGGCCATCGCACGCAACACGGCCTTCTTGCTGACGGCGCTGGGCAGTTCGGCCACGAGCGCCCGCACCACGCGCTCGCGTTCGCGGGATTCGGCGACGAGGCGGGCGATGGTGGCCTCCGCGATCTCGACACGACGGAGCAGCGCGGCGTTGTCGTCCGCGGGTGATGTCGTGTGAGGTGCAGGCATTGTGGTAGAGGATACCGATGGCTGGTGTGGCTGTGGTGATGATCCAACATGGCGGCAGCCTGCGCGCCGAGGCCCTCGCCGCCGCCCTCGCGCACCATCATCCGCAGTGGCGGGTCGGTGCGGTGTGGGTGGGCGATCCGGTGCTGCGGCCGGTACTGCCCACCGTGCCGTGGTGGTACGGCGGCCGGCTCAGCGCCGATCAAGAGCGTTCGCTGGTGATGTTCACGGCGGCGCAAGCAGGCTGGCTGGTGGTGCTGGCCACGACGCAACGGCTGTTGCGCGAGGGCTACGACCACGTGGTGGTGCTGCAGGCCGGCGCGGTGGCCGTGGTGGGGCCGCTCGACGGCCTGCTCACCGGCGATGGGGCGATGGCAACGCTGGTGCCGCGCGTGCACGGCGACGCGCTCGCCGACGGCTTGGCGCCCGACGCGCTCGACCTGGTGCGCGCCGGCGCGTACAGCACCAGCGTGGCGGTGCTGCACCGCGGGGGCGAGGCGGTGGTCGATCGCCTGCTCGCCGCGCTGCCCGGCGCAACAGTGGCCGAGGCATTCGCCGCGGTGGCGCTCGATCCGCAGGTTGCCCGCTGCACCGATCCGGCGATCGGCGCAGGAACGTGGAGTTGGCCCGCCACCATCGCCTTGCTCGACGTGCCGCAGTTCGATCCCGCGCAGCCCTGGGTGCTCGACCCGGATGAACAACGCCGTGCACGGGTCGACGCGGTCGCCGACCCGGCAGTCGTGGCCGTGCTCACCGAGGCAGCCGACCAACTCGGTGGCCCGCCGGCCGGGGCGCGCCTGCCCGGCGGGGTGGCGATCGACGACACCATCCGCCAACTGGTGCGCAACGCCACACCCCCGGCGCCCGCACCGTTCAGCCGGCCCGCCGAGTTCCGCCGCTGGCTTGCAGCGCGCTACTGGATGGGCCTGCACGAACGCCGCCCCGACCTGCGCACGGCGTTCCCCGACCCACAGGGCGCCGACGCGGCCCGCTATGCCAACTGGGTGCGGTGGTCGTTCGTGGGCGGCGAGACCCCGTTCGGCCTCGCCGCGCCGGGCAGCACGGCCGCCACCGATGCGGTGCGTGGGCGCGCCGGCGGCGTGAACCTGGCCGGGTACGTGGGGCTGGACATGAGCCTCGGCCACGTCGCCCGGCGCCTGCACCACGCAGTCACTGCGGCGGCGGTGCCCTGCGCGGTGGTGGCCGTCGAGCGGTCGGCCAGCCCGCCTGCGCACGACGCGCTCGCGGCCGGCGGCGGGCCGTTGTTCGACACGACGTTGGCGGTGGTGACCGCCGATCAGTTCGCAGCGCTGCGCGACGACCACGTGGAGCTGTTCGACGCCACGCGGCGAATGATCGGGTACTGGTTCTGGGAGCTCTCCGAGCTCTCACCCTCCATGAGGCCGGCGCTCGACCTCGTCGACGAGGTGTGGGTCGGGTCGCAGTTCGTTGCCGATGCGTTCGCCGCGGCCACCTCGAAACCCGTGCACCGCGTGCCGCTGCCCGTGCCGCGGCCCACCGTGGCCGCGTTGGGTCGCAACGAGCTCGCCGCGCTGGCCGGTCTGCACGGTCGGTTCGTGTTCGTGGTCACGTTCGACCACCTCAGCGTCACCGCCCGCAAGAACCCGCTCGACGTGGTGACCGCGTTCCGTGCGGCGTTCAGCGAGGGCGAGGGGCCGGTATTGGTGGTGAAGTCGATCAACGCGCACCAGCGCTGGCCGGCGCACCAGCAGTTGCTCGCGGCGGCCCACGGGCGCGCCGACATCAGGGTTGTTGATGCGCACCTCGACCGCGCCGGCCAGATGGCGCTGTTGGCGCACAGCGACTGCCTCGTGTCGCTGCACCGCAGCGAGGGCCTGGGGCTGCATATGGCCGAGGCGATGTGGCTGGGCACGCCGGTGATCGCCACCGCCTACTCGGGCAACCTCGATCTCATGGACGAGGGCAGCGCCGCGCTGGTGGGCTTCGAACTGGTGAAGGTGGGCGCGGCCGGGCAGGGCGTGTACCCACCGACCGCCACGTGGGCGCAGCCCGATGTCGGCCAGGCCGCCGAGCTGATGCGGCGGATGGCGGGCGACGCGGCGTGGCGCGAGGGGCTGACTGCGGGGGCGTTGCGGCGGATGCAGCAACAGGCCACGATCGCCGACACCGGCCGGCTGATCGCGGGGTTGTTGGGCATCGCCGCTTCCAGCAGGCAGGATGTGCGGTGATGAGCGTTCGCCAACAACTCGGCTGGCTCCTGCGTGGCAACCGTCAGGCCACCCAGGCGTTGCAGTCCCTCACCCTCGAACTGCGTGCGCTGCAGCAGCGTGTCGACCAGCTCGATCGCGGCACCGACGAGTTGCGCACGGTGCTCAACGACGCGATCGACGACCTGGCCGGCCGCACGGCCGCGCTGAACGCCCGGATCGACGCGTCATGACGGCGCCCACGCCGGAACAGCAGATCGCCGACTGGGTGCAGCGCGACGCCGCCGTGGGGCGCACGGCGCAGGTGGAAGAGCTGCACGCGCGCCTGGCCACGGCCGAGGCCGAGGTGGCCCAGCTGCGCGTGCGCTTGGCGCAACTCACGAACTCGCTTGCGCAGGTGGAGGTCGAGCGCAACCACTACCGCCGTGCCTCGGGGGCGGGCGGAACGCTGCAGATCAAGCTGATCACCGTGGCCAAGAAGGCGCTGCGCTTCGGCACCCGCGTGGTGCGCAAGGTGATGCGCAAGGTGCGCAGCCGTTGAGCGCTGCCCCACTCGTTTCGGTGGTGCTGCCCACGATCGGTGCGTCGGGCAGCGTGGGCGGGGTGCCGCGTGTGTTCGCGATCGAGGCCGTGGCGTCGTTGCTGCGCACCACCGATGTGCCGGTGGAGATCGTTGCCGTCACGGGCCCGGCGATGCCCGCCGAGGTGGGCCGGCCGCTCGTCGCCGTTGCCGCCGGGGCCGGTGTGCCGTGCACGCTCGTGCCGATCGCGGGCCCGTTCAACTTCTCGGCGTCGGTGAACCTCGGCGCGGCCCATGCCGGCGGCCGGCACCTGCTGCTGTTGAACGACGACACCGAGGCGATCGCCGGCGGCTGGCTGGAAGCGATGCTGGCCGCGCTCGAACCTGGCGACGGGCCGGCGGTGGGCGCAGTGGGGGCCAAGCTGCTGTTCGAGGACGGCACGCTGCAGCACGCGGGGCACACCTATCGCACCTCGCTCGACCACGTCGGCTTCGGCTTGCCCGGCGACAGCGTGGGCCGCACCGGGCTGTTGGCCCGGCGGCGACAAGTGGTGGGCGTCACCGCCGCGTGCATGCTGACGCCGCGCGAGGTGTACGCGGCCGTTGGGGGCTTCTGCACGGCACTGCCCGGCAACTACAACGACGTCGACTACTGCATGAAGCTGTCGGCCGCTGGCTGGTCGATCGTGTACGAGCCGGCCGCCGTGCTGTACCACTACGAGTCGCGCTCGCGGCAGAGCGGCGTGTCGGCCGACGAGATCGTGGCCATCCAGTCGCGGTGGGGCACCCGCCTGGCCGCCGATCCGTTCACCCCGCTGCTGGTGTAGGCGGGGTGTAGGCGCTACTTGCTGCCCAGGTGTACGGCCGTGTGCTGGTCGAACCGGGCGTAGGGGGTGTAGAGCGTGCGGGCGCCGCCGGCCAGCAGTGCGCCCGACAACTCGCGGCCGGCCTTGTGCCACAGACCCTGCGCGAAGTGATGGGCCTCGCGCCATTGCGCCGTGCTGACGGCCGCCACGGCAAGGCTGGCGTGGGTGCACTCGCGCTCGAGCAGCAGGTCGTTGCCCACCGACGTTTCACCGGCCACCCGATCCTCCAGGCGGTACATGCGGAACTCCGGAATGTCCCAGCCGGCGTGCAGCACCTTGCCGCTGGTGTCGCACAGCAGGCCCGTCACCAGGCCGGCACCGGGGTCGAGCGCCAGCGCCACGAGCGTGTCGAGCCAGTCGGGGGTGAGGTCGGGGCGGGCCACCAGCCCGGGGGCGATGCTCACCAGCGCGTCGGCGGGGTAGGCCAACAGTGCCCGGCTGATCGCGTGAGCGATGTCGAACGGCTTGTCCACCGGCACCAACTGCCACCCGGCGCGGATGGCCGGCTGCAGCATGTCGACGATCTCGGGGCTGACGGTGGCCGGGTAGGCCACCACGCACGTGGCATTCACCTCGTGCGGGTCGATCGAGGCGAGTGTCGCCAGCGCGGCCAGCGCGTGTGGGCGCGACGCTTCGGGGCGCAGTTGCGTGGCCACCACGAGCGTGGCGCGGCTGGTGGCCGGGCGGCGCCGATGCACGCGGTAGATGCCGGCCACCGGCCCCTGCTCGACGGTGGCATCGATGCCCAGCCGCTGGCACTGGTCGTGCACCGCCCGCCGCCCGTTCTCGATCGCCCGTTCCAGCGAGGCGCTGACTCGCGACACGGAGCTGGTGACGTTGCGCCACAGGTAGCCCATGATCGGCAGGTGCACGATCCGGTTGCCGTTGGCCGTGGCCGCCTCGGTGACGCGCAGCACGAGGTCGTGGTCTTGCGAGCCGTCGTAGCCGGGGCGGAACCCGCCCACGGCGCGCACCGCCTCGGCGCGCAGCACGGAGAGGTGGCAGGTGTACATCGACGAGCGGAAGCGCTCGGGCGACCAGTGCGGTTTGGCGAACGGCAGCGCGATGGTGCCATCGAGGTGGCAGTGCGCCTCGTCGGTGTACAGGTAGTCGATCGGGGTGTCGTGCGCGTCGGCGAGCGTGGCCGACACGGCAGCCAGCGTGCCGGGGGCGATGGTGTCGTCGTGGTCGAGCAGCACCACGTAGTCGCCGTCGATGCGGGCCAGCGCGTCGTTGCTGGCGGCCACGATGCCGCCGTTGACCTCGCGGAACACCACCTCGATCTGCGGGTGCCGGCCCAGCTCGGCCAGCAGCGCGCGTACGTCGGGGTTGGTGGAGCCATCGTCGACGAGGCACCACTGCCATTCGCAGTCGCCCTGGTGCAGCACGCTGTCGGCGCAGGCGCGCAGCGCTCCCAGGGGCGGGTCGTACACCGGTGTGATGATCGACAACCTCGGCGTCACGACCGGTGACGCTACTGCTCGGGGGGTATCCTGCCCACTTCATGGTCGAGGCAGTCTTCGTCAGCCCGCTGGGCAACGTCTTCATGAGGGAGATCGCCGAGCACATCGCCGAAGGCCTACGCGCGCACGGCCACCACCCCACGATCGTCACCGACGAGTTGCCTGGCGGCACCGATCCGTTCGCCAACCTCGTGGTGGCCCCGCACGAATTCTTCGGCCTGTTCCCGGCCACGCCGGCAGAGCGGATGAAGGCCGCGGCGCAGGCGGTCAGCATCAACACCGAGCAGCCGGGCACGCCGTTCTTCGACGTTGCACTGCCGTACCTCTGCGAGTCGCCGGCGGCGCTCGACATCAACCCGTTGGCCTTGGCCGAACTGCAGCGGCTGGGGCTGAACGCCGCCCACCTGCCGCTGGGCGTCGTGCCGTCGATGTGCCACTGGGACGGTGGCGACACACCGCGCTCGATCGACCTCGCTCTCTTGGCCGGGCGCACGCCGCGGCGCGAGCTGTTCGTGGGCGGTGCCGCATCGGTGCTGTGGGAGTGGAACACCGACCTGCGCTTCTTCAGCTGGCACAAGCCGGCCACCGGCGACCGGCCGCAGTTCGTGCACGGCGACGAGAAGTACCGGCGCCTGGCCGACACCCGCGTGCTGCTGAACGTGCACCGCGACGAGGTGCTCTATTTCGAGTGGGCCAGGGTGCTCGACGCACTGGCCAACGGCTGTGTGGTGGCCACCGAGCATTCCGTGGGCATCGGGCCGTTGGTGCCCGGCGAACACCTGCTGGTGGCCGGGTTCGACGACCTCGCCGAGCGCGCCGTGGCGTTGTTGTTCGACGAGCCGCGTCGCCTGGAAATGGCTCGCGCGGCCCGTCACCTCGCCACCACGCAGCTCGATCAGGGTGTGCTCGCGGTGCAGGCACTCGAACAGGTGCGCAGCGCCGGTGGCGGCACCGCCGCGCGCCGTCATCGCAGCACGGCCCGCACGCATGCGGCCGGCGACGGTGTGGTGGGCAAGGTGCGCCGGTTGCTGGCCGAGGACGACACGCCGCGCCGTGAACTGCTGGTCGAGAACGCGGCAGTGCTGAAGCGTGCGTGGTTGGGTCAGCTGGGCACCGTGCGCGCGCTCGAGCGGGCCGCGGCAGCGCTGCAGCACGGCGCCGCCGACCACGTCGACCGTCACAGCACCGCTGCGTACACCGCAACAACGCCCGACGTCACGGTGGTGGTGCCGCTGTACCAGCAGGGCGACTACATCGGCGACGCGCTCGCCTCGGTCGCCGCCGCCAGCGGCAGCCGGCTGGCGGTCGAGACCGTGATCGTCGACGACCACTCGCCCGACGACAGCGCCGAGGTGGTGCTGGCGTACATGGCGGCCAACCCGTGGCAGCCGATCACGCTGCTGCGGCGGGCGGCCAACGGCGGGTTGCCGGTGGCCCGCAACACCGGGTTCGCCGCGGCGCGCGGCCGGTACGTGTTCGCGCTCGATGCCGACAACCTGCTGCGGCCCAACGGCCTGCGGGTGTTGGCCGCGCACCTCGACGCGGCGCCGGCCGAGGTGGTGGCGGCCTACGGACTGCTCGAACGGTTCGACGAGACCGGCCCGGTGGGCCTTACCAGCCACCTGCCGTGGGACCCCGACCTGCTGGTGCACGGTGCCTTCATCGATGCGATGGCGATGTGGCGCAAGGATGCCTGGGAGGCGCTCGGGGGCTATGCCGACGACCTCGGCATCTACGGGTGGGAGGATTACGACCTGTGGCTGACGACGGCCGAGCATGGCTCGCGGGCCGATCTCGTGCCCCGTCTGGTGGGTCGGTATCGTGAGCAAGGAGGCTCGATGCGCAAGGTCAGCGATGTCGACATGGCATCGAATTTCGAGCGGCTGCGGCTGCGGCACCCGAGGTTGGCATGGCCAAGTTGACTCCACCCCACCAGCAACCCGCGGCCCCCGCCGAGGCGGCGCTGCAGGCACGCGTGGCCGAGCTGGAAGCGCTGCTCGAGGCCCGCACGCAGGTGATCATCAGCTTGCACCGGCGGATCGCCGAGCTGGAGGGCCACGAGCAGTCTGGCCTCGCCGAGCGCGCCCAACATGCCGAGGATGCGGTGCGGGCGATGGAAGGCACCACGTTGTTCCGCCTGGCCACGCTGTCGGCTCGCCTCTCCACACGGCTGCGCAATGCCGCCGGTGGCTGATTCCCCGGCGGTGCCCGATGGTGCCGTCGCCGCGGTCGACGAGGCGCTGGCGGCTGCTCGCGCGCAACTCGCTGCGCTACGCGACGCGCTCGCCGCCGTGGTGGCCGATGTCCGCGAGCTCGATGGGGCCTCTACGATCAAGTCAGCTTGACAGTCGTCCGATACCTGTCATGCAGCCCCCTTTTTAGGAGAATTCCGCCCTCATGATCCTCCGTCGTTCCGCCCTGGCCGCAGTGTTGCTGCTGCTTGCCGTGCCTGTCACCGCGCACGCTCACCCCGGGCCGTACACGCCGCCATCGCTGGGCACCACCTCCGCCGAATCCACCAGTGGCGACTACGCCACCGACGTGTACTCGGATCCGTGGGACTTCGAGAACGACGAGGACGTGCCGCCGCAGATGCTGATCGGCACCGAGGGCAGCAACTCGATCAGCCGCTCGGGTGGTCAGCTGGTCGTGTCGTCGAGGCTGGGCACCAACATCAAGCTGGTGCGCAGCTGGGGGCTCGAGCTGCCGTGGGGCCGCAACGGCAACCGCAACCCGGTGGATGCCGGCGTGTACAACCGCTTCTCGGTGCAGATGTGCCTGACCCACGGCGTCTGGATGGCGGTGCACTTCTGGCGCGCCGACGGGCGCGAAGGGTTCTTGTCGTTCGAAGGCCTTAACGGCTGTCACCAGTACACGCTCGACCTCACGAACACGCAGGCCTTCTCGGACGGCTATAGGAACGCGTGGACTGGCGACATCGTTCGCTTCGACATGTTCCGCGGCGGCATCATCACGCCGGGCGTGCCGCAACCGCCGCCCGAGATGACGATCGACATCACGATCGACTGGGCACGCCTGCACCGCTCGAACGCCTCGGCCACACCGCCCTCGGGCGTGCCGATCCCGAAGCTGATCAGCCCCAGTGAAGAGGGTGGCACCGACTACGCCACGGCCAACGGCAACGCGTGGGACTTCAACGGCCCCGACGACGTGCTGGCATACCACGACATCAACGGGCTCAACTACTCGGTGCCCGGCGAGGCTTCGGGCAGCTCGATCAGGAACGACTCGTACATCGAGTTCCCGCTGCGCACCCCGCTGGTGCCCGACCGCTACCACCGCGCCACCGTCGAGGTGTGTTACGGCGGGGCGATGAGCTTCGCCAACGCTCCGGGCGGCGGCATGAACGCGCGCTTCGCGTGGTACCCGGCCGGTGGCCCGTGGAGCGAGACGCAGGACATCATCATCTACCCCGGCTGCAACCGGATGACGATCGACCTGTCCACCTTGCCGCCGATCGCGGTGAACGACGAGAACACGGCGTTCAAGCGCGGCTGGCGCGGCCAGAAGATCGAACGGCTGCGGTTCGACCTCAACGAAGACCCGGGCACGCGCTCGTTCACCATCCGCGACCTGCGCCTGGCCGACGATGCGGCGCTCACCACCACCTACGACATCAAGTTCCAGGACATGGCGTCCGCCTCGGGCACCACGGCCGACCTGTACGTCACGTTCGACCAGAACACGTTCAACGGTGAGAAGGTGCGCAGCAACATCCCGGTGACCCCCAATGTGGAGAACACGCTCACCTGGGACGGCACCGACCTGTCGGGTGCTCCGCTGCCCAACGGCACCTACTGGGTGTACATGGTGATGAAGAACACGGCCGGCAACGGCTCGGCCTTCGCCACCGGGCCGTTGCGCATCCAGCGCGCACAGTCGCTCACCCCCACGCAGTACGTACCGCTGGCCCCGGCGCGCATTCTCGACACTCGCGACGGCACCGGTGGCAACATCACGCCGCTCGGCTGGGGTGCCACCACCGAACTCGACGTTCGTGGTGTGGGCGGCCTGCCGCGCACCGGCGTCACCGCCGTGGTGCTGAACGTCACCGCGGTCACGCCGGCCACCGAGGGTTTCCTCACCGTGTATCCGGCCGACCAACCCAGACCCAGCGCGTCGAACCTCAACTTCGTCGCCGGGCAGATCGTGCCCAACCTGGTGACGGTGCGGGTGGGTGACGACGGCAAGATCGCGATCTTCAACTTCGCCGGGCCGGTGGACGTGGTGGCCGACGTGGCCGGGTACTACACCGACCAACCCGTCAGCGGCGGCCGGTTCAACGCCGTCTCGCCCACACGATTGCTCGACACGCGCGATGGCACGGGGCGCGGTGGCAACACCGCACCCGTGGGGCCGGGTGGCAGCATCGAGCTGCAAGTGCAGGGTGCCGGCCCGGTGCCGGCGGGCGCCACCGCGGTCGCGCTCAACGTCACGGTCGACGTACCCACCGGCTACAGCTTCGTCACCGTGTGGCCGACGGGCCAACCGCTTCCCACGGCGTCGAACCTCAACTTCGTGCCCGGCCTCACCGTCGCCAACATGGTGATCGCCAAGGTCGGCGCGGGCGGCAAGGTGTCGCTGTTCAACCTCACCGGCAACGTGCACGTGATCGCCGACGTGGTGGGCTATTTCGCCAGCACCGGCAGTCAGTTCGTGCCGGTGGTGCCACAGCGCATCGTCGACACGCGCGACGGCACTGGTGGCCGGCTGGGCCACCTTGGGTTCGGTGAGCAGTTCGCGGTCAACGTGGCCGGCTCGCCGTGGGTGCCGGCCGGTTCGCCGGCAGCGGTGTTCAACGTCACGTCCACCGAGTCGACCGCTCAGTCGTACATCACCGCCTGGCCGCACGGCGAAGCCCGGCCAACCGCCGGCTCCACGCTGAACCCGCGCCCTGGTGTGGCGGTACCGAATCAGGCCTATCTGAAGCTGGGTACGGGTGGGATGCTCGACATCTTCAACTTCGTCGGGTACACGCACGTGGTGGTCGACGTGTTCGGCTACATGGTCGACGACAACAGCTAGCGCCGTTGCGGCCGCTCCGACGCGTGGTTGGCCGCTCGTCCCGTCGTTCCGATTTCGAATTCGCCGATGGGGCGGCACCTTGCGCCGTGGCCGTCTGGGCAATTCGAAATCGGAACGACGAGACGGGGCAGCAACAGCCCGGGTGGCAACGCCTCACCCCTGTCAACCCGTCACCAACCTCGTCGCCGGGTCCAACTAGTCTCCCGGCGTGCCTCGCCGAGTTCGTCAATCGCTCCCGCTCGCGGTGGCGGTGCTGTTCATCGTGATCATGACGGCGCTCGGCGTGAACGGCAGTTCCGTCGGCATGTTGCGCGACGACCGCACCGAAACGGTCGCCGCCTTCCAGCCGCGGGTGATCCGCGGCGACGAATGGCGCGCACGTACTCCGTTGGTGGTGCGGCAGTCGTTCGCCGACTTTGCGGACAGCACCACGATGGCCGTCGGTGTGCACGACACCGGCGTGTTCTCCGACCTGCCGGCGCGCACCGTCGACGTGCTGATGCGGCCCACCACCGTCGTCTACTTCGCGCTCTCCGTCGAGCGTGGCTTCGCTTTCGAATGGTGGCTCACGATCGTTGGCCCGTTCATCGGCGTGTACGTGTTGTTGCTGGTGCTCACCGGCCGCGTGGGCACCAGCGTTGCTGCCGCGCTGTTGGTGCTGTTCGCCCCGGTGTTGTCGTGGTGGGCCAGCCCAGGCGCGGGGTTACCGGTGTTCTACGGCGGCATCGCCTGCGCTGCCGTGCTGCTGGCGCTGCGCAGGCCACGGTTCTGGCCGTGCTGGTCGGTGGGTGCCGGCTGGGCTGCCGCGGCCGCCACGAGCTCGCTGTACATGCCGTGGCTGGCGCCGTTCGCGCTGGTGTTCGCCGGCGTGCTCGCGGCAGCGGTGTCGGTGCGGCGGCTTCGCGAACTCGTCGTGCCCCTCGGCATCAGCGCCGCCGTCGGTGGCGTGCTGATCGGGGTGTTCGTGCTGCGCCATCGCGATGCGCTGATCACCGTTGCGCGCACAGTGTACCCGGGCCACCGCGCCGGCCGGAGCGGCGAGATGGAGGCCATGCGCCTGTTCGGCGCGCCGTTCGACACGCTTGCTACCGGGCGCAAGGCGGCCGCGTTCTTCTTCGTGAACCAATCAGAAGCGTCGTCGGGCATGATGCTGTGGCTACCGGTGATCCTGGCCGGCGGCACCCTGGCCGCGATCGGCCGGTGGCGCTCGGCGGGCGAGCGCAGCCGGGTGCTGGCCGCGCTCGCTGCCCTGTGCATCCTGATGGCCGCGTGGGCCACCGTGCCGGTGCCATCGATCATCGGCCGCATCACGTTGCTCGACCAGACCCACAGCTCGCGTCTCGCCTGGCCGCTCACCGTCGCCAGCGCACTGCTGGTGGGGGTGTACCTCGCCGCGATCGGCGACGGCACGCTGCCCAAGCCCGATCGTGCGCGCATTCGAATGGCAGTGGCGGTGTTCGGCGGCATCACCGCCTGGTCGGCAGGGCGGGCGCTGATCGACGACGACCGCCCCGACCGCACGGTGGTGTTCATCATCATCATCGCCGTCGTCGTGGCCACCTGGCTGCTGCTGCAGGGCCGGGCGTCGGGCGTGCTGCTGGCGGTGGTGGTGATCGCCACCAGCAGTGTGCGCATCAACCCCGTGCAGGTGGGCCTCGACCCGATCCTGAAGGCGCCGTTGTTCCAGCAGGTGCGCGCGGTGGCCGACAGCGAGCCCACCGGCGCGTGGATCGTCGCCGGCGACGACCAGGTGGCCTCGGCGCTGGTGGTGGCCTCGGGGGTGCCCACCGTGGAGGGGCTCAGCTGGTGGCCCGACGCCGATGCCTGGCGGATCTTCGACCCCTCCGACGAAGCGAACGGGCTGTGGAACCGCCTGGCCGGCGTGTCGTTCCTGCTCGTACCCGGCACCGTCGTGCCACTGATCGGCCTGCCGGCGGTCGACCAGATCCAGGTGACCGTCGATCCCTGCGATCCCACGCTCGACGACCTGCACGTACGCTGGGTCGTGTCGGCCGACGAGATCGAGGCCGAGTGCCTCGTCGAGCGCGATGCCCCCACCGACGACGAGGAACGGCACATCTATGAGCGTCGTGACGGCTGATCACGTGGCGGTGATGCACCGAGCGCGCGACCTGCTCGCCCGCTTGTCGGCGTGGCCGCGCCGCTGGACCGTGCTGCCGATCGCGCTGGCGGCGCTGGTGCTGATCATGACCGCGCTGGGCCTCAGCGGGTCGTCGGCGGCGATGGTGTGGCCCGACGGGCCCGGCCCGGTGGTGGGTGAAGTGCGCCCGATCCGCAGCGACGAGTGGTGGGTGCGCACGCCGATGATCGTGCACCAGTCGGTGAACGGCTTCCCCGACGAGGCGTTCATCGGGATGGGGTCGCACGACCAGGGTGTCGTGCTCGACCTGCCCACGTCGCACGCCAGCATGCTGCTGCGCCCGCACCTGTGGGCGTATCGGGTGCTGCCGCTCGACCAGGCGTTCGCGTTCGAGTGGTGGGGTGTGCTCGCGCTCGGGGCACTCGGCCCGTATGCGTTGCTGTGGTTGCTCACGCGCCGGGCCGCGCTGTCGGGCCTGCTGAGCGTGTCGGTGGTGGCATCGCCAGTGGTGCAGTGGTGGACCAACTCGATCACCGGCACCACCATCGGCTATCTCTGCCTCGGCGCAGCGGTGCTGATCGCAGCCACGCGTTCGCAGGGCCGACGGCGCCTGGTGCTGGCGGGTGCTGCCGGCTACGTGCTCGCCTGCGCCGCCGCGGTGCCGTACCCGGCGTGGCTGCTGCCGCTGGGGTTGGCACTTGCGCCGCTGGTGGTGGTGGCCCTGCTCGACGGCCAATCACCGCGTGCCGCGCTGCGCGAGAAGTGGCTGCCGCTGGCCATCGCCGGCGGCGTGGCCGCGGTGGGCGCGGCGATGTACGCACTGGTGCACCGCGACGCGATCGAGGCGATCGTGGGCAGCGTCTACCCGGGCGACCGCAACGAGCGCGGTGGCTCGGGTGAGGTGCTGCGCCTGCTGGGTGCGCCGTTCTACTGGTACGTGGCCCACGTGCGCGCGGAGCCGGTGGCCGTGCTGGGCACGAACGAGTCGGAAGCTGCCGGCCCGCTGTTCCTGGTGCTGCCCGCGGTGGTGGCCTACCTCGGGGCGATGCTGTCGATCGGCCGCAGTCGCGCGAAGTCGCTGGCCACTGCAGCGCTGGTGGGTGCGGCGGGGCTGCTGACGTGGTTCCTGGTGCCGATCCCCGCATCGTTGGGCGGGCTGGTGGGCCTCGACCAGGTGCCGCCGAACCGACTGCTGCACACGTTCGCCCCCGTGGGCGCGATCTGCCTCGGTCTGGTGGTGCACGCGGTGGCCGACCTCGATCGCCCCGCTCGCCGCCGCCTCGGGCTGGCCACCGGGGTGGTGGTGTTCCTCGCCACTGCCTGGGCCGGTGGGCACTTCATCGTCGGCACGGCCGTCATCCCCACCGCGTTCATCGTGGTCGTCAGCGTCGTGTTCGCGGTGGCGTGCGCCCTCACTGTGGCCGGCGTCGCTCGCACCGGGGCAGCGCTGTTGGCAATGATCGTGCTGGTGGCAGCCATGCGCACCACGCCGCTGCAGGACGGCCTGGGGCCGCTGCGCGACTCGCCGCTGGTGGAAGCCATCCGCGACATCGACCGCCAGCACCCCGGCCGGTGGGTGGCCGCGGTCGACGACTGGACGGTGATCGCCGGGCTGGTGGCCTCGGGGGTCGACAGCATCAGCGGTGCGAGCGTGTACCCGAACGACCGGATGTGGCGGCTGATCGACCCCGACGAATCCGACATCGACGTGTGGAACCGGTACGCGCACGTGTTGGTGGTGCCGTCGCCCAGCGGCGCACCCACTGCCATCGGACTGTTCGCCGGCGATGCGGTCACGCTGAGCATCGACCTGTGTGGCCCCGACGCGCTCGCGCTCGGGATCACGATGGTGATCATCACCGTCGCCGACGACATGTTCCAGTGCGGCACGCTGGTGGCGACCTCGCCCGGCCCGTCGGGCGAGCTGGCATTGGTGGCGCTCGCGCCCGGCTGATGGTAAGGGTCGGCGCGCGGCATCCAGGTTAGAATTGGCATCTCATGCCGGATTCCCCACCCGAGTCGATGCGCGCCTTCGGCCTCGCCGTTCCCTTCTACCGCAACGTCGCGCTGTTGGCCGAGGTGCTGCAGAGCATCGTCGACCAGACCGATCGGCAGTGGCGGTGCGTGGTCGTGGACGACTGCTCGCCCGAGGAGGGTGCCGCCGCTGCGGTCGCCGCGCTGCACGACGAGCGCGTGACCTACGTGCGCAACGAGCAGCGCCTGGGCATCGCCGGCAACTTCGAGCGCTGCTTCGACGTGCTGGGCACCGAGCTGGCGCTGCCGATCGTTGCCGTCGTGCACTCCGACGACCTGCTGCGCGCCGACTTCGTGCAGCAGATGCGCAGTGCGCACGCGCAACACCCCGAGGCGGCTGCGATCGCCGGGCAGGTCGACGTGATCGGCCCCGACGGCCAGGCCGCCCCCACACTGGCCGACCGGGTGAAGTACCGCATGTGGCCCGACCGGCAGCACGTGTTCACGATGGCCGGCGAGGCAGGCCTGTCGCGTGCGCTGAAGGGGTTGTTCTGGTACTGCCCGGCGGTGAGCTATCGGCTGGATCGGCTGCCGCAGTTGCGCTGGGACGGCCGCTGGCAACAGGTGATGGACCTCGACCTGTACGGCCGGATGCTGCTGGCCGGCGAGCAACTGGTGCTGTGGCCGCACGAGGTGTACCGCTACCGGCGCCACGACGCCACCAGCACCTCGGTGAACACCGAGTCGTTGCTGCGCTTCTACGAAGAGGCCGAGGTGAGCGACGAACTCGCCCGCGCCGCTGCCGCACTCGGGTGGAAGCGGGCCGCGTGGTCGGGCAGGCTGCGGGTGGCCAGCCGGCTGCACTGCGTGCTGGTGGCGGTGTCGATGCTGCTGCACCGCAAGCCGCGGGCGGCGGTCGAGGCGACGAGGTTGGCCTTCTCGCCGCGGGCGCCGCGCCGGAGACCCCGTTGATCATTGCCGTCGTGCTCACCTACGACGCACCCGAGGGAATGCTGCGCGACGCGGTGTCGTCGGTGATCGCCGGGGCAGGCGTGCAGCGCGTGATCGTGGTCGACAACGGCGCTCGGGCCCAGCAGTCGCTGGCCGGGCTGCACGATGGTGCGGTGCCACTGCAGCTGGTGGTCACCGGCCGCAACCTCGGGTTCGCCGGGGGAATGAACGTGGGTATCGACCTCGCCCTGCAGGCCGGGGCGGATGCGGTGGTGGTGCTCAACGACGACGTGGTGGTGCAGCCCGGCTGGATCGAGATCCTCGCTGCCGAACTGCAGCGCGACGCCACGATCGGGGGCGTGCAACCCAAGCTGCTGTTCGCCGATCGCGAACCGCCCACGGTGAACAGCGTCGGGGTGCGCATCGGCCCCGACGGTGCGGGCACCGACATCGGCTACGGCGAGCCCGACGACGGTCGCTTCGACGAACCCACCGATGTGGAGGCGTGCACCGGCGGGGCGCTGTTGCTGCGGTCGGCGATGCTGCGCGAGGTGGGCAGCTTCGACGAGCGGCTGTTCATGTACTACGAAGACGTCGATCTGTGCCGGCGGGCCGCGGTGGCCGGCTGGCGGTTCCGCTGTGTTCCGGCGGCGCGAGTGTGGCACCGCGGTGGCGCCACCTCGGGCAGCGTGCCCACCCGCATGGCTTACTACCGCGAACGCAACCGCATCTGGCTGCTGTTCCGGTGGGCGCGGTGGCCGGTGGTGTCCCGCGGGTTGTGGCTGTCGGTGCGGCGTGTGCGCCACGCCCCACGGCGGGTGCACGCCAGGGCGTTGCTCGCCGGGCTGGGCGGCGCGCCGCGGCAGTTGGCGGCCCGCTGGACCCGCCCCCGCGGTTGAATTCCGTCAAGCAGGGTACAAGATGTCTGCTTCGTGCGTTTTTTCCGATCAAGGAACGGCGCCGGAAAGCCGATGAACAGGCAGATGCGCTGTGGAGGTGCCCAGAGAATGAGAAGGATGCGGCTCGCGAGTTTCGTGGGGCTGGTGGCATTGGTGTTGGGCAGCACTCCGCCTCCGGCGGTGTTCGCTGACGGGAATCCGCCGTTCATCCCGAAGGCAGCCGGCTGGCTGCAATCGGTCAACTATTACCGCGCGATGGCCGGCCTGCCGGGCGTCAGCGAAGAGCCCAGCTGGTCGAGCGGCGCGTACAACCACTCGTGCTACATGCTGGAATACGGCATTGGCCACAACGAAGAACCATCGACGACCGGCCGCCCCTACGGCTACACCCCCTCGGGTAACGAGGCGGGCAGCCACGGCAACGTGGCCGTGTCGTCGGCCACCGGCCGCACCGAGCGGTCGTTCGTGGAGCTGTGGATGACCGGCCCGTTCCACGCGATCGGTATCCTGCGCCAGGGCCTCACCCGGGTGGGGTACGGCCAGTGCGAGCGCAGCGTCACACCGACCGGCTGGCACTCGGGCGCGACGCTGAACATCCTCAGTGACCCGGGCTCGTTCCAGAAGCCGGCTGCGCCGATCCTGTTCCCCGGCAACGGCACCGTCACCAGCCTCGACCGGTTCGTCGCCGAGTCACCCAACCCGGTGACCCTCTGCGACACAGCCGTTGGCTGGCCCCGCAACCCGGCCACCGGCCAGCTCGTTGCAGCCGGCCTGCCGGTGGTGGCGATGCTGCCCGACCCGTCGTTCGCGTCGCACCCAACGGCCACCATGTACGGGCCGTCGGGCGCGGTGGGTGTGTGCGTGCTCAGCAAGTACAACACGGGTTCGAACGCGGACGCGCAATCGATCCTCGACTATGACAACGCGGTGACGATCGTGCCGCACGGCATCCTCGCCCCGGGCACCTACACGGTGAACCTGCAGACCTCGAATCGTTCGCTCTCTTGGAGCTTCACCGTCGACCCGGCGGCCTCCGACAACCTGGCGGTCGCCACGGCGTCTCCCAGCGCACCTCCCTCGGGCTGGACCGCCTTGTCGCCGGCCCGCTTCGTGGACTCGCGCATCCCGCAGGGCGCCACCAAGCTGCTGGCCCGCACGGCCAAGCGGGTGAAGCTGACCGAGCGCCTCGGGCTGCCGGCCACCGCCGTGGCGGTCACCGCCAACTTCACCGTGGTGAACACCTCGGGTCCTGGCCACCTGATCGTCTGGAACTGCTCGAATCCGATGCCCGAGGTGTCGACGTTGAACTTCGTGGGCGGCGACATCGTCGCCAACTCGGCGACGATACCCCTCGACTCCGGCGGGTCGTTGTGTCTGTACTCGGCAACGGCAACCGACATCGTGATCGACATCAACGGCTACTACTCCACAACGGGCACCGCCAAGTTCGTGGAGATGACGCCGATCCGCGTGGCCGACACCCGCATCAACCAGGGCATCCCCGGCCGCATGCGCAAGGACACGATGTTCGAGCTGCCGCTGCCGAACGTGCCCGCGGGCGCCACCGGCGTGGCCCTCAACGTCACCTCGGTCGATCCGTTGCAGCCCGGCTTCATCACGGTGTATCCGTGCGGCACCCGACCGATCACCTCCAGCCTCAACCCGACACCCGGCCAGATCAGACCCAACATGGCGATCACCCCGCTGTCGTCGCGCAACTCGGTGTGCCTATTCGTCAGCATCGACGTCGACGTGGTGGTCGACCTGCTCGGCTTCATGGTGAATGGTGGCAGCACCATGTTCACCCCCAGCGTGCCGTTCCGTTGGCTCGACACCCGGTTGCGGTGGAGCGTCGAGATGAACGGCGGCACCGGCGGGGCGCCGCTGTACCAGGGCCAGGTGATGACACTGCAGATCGCCGGCCAGCGTGGCGTGCCCGAAGGCGCGAAGGCGGTGTCGATCAACCTCACGGCGGTCGACGGGCTCGGCGGCGGGTTCCTCACGGCCTACCCGTGCGGCGGTCCACGACCGATCACCTCCAACGTCAACCACGGCAGATCATCCGCAGTGGCCAACGGCGCGATCGTCAGCTTGTCGGCCTCCGGTCAGCTGTGCTTGTTCAGCCTGATCCCGGTGAACGCGATCATCGACGTGAACGGCTGGTGGAGCTGAGCTGACGCCACCAGCGTCGGTCAGACCACCTGCGGGTCGGGCGCCTCGGTGTCGATGCCGTGGCGAGCGATCGCCGCAGCCACCTCGTCGATGCCCGCCTGGCCGTCGCGCAGGAGTGCGGAGAGCACCGCCACCGTGACATGGCCGGCATCGACCTCGAAGTAGCGGCGCAAGGCTTCGCGAGTGTCGCTGCGGCCCATGCCGTCGGTGCCCAGCGGCACGAACGTGCGGCCGGGCAGGAAGCGGGCCACCTGCTCGGGCACCACCTTCATGAAGTCGGTGACGGCCACGATCGGCCCCGGTGCCTCGGCCAGCAGCTGGGTGACGAGCGGAATGCGCGCCGGCTGGCTGGGGTGCAGGCGGTTCCAGCGCTCGGCCGACAACGCCTCTTCGCGCAGTGCCTTGTACGAGGTGGCCGACCACAGGTCGACACCGATGCCCATGTCGGCCAGTTCGGCCGCCGCGGCGCGAGCCGCGCCTTGCGCGGAACCGCTGAACAGCAGCGTGGCACGGCGGGGGAAGTCGCCCTCGGCGGCCTGCCAGCGGTAGAGCCCGCGCACGACATCGGCGGGTGAAAGGCCCTCGGGCATCACCGGCATCGGGTAGTTCTCGTTGTACAGGGTGATGTAGTAGAAGACGTCGCGATCGGCCGCCGGGCTGTCGGGGCCGTACATGCGCGTGATGCCCGCCTGCACGATCGTGGCCACCTCGTAGGCGAACGCCGGGTCGTAGGCCTGGCACGGCGGCACGGTGCTGGCCAACACCAGCGAGTGGCCGTCCTGGTGCTGCAGGCCTTCACCCAGCAGCGTGGTGCGCCCGGCGGTGGCGCCCATCAGGAAGCCACGGGTGCGGGCGTCGGCGGCCTGCCAGATGAGGTCACCCACGCGCTGGAAGCCGAACATCGAATAGAACGTGTAGAACGGGATCGTGGGCACGCCACGGGTGGCATAGGCGGTGCCGGCGGCGATGAAGCTGGCCAGCGCGCCGGCCTCGTTGATGCCCTCTTCCAAGATCTGGCCCTTGGCCGACTCGCTGTAGCTGAGCAGCAGGTCGTGGTCGACAGGCTCGTACTTCTGGCCCTGCGAGGCGTAGATCTTCAGCGCGGGGAACAGCGAGTCCATGCCGAACGTGCGGCCCTCGTCGGGGATGATCGGCACCACGTGCTGGCCGATGTTCTCGTCGCGAGCGAGGTTGCGCAGCAGGCGGGTGAAGCCCATCGTGGTGCTGACCTCTTGCTCGCCCGAGCCCTTGCGCAGCTCTTCGAACGTGCTGTCGGTGGGCAGGCTGAGCACCTTGCGCTGGCGGATGATGCGCTTGGGGATGCTGCCGCCGAGGGCGCGTCGGCGCTCCATCATGTACTGGTACTCGATGGTGTCTTCGTCGGGCCGGAAGTACGGGATGTTGTCGTTGTCGAACGCGCTGTCGGGGATCTCGTTCTGCAGGTGCAGCCGGTCGCGCATCGCGATCAGCTGCTCCTTGGTCATCTTCTTGATCTGGTGGGTGGCGTTGCGGGCCTCGATGCCGGGGCCGAGCGTCCAGCCCTTGATCGTCTTGGCCAGGATCACCGTGGGGGCACCCGAACCGAGGTTCTCGGTGGCGGCCTTGTAGGCGGCGTACAGCTTGCGATAGTCGTGGCCGCCACGTGGCAGGTTCTCGAGGTCGGTGTCGCTGAGGTGGGCCACCATCTGGCGCAGGCGCGGGTCGGGGCCGAAGAAGTTGTCGCGGATGTAGGCGCCGTCTTCCACGCCGTAGCGCTGGAACTGGCCGTCGACGGTGGTGTTCAGCTTGTTCAGCAACACACCGTCCTTGTCGCCGGCCAACAGCGCGTCCCACTTGCTACCCAGGATCACCTTGATCACGTTCCAGCCGGCACCGCGGAACGTGGCCTCCAGCTCTTGGATCACCTTGCCGTTGCCGCGCACCGGGCCGTCGAGGCGCTGCAGGTTGCAGTTGACCACGAAGACCAGGTTGTCGAGCTTCTCGCGGCTGGCCAGCGAGATGGCGCCGAGGGTCTCGGGCTCGTCGCACTCGCCGTCGCCGAGGAACGCCCACACGCGGCTCTGGCTGGTGTCGTCGAGCTCGCGGTTCAGCAGGTAACGGTTGAAGCGGGCCTGGTACAGGGCGGTGATCGGGCCGAGGCCCATGCTGACCGTGGGGAACTCCCAGAACTCGGGCATCAGGCGCGGGTGCGGGTAGCTGGACAGGCCCTTGCCGTTGCGCCCGATCTCGCGGCGGAAGCTCTCCAGGTCGCTCTCCTCCAGGCGCCGTTCGAGGAACGCGCGGGCGTACACGCCGGGCGCCGCGTGGCCCTGGAAGTACACGTGGTCGCCCGCCGTGCCGTCGTCCTTGCCGCGGAAGAAGTGGTTGAACCCGATCTCGTACAGGCTGGCCGAGCTGGCGAACGTGCTGAGGTGGCCACCGATGCCGTCGGCGTGTTTGTTGGCCCGCACCACCATCGCGGCCGCGTTCCAGCGGATGAAGCGGCGGATGCGGCGCTCGAGGTGCTCGTCGCCGGGGAACCACGGCTCGGACTCGCGAGGAATGGTGTTGACGTAGGGGGTGCTGACGGTGGCGGGGAAGCTGACCTGGGCCTCGTTGGCCCGCTCGAGCAGCTTGGAGAGCAGGAAGCGGGCACGGGACTTGCCGTGCACGTCGATGACGGCCTGGAGGCTGTCCATCCATTCCGAGGTTTCGCCTGGGTCGGTGTCGGGGAGTTGATTGACGAAGCCGTCGAAGATCATGGGTGGCAGTCTGCCAGGGCTACCGGCGGGTAAGGACGGCTTCACCGCTCAACACGGTGTGACATTGATACCCCTATGGGTATAGCATGCCATCCATGAAGCGCCTTGCCGTCGTTCCCGTGCTCCTGCTCCTCTTCACCGCCGTCGCCTGCTCCGACGACTCGTCGTCCGACGCGCCCGACACCGTCGCCGCCACCACCGGCGCAGCTGGGGTCGTGCTGCTCACACCGGCCGAGGGCACCGACCTGATCGGGCTGAAGGGCGAGGCACTCACGATCATCGACGTGCGCACGCCCGCCGAGTTCGCCGAGGGCCACCTCGAGGGAGCGGTCAACGCCGATGTGCAGGGCGGCCAGTTCAGCGCGTTCCTCGCCGGCCTCGACAAGGGCGCGGCCTACGTCGTGTACTGCCGGTCGGGCAACCGCTCGGCGGTGGCCGCGCAGGCGATGATCGACGCCGGCTTCACCGAGGTGTACGACCTGGGTGGCATCGTCGATCTGCAGGCTGCCGGGTACTCTGTCGTGCAATGAGCCCCGCTGCGCCCACCGTCGTGTTCACCGACGGGGCGTGTGCAGGCAACCCCGGCCCTGGTGGCTGGGCATGGGCGGTGGCCCCCGAAGGGCAGCCGTGCGGCAGCGGTGGCGCGGCGCGCACCACGAACCAGCGGATGGAGCTGCAGGCCGTGCTGGAGGCGCTGAAGGCGTTGCCCGGCGACCTCACGATCGTCAGCGATAGCACCTACGTGGTGCACTGCTTCCGCGACAAGTGGTGGGTGAAGTGGAAGGCCAACGGCTGGCGTAACTCGAAGAAGGAGCCGGTGGCCAACACCGACCTGTGGATGCCGCTGGTCGAGCTGGTGGTGCAACGCCAACCCACGTTCCGGTGGGTGAAGGGGCACAGCGGCGACCCGATGAACGACCGCGTCGATCGCCTGGCCGTGGTTGCCAGCGCCGGCCCGTTCACCGAACCCCCGGTGGCCGTGCGCAGCGGCGACGGCGCGCAGACGTCACTGTTCGACTGAGGTGCGCGTGTGACCTTCGGCCCTAACGGGTGCGGGTGAGACCGGGGAACATTCGAAAACATCGTTTTCGGTTCGTTGGCCCGCTGGGAGGGCCGAGAAGGAGTCACCCAATGTCCGCTCGCCCATTCGTCTTCTCATGCGATGCCCACGTGGCCGAACCGCCGGATCTGTTCACCAGCCGGATGCCCGAGCACCTGAAGGACTACGCGCTCAACCTGACCGAGGTGGATGGCAAGCGCGTCATGCGCGCGGGTGAGACCAAGATCCTGGCCACCATGCCCAACTTCGCCACGCACCGCACGGGCATCACCGATGCACAGTTCGCCGAGCAGGCCGGCGAAGTGGTGGTCGACACCACCCGCCGTGGCGCCCGCAACCTCGAGCTGCGCCTCGCCGACATGGATCGCGACGGCATCGATGCCGAGCTGGTCTTCCCATCGCTCGGGCTGATGCTGCCGCGCATCTCGAACACCGAGGGCGAGCGCGTGGCCTGCGCGATCTACAACGACTGGGTGTGGGACTACTGCCTGCCGGTGCGCGAGCGGCTGATCCCGGCAGCGATGATCCCCAGCCACGATCTCGACGATGCACTGGCCGAGTGCAAGCGCACCGCCGAGAAGGGATTCGCCGCGTTCTGCGTGTGGGGCGGTCTCAACAACTACAACGAGCCGATGTGGGACCCGATCTTTGCCTTCGCTGCCGAGCAGCAGATCCCGATCGTGTTCCACACGGGCATCGGCGACCTCGACATCCGCGCCAAGAAGAACGCCGGTGCCACGCTGTACAACTACAGCCGCCAGATCAACGACGCGATCGACATCGTCACCCTGCTGATCGCCGGTGGCGTGCTCGACCGGCACCCCGACGCGCACATCGTGTTCGCCGAGTATTCGGCCGGGTGGCTGTGGTCGTTGGCCGAGCGGATGGACGAGGTGTACCAGGGCCATGCCAACGCGGTGTTCCCCAAGCTGTCGCGCTGGCCCAGCCAGATCATCCGCGAGCAGGTGCACAGTGCGTTGCAGAACGACATCGGCGCGATCGCCACCCGTGTGGGGATCGGCATCGAGCCATTGCTGTTCGCCACCGACTACCCGCACTCGGAGGGCACCTTCCCGTTCTCGCGCGACCTCGTCGACACGATGATCGAGATGTATCCCGACGTCACAACCGACGAGTTCGTCGCCATCCTGGGCGGCAACGCGGCCAAGCTGTTCTCGCGGGCGAACCTGCAGGGGCTGGTCGAGGCGCGGGCGAAGGAACTGGCCACCGCCTGATTCCTGAGTCGCCCAGGTTGTCCATGCCCGAATAGCCTCGCGGGCATGGACATCAATGGAGCAAGTGCAATCGTCACCGGTGGCGCGTCGGGCATCGGTGCCGCCGCCTGCCGTCAGCTGGCCGCCCGCGGGGCGAAGGTCGTCGTCGCCGACGTGCAGGAGGAGAAGGGCCGCGAGCTCGCCGACGAGATCGGCGGCGCGTTCTGCAAGGTCGACGTCACCAACACCGACGACATCATGAACGCAGTCGAGATGGCCAAGAGCATGGGCGCGCTGCGCGTGCTGGTGAACTCGGCCGGCATCGGCTGGGCGCAGCGCACCGTGGGCAAGGGCGGGTACGACACTGCCGCCAACCTCGATGCGTTCAAGAAGGTCATCGCCATCAACCTGGTGGGCACGTTCGACTGCATCCGCATCGCCGCCACCGCGATGAGCACCAACGAGCCGCTGGAATACGGCGAGCGCGGCGCGATCGTGAACATCGCCTCCGTGGCCGCGTTCGACGGCCAGATCGGCCAGGCGTCGTACTCCGCGTCGAAGGGTGGCGTGGTCGGCATGACCCTGCCGATCGCCCGCGACCTGTCGGCCATCGGCGTGCGCGTCAACACCGTGGCCCCCGGCCTGATCGACACCCCGATCTACGGCCAGGGCGAGGGCAGCGAGGCGTTCAAGGCCAACCTGCAGAAGGGCGTGCTGTTCCCGCAGCGCCTCGGCGACCCCGCCGAGCTGGCCTCGATGGTGCTCGAATGCGTCACCAACAGCTACATGAACGCCGAAACCATCCGCGTGGATGGCGGCATCCGCATGACCCCCAAGTGATCTCGGCTTCTGTGTCACCGCATAAAGCGACACAACATCTGTGTGGTGACACAGAGTCGGGATGAGACTCAGCTTCCGAGGCGCCAGTGACCCGATCCCGAATCGGCCGCTCGGCCCGCCGACACTCAAGGATCAGCGCGAAACGGTGCTGGGTCAGGTCTCAGTTGCGCGAGCGAACGCGCCCATGTCGACCGATGCCCAACGTCGGTCGATTCGACCTTGGTCGTCGAAGTGCCAGAACACCATGCCCGGTACATCGACGGTGTTGCCGGTCGCCGGTCGCCCCATGTAGTCGCCGATGTGTGTCCCATGCCAACGGGCGCGCACGGCCACCATATTCCCTTCGACCACTGCGTCTTCGACGATGACGTCCACGTCGAATGCCGTCCGCGCCATCGTGGCGAAGAACTTCACCGTCTCGGGTCCGACTGGACTACCGGGTGGGGCTTCCTCATCGACGAACTCCGGCGAGAGTTGCCGGTCGAAGTCATCGACGTCGCCCTTCCAGAATGAGTAGTAGTGATCCTCAACCTTCCGCACCAACGCGTCGCGTTCCATTGGTCGCGATCGTACCTCACCAGCCCGTCGCTCGGGACCAAACGTGGACCGCAGCTCAGCCTGTGTTCCAGACACTCAGTCGTTTCACAGTTGAAACGACTGTTCTCGGTCCTTTGATGCAATTGATCCAGCGACGGCCGCCCCTCGGGGTGGCTGTTGCGGTTTTGGGGGAGGGCACACAGCCTGCCGTGGTCGATGGTGCGCAGGCAACGGCACCCCGTCACAGGCGGACGAACCAGCTGCCCGATGCCCTCACCCGGGTGGACCCTGTCGGGCCGTCGGATGACGCAATGCGAAGCACGAGGATCACTAGACCGATAGCGGCCCACAGGGCCGGGCGAGAGCGTCTCGACGTTGACTAGTCTCGGGGGCGAAACTCACGGTGTGCGGGCCGTGCAGGTGCTTCATCTCGGCGCGAGTCGGAAGGAACAACCAAATGAGCATCCAGGAGGCGGTGGCTTCGTTCGCGCTCGCGGCAGCCGTCGCCTTGGCTGCATGCAGCGGGGGAGACGGCATGTCCTCCGCGGCCACCAGCACGGTCGAAGCGACGACCAGCACAGTCGAAGCGACCACCAGCACGGTCGAAGCGACCACCACAACGGTGAGGACCTCGACCAGTTTCCCGTATGAGATCGCGCCGATGGACGTGGCGCCGTATGACCCTGAGACCGAGTGGGCGTGGGCGTCTGATGATCCGGTATCGCAGCACGGACCGATGTACGACTTCAACAACGAGTACTACATCCCAGTTCCGGACGATGGCACGTATCCGATCGATGGGCGAAACCCGCTTTACCCCGACGCGCTAACCTTACGAGAGTTCTCTGAACTGCCCTCTGGTGCACAAATCTGCGGCACAGAACGCCGTTGCCTCGGTGGCGCAGCCGTCTGCATCCGACGACAGTCCGAAGACCTGAGTGCATAGGCGTGGCAATCATTCGGACTTCCGTACCCATCGCCCAGCGCCGCCGTGGCCCAAGTCTGGGACACTCAGGCCCGGATCCCGGTCAACTACTTGGCCATCTCGGTGCAATTCGACGACTTCGGGTTCCCGGAGTACCTAAATGCCGTGGAGGCGGGCATCGTCAACAGCCGAGACGGCAGGTGGCTTCCTTACAATTCGTACGTCACGAAGGGGCGCTGCAATGCGGTGCCAACCGCGACCGGCACGGCCGAGACGGCGACCACAGCGGCCGAGACGACCACCGTAGACCCAACCAGTTTCCCATATGAAGTCGTCGCATTGCCGGGCCGGGAAATTCTCTCGGGCGGGACGTACCTCGATCCGATTCCGGACGACGGGACGTATCCGATCGACGGGCGAAACCCGCGTCACCCTGACGCGCTGACCCTACGAGAGTTCATGGAGTTGCCGCCCGGCACACCGGTCTGCGTGCGAGAAGGCGGGGCTCGTAGTGACGACTACAACGGCACGGCGACGCGCGCGTGGGTGAGCCGATCAGTGGCCAACACAGGGGAGTCTCTTGGCTACCTAGGGATCAGCGTCGGGGACTCCACTTCGGAAGAGCTGCCGGCTGTATCGGCGGGAGTGATCAACGGCCCCGACGGAACTTGGGCTCCTACACTCTCATACGTCTCGAAGGGCCGCTGCTAGCTCAGTCCGATCTCACAGGCCTGTGCACCTTGTGGACGAGATCGCGACCAGCCCCGCCTAGTCGCCAGTGACCGGACTCGGAATCGGTCATTCGGCACCCCAGACGACTCACCTCGGCGCGCGGACGAGGACGCCGGGGAGGTCATCGAAGCCGGCACCGTCGGAGGTCACCACGGTGCGGCCGGTGGCGCGTGCTGTTGCGGCGATGATCAGGTCGTGCGCTCCACGGGGGCGGCCAGCGTTGCGCACCGCCACCAGCAGCGCCGTGTGTGCCGACGCGATCTCGATCCCGTAGTCGATGACGGGCAGTGTTGCCAGCACGTCGTCGAGGAAGGCCCGTCGATTCGTGCGGCGGCGACCCGTCGACAGCTCCACACCCACACCGAGCTCGGCCACGGTGATGGCAGCGATGGCTGGATCGTCGTCGTCGGCGATCAAGCTCAGCGTGCCGGCGCCTCTGTGACGAGTCCGGCACGAAGGTCGGTCACTTCCTCGATCCACCCTCGGTCAACAGGATGGCGGCGCAGCATTGCCTTCGCGAGTGCACCCGGGGACGCCCGCGGGGGATCGAGCCGGGTCACTGCCTTGCGGCGAACGATGGTGGTAGCTACTCGTGCCATCAGCCGGGCAGCACCTCAGATGGGCGGGTGGCGAAGGCGATGACGGCGTGCACGGCGGGGCCATCGGCGCCCGGGTCGACGCTCACGTCGAACACGTGCCGGCGGCCGCGGCGCAGCAGGTTGCCCACCAGCTCGACCTGGCCGGCGAGCACGGGGCGCAGGTACTGCACGTTCACGTCGGTGGTGAACGCATCGGTGCCCGGGCCGGAGTGCGCGACGGCCATCAGCCACCCCACCGTGTCGATCATCCCGAACAGCGCCGGCCCGGTGATCGAACCGCCGGGCCGGGTGAACTGGTGGCCCAGGTCGAACCGCAACCGCAGCTGCCGCTCGGTGAGCTCCACGATCGTGAACGTCGGGCCCTTCTGGCCGGAGGCCTCGATGGCGTGGTCGAAGTAGCGCTGCAACTGCTGGGCGTCCATCGCCAGGGAGGTTCGTGATACGTGGGTCATCGAGGGTTACGTGGTGTAGTCGGCGTTGATGCGCACGTAGCCGTCGGTGAGATCGCAACCCCACACGGTGGCACTGGCAGCGCCGCGGGTGCCGCCTGGTGCGGCGAGGGTCACGTGGATGCGCACGTCGTCGCCGCGCATGTACTGGCTGAGCGCGGCCAGCCCGGCCTCGTCGAGCGGGGCGGGGTACACCTCTTGCTCGGCGGCCTGCGAGCCGAAGCGGATGACCACCCGCGCCTGGTCGACCTCGGTGGCCGACGTGCTCTTGCCCACGGCCATCGCCACGCGGCCCCAGTTGGGGTCGGCGCCGTGCACGGCCGTCTTCACCAGCGGCGAGTTCACGATCGCCTTGGCCACCCGCTTGGCCTGCTCGTACGTGGCAGCGCCATCGACGGCCACCTCGATCAGCGTGGTGGCGCCCTCGCCATCGCGGGCCACCTGCTTGGTGAGCGATTCGGCCACGTCGTACAGCGCGTCCGTGAACGCATCCACGTCCACCGCGCCGGCAACGCCGCTGGCCAGGATGACCGCGGTGTCGCTGGTGGACGTGTCGGTATCCACCGAGACGCAGTTGAACGTGCGATCGATCACCGAACGGAACACGCTGTCGAGCACGCTCGCGGGCAACGAGGCGTCGGTGAAGAACATCGCGATCATCGTCGCCATGTCGGGCTCGATCATGCCCACACCCTTGGCCACCCCCACGATCGTCACCGCACCCACCGTGGCCGAAGCCGTCTTGGGCACCGTGTCGGTGGTCATGATCCCGCGGGCCACCGCCGCGGCATCGGTGCCGGGCAGGGGAGTGGGGATCGCGGCCAACCCGGCGCGAATGCGATCCATCGGGTAGCGCCGACCGATCACACCGGTGGAGGCGATCAGCACGTCGGCCGGCGCGCAGCCCAGGGCCGCGGCCACGCCGGCCACCACCTCGCGTGCATCGGCCAGCCCGGCCTCACCGGTGGCCACGTTGGCGTTCTTCGACAGCACCACCATCGCCCGGGCGCTGCCCGAGGCGACGTGCTCGCGGCTCACCAACACGCTGGGCCCGGCGAACGAGCTCTTGGTGAACACACCCGCCGCGGCGCACGGGCCGGCGGCGGCCACCACGGTGAAGTCGTCGGTGGTGTCCTTCACGCCCACATTGGCGACGTACGCGCGAAAGCCGAGAGGAAGCGGCAGCGCGGTCATACCGGCTGCAGGGAATGGAGGTGGTCGCGAACCTTGGCGAACAACTCGCCCAACTGGCCAACACCGGCGGTGCCCAGCGGTTCCAGGAAGTGCCGACGCACGCTGGCCACGTGGTCGGGAGCGGCCTCTTCCATCTTCGCTCGGCCGGCGGGGGTGAGGTGCGCGTACATCACGCGGCGATCCGCGGCGCACGAAGCGCGCTCCACCCAGCCCACCTTCACCAAGCCGTCGAGGCGACGGGTGAGGCCGCTGGGTGACAGCCGCAGGCCGCCGGCGAGGTCGCACATGCGCATGCGGTTGTCGGCGGCCTCGGACAGGAACACCAACACTTCGTAGTCGCCCATCGACAATCCGTGGCGGGCGAGATCGGTCTCGAAGGCCGCGGTGAGATCGGGGAGCGTGGTGATGAAGCTGCGCCAGGCCGTCTGTTCGGCGTCGGAGAGCCAGGTGGTGGACATACCCACAGGATAGCCAAAGGGTTGTTGGAGCCAATAGTTGTGATCACAATGATTGTGTGGTAATAATGACTCCACTAGTCAACTATCCCCCCGGATACCTCTCAAGGAGACACACCACATGTCCGACACGCTCACCCCCACCGGTCTTGCGGCGCTCACCGCCGGCACCTGGACCGTCGACGCCGGCCACTCGCACATCGGCTTCTCGGTGCGCCACCTCGTGGTCGCCAAGGTGCGCGGCCAGTTCAACGAGTTCGCCGGCACGCTCACCATCGGTGACGACCTGCTGCAGTCGAAGGTGGAAGCCACCGTGGTGGCCACCTCGATCGACACTCGCGACGAGGGCCGCGACGGCCACCTGCGCGGCGGCGACTTCTTCGACGTGGAGAACCACCCCACCTGGACGCTGGTGAGCACCGGCATCGAAGCCGCCGGCAGCGACTACGTGCTGCACACCGACCTCACCATCAAGGGCATCACCAAGGCGCTCGATTTCGCGCTCGAGTTCCACGGCGTCGCCACCGACCCGTGGGGCAACACGAAGGCTGGCTTCACCGCCGAGACCGAGATCAGCCGCAAAGATTTCGGTCTGGAGTGGAACGTTGCACTCGAAGCCGGTGGTTTCGTGGTTGGCGACAAGGTCACCATCACGCTCGAGATCGAAGCCCTGAAGGCCTGAAGCCGTCAAGCCTGACACTACGGAGGAAGAACGCCATGACCATCAAGCGACTGAACCACGCCGTGCTCTACGTGCAGGATGCGAAGGCATCCGCCGCGTTCTACACGGAGGTGCTCGGGTTCCGCGTTCGCGCGGCGCTCGGTGAGCAGGCGTTCTTCCTCCAGGCCGACGGCTCGGACAACGACCACGACCTGGCCCTGATGCAGGTGGGCGCTCGCCCGGCGCCGCCGCACTCGATCGGGCTCTATCACCTGGCGTGGCAGGTGCACACGCTCGAGGAACTGGCTGCGCTGCGCACCCGTCTGACCGAGGTGGGCGCACTCGTGGGCGAGAGCGACCACGGCGTCAGCAAGAGCCTGTACGCGAAAGATCCCGACGGGATCGAGTTCGAGGTGATGTGGGCCGTGCCCCGCGACGACTGGCCGGCCGAGGTGGGTACCTGGCCCCTCGACCTGGCCGCAGCGCTGAACCGCTGGCCCGGTGTGGACACCGCCAACCAGTAGCTACTTGCCCAGTTCGAAACGCAAGGCCGCGTCCAACGTCGTGTGCTGGAACGAGTAGCCCGAGGCCCGCAACGCGCCGGGCAGCACCTTCTGGCCGGTGTACAGCAGCGCATCGGCGAGCTCGCCGCCCAGCAGCAGCGCCGGCCCGAACCGCGGCACGGGCAGCAGCGTGGGCCGGTGCAGCACACCACCCAGCACCTTCGTGAACTCGGCGTTGGTCACCGGCGCGGGCGCCGTGAGGTTCACCGGGCCGCGCACGTCGTGCGTCAGCAGGTGGCGGATCGCCCCCACTTCGTCGGCCAACGAGATCCAGCTCTGCCACTGCTTGCCGTTACCGAACTTGCCGCCGGCGAACAACTTGAACAGCGGCAGCATCTTCTTCAGTGCGCCGCCCTTGGGGGTCAGCACGATGCCGGTGCGCAGGTGCACAACTCGCACGCCAGCGGCGGCCGCCGGCGCTGTGGCGGCCTCCCACTGCACGCACACGTCGGCCAGGAAGCCGGTGCCCGCAGGCGACGACTCGTCGAGGTCGCGCCCGTCGCTGGCGCCGTAGATGCCGATCGCCGAGCCGCTGAGCAGCACCTTCGGCGGGTTCGCGCTCGCCGCGATGGTGGTGGCCAACAACGTGGTGGACTTCACCCGGCTGTCGATCAGCTCACGCTTGTAGTCGTCGGTCCAGCGGTGGTCGCCGATGCCCGCGCCGGCGAGATGCACCACCGCGTCGGCACCGTCGAGTGCGTCGGCCGCGAGCACGCCGTTGGTCGGATCCCACCGGATCTCACCCGCACCGGCCGGCCGGCGAACCAACGCGACCACCTCGTGGCCGTCGGATCGTAGTGACGCGCCGAGCGCGGTGCCGATGAGGCCCGAGGCCCCGGAGATGATGACTCGCATGCGAGGGGCAACCGAGCGCCGAAGGGGGTTATTCCGTTCGGTCGTCGGCCACCTGGTCGATGTGCACCGGCACGCTGACCACCACCGTGTCGGGGCGATACAGCAGGCGGGCCTTGAGCGCGAGCGCCGACTGGTTGTGCAGCCACTGGGCCGACACCTTCGTCACCGACTCGGGGATCACGACCGTGATGACGTCGTCGCGGTTGTCCTCGCTGATCTCGTCGAGGAACGTCATCACCGGGCGAGTGAGTTCGCGGTACGGCGACGACACCGTGTGCAGTTCGATGGCGATGTCGTGCTCGTCCCACTGCGCGTGCAGCAGGCGCTCTTCCTCGGGGTCTTGCACCACGGAGAGCGCGATGATCCGCTCGGGCGACAGGCTGCGGGCGTAGGCGATCGCATCGAGCACGCCACGGTTCACCTTGCCCACCAGCACCACCACGTAGTGCGTGCGGCGCGGCGCCTTGTAGCCCACCGGCACCACGAGCGCCCGCTTCACCCGCCGGTAGTGCTTGCCGATCGAATAGAAGAACAACACCATGATCGGGATGAGGACGGCAGGGATCCAGGCGCCCTGGGTGAACTTCGAGACCACCACGATCACGGCGATGATGCCGGTGGTGACGGCGCCGATGGCGTTGATCGTGAGGCTCATTCGCCAGCGAGGTTCCCTGAGGCGCAGGTGGTGCACCACCATGCCCGTTTGGCTGAACGTGAAGCCGGTGAACACGCCGAACGCGTAGAGCGGGATGAGGGCGGAGATCTCGCCCTTGAAGATCACGATCAACACGCTCGCCACGGCGGCGAGGAAGATCACGCCGTTGGAGAACACCAACCGGTCGCCGCGGTTGGCGAACTGGTGCGGCAGGAAGCCATCCTTGGCGATGATGCTGGACAGGCGGGGGAAGTCGGCGTAGGCCGTGTTGGCCGCCAGGATCAAGATCGCGAACGTGCTGATCTGCATGATCCAGAACGGAAGGCCTCGACCGTTGAACACCTGCTCGGCCATCAAGGCGATACCGGTGGGGTCGTTGTCGCCGCGGTACGGCTTGAGGTGCGCGGCCAACACGGAGATGCCCACGAAACACGTGCCGAGGATGCCGCCCATCCACATCAGCGTGTGAGCAGCGTTGTGGCTTTCGGGCTTCTTGAACGCGGGCACGCCGTTCGACACGGCCTCCACGCCCGAGAGCGCAACCGCGCCGGAGGAGAACGCACGCAGCAGCACCATCACGCCGATTGCGGCGGTGCCCTCAGCGTGTGCGCGTGCCTCTTCGCTCACCTTCGCGGGGTCGATCTCGCTGATGTTCTTGAGGATGAACACGCGCACGAGGCCGACGGTGATGAGGGTGACCAGCGAGATGACGTAGATGTACGTGGGCGGAGCGAACAGCGCGCCGGATTCCTTCAGGCCGCGCAGGTTGGCCAACGTCATCAGCAGGATGCACGTGAGGCACAACGGCACGGTCCAGGAGTGTCCGAACTCGAACGCCGAGCGCATCGCCAGCACGCCGCCGGCCACCGACACGGCGACAGTGAGGATGTAGTCCACCAACAGCGACGAGCCGGCGATGAGCGCCGGCACATCACCGAGGTTCTCCTTGCTGACGATGTAGCTGCCGCCGCCGCTGGGGTAGGCGAAGATCGTCTGCCGATAGCTGGTGATCACGATCACCAGCAGCACAGCGACGATGATCGCGATCGGTACCAGCTTGGTGAAGGCAGCCGCACCGGCGCCCGCACCCAGCAGCACGATCAGGATTTCGTCAGTGGCATACGCCGTGGACGAGACCGCGTCGCTGGCGAAGACCGGCAGGGCCACCTTCTTGCTGAGTCGCTGGTGTCCTTCGTCGGCCGAAGCGATCGGACGGCCGATGATGAGACGCTTGAACGATTGGAACATATGAATTGCGAGCCTATGTCCGGTTACAGTGCCAAGCTGCAATGCGGTTGCCGTCGCACCCCACGGAGGGATGCCGGCGAGGAGGAACCATCGTGCATGTCGTGATCGTGGGTTGCGGGCGAGTCGGCTCGTCGCTGGCCCGCAACCTCGTCGGTGAGGGGCACACCGTTGCCATCATCGACCGCAAGCCGGCCGCGTTCGAACGCCTCGGCACCGACTTCACCGGGCAAGTGCTCACGGGTATCGGTTTCGACCGCGACCTGCTGGTGGAGGCAGGCATCGAGCGCGCCGTCGCGGTTGCCGCCGTCACCAACGGCGACAACTCCAACATCCTCGTGGCCCGCGTCGCTCGCGAAACCTTCGGCATCGAGCGCGTCGTCGCTCGCATCTACGACCCGCAGCGGGCAGCGGTGTACCAGCGGCTGGGCATCGCCACCGTGGCGCCGGCACTCTGGACCACCGAGCGTGTGCTGCGGCGCCTCGTACCCGATGCGCCGGCAGTCGAGTGGGTCGATCCCAGCGCCCAGGTGTCGTTGGTCGAGAAGTCGTTCGGCCTGGCGTGGGCCGGGCATCTCCTGGCCGAGGTGGAGAGCGCCAACGTGCGCGTCGTGGCGATCAGTCGTCTCGGCACCGCGATGCTGCCCACCCCCGAGCTCGTGGTGCAGGAAGGCGACGTCGTATACCTCGCCGTCGCCAGCGACGCGATCGCGCATCTCGACGCACTGACCCTCGAACCGCCCGCCGGCGCGAGCCACTAGGAGCCACTCATGATCGTCGTCATTGCAGGTGGAGGAAGTGTCGGCCGGTTCATCGCCGAGCAGTTGGTGAACAGTGGGCATCAGGTCACGATCGTCGACAACGACGCTCGCGTGTTCACGCAGTACGCCAGCACCATCCCCGGTGCCACGTGGCTGCGCGGCGACGCGTGCGACTTCAGCACGCTGAAGACCGCCGGGTTGGAGCACGCCGACGTGGTGGCGGCGGTCACCGGCGACGACGAGGACAACCTCGTCGTGTCGCTGCTGGCCAAGCAGGAATTCGCCGTGCCGCGCGTGGTGGCCCGCGTGAACAACCCGAAGAACGAGTGGATGTTCAACGAGACCTGGGGCGTCGACGTATCGGTCAGCACGCCGCACCTCATCACCGGCCTGGTGGAAGAAGCGGTGTCGGTCGGCTCGTTCGTGCGCCTGCTGTCGTTCGGTGGTGGCAAGGCCAAGCTTGCGGAGGTGACGCTGGCGGAGGGGTCTCCCGCTGCCGACAAGGAGATCGTCGAGCTCGGCTTCCCGCGTGACACCACCGTGGTGGCGGTGCTGCGCGACGACAAGGTGATCATGCCGCGCGGCGACACCATCCTGCGCGTGGGCGACGAGGTGTTGATCCTCGTCACCGCCGACAGCGAAGACGCGGCCCGCGCGATTCTGGTGGGCTGACCCCCGGCTGCCGCCCTAGCGCGGCAGCAGCGTGTACGCCGGGTTCAACATCACCAAGCGGCCGCGCTCGGCGCGCGGCACACCTTCCAGCACGACCGCCCGGTGGTGATCGATGCCGGCCAGGTGGCGACGACCGGTGAACACCGCGACCGCCGTACCCGTGCCGTCGCTGATCGTGAACTCGAACGATGGCACGCCCGAGCGCGGCGTGAGGCGACTGCGGGTGACTTCGCCGCTGATGCGCACCAGCGAGCGTGGCTGGATGTCGCCGATCTTGGTGACGGCGAGCGCGGCGAACCGGTCTTGGCGACGCTCGGCATCGATCTGGTCGACCGACACGGTGAGGCGTTTGGCGAGGTCACGAAGGCCCATGTGGCCGATGCTAACGCTCAGCCGTGCGTGTTCACCGATGACAACTCGCCGGTGGGGAACTGGGTGGCAGCACTCGTCCAGACGTAGTTGGGCAGGCGTTCGGTGAAGCCGTTCGCCCAGAACAGCACTCGATAGGTGATGCGGGCCTCGATCGTCACGCTGCCCGGGCCGGGCGGTGTCCACATGCACGCGCCGTTGACGCCGGGCGTGGCATGGTCGGGCAGCGTCGGGAAGGCCGGCAGCGCGACCGCGTCGGACGAGGGTGTGACGCCCGACGGCACACACGGCACGATGCCGTCGAACGCCGGTGAGGGCTCGGCCGGGTCGGGGGTGAACACCACGTGGAAGTCGAGCGCCAGCGGCGTCACGTACAAGTACATCAGCCAGCCGCGCCACGACTCGGAGTTCGACTGGTGCGGCCGCCACGCGCCGGGGTTGATGGCCAGCCACGCCGGGTAGCGGGTGACCAACCCGCCCCACCGGTCGACCACCGGGTTGCGGAACACCGTCGGCTGTGTGAGCTGCAGCTTGTTGTAGAGCCTCGTGAGGCGGCTGTGTGGGTCGATCATCGAGTCGTGCGGGTACACCAGCAAGTAGCTGATGAGATGCGCGTTGCTGTCGCAGAACACCATGAACTGCCGGAACGCAGTGGAGAGCGCGCCGCGACTGACCCCGGGGTTCACCGCCGGCTCCTCGCCGAAACTGGCGATCGTGGTCTCGACGAAGATCCAGCGGCGGCTGTACACCGTCTGCCCGCCGGTGTAGTGCTGCCCGTCCGATGCCACCCCCGACCCCCCGGCGACGAACGAACACGCCTGCCCGCTCCCACCCGTGGTGGCGAACAGCGAACTCGTCGGAATCGTCGTGTACCGCGCCAACCCTCCCGTGGTGTTCCGAATGTCCACCGACCGAGCCCCCGGCACATGAATCGGTGGGTCCGCCGGCTCGTTCGATCCAGCGGCAGAGACTGGTGAACAGTGAAGGAGGAAAGCGATAAGGGTCGTACCGGCTGTACGTCTCAGAAGCATGCGTCCGGCTGCTTTCCGACCTGCTCAATGACCCATCCTTCTGCCGTAGACAACAGCCTCATACCGATTCCACTTGGGACGACGCCAGGCGTGGAGCCGGCAGCAAGAGATCCGTCAGGCAGCCTGAAGACGCCACCGTCGAGCACACAATCGAAGACGATGGCGGTGGCATCGGAACGGTCCTCGCCTAGGACCACGGGCCGGAGTACGACGCCAACATCAAGATCGCCAACTTGACCCTGCGCTCGCCGCCCTTCGAGGTTCACTCGGTACTGCTCGCCGCCGTCGGCGTAGTAGCGCGTCCAACCTTCGAGATCCAGGTCGATCGGGTCGGTGGTGATGGCGGTGAAGTACGTGAGTCGGGCCATGAGGTAGGCCTCGATGACGGGGACGTCGTCGTCGTTCAGCACCCAGGTGATGCCGTGTTCGATGTCTTCCTCGATGGGGAGGTAGACCCACAGCCCGGGCATCAGCAGGTACACCAGGCCGGGGTCGGTGACGCCGGGTGCCGAGTCGACGAGTGTCCACGGGCCGTCGGCGGCGAGCGACACCGCGCCGTCGGGCACGGTGGCCGCGACGGTGGTGGTGCTGGCCTCGCTGGCAACCGTGGTGGTGCTGGCCGGCACCGAGGCGGTGGACACCACCGTGTCGAGCGTGGCGGGTGCGGCATTGCCGCCCGAGTCGCAGGCCGCCAGCAGCCCGGCGACGAGCACGAGCGCTGTTCGAGTGATTGGTCGCATCAGGTGCCTCCAGAAGTGCCGCCTCCGGCGAGGCGTGCCACCTCCACTGGGCACACCGAACCGGACCTTCCGGCGAATTATTAACCGAACAGGTCGTCAGGTATCCAGTCCCAGCGCGCGATCTTGACGATCCCGTGAGTCACTGCAGCACCCACCCCTCCTCGTCGATGACCATGCAAGGATCGACGTGCGGCGGTAGCTCCGGCGCGAACCGGGCTGCCAGCGCGCCTGTCGCATCGAGCGTCGTCAGGTGTCGGGCGAGGGCCACCACCTGCTGCGCGTCCTTCACCTCGTGCACGGTGGCATCGAGATCGACGGTGCTCGGCCACACCTCGGCGAACACGATCGCGTCGTCGCGTCCCGCGCACGGGTCGCGGGTGAGGCCGGTCTCGAACGGCCACACGCTGGCTCGGGAGGCGAGCGCGGGGCAGTGGCGCAGCCGGTGCAGCACGGGAATGCCGGTGAGCACCTGGCTGCCCACGGCCCCGGCCCCCAGCAGTTGCCACGCCGGGAAGGGTCGGCGCCCGCTGATCGAGCGCAGCTGTTCCTCGGCGCGCCGCAACGCGAGTGGACCCTCGCCCGCGGGGCGGCGAGTGGTGAGGTGGGCCGAGGCACGGGCCGGGGGAACGCCCCAGAAGCGGTTGTCGCCGAGTCGGGCGTTGAGGTCGGCGGCCACCTGCCAGCGGTTGTTGCGGTTGCGCTCGTCGTCGGCGAGGTGCTCGGCGAGGTGTTGCCACACCGCTCGCCATGGCGGTGCGCCCACCAGGCCGACGGCGGCGGCGAACCCGGCCGGGTAGCCGAACGAGAAGTCGAAGCCCACGAGCACCCGACGCCCTTCGTGTGCCGTGAGCGCGGCCTCGATCTCCGTCGCGGCCGCGCCCCGGGTCGATATGTTGCGCGGCTGGGCGGCGTCGGGTCTGTCGGCATCGAGCTCGGCCACCCAGATCGAGTCGGCGCCCCGCTTGGGGGTGGAGTTGGCGCTCCAGTCGACGACCACGATCACGTCGAACAATCGGTCGTGGCGCACGGTTCGAACCTAGTTACCTTGTCACACCCTCGTGCTTGACTACGTACATGAGTTCGCTGCTCGTTCCCGATGTCGAGGCGGTGCGGGCGATGTCGCCTGCCCAGCTGGAGGCGTTGGCTCGCGAGCTCGATGGTGTGCGTCGGGAGGCCGAGTCGGCGTTGGCGACGTTGGTGCATCGGGTCGAAGAGACGGGCGCGTACCGGCGTGATGGGCATCGTGGTGTGCGGGCGTGGGGGATGGCGGCGTGCAATTGGTCGCTGCCCGAGTCGGCCCGGTTCGTGAAGGCAGGCCACCTGTTGGCCCGCTTCCCCTCGGCGTCGGGAATGGGTGTGGCCCAGTTGCAGGCGCTGGCGGCGGTGGCCGCGAACCCGCGAGTGTCACCTCACTTGGACGAAGCCGAGGGCTTGTTGGTGGGCCAAGCCGCGGTGCTGGACTTCTCCGACTACGCGTGCCTGTTGCGCGCATGGGAAGCCGCCGCCGACCCGGATGGCGCGCACGCCGATCACGAACGCGCCCATCGCGAACGCGAAGCCACGCTCTCCCAGGTGGGGGCGAAGGCGTACTTCAACGCGCAGGGCGGCGCGGTCGCTGGTGCACAGCTGAAAGAAGTGTTCGAGGCGTTCGTGCACACCGAGTTCCTGGCCGACTGGGAAGCCGGGGTAGCGATCCACGGCGAAGCGATGTCGGTGGCGTTGATGGCGCGCACCGAACGCCAGCGCCGGTTCGATGCGATGATGGCCGTGTTCGCCGCTGCCGCCGGCTCGGGTGTGCTCGCCAACTTCGAACCGATCGTCAACGTGCTGGTCGATCAGGCCACCTTCGAACACGCCCTGGTGAAAGCGTTGGGCGGGTCGCCCGAACCACTCGACCCCAGTGTGGCGCACCGCTGCGAAACCGCCGACGGCGTGCAACTCGACCCGATCGATGTGCTGGTCGCCGCCGCGGTCGGCCACGTGCGCCGGGTCGTGCTCGACTCGGCCGGGGTGGTCGTCGACTTGGGTCGCAAACAGCGGCTGTTCACCGGCCCGCTGCGCGACATTCTGCTGGCTCTGGCACGGCATTGCTTCGGGCCGGGCTGTCACCACCCACCACGCCAGGTCGACCACGTACTCCCGTTCTCGATTGCAGGGCCCACCGCCGCCTGGAACGGCGGCCCCGCCTGCGGGCACCACAACCGATGGCGCGCCACCCACGGCTACACCGTCGTGCGCGACCAACACGGCCACTGGCACCACTACCGCCCCGACGGCACCGAAGTCGGCTGGCGTGCGGCTGTGCCCATGGCCGGGGCGTGAGGAGGGGGCGTACAGTCGGCCCCATGTGTCGCAACATCACCACACTGCGCGGGCTGGAACCCGTGGCCACCACCGAGGAGATCGAGGCCGCCGCGCGTCAGTACGTGCGCAAGGTGAGCGGGGTGCAGAAGCCCACCGCTGCCACCGAGACCGCGTTCGAACACGCGGTCGCCGAGATCGCCCACATCACCGCCCACCTGCTGGAAGCGCTGCCGCCGCGCAAGTCGCCGCCGCCCACGCTGCCGCCGCTGCGGCGGATCAAGATCGCCCGCCCGGCCTGAGGATCAGGCGGTGGCGTCGGTGAGCAGGTCGTTCAGCAGCGCCTCGTCGACCGCGCCGAACAGCTGCTGCGTGCCGCCGGCGGCGTCGATGATCACCAGCGCCGGCTGGCCGGGCACGCCGTAGCGGGAGAACACTTCACCATCGTCGTCGCTGATCTGCGGGAACGTGAGCCCGTGCTTGTCGATGAACCCTTGGAAGGCAGCGTCGTCACCGAACCAGGCGACGCCGACGAATTGCACCTTGCCGGCCCATTGTTTGCTGACCGCCTCGACCGAGGGGGCTTCGTGGTTGCAGGTGCTTCAAGTGGGCGCCCAGAACCACAGCGCCACGGTGGTGCCTGCGTACTGAGCGAGATCGATCGTGCCGCCGCCCACGAGCGGCGCAGTGAGCTGCAGTGCCTCGGGGGCCTCGCCGTTCGCCGACGCTGTGGCGGGCGGCGCGGCACTGGACGACGGGCGCGACCCCTCGTTGCCACAGCCGGCCAACACCACGCCGAGCACCGCGAGGGAGGCGAGTACACGGCGCATGGAGCGCAGGTTACCTCTAGCCTGTGCGTCGCCATGCGCACCCGTACCCTGCTCCTGCTCGCCGTCACCTGCGGCCTGGCGATCCTGCTGGCGGGCGGCATCCAGCTGTTACGGCTGGCCAACCAGGAGACCACCGAAGCGTTGGGTGTGGGCGACAGGGGCACGGCCGGCGATGCCGTGGTCGTGGTGAACAGCATCGCCGAGGCCGATGGCGTCATCGTCGTCACTGTCACGCTGTCGGGTGTCGTCGATGCCTCGGGGCTGAATGCGTTCACGTTGGTGGGCGTGCCCAAGCCGGTCGACCTGATCGCCGGCGGCGCCGACGCATGCACCGGCTTCACGATCGAAGCCGTCACCTGCACGCTGTCGTTCCCCACCGACGAGTTCACCACCAGGGATCGTCAACTGCTGTTCATCCGTGCCGAGGAGCAGGTTCGCTGGAGACTGGTGTGATCGCCGGTACCGTTGCCCGGGCAATCGTTGGGTGAGAAGGAGCTAGAGCCGATGGAGCAGCAGCAGTTCGACGTGGTGGTGATCGGTGGCGGCCCCGGCGGATACGGAGCTGCGCTCTACGCCACGTCGGCCGGCCTGAATGTCGCGCTGGTCGAGAAGGGCGCGCTGGGCGGCACCTGCCTCAACCGTGGGTGCATTCCCGCGAAGGCGTTCCTCGAGACCGCCGCGGTGAACCGTCATGTGGCGCATGCCGCCGAGTTCGGCATCGAGACCAATGGCATCTCGTCGGTCAACTTCGGCGCCGCCCAGGCCCGCAAGCAGAAGATCGTCGACGGCATCGTGAAGAGCCTCGGCACGTTCATGAAGTCGAAGAAGATCACGATCCTCGACGGTGTGGGCACGCTGGGCGCCGACCGCACCGTCACCGTCGCCCACCCCGACGGCTCCAGCAGCACGCTCACCGGCACCAACGTGATCCTCGCCTCGGGTTCCGTGCCGCGCACGATCCCCGGCTTCGAGCCCGCCGGCCCGGTGATGACCAGCGACGAAGTGTTGATGCTCGACTATGTGCCGCAGCGGGTCGCGGTCATCGGTGGCGGTGCCATCGGCTGCGAGTTCGCCAGCACGTTCGCCGACCTCGGCGCCACCGTCACGATCCTCGAGGGGCTGCCGAAGATCCTGCCCGGGCTCGACACCGACGTGGCCAACGTGGTGGTGCGCAGCTTCAAGAAGAAGCAGATCGACATCCGCACCGGCGTGAAGGTGTTGGGCCACACGCCCAACGGCGCCGGCGGCACGACGGTGCACTTCGGCGCCACCGACGCCGATGTCGAGAACCTCGAGGTCGACGCGGTGGTCGTCAGCATCGGCCGCCGCCCCTACGCCGACCAGCTCGGTCTGCAGGGAACCGCCGTGCAGGTCACCGACCGCGGCTTCGTCGAGGTCGACGAGTACTGCCGCACCGGCGAGCCCGGTGTGTACGCCGTGGGCGACCTGATCAACACGCCCGCGTTGGCCCACGTGGGCTACGCCGAGGCGATCCTGGTCACCAAGCACATCCTCAACGAAGCGCCGCTGCCGATCCGCTACGACCGTGTGCCGTGGGCGATCTACTGCCACCCCGAGGTGGCCTTCGCCGGTCCCAGCGAGGAGGCCGCTCGCGAGGCCGGCTTCGACGTGGTGGTGGCCAAGCACCAGTTCCGCGCGAACAGCCGTGCCCAGATCCTCGGCGAACTCGACGGCCTGGTGAAGGTCATCGCCAAGCGCGACGCCAACGGCAATGCCGGCCAGATCCTCGGCGTGCACATGGTGGGCCCGTGGGTCACCGAGCAGCTCAGCGGCGGCTACCTTGCCGTCAACTGGGAAGCCACGGTGGCGGAAACCGCCGAGTTCATCCAACCCCATCCCAGTCTCACCGAGTTGTTCGGCGAGACCGTGCTGTCGCTCACCGGCCGCAGCCTGAACGCTTAAGGACACTCGAGATGGCTGATGTCACCTTGCCGCAACTGGGCGAAACCGTCACCGAGGGCACGATCACCCGTTGGTTCAAGAAGGTCGGCGACACCGTCGCGGCCGATGAGGCGCTGTTCGAGGTGAGCACCGACAAGGTCGACACGGAAGTGCCGTCGCCCGTGGCCGGCATTGTGCTCGAGATTCGTGCGGCCGAGGGCGACACCGTCCCGGTCGGCACCGTGATCGCCGTCGTCGGTGCGTCCGACGGCGCGCCCGCTGCACCTGCACCTGCGCCCGCCCCTGCGCCGGTGGTGGAGGCCCCTGCCCCGGCCCCTGCGCCCGCCGTCGAGGTACCGACCCCGACCCCGGCACCCGCACCGGCACCCGCACCCGCAGCGGCACCGGCCCCCGCACCCGCAGCGGCACCGGCCGGCGAGCACGACAGCCGACTGCTGTCGCCGGTGGTTCGCCGCCTCGTCGCCGAGCACGGCATCGATCCCGACGCGATCCCCGGCTCTGGCCCTGGCGGGCGGATCACCCGCGACGACGTGCTCGACTACATCGACGCGCATCACGCTGACGCCCCCACAGCAGCTGCCCCCGCAGCTCCGGCCGCGGCGTTGGCGGCTGCCCCCGCGCACGCGGCGATCGCCTCGGCCCCGGCACGTCCGGCCATCGCCTCCGCACCGGCGGCAGCGCCCGGCGAGCGCGACACGCTCGTGCCGCTCAGCAAAATCCGCAAGCTCACCGGCAGCCACATGCTGGCCAGCAAGGCCACCAGCCCGCACGCGTTCAGCGTGGTAGAGGTCGACTTCCACAACGTTGACGCCACTCGCGGCAAGGTGAAGGCCGAATGGAAGGCGACGGAGGGCTTCAGCCTCACGTACCTGCCGTTCATCACCCGTGCGGTGATCGACGCCCTGGCCGAGTTCCCGCACCTCAACGCCAGCGTGGGTGCGAACGAACTGGTCGTGCACAACTACGTCGACATCGGGATCGCCGTCGATCTCGACTACGAGGGTCTGCTCGTGCCGGTGGTGCGGTCGGCCGACAGCAAGCGCCTGCGGGCCATCGCTCGCGAGATCACCGATCTCGCCGGCCGGGCCCGTACCCGCAAGCTGGGCCCCGACGAGATCTCGGGTGGCACGTTCACCATCACCAACAACGGCTCGTCGGGCAGCGTGCTCACGATGGCGGTCATCAACCAACCGCAGGTGGCGATCCTCTCCACCGATGCGATCGTGCGCAAGCCCGTGGTGGCCAACCTGGCCGACGGCACCGAGGCGATCGTCATCCACCCGGTGGGCAACCTGGCGATGACCTGGGACCACCGTGCCTTCGACGGTGCCTATGCCGCCGGCTTCCTGGTGAAGGTGAAGCAGCTGCTCGAAACTCGCGACTGGTCGCAGGAGCTGTAGATGAGGGTGCGCTGGTTGGGGCGAGTGCCCTACCGCGAGGCGCTCGCCCTGCAACACGCGCTGTTCGAGCACGGGAGCGAGCAACACCTGTTGTTGCTCGAGCACCCGCACGTGTTCACACATGGCCCCCGTGCCGATCTGGCCACCAACGTGCTCGTCGATCCTGCGTCGGTGGGTGCCGAGCTGGTGTCGGTGAAGCGTGGCGGCGACGTCACCTACCACGGCCCCGGACAGCTGGTGGGCTACCCGATCGTGAACGTGCCCAACTCACTGGGCGCGGCCGATCACGTGGCCGCGATCCAGCAGGTGATCGTGAGCACGCTGCACGAACTGGGCGTGGCCGACGCACACGTGAAGCCCGAGTACCCCGGCGTGTGGGTGGGCGAGCGCAAGATCTGCGCGATCGGGGTGCGGCTGGCCAATGGCCGCACGATGCACGGCTTCGCGCTCAATGTGCACCCCGACATGCGCTACATGCGCGACTACATCGTGCCCTGCGGCATCGCCGACAAGCCGGTGACGTCGCTGGCCGAGGAGGGCATTCAGGCCGACCTCGCCACGGTGGTGGAGGTGCTGGTCCGCCACGCTTCCGGCCAGTGGGGCACGCCGGAACGGCAGGATGTGGCGTGGAAGGTGCGGCCGGAGGATCTGGCACCGTTCTCGCGAGGCGAGGGGCCCGGCGAGTCGGGCAGCCGCGCCGAGGCGCGGCTGGCGCAAGCCGGGGTGAGCGACGGGCTGTCGATCTCGCTGCGCAAGCCCGAGTGGCTGCGGCCGAAGGTGAAGCTGGGCGTGGAGGTGCTGGCGCTGAAGAAGACCGTGCGCGACCACGCGCTGGTCACCGTGTGCGAAGAGGCAGGGTGCCCCAACCTCAGTGACTGCTGGGCCGACGGAACGGCCACGTTCATGGTGTTGGGCGAGCGGTGCACACGGGCGTGCGGGTTCTGCCTGGTCGACACGCGCAAGCCCGCCGCGCCCGCGCTCGACGAACCGGCCCGCATCGCCGCGGCGATCGCCGAGATGCAACTGGACCATGCGGTGCTCACGATGGTGGCCCGCGACGATCTCGACGACGGCGGGTTCGCGCACGTGGCGCAGTGCGTGGCGGCGATCCGCACGGCCCGCCCGAGCACGATGATCGAGACACTGGTCAGCGACGCCAAGGGCGACGACTCATCGCTGGCGCTGTTGTTCGCGGCCCGCCCCGATGTGTTCAACCACAACGTGGAAACGGTGGCCCGCCTGCAGCGAGCCGTGCGCCCCAGCGCGGGCTACGCACGCAGCCTCGGTGTGCTGTCACGCGCGAAGGCCACCGGCCTCACGATCAAGACCGGGTTCATGCTCGGGCTGGGTGAAACCGACACGGAGGTGGAGGGCCTGCTCGCCGACCTCGCCGGTATCGGCACCGACATCGTCACCATCGGCCAGTACCTGCGGCCCACCACGAACCATCTCCCCGTGGCTCGCTACGCCGACCCCACGGAGTTCACCCGCTGGAAGCACGTGGGCGAGGCGTTGGGCATCGGCCACGTGGAGGCCAGCCCGCTCACCCGCAGCAGCTACCACGCCAAGCACGCGGCGGATGCCGTGCACGTGGGCCGCAGCGTCACGGCGTAGCGGGGAAGGCCAAGACGGGCGAACCCACGCGCACGCCGACGCGCTCGCCGCGCTGGGGCAGCCGGCCCGCGTGGGTGCGGCACACGATCATGGTGCCGTCGTCGAGTGCCACTCGCACGGTGCCGTCATGACCGAAGAACGAGCGGCCGACGACGAGACCGGCGATGTCGGTCGCTGTCGGGTGGCCGTGGAGTTCGAACTGTTCGGGCCGAACGACGAGCACGACCGGGCCCGACGGTGGGTGGTCGCCCCGAAGCGCGAGTTCACCGAGCGAACAGGTGGCGGCATCGCCGGTGAGGGTGCCGGGCAGCAGCACCGCGTCGCCCACGAACCGCGCCACCTCCAGGCTGGTCGGCCGCTCGTACAGCACGTCGGGATCGCCGAACTGGGCAATCCGGCCATCGAGCATCACCGCGACCCGATCAGCGACGGACAGTGCCTCCTGCTGGTCATGGGTGACCAGGATGGCAGTTGCTCCGGCAGTGCGCAGCACGTCGAAGACCTCGTCGCGGACCTGAGCCCTCATCGCGGCATCCAGCGACGAGAACGGCTCGTCGAGCAGCACCAGCGATGGCCGTGGCGCGAGCGCCCTGGCGAGAGCGACTCGCTGCTGTTGGCCGCCGGAGAGTTCGTTCGGTCGCTGCTCGCCGCGCCCGGCGAGCCCGACGAGTTCCAGCATCTCGTGCACGCGAGCCGTCGCTTCGGGGCCTTTGTGCAAGCCGTAGCCGATGTTGCGGGCAACGTCGAGGTGGGGGAACAGGGCACCTTCCTGCGGCACCACACCCACCTGGCGACGCTCGGGCGGCACACAGTGCTGGCTGCCCGCCACCTCGATGCCGTTGACCGCGATGGACCCGGCGTCGAGTCGCTCGAAACCGGCGATCAGGCGCAGCAGCGTGGTCTTTCCGCATCCGGACGGACCGAGCACCGCCACGATCTCACCCGCGGCGACATCGAGGTCGATGCCGTGCAGCACTTCCCGTGCACCGAACGCCTTGTGCACCCCACGCACCTCGAGGACGGGGTCGCCGCTCATCGCGTGGCCTTGGCCAACAGGGCGGCAGGGATCGCGGCGAACAACACGAGGGCCAGAGCATATGGGCCGGCATCGGCATAGTCCGACACCGAGGTGTGCCGCCACAACCTGGTGGCCAACGTCTCGGTGCCGGTGGGGCGCAGCACCAACGTGACCGGCAACTCCTTCATCGTGGTGAGGAACACCATCGCCGCTCCGGCGCCGATGCCGGGCAGCGCCAGCGGTGCAGTGATCCGACGCAGCACGGCCATCGGCCCGTTGCCCAGCGAGCGGGCCACCTCCTCCAGCCGTGGTGGTGCCTGTTCCACCGAGTTGCGCACGGCACCCACGGCGAGCGGCAGGAACAGCACGACGTAGCCGAGCACCAGCAACGGCAGTTCCAGGTAGATCGGCCGCAGCAACCTGACCCCGACGAACACCAGCGAGATCGCGACGACGATCCCGGGCAGCGCGTGGGCGACATAGGTCGACCGCTCGAACACCCGACCCAACGCTCCTCTCGACCTTGCCGCGAGCACCCCTACCGGGAACGCCAGCACGATCGTCGCCGCGGCAGCCAGCGCCGCGAGCTTGACGGTGTTCCAGAGCGCGTCGCGCACATCGGAGAACTGCACGTCGGCGGTCACCGACTCGGTGACCCACGTGATGATCCGCCACATGGGGAACACCACCGCGGGCAGCAGCACGGCAGCCGAGAAGAGGTAGGCGAGTGGCGTTGCCCTGCCCAACTCCACCGGGGTGCCGACACGAGGCGATCCGCTGCCGACGCGCGCGGCGGCACGGCCGCGGGCGGACGACTCGGCGATCACGAGCACGAGCGCGAGCAACACCAACACCGAGGCGAGGATCGCCGCGCGCGACGGATTGAAGCCGGCCCGGTAGGCGCCATAGATCACCCAGGTGAACGCCTCGTACCGCATTGCGGCGACAGCACCGAAGTCGCTGAGCACGTACAGCGCCACGAGCAAGGCACCGGCGGCGATGGACGTGCGGAGTTGCGGCAGCGTGAGGCGCAGCAGCACCTGCAGCCGCGAATGCCCGAGCGAGCGGGCGACGTCTTCCTGGCCGGGGTCGAGCCGTGAGAGCGCCGCGGCGACGGGCAGCATCACATACGGGTACGACACCAGCGTGAGCACCAGCACTGCACCGGAGAACCCGGCCACTTGCGGTCGCCACGAGATCCAGGCGAACGCGGCCAGGTACGACGGTACGGCCAGGGGCAGTGCGAACGCCACGTGCAAGAAACGTCGGCCGGCGAGGTTGCTGCGCACGACCAGCCAGGCAGCAGCGACGCCGATGATCACGCACAGCGCGGTGACGGCGGCCGACAGACCGACGCTGTTCAGCACCAGGTCGAGCGTGCGTCGCCGCCACAGTTCGTCGCGCACCTCGTCGACGCCGCGGTCGAGTGAGCGGTCGACGAGGTACCAGATGGGCACGACCGCCACGAGGGAGGCGGCCGCCGCCGGCACGATCAGCGCCAGCGGCGGCCGATCACGTTTCATCGTGTGAGCAGACCGACATCCGCGAGCAGTTCTTGGGTCTCGGCGAGTGTGTCGAGGTCGGAGAGATCGATGGCGGGCGGGTCGAGTTCATCGAGCGTGGGCAGGCCGTCGGGCAGGGCGACGCCGGCGACGAGAGGATACTCGAACGTCTTCTCGGCGAAGTAGCGCTGGGCGGTCTCGGACAGGAGGAACTCGACCAGCGCGAGCGCTGCGGTGCGATTGCCGCTGGACTTCAGCACGCCGACTCCGGCGACGTTCACCAACCCGCCCGCGTCGCCGGGGGCCAGGAACTGGTTCACCGCCCGCACGTTGGCGGCACCGTCGGCAGCGATCTTCTCGTAGAGGTAGTAGTGGTTCACCAGGCCGATGGCCACCTCGCCCGAGTTCACCGCGTCGCGGACGGCACCATTCTTCTCGTAGGCGACCGGGTCGTTGGCCGCGAAGCCTTCCAGCCATTCGCGAGCACCGTCGTCACCACGCAGCACGCGTAGCCCGGTCACGAACGACTGCCACGACGCGTTGCTCGGAGCGAAGCCGATCCTGCCCTTCCACTGGGGATCGAGTAGTTCGTCGACCGTGGTGGGCGGGTTCGCCACGAGGTCGGGGTTGATCACCAACACCCGCACGCGGCCGCTGGTACCCACCCACTCGCCGTCGGCGGAGCGGTAGGCGCCAGGCACCGGCGACAACAGTTCGTCGGGCAGCGTGGACAACATGCCCGCCTTCTGGAGCGCGCCGAGCGCGCCGGCGTCCTGCGAGAAGAACACGTCGGCCGGGGAGGCATCGCCTTCGGTGATCAGCTGAGCCGCCAACTCGCCGCTGTCGCCGGCGCGGAACTCGATGGTGATGCCGGTCTCTGCCGAGAACTGGTCGAGCAGGGGCTTCACCAGCTCTTCGCTGCGACCGCTGTACACGGTGATGCTGCCCGGCGAAGAGGAGGAACTGTCGTTGTCGTCGCTACAGGCGGCGGCGACCACGCTGAGCGCTGCTGCAGCGATGGCGACGAGGCGGGTGGTGCGCGTGATCATCTGGGGGCCTTTCGTGTGGTGTGTACATCACCATACACGAAAGATGTAAGGTGTACCTAACTCAGTTTGTCGATGATCGGTTTCGTCCACGCAATGTAGGCCAGGCCGGCCAGGCCGCCGACGCCGGCGAACGCGGTGATCGTCCAGCGCACGTCGACGGCCTCGGACATCACACCCGACAGCAGCCCGATGATGCTCATCACCAGCGTCACGATCGCGTAGTCGCCGGCCATCACGCGGCCGCGGATGTGGTCGGGCGTGCGCATCTGCAGGCCGTACGTGCTGAGCGTCCATTGCGCCCCACCGCCGAGATGGCCGATGGTGATGAGCGCGGCGGCCATGAAGATCACCGGCGACCAGGCGGCGGCCACGTAGGCGACACTGAACACCAGGCCGGAGAACCCGCACACGCGCAGCACGCGGGCGAGGCTGCCCTTGGTGAACCATGAGGCGAGCAGCGGCCCCAGCCCTGCACCTGCGCCGCGCGCAGCCAACAACATGCCGGTGCCGCCGTCCTTCCAGCCGTACACCGACGTCGCCAGCACGGGTAGCTGGCTCACCGTGGCGGCTCCGATGGCGAAGGTCGACTTGCTGGCGATCAGCGCCATCACCACCTTGTCCTGGCGGGCGTAGTGCACCGCCTCGGTCATGTCGGCCAGTGGTCGCATGGTGGGACGATGCGCGTGCTGTGGCTCTTGCATCGGCCGGCGGATGAGGGCGAACAGGCCCAGCGCGAGCGCGAACGACACGGCGTCGGCGATGAACGCTGCGTTGCGGCCGAACACCTCGCTGAACACGCCGCCCAGCGCAGCGCCAACTGCCAGCATCACGCCCCACGTGCTGCCGAACAGCGCGTTCGCCGTGCGCAGCTCATCGAGGTCGCGAGCCAGGTTGGGAATGCCCGCGTCGATCGCCGGCTTGATGAATGCGGCCATCGCGCTGATCAGCCCTTGGAACACGAACAGCGGCCAGACGCGATCGCCGCTGGCCGTCAGCAACCCGAGGGCGGCGATGGCCTGGCCGCCCGACACCACCAGCAGCAGGCGGCGGCGATCGAACCGATCGACCATCGGGCCGGCGATCGGTGAGGCCAGGAACGACGGCAGCGAGAACGACACGTACGCCAGCGACACCAGGAACGCGCTGCCGGTGGCGTCCTTGATGATGCCGGTGACGGCCACGAACGTGAACCAGTCGCCCATGAACGAGATCACCTGCGCGACGAAGAGTGCGCGCAGATCCGCGTTGGATCGCAGCAGCTTCAGCACGTCAGCGCGTGGCGTGCGCGTGCAGCACGTGAGCGAGGCACTCGGTGAGCTTGACCGCGGTAGGGATCTGCAAGAACTCGTTCGGGCCGTGCGCGTTCGAGCCGGGGCCCAGCACGCCCGTGATCACGAACTGCGCCGCCGGGAACATCGAGCCGAGCATCCCCATGAACGGGATCGAGCCACCCTCGCCGAACGCCATCGACGCGTTGCCGAACGTCGCTTCACTGGCCTGGTCGAGCGCCTGCTGCAGCCACGGCGCGAAGCTCGGCGCGTTCCAACCGGGGCCGTACTGGCCGTCGAGGAACTGCACGGTCGCCCCGTACGGCGGGTCGGCGGTGAGGCACTGCGCCACGGCTGCGAGCGCGGCGCGCGGATCGCAGGTGGGTGGCAGGCGCAGGCTGAGCAGCAGCGACGTGTGCGGGCGCAGCACGTTGCCGGCGCTGCCGAGCGGCGGAATGCCGTCCACGCCGGTGACGCTGAGGGCCGGCGACCAGGTGCGGCCCAGCAGCTGCGAGGTCGAGTCGTCGCTCATCGGCCGAGTGCCGCCTGCCCACGGGAAGTGATCCTCGATGGGGAACTCGGTGGCCGTGGCGGCGGTCTGCGCCAGCCGATCGGCGGGAACCTCGACGTGCAGTTCGGGCAGCAACAGCTTCCCGGTGGCACTGTCCTCCAGGCGCTCGAGCAGCTGCCGGGCGATACGGAACGACGACGGCACGACGCCGCTGGCCTCGCCACTGTGCACCCCCTCGGTGAGCACCTCCACACGCAGCACACCCGACACGAGACCGCGCAGCGACGTGGTGACCCACAGCCGTTCGTGGTCGATGCACCCCGAGTCGAGACACAGCACGAGCGTGGGCGAGCCGATGCGGGCCTTCAGCGCCTCGATGTACGCGGGCAGGTCGGGGCTGCCGCTCTCCTCGCTGCCCTCGATGAGCACGATCAAACGCGTGTGTGCGAGGCCCGCCGCCTGCGCAGCCTCGATGGCCAGCAGTGACGCGAACGCGGCGTATCCGTCGTCGGCACCACCGCGGCCGTACAGGCGCTCACCCTCGATCACCGGAGTCCACGGGCCGAGGTCGTCACGCCAGCCCACCATCTCGGGCTGCTTGTCGAAGTGGCCGTAGAGCATCACGGTGTCGTCGCTCGCGCCACCGCCGAACGCCGGCACCTCGGCGACGATGAGCGGGCTGCGCCCCTCCAGCTCGAGCACTTCGACGGTCAACCCGGCGATGGGTCGTGCCGCGCACCACGCACGGATCTGCTCGACGGCGCGATCCATGTGACCGTGCGCCTTCCACCCGGGGTCGTAGTCCGCCGACACGCAAGGAATGGCGATGTAGTCGCACAGCTGGGGAATGATCTCGTCGCTCCACACTCGCTGCACGTGCTGGGCGACCTGCTCGTTCGCTGTCATGGTTGCACCGTACTCAGGCGCGGTAGGCGCCGGGGCGAGTGAGGAAGTGGCGGTGCCAGCGGCGAGGGGTGAACATGATCGAGCGGTGTTCGTCCTCGAACATCCAGCGGGCGAAGTTGCGCTTCGTCCAGTCGTTGAGGCCAACCACCCGCACCGCGCCGCGAGCGAGCAACGGCCGCGCCAACCAGCCGCTGAGCACCTTCGACAGACGGTGGTCGGCCAGCAGGTGGCTGCGCACCGAGCGCTCGTACGCGCCGCGCACCACGGTCGCATCGCCGATGGGGTTGACGGCACGACCGGCGAGCACGGCCGCTGCCGCCAACCGGCCGGTGAGCACCGCTTGGCCGATCCCCTCGCCGGTCATCACGTCGGTGGCCCGGGCCGCATCGCCGACGAACAGCACCCGCCCAGCGGTGAGCACGGCTTTGTCGATGCCGGCCGGGATGGGGAGCGCGGTGTGGCGGTCTTCCAGTTGCACGTCGGCGCCCAGCGCGGCACGAATGTGCGGTCGGTCGATCAGGCCCTGCCACTGGGCCTTCATCTCCTTGCCGGTGCGGGTGCCGTCGCGCATCACGCCGAAGCCCAGGTTCACGCGACCATCGGGCAGCGGGAAGCTCCAGGCGTAGCCCGGCAGCATGTCGGGCTCGAACCACACGTACAGGCGCTCGGCGGCGGGCCCGGTGACGTTGCAGGCGTACTGGCGGAACCCGTGCCACTCGCCCAGGTAGCCGTCGTCGGCCAGGCCCAGCAGCTTGCGCGTGGGCGACCACATGCCGTCGGCGGCCACGAGGAAGCGAGCGGCGATGGTGCCCAGCCCCTCCACGTCGGCCTCGACCCGGTCGTCGAACTGGCGCACGGCCGTGATGGCGTGGCCCTCGTGGATCTCGGCGCCGGCCGAGCGCGCCAACCGCACCAGTGCCGCGTCGAGTTCTCGCCGTGGTGCGGTGGCGGCGAACACTCCGTCGGTGGGCAGCGGCAGGCACACCTCGCGGCCCGATGGCGACCGCAACCACACCTGTTCCACCGTCTGCCAGTTCGGCACCTGTTCGGGTCGCAGCCCGAGCGCCTCCAGTTCCCGCAGCGCCAGCGTGGTGAGCCCGTCGCCGCAGCACTTGTCGCGCGGGAACAGGGCCTTGTCGATCACCACGACTCGGCCCCCGGCGCGAGCGAGGCTGACAGCCGCAGCGGTTCCTGCCGGGCCGGCACCGACGATGAGCGCGTCGGCTACGGCTGCATCGTGATGGGGTGCGGGAACGAAGGACACGGCCGCACAGGCTACGGCCGGATTCAGAGCGGCAGGCTCAGGCGCAGCGCCGGCTTCTGGAGGCTCTTCCATGCCAGCCGCTGCGCGTGCACGAGCGGGCGCAAGCTGGGGATCGTCGGATAGAACGCGACGCCGGGGCAGTTGGTGTGCGACATGTCGCGATGGCCGGCGATCGTCGGGGTGGTGACCACCACGCCCGTGTCATAGCGCTCGGAGCCGCGTGACACGAACGTCGCCGTGGCCCCCGGCTCGGTGGGAACGTCGTAGCGGTCGGCCAGCCAGGCGAGCAGCTTCACGGTGGAGTTGATCGCCGCCTGCGTGGGCTGCACCTCGGTGAAGTCGCCCATCAGGCACACGAGCTGGGCGAAGCCCTGACTGCCGTTGGTGGCATCGGCGACGACCGGGCCGCCGAGGGCCCCGGCGCGGCCTTCCCACACGTCGCCGTCGCGGCCGACGAAGAACTCGTAGCACACGTCGGGCCAGAACCTGGGGGCCGTGGTCTGGTGGCGGTACCCCGAGCGGATCAGGTCGCGGGCGCTCGTGTAGTAGTTCGAGGTGGCGGTGTGATGGATCAGGAAGAACCGCGGGTCTTCGCGTTGGAGGCGCGCCTTCGGGGGCAGGTCGGAGCCCCACGCTGCGCGGGGATAGATCTGCAGGCCGGGCATCACTTCCACCGCCGGCACCTCGGGCGTCGGGCCGGAACCGCCGGCGAAGGCTCTCGCCTCGGCAGAACCGAAGGCGAACCCTGCGAGCGCGAGGCCCGTGCCGAACAGCACGTCGCGCCGAGTCAGCTCGTAGTCGCACATGGTGACCACCTTATGATGCGATCGGGCCGGTCACGGCACCATTCCGACTATGAGTGAGGTAACCCATGAGCAGATTGTGTGAAGGCCGCGTCGCCATCGTCACCGGCGCGGGGCGCGGCATCGGCCGCGAACACGCGCTCAGCTTGGCCTATCACGGGGCGAAGGTCGTCGTGAACGACGTCGGCGCCAGCATCGACGGCACCGGTGGCGATGTCAGCCCGGCGCAGCAAGTGGTCAACGAGATCATCGCCATGGGTGGCGAGGCCGTCGCCAACGGCGACAGTGTCTCCGACTGGGAGGGCGCCCAGCGCCTGATCAACACCGCGGTCGAGACGTTCGGCGATCTCCACGTGGTGGTCAACAACGCCGGCATCCTGCGCGACCGCGTGTTGGTGAACATGACCGAGCAGGAGTGGGACGCAGTCATCAACGTGCACCTGAAGGGCACCTTCGCCCCCAGCCGCTGGGCCGCCGCCTACTGGCGCGAGCAGAGCAAGGCCGGCAAGCCGGTGTCGGGCCGGATCATCAACACCACCTCCGTCAGCGGTATCTATGGCAACCCGGGCCAGACCAACTACGGCGCGGCCAAGGCCGGTATCGCTGCGTTCACCAACATCGCCGCGCTCGAGCTGGCCCGCTACGGCGTGACGGTCAACGCGGTGGGCCCGGTGGCCCTCACCCGCATGACCGAGGGCCTCGGCCCGGCCCCCGAGACCGACGAAGAGCGCGAAGCCCGCTCGCCGCGCTGGATCGCCCCGATCGTCACCTGGCTGGCCAGCGAGCAGTCGGCCGACGTCAGCGGTCGCGTGTTCGAGGCCAGCGGCCAAGTGCTGGCGGTGGCGGAAGGCTGGGTGCGTGGCCCGCGCCATGCGCCGGTCGACGACCCCACGATCCTCGGTCCGATCGTGGCCGACCTGCTCGCTCAAGCCCGCCCCAACTCGGGCATGAACGGCGAGCCCGGTGGCGCCCCGCAGCCGCGGCAGAAGTAGGAGGAACTCACATGCCCTTGAACCCTGATGCCGTCGGCACCGTCGGCGACCTGCGCACCACCCACTGGACGTCGAAAGACTGCCTGCTCTACGCCGTGGGTATCGGCGCCGGCCAGGATGCCCTGGCGTTCACGACCGAGAACTCGATCGATGTCGCTCAGCAGGTGTACCCCACGTTCGCGGTGGTCGCCGGTGTCGACAATATGTCGGCGGGTGCCCGCGCGATGGAGAGCATCGGCACCTTCAACCCGGCGATGCTGGTACACGGAACGCAGGCGATCACCTTGCACCGCCCGATCCCGGTGGCCGCCGAGGTCACCCAGCAAGACCGCGTCGTCGCCATGTACGACAAGGGCAAGGCGGCGGTGGTCGTGTTCGAGAACGACGTGAAGACCGCCGCCGGCGAGCCGTTGTGGAGCCTGCGCACCTCGGTGTTCATCCGCGGCGAGGGCGGCTGGGGTGGCGACCGCGGCCCGTCGGGCGCGCAGAACGAACCGCCCGAGGGCAAGGCCCCCGATCACGAGGTGACCTACCACACCAGCCCCGACCAGGCGTTCGTGTACCGCCTGTCGGGCGACCGCAACCCGCTGCACACCGACCCGAAGTTCGCGGCAATGGGGGGCTTCGATCGGCCGATCCTGCACGGCCTGTGCACCTACGGGTTCACCGGTCGGGCGCTGCTGGCCGAGTTGTGCGGCAACGACGCCACCCGGTTCCACCACATCGAAGGTCGCTTCTCGTCGCCGGTGATGCCCGGCGAGGCGCTCACGATCCGGATGTGGCGCACCGCGCCCGGTGCAGCGGTGTTCACCACCTCGGCCGCCGACCGCGTGGTGATCGACCAGGGCCTGGTGAAGTTCAGCTAGTCAGGGTGCCGGATCAGGCAGGGTCGGGGTAGCACACAACCGCCACGTCGATGCCCTGCACGTAGGGGTCGTACTCACGCACGGCTTTGCGGGTCCTGTCGGCAACGGCCGACAGGGCCTGCGGCGTGTTGTGGCGCTCGGGCACCTGCACCGTCACCCGGATGTGGGCGGGTGTGCGGTGCACCTCCACCAGCGCAGGCAAGTGGGCCAACTCGTTGCGGATGGCGTTGGCGTATCCGGCGGCGACCGCGCGACCGGCGACGGCCTGGGCGACAGCGACGCTGGGGAGGCCGTCCTGCAGCGGGTCGACCTCCATCAGCGGCACGCGGTGGCGGGTGGCGCACACCGAGCCCATCTCGGCCAGGGTGCGCGTGGAACTGGCCTCGCGAGCGACGATGGTGAGGTCGATGTGTTGCTCCATCGGGCAGGCCACATGGTGGGTGGCCCCGCGGCAGGGGCCGCCATGATCGTCGCCGCAGGTGACCACCTCGTGGCCCTCGGCGGTGAGGTGGGCACCGATGCCGGTGGCGTTTCCAGGGGTGGATTCGATGAGGAGCAGACGCATTCCGTCAGCGAAGCCCGCGCGACGGCCGGTAAGCCAGGGACCTAGGTCACTGGCCGGGCCGGGTCAGGGCAGCAGCTTGGACACGGTGTTGTCGCCGTAGTTGGCAACCCAGATGTTGGTGCCGTCGTACGCCACGCCATAGGGGCTGGCGCCGACGGCGTAGTCGACTCGTGTGCCGGTGGATGGATCCATCTTCGAGACGTTGCCGCCGCCGTTGTTGACGACCCAGATGTTGGTGCCGTCGTAGGCGACGCCGTAGGGGTTGGCCCCGACGGCGAACTCGACCCTGCTGCCGGTGGTTGGGTTCATCCTCGACACCGAGGTGCCGTTGAAGTTGGTGATCCAGATGCTCTTGCCGTCGTAGGCGATCCCGCGCGCATACCCGGCAGTGGCGTACGAGATGAGGAGATTGCCGCTGGTGTCCATCTTGTGCACGTTGAGGGAGTCGGCGTCGGTGATCCAGAGGTTCGTGCCGTCGAACGCGATGCCGAAAGGGGTGGTGCCGACCGGATAGTCATCCCTGGTGCCGGTGGCCGGGTTCATCTTCGACACGGTGCCGCTATCGGAGTTGGTGATCCAGATGTGGGTGCCGTCGAAGGCGACCGCTCGGGGTGAAAGGCCGGTGCCATAGTCGGTGCGGGTGCCGGTGGCCGGATTGATCTTGGACACGGTGTGGTTGCCGTAGTTCGCGGTCCAGATGCTGGTGCCGTCGAAGGCCACGCCCTCCGGAGACGTTCCTGTGTCGTAGTCGACCTTGGTGCCGGTGGTCGGGTTGATCTTCGACACGGTGCTGACGGAGTAGTTGGTGACCCAGATGTTGGCGCCGTCGAAGGCCACGCCCACCGGGCCCACGCCGGTGGAGTGGGTGCCAGGCCGGCCGGGGTCTTGGTCCCAGCGCAGTCGGGCGATCTGGTCGAGGGTGAGTCGGTTGCGGCCGCCGCCGGCGCCGCTGGTGGTGGGCAGCAGGTAGCCGGTGATGTCGATGATGACGTCGACGGTGCCGGTGAGGTTGTAGGTCTTGATCGTGCCGGTGGCGGAGAGGGCGACGGAGGCGAGGTTGGGGGTGGGTGCGTCGCCGGCGCGCCAGTTGAGGTTGGACGCGTTGGGTCGGGTGGCGTCGCCGGGGTAGAGGGTGAGGAAGCTGGGTGCGGTGGGGTTGACGATGGTGACGTTGGCGACGATGCCGTTGGCGGTGGTGGGGATGGTGCAGTTGCCGTTGGTGCCCCACACGGTGAACGTGGCGGTCTCGCCTGCGCCCAAGGGTGTGCTGCGCAGGCCGACGTTGTTGTCGGTGCGTGTGTCGAGCAGACGGCACGGGGTGATCGGCACCACCACCGCCGGTACGGGCGAGGCAGACGCATCTGCGCCGACCATGTAGGCAGCCACGGTCGCGGCGATCAGCGCGGCGGCAATGCCGGCGCGACGAATACGAAGGTTGGACATGACAGCTCTCCCGCTCTGAGTTGGGGGCAGCGTAGCCGTCAGAGCTGGGTACGCAGGTGGGCCACGACATCGGCCAGGGCGATGTCGGCCTTGTCGCCGGTGCGGCGGTCTTTCACCTCGACCACGCCGTCGGCCAAGCCACGGCCGACCACCACGATCGTGGGCACGCCCACCAGCTCGGCGTCGTTGAACTTCACGCCCGGCGACACGCCCACGCGGTCGTCGAACAGCACGCGCAGGCCGGCGGCCTCGCACTCCGCGGCCAACAACTCGGCGGCGGGCAACTGCGGGTCGGTGGCCTTGCCGGTGGCGACGATGTGCACATCGGCGGGGGCCACGGCGCGCGGCCAGATCAGGCCTTTGGTGTCGTTGTTCAGTTCGGCGACGGCGGCCACGGCGCGCGACACGCCGATGCCGTACGAGCCCATCGTGACCACGCGGGTCTTGCCGTGTTCGTCGAGCACGGTGAGGCCCAGCGCCTCGGCGTACTTGCGGCCGAGCTGGAAGATGTGGCCCATCTCGATGCCGCGGGCCATCTCCAGCGGCGAACCGCACTTCGGGCACGGGTCGTCGTCGTGCACCTCGGCGGCCTCGATGATGCCGTCGGGCGTGAAGTCGCGGCCCATCACCAGATCCTTGACGTGCTTGCCGGGGCTGTCGGCGCCGGTGATCCAGCGGGTGCCGTCGACGATGCGCGGATCCACCAGGAAGCGGATGCCGGAGGCGTGCTCGAGGCCCAGCGCGCCGGGCCCGATGTAGCCCTTGGCCAGCGACGGGTGCAGCGCGAAGTCGGCCTCGGTGAACGGCTCGATCTCGGCCGGCGACACCTGCGCTTCGAGGCGCTTCATGTCGACATCGCGGTCGCCGGGCACGCCGATGGCCAGCGCGGTGAACGTGCCGTCGGGGTTCTTCAGCTTCACGACCAGGTTCTTCAACGTGTCGGCCGCGGTCCAGTCGCGGTCGGGGCGGCGCAGATCGGCGCGGGCGTTGAACAGGTCGACGAGCGTCTGGATCGTGGGTGTATCGGGCGTGTCGACCACCTCGGCGGCGGGCAGGCCCTCGAACGCGATGGTGGCCGGTGGGGCCACTTGCACGGCCTCGGTGTTGGCCGCGTAGTCGCAGGTGGTGCAGCGAACGTAGGTGTCTTCGCCCACCACCATCGGGGCCAGGAACTCTTCGCTGGCCGAGCCGCCCATCGCGCCGCTCATCGCCGACACGATCACGATCGGCAGGCCGAGGCGGTCGAACGTGCGTTGGTAGGCCACGCGGTGCTTCTGGTAGCTGGCCTCCAGCCCCTCGTCGTCGACGTCGAAGCTGTACGAGTCTTTCATCACGAACTCGCGGCCGCGCAGCAGGCCGGCGCGGGGGCGAGCCTCGTCGCGGTACTTGGTCTGGATCTGGTAGAGCACCAGCGGCAGATCTTTGTAGCTGCTGTACAGATCCTTCACCAGGAGCGTGAACATCTCCTCGTGGGTGGGGGCCAGCAGGAAATCGGCGCCCTTGCGGTCTTTCAGGCGAAACAGGTTGTCGCCGTAGTCGGTCCAGCGGCCGGTGGCCTCGTAGGGCTCCTTGGGCAACAGGGCGGGGAAGTGCACTTCCTGGAAGCCCTCGCGGTCCATCTCCTCGCGGACGATCCGCTCGATGTTGCGGTACACGATCCAGCCCAGCGGCAGCCAGGTGAACCCGCCCGGGGCCGCCCGGCGGATGTAGCCGGCCCGCACCAGCAGGCGGTGACCGGCGACCTCGGCATCGGCGGGGTCCTCCCGGAGCGTACGGAGGAACAGCGTCGACATTCGGAGCACGGGCGAAGAATACCGGCTGGGGGATATACTCAGCAGGTCCTTTGAAGTTCCCTGAACTGGAGGCGTGGGCTGTCATGGTCCACGCCTTCTGCACTGTTAGGGCACAATTTCCCGAGAGGAGGCCGTAGATGAGCGAACAGAACCTCGACAAGATCCGTCAGATCGTGCTTCCGATCGTCACCGATCTCTCGCTCGATCTCTACGACCTCGAGTTCCGCGGCGGCACCCTGCGGATCACCATCGACAGCCCTGTGGGCAGCGAGGCAGGCGTCTCGCTGGAAGACATCACGCTCGTCACCCGCCTCGTCGGGCGCGATTTCGACCACCACGACCCGATCGCCGGGCACTACACGCTCGAGGTCACCAGCCCCGGGCTCGAGCGCACATTGCGCACCCCGGCCCATTTCCAGCGCGAACTGGGCAAGACCATCGCCGTTCGCCTGCGCGATGCCACCAACGCCGAGCGCCGCCTGCAGGGCGTGCTCACCGCTGCCGACGATCGCACGTGCACGATCATCCTCGACGAGCCCGGCAAGGACGGCACGGTCGAGCGCACGGTCAACCTCGACAAGATCGATCGGGCCCGCACGGTCTTCGTGTGGGGCCCCACCCCCAAGCAACCTACGAGAGCCGCGAAGAAGGAGGACGCGAGATGAGCAATCTCGACATGTCCGAAGCGATCAAGATGTTGGCCAACGAGAAGAACATCTCGGTCGACACGCTGCTCCACGTGCTCGTCGACGCACTGGCCACCGCCTACAAGCGCCGCCCCGGCGCTGCCGCCGAGGTGGTCGTGGAAGTGAACCCCGACACGTTCGAGTTCACGTTCCTGGCCTACGACGTCGACGACGACGGCGTGTGGGTGAACGAGCGCGACGACACGCCGCGCAAGGAAGAGATGGGCCGCATCGCCGCGCAGACGTTCCGCCAGGTGATGAGCCAGCGCATCCGCGAGGCCGAGCGCGACCGCAAGTTCGAGGAGTACGCGAACCGCGAGGGCGACATCGTCACCGGCATCATCCAGCAGGCCGACGACCGCTATACCCTGCTCGACCTCGGTCGGGTCGAGAGCTTGCTGCCCAAGGCCGAGCAGGTGCCCTTCGAGCGCCCCACCCCCGGCGACCGCGTCAAGGCGTACATCGTCGAGGTGCGCAAGACCGCCAAGGGCCCGCAGATCGTGGTCAGCCGTACCCACCCGGGCCTGATCAAGCGCTTGTTCGAGCTGGAAGTGCCCGAGATCGCCGACGGCATCGTCGAGATCAAGGGTTGCGCCCGCGAACCCGGCCACCGCACGAAGATCGCGGTGTGGAGCAACGACCACAACGTGGACCCCGTCGGTGCCTGCGTGGGCGCCCGTGGCGGTCGTGTGCGCATGGTCGTGAACGAGCTGCGCGGCGAGAAGATCGACATCGTGCCGTTCAGCGAGGATCTCGCCGATTTCGTCGCCAAGGCCCTGTCGCCCGCGAAGGTCACCGCGGTGATCATCAGCGACGACGCCACCCAGGCCGACGTGATCGTGCCCGACAACCAGCTCAGCCTGGCCATCGGCAAGGAGGGCCAGAACGCACGGTTGGCGGCCCGCCTCACTGGTGTGCGCATCGACATCCGTGGCGAGACCGAGCCGGTGTCGGGTATCGACGATGCCGACTACGAAGAAGGCGAATGGGTGCCCAACGCCGAGTCCGGCGCGATGGAATGGCACGCGGCCGACGGCACCGTGCTCACTCAGGAACAGTGGAACGAGCAGGCTACGGAAGCTGCCCAAGGCCCTGCCGAGGCCGTTCCCGCCGAGGAAACGGCTCCCGCCGAGGAAACCGCCGAGACGGAAGCAGGTGGTGACCACGTCTGACATCCGCACCGCTGAACCGCAGCGCACCTGCATCGGCTGCCGCCACCAACGGCCCAAGTCGCAGATGATCAGGTGTGCGATGAGCGCACAGGGCGCCACCGTCAGCCGCACCGCGGCCGGCAGGGGAGCCTGGTTGTGCTCGTACGAATGCTTCGTCACGGCCGAACGCAAGAAGGCGTTCGAGCGTGCGTGGAAGCGTTCGGCTCCGGTCGAGATCGTTCACGATCTTGACCAACAGGTGCGGATCGCGTTCGATGACGTGATCATCAACATGGAACTATTGAGTTCGACGAAAGGCTGAAACGGGTTTTGGCAAAGAACATGCGCGTGCACGAGCTCGCGAAAGAGCTCGGAATGACGAATGCGGAGGCGATGGCGCTCTGCGACGTGATGGGTGTCGGGGTGAAGAGTCACTCCTCCACGCTCATCGAGGCGCAGGCCGACCGTCTCCGTCGGCGCGCGGAACGTGACGGCCTGACGCGACCGGAACAGCCCGAAGAGCCCAAGCCGGTCAAGAAGACCGCCAAGAAGGCTGCCGCCGCCGAGCCGAAGGCCGACGCGCCTGCAGGCGACAAGGCCGACGCGCCCAAGCCGGTGAAGAAGGTCGCGGCCAAGAAGGCCGCCGAGCCCAAGGCCGCCGAGGCCGCCGCGCCCGCACCTGCACCGGTGGTGGAAGCACCCGCTCCTGCTCCCGCACCCGTCCCCGTGGTGGAAGCACCCGCTCCCGCACCCGCACCCGCACCGGTGGTGGAAGCACCCGCGCCGGCGCCCGTGGTCGAGGTCCCTGCACCTGTCGCCGAGGCTCCTGTCGCCGAGGCGCCCGTCGCCGAGGCGCCCGCACCTGCCGCGCGAATCTCCAGCCGCCCCACCGGCGAGCCGCCGCGCCCCGCCAGCTCGGCACCGCTGCGCACCGACAGCGCCCCGCCGGTGTCGTCGGCACCTCGTGCGCCCGCGGCGCAGCCCGCTCGCCCGGCCGGCCCGCCCCCGGGTCGCCCGCCGATGCCCCCCGGTGCTCACCCCACGTCCACGTCGGGCAAGCCGATCCCGCCGCCGCCCGGTGGCGGTCGGCCGATGTCGTCGTCGGGCAAGCCGATCCCGCCGCCGCCCGGTGGCCTTCGCGCCGGTGGCCCTGGCGCCCCGCGTACGGGTGCCCCTGGCGCCCCGCGCACGGGTGGCTACACCGCTCGCCCCGGTGGTCCTGGTGGCCCCGGTGCCCGTCCTGGCGGCCCTGGTGGCCCGCGCCCCGGTGGCGGGTTCGCCCCGCGCACGGGCGGCCCTGGTGGCCCGCGCCCTGGCGGCGGCTTCGCGCCGCGGCCCGGTGGCGGCCCTGGCGGTGGCCCCGGTGGTCCTGGTGGTCCGGGTGCTCGTCCCGGTGGTGGTGGCGGTCCGCGCCCCAACGGTCAGCGCCGTGCCCCGCGCAAGAAGAGCCGTGCTCGTCGTCGTCGCGACTTCGACGAGATGCAGCCGAACTACAACAGCAACTACACGGCCACGAACGCTCCCGTGCCCGAGGGCACGATCATCGTCGAGCGTGGCGTGTCGGCGCAGGAGTTCGCTCCCAAGCTGAACCGCACGGCCGCCGACGTGATCCGCTTCCTGCTGCAGAACGGCGAGATGGTCACCGCCACGATGACCCTCACCGACGAGCAGATGGAACTGTTCGCGCTGGAGGTCGGTGCCGACCTGCTGCTGGTGGAACCCGGTCAGCAGGAAGAGCTCGAGTTGCAGGCGTTGTTCGACGACAGCGACGACGACGACGAGACGCTGCAGGTGCCCCGCGCCCCGGTCATCACCGTCATGGGTCACGTCGACCACGGTAAGACCACGCTGCTCGACAAGATCCGCAACGCCAACGTGGTGGCCGGCGAGGCCGGTGGCATCACGCAGCACATCGGTGCCTACATGGTGGATGTCGACGGCCGCAAGATCACCTTCCTCGACACCCCTGGCCACGCGGCGTTCACCAAGATGCGTGCCCGTGGTGCGCAGGTCACCGACATCGTCGTGTTGATGGTGGCGGCCGACGACGGTGTGATGCCGCAGACGATTGAGGCGATCAACCACGCGAGGGCGGCAGAAGTGCCGATCGTGGTGGCGCTCAACAAGATCGACAAGGAGAACGCCGACGTGCAGCGCGTGCTCTCCCAGCTGTCCGAGCACGAACTCGTGCCCGAGAGCTGGGGCGGCGACACGATCGTCGTCGAGATGTCGGCGCAGCAGAACCTCGGTGTCGACGACCTGCTCGAGCAGCTGGCCGCCGTCGCCGAGATCGAAGAGCTCACCGCCAACCCCACGGGTCGTGCCAAGGGTGTCGTGCTCGAGGCCAACCTCGACATCGGTCGTGGCCCGGTGGCCACCATCCTCGTCGACAAGGGCGAGCTGAAGGTGGGCGACCCGATCGTCGCCGGTGCCGCCTGGGGTCGCGTGCGCGCGATGATCAACGACAAGGGCGAGCAAGTGAAGTCGGCCGGCCCCAGCACCCCGGTGCAGGTGCTCGGTCTGCAGAGCGTGCCCAACGCCGGCGACGAGTTCCGCTCGTCGGAAACGGAGAAGACGGCCCGCACCGTGGCCGAGGCCCGCGAGCAGCGCTACCGCCTCAAGGCGCAGCGCGGCGATGCCCGCCTCAGCACGGGCGTGAAGCTGGAGGACATCTTCAACCAGATCCAGGCCGGCGAGGTCGCCACCCTGAACCTGGTGCTGAAGGCCGACGTGCAGGGTTCGCTCGAGGCCGTCACCGAGAGCCTGCGGCGGCTGGAGCGCGAAGAGGTCAAGCTGGCCTTCGTGCACCGTGCCGTCGGTGGTATCACCGAGAACGACATCAGCCTGGCCGCTACCACCAATGCCACGCTCATCGGCTTCAACGTGCGCCCCGACAAGAAGGCGCGCGAGATGGCCGAGGCCGAGGGCGTCGAGATCCGTACCTACGAGATCATCTACAAACTGCTCGAGGACATCGAGCGGGCGATGGTGGGCATGCTCGCCCCCGAGTTCGAGGAAGTGGTCACCGGCGAAGCCGAGGTCCGCGAGATCTTCCGTGTTCCTCGCATCGGCGCCATCGCCGGCTGCATGGTGCGCAGCGGTGCGATCACCCGTGGCTCGAAGGTGCGCTTCCTGCGCGACGGCACGATCATCTGGAAGGGCGCGATCACGTCGCTCAAGCGCTTCAAGGAAGATGCACGCGAGGTCCGCGAGGGCTTCGAGTGTGGCGTCGGCCTCAGCGACTTCCAAGACCTCAAGCCGGGCGACCTCATCGAAACCTTCGAAGAGCGCGAGATCGCTCGCGTCTGACGCCTGGGTAACGTCGTCTCATGGCCGATCTCGAGTTCTTCTTCGACCCTGTCTGCCCGTGGGCGTGGATCACGTCCCGGTGGGTCGTGGAGGTGCAACAGCAACGGCACTACACGGTCGGATGGCGGTTCATCTCGCTGAAGCTGATCAACGAGGGCCGCGAACCCGATTCGTACACCGAATCGCACCGCGCGGCGCACATGGCCGGCATCTTCACGCATCGGGTGTGCGACGAGGTGCGACTGCAGCACGGCAACGAGGCCGTGGGTGCCCTGTACACCGCGTTGGGCACCGCGTTCCATCTCGAACAGCGGCGGCCGGAGATCAACGACGAGCCGGTGGCGTTCATGGCCGAGATGCTGTCGGCCGCCGGGTTGCCCGATGAACTGGCGGCGCACGCGCTGAACGACACCCACGATGCCTACATCCGCGACGACACCGAACTCGGGTTGGCCCGCACCGGCCGCGATGTGGGCACCCCGATCATCACCTTCCACCCCGGCACGGCCGACGAAGCAAGCTTCTTCGGCCCGGTCATCTCCACCATCCCACGCGGCGAGGCGGCCACCCGCCTGTGGGATGCGATCGAAACCATCGCCACCACCTCGGGCATGGCCGAACTCAAGCGCTCACTGCGCGCCGCGCCCCGATTCGACTGACAGGATGTTCCCGTGAGCAAGCCCCGCCGCCCTGCGGCACCCAGCCACCATCGCTACCCTCGCGAGGCCCGCCTCAGCACCTCGTTGCGCGAGGTCATCGCCGAGGAACTGACGCGTATCGACGACGAGCGCCTGTCGCTGGTCACCGTCACTGCGGTCGATGTCGACCCGGAGATGAACCGCGCCATCATCCACTTCGATTCGCTGTTCGGCGAAGAGGCCGATGCCGACATCGTCGCCGCGCTGGGCGACCACCGTGTTCGCCTGCAGAGTGCGGTCGGCAAACAGATCCGCTCGAAGAAGACGCCGATCCTGTCGTTCAAGCCCGACACGGCGATCCGCACCGCCTTGCGCATCGAGGAGATCCTGCACGACGAGGCAACCCTGCCCGTGCGCCCGCCCGACCCCGAGCAAGATGGCGAATCGTAAGCCACCCACCACGCACGGCCTGGCCGTGGTCGACAAGCCGGCAGGTGTCACCAGCCACGATGTCGTGGGCATGTTGCGCCGCACGTTCGGCGAGCGCCAGGTGGGCCACGCCGGCACACTCGACCCCGATGCCACCGGCGTGCTGCTGGTGGGTGTGGGTAAAGCCACGCGTCTACTGCGCTTCCTCACCGACCTGGGCAAGACGTACTCGGCCGAGATCGTGTTCGGCAGCACCACCGACTCGCTGGATTCCACCGGCGTGGTCACCGCCACGTTCGACATGGCCGGGCTGGCACCAGAGACCGTGCAGACGATGGTGCGCGAGCACCTCACCGGCGCGATCGAGCAGATCCCGCCGATGGTGAGCGCGGTGAAGATCGACGGCAAGCGCCTGCACGAGTTGGCGCGCGAGGGTGTGGAGGTCGAGCGGGCGCCGCGCCCCGTGACGGTGTATCGCTTCGACATCGAACCCACGGCAGATCCGGTGGTGTACACGGCATCCGTGCACTGCTCGAAGGGCACCTACATCCGCACGCTGGCCGACGATCTCGGCCGCCTGTGCGGGGGAGGGGCACACTTGCGCAACCTGCGCCGCACCGCGGTGGGCAGCTTCACCGCCGACCAGGCACTCCCACCCGACACCGTTGGTCTGCTGTCGCTGCCCGAGGCAGTGCGCGACTATCCGCACGTCACCCTCGACGAGGCCGCAGCGGCGCTGGTGCGCAACGGCCGGGTGCTGGACCGGGCCCGTGCGGGCATGCACGGCGACGGCCCGTGGGCAGTGCTCGGCCCCGACGGCACACTCCTGGCGATGTACGAGGGGTTCGGCGACGGGGCGGCCAAGCCGGCAGTGGTAGTGGCCTGATCCGGTCGTAGCGCTAGCGTTGCTGCTCGTGCTCGTCGTCACCGACCTCTCGACTCAGCCCTACCCGGGCCAGCGGACGGTCATCACCATCGGTGCGTACGACGGCGTGCACCTCGGGCATCAAGCCGTGATTGCCGAAGTGCGTCGGCGGGCGCGGGAATCCGGGGCGCGTTCGGTGGTCGTCACGTTCGACCGCCACCCGGCGTCGGTGGTTCGCCCCGAGAGCGCTCCACAACTGCTCACCGACCTCGACCAGAAGCTCGAGCTGTTGGCGTGCACGGGCGTCGACGCCACCGTGGTCGTCACGTTCGACCAGACCCAGTCGCAGGAAGAGCCGATGGCGTTCGCCCAGCGCGTGCTGGTGGATTGCCTGGCAACGTCGCTGGTGGTGGTGGGCGACGACTTCCACTTCGGTCACAACCGTGGCGGCAATGTGACCACCCTGCGCGAGTTGGGGGTCAACGCCGGGTTCGAAGTGCTGCCCCTCTCGCTGGTGCCGCGTACCGATGGCCCCGACGAGCCGATCAGTTCCACTGCCATCCGCAGGGCAATGGCAGGTGGGCAGGTCGAGCTGGCCGCGCGCATGCTGGGCCACCCCTTCGAAGCTCGCGGCGTGGTGCGCCTCGGCGACCAGCGTGGGCGCCTGCTGGGCTTCCCCACGGCCAACGTGGAGGTGGCCAAGGCCACGTGCCTGCCCGCCGATGGGGTGTACGCCGGCTGGTACTTCCGCCCCGACGGCACCCGCCACGCGTGTGCGATGAACCTCGGTCGGCGGCCCACGTTCTACGAGCATGCCGATGCGTCACTGCTGGAGGCGCACCTCATCGACTTCGCCGGCGATCTCTACGACGAGCATGCGCGTGTGCAATTCACGAACTTCCTGCGCAGTGAGCGTAAGTTCGAGGGGATCGACGCGCTGAAGGGTCAGTTGAAGAACGACATCGAACACGCTCGCACCGTGTTGGGTGAATGAATCGTCAGCTGGAGGGCCAGATGAGGGTGCCGGCGGCGTCGTAGAGGCTCTGCAGCACCGACGCGTCGACGAGCGTGTCGATCACCGGCAACAGGCCGTTGAACAGGCCGATCTCGGTGTACACGGTGACTTCCTCGGTCAGCAGGTCGAGTTGCGGCACGCCCAGCGGGGCGTCGGCGGTGACGGATTGCTCGACGAGTCGCGACTCGACACCCCAGCGGGCGATCTCGCCCTCGGGCGACAGGTACAGCGCGTTGCCATTGGCATTGATCGCCTCGACAGCGATGTTGGCGGCGGCCTCGGGGTCGGCGATGGCGTCGGCCAGGCCGCGCATCGTGGCGCGCATGAAGTCGGTGGCAGCGGAGGGGTGTTCGTCGAGGAACTGTTGGTTCGTGTAGATGATGCCGAAGCTGCCGGGAATGTCGTAATCGGCCGGGTCGTACAGCTTGAACGACACGCCGGCGGCGGTCAGCTGGTTCGGCTCGTTGCTCTTGTAGCCGGGGAATCCGATGATGCCCGGCACTTCCATGTGCACCGTGGGGTCGAAGCCGTCGAGCAGCACCGTCTCGTAGTCGCTGCCCTCGACGAGACCTTCCATCGCCAGCATCGCTTTCACCGACGGGGTGATCGCGCCCTTGACGCCGATCTTGGTGCCCTTGATCGAGGCCAGCGTGGGTACCTCGCCCTGCTTGGTGATCAGCGCATCGATACCCGTGCGGCCCTCCACGGCGAGCGCGACGAACCCGGCATCGTTGGCGCCGGCGAAATCGACCATCTCGCTGAACGAGCCGCCGGAGGAGAACTGGGCGTCGTTGGCCGCGATCAGCGGGTAGTTCTCGACCGAGAAGCTGGGCTTCAGCTGCACGTCGAGGCACAGATCGGCGTAGTAACCCTTGGCGTTCGCCACCAGCACGTCGACGATCGAGGCGGAGGCCGCGAAGTCGAAGCTGGACAGGTAGGTGATGGTACCGGCCGCCTTGTTGGCCTCGCAGCGCGCGGCCGGCAGCGGTGCACCGTCAACGACGTCGGGGACGACATCGATCGGGGTGGAGTTGTCGGCCGTGGGTTCGGGGCTGCCGATGGTGGTGTCGTCGCCGCTGCAAGCGGAGATCAGCGACAAGGCGGCAAGAGTGAGCGCAACAGCGCTTCGACGCGACATGACACGAGGCTATCGGCGGGCCATTGCATCGAACATTGACAAAACGTTTGCGGTCCCCACACCCACCCGGTGCCCGGTGCGGGAGATGAAGCCCAGTTGCACCCCGGCGGCGGGGTCGTCGGCGGCGAAGAACTGCTCGTGGCCGTCGGCGTCGACCGCCACGTCGGTGAGCAGCGGGGCACCGCCGTCCTGCAGGCAGGCACGGGCGTAACCGGCGTTGAGCACCTCGATCGAGACGTGCTGCACCCCGGGACCGTGCTGCGCCAGGTAGGCGGCGACAGCCGGGGAGGCCACGGGGCCCACGAACACGAACGTCACCCCGCCGGCGCTGAGCGCCACGATGCCCGGCCGGGGGTCGGCGAGCGCCACCTCGTGGAAGCCGAAGCGTTGCACCAGCGAGAGGGTGGCGGCGGCGAGATCGTGCACGGCGATCACGATGTGATCCACGCGGCTGGCCACGGTGTCGAGCCCCGAGCGCTGGCCTGCCGCAGCCAGCTTGTCGGGTGCCAGATCGGGGCGGTGGCCGGCCACCTCGATGCGATGGGTTTCGGTGAGCAGCACACGGAACAGTTGCTCGGCGAAGTCGGCGTCGACGCCGGCCTCGATCGCCTGCTGGCGACGGGAGGTGACCACGTCGCGCACACGGGCCGGCTGGATCACCGGCGTGTCGGTGCCCTGCTTCACGTCGGCCACCTCGCGGCACACGGCGAGACGCTCGGCCACGATGGCGATCAGCGCCGCATCGAGCTCGTCGATGCGGGTGCGTAGCGCTGCCAGTTGGGGGTTCGGGGCCGGTTGCGACATCGGCTTCACCGTAGTTGGCGACGTTGTGAAACGTGCCAATGCATCACCAACCGCTGCGCCACCGAGATCAGTACCAACGAGATCGTGCCCAGCAGTGCCATCGAGAAGACCGCGGCCCACAGTGCGTCGCCCTTGTTGAACGCGGCCGCCCGCTTGCCGATCGCGCCGAGTCCCTCGTTGGCGAAGTTGCCACCCTCCACGAGGTAGGCGGCGATCAGGGCGAGGCCCACGTTGTAGCGCGCGGTGGTGAACAGCGACGGCATCGCCGACGGCAGGCGCAGCCGCCAGAGCACCTCCCAGCGGGTGGCGTCCACCGAGGCGAGCAGCTCGCGGGCGGCGGGGTCGGCGCCGCGCATGCCGTCGACGGTGGCGAATGTGAACGCGGGCATGCACACGAGGGCGACGATGAACACGGCCGGCTTGGTGCCGGACCCCAACCACAGCACCACGGAGGCGATGTAGGCGACGAATGGGGTGACCTGCAACAGGGTGAGCACCGGTTGCGCAGCGTGTTCGAAGAACGACGAGGCGGCCATCGCCGAGCCGATCAGCAAGGCCACCAGCAGCGCGAAGGCGGTGCCAATCATCGCGTGCTGGATCGTGACCCACGCCGCGCCGGTGTAGTCGCCGGCCTGTTGGCCCAGGTAGTGGACGATGCGCGACGGGGCGCGCAGCACGAACGGCCGCACGTGTTGGGTGCGCACCAGCAGCTCCCAGGCGCCGAGGAAAACGACGATGCCCACGAGCGGGGCGAGCAGGCGGCGGAGCAGCTGATGGGTCACAGCGCCATCCCCCGATGCAGCGCGTGGCGCACGTTGGCGCACAGCTCGACGAAGCGAGGGTGGTCTTCCACATCGGTGGGGCGCGGGCGGTGCAGGTCGATGGCGATGTCGGCGATGATGCTGGCGGGGCGCGGGCTGCTGACCAGCACCCGGTCGCTGAGGGCGACTGCTTCGGCGATGCTGTGGGTGACGAACAGCACGGTGACGTGCTTGCCCTCCACGAGTCGGTTCAGCAGCACGCGCATCTCGGCGCGGGTGATCTCGTCGAGCGCGGCGAACGGTTCGTCCATCACCAGCAGTGGCGCGTGCAGCGCCAAGGCACGCACGAGGGCGACCCGCTGTTGCATGCCACCCGACAGTTCGTGCGGGAACCGGTCGAGGAAGCCGGACAGGCCCACCTCGTCGAGCAGCGCCTCGGGGGCGACGGCGTCGGTGGGGTTGGCCGCACGGTTGACGTCGAGCAGCAGGCGGGCGTTCGCGCGTACGGTGCGCCACGGCAGCAGGCCAGGCTGTTGCGGCACCATCGCCACCCGTTTGTTGGCACGAGCGTGGCGCGGCGGTGCGCCATCCACCTCCACATCGCCCGAAGTGGCGGGCTCGAGCCCGGCGATCACCCGCACGAGCGTGGTCTTGCCGCAGCCCGACGGGCCGATGATGCTGACGAACTCGCCGGCCTGCACCGACAGCGAGAGGGGATCGACGACGGGCAGCTCACCGAATGACTTCGTGAGGTCGCGCAGGACGATCCGGCTCATTCCTGCGAGTGTAGGGATGCAACAGCGCTGAGGGGCCGATAGCATTTCGCCCGTCCATCGGGGCTCAACCTCCGATGCGATGCCGTAGGCGTGAATGGCACGCCTCGCACGGCGACCTCCTCACGGAAGGCAGCAATCATGGCTGATCAGGACATCATCGAGAAGCACAAGCTCCACGAGGGCGACACCGGTTCCCCGGAAGTGCAGATCGCACTGCTCACCGGTCGCATCAACCACCTCACCGAGCACTTCAAGACCCACAAGAAGGACCACCACAGCCGTCGTGGCCTGCTCAAGCTGGTGGGTCAGCGTCGTCGCATGCTCGACTACGTGAAGAACATCGACATCGAGCGTTACCGCCGCATCGTCGCGGCCAACGGCCTGCGCCGCTAAGTCGCACACATCTCGAACTCTTCCAGGGTGGCCCTCCGGGGCCACCCTGTTCGCGCTCCAGGTGGTGTTCGTGGTGTTCGTGTCAGGCGGCGGTCGCCCGGCTGGGCCACACCCGAGGTGGCGCGTGTTCGTGCACCGTGCCGTTCGGTTCGATCACTGTCAGGCTGCGATCCGCATTCAGGTGCAGCCGGTGCCCGCCTTCGTGGGCGAGGTGGTGACATCGCGAACACTGCGGAACCATCTTGTCGATGTCGGTGGCCCCACCCTTTTCCCACCAGTCCACGTGGTGGATCTGACATCGATCGAACGGCGTGTCACAACACGAACACGTGCGATACAGCACCGCGAGGGCTCGGCGTTGGTCGGCTGACGCCAACCTGGTCGTGCGACCCAACATCAGCCGGGTGCCATCGAGGCCGACGATCACCGGCGTGATGCTGCCTTCGCAGGCCCAGCGGCGGATCGTGTCGATCGGCAGATCGAACCCGAACATGTCGAGCACCGTGCGGTCATGCTCGCCGGTGAGCAGTGTCGCCGCATCGATCACCACCAACATCTCCGGCCCCGACGACGCCCCGACGTCGCCGTCGATCAAAGTGGCCAGCGCGTGGGCCTGCAACCACAGGCGCCGCTCGCCCGGATCATCCGGCGCCCCAGGCAAAGCGGACCCCTGCGCCAACTGATCGGTCGCAGCTCGCAGCCGGCCCTGCAGCCGTGCCCCCGTCTCGGGGTCGAACCGGCCGCGCAGGTTCCACATCCCCTCCTGATCGATCCACCAGTTCGCGCGACACGCACTCTTCTGGCGTGCCAGCCGGGCCACCGCATCGTCCTGACGCAGACGGCGCACCATCATCTGCAACCAGCGACGGAACTCGCGCTCACTCATCTGTGCAGCCTTGGCCCGAATCTCGTCACCATGGGC
>JAUSLV010000023.1 GCA_030645495.1 Actinomycetota bacterium
CGACGCAACACCACCAGCCTTCTCGAGCTGAACCTGCGCAGGCTGGGTGTGTTGCCGATCGCGTCGATGCCCTTCCACCCGCAGACCTGCGGCAAGGTCGAACGGTTCCATCAGACGATGAAGAAGTGGCTGGCCAAACAGACTCCCGCTCGCAGCCTGCGCGAGTTGCAGGGCCAGCTCGACCGGTTCGTCCACCACTACAACTACGAGCGACCGCACCGCGCGCTGAAGGGCAGAACACCCGCCGCTGTCTGGGGTGCGATGCCAGCAGCGATGCCGGCGGGGCATCCGATCACCGACACAAGCACGATCGTGCGCACCCGGACCAGCAACAGCAGCGGCAACGTCGCCCTGGGCAGACGCCACACCATCGGTCTGGGCACCGAGTACTCGCTGCAGACCTTCACCGTCATGATCACCGGACACGACTGCGCGATCTTCCACGAGGGCCGGCATGTGCGAAGCATCACCATCGACCCAGACCAGAAGCACTACCCAGTCGAGCGGAACCGCTGACAGAATCAACACCAGTGTCAGCGATGTCCCGCGACACCCCCGTCAGCGATGTCCCGCGACACCACACCACGGATCGCCGTGGTCCGTGTGTGACATGAAGCGGAGAAGGGAGAGGGAGGTGCGGTCAGTCGTCGAGGGCGAGCTTCAGGCGGGCGCGCAGGTCGTCGTGGCCCTGCGCGGGCACCTTGACGCCGTTCGCGGTCACGTAGAAGACGTCGACCACCTCGTGGCCCAGCGTGGCCACCTTCGCCGAGCGGATGTCGAGGCCGGCTGCGGCCAGCTCATGCGACAGGCGGTAGAGCACTGCCGGGCCGTCTGGGGCGCGTACGTCGATCATCGTCGTCTGGTCGGAGGCGTCGTTGCTGATCAGCACCTCGCGGCGCGGGGTCGCCGCTGCGGATGGCCGGCGTCGCGACCTCGCGGCGATGCGCTGGGCCAAGCGGGCGTCGATGTCGAGCTCGCCGTCGAGGGCAGCGCGCAGGTCGTGCTCGATGCGCTGCCACGGCACCACCGCGCCGGGAACCGAGCTGATGCGCAGCTCGTCGACCGCGGTGCCATCCGGGCTGGTGTACGCCTCGGCGCCGATCACCTCGACGCTGTGCAGTGACAGCGTGCCGGCGATCAGGGCGAACAGACCACTGCGGTCGGTGCTGGCGATGCGCAACACCTCGAACCCGCCATCGGCCTCGTGTTCCAGGTGCATGCCACCATGCTGTTGCACCGCGGCGACGAGCGGGGCATACCGGCTGATGTCGCGCTGCTGCTCGGTGCTCCGGCCACCTCCCAACAGATGTGCCACCGTGCGATCCACGAGGTCGTCGAACAACACCGCCTTCCACGACGACCAGGCCGACGGCCCCGTGGCCATGCTGTCTGCTCGGGAGAGCGCATCGAGCAGCTCGAGTACCTGCAGGTTGCCGACGGCGTCGGCCACGTTGGCCCAGGTGCGCGGGTCGCTGAGATCGCGTCGTGTCGCTGTCTCGGAGAGCAGCAGGTGGTGTTGCACCAACTTCACGAGCACGTCGATCTCGTCGGCCGAGTAGCCCATTCGCTCGCCGATGGTGACGACCATGCGCATTCCCACCTCGGTGTGATCGCCGGGCAGGCCCTTGCCGATGTCGTGCAACAGCGCTCCCGCCAGCAGCAGATCGGGGCGCTGCACCTGACGCACATACTCGTTCGCGTTGGCCACCGTCTGCAGCAGGTGACGATCGACCGTGTACGTGTGGAAGGCATTGCGCTGGGGCAAGCTGCGCACGTGTCGCCATTCGGGCACGAACCGGCTGAACAGGTCGAAGCGCTCGAGCGCCTCGACTGCGCCAACCAGCTCGGGGCCGGCCCCCAGCAGGCTGAGGAACGACTGGCGGGTACGGTCGTCCCACGGAATGCCCGGCTCGGAGCCACGGCCGGCCAGCACCTGCAGCGACTGCGCGCTCACCGGCAGCCCCGCGTGGGCTGCAGTCGCGGCGAGGTGGAACACGTACCACGGCTCGTCGACCTCGGCCTCGGGGCCGATGTGCGCTTCGCCATCCAGCACGGTGACACCCGGGCCGAGGATCGCGCCCGTGCGAAGAGCGCCCTTGCCGGCGCCGTGCAGCATCCGCTCGATGCGCCGCCAGAACCTCTCGGTGGCCCACTCGATCGTGTGCGCCGCGCCGGCGACGTTCAGCATCAGCGCATCCGCGCTGGCGTAGCCCATCGCGGTGCCCACCCGGTCTTGGTCCTGCAGTTGCAGCACGTTCGAGGCGCGACCAGTCACCCGGTGAAGTTCGCACCGGATGGCCAGCAGCAGCTCGGCCGGGCCGGCGAGATCCTCGGCGACACCATCCAGTGCCGCCGTCACGTCGGGCCGGTCGACCGCGAGTGCCCATCGGATCGCGTCGTAGTCGCGCAGGCCGCCGCGGCCGTCCTTCAGGTCGGGTTCGAGCAGCGAGGCGACGTCGCCACTCTTCTCCCACCGCTGCTGGCCAGTTTCCAGCAGCCGCTCGAGCCAGAAGTTCGGCTTGCGTCGCCACTGCTCGAGCGCGTGCGTCTGCAGCGTCTCGACCACCGCGCGGTCGCCGGCGAGGTGACGCACGCGGAGAACCGCCGTCGCGGTGTCGAGGTCGGCCGATGTCAGTGCGAACAAGCTCTTCTCGCTGTGCGCCGCCGGCCCCAGCTTCAGGCCACCGTCCCAGAATGGATACCAGAGCTGCTCGGCGATCTCCCGCACCTGCCCGTCACGGGCCTTCTGCGGATGGATCAGCATCACGTCGATGTCGCTGCCGGGGCTGAGCACGCCGCGGGCGTAGCCGCCCGTGGCCATCACCGCCCACCCCTCGGGCAGGTGCGCCCCGAGGCTGTAGAACCACGAGTCGGCCTGCTGCGACAGGCGGCGCGCGAGATTGCGGCCGGCGAGGTCGCCGTCACCGATCAGGTGTGCGCGCATGCGCTTGATGGTGGCGGCGTCGACGGGCTGCATACTGGCTAGATCGCGTCGTGCCCGGACTCGCCGGTACGGATGCGCACGATGGCCTCCACGTTCGTCACCCAGATCTTGCCGTCCCCGATCTTGCCCGAACGGGCCGACTCGGTGATGAGGTCGACGACGCGGTCGACCGCGTCGTCGTCCACGACCGCCTCGAGGCGCACCTTGGGGACGAAGTCGATCTGGTACTCGGTGCCTCGGTACGTCTCGGTGTGCCCACCCTGACGCCCGAAACCGCGGACCTCGCTGACGGTCATGCCGTCGACACCTGCGGAACGGAGTGCTGTCTTCACTTCGTCCAGTTTGAAGGGCTTGATGATGGCGGTGATCAATTTCATGTTGCGTCTCCCGAACGATTCAGTGCAGTCCGCCGCTGTGGTATGCGGTTTCGCTGTGAAGGGCCAGATCCAGCCCGGTGGTTTCTGCCTCGGCGTCCACGCGGACGCCGATGGTCTTCTTCAACACGATCATGATCGCCAGCGTCACGCCGAACGACCACATCATCGCCGAACCATTGGCCAAGGCCTGCTCGGCCAGCAGGCGCACGTTGCCGCCATAGAAGATGCCCTTGCGGAACGTCGCGCCGAAGAACTCGGGGTTGGCGAAGAATCCGATGAGCAGCGAACCCACCAAGCCGCCCACGAAGTGCACACCGACGACGTCGAGCGCGTCGTCATACTTGAACTTGAGCTTCAGGCGCACGGCGTAGCAGCAGACCACACCCGCGATGAGACCGATCCAGATCGGTGCCGCGCCCGACACATAGCCCGCTGCCGGTGTGATCGCCACGAGGCCGGCGACGATGCCAGAGGCGGCACCGAGGTTCGTGGGGTGCCCGTCGCGCAGCCACTCGACGAACACCCAGGCGAGGCCGGCGGCCGCGGCGGCGAGGAACGTGTTCATGAACGCTTGTGCTGCCTGGCCGTTGGCGCCCAGCGCCGAGCCGGCGTTGAAACCGAACCACCCGAACCACAAGATGCCCGTACCCAACATCACCAGCGGCATGCTGTGCGGCGGATGGCCTTCCTGCGGCCAACCGCGGCGCTTGCCCAGCACCAGCACGGCAGCCAGTGCGGCGATACCGGCGTTCACGTGGATCGCCGTGCCACCGGCAAAGTCGAGCGACCCGCGCTGGCCGAGCCATCCGCCGAACACCCACTTGAACACGGGCACGTACACCAGCAGCGACCACACGGGTACGAAGATCGCCCACGCGGAGAACTTCATCCGGTCGGCGACCGCACCGCTGATGAGCGCGGGCGTGATCGCGGCGAACATGCCGAGGTAGGCGATCGTGGCCAGCGTCATCCCGCCATCGTCGATCCCGATGCCCGTCAGCATGAAGGCGTCGAAGTTGCCGATCCAGTCGTTACCGAAGGGTGTCTGCGAGAGCGAATAGCCCACCACGACCCACAGCACCGGGATGACGAGGACGCAGTAGAAGTTCATCATCAGCATGTTCAGCACGTTGCGCGTGCGGTCCATGCCGCCGTAGAAGAATGCGAGTCCGGGCGTCATGAACAGCACGAGTGCTGCCGAGACCAGGACCCAGGCGACATTCCCGCTGTCGTGGGACGGCATCGGGACCTCCTTGATCGGGTTGTAGGGGCCAGGGCACAATGCCGAAACATTGTTTCCGGCGTGTTTCCCGGGTGGATCGGTCGTGTGAACACGCCTGAGGTATACGCCCTCGATCAGCCCCGCAGCGCCAGCCAGCGGTCCCACGAGGGCCTGGCGCTGCCGTCAGCGCGCCGCAGCGTCATGCCGACGAACTGCTGCTGAGGGATCTGGTCGCCGAACACAAAGCTCCACACCAGCACCTCGGCACGCAGTTCGGCGGCCTGTGTGGCAAACACATCGATGAACGACACCTGCTCCTGCTCGCTACCCGGCAGCAATGGCAGCGTGTCGTCCGCCGTCCATCCGCTCTCCGTGAACAACACCGGCAACTCGGTGTGCGCCGCGATCCGGGTGTAGTAGTCCGCCGGCAGCGTCGTTGGGTCGTCGAACACCAGGCTCGGGTACGTGGTGAAGGCCACGACGTCGGCCCCTGGGAAGCGGTCCAGACTCGACCAGTCCTCAGCCACCTCCACTCCGCCGAACCAACCACCGCGCAGCCCGAGCAACCACTCGTACTGGAACGTCACGAACACCTTCGTGTCGGGCGACAGTTCGCGTACGACCGGCAGCGCCTCGGCCCACAGCAGCACCACCTGTTCAAAGGCCGCCGGGTCGTCGTCGGCGAGCTTGTTCACCTCGTTGCCCAGCCCGAGGTACGCAGGCTGGTGCGCGGTGAGGAACTCGCGTAGTGCAGTCACGAGTTGCCCGCGGCTGGCGTCGGTGAGTGGCGCCGCACCCGCCACCACCGGGTTGAGCACGAACAGGCTGTCGAGACCCTGTTGCTGCGCCAACCCGTCGATCACGGTGAACGAGGGCTGTGGCTGCAGCAGTTCGGTCCACCCACCGGCGTGCATCAGGATGTCGGCGTTGCCGTCGATCAGGGCAAGGAAGTCGGGCAGATCGCTGCCCGTGTAGCTCTTCGGCGACAGCGCGAACCCCGTGCGCGGTTCGTAGGGCGCTGGGATGGTGGGCGTGGTGGTTTCACCGACCATCGCCGCATCGGTGCCGGCCACGGTGGGCGCCGTGGCGCCAGGCGCGGCGTGTTCGTCGGTACACGCCGTGACGCACGTCGCAACCACGACCATGATCGCTGCCCAACGCCGCATATGACCCTCCCCTCGGTCGAGTGCAGAGCAACAGTCTCCCACCTGAACGCCGACGCGAAAAGGCCCCGGCGCCGAACGACGCCGGGGCCTTGCCGAGCTGGAATCAGCCCTGGGTCATCTTGCCCTTGAAGAACACGACCCACGGTGCCTTGTAGCCGATCTCCACGACCTGGCCGGCAGCCACGTTGACCGTGATGCTGCCCTTGCCGGCCTTGCGCGGGATGAAGTACGGGAAGTACACCTCGACGGTGTGCTGGCCGGGCGACGTGGGCACGAACGTGGGCGTGTTCCACTTCGTGGCCGAGTCGGCGCCGTCGACGACGATGTGCGGCTTGATGAAGTACAGGATCCAGAAGAGGAAGAAGAACTTGGCAGTGACGCGAACGCCAGTTTGGGATGAATCAGTCATTCACAGAAGCTACCCCACATCGGCCTGGTGATCTGTGATCGTCCAACCATGGCGACCGTCACCTAATCTCGACGGCATGAGCGACACCGGCACTCTCCAGACTCCCGCACAGGCAGGCCGCTGGACGGCACAGTGGAAAGAGCTGTACGCGGAGGTCATCACCACCGGTCTGTGCACTGGTTGCGCGGGGTGCGTGGTCACGTGCCCGCACGACGTGATCGGCTACCACCACGAGGAGGGCATGTACAAGCCGTTCCACCTGGAGGAGGAGCTGGGCCTCGACAACTGCGTGCACGGCGAGAAGGGCTGTACCACCTGCACCCGCGCCTGCCCGCGTTTTCGCGCGTGGGAACCCAGCGCCGACATGCACCTGTTCGGTCGGGTGCGCGAGCCCGACGAGCTGTCGGGAATCTGGCGCCAGTTGTTGCTCACCCGCGCGGCCGACGACACACAGCACCAGAAGGGTCAGGACGGCGGGTTCGTCACCGCGATGCTCACGTGGCTGATGGACAACGACTACATCGACGCGGCGATGGTCAGCGGCGTGGAAGACGACGACGCGTGGAAGGCCAAGCCGGTGCTCGCGCACAACAAGGAGGAAGTGCTGGCAACCGCCGGCAGTCGCTACACGTACTGCGCGAACCCGCTGGCGCTGCGCCAGGCCAAGGAGGAGGGCATCAACCGCCTCGCCCTGGTGGGCATGGGCTGCCAGACCAGCTCGCCACCCACGATGTGGGACCGCAAGGCCGGCAAGGTGAGCAAGCCGTTCCTGTTCAACATCGGCCTGTTGTGCAGCAAGACGTTCGACGACGCGATCTTCCCCGAGCTGTTCGAGGCCAAGTACGGCCTGAAGAAGCAGGACATGGTGAAGATGAACATCAAGGGCGCGTTCCAGATCTGGATGAAGGACGGCTCGTACCACGAGATCGACCTCAAGGAATGCCACGGCTGGACACGCGAGGGCTGCAAGAACTGCCCCGACTTCGCCGCCGAACACGCCGACATCTCCACCGGTGGCATCGGCAAGGACAACGACTGGACGCTCACCATCGTGCGCACCGAACTGGGCGAGGAGGTCATCAACCGGATGATCAACGACAAGGTGATCATCGCCCGCCCTGCGCAGGAGGACGAAGTCGCGATGAAGCTGCTGCGCACGCTCAGCATCGTCAGTCGCCGCCGCTGGCCCGAGTGGGCCGACAAGGCACCCACCGTGGGCGTGCCGCCGCCGAAGAAGAAGGCCGCTCCGGTCGACGGCGACGGCGCGGCACCGGCCACCCACTGACGACGAGCGATCATCATGCCCTTGCACCCCCACGCTGCGACCCTGCTCGAGCTGATGGCGTCGCTGGGCGACCCTGCGCTCGTCGACACCACCCCCGAGGCAGCCAGAGCGCTGCGGGCGTCGCGGCTCAGGCCGTCACTGGCCCCGATCCACGAGGTTCGCGACCTCGACGCCGGCGGCGTGCGGGCCCGCCTCTACCGGCCCGACGATCGTGACGGCCTTGGCCTGTTGGTGTACTTCCACGGCGGCGGGTGGGTGCTGGGCGATCTCGATGGCCACGACGACGTGTGCCGCCGGCTGGCCAACGGCAGCGGCCACGCAGTGCTCAGCGTCGACTACCGCCTCGCACCCGAGTACCCGTTCCCGGCAGGTTTGGAGGACGCGCTGGCGGCCACCCGCTGGGCGTACGCCAACGCCACGTCGTTGGGCTGCCGCGCCGACCTGCTGGCAGTTGGCGGCGATTCGGCGGGCGGCAACCTGGCGGCCGTGGTGGCGCAGTTGGCCCCGGTGCCGCTGGTGTACCAACTGCTGCTCTACCCGGTCACCGACTGCACCCGCGCCCACGCCAGCTACGACGAGAACGCCACCGGCTACTTCCTCACGCGCGACTCGATGGTGTGGTTCATCGATCACTACCTCGGCACCGCCACCTCACCCGCCGACCCGCGCGTGTCGCCGTTGTTCGCCGCCGATCACGTACTGGCCGGCACTCCCCCGGCGCTCGTGGTCACCGCCGAGTTCGACCCGCTGCGCGACGAGGGCGTCGCCTATGCCCGTCGCTTGGAGGCGAACGGTGTGGCCACCAGCCTGGTGCACTTCCACGGCATGATCCACGGCTTCGTATCGCTCGCCGACTACCTGGCCGACGGCCGCGCCGGCCTCGCGCTCGCCGCCGCAGCGTTGGCGACAGCGTTCGCCGGCTGACGGCCGCACGACCGGTCGCTCAGCGGAAGGGACGGCGGGCGGGCTGCGGAGACGACGTGGTCTGCGGGCGCGACGATGCAGCGCCAGATGACCCGGCCGACCCTGATGTCCTGGACGATCTGGACGGCCGCGGACGTTGGATGCCGCGCGCCGTCGTGTCGCCACGACGTCGGGCCACCGAGTCCTGCAGCCCGCGCTTCGCGCGCTGGCCGAGCGAGGCCGGGAGCGGTTTGCCCGAGCGCACCGCTCGCGAACCCAGCAGGTAGCTGGCCGCGGCGAACGCACCGATCAGGCCCACCACCAAGAAGCCCACCGCACCGGGAAGGGTGAAGAACACCGGCACCAGGCCGGCCAGCACCCACGCCAGCTGGAAGCGTGTTTCGAAGCGCGCGAACGCGCGGCCCTGGTTCGCGTCGGGAGCATCGCGCTGCACGATCGAGTCGAACGCGAGGCGACCGATCGCGCAACTGAAGTTGACGACGAACGCGAGCACGATCGCGGTGCCGAGGCCGCCGGTCACGGCCGCGCTGATGCCGGCGCCGGCAATCACCGTCAGCGCGATCGTGAGCATCATCTCCTCGCGGATCGAGCGGCGCAACACGGGCGCCATCACGTTGCCGGCCATCGAGCCGAGCGTGCTGGCGCCCGCCGCGAGACCGAACTGCACGAGGCCGTAGTCCTCGCGCAGCCAGAAGAACAGGTGGAACGTGAGGAAGCCGATCGTGGCGCGGATCAAGGCCATACCACCCGTGGCCAACACCACGCCCGCCGATCGCAGTTCTTCGCGCTCTTGGCGCTCGACCGGCTTGGCCGCCACCACGTCGGGCGGCAGCTTGCGCGCGGCCATCGTCGCGGCCACGAACAGACCAGCGCCGATGAACAGCGGAATCGCAGGGGTCAGCTTGCCGAGGCCGGCGAGCGGGCCGATCGCCAGAGCGCCCACCACACCGGAGATGAGGCCCAGCTTCGAGTTCGCTTCCACGAGCTCGTCGTCGCTGTTCACCACGCTGGGCACCAACGCCGACTTCGAGACCGCGTAGGTCTTCTGCATCACCATCGCGCCGAAGATCAGCGGGTAGAGCAGCAGATCGTCGACATGAAACGCCATCGCCACATAGATGAAGGCCCGCGTCATGGCGGTGATCTGCATCACCATCCGGCGGCCACCGGGAATGCGATCGACGGTGGGGCCGATGGCGGGCGCCACGACGGCGAACGGAGCCACCGACACCAGCAGGTACAACAGCACCTTCTCGCGCTGCGCGTCGGGCGACAAGCTGAACAACACCGAGCCTGCCAGCGCGCCGTACATCGCCGAATCGCCGATCGCCATCAGCGCGTGCGTGCGGGCCAGCTTGCGAAACGGCGTCTGGTGGTTCACCGGGCGTCGCAGCGAGCGCGTGCGCGAGTGGGCAGCGGGCTGTGACCGGGCTCGCGAGGAACTCACGTCCGCATCGTAGGCCCTCGCAGCGGCCTGATGCGGGAGACCGCTCACACCTTGGGGCGCTCGAACTTGTAGCCAAGGCCCCGGATCGTGGTGATCCGCGTGGGGTTCGCCGGGTCGGCTTCCACCTTTCCGCGCAGACGCTTCACGTGCACGTCGAGCGTCTTCGTGTCGCCCACGTAGTCGGCGCCCCACACCCGGTCGATCAGCACATCGCGCGACAACACCCGCCCGGCGTTCACCAGCAGCAGGTGCAACAGCTCGAACTCCTTCAGCGGCATCTGCACTTCCGCGCCGCCGATCATCACTCGGTGTTCTTCAGGGTCGAGGCTGACATCGCCAACGGCGACAGCACCCTCGGAGAGGCTCGGCCCGGCCTCGGCGCCACCCTGGCGGCGCATCACCGCTCGCATGCGGGCCACCAGTTCGCGCATCCGGTAGGGCTTGGTGACGTAGTCGTCGGCACCCACCTCGAGGCCCACCACCGTGTCGATCTCGGCGCCCTTGGCGGTCACCATGATGATCGGCACCTGGCTGTACTTGCGCAACTGGCGGCACACGTCGATGCCACTGATCTTGGGCAGCATCACATCGAGCAGCACGACGTCGGGGTTGACGAGGTCGAACTTCTGCAACGCCTCGACCCCGTCGACGGCGACCTCGACGCGAAACCCTTCGCGGGTGAGGCCGATGGTGAGGGCTTCCACGTAGCTGGCCTCGTCCTCCACCACCAATACGGTCTGACGGGTGTTCGACATCTATGCGACCTCCTGCACCGGAATCCGGAGCGTGAACGTGGAACCTTCGCCTTCGCGGCTGCGTACCGCCACCTCGCCACCGTGGTTGGTGGCCACATGGCGCACGATCGCCAGCCCCAGCCCTGTGCCACCGGTCGCCCGGCTGCGAGCGCGGTCGACGCGGTAGAACCGTTCGAACACCCGGTCGAGGTCGCGCGCGGGAATGCCGACGCCGTCGTCGCACACTTCGATCTCCACCCACTTGTCGTTGGTGGTGCACCGCACGCGTACGGTGCCGCCGGGGTTCGTGTACTTGATCGCGTTGTCCACCAGGTTGCTCACTGCTGACACCAGTTGGAGGCGGTCACCCACCAGGGTCTGGCGGTCGGTGGACCCGAACTCGAGTCCCACACCGGCGGTCTCGGCGGTGAAGCGATGACGTGCCGCCACCTCGCCGAGCACAGCAGCAAGGCTCACGTCTTCCGGCTCGCCACGGCCGCCCAGCTCGATGCGCGACAGTTCGAGCAGATCGTCGATGGTGCTGGATGCGCGGTGCGCCTCTTCGACCATCCTCGACGCGAGGCTCCGATTGACATCGGCATCATCGCTGTCGGTCAGTGCTTCGGCAAGGACTGCGAGCGCACCCACGGGCGTCTTCAGCTCGTGGCTGATGTTGGCGACGAAGTCGGTGCGCACAGCGTCGAGACGCACCCGCTCACTCAGGTCGTCAATGATCGCGAGTGCCCCGGAGTTCGCCAGTGGAATGCAATGGATCAGCAGCACTCGCGGCGGCGGGCCGAACAACTCCAAGCGCTGCTCGCCCGCCTTGCCGACGGCCGCTGCCGAGAGCAAGCGCTGCACCGCCTCGTCGATCAGCACGTCGCTGTGGCCACCGACCGCCGCCGCGCGGTTGCGCAGCACGATCCTGCCGGTGCCGTCGGCGAGCACGATGCCAGTGGGAACAGCATCGAGACCGGCCGTGAGCCTGGCCACTTCACGCTCGGCCGCAATCCGGAGCGACCGTTCCTGCTCGATGTCGCGAGACAGGCGATCGGTGTCGCCGCGGAGGAACCGGTTCACGAATCCTCAGGCAGATCACCTGGAGTTGGGATCTCGAAACCGCCGGTGACGTCGACGCCGGGGCGCTCGGGCTTGCGATGATCGGGCACCCAGCCGGTGACCACGAACCGCACGCGCTCGGCGATGTTGACGGCATGGTCGCCGATGCGCTCGTAGAAGCGGGCCACGTAGGCGAGCTGCATCGCCACCTGGAGATCGACGGAACTGTGCGACTGCGTCTCGAAGATCGCCTGGATGAACTGCTTCTGCAGCGCGTCGAGGTATGCATCCATGTCGACCACGGCGGCAGCTTTCGACTCGTCGTTCTCCACGAATGCGTCGATCGCCGCAACCCACAGCTGCTGCGCCTGCTCGCCCATGCGGCCGATGAGACCGCGCAGCTTCGGATCGAGCGGATGCCCGTAGATGCGGCGCGCCACCTTGCAGATGCTGGCGGCGAGGTCGGCACTGCGCTCGACCTCGGCGATCATCTTCAACAGCGCCACCACTTGCCGCAGCTCGGTGGCAACCGGGGTCTGCAGCGCGAGAATGCGCAGGCAGTGCTCCTCCAGCTCGACACAACGCTCGTCGACCTCGGAGTCGCCACGAATCAGGTACTCGGCACCTTCCAGATCACCGTCCAGCAGGACCGCGGTTGCACGCGGCACCAGCTCGGCGACGAGTGCGGCCAGCCGCGCCAGCTCCTCGCGAGCGCCTGCGAGATCCTGGTGAAAGCCCTTGCGCAGCTCTTCCATCAGCCGAACCTCCCGGAGATGTAGGCCTCGGTGCGTTCGTCGGCCGGGTTGGAGAAGATCTTGCTCGTCTGGTCGTACTCGACGAGCACGCCGGTGCGGCGATCGCTCTCGGTGTTGACCTCGGTGGTGAAGAACGCCGTGCGATCGCTGACGCGGCCGGCCTGCTGCATGTTGTGCGTCACGATGATGATCGTGTACTCGTGCTTGATCTCCTGCATCAGATCTTCGATGCGGGCGGTGGCGATCGGGTCGAGTGCCGAACACGGCTCGTCCATCAGCAACACCTCGGGGTCGACGGCGATCGCGCGGGCGATGCACAGCCGCTGCTGCTGACCGCCCGACAGGCCGAGGCCGCCGCTCTTCAGTCGGCCCTTCACTTCGTCCCACAACGCTGCGCCGCGAAGTGACTTCTCCACCACAGCATCGAGCTCGCTCTTCTTCTTGATGCCCGACAGGCGGGGCCCGTAGGCGACGTTGTCGTAGATGCTCTTCGGGAACGGGTTGGCCTTCTGGAACACCATCCCGATCCTTCGCCGAACTTCGACCGCGTTGACCGCCGGGTCGTACAGGTTCACACCGTGGTAGCTGACGGTGCCTTCCACACGGGCGGTGGGGATGAGGTCGTTCATCCGGTTGAAGCAGCGCAGCATCGTCGACTTGCCGCAGCCCGACGGCCCGATGAACGCGGTGATCTCGTTCTTGTGAACGGTGATGTTCACGTCGCGCACGGCCCGGAACTGGCCGTAGTAGACCGCGACGTCGCGAGTCGTGAAGACATCGGTGGACCGCGAAGCGACCTCCGGGGGAACAGTGGCGTCAGGCATCGGTCGATGCTCCTCGGGTGTGGTCGAAACCGGTTGTTTCATGGTACGCATGTCAGCCCTGCCGACGATTCTCGAAGCGGTTGCGCAACAGGATGGCGGCGCCGTTCAGCACCAGCACCATCGCCAACAGCACCACGATCGCGGCGGCGTTGAGATCTTCGAACGTGAGGCCCGTCTTCTTGCCCGGCTTGTTGACCTCGTTGGCCCAGCCGTAGATGACGATCGGCATCGCGGTGAACTTGCCCTGCAGCCGATCCACGAGCGTCTGGCCGGGTGGGCTGGCGAGACGGCCGGTGATGGCGCCGATCAGCAGCAGCGGAGCTGCCTCGCCCAGCGCACGGGCCACCGCCAACATCGTGCCGGTGAGGATGCCCGGGGCGGCATACGGCAGCACGTGGTCGCGAGTGGTCTCCCACCGCGTACCGCCCACCCCGAAGCCGGCCTCGCGCAGGCCCTGTGGCACTGCGCTCACCGCCTCGGCGGTGGTGATGATGATGATCGGCAGCACCAGGATCGCCAGCGTGATACCCGCGGCGATCACGCTGCGGCCGCCGGTGAGCCCATCGAGCCCCTGCACGAACACGACGAGGCCGAGGATGCCGTACACCACGCTGGGCACGCCGGCCAGGTTGCGGATGTTCAACTGGATGAAGCGGGTGAGGCGCGAAGGGTGGGCGTACTCCTCGAGGTACACGCCGGCAGCGATGCCGACGGGGAACGCGAGCACGACGACGAAGCCGGCGATCACCAGCGAACCCCAGATACCTTGGCTGACGCCAGCCTTGTCGGGGCTGGAAGCAAGGTCGCTGGTGAGGAAGCTGGTGCCACGCTTGTCGAACACCGGGATCGCCTGGGCGACGACGTCCCACATCAGGATCGTCAGCATGAACAACGACGTCAGCAAGCACAGCAACAGCAGCACCGCGAACACGATGCCGCGCACGTCGCGCTTGCCGCCGGTGAGGCCGGCCCGAACGACGGTGCCGGCGGATTCGCGAATGGAAGAGGTGACAGCCATGGCCTGCTCAGTACTTCGTCCGGAAGCGGGTGACGAGACGCGAGGCGACCATGTTCAGCGCGAGCGTCATCAGGAAGAGAAGGGCACCGATGAAGAACAGGCTCTGGAAGGCCAGCGTGCTTCCGACCACCTGGTCGCTGCCCTGTGCGAGCTGCGCCATCGCGGAGGTCATCGGTAGGCCGGGATCGCGAGGATCCCAGGTGCGGGGCGACTGCCCGAGGCGGCCCGAGGCGAGTGCGGCCACCATCGTTTCGCCAATGGCCCTGGAGACGGAGATGATGAGCGCGGCCACGATGCCCGACACCGCTGCCGGGATCACGACCTTCACCACCGTGGCGCTCCGCCGAGCACCGAGACCCGTGCTGGCCTCACGCAGGGCGGACGGCACGGAGCGCAGGGCATCTTCGGAGATCGAGGCCATCAACGGTGTCACCAGGATGCCGATGGCCACACCGGTGACCAGCAGGCTCGTCTTCTGCGACGTGTCGAACAGCGGCTGGATCAGATCGGGGCCGAGCACTCGCAGTGCGAAGAACCCGAACACCACGCTGGGCACGCCGGCCAGAACCTCGAGCACCGGCTTGACGACCTTGCGCAAGCGGGGCGAGGCGTACTCGCTGAGGAACACGGCTGCACCCAGGCCGAGCGGGGCAGCGACCACGATCGACACTGCCGACACGATGAGTGTGCCGAGCACGATCGTGGGAATGTCGAAACGATCATTTCTCGGGTACCACCCGGGGGCCTTGCCGCCGTCGATCAGCGCACCGATGCCGGCCGTGTCGATCAGATCCGAGAGGAACTTCCACGCCTCCGTGAACAGCGTCCACACGATCAACGTACTGATGAGGATCGAGGTCGCTGCGGCCAGGAACAGCGCAGCCCGCATGAGGCGCTCCTTGCGAACCCGGCGAGGGTTGCCGCGGAAGTCGGCGAGCGTCAGTGCGGGTTGCGGGAGCAAGGGCGTACTCATAAGAGGAAAGAGATGTTGTTCCCCGCGTGATGGGGCCGGGCGAACCCGGCCCCATCATACGCATTGGGGGGAAAGGGTCAGGCCTGAGCAGCTTCCCAAGCGCTGCGGCTGGCAGCGATACGCTCGGCCGGCAGGTCGACATAACCAGCGTCGCTGACCATGGCGAGGCCCTCATCGCTGAGGTACAGGCTGACGTACGAGGCGACAGCCGGGTTGTCGGCCAGCGACTGCTTGCTGACGTAGATGAACAGCGAGCGGCTCAGCGGGTAGCTGCCGTCGGCGATCGTCTCTTCGGTCGGGGCCACGCAACCGTCGCCCTTGTCGATCTCGATGGCCTTCATCTTGTCGGCCTCTGCCGAGTAGAACGCGTAGCCCACCCAGCCGAGGCTGGTGTCGGTACCTTCGATGCCATCAACGATCACGTTGTCGTTGGGGCTCTGGGTGTAGTCGGTGCGGGTGGTGTCGTCCTTCTCGCGCTCCTTGGCGATCTTGGCGATCACGAACTCGACGAACGTGTCGTACGTGCCGCTCTCCGGGCCGGGGCCCGTGATCGTCAGGTCGGCATCGGGGAAGGTGATGGTCGAGCCGAGCTCGGTGGCCAGCGCCTGGGCATCGTTCCAGTTGGAGAAGCCTTCCGACTCCGGGCCCACGAGGGCGTACATCGCCGGGAAGTCGAGGCAGGTGACGGCGTCGTTGTTGGGGCTGGTGGCAACGGTGAGGCCGTCGATCGCAACTTCGATCTCGACGTACTCGATGCCGGCCTCGGCGCAGGTGGCCGCTTCCTCATCCTTGATCGGGCGCGATGCGTCCGAGATGTCAGATTCGCCGGCGCAGAACTTCTTGAAGCCGTCGCCGGTGCCGGGGCCCTCGACGGTGACGGCGAGCTCGCCGCCGCTCAGCTCGTCGGCCAACTCGCCGACGCGCACCGAGATGGGCTCGACGGTCGAGGAACCGCTGACGAACACTTCGCCGCCGGCGAGCTCCATCGGAGCCTCGGTCGACTCGGTGGTGTCACCGGTCGACGACTCGGTGCTGGCCGCGGTCGTCGTCGTGTCTTCGGACTTCTCGTCGTCGCTGCACGCAGCGGCGATCAGCGAGAAGGAGATGAGGCCGGCGAGTACGAGGCGCCGCTTGTTGTTGTTCACGTGTTGTTCTCCTGAGGTGTGGGGTGTCAACACGGGGCACGCTAAACGGCCAAGGTGACACGCCTCACGTGAACAGGTGAACGAGAGGTGAACAGGTGGGGAACTCGCGGGGATGCCCGCGCAGCACCTATTTCACGCCTTCTGGCGCTCGGCCACCCATGCGTACAGCCGGCCTTGGGCATCACCGTCGTCGAACGACGCAGGGCCCAAGCGATGCCACACACCGTCTCGATCGAGCTCGTGGCACACGATGTCGTCGGCGAGATCGAACTCGATCACCGAATCCAGCCAGTCGCGGTGCTTCGGGTGCACCACGGGCACCATCACCTCGACGCGCCGGTCGAGGTTGCGGCCCATCCAGTCGGCGCTGCCGATCAGGAACAGCGGCGAATCACCCTCGCCGTGTTCGAAACGCACGATGCGCGAGTGCTCGAGGTAGCGACCGAGGATGCTGCGCACGCGGATGTTCTCGCTCATCCCCGGTAAACCCGGCTTGAGGCAGCACAGGCCGCGAACCAGCAGGTCGATCTGCACCCCGACCCCGCTGGCGCGGTACAGCGCCTCGATCATCTCCTCATCGGCGATCGAGTTCAGCTTGGCCAGGATGCGGCCTTCTGTGCCGAACTGCATCTCGTGTTCGATGAGATCGAGCAGTTGCGTGCGCAGGTCGTTGGGCGCCACCAGCAGCGACTGGAACTCGACTGCCCGGCTGTAGCCGGTGAGGTGGTTGAACAGGCTGGTGACGTCGGCACCGACCGACGCGTCGCAGGTGAGGAACCCGACATCCTCGTACGTACGAGCCGACTTCGAGTTGTAGTTGCCGGTGCCGATGTGGCAGTAACGGCGCAGCCCGTCGTCGTCGTTGCGCACCACCAGCGTGCACTTGGCGTGCGTCTTCAGGCCCACCAGGCCGTACACCACGTGTACGCCAGAGCGTTCGAGCGCCTTGGCCCAGCCGACGTTGGTGGCCTCGTCGAAGCGGGCTTTCAGCTCCACCAGCACGGCCACCTGCACGCCACGCTCGGCGGCACGCATCAGGCTGCGGGCGATCGGGCTGTCGCCGCCGGCGCGGTAGAGCGTCATCTTGATGCTCTGCACCTTGGGGTCGTCGGCCGCCTGCGCGATGAAGTTCTCGACGCTGCTGGCAAAGCTTTCGTAGGGGTGGTGCACCATCAGCGCCCGCTCGCGGATGACGGAGAAGATGGTGCGATCCTGGCTCTCCGCGCGCATGATGCGGCCAGCCGTCATCGGCGGCCAGGGCTCGTCCTTCAGGTCGGGCAGATCGAGCGCGTGCAACTGGAACAGGCAGGTGAGATCGAGCGCATTGCGGTGCACCGTCACGTCGGCATGGGCCAGATCGAGTTCGCGCACCAGCAGGTCGAGCATTTCCGGGCTGATGCCCTGTTGCACTTCGAGGCGCACGGCGCGGCCGAAGCGGCGGCGGCGCAGCTCCATCTCCACCGCAGCCAGCAGGTCGTCGGCCTCTTCCTCTTCCAGCGTGAGGTCGGCGTTGCGGGTGACGCGGAAGACGGCCGTTTCCTCCACCACCATCCCGTTGAACAGCGCATGCAGCTGGCTGGCGATGATCTGCTCGATGGGCACGAACCGCTCGCCGTCGGGCAGCGCGATCAGCCGCGGCAGCAGGTTGGGCACCTTCACCCGGGCGAAGCGGCGCTCGCCGGTGTCGGGGTCGCTGACCATCGCCGCCAGGTTGAGCGCGAGGTTGGAGATGTAGGGGAACGGGTGCGCCGGGTCTACCGCCAGCGGGGTGAGCACGGGGAAGATGCGCTCTTCGAACAGTCGCACGAGATAGGCCTGATCGAGCAGCGTGAGCGCCTTCCAATCCGCCAGGCGCACGCCGTGCCCGATGAGCTCGGCCAGCAGCCGGTCGAGAATTGCCTCTTGGTCGATCACGAACCGGTCGGCGGCTTCGGCGATCTCGTGCAGTTGCACCTGGGGTGTGAGGCCGTCGGGTGCCGGATACGTGAGGCCGGCGGCCACCTGATCCTTGAGCGCGGCGACGCGCACTTGGAAGAACTCGTCGAGGTTGGCCGAGCAGATGGCGGTGAACTTCAGCCGCTCGAGCACTGGAATGCCCTGCTCTTCAGCCAGCGACAGCACCCGGCGGTTGAACGCGAGCCAGCTCAGCTCACGGTTGAGCAGGCGACGGGACATTGCGGGGTGGTGTCAGTCGGACTCGGCGTGGCCGAGGTCCCACTCGAGGCTGATGCGCTCGCGTTCGGCATCGCGCACGATGCGCTCACGGTTGCGACGGAACTGCGGGTCGTCGCGGGGCAGCAACACCAGGCGGGCCAGCGCGCGGGCGCGGAACTCTTCGATCACGGTGCGGTCGCCGTGGTCGAAGTAGATCTCCCAGTGGGGCGACACGGGCCCGAGGTACACGATGCGAGCGTGTGCTCGCGGCGACTCCATGGCGATGTCGGTCATTGCGCTCTCCTGCCGGTGTGGTGCCCAACCGGGCGACGGCTCGTGGAGTCTAGCGGCGGCGATGACCTGCGGGTTGGGCTTCGGCGGGGGGTCCCCACCACGTTGTCATCGGTCACATTGTCACCAATTCCGGCTGCAAACGTGTTAAAACTCCCGTGATTCGGGAACACATACGTCGTCTGGAACGTCATATCCAGTGCGAGGTGTGTTCTCTCGGGTCGAAGGGCTTTGTGCGGGCGCACCAACCAAACCGTGATTCCCCCATCACGGCTGAGAAGGAGAGGCGCATGCAATCGAATTCCCCCTCGGCCGACAGCGACTCCACCACGGCGTGGATGAGCCTCGGCAACTGCCGCAACTACCCGCCGGCGACGTTCTTCCCCAGTGACGGGGTGGGCGTGGACCGTGCGCGGAAGATCTGCAACGGCTGCCCCGTGCTCGACACCTGCCTCGAATACGCCCTCGACCAGCGCATCGAACACGGTGTGTGGGGCGGGTGCAGCGAGCGCGAGCGCCGGCGCATCATCAAGCGCCGCAAGGTCGAAGTGTCGGTGCGCTGACAACTCCGCCGAAAACGCGACACGACGCCGGCTGCCCTCGGGCACCGGCGTCGTGTCGCGTACGGGGTTCGTACTGGGTCGGTTCAGTCGTCGGCCGACGTGTCGGCCTCGGCCTTCTTCGCCTCGGCGGACTTCGAGGCTTCCTTCTGGCCCTCGGCCAGACCTTCCTTGAATTCCTTCTGCGCCTTGCCCAGGTTCTTGGCCAGCTTCGGCAGCTGCGAGCCACCGAAGAGCACGAGGACGACGACGAGGATGAGGCCAATCTCAGGCGGGCCGATACCAGAAGCGATCATGCAGAAGATGCTAGCCGGGAGCGATTGTGTACGCCGTGCGCGACGGCTCAGACGGCCTTGCGGTTGGCCTGGGCACGCTGACGGCGCAGGCGGCGACGCTCGCGCTCGGACAGGCCACCCCAGATGCCGAACTTCTCGCCGTTGACGAGTGCGTATTCCAGGCAGTCGTTGCGCACGACGCAGCCACGACATACTTCCTTCGCCTCGCGGGTGGACGCACCGCGTTCGGGGAAGAAGAGGTCGGGGTCGACGCCGAGGCAGTTCGCCTGATCTTGCCAGTTCCCTTGGGTGTCGGATGTGTGTTCGATGTGCATGCGATGTGGCCTCCCTGCTCGTCAGGCCTTGCGAGGGTGCCGTTCGACACCCTTGTAATTACATGGGTGTGATTCTCGCCTACCACACCGCCATTGCGCAAGGGGGGATTTCGAAATATCCCTGACAAGGGGTTTCGCGCGTTGTCACACGCGACACCGCCGCCACCCGGACGCGGGTGGCGGCGGTCGCGCTGAGTGTGGTGACTTCGGTCAGTCGATGGACGTGGTGGTCGTGGTCGTGGAGGGCAGTGGCACGATCGCGCCCGCCGGGATCTTGATGATGTCGCCAGGGAACAGCTTGTGATCCGTCCCGCCGTTCGGCCACCCGTTGGCGTCGGCGATGGCGGCCGGGCTGACGGCGAACATGTTGGCGATCAGCAGCAGGTAGTCGCCGTGTGCCACCTCGTAGACCTGCTCCACGTTCGTGACCTCGCCGGGCATCGGCGACATCGGCGTCGTCGAGGAACCGCTCGGTTCACTCGAGGGCGGGACCGTGCTCGATTCGTCGCAGGGGTCGGTGGTGGAAACGGAGCCGATGGTCGTGGTCGTGACCTCGCCGCTCGCGGTGGAGGAAGTCAACAGAAGCTCCCCGATCGTCGTGTCCACAACGGCCGGATTGCCAGCGGAGTCGTAGACCACCCTCGGCCAGGTCGCACCCGCGGCGGTGTTGTCGGTGACCTCGCCGACGTTCACGACTTCGCCGGGCACCGTGGACGACAGGATCGCTTCCGGCAGCGTGGAGGTTCCGCCGGTCCACGGGGGCGGTGCCACCGTCGTGCTCGTGGCGCCGCCGGTCCACGTCACCGTGGTCACCGAGAAGTGGGGCCAGGTGGAACTGGGCACGGTGTCGCCACAGCCGGTAGCTGCGTCACCGGGGGTCAGGGGGTCGTCGGCGACGGGGCGGGTGACGATCCAGCCGAAGCCGGCGACGGCTGGCAGCAGGCCGGCGGCCATCTGCCGCTGGCGGTGACGGCGCACGCGGCGGCGCACTTCGCCGAAGCCACGGCCGTGCGTGTCGGCGTGAGCAGCACGTGTGCGCAGGCTCTCGGCGAGGATGGTTTCCAGTTCGTCGCTCATGACAACTCCTTCTTCAACAGGGCACGCGCACGGTGCAACGTGGACTTGACGGTGCCCACGGCGATGCCGAGGGCCTCCGCGATCTCGGGGTCGGAGAGCTGCAGGTAGTAGCGCAGCACCACGGCCTCCTTCATCGGTGTGCGCAGGGTGCGCACGACATCGGCGATGTGGTCGGCGTGCAACTCGCCGTGCTCGACATACGGGTCGGGTTGGCGGCGCACCAGCTTGCGGCGGCGTTGCACACGGCGGCAGGCGTTGATCACGCACGTCCGCATGTAGGCCTCGGGCGCCTGCACCCGCGACCACTTCGAGTACGCCTTGGCGAACGCGTCTTGCACGGCCTCCTCGGCCAACTCCTGCGTGTCCACCAGCAGGTACGCCATGCGCACCAGCCCGGGGTACATCCGCCGGTACACGGCCTCGATGTCCTCCACCACGAACACGTCCTGCCCGTCCTCCCCCACCCCCCGCACAGCGGGGTCGGGGCGGGGGGCGGGACGCGCGGGACGAGCGGGGGTGGGGCGCGAGGCGACCGGCCGGGCCGCGGCGGGGCAAGCCGCGATCAGGGGGTCGATGTGGGCGCTCATACCTCTACAGAGCCCTCAGCACCCCGAATGGTTCCGGGAAGTTCCGGTCAGCCGGCCCGACGGCCGCGGCCGGAGCCTCTGGCCAGGGTCTTCTTGTGCTCGATGAAGTCGACGAGCACATAATCGCCGAGGTTGTCGTGGTTGGTGAAGAACGCACGGCCACGGTTGATGGACGTGAGCTGCTCGACGAAGTGCTGCAGGCCACGGTCGGCGTCGAGCATGAACGTGTTGATGCGGATGCCCTCGCGGGTGCAGCGCACCACCTCGCGCAGCGTGGCCTCGACGGTTTCACGCACGGGCGGGTAGTTGAAGAACGGGTGGCCGTCGGGCGTGATGTGCGCGGTTGGCTCGCCGTCGGTGATCATGATGATCTGCTTCGTACCGCTCTGGCGGGCCAGCATCTGGCGGGCGAGCGTGAACCCGTGGTGCATGTTGGTGCCGTAGGCGAAGTCCCAGCTCACCTCGGGCAGTTGCTGGGCGGTGAGCGCGTACGCCGTCTCGCTGAAGCCGACGATGCCCATGAAGTCGCGCGGGAACTGCGACGTGATCAGCGAGTGCAGGGCTATCGCCACCTTCTTCGCCGGCAGGAAGTTGTCGCGCATCGGCATGCTCATCGACAGGTCGAGCATCAGCACCGTGGACGAGCGGGTGAGGTGCTCGGTGCGCTCGATCTCGAAGTCGTCGGGTGACAGCTTCACCGGGGTGCCGGCGCCGCCACGCGAGATCGCGTTGCGGATGGTGCGCTCGAGGTCGAGGTTGAACGGGTCGCCGTACTCGTAGGGCTTGGTGTCGTAGTTGCGCTCGTGGCCCTGCCCCATGCGCGCCACCTGGTGCTGCCCCGATTTGTCCTTGGCCAGCTTGCTGAAGATGTCGCGCAGCGAGTTGTTGCCGATCTTGCGCAGGCCCTTGGGCGTGAGCTCGAGCTTGCCTTCCTTGTTCTGGATGAGGCCCGCCTCCTCCAGCATCTTGGTGAGCTCGGCCAGCTTCTCCAGCGACCTCGCCGCGTCGTCGCCCATCAGGTCGCGCACGCGGTCCATGTCGGCCTCGGCCAGCGCGCCCGGGTTGGTGGCGTTGCGCAGCAGGTTCTCCAGCTGGTCGAGGTCGCTGAGGTCTTGCATCTGCTGCATCGCCTCGCCCATGCCCATGCCCTGGTCGCCACGGAACTCGCGTGATTCACCCCAGCCCATCTGCGGGAACATGCCCTGCAGGTTGCGGCCGAGTTGGTCCATCTGCCAGCGCAGATCCATGTCGTCCATCAGCTGATCGTTGAGCTGCTGCAACTGCGCGCGCTGCTCGGGCGTCATCGAGTTCATCATCTGCTGCATGGCCGCCATCCGCTTGGCCATGTTCTCCAGCAGCTCCTCCAGCGTCTGCGGGTTCTCGGGGAAGAAGCCGCCGTACTGCTGCATGAACTGCTCGAAGCCGGGGTCTTCGCCGCGCTGCTGCTTCTCGAGCATCTCGTTGAGCGCGGCCATCATGTCCTTCGTGCGCTGCATGTCTTCCGGAGTCATGTTCTGCATCGCCGACGACATCTGATCCACGGCCTGCTGCATCAGTTGCTGACGCAGCTTGTCCATCAGCTCCTCGAAACGCTGCTGCGCCTCGGCACTCTCGAAGTCGTAGGCCTGCAGCTCGCGCACCTTGCCGGCCAGGTCGGAGGGCAGCATGTCGAGCCGGAAGTTGCGTTCGGCGGCCGCCTCGCGAGCCGACTGGGCGCGGCGCTCGTCGCCACTGCGCTCGGCCTCGGCCGTGGCCTGCTCGACGGCGTGGCGCTCTTCGTCGACGATGTCGTCGAGCGCATCGGCGATCTCCTTGTACACACCACCCAGGTCGTGCGTGTCGAGCCGCTCTTGGCGTTCCTTGCGCAGCTTCTCGAGCATCTCGCGCAGGCCCTGCACGCGCTCGCCGTTCTGGTCGCGCAGGCCTTGCTGCATCAGCTTGCGCAGCGCCGCGTTCACGTCGCCGTGGTACAGCAGGTCGTCGGTGAGCTGGTCGAACAGGCCATCGGCATCGAGATCGAACCCCTTCTGGGTGCCGTCCCAGCGCGAGTAGGTAAACCGACCGACCATTGCCGCAACCTACACCGGTTGACGGCGCACCTGAGGGGTGATGAACAGCAAGTGACGGCTTTGTGAATGCAATCACGAGGCGGACACGCGGTGCTAGAGTGCGATGCAATGCGAGTGCCCCGAACCTTCGCCTTCGTCGACCTCTCCGGGTTCACGAACTACACAGCGGCCTTCGGCGACGACGCCGCTGGGCGGATCCTCAGCGCGTTCCGCACCCTCACCCGCGAGATCGCCAGCGAACGCGGCGTGCGCATCGCCAAGTGGCTGGGCGACGGCTGCATGATCGTGTCCGTCGACCAGACGGCATGCATCGCGTTCGCGCTCGAGCTCGAGAACCGGGCCAGCGAGGTGTGCGCTCCCCTCTCACTGCGGGTGGGCATCGCCACCGGCCACGCGCTGCTGTTCGAAGGCGACGACTACATCGGCTCGGCGGTCAACATGGCCTCCCGCCTGTGCGACGCCGCCGGCCCGTTCGAAGTGCTGCTGCCAACGATGCAGATCGAGCGCCTGCCCGAGGGCATCACCGCGCAGACGCACGGCGACCTCGAACTGCGCGGGTTCCCCGGCCCCATCTCGGTGGTCGAGCTCAGCGGTCGGCCGGCCCTCACCAGTGGCACCGACACGGGTGAGTTGTGGACCCGCAGTCCGTTCCTCACCTGACCAGCACCTCGTCGCTGCTCAGCGGCACGTCGCTCGCCAGCGGCCTGGTCATCACCGATCGCGAACCCGAGCCCGAGCCGGGGCCGCCGATCGAAGTGGCCCGTGCACCGATCAGCCGCGGCGCAGTCATCGCCACCGCCGCCAGCGATCAGGAGCGCCTGCACGACGACCTCGCCTTCGCGGCCGAGATCGGCCTCACCCACGTGCGCCTCGATGTGCCGTGGATGCTGGCGCAACCCAAGGCCGGGCGCACCGACGGCGGAGTGATGGAGTCGATCCACGCCGCCGCGCTCACCGCCCGCAGCCTTGGCCTGCAGCCGTGGTTCCGCCTGCTGCAGGCCGAGGTGCCGCACTGGTTCGACGATGAGGGCGGGTTCACCGACGACCGGGTGGCCGGCCTGTGGTGGCCCCGCTGGGTGGAGGCCGTCGCCGAACAACTCGGCGAGGTGGCGGCCGGATGGGTGCCGTTCGAGGCGCCGTTCGCGATGGCGCAACGGATCGAGCCCTCAGACCCGCGCAAGCACGGTGAGCTGACCCACAACCTGGTGATCGCGTGGCGCGACGCGTGGCGCATCCTGCGCGGCGGCCCGCCCGTGGCCACCTCGCTCGACGTGCTCACCGAACGGCCCACCGGCCCGAGCCAACGCGACACCGACGAAGCTCGCCGCCGCGACCAGCTGCGCTGGGGCCTGTGGTTGAACGGCCTGTCGAACGGCAACGTCAGCATCCCCGGGCGCTACGACCGCGAACTGCCCGACCTCGCCGGCGCGTGCGACATCCTCGGGCTGGCAGTGCGCGGCGACGTAGCGAACGTGCTCGACCGGGCCGCCGATCAGGGGCCTGAGCGACCGTTGGCGATCACGTTCCGGCCCACCGGCGCAACCGACAGCGAACGTGCCGACTCGATCGCAGCGATGTGGCGCGATGTGCGACGCGCCGAGGGCAGCTACGACATCGCCTCGGTGACGATCACTCCCCTGCTCGACGCGCCCGGCCGACTGGGCCTGGCCACCGACGGGCGGCGTCTCAAGGACGCCGGCGAGGCCTTCCTCGCCGGCTGACGACCCCACCTCCACCCTCGCGTGGCTCAGCTGCGGCCGCGGTAGGTGGCGGCGCCAGAACCCGAGGTGACGTCCTTGTTGAGCCGCTTCGACAGGTGCAGGCCCTCCAGCACGAACTCGACGGCAGCCGCGAGCGCGGCCGGGGACTCGTCGCCACCGCACAGGCGGGCCACGGGGGCCCGCAGCGCCGGCACCTCTGCCACCAGGCGGGCGAGGTCGGCCGAGGGCACGTCGTCGCCGGTGTGCACGATCACACCCTCCTCGAACGCGGCGAGCACGTCGCGCACCTGCTCGAACGGCAACTCTTCCTTGAACACCGTGAGCACCGCAGCCTTCACCAGGTTCTCGAGGATCTGGCCCTCGCGGCCGTCTTCCAGCGACTCGATCTCGATCTTGCCGCTGCTGCTGGCGGCCAGCGAACCGAGGTCGCACACGCGGGGCACCACGATCTTCTCGCCGGCCCGCAAGCCGCGGCGCAATGCGTTCGCACCCAGCACCTCGAGGTTGCTGACCGAGAGGCGCACGCTGACGCCGCTGCGCTGGTTCACCTGGTTGCTGCCGCGAGCGAGCTGGCTGAACGTGGCCACGACCTGCTCGAGGTACGGCGGCATGTTCACCTTGAAGTCGCCCACCGAGGCCGGGCGGGCCTCTTGGCGCATGATCGCCACCTCGGTCTCGGTCTCGAGCGGGTAGTGGGTGCGGATCTGGCTGCCGAACCGATCTTTCAACGGGGTGATGATGCGGCCCCGGTTGGTGTAGTCCTCGGGGTTGGCGCTGGCAACCAGCAGCACATCGAGCGGCAGGCGGATCTTGTAGCCACGGATCTGCACGTCGCGCTCTTCCAGCACGTTGAGCAGGCCCACCTGGATGCGCTCGGCCAGGTCGGGGATCTCGTTGATCGCGAAGATGCCACGGTTCGTGCGCGGCACGAGCCCGTAGTGCAGCGTCAGCTCGTCGGAGAGGTAGCGGCCCTCGGCCACCTTGATCGGGTCGACCTCGCCGATCAGGTCGGCGATCGAGGTGTCGGGCGTGGCCAGCTTCTCGCCGTAGCGAGTGTCGCGGTGCACCCAGTCGATCGGCGCACCATCACCCAACTCGGCGATGAGGTCGCGGGCGTGCTTGCTGGCCGGGTGATACGGGTCGTCGTTGATCTCGCTGCCGGCGATGATCGGCATCCACTCATCGAGCAGGCCGGTGAGCGAACGGATCATGCGGGTCTTGGCCTGGCCACGCTCGCCGAGGAAGATCACGTCGTGGCCGGCCAGCAGCGCGTTCTCGAGCTGAGGCATCACGGTGTGTTCGTAGCCGAGCACACCGGCGAACAGCGGCTGCCCGGCGGCGATGCGCTGGACGGCATTTCGGCGGATTTCTTCCTTGACCGGCAGCGACTGCCACCCCGATGACTTCAGTGCTCCAAGTGTCGTTGCGCGGTCGGACATGCAGGCGACCCTATACGCTCGCACCCGTGGAGCTGTCGGCAACGTGGCGTGCGAGCACCGCCGACGACGACGTACGGCGCGAAGGGGTGGGCCTCGAGTTCGACGACTCGACGTGGCCCACGATCGCAGTGCCCGGCCACTGGCAACACACGCCCGAATTCGCCACCAGCGACGGCCCGCTGGTGTACCGCCACCGCTTCGACCTGGCCACCCCCGACGACGGCCGCCGCCGGTTCGTGACGCTGGAGGGCGTGTTCTACCAGGCCGACGTGTGGCTGGACGGCGCCTATCTCGGCGACCCCGAGGGCTACTTCTTCCCGCACACGTTCGACATCACCGACCTGTCACGGCTCAGCCACGAGCACGTGCTGGCGATCGAGGTGTCGTGTTCGCCGCAGCGCCAGAGCGCCACCAAACGCAACATCACCGGGGTGCTGCAGCACTCCGATGTGATCGACCCGGGGTGGAACCCCGGTGGCCTGTGGCGACCCGTGCGCATCGAGGAGACCGGCCCCGTGCGCATCGACCGGCTGCGCGTGCTGTGCCGCGACGCCAACGACGCTCGCGCCCACTTGCGGCTGCACGCCCGCATCGATGCCGACCGTTCGCGCTCGGCGCTGGTACGCACCACCGTGGGCGGCAAGGTGCTGTGGGAAGACACTCGCTCGCTGGCAGCCGGGCTGAACGAAGTCGACTGGAACGTCGACGTGAATGATCCCGCGCTGTGGTGGCCCCACAGCCTCGGCGAGCAGCACCTCACCGACGTGTGCGTGGAAGTGCTCGTGGACGACGCGGAGAGCGACTGTCGCCACGTGCGCACCGGCCTGCGCGAGGTGGCCCTGCAGGACTGGGTGTTCTCCGTGAACGGCGAGCGCCTGTTCGTGAAGGGCGCTAACTTGCCGCCCACGCGCGCAGCGCTGGCCGACGCAACACCGCAGGAAGTGCGCCGCGACGTCGAGTTGGCCCGTGACGCCGGCCTCGACCTCGTGCGCGTCAACGGCCACATCGCCCGGCCCGAGCTGTACGAGGCCGCCGACGAACTGGGCATGCTCGTGTGGCAGGACTTCCCGCTGCAGTGGAGCTACGCACGCACGATCCGCAAGGAGGCCGTGCGCCAGGCCCGCGAGGCCGTCGACCTACTGGGCCATCACCCCAGCATCGTCGTGTGGTGCGCGCACAACGAGCCGACCGCCACCACCGATTCGCGTGCCCATGGGGCCGCGCCCACGATCGTGCGCAACGTGCTGCACCAGCAGATCCCGTCGTGGAACAAGTCGATCCTCGACCGTTGGGTGAAGCGCGCGTTCGAGTCGGCCGACGAGACCCGCTCGGTCATCGCCCACAGCGGTGTCGCGCCGCACCCGCCGCAGTTCGACGGCACCGACAGCCACCTGTTCTTCGGCTGGTACCACGGCGAAACTCGCGACCTCGACGGCTTTGCGGCGGCGATGCCCCGCATGGTTCGTTTCGTCAGCGAGTTCGGCGCACAGTCGGTGCCCGACACCAATGCATTCATGCACCCCGAACGCTGGCCCGCGCTCGACTGGCACGGTCTTGCCGTGCACCACGGCTTCCAGGCCGAGCCGATGGAGCGCCACGTGCCGCCCAGCGACCATTCCACGTTCCAGTCGTGGAAACTGGCCACACAGCACCACCAGGCCGCGCTGCTGCGCCAACAGATCGAGACCCTGCGCCGTCTGAAGTACAGCCCCACCGGCGGGTTCTGCTTCCTCGGCCTGCACGACCCGTCGCCGTCGGTGTCGTGGGGTGTGCTCGATCACGAGCGGCACCCGAAGCCCGCATACGCGGCCGTCGTGGAGGCGTGCCGCCCGGTCATCGTGGTTGCCGACCACCTGCCACCGAAGGTGAACGTGGGCGAGGCCATCGGCCTCGACGTGCACGTGGTCAGCGACCTGCGCGTCGCACTGCGCAGCACCACCTGCACCGCCACGCTGCGGTGGCCGGGGGGTAGCCACCGCTGGGAGTGGAAGGGCGATGTGCCGCCCGACTCGTGCGTGCGCGTGGGCACCGTGCAGTTCGTAGTGCCCGACGTGAGCGGTGAGATCTGGCTCGACCTCACGCTCGAACACCACGATGCCGCAGCGACGAACCGCTACACCGCGCTCACGTCGCGAGTCAGCGAACCCTCTGTCTGAGTTGGCTGTCTGAGCCGGTACGACCGGCCTAGATCTGGCTGATCAGCTTGCGGTTCTTGACCTTCGCCCGGCGATAGTCCTTGTGCATCAGCGCGATGAAGTCGAGGCTGATGCTCTTCGGGCACGCCGCCTCGCACTCGCCGTGGTTCGTGCACGAACCGAAGTGCTCGTCCATCGTCTCGACCATCGCCTCGACGCGGCTCCAGCGCTCGGCCTGGCCCTGGGGCAGCAGGTTGAGGTGGCTGACCTTCGCCGCGGTGAACAGGTTCGCCGCGCCGTTGGGGCAGGCCGCGACGCAGGCGCCGCAGCCGATGCACTCCGCCGCATCCATCGCCGCGTCGGCGACGGGCTTGGGGATCGGGATGATGTTCGCGTCGGGCGCGCCGCCGGTGGTGGCGGTGATGTAACCGCCTGCCTCGACGATGCGATCCAGCGGCGAGCGATCGACCATCAGGTCTTTCACGATCGGGAAGGCCGTGGCGCGCCACGGTTCCACCACGATCTCGTCGCCGCTCTTGAACGTGCGCATGTGCAACTGGCACGTGGCTGTGCCGCGCTGTGGGCCGTGCGCCTGACCGTCGATCATCAGCGAACAGGTGCCGCAGATGCCCTCACGGCAGTCGTGGTCGAACGTGATCGCTTCCAGACCCTCGTCGATCAGCTTCTCATTCAGCACGTCGAGCATCTCGAGGAACGAGGCCTCGTCGCTGATGCTGTCGATGCGGTAGCTCTCGAAGTGGCCGCCGTCGGCAGGGGCGCTCTGACGCCAGATCTTGAGGGTGAGATTTTCCAGGTGGTGACTCACTTGTAGCTCCGCTTCGCGAGGTGGATCGTCTCGAACTCGAGTTCTTCCTTGTGACGGTTGGACTGCATCGGGTCGCCGGTGAACTCCCAGGCGGCCACGTGAGCGAAGTTCTCGTCGTCGCGAGCTGCCTCGCCCTCGTCGTCCTGGTACTCCGCACGGAAGTGACCGCCGGCGCTCTCGTTGCGTTCGAGCGCATCGCGGCACATCAACATGCCCAACTGGAAGAAGTCATCGACGCGACCGGCCTTCTCCAGGGTCTGGTTCAGGCTGGCGCCATTGCCGGTGACCCGCAGGTCGGTCTTGAACTCGTCGTACAGGGCCGGGATGTCGGTGAGCGCCTGCTGCAGGCCCTCGGCCGTGCGCTCCATGCCACAGCGATCCCAGATGATCTTGCCCAGCTCGCGGTGGAACCAATCCGGCGACCGCTTGCCACGGATGTCGAGGAAGCCCTGGAAGCGGGCACGGCCGTCGTTCTCGGCCGTCTTGAACGCCTCGTGGTCGACACCGGGCACCGGCTTGTTGAGCATCGGGGCGAGGTAGTTGCCGATCGTGTACGGCAGCACGAAGTAGCCGTCGGCCAGGCCCTGCATGAGGGCCGAGGCACCCAGGCGGTTCGCGCCGTGGTCGGAGAAGTTGGCCTCACCCGCGGCGTAGAGGCCGGGGATCGTGGTCATCAACTCGTAGTCCACCCACAGGCCACCCATCGTGTAGTGGCTGGCCGGGTAGATGCGCATCGGGATGTCGTACGGGTTCTCGCCCGTGATCCGCTCGTACATGTCGAACAGGTTGCCGTAGCGCTCTTTCACGACGTCCTTGCCCAGGCGGGCGATGGCTGCCGAGAAGTCGAGGTACACGCCGTTCTTCAGCGGGCCCACGCCGCGGCCGCTGTCGACCGCCCGCTTGGCCGCACGCGACGAGATGTCGCGCGGGGCCAGGTTGCCGAAGCTGGGGTACAGCCGCTCGAGGTAGTAGTCGCGCTCGGCCTCGGGGATCTCGGCCGCGGGACGATTGTCGCCCACGTTCAGCGGCACCCACACGCGGCCGTCGTTGCGCAGCGACTCGCTCATCAGCGTGAGCTTGCTCTGTGTGTCGTCGGCCTGCGGGATGCAGGTGGGGTGGATCTGCGTGTAGCACGGGTTGGCGAAGTACGCGCCCTTGCGGTGTGCACGCCACGCGGCGGTGACGTTGCACATCATCGCGTTGGTGGACAGGAAGAACGCGTTGCCGTAGCCACCGGTGGCCAGCACGACGGCGTGGCCGGAGTGCGAGCGGATCTCGCCGTTGACGAGGTCGCGGGTGACGATGCCGGCGCAGCGGCCGTCGATGTTGACGACGTCGACGAGCTCGACGCGGTTCCACAGCTTCACGCCGCCGATGCCGATCTGGCGGGCGAGCTGCTGGTAGGCACCCAGCAGCAGCTGCTGACCCGTTTGGCCACGGGCGTAGAACGTGCGCTGCAGCTGCGAACCACCGAAGGAACGAGTGTCGAGCAGGCCGCCGTACTCGCGGGCGAAGGGCACGCCCTGGGCCACCATCTGGTCGATGATGTTGACGCTCACCTGGGCCAGGCGGTGCACGTTGCCTTCACGGGCGCGGAAGTCGCCGCCCTTGATGGTGTCGTAGAACAGGCGGTGGATGCTGTCGCCGTCGCCGCGGTAGTTCTTGGCGGCGTTGATGCCACCCTGCGCGGCGATCGAGTGGGCGCGGCGCGGCGAGTCGTGGAACGTGAACACCTCCACGTCGTAGCCCAGCTCGGCCAGCGTGGCCGCGGCCGACGAACCGGCCAGGCCTGACCCGACCACCAGCACCTTGAACTTGCGCTTGTTGTTCGGGTTGACCAACTTCATGTCGGCCTTGTAGTTGTCCCACTTGTCGGCGATCGGGCCGGCGGGGATCTTGCTCTGCAGCATCGAATCAGTCATTTCCGTCACTTCCCGACGATCCCGGCCAGGACGGCGATCGGGAACGAGACATTGCCGACCACGATCAGCGTGGCGAACGCCACCGCGAGGTAGCGGCGCCATTCCTTGAACTTGGGGTTGTTCCAGCCCATCGACTGAAAGAGGCTCCAGACGCCGTGGTACAGGTGCGTGCCCAGCGCGATGTTGGCCACGATGTACAGCACCGACACGGGCACGCGCTCGAAGCTGCGCACGACGTTGCCGTAGGCGTCGCCGCGCACGAACTCGCCCTCGCCGCCGGACGCGTTCCACCAACCCCAGGTGAGGTCGGCGAGGTGCCAGAAGAGGAACAGGAACACGATGATGCCGGTGGCGCGCATGGTGCGGCTGGCGAAGTTGGCCACTTGGTAGTCGCGCGGGCCCTGGTACTTCACCGAGCGGGCCTGGCGGTTCAGCCTGGTGAGGCTGACCGCGGCGTGCACGTGCAGCGCACCGGCGACCAACAGGCCACCGCGCATCAGCCACAGCACGACGGTGCGCGGCATGATCGGCACCAGCAGCTCACGCAGGAACTCGCCGTAGTGGTTGAGGTGCTCGGCGCCCAAGTACATCTTGAGGTTGCCGATCATGTGCACCAGCACGAAGCCGAGCAGCATGATGCCGGTGATCGCCATCACGTACTTCTTGCCGACGGCAGTGCCGTAGAAGTCGAGGACGAAGAACTTGCGGCGCTTCTTTGGTGTCGCCGCGGTGCCCGTGACGGGCCCCCGGGACTGCATCGTCTGTGCCATCGCGTGACGGCCTTTCGCATGTTGGACTGAACAGGAATGTCAGTCGCGAACGCTACAACGGAGGGCGCGCCGGAGAGAACTTCACTCGTGGGGAGGCGGCATCATCTGGCCGTCAGCCGGTGTTGGGCCATGACCGTTCGTAACGCTCCACCGTGACCCGGCGCCCTTGCACACCGAGCGCATATCGGCAGTTCTGTGCTCATCGGTCGTGGCTGAGCACGTCACGTCAGCCAGTCGAGACCGTTGACGTACCAGCCGTCGGGAAAGTGAATCAGGTGTGCACGATTGCGTGTCGAGCTGTCGGTGAGCGCGTCGAACAGATCAGCTCCTGAGTCGAGGCTGTCCTGCCTCCAGAGGCGATCGCCCTCGAACCACTGCACGGTCATTCGCCGACCTCTGACCCGCCGTATGTGATCGAGCAGGCTCGCAGACCGCATCGCCCGCTCGACGTGACGCATTCGCAGGTCGCGTTCTTGGGCGAGCGCCTCGGGGCTCACTCGAGCGACCGCGAGCGACACGGATCCCTGCCCGATGTCTGACGCGTAGACGACCCACGGCGGTGGATGCAACGATGCAGCCGTGATGGCCCCGACCCGGATCTCCCACGGCACCACGTACCCACTCGGCGTATCGAGGGCGAGGCACGCAGCTACATAGAGGCTGAACTCGAATGGATCTGCGAGTCGGATCTTGCGCGTCGATCGTCGGACTTCGCGCTCGCTCAGATGCAGGCATCGCAAGGATTCGAAGGGTTCGAGGAGCTCCGCTGGCTGGTTGACGACGTAGAAGTAGGTCGACGACCACGACGGCGGCGACCCCATCGGGACAAGGATGGAACCGTCCGAGTGTTGGTACGCATCGACTTGTCCGAACTCTGGGCAGGGCCGTTCCTTGCGCCGAGTCATCAACCGATCACGTCCATCAGCGGAGGATGCCCGATCACACGCCGCCTTGTCCAGCACAGAACGGCAGTTCTGGGCGGCTACGGAACGCCCTACGGGTGCAAGCGATCGGGATGCGTCAGCCGATCACCGGGGCAGGCGCCACGGCGGCCGGATTAGCTAGAGGCGTGGTGAGGTCCGCGTGACCGTTGAGGGATGGCGGTCACGGCCGCGGGATGAGCGCGGCTTCGATCTTGGCGAGTCGCGTGATCTCCCGGTCGGGTACAACGTGGCGCTTTGTGAACAGTGCTCGTCTTCGCAGACGCTTCACACGTGACGATGCTTCGCGAACGAACGTGTATCTACGCAACTTTCTGTCGCACCAGAGGATGCCTTCGAGAAATGTCGGGGAGTTGGTTCGCTCGACAGCGATTTGGTCCTTGCAGACGACCACGTAGAGGGTTAGCAGATCGCCGAGTTCTGAGGTCCAAAGTCGTCGCAGCGAGATGATCTTGCTGCGCACGCCCTCGGCGACCCTCTCCAGCGCTCCTAGTATCACCTGCTGCGCGTCCTCGTCGAGTTCGTCGGCTGCTACGTAGCTCGTGCAGACCATTCGCCGGTAGGAGCGCATTAGATCGCTCTCAAATGCGTCCACTTCGTCGCGGACGACCGTGTAGGCCGTGATCTCAACCTGCAATGTGCCGAGTCGGCGTGCCACATAGACGGCCGCGATCGCTGCGACAGCACTTGCGATCGCAGAAATCGCCGACCAGGTTGTCGCCGCGTCGGCGGCGAGTATTGCCATGTGCATAGGGACATCAGTGTCGCGCCGTCGAGCCATGCAGCCGCGGACCGCAGATGACGCCGCACCGAGCGGCAGCCATGGGAGCGTGACGTAGCCGAAGATCACCTACCGGCGAGCGGGCCGCTGGAACGGAATCGATCGCGCTGCGCCCACAGCCGCTTCACGTGCAGGACATCGGCCGGGTTGCACAGAACCTCTCGGTGGGCCGCGAAGAGAGTCACCGCATTGAACTTGGAGACCGTCTTCTTCGTGGCGAGTACCGCATGCGGCAGTCGCTGAGCTGTGAATAGCACTGCGACTCGCCGGGAGAGCGGTGCCGCGAGGTAATCGCAATCTCCGAGCGCCAGCCGATCTCGAAACCCGTAGCGCTGTTGAAGCAGATTGGCATGAACCACTGGCACATCTCCGAGAACGAAGCCGGGTAGCGGTTCCGGAGCCTCGATGACCTGGACGTGGTACCTGGCCATCATGTCCCGCATCTTCTGCTGCATCGAGGGAAGGTTCTCGACGAAGAACTCGTTCGTCTCAATCTGGCGCTTCTGCCAATCCCAGGCCATCGTCTCGAGCTCGCCCGGCAGCGGTGGTCGGCCGAGCGTGGCGATGAATTGTTCGCGAACCGCTTCCGATCGTTCAGCGCGTGCCGGGTAGTCGGCGGCGGTCTCACCCATGAGGCGGAGCTTGGCGACTCGAAGGGCATCCGAGCGGACCAGATGAATGCCGAACAGCTCGGCCACCGCGTCCCTGTGTTCGGCCTTGCAGTTGCCCACCCGAATCTCACGGACCCTGTTGAGGACCTTCCTCTCCACTTTCGTGAATGCGTCATCGACGTCCCGAACCGGGTTTCCTTCGGAGTCCAAGTAGGTCAGGAAGTCCGGCCGGGCGAAGTTCGATTTGATGCGGCGCGTATCGTCGACAATCTTGCCGGTCACGACATCAAGGATCGACACCGTGTGATCGTCGGTGAAGTTCGCCTGCCAGCCGCGACTCACGATGTGATCGTTCATGACGCAACCCTACGGATGGGGTGTCACACGCCTATCGGCAGCTCTGCGTTCGCAGCCTCATCCGGCCGGGCATCGGCCCTCGCGAATCTCGAAGGTCGCATCTCCCGGAGCAAACCTCACTTCAACGCCACCACTAACGCCTTGAATGACGAAGATCGAGTCGGGCTGCTGGTCGAGCGTGTGGATGCTGTCGGTCGAACCCGGGTCCAAGCGGACTTCACGGCCTCCGCTGGCCAGCACGACGACTACCGACTGCTCGCAGCGATTCGTGAACGTGTACGTGATTCCTCGATCCCCTCCAGAGACGAAGAATGAACACGAGGCCATCGCTCCCATGATCGCCACGGCAATAACGACGGCGGAGCGACGGAACACCCGAGCAGAATGCACGAGAACCCACCCACTGTCCAGCGAACAGATCGGCAGCTCGGGGCGCTCATCGCCCGAGGACTCCAATATCCGGGGCTGGATCGTCTCCATCTCCGGGACGATTCAGCCCCAGTTCCGGGAATGGAACAGATCAGCCCCAGAAACCGCTGGGAGCGAGCACTTTGCC
>JAUSLV010000026.1:0-280000 GCA_030645495.1 Actinomycetota bacterium
CAGTCCTGACGGCGGCATCGACCGGTACACGCAGCTTCTGCTGGAGAGCATCGCAAAACTCTCCGGCCAGACGGAGGAGCTCAACCGGCGCTATGCCGCCCTCGACAAGACGATCTGCCTCCTGACGCAGGCCTACGAGGCCAGCCTCAAGGCCGACCGGCAGGTGATGGGCGATCTTCTCGCCCAAGTCTGTCGGATCACCGTCATCGTCGAGGATCTTGAGCGTGGTGGTCTTCCACGGCCGGCCCACGCTGCCGGGCTTGCGCAGCCACTCCTCACCGGTGATGGTGCAGCCACCGCCCTCGGTGCCGGCGTAGTACTCGGTGAGGACGGGTCCCCACCAGTCCAACATCGCCTGCTTGACGTGCTTCGGACACGGGGCGGCGCCGTGGACGATCGTCCGGAGGCTCGACACGTCGTACTTCGCGCGCACCTCCTCCGGCAGTTCGAGCAGCCGCGAGAACTGGGTCGGGACCATGTGGGACTGGGTCACCCCGTGGGCGTCGATGAGACGCAGCATCTCCTCCGGGGCCCACTTGTCCATGAGCACCACCGTCTGGCCCAGGTTGAGCGAGATGGCGACGAAGTTGAGCACGGCCGTGTGGTAGAGCGGCGAGCCGCAGATGTGCACGTTGTCCGCGGCCTGGATGCCGAAGCCGGCGAAGAAGAAGTAGTTGGGAACCGTCACCTGGTCGGGAGAGGCGCCGGTCAGCGGCCTGCGGACGCCCTTGGGGCGACCGGTGGTGCCGGAGGTATAGAGCATCGGGGCGCCGAGGGTGCGGCCCGACGGCAAGGGGTCCTCCCCCTCGGCCGGGACGGCGAGCTCGGAGAGCGGCCGGAACCCCGGTACGTCGCCGATCGCGTAGCAGCGGGCGGGGTCGAGTCCGGCCTCGGCCGCGGCGGTGGTGGCCACGTCGGCAAACCTCTCGTCGGCCACGAACACCGTCGAGCCCGAGTTCTCCAGGATGTAGGCCACCTCCGGCCCCGTCAGGTGCCAGTTGGCGGGGGCCACATAGAGACCGATCTCGAGGGCGGCGAAGTAGACCTCGAGGAACCCGATACTGTTCGGCGCCATCAGGACGATCCCGTCCCCGGCCCCCAGCCCCAGCGCGCGCAGGCCCCGCGCGTGGCCGTGCGCCGCGTCCACGAGTTCGCCGAAGGTCACCCGGCGACCGGAGGCCTCGATCACCGCGACGCGGTCCGGCTCGGCCTCGGCGATCCGGTAGACGCTGGTCACGTACTCCCCGGTCCGGTTGTTCAGGACTCCGGTCTCGGTGGGAATGGTGGGTGTGGGTGCGCTCATGACCCCAGACTAGAACGTGTTCCTGTCAGGGGTCCAGGGATTGCCTCAGTCCATCAACCGGCTCAGAGACTCGATCTCCTCCACCGAGCGGGCCGTCACCACGAGCATGGTCACACCCGCGGCCTCCCACTCGGCGATCTGCGACCGCACCGAGTCCTCGTCGCCGATGATCGCGGTGGCCTCGACCATCTCGTCCGGGACCGCCGCCGCGGCCTCCTCCTTGCGCCCGGAGCGGAACAGCTCGGTGATGCGGTCGACGTCGTCGGCGAAGCCCATCCGGCGGAACGCCTCGGCGTGGAAGTTCTTCTCCTCCGCGCCCATGCCGCCGGCGTAGAGCGCGGTGAACGGCTTGTACGCGTCGAGGACCGCGCGCCTGTCGTCGGTGATGTGAAGCTGGCACAGGAACGCCACCTCGAAGTCCTCCCGGGTCCGCCGCGCGCCGGGTCGGGCGAAGCCCTCGTCGAGCCACGCGTTGAACTCGTGCGCGGTCCGCGGCGAGGCCAGGAACCCCAGCCACCCGTCCGCGATCTCGGCGGCGAGTGCCACGTTCTTGGGCCCCTCGGCCCCCAGCCAGATGGGCACGTCCTCGCGCAGCGGGTGGAGGATCGACTTGAGCGGTTTGCCCAGTCCGGAGGCGCCCGGCCCCTGGTACGGCAGGGCGTACGCGGGTCCGTCGGAGGTCACGGGGGCCTCGCGGCGGAGCACCGCGCGGATGATGTCGATGTACTCCCGCGTCCGGGCCAACGGCCTGGTGAACGGCTGGCCGTACCAGCCCTCCACCACCTGCGGGCCGCTGGCGCCGAGGCCGAGGATGAAGCGCCCCTCGGAAAGGTGGTCGAGCGTCATCGCCGCCATCGCCGTGGCCGCCGGCGTGCGCGCGCTCATCTGCACAATGCCGGTGCCGAGCCGGATCTTCGATGTGTTCGAGCCCCACCACGCCAGCGGCGTGAGCGCGTCGCTGCCGTACGCCTCGGCGGTCCAGACCGAGTCGAAGCCGAGGCGCTCGGCCTCGATGATCGCCTCGGTGGTGCCGGCGGGCGGGCCGCTGCCCCAGTAGCCGCTGTTGTAACCCAACTTGATGTCCCGGGGCTTGATGTCTCGTGCCATATGGTGCACCGTATGCCCGAGCCGATCCGTGCTGCGACACGTGCCGACATTCCCGCCATCGCCCACACCTTGGCCGCCGCGTTCGCCGACGATCCGGTGAAGCGGCACCTCACCGGCCTTGCCCATGTGCCGCCCGAGCGATCGCTTCCGTTCTTCGATGCGTTCACCCGCATCCAGATGGCGCACGAGCACGTGTACGTCACCGAGGGCGGGCAGGCCGCGGCGCTGTGGTCGCCGCCGGGGGAGTGGAAGGTGCCGCTGTCGGCGCTCGCCCGCTGGTCGCCCCGCTTCCTGCGGATGTACGGCCGGCGGTTCCTGCCCAACTTGAAGGTGCTGCTCGCGCTGGAGAAGCTGCACCCCACCGAGCCGCACTACTACCTCGAATTCGTGGGTGTGCACCCCGATCATCAGGGCAGAGGGTTCGGCATCAGCTTGCTCGAACCGATGGTCGAGCGCGCCGACCGGGAAGGCGTGGGCATGTACCTGGAGAACTCGAAGGAGAAGAACCTCGCGTTCTACGGCCGTCATGGGTTCCAGGTGCGAGCACAGACGCACCTGCCCGGGCGCAATGGCCCGCCCGCCTGGCTGATGTGGCGCGACCCCAAGTAGTCATTCACGAGGTTTCCGGCGTGGGCAGGCCACGCCGAAACCCTCGGGAATGTCAGTGGCCGGGGTCGAAGGTGACGGGGAAGTGGGCGGGGCCGAAGATGCCCACGCCGTCGGGCTTCCAGGTGATCTCGCCGGCGCGGCGCAGGTTCGGCATCCGTTGCGCGAGCAGCGGCAACGCCTCCTGCAGCTCGGCGCGGGCCAACGCCTGACCGAGGCAGTAGTGGATGCCCGAGCCGAACGTGAGGTGCGGTTGGTCGCCGTGGTGGGCGGTGATGTCGAACGTGTCGGGGTCGGTGAACACCGAGGCGTCCTTGTTCGACTCGGCCAGGCCGATGCCCACGAACGTGCCGGCGGGGAACAGCACGTCGCGGTAGACGATGTCGGTGCTGGCGAAGCGCATCGTGCCGCGCACTGCGCCGAAGAAGCGCAGCGTCTCCTCCACGGCCTTGGGGGCCAGCTCGGGTTGTTCGGCGAGCAGCTTCCACTGCTCGGGGAACTCGGCGAACAGCGAGAGCGCGCAGCCCAGCTGGTTGCGGGTGGTGTCGGTGCCACCGATGATCACGGCGTTCACCATCATCACCAGTTCCTCGTTGGTGAGCCGGTCGCCGGCCTCCTCGGCCGCGATCAGGTCGGTGAGCAGGTCGTCGGCCGGCTTGTTGCGGCGGTCGGCGATCAGCTGCGCCGTGTACTCGTCGAGTTCTTGCTGGGCCCGCATGATCGAGTCGAGCTTGCCGGCCATGTCGAGCGAGAAGATCTCGAGGATGTCGTTGGCCCAGCGGCTGAACAGTTGCCAGTCGCTCTTGGGTGCGCCCAGCAACTCACAGATGATCGGGATCGGATACGGCTCGCAGAGGTCGGCGGTGACGTCGGCGCGGCCGCTGGCGGCCACCTTGTCGACGAGACCCTTCACCACCTCGCGCATGAACGGCCGCAGCCGGTCGGCCTGCCGCGGCGAGAATGCGGGGGCCACCAGGCGGCGCAGGCGCAGGTGGGTGTCGCCCTCGGCGGAGAGGATGCTCTCGCGCTGGCGGCCGAGGAACTGCTCGTTGGTGATGCCCATGATCTCGCTGATGCGGCCGGCGGCGTTGTGCCACCGCTTGTCGCGCAGGATCGCCGTGGCGTCGTCGTAGTGCCACACGCTGTAGCCCACCAGGTTGCGCACCAGCCACACGTCGTCGGGGAACTCCATCCGCTCGGTGAACCGGCGGGCGCGCGACCCGTCGGCCATGGTGATCATCGGCAAGTCGAGGTCGCTGGCAAGCGTGGGCATGCCGCGCACGTTATGCGGCACGGCGGCCGTACTTCGTGTCGGGAGTCGTGTCGGGCGCAGTGCCGGCGTCAGCCGCGCAGTGCGGTGAGCGGGTCGACGGCGGCGACGTCGAGAAACTCGGCCACCGGGCGGTTGGTGACGTGCCCGGCGTGCGTGTTGAGGCCGAGGGCCAGCGCTCCGTCGCGTGTGCACGCGCCGGCAACGCCGTATTGCGCCAACTCGAGCTGGTACGGCAGGGTCGCGTTGGTGAGCGCGTACGTGCTGGTGTGCGGCACCGCGCCGGGCATGTTGCCCACGGCATAGTGCAGCACGCCGTGCAGTTCGTACACGGGCTCGGCGTGGGTGGTCTCGTGGATCGTCTCGATGCAGCCACCCTGATCCACGGCGACGTCCACGATGACGGCGCCCTTCTTCATCGAGCGCACCATGTCCTCGCTCACCACGACGGGGGCTCGGCCACCGGCCACCAACACGGCGCCGATCACGAGATCGGCATCGGCCAGGTTGCGCTCGAGCGCACCGCGGTTGGAGGCGAGCGTGACGATGCGGCCCTTGTTGATCTGGTCGACCCAACGCAGGCGGTCGAGGTTCCTGTCGAACAGCACCACCTCGGCCTCCATGCCGGCCGCGATCCAGGCCGAGTTCCAGCCCACGTTGCCCGCGCCGAGCACCACCACCTTGGCGGGCTGCACGCCGGGCGCGCCGCCCATCAGCACGCCGCGGCCCCCGTTGTGCCGCTCGAGGTAATGCGCTCCCATCTGCGGGGCGAGGCGACCGGCCACTTCGCTCATCGGCGCCAGCAGCGGCAGCGCGCCGCCGGGCAGCTGCACCGTCTCGTAGGCGATCGAGGTGGTACCCGAGTCGATCAGCGCCTTCGCCACTGCCGGGTAGGCGGCGAGGTGGAGGTAGGTGAACAGCGTGAGATCGGGGCGCAGGAAGCCGAACTCCTCGGCCTTGGGCTCCTTCACCTTCACCACCATCTGCTGCGCCCACGCGTCGGCGGCGGTGGGCACGATGGTGGCACCGGCGGCGCGGTAGTCGTCGTCGCTGAAGCTGGCGCCCTCGCCGGCCCCGGCCTGCACGAACACGCCCACGCCGTGGCGCTCGAACTCGCGCACACCGTCGGGCGTCATCGCCACGCGGTACTCCTGGACCTTGATCTCCTTGGGAACTCCGACAGTCGTGATGGCGCTCGTGATCATGTGAGCATCATGGGCCACGGCCGACCGTTGATCAACGGATGCTTCAGTGGCAGACTGGGCACATGGCCGACGAAACACAGGCACTCGACACTATCGACCGACGAATCATCGGCGTCCTCCGCAAGGAGGGCCGGATCAGTTGGAAGGAACTCTCCGATCGCGTGCACCTGGCCCCGTCGTCGGTGGCCGACCGGGTGCGGCGGCTGGAGGCGGCGGGGGTGATCGGCGGCTATACCGCGATGATCGACCCGGCCGCGCTGGGGCGTGGTGTGCGCGCCGTGGTGGATGTGGCGCTGCCGCCCGGTGCCGACCCGGCGTCGTTCGAGGCGCGGCTGGCCGAGCGCGAAGAGGTGGAGTTGGCGATGTACGTCACCGGCCCGGCCGACTACACGATCATCGTCGACTGTGCCGGGGCGGAGGGGCTCGACTCGTTCATCCGCTGGCTGAAGGCCGATGCCGGCGTGGCTCGCACCGAGAGCAAGTTCGTGCTGCGCCCGATCCCGGTGTGAGCCGGCCGCCGGCCGCCGCCCCCGTCCGGCGGCCCCCGGCCCCCGTCCGCCGTCCGCCGTCCGACGTCCGACGATGCTCGCGCGGCCTGGCGCGGCCCACTCGCCGCAGGCGCACATATTGGCGCTCGTCTCGTCGTTCCGATTTCGAATTGCCCGCCGGTGGTGCTGTTCGCCGCGCTGCCGCACCGCCGCCCCGGCCCGCACCCGGCATCCGGCCCGCACCCGGCATCCAGGCCGCCCCCTGCCCTTGCCCTCGCCCTGCCCAATTCGAAATCGGAACGACGAGACGGGACGCAAAGATGGCTGCCGGCCCTGACTGCCTGCCCGCCCGCCTGCCCGCCCCGCCCCGTCCCGTCCCACCCGGCCCCCCGCCACCCGCCGCCGACCCGGCGACGGCGCCGTGGCTACCATCGCAGGCATGAAGAGCTTCAAGAACTTCGTCAATGGACAGCACGTCGACGCGGCTGATGGTCGCACCACCAACGTGGTCAACCCGGCCACCGGCCAGGCGTACGCGACGGCCCCGCTGTCGGCCCAGGCCGATGTCGATGCGGCGATGAGCGCCGCCGCCACCGCCTACGAGGACTGGCGCGACACCACGCCCAGCGAACGCTCGCTGGCCCTGTTCCGCATCGCCGACGCGGTGGAGGCCCGCGCCGAGGAGCTGATCGCGCTGGAGGTGGAGAACTGCGGCAAGCCGGCGCACCTCACTCGCAGCGAGGAGATCCCGCCGATGGTGGACCAGATCCGTTTCTTCGCCACCGCCGCTCGCCACCTCGAGGGCAAGAGCACCGGCGAGTACATGCGCGGCATGACCAGCATGATCCGTCGCGAGAGCATCGGCGTGTGCGCCCAGGTGGCCCCGTGGAACTACCCGATGATGATGGCCGTCTGGAAGTTCGCGCCGGCGCTCGCCGCAGGCAACACCGTCGTGCTGAAGCCCAGCGACACCACACCGGCCACCACCGGCCTGCTCGCCGAGATCGCCGCCGAGTTCCTGCCTGCCGGCGTGTTCAACGTGATCTGCGGCGACCGCGACACGGGGCGCAACATGGTGCTGCACGACACGCCGGCGATGGTCAGCATCACCGGCTCGGTGCGCGCCGGCATGCAGGTGGCCGAGGCCGCCTCGCACAGCCTGAAGCGTGTGCACCTCGAGCTCGGTGGCAAGGCCCCGGTGGTGGTGTTCGACGACGCCGACATCGAGGCGGCGGCCGAGGGCATTGCCATTGCCGGCTACTTCAACGCCGGCCAGGACTGCACTGCCGCCACCCGCGTGATCGTCGCGCCCGGCGCGTACGACGATTTCGTGGCTGCGTTGGCCGAGCAGGCGAAGGGCATTCGTACCGGGGCCACCGACGACGAGGATGTGCTCTTCGGGCCGGTGAACAACCCGAACCAGCTGGCCCACGTGAGCGGCCTGGTGAACCGTGCCCCGGCGCACGCGAACGTGGTGGCCGGTGGCAGTGCGGTCGGCGGCGACGGCTACTTCTTCCAGCCGACGGTGATCGCCGACCTGCGCCAGGACGACGAGATGATCCAGAACGAGATCTTCGGCCCGGTGATCACGGTGCAGAAGTTCACCGACGAGGACGAGGCCGTGCGCTGGGCCAACGGCGTGGACTACGGCCTGGCCAGCAGCGTCTGGACGCGCGACTTCGGCCGCGCAATGCGCATGGCGAAGCGGCTCGACTTCGGCTGCGTGTGGATCAACACCCACATCCCGCTGGTGGCCGAGATGCCCCACGGCGGCTACAAGAAGTCGGGCTACGGCAAGGATCTGTCGGCCTACGCGCTCGACGACTACACGCGCATCAAGCACGTGATGGCCAATATCAACAGTTAGTGGGCGCCCCAGGTGAACGTCTGCTTCACCAGGTCGAGGTAGATGAACGTCTCGGTGGTGCGCACGCCAGGCACCGCGCGGACGCGGTTCGTAAGGTCGAGCAGCGCGCCGTCATCGGACACCACCACCTCGGCCATCAGGTCGTACGACCCGGCGGTCACCACGAGGTAGTCGATGTCGGGCATCGCCTGCAGCGTCTTGGCGATGTCGTCGGTGGGGCCTTCGGTACGCACGCCGATCATCGCCATCCGCCGATACCCGTGCGCGAGCGGGTTGGTGACGGCCACCACCTGCATCACGCCGGAGTCGATCAGCCGCTGCACACGCTGACGGGCGGCCGCCTCGGAGAGGCCGACCGCGGCGCCGAGGCGGGTGTACGGCACGCGACCGTCTCGCTGCAGTTCCTCGATGATCGCCTTGTCGGTCTCGTCGATGTTGGTGCCAGTGCGATCCATCGGTACGGATCCTTGCGCCCGAACCGGCGGATCGCAAGGGAATCCGTCGCGCGAAGTCGTAAAGCTGTCGTGATCGGTCGTGGGCGTCCGCCTTGTGGTCCGAGCGGTTCGTCGGCTATGTCTATAGTTCCTATGCCTCGGCGACCCAACGGCGGGGATCAATCAGGGGGAACAACGTGAGCGCAGCACCCACGCAGGGGTCAACCGACTTCGTCATCACGCTCGACAACGTGCGCAAGGAGTTCGGCGATTTCGTCGCGGTGGAGGGCGCCGACTTCTCGATCAGGCGCGGCGAGTTCTTCTCGCTGCTCGGCCCGTCGGGTTGCGGCAAGACCACCATCTTGAAGATGATCGCCGGCTTCGAGCAGCCCACCGCCGGGCGCGTCATGCTCGAGGGCGCCGACGTGTCGGGCGTGGCGCCCTACAAGCGCAACGTCAACACCGTGTTCCAGCAGTACGCACTGTTCCCGCACATGAGCGTGCTCGACAACGTCGCCTTCGGCTTGCGAGCCAAGAAGGTCGCCGGGGCCGAGGCGATCAAGCGCTCGAAAGAGATGCTCGACATCGTTCGCCTGAGCGAGTTCGGCCACCGCCGCCCCAACCAGTTGTCGGGCGGGCAGCAGCAGCGTGTGGCACTGGCCCGTGCGCTGGTCAACATGCCCAGCGCGCTGCTGCTCGACGAGCCGCTCGCGGCGCTCGACCTGAAGCTACGCGAGGCGATGCAGATCGAACTCAAGCGCATCCAGCGTGAAGTGGGCATCACGTTCATCTTCGTCACCCACGACCAGGGTGAGGCGCTCACGATGAGCGACCGCATGGCGGTGATGAGCCGTGGTCGTGTCGAGCAGATCGGCACGCCCGAAGAGATCTACCACACCCCGGCCAGCATCTTCGTGGCCGGCTTCATCGGCTCGGCCAACATGCTCCCCGGCACACTCGACACGTCGTCGGGCTCGCCGATCGCAGTGCTCGATTCGGGCCGTCGCCTCGCCGTCCAGTCGGCGGGCGACATCGCCGCCGGTGACCCCGTCACGGTGATGATCCGCCCCGAGCGGATGCACGCAACGGCCGGAGGCGACACCGACGAGCACAGCATCGACGGCACGGTGCTGCACGGCATCTTCCAGGGTTCGTCGGTGCGGCTGGTCGTGAAGTCGTCCGAGGGCTACGAGCTGATCGCCACCGTCGAAGACGACGACGATCTGCCCGACATCACCCCCGGCGCGCCGATCAAGCTGCGCTGGAGCCACGAGGCCGGCTACCTGCTGCGTGGCATCTCGCAGGTCGTGGGCGCCACCACCACCGACGTCGACGAAGTGCAGGCCTCGCTCGACGGCGTGGAGCTGGGCAGCGCCAAGGCCAAGGCCAAGGCCGACGACGACGGTGGCAGCGGCTTGGGCCGCCGTGCGCTGTTGGTGGGCGGCGGCCTCGCCGGTGCGGCCGCGGTCGTGGCCGGCGTGCTGGCCGTCACGGGCAGCGACGAGGGTGGCTCGAGCACAGGTACCGACAACGGGTCGGGCGATGGCGGCATCACCACCGGTGGCACGCTCGGCAGCGGCTCGCGCAGTGTGCGCGTGCTCAACTGGCAGGCCTACATCGACCCCACGGAAGACGGCGCCACCGGTACGGTCGATCGCTTCCAGGACGAGAGCGGCGTGGCCGTGGAGTACAGCGAGGACTTCAACGACAACAACGAGGTCTACGCCAAGGAGATCGAGCCGTACCTCACCAAGGGCGAGGCCACGAACTGGGACATCGTGTGCCCCACCTATTGGATGGGAGCCCGCCTCAAGAACCTCGGCTGGATCGAGCCGCTGCCGCTCGACCTGATCCCCAACCGCGTGAACCTTGAGGATCGCTTCCTCACCGAGGCGTGGAACTTCGGCGCCACCTACAGCCTGCCGTGGCAGGCGGGCCTCACCGGCATCGCCTACAACCCCGAGCTCACCGGCCGCGAGATCGGCAGCATCATGGATCTGCTCGATCCCGAGTTCAAGGGCAAGGTGGCGTGCCTCACCGAGATGCGCGACACGATCGGCCTGTTCATGATGGGCCTCGGCCACGATCCGTCGGTGCTGAACGAGGATGCGATGCACGAGGCGCTCGACGTGATCGAGGAGGCCACGCAGAACGGCCAGTTCCGAGCGTTCACCGGCAACGAATACCTCGACAGCCTCGGCACGGGCGACTTCGTGGCGTGCATTGCCTGGTCGGGCGACATCGTGCAGCTGAACTACGACCGCCCCGACATCAGGTTCGTGCTGCCCGAGGAAGGCGCGATGAGCTGGTACGACACGATGGTGATCCCGAAGGGGGCGGCCAACGGTGTCGCCGCCGCGAAGTGGATGAACTTCGTCTACGATCCGGTGCAGGCTGCGCAGCTCACCTACTGGGTGCAGTACCTCACGCCGGTGAAGGGTGTGCGCGACGAACTGGTGAAGATGGGCGACGACGCCGCAGCGTTGGCGGAGAGCCCCATCCTGTTCCCCGACGCCGAGGTGCAGAAGCGCCTCAAGGTGTTCGCCGCCCTGCCCGACGAACTCGACTTCGAGATCAACGACCGCTTCCAGCGGATCATCGGAGGCTGAGGTCATGGCCAAGCCAGAGAAGGCCGACCTGCAGTCACAACGTGGTGGCCGCCGGATCCCCTATGTGCTGATCATCCCGGCGATGGCGTTCTTGTTCGTGTTCTTCATCGTCCCGATCATCACGCTGTTCAAGACCTCGCTCAGCACCAAGCCGAACCGGCTGGTCGCCGAGTACGACTTCACCTGGGAATGGGACAACTACAGCCAGGCATTCGACCGCTTCGGCGGGCACCTGCTGCGGTCGTTCGTGTTCGCCGGTGTGGCCACGCTGCTGTGCGTGCTGATCGCCTACCCGGTGGCCTACTTCATCGCCTTCAAGGGCGGCAGGTGGCGCAACGTGCTGCTGGGCCTGGTGATGGTGCCGTTCTTCACCAGCTTCCTGCTGCGCACGATCGCCTGGAAGTCGCTGCTGGCCGATCAGGGCCCGGTGCTCGATCTCATCCGGTGGCTCCAGCTCGACGGTGTGCTCGAATCGGTGGGGCTGATGCAGGACGGACGCATCCTCAACACGTCGATCGCCGTCATCGGTGGCCTCACCTACAACTTCCTGCCATTCATGCTGCTGCCGATCTACGTCAGCCTCGAAAAGATCGATGCTCGTCTCATCGATGCGGCAGCCGACCTCTACTCGCCGTTCGGCTCCACGTTCCGCAAGGTGATCCTGCCGCTCTCGCTGCCGGGTGTCTTCGCCGGAACATTGCTCACGTTCATCCCCGCCACGGGCGACTTCATCAACGCCGAGTTCCTCGGCGACGTGGAATCCAAGCGGGTGATCGGCCAAGCGGTGCAGAGCCAGTTCGTCGATCTCAACGACTACCCGTCGGCGGCCGGCATGAGCTTCGTGCTCATGGCGATCATCACCGCCCTCGTCCTGGTGTACACGAAGTTCATGGGAACGGAGGATCTGGCATGAGCGCCTCTCGCACGGGCCGCAAGCCCTGGGGTACGTACCTGCTGTACGTCGTGGCCGTCGGCGGCTTCCTGTATCTGTTCATCCCGCTGTTCACGATCGTGCAGTTCAGCTTCAACGAGCAGAAGGGCAAGCGCAACACCGAGTGGAACGCGTTCACGTTCGACAACTGGGCGCACGCGTTCAAGTCGAGCGACTACATCGACGCGCTACAAGAGAGCCTCAAGGTGGCGGCCGTGGCCTGCACCCTGGCCACGGTGCTCGGCGCGCTGGTGGCGTTGGCCATCACCCGCTACAAGATGAAGGGCGGCCCGTTCATCAACATGATGTTGGTGATCCCGCTCACCACGCCCGAGATCGTGATGGGTGCTTCGCTGTTCACGTTGTTCTTCAACCAGGACGTCGAGCGCGGCTTCGCCACGATCGTGGTGGCCCACACCCTGTTCTGCGTGTCGTTCGTGGCGCTCACCGTCAAGGCTCGCCTGCGCGGTCTCGACTGGAGCCTGGAGGATGCGGCTGCCGACCTGGGTTCCGGGCCGCTGCGCACGTTCACGAAGATCACGATGCCGATCATCACGCCGGGTATCGCGGCCGCGTTCCTGCTGTCGTTGGCGCTGTCGATCGACGACTACATCGTCACCTCGTTCGTGGCGGGCAACGTCAGCACGCTTCCTCGCGAGATCTTCGACTCGTCGCGTGTGGAGATCCCGGCGCAGATCCACGTGATCGCCTCGATGATCATGTTCGTCGCGATCGCGATCATCCTCATCGCCACCATGGCCGGCAATCGTCGCAAGGCTCGTCTCGGCTGATCCGTCAGCCGCGCACGCGGACAGCGGGCATCAGGCCGCTCTGATCGGCACCGTCGTCGATCGTCTTCGTCAGCTCCACGACACCTGGTGCGGCCGCGAGGAAGTTCAGCCGCTCGAACGAGTTGCCTTCCATCACCTCGCCGGCATCGGCGCCCATCCACCCCTCCACCAGGGTGCCCAGCACCGAACGGAAGTCGAGCGTCGACACCAACCGGTCCCACTGGTCGGCCACGTTCAGCGAGGGTGGCGTGCCGTAGTGCCCGCCGCGCACCTGGTGGCCGATCACCATCTGCACGTTGGCCGTGCCGTGGTCGGTGCCCAGGCTCTGGTTGGCGTACGGCGTGCGCCCGAACTCGCTGAGCGTGACGATCAACACTCGCCGGTGGTAGGCGGGGGAGAGCGTGGCGTAGAACGTGGCGAGGGCCGTGTCGAAGTCGCCCAGTAGCTCCTCGTGGCGCCCGGGTTGGCCTTCGTGGGTGTCGTAGCCACCGTGGGGCACGTCGATCACGCGCAGGCCGACGTTGGCGTTGATGATCCTGGCGGCGATCGTCATCCGCCGCACCAGATCGCTGCCCTGTGGCTCGGGGTCGAGGCTGGGGGCCAGCTCGGAGGCGACGCGCAGCTGGGTGGCCAAGGCTGAGCTGAACATGTCGTGCCACGGCCCGCGCCCGGCCGGGGTGTTCATCGCCGACAACGCGTTGTACATCCGCTGGTTCTCGTCGCCGCTGTCGGCACCAAACAGGTTGCCCCACGGCGACACGCCCAGCCCGCCGCGAGTGCGACCCTGCAGGGAGAGTGGAACGGCGGAATCGATGCTGGCTGCGGCCATCTCCGCCAGGTCGGGTGCCAACCCGTCGAGCCAGCGTCCCACCCACCCGCTGGTGATAGCACCGCCGGCCAATGAGCCGTGCATCCAAGTAGCCATCGACGAGAAGTGCGACAGATCGGGGTTGGGGTAGCCCGAGCCGTGCACGATCGCCACATGATGCGCGTCCCACATCGACTTCAGCGTGGACAGCGCCGGGTGCAAGGCATGCACCCCGTCGAGCGGCAGCACCTGGTTGGCGGGAATCGCCAGGCCGCCGCGCATTCCGTAGTAGTCGTTGTTCGTGTAGGGCACCACCATGTTGAGGCCGTCGTTGCCGCCGTAGTGGGTGAGCAGCACGAGCACGCCTTCGTGGGTGCCCAGCGGCTGCCCGGCGAACGCAGTGCGTGTGTCGGCGCCGAAGGCGAGCTCGTGCAGCAGGCCGCCGGCCGCGGCAGCGCCCGCGCCGAGACCGACCGCCTGCAGGAACGAGCGGCGCGTCCAGCCCCCCGGGCCGGGGGCTTCTTCGGCGATCGGCACGGAGAGCCGGCGGCGAATGTCGGCGGTGGAGAGCGATGAGTCGGGCACGTTCGTCTCCTAGGCCATGTGGAATTCGGGGGTGAGCAGGATCATCGTCAACAGGTTCGTGGCCGCCCACCAATTCACCCATGGCGTCGCGTCGAGGGCAGCCTGGTGGCCGGTGATCAGGGCGTCGCGCGTCGCCGTGGACAGCGGATGAATCCCGAAGAACTGGGCGACGTAGTCCACGGCCTGCGCCGCTGTCATGTCGTACACCTCGTCGAAGCCGTGCTGGTCGCGGAGGCGCCAGGTGGCGGAGCGGGCGATCTGTGCCCTCCCGTTGAGCGCCGACGTGTTCAGCCAGTAGCCGTTGGGGCGCCACCCCGACACGTTGGGCGGTTGGAAGAACTGCTGCCCGGTGGCCTCGGCGGCCCAGGCCACACCCATGTTGTCGCCGTTCAGTCCGGTGTAGAAGCTGAGCGCCGCGAACCACTCGATCGGCGTGCGCACCAGCCCGGTGCGGGCAGTGGTGGAGTAGAACTCGTCGCGGGTGAGCAACGCCTGCATGAGTTGCTGCAGATCGAGCGGGCCGGGTGTCGTCGCGAGGAACACATCGGCCAACTCTTCGACCAACGTGGCCGGCGGCGAGAGGTGGGCGAAGAACTGCCACAGCTTCTTGACGATGAACCTGGCGGCCACCACCTTCTTGGTGGGGTTGTCGCGCAGGATCTCGTCGATGATGTCGGGCCCGTCCCAGTTCTTGGTGGTGCCGAAGAACGTCTTGTCGAAGTTGTCGTGGCGGCTGCTGCGGAATTGGTAGACGTAGGCGGGCCAGTCGGCGTTGTGCCCGGTCCAGGCCCTGGCAGACGCATCGACATCGGCCTCGGTGTAGTTGCCCACGCCGAGCGTGAACAGCTCCATCAGTTCGCGGGCGAAGTTCTGGTTGGGCTCGCCCTTCACGTTCACCGCGTTGGAGAGGTACACCAACATCGCCGGTTCGAGTGCCATCTTCTGAGTGAGCTGGCGGAAGTCGCCGAGTGCGTACTGCCGGTACAGATGGTTCTGCAGCATCATGTGGTAGCCCTTGCCGACATCCCACCAAGCGCTGGTGAAGTGCCCGTGCCAGAACAGGGTCATCTTCTCCTGCATCGGCCGTGGGGTGTTCACCATCCGGTCGAGCCACCACGAGCAGGCGGCGACGTACTGCTCCCAGCCATGGTCCAGGTGCTCCGACTGGAAGTACACGGGCAGCGCCGGCGTGCCGTTCTGGCCCACGTCGAGGATGTTGGCGACGGCGTCGGCACGCGACAGCGCCGACAGCTCGGTGACCCGCTCTGGTCGCACGACGAACTCCGTTCGTCGCAGTAGATGCGTGAGTTCATCGTGATCCACGCGTCGTAGCTCCTCCAGTGGCGTAGTAGTGCCACTCGTTGTATCGACACGGCCGGGCGACTTCTGAACCCGCGATCGTCTCCGGGCCGACACCTGAGCGAAACGGTGGGTGCTCGACTCGGGTGTGCGGCTAGCCTTTTTCCACCATGCCAAGTACCACCGTCATCCGCAAGGGGCCAGCCTCCGACGGTCCACCTCGTATCGCCCTCGCACCCGAGGGCGCGCCGTCATGGATGGCCGATGCAGTGGTGGCCGGTGGCGGCCACCTCGTTGCGCCGGCAGAAGCGGAGGCGCTCGTGTGGGCCGCCCCGCGCGATCCTGCGCTGCTGGCCGAGTTGCTCGAAGCGCACGACCATCTGCAGTGGGTGCAGTTGCCGTTCGCCGGGATCGAGAACTTCATCGACCTCGTCGACGACGATCGCGCCTGGACCTGTGGCAAGGGCGTGTACTCCGAGCCGGTCGCCGAGATGGCGCTGGCGCTGGCGCTGGCCGGGCTGCGCAATGTGGGCGGCTATGCCCGCGCGGCGCAGTGGAGCGGGCCTCGTGGGCGCAATCTGCTCGGTGCCAACGTCACGATCCTGGGTGGTGGCGGCATCACCGAGTCGCTGTTGCGGTTGTTGCAGCCGTTCGGGTGTCATGTCACCGTCGTACGCAACCGGGTCACCGGGATGGAGGGCGCCGACGAGGTGCTGGGCCCCGAGCGCTATGTCGACGCGCTGGCCGGTGCCGATGTGGTGATCCTCGCGTTGTCGCTGACGCCCGACACCGACGGCATGATCTCGCGCTCCGAACTCGAGCAGATGCCCAGCCATGCCTGGATCGTGAACGTCGCCCGTGGGCGCCACATCGTCACCGACGACCTGGTGTGGGCGTTGCAGAACGGCGTGATCGGCGGGGCCGCGCTCGACGTCACCGATCCCGAGCCGTTGCCGGCCGGGCACCCGTTGTGGAGCCTGCCGAACTGCATCATCACCCCCCACGTGGGCAACACACCGGAGATGGCCATTCCGCTGCTGTCCGAGCGGATCGTGGCCAACGTGCGTCGCTTCGCCAACGGCGAGCCGCTGATCGGACCCGTGCACCCGCACCTGGGCTACTGATGTCGTCGGCGGCAGCGATCACGGGGGCATTGGCCGACGAGCAGCGGCGGCGAGTGTTCGCCGCGGTGCAGTTGGGGGCGGGCACGCTCGATGCTGTGACGCAGGCAACCGGCCTCACCCCAGCGCAGGCCGCGAGGGCACTGGGCAAGCTGGTGGAGGTGGGCCTGATCGGTGGCGGCGGGTCGCTCGCCGTCGACGGGGCCGTGTTCCAGCGCGCCGCTCGCGAGGCCTTGGCCCGCCCGGCGGTCACCGAGCACGACGATGCTTCGCCGGCGGCCAGGAAAGTGCTGAACGCGTTCGTGGCCGACGGCCGGTTGCACACCATTCCCACCACACGGGCCAAGCGACTGGTGCTGCTCGACTGGCTGGCGCAGGGGTTCGAGCCCGGGCGCCGCTACAGCGAACCGGCCGTGAACCTGATGCTCGGCCAGCGCCACGCCGACACTGCCGCGCTGCGTCGCTACCTGGTGGATGAAGGGTTCCTCGACCGCGCCGACGGCCAGTATTGGCGCGCCGGCGGCAGCGTCGAAGCCGTCGACGCGCGCTGACCCTCACCGACGCGCACTGTCGTTTCGGGAGGTTGTCGGTACCGGTTGCGCTGCTAGCCTTGCCGTGCTGCTGAGGGCGATTAGCTCAGTCGGCTAGAGCGCTACGTTCACACCGTAGAGGTCATGGGTTCGAGCCCCGTATCGCCCACCAGTAAGGCCCCGGTCAGCCCCGTGCTGCCGGGGCCTTCGTCGTTCTCGGCCTCGCCCCACGCGGGTCGGGCTCCGACTCGGCTCGGGTCGGGTCGGGCTCCGCTCGGGTCGGGCGCGATTTGACCCGCTGGTGATCCTCCCAGCGCCCACGGGCGCGATCCATTGCTACCACGCGTACGAATCGCACCCGCGGGCGCGAAATGCATCGGCTCAGCGCTGGGCCGGAACACGGGGGCGCCACCCTGGCGCGGCGCTGCGCATGCGGCGGGAAGTGGCCATGTTCCCAGCTCATCGCTTCGCGAGTAGGTTCTCGCGACGTGGCACGACTCTGCGAACGACCAGGCTGTTCGCGGCCGGCAGAGGTGATCTACGGGATGTCGGCCGAGCGGCTGACGGTGTGGCTGCAGCCGTTCGACGCAGCGCTCGCGTCGCGGGTAGGGGTGCTGTGCCGCCGGCACGCGGATGCGATGGTCGTGCCCAACCGCTGGACGCTCGACGATCGTCGGCCGGCCGCCGCGGCGGTCGACCTCACGCCCCAGCCCGAGCAGCCAGTCGAACCGGCCACCAACGCGGCCCCCGACGCGGCGGCGGAGTCGCAACTGTTCGCGTCGCCCACGTCGGTCGTTCCCGAGAAGCCTGCCAAGAAGCGCAAGCGCCGGCAGCCGCTGAGCGACGACACTGGCCAGCTGGAACTGCTGCCGCCCGAAGCGACAACGGACCAGCCGCAACCCGAGCAACCTGCCGCGGCCGACCTCGATCTCGACGAACCCTCGGTCGCCGAGCCGGTGGCCCCGTGGAGGCCGGTGTTCGATCAGGACAGCGACCTCGAGGGGCTGCTCGACGTGCGCTCGCCGCTGCTGTCGCGAGCGTTCCGCGGCGGCTCACCCAAGCCCTGACGCGCCACCTTCTGATCGTTGCCGGCAGTCACGGCTTCGGCGCGCTTGAGCTCCAGCGCGGCCACGCGGTCGGTGAGCTTGGCCTGGACCTCGCCGGCCTTGGCGATGATCTCGTCGGCCTTCGCTCACGTGTCGTTCCTTCGTTGGGTGGGGTTCGGTGTCCTGACACGTTTCATGGTGGCGACCGGGTGTGAGGAATCTGTGAGCGATCGGCCAGTGAACGGCACGGGATCGGCGATACTGGCCGAATGGACGTGCACGCTTCGCTGGACGCCGAGTGTGGCGCAGATCGACTGTTCTCGCTCGTGGACGACCTGGGGAAATACCCGGCGTGGATCGACCTCACCCATCGCGTGGTCGCCGAGGACGGATCGCTGCCACCCGCCTGGCAGGTGGAGCTACGCGCGCGTGTCGGCCCGCTGGCGCGCAGCAAGCGGCTGCGGATGGAACGCACGGTGCACCAGCCCGAGGCGCACACCGTGGTGTTCGAACGCGCCGAGCGCGATGGCAAGCGGCACAGTCCGTGGGTGCTGAGCGCGGTGGTCAGCCAGCAGGGCGACCACAGCCACCTCGCGATGCACCTGCACTACGGCGGTGCGCTCTGGACCGGCGGCGTGCTCGAGCGGGTGTTGGGCGATCAGATCACGAATGGCCAGGATCGGTTGCAGCAACTGCTGAACCAGTCGCCCACGCACTGAACCGCCCGTCGGGGCGGCGTTCGAGGTGCAACGGCAACCCGAAGCATTCGCTGAGCGCCGCGGCGCGAAGGGCTGTGTCGATCGGGCCGCGGGCCACCACCTCGCCGTCGCGCAGCATCAGCACGTGGGTCATGCCCGGCGGCACCTCGTCGAGGTGATGCGTGACCAGCACCAGCGGGGGAGCGGTGGCATCGAGGGTCAGCTCGCTGAGCGCCTGCACGAGTTGTTCGCGCCCGGCCAGATCGAGGCGGGCACTCGGCTCGTCGAGCAGCACGACACCGGGCTCGTTCATCAGTGTGCGCGCGAGCAGCACTCGCTGCTGCTCGCCCGACGACACGGTGCCCAGCGAGCGCTGCGCCGCCCAGGCGACGCCCATCCGGTCGAGACACTCGAGCGCGCGGGCTTCGTCGGCGGTGGTGTAGCGGTGCCACCAGGGCTCGAGTGCCGCGTACCTGGCCGTCATCACCACGTCGAGGCAGCGCAGTTCGGGCCGGATCTGCGCGCTCAGCGCGGCCGACAGGTAGCCCACCCGCTGGCGCAGCCGGCGCACGTCGGTGCGCCCGAGTCGCTCGCCGAGCACCTCGACCGTGCCGGTTGACGGATGCTCGTACAACGAGGCGATGCGCAGCAGGGTGGTCTTGCCCGAACCATTGGCGCCCAACACCAGCCAGCGCTCGGTATCCCTCACCTGCCAGGTGAGCGGGGCCAGAATGACACGAGCATCCCGAACGAAGCTGACTCGCGACAGGTGCAGCGTGGTGGCCATGAAGCCGTTGACGATAGGCACCGCGCTGTGCAGCACGCGACGTCTCCCAGGGTGACTGTAACCAGAATGAAACAACTAGTACCCTCACTCCCCATGCGACGGCTGGCGCTCGTGTCTCTCTTGGTGGTGCTGGTGGCCACACCAGCACTGCCCGCGCGAATCACGTTCGCCGCCGACACCGAGGCCGAGCGCGCCGCGCGTGCGATCGCCGACGCTCGCGACGAGGTGGCCGCGGCCGCCGAGGCGTACATGGCGGCCAGCGAGGAGATCGACCAATTGTCCGACGAGCAGCAGGAGCTGCAGGTCGAGGTCGCCGCGTTGCAGGGCAAGGTCGATGCGCTGCGCCAGCAGGTGCAACAGGTGGCGATCAACCGGTACACGCGATCGACGGCGGAGGGTTCGCCGATTCTGGAGGGCTTCGGCAGTCCGATGGAACAGATGCAGATCGACGCCCTGTCGGAAGTGATCTGGGATGCGTCCGACACCTCGTTCGACGAGTTCGACTCGATCAACCGTCAACTGACCCTCCAGCAAACCAGTCTCGAACGCAGTCAGCAGCGCAGCGAGCAGCGAATGAACGACATGGCGGCGTTGCAGCAAAATGCAGAGGCCAAGGTCGTGCGGCTCAAGCAGATCGAGAAGGAGCGGTTGAAGGACGCGGCGACCCGTGTGGCGCTCGACGCCGAACAGACCCGTCGCGCCGGCATCTCCACCGGCGTTGCCCAATCCACCACCAAGGCGGCCATCGCCAGTGGTACGTCGTTGCGCAGCGTGGTGGTCTCCACCGGCAGGGGTGGCGGAACCGTGAACCTCGGTGCGGGCGAGGCCGAGCAAGGTGTGCGCTTCGGCAAGGGCGTCGGCTACCCCTTCGAGCCGTTCGGCTCGGGTCGGCGGGTCACCACCACCGGCGTCGACTACAGCAAGGCCAAGTGGGTGTGCCCGACCGGCCCGGCCAACGTCGGCTTCGGTTCGGGCTTCATCGTCCCCGGCACTCCGGGCCGGCAGCACAACGGGATCGACGTGTTCGGCAAGGCCGGCACCCCGTTGGTGGCCGTCGTCGATGGAACGGCGAAGGCGGTCGTGCAGGTGCAGGGGGGCATGAACGTGTTCCTCTACGGCAATGACGGCGACTTCTACTTCTATGCGCACCTCGAGGCGTGGGGGCAGATGGGGCCGGTGAAGCGAGGCACGGTGATCGGGTACATGGGCACCACCGGCCACTCGGGCGGCAACCACCTGCACTTCGAATGGCATCCGGGCGGAGTCGGCAATCCTCAAGATCCGTTCCCGAAGCTGAGCAAGTACTGCTGATGCGACGCGACTCCGCCGGGCTGCCTGTAACCAAATTGAAACAACTGGTACCCTCTGGGGCAATGCGACGTCTGGCGCTCGTCTCCCTCTTGATCGTTTCGGTGGTCACGCCGGCACTGCCCGCGCGCACGACGTTCGCGGCCGAAACCGCCGCCGAGGAGGCCGCACGCGAGATCGCCGACGCTCGCGACCAGGCCAACCGGGCCGCCGATGCCTACTTCGCAGCCGAGTCGAAGCTCGACACGCTCTCTGTGGAACAGCAGGAGTTGGAGGCGCAACTCGCCGACCTGCAAGGGCAGGTGACCGCGTTGCAAGAACGGGTGCAGCAGGTTGCCGTCAACCGGTTCACGCGCTCGAGCGCAGAGGGTTCGCCGATCCTCAACGGCTTCGAGACGCCCGAAGAACAGATGCAGCTCGAGGCCCTGGCGGAGGTGATCGCCGACACCTCTGACACCGAGTTCGACGAGTTCGATTCGCTGAACCGAGACATGCGGGCGAAGCAGCGATCGCTGGAGAACAACCAGGAGCGCACGCTGCAGCACCAGCGCACGATGGCCGACCTGCGCGACAAGGCGCTCGCCGACGTCGAACACCTGAAGAAGGTAGAGGCCAAGCGGCTGAAGGACGAAGCGGTCCGCAAGGCGTTGGAGGTCGAGCAGAAGCGACGTGCCGAGATCGAGGCGGCCAAGGAGGCCAAGGAAGCCAAGGAGGCCAACGAGGCCGCACTGGTCTCCGCGAGTCAGCGGCGCTCGATCGGCACCGGCAGTGGTGGTGGTACCGGCTCGGGTGGCTCGGGTGGTCGGCCCGGTGGGTCCGGCGGCAACGAGTGGGGTGGCGTCAACTGGGTGTGCCCCACCGGCACCTCCGCCATCGGCTTCAGCTCCACTTGGGGGGCAGCACGCTCCGGCGGCCGGCGTCACCAGGGTGTCGACATGATCGGCGTGCGCGGCACGCCGCTGCTGGCTGTCGTCGACGGAGTGGCCAAGCCGATGACGAACGCGCTGGGTGGTACGACCGTCTGGCTCACGGGCGACGACGGCAACTCGTACTACTACGCCCACCTCGACTCGTGGGAGAAGCTCGGCCGGGTGAACAAGGGTGATGTCATCGGCACCCTCGGCGACACCGGCAACGCCAGCACCCCGCACTTGCACTTCCAGATCCATCCTGGCCATGGTGATCCGGTCGATCCATACCCGACGGTTCGTGCCCGCTGCTGACCGGCAGGTAAGAATGCGCCGGTGGAAGATCTGGCCAACGGGTTGCGTGACGTCCTCGGCGCGACGTCGATCGCCGGCCTTGTGCGCCTCAGCGGTGGCGCCTCGCGCGAGACGTACCGGTTCGATGCCGACGGCCGTGCGCTGATCCTGCAGCGCCAACGAGGCGGCTACGAACGCGACATGGCGATCGAGGTGGCGGCGCTGCGTGCAGCTGCCGCCGGTGGCGTTCCCGTGCCACACGTGATCGCCGCATCCACCGATCCATCGGCGCTGGGGGCATCGTTCACGATCCTCACCGCGGTGGAGGGGGAGACGATCGCCCGCAAGATCCTGCGCGACGAACGCTTCGCCACGGCCCGTGCGGCACTCGCCGGGCAGCTGGGTACCGCCGCGGCCCGCTTGCATGCCGTTGATCCCGCGGGGCCGGTCGACTTCCCGGTCGACGATCCGCTCGATGGGCTGCGCACCACGCTCGACCGAAGCGGCGAGCCGCACCCGGCGTTCGAGTTGGTGTTCCGTTGGCTGCAGCAGCACTTGCCGGCGCCGCGACCGCAGGTGTTGGTGCACGGTGACTACCGCCTCGGCAACCTCATCGTCGGCGACGACGGGTTGCGGGCCGTGATCGATTGGGAGCTCGCCCACCTCGGCAACCCGATGGAAGACCTCGGCTATCTGTGCGTGAAGGCCTGGCGCTTCGGGGCCACACTTCCCGTTGGTGGGGTGGGTTCGTACCACCAGCTGTTCGAGGCGTACGAAGCTGCGGGTGGCGGCCCCGTCGATCCTGCGGAGGTGCACTGGTGGGAGGTGCTGGGCACGTTGAAGTGGGGGATCATCTGCATCACTCAGGCCCTGGCTCACACCAGCGGAGCGGCGCGCAGCCACGAGTTGGCGGCCATCGGCCGTCGGGTGTGCGAGAACGAACACGACCTGTTCCTCGCGTTGGAGGGCCACTGGTGATTCCTCACGACAGTCCGTCAGCAGAGCAGCTCGTCGAAGCCGTTCGGGAATGGCTCGAGCGCGACGTGCTCGCGGGCACGTCGGGCAGCCTGCAGTTCCACGCTCGCGTGGCGATCAACGTGCTGGCGATGGTGGAACGCGAGATGCAGCTGGGCGCAGTTCAGGCCGAGGCGCACCAGCAGCGGCTCGTTGCGCTCGGTTGCGCCGACGATGCCGATCTGGCGGCGCGGATCCGGGGCGGCGAGTTCGACGATCGTCTGCCCGAGGTCCGCGATGCCGTGTGGGCGAGCGTGCGCGACAAGCTGCGCGTCGCCAATCCGAAGTACGTCGCTGGCAGCTGAGCGCGCTGCGCCTACTCGGCGTTGTTGCTCGGTCGCTGCTTTCGCAGCTCCACCGGCTGGCCAGCGGCCAGCTGGCCGCAGGCCGCGTCGATGTCGGTGCCTCGGTTGCGCCGCACCGTCGCGTTCACGCCCCGGTCGGTGAGCAGTGAGTGGAACGCCTGCACCTTGGACGGAGGCGACCCCACCGTGGGGTAGCCGGGCGTGGGGTTCAGCGGGATCAGGTTCACGTGCGCCGGCAGGCGGAAACGGCGGCACAGCGCGGCCAGCTCGGCGGCATCACTCGGCCGATCATTCACGCCGTCGATCAGCGCCCACTCGAAGCTGAGGCGCCGCCCCTTTGCCGCGAGGTAGTCGGCGCACGCATCCATCAGGTCGTCGAGCGGGTAGCGCTTGTTGATCGGCACCAACTCGTCGCGCAGCTCGTCGTTGGCTGCATGCAACGACACGGCGAGGTTCACCGGTAGCGGCCGCTGAGCCAGCGTGCGGATACCCGGAATCAGCCCGACCGTGCTGATCGTGAGATGGCGTGCCGACAGGCCCACGGCCTGGTGCAACCGCTCGACGCTGCCCCACACCGCGGCTTCGTTGGCCATTGGCTCGCCCATGCCCATGTACACCACGTTGGCCAGGCGGCGGCCCATCCCTCGCGCGTCGCGTGCTGCCAACACCACTTGCTCGACGATCTCGCCGACCGTGAGCTGGCGGGTGAACCCGGCCTGGCCGGTGGCGCAGAACCCACAGGCCATCGCGCACCCTGCCTGGCTGCTGACACAGACGGTGACGCGGTCGGGGTACACCATCAGCACCGTCTCGATGCGGCTGCCGTCGTGCAGCTGCCACAGGTACTTGATCGTGTCACCCTGGTCGCTGACCTTGCGCACCACCTGGGTGAGTGATGTGGGCAGCTCGGCGGCCAGCCGTTCGCGAAGCGCCTTGGGCACGTTGCTGATCTCGGCCGGCGCGGCCAACTGCGTGTACAGCCCGGACCACACTTGATCGAGTCGGTAGCGCGGCTCACCCTGCAGCAGGGTGGCCAGTTCGTCACGAGTGGGGGAGTACAGCGTTGACGCCTCGCTCATGCGACCTCGGCGGCAAGTTCGTCGTAGGCCTGGATCCGGCGGCGGACGATGTCGAGGCTGGCTGTCCAGAACGCCCCGTCGGTGACGTCGAAGCCGAACTTCGCGCCCAGTTCCTCGGCGCTGCTCATCCCCGCCAGCGACAGCGCGTCGTCGTAACTGACCCGGAAGCGCTCGGGGTCGGCCTGGTACTGGGCGAACAGGCCGAGCCCGAACAGCTGCCCGTACGTGTACGGCCAGTTGTAGAAGTGCGAGCCGTAGTAGTGCGGCTTCAGTGCCCACATGTACGGGTGCGCGGTGGTCTGCAGCAAGCCGTCGCCGTAGGCCTCGGCCTGCGCGGCGAGCATCATCTCGTTCAGTTCTGCCGCGCCGAGCGTGCGCCGCTGGCGGCGGGCGAACACCTCGGTCTCGAACAAGAACCGGCTGTGAATGTCGACCACCACCTGCGTCGAGCCCTGCAGGTCGACATCGAGCAGGGCCAGGCGGTCGCGGCCCTGCAGCCGCTGCAACCCTTCCTCCACCACGAGCGTCTCGCAGAAGATGCTGGCCGTTTCCGCGAGCGCCATCGGCAGGTCGCGCTGCAACGGCGTGCGGTGTGCCAACTGAGTGTTGTGATAGGCGTGGCCGAGTTCGTGGGCGGTGGTCTGTGCGGAGTCGACACTGCCGCTCCAGTTCAGCAGCACCAGCGAACGGTCGTCGACGAACGGCATGCAGAACGCGCCACCGATCTTGCCCGGGCGCGGGCCGGCGTCGACCCACTGGCCCTCGATCGCTCGATCGACAAGACCCGCCAGGCTGCCGCCGAACGAGGTGAAGGCACGCCGCACGATGTCGAGCCCTTGGTCCCACGACACCGAGGCAGCGGCGAACGGCAGCGGTGCGAACATGTCGTACCACGGCAGCGCGCCGTCGTGGCCGTGCAGGCGGGCCTTGGCGCGCATCCAGGTGCGGAAGTCGGGCAACGAGTCGGTGATCGCCTGCTGCATCGCGTCGAACGTGGGCCTGCTGACGCTGTTGGCGAACAGCGACGCGTCGAGCGGCGATTCCCACCCGCGCCGCTTGTTGACCGTGTTCGCCTCGCCCTTCACGCCGTTCATCGCCGCGGCGCACACCGCGGTGACCTTCGGCCAGGCCTCGAGTTCGGCGTCGTAGGCGGCTATGCGAACCGCTGCGTCGGCGTGCGAGGCGAGGCCGCGGATCGCCGACATCGCCAACTCGGGGGTGGTGCCGTCGGGCATCGCCACGGTGGCCGTGAGCTGCGAGGTGACGACACCCTGCAACTGTTCCCATGCCGACGAGGCGCTGCCGGTGAGTTCTGCGTACAGCCCCTCCTCGGCCTCGCTCATCTGGTGCTGCGCGCGCGCCGCCAACTTGGTGAGCGGGCCATGGTGCTGGGCCACCTGCTCGCTGACCTGGGCGAGGGGCTCGACCCCGAGCGACGCGACCCACTCGGCGAGGCGAGCGGTGAGCGGCCGCAGCCGCGAGCTGGTCATCTCGTACTCGCCCAGCAGCCCGGCCGGCTTCTCGTCGAAGGTGTTGGTGGAGACGCTGGCGTAGATGGTTGCCAGCGTGACGTCGCTGTGTTCCGCCAGCGCGTTGAGCGCCGTGATCACCTCGTCGGCGACTCGTCCGTCGTCGGCGGTGACCGGCCGCGACACCGTGGCGCGGATGTCGGATTCCTCGAACAGTGCCTCGAGGCGCGTGGTGTCGGCACCGCAACGTTCCATCGCATCGACGAACGATCGTGCTTCGAACGATTCGTGCACGTCGGCCACGCTCCAACGCGGCAGTTCGTCGACGGAGTCGGGGGAGTGCGTGTCGTTGGTGGTCATCGGTGCTCCAGTGGTGGTCGCAAGTACGACTGTTGGGTGTGGGAAACGGTGAAGCCGAGCGATTCGTAGAGCCGCACGGCTGAGGCGTTGGCGGCGTCGACGTACAGCATCGCCGTAGTGGCGCCGGCGGCCTGCAGGTGTTGCAGACCTGCCACTGTAAGCGCCTTGCCGAGGCCCTGCCCATGGAAATCCGGGTGCACTGCGATCACGTAGATCTCGCCGGCCACCGCGCAGTCGGGTGCCTCGCCGGGGTGCAGCTTCGTCCAGCAGAATGCTGCCAGGCGGCCGTCACGTTCGTGCAGCAGGAACCCCGCGGGGTCGAACCATGGCTCGCGCTCGCGTTGGCGCAACGTTGCGTCGTCCCATCCGCCCTGCTCGCCGTGGGCGGCGAACGCAGCGTTGTTCACCGCCAGCCACGCAGCTTCGTCGTGGCCGACGACGAACGAACGCACGAGCACATCGGCTCGCACGTCGATGGGCAGGTCGCGCACCATCTTCAGCAGGCCGCGATCGGCGGCCAGACCGACGGCTGTTGCTGTTGCCGCAGATGCGTCGTCGGCACCCGCCCACCACGTGATCGCTCCGCCGGACGGCAGCGCCTGGATCACCGCGGTGAGCAGGGCGATGCGCAGCGTCGCCGGGTCGGGGGCCGAGGGGGCGACGATCGCGTCGACGATGTGGCCGTCGTTGCCGGCGGACGCTTGTGCGTATCCCACCAGCGTGGGGCCGTCGTGAGCGAGCGCGGCGATGAAACCCGGGCGTGGGCCCTGCGCAAGATCGAGGCGCAGGTGGTCGTTGAGGCGCGCGTCGCCGGCCTGCGCCGCGTCGAGCATGCGCAGCACCTCGACGAGTTCAGCGGGTGTGAGCGGGCCACCCGTGCGCACGCGCACCATGGGCCTGGAGGCTAGTGCCGGTGCGGCCACGTAGCCTTCCGACATGGCCGCACCGCGATCACCCAAGGGGCGGGCGAAGGCGCTCGCTGCTCGTCTCGCCGACGCGTATCCCGAGGCCCTGTGCGAGCTCGACCATCGCAACGCGTTCGAGTTGCTGGCGGCCACGATCCTGTCGGCGCAGTGCACCGACGCCCGCGTCAACATCGTGACGCCGGTGCTGTTCGCCAGGTATCCGGACGCGCCGTCGCTGGCTGCCGCCGTGCCGCTGGAGGTGGAGGAGATCGTGCGCTCCACCGGCTTCTACCAGAGCAAGGCGCGCAACCTGATCGGGATGGCCCAGGCATTGCTGCAGCAGTTCGGGGGTGAGGTGCCCACAGAACTGGCCGACCTCGTCACGCTGCCGGGCGTGGGCCGCAAGACCGGCAACGTGGTGCGCAGCGTCGCGTTCGGCCTGCCGGGCCTTCCGGTCGACACCCATGTGTTGCGGCTGACCCGCAAGTGGGCGCTCACCGAGGACGCCGATCCGGTGAAGGTGGAAGCCACGTTGTGTTCGTACCTGCCGCCGGCGGAGTGGGGTGCGTTCAGCCTGCGCACGATCCTTCATGGCCGACGGGTGTGCAGCGCGAAGGCCCCTCAGTGTGGCGCCTGCACGATGGAAGACCTGTGCCCCGCGTCGTCGCTGCCGCGCCGTCGGCGACCGGCCTGAGCGCTCCCATCAGGCAGGTGACGCCGAGCAGCTGCGGCCATTCAGCCACTGTGAGTGGGGAGTTGCGTCGGTTCTGGAAGGGTGTATAGTGACCCTACCAACCAGGTTCCCGCCACCTGGTTTGCGTGCGATGCCGGGATCCGCCGCCTGGCATTGCCGAGCGACGGCCCCGCAAGGGGCCGTCGCTACATTTTTCGGTCGATTCCAGCACTCTGACATCCGTGGTCACGTCCACGTCGTCGATGGCACTGCGTGTCCGTGCTTCGTCACACTGAGTGGTTGTTCCTGAGTGTCTTCTCAGTGCGCGGCAGTGGCCAACTTGGCTGCGCGGCGCAACAAGCGAGCGGCCGTGCGCAGGGCGCGCTCGGCTTCTACCAGCGCTCCTGCAACATCGTCGTGCTGCGTGGCCTGGTAGCCGGGCACAAGATCGCCGACCTCATGCTGGTAGCGATCGACGTGGTCGGCCATGACCGACAGATGCGCAGCAGGGTTCGACGGCATTCGACCAGTGTGCCTGGTGTGAGCGCCGAGTGGAATGCACCCGTGCCGCGCAGGTGCGCATCGGTAACGTGAACGCCGTGACCCGAGTGCCTGTACGTGATGACCTGAGCGCCCTCGAGGGCTACCACTCGCCGCAGGTCGACGTGAGCGTGCGGTTGAACACCAACGAGTCGCCGTTCGCTCCGCCGCCGGCGTGGCGCGATGCATTCGCTGCGGAACTCTCGCGGGCCCAGTGGCAGCGATACCCCGACCGCGCCGCAACTGCACTGCGCGAGGGCATCGCTGCGGTGCACGGGGTGAGCCCGCAGCAGGTGTTCGCGGCCAATGGCAGCAACGAGGTGTTGCAGACGCTGCTGCTCACGTTCGCCGGCCCCGGCCGCACCGTTGCCACGTTCGAGCCCACCTACCAGATGCATGGTCAGATCGCCCGCGTCACGGGCGCAACCGTGGTGGAGGGCGAGCGTGCCGCCGACTTCAGCCTCGACATGGCCGAGGTGCACCGTGTGCTGCGCGAGCACTTGCCGTCGGTCACATTCCTGTGCTCGCCCAACAACCCCACCGGGTTGGTGGAACCCGAGGCGAACATCCGCGAGGTGCTGGCCGCTGCACCAGGGCTGCTGGTGGTCGATGAGGCCTATGGCCAGTTCGCCGACTGGTCGGCGCTCGGCCTGGTCGACGAAGAGACTCCGCTGGTCGTCACCCGCACGTTCTCCAAGACCTGGTCGATGGCCGGCGCACGCCTCGGCTACATGGTGGGCCCCGAGTGGTTGGTGGCCGAACTCGACAAGGTGGTGCTGCCATACCATCTCGACCTCGCCAAGCAGATCGCGGGCCGGTTGGCCCTCACGTTCGTGCACGAGATGGAATCGCGGGTGCAGTTCATCGTCGGCGAGCGCCAGCGCCTCAGCGCGGCGATGTCGGCGCTGCCGATCGACGTGTTCCCCAGTGGCGCCAACTTCATCCTGTTCCGGCCGCGCAACCACGGTGGCCGCGCCGTGTGGCAAGGCCTGCTCGATCGCGATGTGCTGGTGCGCGACTGCTCGGGGTGGCCGCGGCTCGCCGACTGCCTGCGCGTCACCATCGGTACCGAAGCGGAGAACGACCTGTTCCTGAAGGCACTCACGGAGGTGACGGCATGAGCCGCTCGGCCAGCAAGCAACGCACCACCAAGGAGACCTCGATCTCGGTCTCGATCGAGCTCGATGGCAGCGGCACCGCCGAGGTCAGCACGGGCATCCCGTTCTACGACCACATGCTCGAACAGCTCGGCAAGCACGGCGGGTTCGACCTGCGCATCGCGGCCACCGGCGACCTGCACATCGACACGCACCACACGGTGGAAGACGTGGGCATCGCGGTCGGCGAGGCGTTCCGCGAGGCGCTGGGCGACAAGGCCGGGGTGCGCCGTTTCGCGAGTGGGCTGTACCCGCTCGACGAAGCGCTGGTGGAGGTCGCGCTCGATCTGTCGGGTCGGCCGTACTTCGTGTGGGACGTTCCCATGCCCGAAGTGCTGCCGCTGGGCAACCCTGCATTCGACCCGCAGCTCGCCGAGCACGCGTTCAGCTCGTTCGCCACCGCTGCTGGCATCACGTTGCACGTGCGGTTGTGTCACGGCACCAACGTGCACCACATCATCGAGGCCGCGTTCAAGGGCCTGGCCCGTTGCCTGCGCGATGCCGTTCGTGTGGAGAGCACCCAGATCCCGTCCACCAAAGGTGTGCTGTGACGGCTCCAGTGGTTGCGGTACTCGACTACGGCATCGGCAACCTGCGTTCCGCTCAGAAGGCACTGGAGGTGTGCGGCGCCGATGCACGGCTCACCGCCGACCCCGCGTTCGTGGCCTCGGCCGATGCTGTGGTGCTGCCCGGTGTGGGTGCGTTCGGCGCGTGCATGCAGGCGTTGCGCGGTGCCGGCCTCGAGCCGGTGGTGCACGAGGCGGTTGCCTCTGGCAGACCGTTCATGGGGATCTGCGTCGGCATGCAGATGCTGTTCAGCGGTAGCGACGAAGACCCCCACGACACCGGCCTGAGTGTGATCGACGGGCAGATCCGCTGGATCACCGACGAGCTGCCGCGGCCGCAGATGCAGTGGAACCAGCTGGCGCTGGCACAGCCCCTCGACCCGATGTTCACCGGGCTCGGCGCACAACCGTGGGTGTACTTCGTGCACTCGCTGCACGGCGTGCCCACCGACCCTTCCGTGGTCGCAGCCACCTGTGACTACGGCGGCACGGTGAACGCCGCGTTCCGCAAGGGCAACGTGTTCGCCACTCAGTTCCACCCCGAGAAGTCGGGCCACGACGGGTTGGCGCTGCTGCGCAACTTCGTGCAACTCGTCGCGGCGGGGGTACCGGCGTGATCGATCTGTATCCGGCGATCGACCTTCGCGACGGCCAGGTGGTGCGCCTGCGCCAGGGCAACTACGACGACCAGACCACGTACGGTTCCGATCCGGTAGCGACCGCGGTGTCGTTCGCCGCGGCCGGCGCGCGGTGGATCCACGTGGTGGATCTCGATGCGGCGCGCAGCGGTTCGCCGGTCAATCGGCCCGTGGTGGCCGCGATCGCCGATGCGGTGCGCGGGCGGGCGTCGGTGCAGACGGGCGGGGGGGTACGCGGCGTGGCCGACGCTCTGGCGCTCGCCGAGGCCGGTGTGGCCCGCGTGGTGATGGGGTCGGCGGCCGTGAAGGATCCGTCGCTCGTGGTCGCTGCGTCAGAGGTGGTGGCGGTGGCCGTGGGCCTCGACCACCGCGCCGGTGAGGTGGCCGTGCACGGCTGGACCGAGGGTTCGGGCGTGCAGCTGGCTGATGCATTGCAGTGGTTCCCCACGGCCTCGGCGTTCGTGATCACCGACATCGCTCGCGACGGCATGCTCACCGGCCCCGACGTCGCTGGCCTTGCCGCCGCGGCGCTGGCCACGAGTATCCCGGTGATCGCCAGCGGCGGCATCGCCACGCTCGACGATCTGCTCGAACTGAAGGCCGTGCGCGGCATCTCCGGGGCGATCAGCGGCAAGGCCATCTACGAGGGCCGGTTCACGGTCGCGCAGGCGTTGGAGGTGTTGGCCCGATGAGAGTCGCCCGCGTGATCCCGTGCCTCGACGTCACCAACGGCCGCGTCGTGAAGGGCGTCAATTTCGTCGACCTCCGCGATGCCGGCGATCCGGTGGAGCTGGCCAAGCGCTACGACACCGAGGGTGCCGACGAGCTGGTGTTCCTCGACATCACCGCGTCGTCGGATGGTCGCGACACGATGGTCGACGTGGTGTACCGCACGGCCGAGCAGGTGTTCATCCCGTTCACGGTGGGCGGCGGCATCCGCAGTGCCGGCGATGCGCGCACGATGCTGCGCGCCGGGGCCGACAAGGTGTCGGTCAACACCGCCGCGGCGCAGCGCCCGGCGCTGATCGGCGAGATCGCGATGGAGTTCGGCGCGCAGTGCTGTGTATGCGCGATCGACGCGAAGCGCACCGCGCCCGGTTCGGAGATCAGGAGCGGCTTCGAGGTGTACCTGCACGGCGGCCGCACGCCCACCGGTATCGACGCCGTGTGGTGGGCAACCGAGGCGGCTCGCCTCGGTGCGGGCGAGATCCTGCTCACCTCGATGGATCGCGACGGCACCAAGGAAGGCTTCGACCTGCCGCTCACCCGTCGCGTCAGCGACGCCGTCGGTGTGCCGGTGATCGCCAGCGGCGGCGTGGGCACCCTGCAGCACTTGGTGGAAGGTGTCACCGAGGGCGGCGCCACCGGCGTGCTGGCGGCCAGCATCTTCCACTTCGGGCAGCACACGATCGCCGAGGCCAAGGCCGTGATGACCGCGGCCGGCGTCACCGTGCGTCCGACATGACCGCCCAGCTCGTGCGGTCGCCGTTCACGGTGCTCGACGGTGGCCTGTCCACCGCGCTGGAGGAGTTGGGCGAGCGGCCCAAGGGCATGCTGTGGACCGCGGCCACGTTGCTCGACCGGCCCGAACTGATCACTGCGGCACATCGTCTGTACATGGACGCAGGCGCCGACGTGGTGATCACCTCCAGCTACCAGGCCAGCGAAGCCGGGTTCGTGGCTGCCGGCTGCACGCCGCTCGAGGCGCGCCGGCTGCTGGCCTCCACCACGGCCGTGGCGCGAGCGTCGGGCGCATCGGTCGTGGCCTGCTCGGTGGGGCCGTACGGCGCCTACCTGGGCGACGGCAGCGAATACCGGGGCGAGTACACGGCATCGTGGGCCGATGTACGTGCGTTCCACCGCAGCCGGTTGGAAGTGCTGGTCGATACCGCGCCCGACGTGTTCGCGATCGAGACGATGCCCACCCGGGCCGAGGCCGAGATCGTGGTGCACGAGCTGCGTGCACTCACCGACGCGCCGGCCTGGGTGTCGTTCACGTGCGCCGACGACGCGCACACGTGCGGCGGCGACGTGTTCGCGCAGGCGGTCGCGGCGGTCGCGCCGGCGGTCAGCATCGTCGGCCTCAACTGCACTGCGCCCGGACTCGTGGAACCGCTGCTGCGGTCGCTCACGGTCGATCTGCCCTACGTCGTGTACCCCAACCACGGTGCCGCCTGGGACGGCGAGCACAAGTGCTGGGTCGGCCCCACGGGCGGCCGTGAGATCCCGTCGCTCGTGCCGGCCTGGCTGCGCGCCGGTGCGCGCCTCATCGGCGGCTGCTGCGGCGTCGGCAGCGCGGGCATCCGCGCGCTGGCGGCCTTGCGTGCCTCCCTCGCCTGACCGGCAGTAGGTTGCAGGCATGACTTCATCGATGCCGTACCGCCGACTCGGGCGCAGTGGGTTGCAAGTGTCAGTTCTCTCGTTCGGCAGTTGGGTCACGTTCGACACGCAGCTGGGCGACCAGATGGCGATCGAGTGCATGCAGGCCGCCTACGACGCCGGCTGCAATTTCTTCGACAACGCCGAGGCCTACGCCGGCGGCAAGAGCGAAGAGCAGATGGGTCGGGTGTTCAAGGAACTCGGCTGGGCGCGGCACACGTTCGTGGCCAGCAGCAAGTTCTTCTGGGGCATCAACGGGCGCACGCCGAACATGCAGAACACGCTCAACCGCAAGTACCTCATGCAGGCCATCGACGGCTCGCTCGATCGCATGCAGCTCGACTTCCTCGACCTGATCTATTGCCACCGCGCCGACCCGAAGACCCCGATCGAGGAGACCGTGTGGGCGATGAGCGACATCGTCTCCTCGGGCAAGGCGCTGTACTGGGGCACCAGCGAGTGGAGCGCCGACGAGATCCGCGCCGCGTGGGAGATCGCCGAACGGCACCACCTGCACAAGCCGGTGATGGAGCAGCCGCAGTACAACCTGCTGGCCCGCACGAAGGTGGAGATCGAGTACGCCCGCCTGTACGACGACATCGGGCTGGGCACCACGATCTGGAGCCCGCTGGCATCGGGCCTGCTCACCGGTAAATACTCGGCGGGCGTGCCCGACGACAGTCGCGGCGCGCTGCCCGGCTACGAGTGGCTGGCGGGCCGCCTCACCGACGCAGAGTCGTTGGCCAAGGTGGAGCGCCTGCGCCCGATCGCCGACGAACTGGGCTGCACGCTCGCGCAGTTGTCGATCGCCTGGTGCGCCGCCAACCCGAACGTGTCCACGGTGATCACCGGTGCCAGCCGGGCCAGCCAGGTGGTGGAGAACTTCGCCGCGCTCGACGTGTTGCCGCTGCTCACACCAGAGGTCATGGCGCGAATCGAGAAGGCCGTCGCCTGAGGCCGCAGGCCGGCGCCACTCAGCATCTCGTGAGGCGGCAGTAGCCTGGGGGCAATGCGTACTTCGCTTTCCGACCTCCTCGCCACCGGCCGCACCCTGCTGGCCGATGGCGCCACCGGCACCAACTACTTCGCCGCAGGGCTCACCTCCGGCGAGCCGCCCGAGTTCTGGACCGTCGACCACCCTGACCGCGTGCAAGGCCTGCACCAGCGCTTCGTCGATGCCGGCGCCGACATCATCCTCACCAACACGTTCGGGTGCAACCCGCACCGCTTGAAGCTGCACAAGGCGCAGGACCGCACGTTCGAACTCGCCAAGCGTGCCGCCGAGCTCGCTCGCGAAGTTGCCGATGCAGCACCGCGCCCGGTGGTGGTGGCCGGCAGCGTCGGGCCTACAGGCGAGTTGTTCGAGCCGCTCGGCGCCCTCACGCACGACGACGCGGTGGCGGGGTTCGCCGAGGAGATGCGCGGTCTGCAGGCGGGCGGCGCCGATGTCGCCTGGATCGAGACGATGTCGGCCCCCGAAGAGGTGCACGCGGCGGCGACGGCGGCGATCCAGGTGGGCATGCCCTACGTGGTGACCTGCTCGTTCGACACCGCCGGCCGCACGATGATGGGGCTGATGCCGGGCAACTTCGACGCGATCTTCGACGCCGAGCCGCAGGCTCCGCTGGCGATCGGCGCGAACTGCGGCGTGGGTGCCTCCGACATTCTCGTCACGATCCTCGAGATGGGGCAGTCCATGAAGGCACTCGTGTCGAAGGGCAACTGCGGCGTACCGCAGTTCCAGGGCACCGAGATCGTGTACAGCGGCACGCCCGAGTTGATGGGCAAGTACGCCGCGCTGGCGATCGATGCTGGGGCGCGCATCATCGGCGGCTGCTGCGGTACCACGCCCGAGCACCTCGCTTCGATGCGGGCCGCGATCGACGCTCACCCCACGCCGGGCGAGCGGCCCACGATCGAGTCGATCGTGGCCGCGATCGGGCCGCTCACGAACTCTGCGCCCACCGAGCTCAGCGGCGAGCGCCGCAGTCGTCGCTCGCGCGGCTGACAACGTTCGTGCGCGTCGCCGCTCAGTGACTGGACGCGGCGGCCGCGCTCAGGGCTGCAGCCACATCGCGAGCACCGCCAGCGACAGCGGAACCTGCTCGGCTGTCGGGCTGTCGTTCACGTTCGCGCGCACGGTGTAGATCGCATCGCTGGCGACCACGAACACGGTGTCGTCGGGCCCGAGGATGGCCCCGGCGAGCGTGGCGTCGGCAAGTGGGGTGGTGGTGCCAGTGGAGGCGACCAACTCGTTGAATGCGGCCTGATCACCCGGGTCGGTGAGCCGAGCCAGGGTGATGACACGTGATTGATCGTTGAGGCCCCGGTACTCGCAGGTTCCGAGTGTGATCAGGTTGCCGACGTCGAGGGGGATTCCGACGATGGCCGCCAACTCCTCGGGCGCGGGCATCGGCGCGCAGTTCGCGAGCGCCGTCGTGCTGGGCCCGAGTGGTTCGCCGGTGATCGGGTCGGTGGCTCCGCTCGAGGAGCCATCGGCGCCGGAGTTCGAACCGTCGTCGCTGCACGCGGTGGCGAGAGCGAGAGTGGCAACGAGGACGGCGAGGAGGGGGCGACGACGCACGGGTGTTCCTTTCTCTGCCCGTTGGGGCGGTGACACCCCTGACGGTACCCTGCCGCTCGTGGCGTTGGACGACGAGAAGCTCCCGATCAAGATGCTCAACGACCGAGTGCTCGTGAAGATCCCCGAGAAGGACGGCGAGCGGCGAACCACCGGCGGCATCCTGATTCCCGCAACCGCGCAGATCTCGAAGCGGCTCGTGTGGGCCGAGGTGATGGCCCTCGGGCAGAACGTGCGCACCGCCGAGGTGGGCGATCGGGTGTTGTTCAGCCCGGAAGACCGCTACGAGGTGGAGGTCGGCGGCACCGACTACATCATGCTGCGCGAGCGCGACATCCATGCCGTGGCTGCCAGCCGCATCGAGTCGAGCACGGGGCTGTACCTCTAGCCCTGCCGGCAGTGCGGCAATGCATGGGGCGCCGCGCAGGCCGCGCTCATAGGCTGTCGCTCATGCCCGACGCCGTGTCGACCCTCGCCACTCCCGAGCAGCTTGCTGCCGTCAAGTACGACAGCGCCGGCCTCGTGCCCGTGATCGCGCAAGACGTGCACACAAAGGCCGTGCTGATGATGGCCTACATGAACGCCGAGACGCTGGCCCTCACCCTCGCCGAAGGGCGGATGGTCTACTGGAGCCGCAGCCGCAAGGAGGTGTGGCGCAAGGGCGACACCAGCGGCGACCGCCAGTTCGTACGCGCCGGCTACTACGACTGCGACGGCGACACCTTGCTGTTCCTGGTGGAACAAGAGGGCAAGGGCGCGTGCCACACGGGCGAGTACACCTGCTTCTACCGCGCGTTCGGCCCGGAGGCCTGACGATCGTGGCGGGGCTCACGATCCACCCGAGTCGCGAAGAATTCCACGCGCTCGCCGCCGAGCACACCGTCGTGCCCGTGTGGGCCGAGGTGCTGGCCGACCTGGAAACGCCGGTCGCTGCGTACCTCAAGTTGGTGGGCGACGGCGAGGGGTTCCTGCTCGAGTCGGTGGAGCATGGCGAACGGTGGTCGCGCTACAGCTTCGTGGGGCACGACCCGGTGGCCACGTTCGATCTGCGCGACGGCATCATCACCAAGCGCGGCCAGCGGCTCACCCCCGACATCCCGCTCGACCAAGGGATGCTGGCGGTGCTCGATGCGGTCATCGCTGCCTACCGCGGGCCGATCATCCCCGACCTGCCCCCGCTGCAGGGCGGCATCATGGGCTACCTGGGGTACGACATCGTGCGCGAGGTCGAGCACCTGCCCAACGCGCCGCACGACGACCGCAAGCTGCCCGACGCGGTGATGAGCATCATCGGCTCGCTGGCGGCGTTCGACCACTGGCGCCAGCGGATGTACCTCATCGAGAGCGTGCCCGTGCTCGACATGGACACCGCCGGTATCGATCGCGAATACGACGAGGCGATCGTGCGCGTACAGCAGGCGGCCGCCAAGATGGCCCGTCCGCTGGCGATGCCGCTGGTCGAGCCGCCGGTGCCGGGCGAGGCCCCGCCGCTGGTGCGCAGCACGATGGCCGACGGCGTGTACCAGCAGGCGGTCGAGGTGGCCAAGGAGCACATCCTCGCCGGCGACATCTTCCAGGTGGTGCTCGCCCAGCGGTACGACATCGACCTGCAAGCCGACCCGTTCGACTTCTACCGTGTGCTGCGGCAGGTGAACCCCAGCCCGTACATGTACTTCCTGCGCTACGACGACATCACCATCGCCGGCAGTTCGCCCGAGCCGATGGTGCAGGTGCTGGGCCGCAAGGTGATCAGCCGCCCGATCGCCGGCACTCGTCGCCGTGGCAAGAACGACGAGGACGACCGCCGCATGGCCGGCGAGCTGAAGGAGAACCCGAAGGAGGTTGCCGAGCACATCATGCTCGTCGACCTCGCCCGCAACGATGTGGGCCGCGTGGCCAAGTTCGGCACGGTGCACGTGGACGAACTGATGACGCTCGAGCGCTACAGCCACGTGATGCACCTCACGTCGCAGGTCAGTGGCGAGTTGGTGGATGGCGCGACGCCGGTCGACGTGCTGCGTGCCACCCTGCCGGCCGGCACCGTCAGTGGGGCGCCGAAGGTGCGGGCGATGGAGATCATCGACGCACTCGAACCGGTGAAGCGCGGCCCGTACGCCGGCGTGGTGGGCTACGTCGACTTCAGCGGCAACCTCGACACGGCCATTGCGATCCGCACGATGTTCGTGGGTGCCCACGGCGCGTCGTTCCAGGCGGGTGCCGGCATCGTGGCCGACTCGGTACCCGACGAGGAAGATCTCGAGTGCCGCAACAAGGCTGCCGCGCTGCTGGCAGCCGTGCCTGCGGCGCGGCGGATGACCGCCCAGCGCGACTGACGCTCGCGACTCAGTCGATCAGGCCACCGATCAAGAGCACGGTGCCGAGTGCTCCTGCGGCCATCATGCCCAGTACCGCCATCGCCACCAGCTTGGGGGCGGTGGTGATCGCCCTCACGCCCGCCGACAGCGCGGGGAACTCCTTGCTCCGCGCGTCGAGGTCGAGACGCAGGGCGCCCAGGCTCCTACCGGTCATCGCCACCGGTTGGCCGCTGTCGTAGTCCACCAGCACGTCGGCCGATCGGTTGCCGGCCGAGAACGACTTGATCTCGGCCAGCAGCCCCGGCGCGTGATCGGCGGCGCGGCGCACGCGCCACGTGGCGAGTGTGGCGGCGACGGCCGGCCCGAACGACAAGAAGCCACCGATGACCACCCACTTCGGGCGGCCGGAACCGTCGAAGACCCACCAGCCGGTGGCGAACGTGGCGGCTCCGATGGTGAGCGCCAGCATCGTGATGCCGGCACCGAGGCTGGCGAGGCGGCGCAACGTGAACTGCAGGCCGTCGCTGGCCCGCCTCGCGACGAGTTCGGAATCCATGCCCACAGTGTGCCAGCCGCCGGCGAACGGCGCAGACTGATCGGGTGACAAGCCAGCTGATGTGGTGCGAGTACCCGCGTGATGTCGTCCAGGTCGCCGGCCCCGACGCGCCCACGTACCTGCAGTCGCAGCTGTCGCAAGAGTTGCGACCGCTACAGGTGGGCGACGCAATCTGGACGTTCGTGTTGCAGCCCAACGGCAAGATCGATGCGCTGGCCCGTGTGTGGCGTACTGGAGACGAGACGTTCGTGCTCGACACCGACGCCGGCTTCGGCGAGGTGCTGACAGCGCGGCTGAACCGGTTCAAGATCCGGGTGAAGGCCGAGATCAGCACGCTGCCGTGGAGGTGCCTCGCCGTGCGTGGCGATGGTGCGGCCGAAGTGGCCGGCCTGACGTCGTGGGGCGGGGGAGTGGATCTGCTGGGCGAGTCGCCGCTGCCGCCCGCCGGCGTCGAGCACGTCGGCGTCGAGCATCTGCTGGCAGCCCGCATCGAGGCCGTCTGGCCGGCGATGGGTGCAGAGATCGTCCCCGGTGAGACCATTCCCGCCGAGACGGGGATCACCGACATCGCCGTCAGCTTCACCAAGGGTTGTTACCCGGGCCAGGAGTTGGTCGAGCGGATGGACAGCCGAGGCGCCACCGCCCCGCGCCTGCTGCAACGGGTGGTGGTGCCCGAGGGCGCGACCGAACCGGGCGACGAGTACCTCGTCAATGGCGAGCCCGCCGGCGTCGTGACGACGGTGTGGCGCGAACACGCGCTCGCCTACGTCAAGCGCAGCTCGCTCGCCCTCTGACCCGCGGGTCATCCCGCGCCCACGGGCGCGATTCGTACGCGTCGGCGTGAGTTCCGCGCCCGTGGGCTGGCGGGTGGTCACCCGCGGGCCGAATCGCGCCCGCCCCGTTCCGGGGCAGGTGAGGGTCAGGCGGGGGCGAGGGCGGCGGCGAGCTCGGGGGTGCCGCGCAGCGCGGCGAACTCGGGCGCCGCGGCCACCGCGACGCGGATCACGTCGAGCGGAGCGTTCTGCGCGGCAGTGCGCACCCAGCCGACGGCAGTGGGGTGGTCGCCGAGCGCGGCGGCGGCGCGAGCGACGTGCAGTGCCGACATCGGCGCGCGCCCGTGGTCGTACGACCGGGCCGCGTAGTGCGCTGCAGCCTCGTATTCACTCAGCCGCAGCAGCACACCCGACAGCACGAACGCGCTGAACGCGCGACCCTGCGGCAGCGGCGTGGGCAACAGCGCGACCAGCGCCGCGAGCGCAGCAGTGGGCGCCGCGTCGGGTGGCCACCAGTTCACCGGTTCGTCGCTGGCCAGGTCGGCGAGCAGCACGTCGCGGGCGATCTCCGAGTGGCCGTGGCTCAACTGCTGGTGGGCGCGGTACCACGGCGACGGCACGTGCCCGGCGGGAAAGCGCGACACGTCGCCCACGGCCCACGCCAGCGCTTCGGCGCGAGCGAGCGTGGCCTGTGCCTCGGCGCGAGCCGACGCGCGGGCGGCCGCTGCCTTGCCGCCGCTGGTCATCTGCGCGACGGACAGCAACGGCAGCACCATGAAGATGATGTACGGCCGCCTCGCCGGGCTGGCCATCGCGAACGCGATGGCCGCGAACACGATCGTGACCGTCAGCCACACCATGATCCTGCGCGCCGAATGCGGGGCGAAGGCGGCGATGCCCTGTTCGAGGATGTTGCCGCCGTCGAACGGCAGGATCGGGATGAGGTTGAACAGGCCGATGCACGGGCCGGCCCACAGCACGGCGATCGCCAGGTGTTCGCCGGCGTGTGGCCATTGCCAGCCGTTGATGAGCACGTAGGCCGCAGTGCCGACGGCGATCTGCACGGCCGGACCGGCGAACGAGATGCCGGCGCGCTCCCAGCGTGACAACTCGCGGGTGGGGGTGAACGACGCGTACCCAGCCATGAAGTCGAGCGCGATCTCGGCCTTGGCGCCGGTGGCGCGGGCGGCGAAGGCATGCCCCAGCTCGTGCAGCAGCGTGAACACGGCGATGAACAGCGCCAGCCACAGCCCACCGGCCCCTGGGTTGATGAGCACGATCAGCACCATCAGCACGAGGAACCCAGAGCGAACCTGCACGGGGAAGCCGAACACGGTGAAGGCGGGGGCCGGTGCCACGGGGCGAGCCTAGGCGGGGGCGGTGGCGATCAGCTCGAATTTCTTGCGTGGCGGCTGGACCGTTCGCTAGCCACTGGCGGCGATCGCCACCACGCCCGCAGGTGGCGTCAGGTGGGGCCGGTCGGGCGCGAATAGAGGTGCTGTGGGCGTCCGGACGAGCCGTACCGCGAGCGCATCTGCACCCGCTGCGCGTTGCGCAGGAAGTCGAGATAGCGGCGCGCGGTGACCCGGCTCAGGCCGGCGGCGGCGGCCACTTCCTCGGAGGTCATTGCCGTACCCGACTGGACCACGGTCTGCTCCACCACGGCGAGCGTCTCCTCGGCCATTCCTTTCGGCAGTGTGCGAGCACTCGTTCCGGCGCGCAACGTGCCGACCAAACGGTCGACCGCGTGCTGGTCGGGAACGCGCTCCTGGCGGGGTACGCCACGCCACGCCAGATAACCCTTCAGCTTGTCGTGCAGGAGCGTCATGGTGAATGGCTTGACGATGTATTGGAGGGCACCAAGGCGGATGGCGGCTTGCAGCGTGTCCACATCGCGCGCGGCGGTGACAGCGATGACATCGGGTGCGGGGTGCGGTAGCGCGGCGAGGTGGCGCATCACGGCGAGACCACTCTGGTCGGGCAGATAAATGTCGAGCAGCACGAGGTCGGGACGGTCACTCGCGACCCACTGCAGGGCAGAAGCAGCTGTGTACGCTTCGGCCACCACCTCAAAACCGGCGAGCCGCGCGATGTACTGACGGTGAATCGACGCGACCATGAAGTCGTCGTCCACGACCAGCACTCTGACTGGCAGCGTCATGCGCCTACCCCCGCCGGCACCGGCACGACGCCGTGCAGGCGGGCGGTGAACCGAGCCCCGTGGTGCTCGCTGACGGCGACCGTGATGTCGCCGTTGTGACGAGCGACGGCGTCGGCCACCAATGCGAGGCCGATGCCGCGACGACCGAGCGTGCGGTCGTTCGACTCGACCTTGGTGGTGAAGCCGAGGCCGAAGATCTGGTCCACGGCGTCGGCCGGCACGCCCGGCCCGTTGTCGTCGACCGCCACGACGAGCGTGTCGCCTTCGGCGTGGAGGCTGACATGAATCGTCGGGTCGGACACTATGCAGACCGCGTCGATGGCGTTGTCGACGAGGTTGCCCACCACGGCGACGACATCGTTCGGGGCGAGCAGGCCGGCGCCAACCAGGTCACGGTCGGCCTGCACCAGCAGCCGGATGCCACGCTCGTTCGCCTGCGATGTCTTCGCCAACAAGAGTGCGTTGAGGAGCGGGTCGCCGACATCGTCGTTGATGGCATCCGACAAGGCCTGGGCGATGCGGGTTTCCGAGGCGACCAGGTTGATCGCGTCGTCGTAATGGCCGAGTTCGATGAGCGCAGCGATGGTGTGCAACCGGTTCGAGTACTCGTGCGCCTTGGCCCGCAAGGCATCGGCCATGCCGCTCACCGTGGCGAGTTCGCGCACCAGCTCTTCCAGTTCGGTACGGTCGCGCAACGTGATGACCGAGCCGATCGCTTGGCCACTCACACTGACCTCCCGGTGGCTCACCACCAGCACCCGGCCGGCGACGACAATGACCGTCTCAGGCCCACCCAGGCTGTCGCCGATGAACTCTGCCACGTGTGCCGAGTCGACGACCGACACCAGGGTGGAGCCGATGGCTTCGTCGTCGAGATCGAGCAGTCGCTTCGCTTCGCCATTCAGCAGCGTGATGCGCGAGTTGCGGTCGAGCGTCACCACGCCCTCACGGATGCTCAGCAGCGTTGCCTCGCGGTGCTCGAACAGCGCAGTGATCTCGTCGGGGCGCAACCCGAGCGTCTTACGGCGCAGCAGGCGGGCCACGATCCCGGTGCCGGCCACACCGAGCAAGAGCGACGCGCCGCCGTAGCCGAGCACGGTCCATAGCGCTTCCAGCGACTCCTCGTTCACCGTTTCGGCGAGCACACCGACCGAGACCAATCCGACGATCGTGCCGGCCGAGTCGCGGACTGGCACCTTGGCTCGCACAGTGCGGCCCAGCGTGCCGGTCTCGGTGGAGATGACGGTCGCCCCGGCTACCACGTCCGACCAGTCGGTGGACAGCTGCTGCCCGATGCGTTGCGTGTTCGGATGGGTGTAACGGATGCCGTTCGTGTCGGCGACGGCGATGTAGGTCATGTCCGTTTCCTTGCGGATCTGCTCCACCAGTTGCTGCAGTTCACCGCCCGGCGTTCCGGAGGCCAACGCTGCCCTGGTGGCAGGCAGGGTGGCAACCGTTCGGGCGACGATCAGTGCCCGCTGCCCGTACTGCTCGTTCAGCGTGGTGCGGGCATGGAGGAATGCCGCGCCAGCGACGATGCCCAGCACCACGATGACGACAGCGAGTTGCAGCAACAGAACTTGTCCGGACAGGCCGAGTCGGCGTGCCGGGTTGCGCGTGGACATGGCCGAACAGTAATCCCCGGTCGCACGGCAACGCCCGCGACCGTTATGACCAAAACGACTATCACGACCACAACAACGGCTAACCGTCCAAACCTGGACGGCACGGGCGGCTGCAGCGCACGCTGCTGCCTTCACGCTCGGTCAAGGGGTGGCCGAGATGTCAAGGGGGAAACACATGCGCATACGAGAGATGTTCTTCGTCGCCGGCTTCTTGCTGGTGGCGACCGGGTGCGGGTCGGATGGGGCCGACGACGCGGCAACGACCGCAGCACCCAACACGACGGCGCTGCCCGCAGCGGATTCGACCGCAGCACCCAACACGACGGCGCTGCCCGCAGCGGCGTTGCCGGAATCGCTGTCGATCATGGCCCCGGCTGATCCCGGCGGCGGTTGGGACGGCACCGCGAGGGCGATGCAGACCGCGCTCGACCCGTTGCTCGACGGCTCGGTCGATGTCTACAACGTGCCCGGCGCCGGCGGCACCGTTGGCCTCGCGCAGTTCAAGGATTCGTCCGGTTCGGGCAGCGATCTGATGGTGATGGGCTCAGTGATGGTGGGCGCGATTCTCACCAACGACTCGCCGGTCACGCTGGAAGACGTGACCCCGATCGCCAGCCTCACTACCGAGTATCTGGCCATCGTGGTGCCGGCATCAAGTCCGTTCCAGACAATCGACGATCTGATCGCGGCGTTCGTCGCCGACCCGACCGCTGTCAGCTGGGCAGGCGGGTCGGCGGGCGGCACCGACCACCAACTCGTCGCGCTGATTGCGAAGAACCAGGGCGTGCCCGCAGGTTCGATCAACTTCATCGCCCACAGCGGCGGCGGGGAGGCGCTCGCCTCGCTGCTGTCCGGCGCGGTGAGTGCTGGCGTGTCGGGCCTCTCCGAGTTCCGCGACCAGGTGGACGCCGGCGCGCTGCGACTGCTCGCTGTGTCGAGCTCCGAGCGGATCGACGGGGCAGATGTGCCCACGCTGATCGAAAGCGGTATCGACGTCGAGCTGTCGAACTGGCGTGGCGTCGTGGCGCCTGCGGAGATCTCCGATGCCGATCGCATGGCGTTGCTGGCCGCGATCGAGCAGATGACGGCGACCGACGAGTGGGTGGCCGAACTCGAGGCCAAGGGTTGGACCAGCTTCTACCAGTCGGGCGACGAGTTCGCCGCCTTCCTGGGTGAGTACAGCGAGACGGTCAAGGTCGTGCTGGCCGAGATCGGCTTGCTGTAGTCGGCAGGTCGTTTCGATGAGCAACGTCGACGACGTGGGCCCCGGTGCAGCCGGGGCCCACCACGACCCAGACCACACCACAGTGTCCGGATCGCCGCTGGCGCGGCGACTGCTGATCGGGGTTGGTGTCGTGGTCACCCTGATGGGGGCCGGAATCCTGTCGAAGGTGGGCGACATCCGCCTGCCAAAGGGCTACACGGTGATCGGTCCCCGAGCGATGCCGACGGTAGTCGGCGTGGCTCTGGTGGGCCTCGGAATCGCGTTCACCATCCAGTCGGTTCTGCGCCGCGATGCGGCGCTGCTCAGTTCGGTCACGGCCGAACACGCCGACGGCCGACGCGGCGTGGTGCTATCGCTGGTGGTGGCACTGGTCCTGTACACGCGGCTGCTGGTGCCTGTGGGATATGTCGTGACCACCATTGTGTTCCTGCCGGTGGCTGCTCGAATCCTCGGCAGCCGCAGCCCGCTGCGCGATGTCACGGTCGGCGCGTGCATCGCGGTGGCCGCGTACGAGTGCTTCACGCGCCTGCTCGACATCAGGCTTCCCGCCGGCGTGCTCGGCGATCTGCTGTGACGGGAGCACAATGAACTCGCTATCCAATCTGATCGACGGTTTCGGCACGGCACTGCAACCCGAGTTTCTGCTGTACTGCGCCGTCGGCGTGTTGCTCGGCACCGCCATCGGAGTTCTTCCCGGCATCGGGCCAGCGCTCACTATCGCACTGCTGCTCCCGCTCACCTACGACATCGAGCCAACCGCGGCGTTCATCATGTTCGCGGGCATCTACTACGGCGCCATGTACGGAGGGTCGACATCATCGATTCTGCTCAACACGCCGGGCGAGTCGGCGTCGGTGGTCACCGCGCTCGAAGGTTTCCAGATGGCCAAGCGCGGGCGCGGCGGTGCCGCGCTGGCAACGGCCGCTATCGGTTCATTCGTCGCGGGCACCTTGTCGACGATCCTGATCACCTTCATCGGACCCACCGCTGGGCGACTGGCCACCAAGTTCCAGCCGGCCGACTACTGCGCGCTGATGGTGCTGGCCTTCGTCAGCGTGGCCGCACTGGTCGGGCGCTCGGCGCTGCGCGGGCTCATCAGCCTCGGCCTCGGACTGTTCGTAGGGCTGGTGGGCATCGACCAGCTGAGCGGCTCGGCACGGTTTACGTTCGGTCAGGCCAATCTGCTCGACGGCATCGACGTAGTGGTGGTTGCGGTCGGCCTGTTCGCGGTGGGCGAGGCGCTGCATGCGGCCGCCCACGCTCACAGCCCCGAGGAGATCATTCCCGTGAATGGCAGGGCGTGGCTGACCAGGGACGACCTGCGGCGATCGTGGAAGCCATGGTTGCGCGGTACGGCGATCGGGTTCCCGATGGGATGCCTCCCGGCCGGCGGAGCTGAGGTGCCAACGTTCCTCAGCTACGGCATCGAGAAGCAACTCTCCAAGAACAAGGAGGAGTTCGGCAAGGGTGCCATCGAGGGTGTGGCTGGACCCGAGGCCGCCAACAACGCGGCATTCGGTGGCGTGCTGGTTCCGTTGCTGACGCTTGGCCTGCCCACGTCGGCCACCGCGGCGATCATGCTGACGGCCTTCCAGAGTTACAACATCCAGCCGGGGCCGAACCTGTTCGACGAGCAGGGGCCGCTGTTGTGGGCGCTCATCGCCAGCATGTACATCGGAAACGTGATGCTGGTCATGCTCAACCTGCCGCTGGTACGGGTGTGGGTGAAGCTGCTGGCCATTCCCCGGCCGCTGCTCTACGCCTGCATCCTGGTGTTTGCCACGCTCGGTGTGTTCAGCGCCTCGCGCAATCCGAATGACCTATATCTGATGGTTGGTATCGGCGTGGTCGGCTACGGCATGCGCTACTTCGACATTCCGGTGGGGCCGATGGTGCTGGGGCTCATTTTGGGGCCGCTGATCGAGGCGCAGCTGCGACGGACATTGTCGATCAGCCAGGGTGACTGGTCGGTATTCGTCGACCGTCCACTGTCGCTGAGCATCCTCATCGTCGCCCTGCTGGCCGCGCTGGTGCCGCACGTGCCGCGGTTGGTCAACCGGCTGCGCGGACGTGCGTCGGCGGGGCGCCTGATTCTGGGCGACGCCGAGAGCGACTGAAGCGACGGATGTGGCACGTGGCGCCAGCAGACCACTCCCCGAATCACTACCCGGATCGAGGGGCCAACGACCCCTGTGCGATTGGCGACCGCACCGTAGACTCCAATGCCGTGACCTACGTGTATGCCTTCGACCACAAGCACCGCCGCCCGCCCATGGAGTACAAGGATCTCCTCGGTGGAAAGGGCGCCAACCTCGCAGAAATGACGAGCGTGCTGAAGCTGCCCGTACCCCCGGGCTTCACCATCTCCACCGACGCTTGCCGCGACTACATGAAGGGCGGCTGGCCCGAAGGCCTCGACGAAGAGATCGCCACCCAGGTCTTCAAGCTGGAGAAGACCATGGGCCGCAAGCTGGGCGACCCGTTCGACCCGCTGCTCGTGTCCGTGCGCTCCGGCGCCAAGTTCTCGATGCCGGGCATGATGGACACCGTCCTCAACCTGGGTCTCAACGACGAGAGCGTGAAGGGCCTGGCCCACGTCACCAACGACGAGCGCTTCGCCTACGACAGCTACCGCCGCTTCATCGCGATGTACGGCCGCATCGTGCTGGGCGTCGACGGCGAGCTGTTCGACCACCCGCTCGAGGCTGCCAAGCAGAAGGCTCGCGTGAAGAGCGATGCCGAGCTGTCGGCGGCCGCCCTCAAGGACCTGTGCAAGCAGTACCAGGCGGTCGTGAAGAAGGCCACCCGCAAGCCCTTCCCGCAGAAGCCGCGCGAGCAGCTTCGCGGCGCGATCGAGGCCGTGTTCGCCAGCTGGAACGGTGCTCGCGCCATCGCCTACCGCGTGCGCGAGCGCATCAGCCACGATCTCGGCACTGCGGTCAACGTGCAGACGATGGTGTTCGGCAACCGCGACGACAACAGTGGCACCGGCGTGGGCTTCACCCGCAACGCGGCCACCGGCGACAACAAGCCGTACGGCGACTTCCTCATCAACGCGCAGGGCGAAGACGTGGTGGCGGGTATCCGCAACACCGAAGACCTCGACCACATGAAGCTGCACTTCCCCGTGATCCACAAGGAACTGCTCGACATCTTCGCTCGTCTCGAGCGGCACTACACCGACATGTGCGACACCGAGTTCACGATCGAGCAGGGCAAGCTCTGGATGCTGCAGACCCGCGTGGGCAAGCGCACCGGCGCCGCCGCGCTGAAGATGGCCGTCGACATGACCAAGTCGCAGGGCAAGTCCGGCGCCAAGTGGAGCATCTCCAAGCAAGAGGCGATCATGCGCGTCGGCGCCGATCACCTCGACCAGGTGCTGCACCCGCAGTTCGCCAACAAGGGCAAGGTGCTGGCCAAGGGCCTCGCCGCGTCGCCCGGCGCGGCCGTGGGTCGCGTGTACTTCACCGCCGATCACGCGGTGGAAGCGCACGAGCGTGGCGAGAAGGTCATCCTGGTGCGTAACGAGACCAGCCCCGAAGACGTGCACGGCATGATGATCAGCCAGGGCATCCTCACCGCTCGCGGCGGCCTCGTCAGCCACGCTGCCGTGGTGGCCCGTGGTTGGGGCACCCCGGCCATCGTGGGCGCCGAGGCCGTCAAGATCGACGGCAAGTCGTTCCACGTGGGCGACGTCGTGGTGAAGGAAGGTGACACGATCAGCATCGACGGCACCACCGGCGAGGTCGTTCTGGGCGCGATGACGTTGGCCGCCGCCGAGCCGCCGCCCGAGTTCCACAAGATTCTCGAGTGGTCCGATGTCGTGCGCAAGGGCAAGCTGGGCGTGCGCGCCAACGCCGACACCGGCGACGATGCCGCCAACGCCCGCGAGCTGGGCGCCGAGGGTGTCGGCCTGTGCCGCACCGAGCACATGTTCCTCGCTCCCGACCGCCTGCCGGTCGTGCGTCGCATGATCCTCGCCGACACCCCGGAAGAGGAAGAGGCCGCGCTGGCCGAGCTGGGCCGTGTGCAGCAGATCGACTTCGAGGAGATCTTGCTGGCGATGGACGGGCTGCCCGTCACCGTGCGTCTGCTCGACCCGCCGTTGCACGAGTTCTTGCCGTCGGCCGAGGAGCTGCGCATCAAGCAGGCCACCACCGGCCTCTCGAAGAGCGAGAAGGCCGAGCTGAAGGCCGCCGAGGAATGGGCCGAGCACAACCCGATGATCGGTACCCGTGGCGTGCGCCTCGGCGTGGTCAAGCCCGGTCTCTACGCGATGCAGGTGAAGGCCCTCATGGCTGCCGCCGCGGCGCTGCGCAAGAAGGGCAAGAACCCGATCGTCGAAGTGATGATCCCGCTCACCGTCACCCGCGAGGAACTGCAGTTGGCCCGTGGCTGGGTGCAGACCGAGATCGACAAGGCCACCAAGGGCCTGAAGAACAAGCCGCTCGTCACGATCGGCACGATGATCGAGACCCCGCGTGCGGCCATCTGCGCCGATCAGATCGCGGAAGAGGCCGACTTCTTCAGCTTCGGCACCAACGACCTCACGCAGATGACGTTCGGCTTCAGCCGCGACGACATCGAGAGCAAGATGATGCCCGCCTACCTCGAGCAGGGTTTGCTGAAGCGAAACCCGTTCGAGACCATCGACAAGGACGGCGTGGGCGCGCTCGTCAAGATGGGTGCCAAGGGCGGCCGCTCGGTCAAGAAGCACCTCAAGCTCGGCGTGTGCGGCGAGCACGGTGGCGACCCGGAGAGCATCGGCCTGTTCTACGAAGCCGGCTTGGATTACGTCAGCTGCAGCCCGTTCCGCGTGCCGATCGCCCGCCTCGCCGCGGCGCAGGCTGTCATCGGTGGCAGCAAGTCCGACACGAAGTGAGTCACGATCGGGTCGGTCGGGGCTGCCGGCCGGCCCGATGACTGGTTCGAATTCCTGAGGATGAGGAGCACAGCGTGCAGGTAGCAACTCGGCAAGGCCCCGCCTACGGCGTAGCGCGGCTCACCCTCGCGGCCAACGAGCCCGTGCGCGTCGAGTCGGGCGCGATGATGGCGATGTCGTCAGGTGTGAACTTGGCGGCCAAGGCCGAAGGCGGCATCATGAAGTCGCTGAAGCGCGCTGCGCTCGGCGGCGAGAGCTTCTTCGTCAGCACCTACACGGCTCCGCCCGAGGGTGGCTTCGTCGACGTGGCGGCCCGCCTGCCCGGCGACATCACCACTTACGAGTTCACGCCGGGTCACGCGCTCTTCATCCAGAAGGGTTCGTGGCTGGCGAACGACGTGACCGTCACGGTCGACACCCAGTGGGGTGGCTTCAAGAACATGTTCGGCAGCGAGGGCGGGTTCATCATCCGCACCGAGGGCCAGGGCCAGGTCGTGTTCGCCTGCTACGGCGCGCTGGAAGTGTGGAACCTGGCCGCGGGCCAGTCGCTCACGGTCGACACGGGGCACATGGTGGCCTACGAGGACACCGTCACGATGGCGATCCGCAAGGCGAGCGGTGGGGGCCTCATTCAGAGCTTCAAGAGCGGCGAGGGCTTGGTGTTCGACTTCTCCGGCCCTGGCCGTGTGTGGACGCAGACTCGCAACCCCAACGAGCTGCTGGGCTGGATCCAGAGTGCCCTCGGCACCTCGAACTCCGGCACCGGCATGGGTGGCATCGGCGGCGGAATGTTCGGTAGGGACTGACCGATGCTGATCGCGAGCGAAGGGGGGTCGAGCAAGTTCGTCGACCTCGATGTGTCGGCGTACTGGTGGCTCGGCCTACTGGGGCTGATCGGCGTCCTGCTGCTCGTCGATCTGCTGGTGGTGCACCGCGAGAGTCACGAGGTGCAAACCCGTGAGGCGGCGATCGAGTCGATCGTCTGGATCTCCATCGGGTTGGCCTTCGGCCTGGTGGTGTGGTGGGGCTTCGGCGGTGGCGCGGCCGGCGAGTACTACTCGGGCTACCTCATCGAGAAGAGCCTCAGCATCGACAACGTGTTCGTGTGGGCGCTGATCCTCAGCTACTTCCAGGTGCCACCCAGGTATCAGCACCGCGTGCTGTTCTGGGGCATCTTCGGCGCACTCTTGCTGCGCGCGATCTTCATCTTCGCCGGTGTGGCCCTCATCGAGAAGTTCGAGTGGGTGCTCTACGTGTTCGGTGCGTTCTTGCTGTTCACCGCCGTGAAGTTGGTGGTGTCGGAGAACGACCATGTCGACCCATCCACCAGCAAATTCCTCAAGCTGATCCACAAGGTCGTGCCGATGCACGACGAGCTCGACGGTCAGAAGTTGTTCACGCGCGTCAACGGCAAGCGGTTCGCGACGCCACTGTTCGCCGTGTTGCTGCTCATCGAGATGACCGACGTGTTGTTCGCCGTCGACTCGGTGCCGGCGGTCTTGGCCGTCAGCCACGAGCAGTTTGTGGTGTTCGCGTCCAACGCGTTCGCGATCCTCGGTCTGCGGGCGTTGTACTTCCTGCTGGCCGACATGCACGCCAAGTTCAGCTACTTGCAGGAGGGTCTCGCGATCATCCTCGCGTTCGTGGGCGTGAAGATGATGATCAACGAGTGGTACCACATCCCCACGTGGCTCTCCTTGATGGTGATCACGATCGTGCTGCTCTCCTCGGTCGGCTTCTCGTTGCGCGTTGCACGCGGAACCGACACCATCGAGATCCCTGAAGATCTGCCACCACCCGACGAACGCTGACAGTCCGTACACCGCCGAACCGGGGCGGGGTGGGCGCCGCTATGGTGCAGCGGATGGCGATCGTGGAGGAGGATCTCGAGCGGTTACGGGCGTCGCTCGTGCTCTCCGACGTCGTGCAGCAGTACGTGGCCTTGCGTCGTGTCGGTCGCAACTGGGTGGGCCTGTGCCCGTTCCACGCCGAGCGCTCGGGATCGTTCAACGTGCGCGACGAAACCGGCCGCTACAAGTGTTTCGGGTGTGGGGCCGGCGGCGACGTGATCAAGTTCGTGCAAGAGATCGAGCACGTCGACTTCGTGGCCGCGGTGGAGAGCCTTGCCGCCAAGGCGGGCATCCAGCTGCGCTACACCACGGGCGAGGCCGGCGATCGCCAGCGTCAACGCCGCCGCCAACTGGTGGAGGCGATGGGCAAAGCGGTCGAGTGGTATCACGACCGGCTGCTCAACTCACCCGATGCTCGTGGCGCTCGCGACTACCTGCGCAAGCGCGGCCTGGCCGGCGACGTCGCCCGCAACTTCAAGCTGGGATACGCGCCGGACGACTGGGATCAGCTGTGCAAGGCGTTGGGCGCGTCGGCCGAGGTGTTGCGCGACACCGGCCTGGGGTTCACCAACAAGGCCGGGCGAATGCAGGATTCGTTCCGCGCGCGAGTGATGTTTCCGATCCTCACCGAGAACGGCGATCCGGTGGCCTTCGGCGGTCGAATCCTGCCGGGTAGCACCGATCCGGCGAAGTACAAGAACTCCTCCGAAACGGCGATCTACGCCAAGTCGAAAACGCTGTACGGGCTGAACTGGGCGAAGAACGACGTGGTGGCCGCCGATCAAGTGATCGTGTGCGAGGGCTACACCGACGTGATCGGCTTCCACCGCTCGGGTGTGCGGCGCGCGGTCGCCACCTGCGGCACGGCGCTCACCGAGGATCACGTGCGCCTGCTGAAGCGCTACGCCAGCCAGGTGGTGCTGGCGTTCGATGCCGATGCCGCCGGCCAGGGTGCGGCGCAGCGGTTCTACGAGTGGGAAGAGCGCTACCAGGTGCGTGTCAGCGTGGCTCGGTTCCCGGCCGGCAAAGACCCGGGGGAGTTGGCCGTCACCGACCCGGATGCGCTGCGCGATTCGGTCGAGCACGCGCTGCCGTTCCTCGGCTTTCGCGTCAACCGCGTGCTGAACAGCCGCAAGCTGCAGTCGCCGGAGGATCGTGCCCAGGTGGCGGGCGAGGCGATGGCTCTCGTGAACGAGCACCCCAACCCCGAGGTGCGCAAGCTCTACGCCGCGCAAGTGGCCACGCACGTGGGCATTCCCCCGGGCGACCTCGTGGCGATCGCCGAGCGGCGCACCAAGGCGCCCACGATCAGGGTGGCGCCGGTGCGGCGCATCGGTACCGCCGAGAACGCCGAGTTCGTGGCGTTGGCGATGCTGCTGCAGCGGTGGGACGACATCGCCCCGTGGCTGGTGGAAGACCTGTTCGCCGACGACATCGCCCGCCGTGCGTTCCTCGCCGTCGCCGAATCGGGTGGCGCGGTCGAGGCTGCGCTCGAGCTGGCCGACCCCGACGCGCGCGAGTTGCTCGAGCGCGCGTCGGTGGCCGACGTCGACGCCGAGCCGGTGATCGAAGCTCGCAACCTGATCGCCGCCGCCACGCGCCGCCGGTTGGCACAGTCCGTTTCATCCACCGAACCGGCGCAATTGCGGTCCACGAGTGACGCCCGTCTCGCGTTGGAAGAGATCGACAATTCCGAACAGGCCGATGCCGCCGCGGAGGCATTGCTAGGGTGGCTGCAAGGGGTAGGTGAAGTGACCGAATGAGCAAGGGGACGTTCGACGTGGCCACTGTGCCGACCCCGTTCGAGGGGGTCGATGCTGGCGAATGGCAAGCGCTGGTCGCGCGCGGCGTGGCCACGGGGGTACTGCACGCCGATGCCATCGCGCATGTGTTGCGCAAGGTCGAACTCACCCCCGACGTGCTCGTGGGCGTGCAGACCACGCTCGCCGAGTTGGGCGTCGCGGTCGACGACGGCGTCGACGAACTGCCCGACGAAACGCCTCCGGTGGGCATCGAGCGATCCACCTCGGTGGAAGACACCGAGGGTGTGCTGGCCCGTCGTCGGCGCCGCCGTTCCGAGCGGATGAACGCCGATCGCGGCGACATGGGGAACACCGCCGACACGGTTCGCATGTACCTGAAGGAGATCGGGCGCGTCGACCTGTTGACGGTCGACGACGAGCGCCGCCTCGCGCAGGCGATCGACGAGGGCAACAAGGCCGCCGCGTGCATCGATGCCGAGAACGACGGTGCCGTGCTCGATCCTGCCGAGCAGCGTCGCGTATTGCGCACCATATCCGCCGGCCAGCGCGCCAAGAGCGAGCTGATCCAGGCCAACCTGCGGCTTGTGGTCAGCATCGCCAAGCGCTACAGCGGCCGCGGCATGCAGTTCCTCGATCTCATCCAGGAGGGCAACCTGGGCCTGATGCGGGCGGTCGACAAGTTCGACCACACGAAGGGCTTCAAGTTCTCCACCTACGCCACGTGGTGGATCCGCCAGGCGATCACCCGCAGCATCGCCGACCAGGCCCGCACCATTCGCATTCCGGTGCACATGGTGGAGAGCATGAACCGCGTGCTGCGCACGCAGCGCCAGATGCACCAAGAGCTCGAGCGCGAGCCCACGCTCGACGAGTTGGCCGACCGCTGCGGCATGACGCTCGATCGGGTGCGCGAGATCCTGCGCATCTCGCAAGACCCGTTGTCGCTCGACTCGCCCGTGGGTGAGGAGGACGACAGCAACCTCGCCGATTTCATCGAAGACCTCTCCGCCGACGCCCCTGCCGACATGGCCACGAAGCGGATGCTCACGCAGGCCGTGGAGGAGGCGCTGGGCGAGCTGACCGAACGCGAGCAGGAGATCGTGCGCATGCGCTTCGGCCTCGACGACGGGCAGGCACGCACGCTGGAAGACGTGGGTAAGGAGTTCGGCGTCACTCGCGAGCGCATCCGCCAGATCGAAGCGAAGACGTTGGCGAAGTTGCGCCACCCGATGCGCAGCCAGCGGCTGAAAGAGTTTTTGGAGGAGGAGTAATCCGGCCGGGTTGCTATCCTCAGATCGCCTTTCCGAGATAGCTCAGCTGGCAGAGCAGCTGACTGTTAATCAGCGGGTCGCAGGTTCGAGCCCTGCTCTCGGAGCCCAGCGCAACCGGTCCGCTTCGTGCGGGCCGTTTGCCGTTTTGGGGTGCCGGCGGCCGGTACGGTGTGGCCCGTTCGGGGCGGTAGCTCAGTGGTTAGAGCAGGGGACTCATAATCCCTGGGTCGTGGGTTCGATACCCACCCGCCCCACCGGACGAGTCGCCCCGTGATGGACGGCTCATGGGCGTGAGCTTCCAGTCGTTCCCAGGTGGCTCGCCGTAACCTGAGTGAAGTGGCTGACGAAGGGCTCGCGGTGGTCACGCCGTGGGTGCCGACGGAAGGTGCATCCCCGGAGAGGGGGCGAGTGTGACCGCGTTCGCGGGTGACCCACAGGGACAGTTGACCGAACTCGACGCGCCGCTGCTCGACCACCTACCCCTCGCGGTGCTGGCTCGGCGAATGGACGGCGTCATTGTCTACGCCAATGTGGGCGCCACGATCCTCTTCGAGCGCAGGCTGGACGAGCTGCTCGGTGCGCGGCTGCTCGACTTCTGCCATCGCGACGACACCGAGGAGGCGGCCCGGGTCGCGGGCTTGTCGACCACTCGCCATGCCGTCGAGTTGCGCATCGTCACGGGCTCCGGCGCCGTCCGTTGGGTGAGGTCGAGTCGACACCGCAGCACGCTCGACGGTGAGGACGTGTGGGTGGTCGCGATGCATGACATCACGATCGAGAAGGCAGCGCAGCACGACCTCGAGGCGTCGCAGGCCCAGCTGGTGGCCGTCCTGAATGCCGTCGGCGACGGGATCATCCACTACGACGCCAATCGGCGAATCGTGACGGCTAACTGTGCCGCAGCCGCGCTCGCCCGGGTCAGCGACCCCGACGACCTGGTGGGTGTCGACCTACCCGCCGGGCTCGACGCCATCACCGCTACCGGCGAACGGTTCGCCGTGGACGACCTTCCCGTGAGCAGGTGCCTGGCCTCCGGACAACCGGTGGGTCCGGTGCTGGTTGGCTGGGACCAGGGAGCCCAGTGGCGGCTGGTGAGCGCGTTCCCGTTGCAGCTGCCCGGGGAAGACCGGGCGGGCTGCGTGTCGTGGTTCCGTGACGTCACCGAGGAGCTCCGCTCGCAGGAGGCACTCACCGCAAGCGAGAGCCGTCACCGCTCCGTGGTCGAGGCGCTGCGGGAGGGACTCGTGGTGCAATCGGCTGACGGCACCGTGGTCTCGGCCAACCGCGCGGCCGAGACCATGCTCGGGCTCAGCCTCGATCAGCTCTGCGGCCGTGCCCCGATCGATCCCCGCTGGGCCATCACCGACGAGAGGGGCAACCCGTTCACCTCCGGTCGCGACCTCGGAGCGATGGCACTGCGGACAGGGCTGCCCGTTCACGACGTCGTGCTCGGTGTCGTGCATGCTTCCGGCGAGCGGCGATGGATTCGCGGGAGCGTGAGCCCGCTGTCGGTTCCCGGGTTCAGCGGGGTGTTCTCGGTCTTCACCGACATCACCGACAGCCTCCGCGTCGAGCAAGCGCTCGCCGACAGCGAATCGCAGTTCCGCCTACTCACCGAGCACGCCAACGACATCGTGGTCAGCGTCGACTCGTCCAGCCGATTGCTCTACGCGTCGCCGTCCGTCGCGTCGCTCGGGTACCGCTCCGTCGACGGGCTCGGCCGCGACGCGATGTCGTTCGTCGCCGATGATGATCGCTCGCGGTTGTACACGATTCAGCAGACGATCTTCCGCGGCACCGCCACAGACGACAGCGGTCGATCCGAAGTCCGGCTTGTCGCTGCCGACGGCCGGATGCGCTGGTTCGACGTGCAAGTCGTCGGGCTGCGCGACCCACAGGGCAACGTCCACCGGGTGAACTACTTCGCACGCGATGTGCACGATCACAGGATCGCAGAGGCCGCGCTGGCGCGCAGTGAAGCACAGTTTCGGCTGGTCGCCGGCCAGGCCGCGATGGGGATCTTCACGTCGAGGCTCGACGGATTGCTGGACTACGTCAACGAGGCCTACTGCCGGATCATGGGCACGTCTGGCGCCGCGGAGTTGGGTCGGCACTGGCTGCACTCCGTGCATCCCGACGATGTCGGACTAGTTCGCCGGTCGTGGGACGCCACGTTCGCCGCCGGTGCCGAAGGCACCTTCGAGTTCAGGATCGTGCGCCCCGACGCGGAGACGCGCACCGTGCTCGTGACCGCGACGAAGTTCCTCGGAGCGGATGGCGAGTGGCACTATCTCGGCACCGCCGCCGATATCAGCGACCAGCGGGCGAACGAGCGGCGCCTTTCCCACGACGCTACCCACGACCCGTTGACGGACCTGCCCAATCGGGTGCTGCTCGGTGAGATGCTCGACCATGCCCTCAGTGTGGCGCAACGGACCAACGAGCTGATCGCGCTGCTGTTCATCGACCTCGACCACTTCAAGCCGGTGAACGACACCCACGGTCACGCCGCCGGAGACCGAGTGCTCGTGCAGGTTGCTAGTCGTCTCACTGCAGCGATCAGGGGGTCCGACACTGCCGCCCGCTTCGGGGGCGACGAATTCGTGGTCGTGCTCGATGCGCCGGTGACACCCGAGGAAGCGGTCGCCATCGCCCAGCGAATTCTCGCCGATCTGCATCGGCCGTTCGAGGTAGTTGACCAGCTGATCGACGTCGGGGCCAGCATCGGCGTCGCCGTCGCCTGGACGGAAGCGACCGCCGCGCAGCTGCTCGACGCCGCCGACCGGGCCGTGTACGACGCCAAGCGCGCCGGCGGCGGAGTCGTGGCCAAAGCTCCACGGGACTGATTCTGCTTCGGCATGCGCGCTCGGCCCTTCATCAAGTTAGAGCAGGGCGCTATTGTCAGCGTTGTGCTGTTGCCCCATGGTGCGAACCACCCGGGTGCTGATCCGTCGGCCACCACCATCGTGCCGGTGGTGGTCGATCTACTGGCTCCGCGCTCGGTGGTCGATGTCGGATGTGGAACTGCTGCGTGGGCGGCCGCATTTGTACGCTGTGGTGTTCCCGACGTCGTCGGGGTCGATGCTGCGTATGTGCGTCCCAGCCTGATGATCCCGCCGGAGCAGTTCATCGAGGCCGAGCTCGCCGAGCCACTGTGCCTCGGACGGAAGTTCGACCTGGCCGTGTCGCTCGAAGTCGCCGAGCATCTTCCGTATGCGGTGGGCGGCACCTTCGTTGCGTCGCTGTGCGAACACGCCGATCTCGTGCTGTTCTCCGCCGCGCCGCCTGGCCAAGGAGGGATCGGACACATCAACATGGAATGGCCGAGCTACTGGGCCGGGCTCTTCGGTCAGCATGGGTTTCGAGGCGCCGACCTCTTCAGGGCCAGGTTCTGGAACGACGAAGCCATCATGTGGTGGTACCGACAGAACCTCCTGCTGTTCGGCACGGAGCAGCGTTTGGCGGAGTGCTGCATCTCGCCCACGACGGTGCTCGATCTGGCACATCCGGCGTTGATCGCGCATCTGTTGGATCGGTTCGCCCACGAAGGCGACTGACGTGCGCGAGTTCGGGACGCCGTTGAGGGCGACCTGCCTAGGCCTTCTTGACGAACTTGGCCTTCAGCAGGATGCCGCGGCCGTTGATCTTGCAGTCGATCTCGTGGTCGCCGGCGATCAGGCGGATGTTGCTGACCTTGGTGCCGATCTTCAGCGACTCGGTGCCCTTCAGCGGCAGGCTCTTGATCAGCACCACCGAATCACCGTTGTGCAGCACCACGCCGTTGGCGTCGCGGATCTCGCCCAGGGCGTCGTGCCCGCCGTCGTCGCCTGCCCACTCGTGCCCGCAGGTGGCGCACTCGTGGTGACCCTCCGTCGTGGTGAGAATGTCGGTCATCGTGCAGATCGGGCAGGCCGTCGTGGAATCCATCCCTACGGTCTAGCAAGTGCCTGGCACCTCGCTCTTGATCGGCCCAGGGCGCTGCCGATTCCCGCGCCGCGTCTTCTATCATCTCAGCGTGCCTCGTGAGTTCTCGGTCGGTGATGTGCTACGCCGCGCCCTCCCCTCGATCTCGTTGGCTGTTGCAGTCTTCGCCGCGGCCCTTGCAGCCTGGGGCCTCGTGGTCACCGGGGGCGACGGGGCAGTGCTCACCGCCATCGCCGTGGCGGCGCTCGGTTGTGCGTGGTCGTTCCGGCCGCTGTTCGTGCTGCGCAAGCAGCGTGCTGCCCGCCTCGCCGAGCACGAAACGACGTGGCAGCGCGACTTGCGCACCGTGTGGGCGGTGTCGAAGAGCCTCGTCGCCACGCTGGCAGTGTGGACCGCGGTGTCGGTGGGCATGTACCTGTCGCACGACACTGGCGACCCGCTGCAACAGCAGTTGGCGGCATGGGGCCGCAACCACGGCCTTGGCCCGATCATCGACTACCTCGAAGCGCAGACGTACGACGAGCCGCCCTCCAAGGATCCGGCCAAGGAACTCAGCCTGTCGGTCAGCGGCGCGCCCACCACCAGCACCACCGAGCTCACCGTCACCGACGGCTCCGCTCCGGTGGACACCGGGCCCACCACCACCATCGATCCCGGGCCGCAGGCGCCCGAGCCGCTGACGACGTTCTTCGAGCCGGCCCTCGCGGGCGAGGGTGAATGGGCCGTCATCGCCAACGCCGGTGGCTACCCCGCCCTGTGGGCCACCTCGATCCGGCCCTATCCCGAGGCGGGCGGCGTGGTCGGGTCGATCGTGTTGATCGACCAGACCCACCTTCGTGCGGGCATGTTCAACGGCTCGGAAGAACCCGGTGGCGAGTGGGTGCGCGACGATCGGGTGCCCCAAGAGCTGTATGCATCGCTGGTGGCGGCAATGAACGGCGGGTTCCGTTTCGAGCACGTGAAGGGTGGCTACGTCACCGAGGGCCGCGTGGTGAAGCCCTTGCGCGACGGCGACGCGACGCTCGCTGTGCGCAAGTCGGACGGCGAGCTGGTGCTGGGCAAGCTCGGCCGCGACATCATGGATGACGGTTCGTGGCTCAGCCTGCGCCAGAACCTCACGCTGATGGTGGACGACAGCACGTCGAAGGTGGCCGAGGGAACGGCCGCGGGCACGTTCTGGGGGGCGAACTTCGGCAAGGACGTGTACGTCAACCGCTCGGCGGCGTGCCAGATGGCGGATGGTCGCCTGGCCTACATGATCATCGGCCTGGTGAGCGCCGAGCAGATGGCCCAGTCGATGATCAACATCGGTTGCACGATGGCCATCCAGCTCGACATCAACGGTACGTGGCCGAACTTCTTCACGTTCGAGCACAACCCCGACGGCGGCGTGAAGCCGATCTTCCTCGACAACCGGATGGGCAGCAACACCTACCGCTACATCAAGGGCTCGACGAAGGAGTTCTTCGCGTTCTTCGATGCCACGCTGGTGCCGCCCGGCAGCGTGCTCGAGGCGTGATGGACGGGTTGCCGGCGTACGGGCTGGCAGCGGTCGCCCTCGGGGTGATCGTGTGGTGCCTGTGGTACATCCGTGCCTCGATCCGACGAGGCTGGATCGCCTACGGGGGCAACAGCCGCTCGACGATGAAGAGCCAGCGCTACTACCGGGCAGAGACAGCCCTGGGCTTCTATGCCGGTGTCGCGGTGTACTCGCTGGTCGCCGTGATCGCGGGGGCGGTGGTGGTGTCGGTGGTGGTGCGTCACCTGACCTGACGGTGAGAATCGGCTGGGGTCACCGGTAGTCGGTGGTGCTCGCCAGTTCGGCGGCGCGGCCGATGAGGTCGACGATCAGCGGGCCGAACATCGCCAGCTTGTCGTCGGCGAGGCCCAAGACGACTCGCTGATAGCTCTGCTCGAGCACGATCGCCAGCTTCCAGCGGGCGAGCACGATGTAGTAGTCCATGTCGTCGATCTGGCGGCCGGAGATCTGGTGGAAGTACGCCAGCAACTCGTCGCGCGTCGGCATCTGTGAGATGTCGATGTAGTTGCCGGGGTTGATCGCCTTGCCCTTGTCGGGCCACATCTGCACCACCCAGGCGAGGTCGATCTTCGGGTCGCCGATGGTGCCCATCTCCCAGTCGATGATCGCTGCCAGCTGCGTGGGCTTGGTGTGCCGGTACATCACGTTCGCGAACTGGTAGTCGCCGTGCATGATGCCGGGGATGAAGTCGATCGGGCGGTGGGTCTGCAGCCACTGGGTGGTCTCGGGCAGGCCAGGAATCTCGCGGGTCTTCACCCGGTCGTAGAACCGCATCCAGCGCTCGACCTGGCGGTCGTGATAGCCGTCGGGGCGGCCGAGGTCGTGCAGCCCCTTGGCCTGCCAGTCCACCTTGGCCATCTCGGCCACGCCGCGCACCAACTCGAACGCCAGGCCACGGTTGGCCTCGCGGTCGGTGACGAATGCCTCGGGCATGCCGCCGCCCATCGGCGACCACCCGTCCACCCAGCCCATCAGGTAGAACGTGCCGCCCAACACCGACGGGTCGGTGCACACGGCGTAGGCCTCCGTGTGTGGCACGTCGGTGCCGTTCAGCGCATCGGTGATCCGCCACTCGCGCAGAATGCCGTCGTTGCGGCCCTCAGGTGCGCCTGACGGTGGCTTGCGCAGTGCAGCGTGGAACGGGCCGCGACGGATCTCGAAGATCTCGTTCTGGCTGCCACCGCTGACGTAGCGGGCGGTGACAGGAGCGCCCACGCCCAGGCCGACGGTGTCCATCCATGCGGCGAGCCGGGTGGTGTCGATGGTGGGGTCGGGTGTGTTCGGATCGTTGTCGTTCATGGTGGCGTGGTCACCACCCCTCGAGCTGCTGCTCGACGAGATCGCCGAACTTCTCGCGAGCCGCGGCGCGGCGCGACACCAAGTGGCCGTCGGGGAACAGCTCGTTCTTCGAGGGGCGATAGCTCTTCAGCACCTTGCGGGCCAAGTTGTCCTTGTGCACCTCGGTGGGGCCGTCGGCCAGGCCCAACGACACGCCGCCCAGCAGCATGGAACCGAACGGCATCTCGTTGGTGGTGCCCAGCGCGCCGTGCAACTGCAGCGCGCGGTACGCAATATCCATCACCACCTTCGGGGTGGCCACCTTGATACCGGCGATGTACTCGCGCGACTTGTCGTACCCGTGCTGGTCGCACTGCCACGCGGCGTGCAGCACCTGCAAACGGAACTGCTCGAGCTGGATCCAGCTGTCGGCGAACGCATGGCGCACCGACTGCTGGTCGGCGAGCGGGGCGCCCTTGGTCGTGCGGCTGACGATCCGCTCGCCCATCATGTCGAGCGCCTTCTTGCACACGGCGACGCTGCGCATCGCGTGGTGCAGGCGGCCGCCACCGAGGCGGGTCTGCGCGATCTTGAAGCCACCGCCCACCTCGCCGAGCAGGTTGTCGAACGGTACCCGGCAGTCGGTGAACTGCAGGTAGCCGTGCGATCCCTCGCCGGGCCGGTCGTCGCTGAGGCCGACGCTGCGGATCAGGTTCATCCCCGGCGTGCCCTTGGGGATCAGGATCATCGAGGCGCCGCGGTGCACGGCCACGGTGGGGTCGGTGATCACCATCGCGATCACGAAGCTGGCGTACTTGAAGTTGGAGGCGAACCACTTCTGGCCATTGATGATCCACTGCTCGCCGTCACGCACGGCCGCGCAGGTGAAGTTCATCGGGTCGGCGCCGCCCTGTGGCTCGGTCATCGCGTAGGTGCTGCTGATCTTGCCGTCGAGCAGCGGCTGCAGGTACTCGGCCTTCTGCGCGTCGGTGCCGTAGTGGGCGATGATCTCGGCGTTGCCCGAGTCGGGCGCCTGACAGCCGAACACGCTGGGTGCGAACGACGAGCGGCCGAGAATCTCGTTCACGAGCCCCAGCTTCACGTTGCCCAGGCCGGTGCCGCCCAGGTTGGGGGGCAGGTGCAAGGCCCACAGGCCACGCTCGCGGACGCGCTGCTGTAGCGGTCGCACCAGCTTCTGTGCGGCCTCGTACTGCTTGTCGTACATCACACCGTGGCCGGGGAACAGCGCATCGATCGGCTCGACCTCTTCGCGGACGAACTGGTGGATCCAGTCGAGGTCGGCTTGGAATTCGGGCTCGACGGAGAAGTCGTAGGCCATGGGTCAGCTCCTGCGGGTGGTGGTGGTGATGGTGGTGGGTGTCTCGGCGTGAGGGAACACGCCGGTCACTTGGAGGTGGGCGATGAGGTCCTCGCCCGTTCGGGTCCAGGTCTGCACGGCCACGGCGGCCGCCTCGTCGGGATTGCCCGACTCGATCGCCTTCAGTTGGGCGCGCATGCCGGCGCGGTTCGTCTTCAGTGCATCGGCGATGTTGCTGAGGTAGAACTCGCCGGGTGTGAAGCGGGTCATCGCCTTGATCACCTGGCGCAAGCGGGCGTTGCCCGCCGCACGGTTGATCACGCGGGCGAACTCGATCGCGAGGCGCGTCACCTCGGCAACGTCGACCGTGGAGCGGGCCTCGGCCTCGATCTCGTGCAGCGCCTGCAGCACGGCCGGGTCGGCATCGGAGGTGACGCGGCGTACGGCGAAGCTCTGCAGCAACCCGTAGAGCTCGTAGTGGTCGCGGATGGTGGATGGGCCGAAGTCGGCCACGAACGTGCCGCGCCGGCCGTCGGTGTGCACCAAACCGTCGTGCGACAGCTCGATCAGCGCCTCGCGCACCGGTTGGCGGCTGATGTTCAGCACCGAGGCGATGTCGTCCACCGGCACCTTGTCGCCGGTGCGCAGGACGCCGGTGAACACGAGCGTGCGGATGTAGTCGGAGGCCACCTCAGCGCTCGACGGCACGTATGACAGGTTCGGCTTCGGGAGCCCCGGTTTCTCGTCGGTCACGTCTCGTATGTTACATACAACATTCGAGGAGTCAAGAAAGAGCGCTGGTCGACCGGGTGTGACCCGACCGGTGGCGCCGTTGGGAGCGTCAGTCCTCTTGCTGTTCGATGGCGTCGAGGAACGCTTCCACGTCGTCGTCCTCACCACCGACGAGCCAGACGACGAGCTCTTCCTCGTTGCCCTCCTCGTCCTCGTCGCGCCACGGCAGCATCCCCTCGATGCTGTAGCGGTCGACGGTGATGTCCTCGTCCGAGTCGTCGCCCACGGGCGCCACGATCGCCAGTTCCACCTCCGCGTCCGGCGGCTGGTCCTTCAGCATGTCGATCAGTTCGCTCACTCGCATCGTTCGCCCTTTCGCGGGTGGGTGGTGGGATTCAGTCGTCGCCGAGCCACTGTGCGGCGCGGTCGAGCAGGAACAGGCTGGCCTCACGGCAACGGTCGAGCGTGTCGCAGAACGCCTTGTCTTCGGCGAGGTACACGTCGGCCAGATCGACCGGGATGCGGGCCACGATGGAGAGGCTGCGCTCGGGGGCATCGGTGACGCTGGCGAAGCTGTCGATCGCCGACACCTCCAGCGGCAGTGCCACGCCACCCACGCCGGCCAGCTCGGTGGCCAGCACCAGCAGATCGGGCGGGTGCGGCAGCGGCGGCAGCGTCCAGGTGAAGATCAGCGGGAACGTGAACCCGGTGGGCGGGTCGTCGTCCGGGTCGTCGAGCTCGACCACCTTGTCCTCGAAACCGAGGAGCGCGCGAGGGTCGACCTCGAGCGAGAGGTGCAGGTCGATCGGGCCGTTGCACGCCTCTTCGGGGTGCAGATCCACCTCCCACAGCTGGCGCAGCGAGTAGGTCTCGACGAAGTGCCGCTCGTCGTGCACGTGGAATCCGTGGTCGACAGCGTGGCCTTTCAGGTCGGACACGAAACCGGCGACATCGATGACGGCCACTGCTCGGTCCTTTCCGGGTGCTGCGGTGCGGTCGGCAGCGACACTACCGTGCGATGTGGATGAAGCCTGACCGGTTGGCCCTGTTGCACGAGGTTGCCGACGTTGTCGCGGCCGCATTCGCTGAGGTACGCGACTTCGGCCCCTCGGGCGGGCGCGACGGCCAGTACGCGCTCGACCTGGTGGCCGACGAGGCCGCGCTCGCCGTGCTGCGCCGGGCCGGGGTGGGCATCTTGTCGGAGGAGAGCGGGTTCGAGCCCGGTTCCACCGGTGAGGTGGTGGTGATCGACCCGATCGACGGCAGCACCAACGCCAGCAGGGGAGTGCCCTACTTCGCCACCTCGCTGTGCCTGCTCGATGGCGATGGCCCGGCAGTGGCGCTGGTGGCCAACCAGGCCGGCGGCGAGCGGTACTGGGCCGTGCGCGGCGGGGGCGCCTGGCGTGATGGCGTGGCGATCCGGCCCTCGAGCTGCACCTCGGTCGGTTCGGCGATCGTGGGCCTCAACGGCCTGCCGCCGCGGCCGCTGGGATACGCCCAGTGCCGTGTGCTGGGCGCTGTGGCGCTCGATCTGTGCCTGGTGGCCTCCGGTGTGCTCGACGGGTACATCGACTGCGTGGCCGACGCTCACGGTGGCTGGGACTTCATGGGCGGCCTGCTGATCTGCCAGGAGGCCGGGGCCGCGATCGCCGACCTGCACGGCCGCGACCTCGTGGTGCGCGCGCACGCGGATCGGCGTACGCCAGTGGCCGCGGCAACGCCGGAACTGCTGGAGGCCCTGCTGGCCGAGCGCCGCTAGCGTGGTGGTTCCGTTCGCGGGCGTATAGCTCAGTTGGTAGAGCAACGGCCTTACATGCCGTCGGTCGGGGGTTCGAGTCCCTCTGCGCCCACCGGTCGTTGTCGATTCGACAACGGTTGAGGCTGGGTCACGCTCCAGGATCTGGAGTGGAGTCGTCAGAGGTGGAGTGTGCGGATGGGCAAGGTCGGCGCGGCGACGAGCCGGTGGTCTGCGGTGAGGAGCGGGCAGTCCAACGTTTCGGCCAGTGCGACATAGCAGGCGTCAGGGAACGTGATGTTGGGGTGCAGCTGCCACGCCCTGGTTGCAAGGCTTGCCACGGGCGCTCGCCGGAGCCGAAGGTTGGCGAGACGCATCCGACTGGACTCGACCTCTGATTCGGAGAGGACCGCGTTGAGATCCCAACGACGCGGGATGAGTGCTGCGAGTTGCGTGCCCGTCAAGGTTCTGGTGATCATCTCGATGCCCGCTGAGGCGTCGAGGACGAGCTCCGTCACAGATCGCCGTCGCGCCGTGCCGCGGCGAGTTCCTCTGCTGCCGACACCGGCAGTTCCACGGGCGGCGCCGCTTTCAGGTCATCGAGCCACTCAGCGACGCGCGCGGCGATCTCTGCGTCGGTGAGCCGTCGTCGACGATATCGATGGGAGGCGTCGAGTCGATGTGGGCAGGGCGAGCCATGCCGCGAGACTACCCCGGGCGGCACTCAGCGAGCCGGACGGTTGACCTCGGCCTCAGCTCACAAGTGGGGGTAGACGTGGTCGAGGAGCGCCGTGACGTCTTCGGCGGAGACGGCCTTGGAGTAGAGCCAGCCCTGCGCCGACGGGCAGCCCATCTGGCGCAAGTAGGCGGCCTGGGCAGAGTGCTCGACGCCTTCGGCGATGACGGCGATGTCGAGGATCCTCGCGAGGCCGATGATGCCGGCGACGAGGCTGTGGTCGAGATCGTGGTCCGGTGAAGTGATGTCGTTGACGAAGCTGCGGTCGATCTTGAGGACGTCGACGGGGTACTGGTTGAGATAGGTGAGAGAGGCGTAGCCGGTGCCGAAGTCGTCGATGGCGAGGGAGATGCCGCTGTCGTGAATTCCCGCAAGGTTCGCGGTCACGGTGGTGGTCCGGCGCAGCAGGGCGGTCTCGGTGATCTCCACGCAGAGCAGAGCCGGGTCCAGGCCGCTGGCGCAGAGGGCGCCGTCGATCGCCTCGAGCAGACCGGTCTCGGCGAGTTGGAGGGCGGAGAGGTTGACTCGTACCGTCACCGGCCGACCTGGGCGGAGAGCCGCCCAGGCGGCAGCCTGGCCGCAGACCTGCCGCAGCACCCAGTCACCGATGTCGAGGATCAAGCCGGTCTCTTCACAGACGTCGACGAATCGGTCGGCGCTCCACACGGTTCCGTCGGGGTGGTGCCAGCGGAGCAACGCTTCCAGCGCGAGCACCGAACCGCTCGTCAGGTCGATCTCGGGTTGGTACCAGACGGCGAGCTGACCTCGTTCGAGGGCGTGCCGGAGGTCGGCCTCAATGGCAAGTCGGGTGGTGACGACCGTGCGCAGGTCTTCGTTGAACATCGACATCCGGTCGCGGCCGGCCGCCTTCGCCGCGTACATCGCGGTGTCTGCCTCCCGCAGCAGATCGCCGGCCTGGACGTCGCCGGTAGTGATGGCCACCCCCACGCTCGCCGTCGCGAACAGTTCTCGATCGCCGGTGGTGAACGGGGCTCGGAAGTCCTCCACCAAGCGCCCGGCCGCCACCGCCGCCTCGGTCGGATCGTCCAGGTCACGCATCACGACCACGAACTCATCCCCACCCAACCGCGCCACCATGTCGCCGGCTCTCACGAGCTTCATGAGACGGGCCGCGGCTGCGACCAGCAGTTCATCACCGGTTGCATGTCCCAAGGTGTCGTTGACCACCTTGAACCGGTCGAGATCCATCATCAGGACCGCCACTGCCCGACCCGCGCGCCGTCCCCCGCTGACGGCACGCAAGATCTCATCCTGCAGCGCCACGCGGTTCGCCAGCCCCGTCAACGGGTCGTGCGTGGCCTGCGCGCGCAATAGATCGGACGTGATCCTGCGCGCGGTAATGTCGACGGCCACACCCTGGAGTGCGACGATCGTCCCGGCCGAGTCCCGCATGGCTTCTCCGCGGGCCAACATCCACCCGTGCGAACCGTCGGGTCGGACCATCTCCAGCTCCAGCTCGTAGGGGGTACCCGTCTCCCGGGTCTTCGCCAGTTCCGTGCTCAATTCCAGCCAGCTCGCGGGGGTGAAAAGACGGCTGTGCTCGGTGTAGTCCGGTACCGGGCTCCCCGGATCCAGGCCCTGCATCAAGAACAGCTCCTCCGACCACGTGACGTGGTTCGAAGCACAGTCCAAGGTCCAACTGCCGACGTGCGCGATGCGCTGCGCCTGCTCCAACTGCCCTCTACTCGATCGCAGCTCGGCCTCCGCGCGAACGCGGTCGGTGATGTCGCGGCTCGTCTGGATCACGTGGCTGACCGACCCGTCGGCATCCACCTCTGGGGTGACCTTCGTCTCGTACCAGCGGTGTCCGCCGGCATCGTCGATCTCGAACTCGAACGTGAGCGGAATGCCGGTGTCGAACACCTGCCGGTTGTGAGCGTTCCACGATGCCGCTGAGTCGCCGTACCCCAGTTCGGCGAACGTCTTGCCGATCCAGCGTTCGAGCGGGATTCCGGAGTTCCGCTCGACCTGCAGGTTCACATACTCGATGCTCCCGTCGGGCGCGAAGCGGATCACGGCGTCACCCGACCCGTCGAGCACGGCGCGCAGCAGTTCCTCGCCGGCGGCCAATCGCTGGCTCTGCACCGCCAACTCCGCTTGCGCCCGCTTCTGCTCGGTGATGTCGCGGGCGGCAGCGAACACTCCGGCGATGTTGCCCCGTGCATCGCAGTAGACGGTGGCGTTGTAGAGCACGTCGGTGACGGTGCCCTCGACGTGCCGGATCGCGAGCGGGAAGCCGGTGACCGAGCCCTGGCTGAACGCCTGCTGGTAGCCGGCGCGGGCCCGGTCGGGGTCGGTGAAATAGCCGGCGAAGTCGCTGCCGATCAGGGCCTGCCGCTGAACGCCCGTGACCGACTCGGTAGCCACGTTGACGTCAGTGATGACGCCGTCGGCGCTGATTGTCACCAGCGGGTCGAGGCTCGCCTCGATCAGGCTCCGCGAGTACGCGGATACACGGGCCAGTTCCTCCTCCGCGCGGACTCGATCTTCGATATCGATGATGATCGAGAACAGCAGCGGCTGACCGTCGCGAATGGGGGTCGTGTGAACGTCGACCCGGCGGACCTCGCCGCTCGCAAGGCGGTGGGGAAAGACGAAGTGGCCACGTGTGCGGGACTTCGCTTGCGCCATGAGTTCGGCCACCTCAGCGGCGGGCATCATGTTGATCTGTGTGATGGTCATCGAGCGCAGGTCGTTCAGGCTGTAGCCGTAGAACTCGGCCGCCGCCGGATTCGCGTCCACGATCTGCCCCGTGACCGGATCGATGAGCAGCATCACCGCATCGTGCTCGCGGAACATCGCCGCGAACCGGTGGGCGTCACCGAGGGAGTCGTCCACGGCCCCCTCGCCCTCGGGGCACACCTCGCCAACGCGCACGTCCGAGTCGGGCTGATCATCGAGCCGCTGAACCGCGTCCGCAGCGCGACCTGCAGTCGCAGCCTGCTCCGTCATCGGTCGTCGGTGTCTCATCCGGCTGGACTGCCACTCGTCACGGCGGGCCATCTCTGCCCCCATCTCGGAGAGCGTCGTCGTGCGCCCTCTCCGTGGGCAAGTCTAGAAACGTCACGCCACGCAATACCACCCCAAGTGTGCCGTCGGCGGGTTGCCCCGCAGACGCCCCACTGAGCTTCGGTGAACGGCACCGTCAGGCCGACTCGCGCACGATCACCGGCACGGTGGAGAGCGTGAGGTGGACGATGCCCGTCGTCGACGCGGCCTGTTCGACGGTGGACGGCCCGAGTGTCGTGGTGGCCACCGTGGTCACCACCACGTGGGTCGCACCAGGGGCGAGCGTGAGTTCGAACGGCACGCTGGGGTCGGGTTGGCCAGGCAGCACGAGGCCGGCCTCGTTCCACAGCACCCAGGTGACATCGCCGCCGCGGCTGAACCGGTAACCACGCGCACCCGTGAGTCCCCCGACAGCCTCGACCGAGTCGAAGTGGCCGTCGCCGATCAACGCCGTGAGCAGCGCCAGGTTGAGGTACGCCGGGCGCGCTGCGCCCGGAGCGCGGACCGCGTCGATCCCGTAGCCGTGCGGGTGGGTGACGTCGATCATCCCGAACATCCCCGCCGCGCCGATCAGGTTCACGGTCACCTCCCGCACCACCGGACCGGTGTCGACCATCCAGTCCTCGAGGTTGCCGATCTCGATGCCGGCCGCGCCCTCCCCGACCGCGGTCGCCACCTTCTTCACCATCTCACTCGCCGCGAGCGCGCGGATCCAGGCGACCGCCTCCGACGCGGCCGGCTCCTCCCCTCGCGCGACCGCGACAAGGAGCGCGAGCACCTGGTCGTGGGTTGCGTCGGTCACGGGGTGGATCGACGGCCACCCGCCGTCGGGGACGATGCGCAGGTTGGCGAGGAAGCCGACCGGGAAGGCATCATCGATCCAGATCGGCTTCGAGTAGCCACGTTCCGCCATCCGTGCGCGCAGCCAGGCGAACGTGGGCGCGATCTCGGTGTAGTCGCCGAGCGAGTGCACGTCGACATAGTCGAACAGGTCGGGGCGATCGAGGATCTGCAGCATGCCCACGGTCGAGTTGCGGAATGCCGGGGGTGGGTCCTTCAGGCGGGCGGCGACTTCCGCGTCGGAGGGCGCGTTGCCCGAGAACACGTCGACGAGCATGAACGGGATCGAGCCGATCTGTACCTCTGGGTACGCGGCACGGGCGGCGCCGGCCGCCGCTGCGAGCAGACGCAGGTAGTCCTCGGCGGAACCGCTGGGCCAGAAGCCGGTCCACTCGCTGCCGATCACCCAGTGCTGTACGGGGGCGACGAGACCGGGCATGTCGGAGCTGCCATCGCCGTCGTAGCGCTCGACGAGCGCACCCACGAACGCCGCGTAGTCGGCGAGCAGGTCGGGCTTGGGCATGACGTCGTGGGCGGAGGCCGAGCCCCACGGCGACTTCGACTCGAGGTACGACTGGATGTGCGTGATACCGGCCTGCTGGTACTCGTCGATCAGCCGGTCGGTGAGCGACCAGTCGTAGGCGTGCACGCCCCCGACCGGCGCAGCGGGTTCCACCTGGCCCCAGGCGAACGCTTCGCCGCGAGTCTTGGCCCACCGCACGCCGGTTGCCGCGTACGTGCCGCCGAGCCCGAGTTCCATGTACTCCACACCCAAGGCGAACGCTGCACCGGTGCCCGCGACCGGGGTGCCGCCGGGAGCCGCCGTGGTGGTGGATCCACCTGCATGCTGCTCGACCTTCACGCAGGCGGTGGTGAGAGCGAACAGCGCCACCAGTGCGACGCCGCGGCGAGCACTCACGGGACGAGGTACGTCGCTGACGTCATCACGTCAGGGTAGCTCCCGTTCGCGACGCGAGCCATCGCCGTGTTGTCGATCGTTCCGCGTGGTCTTCGCGCCCGAGGATCTCGGCGACTCCAGGTGCCGCCGGAACCCTCTGGAATGATCAGTTCGGGCCGAGCCCTTCGAGGAAGCCGCTCAGCTCGGCGGGGTCGATCTGGCTGACCTCGGCCTCGCCAGGGAAACTGCCGCTGAGCACATCCGCGCGGAACGCCGACAGCGCCCGCACTCGTTCCTCCGCGATCTGGCGTTGCAGCGCGGCCACGTCGCCGTAGACCCGGGCGTGGCGCGGCGTGCGTGGGCTCTCGCCGCAGATGTCGGAGCTGAACAGGAACATCACGTTCGCATCGGCGCCCGAACCCAGTGAGATCGTGGCCATGGTGGTGCGGCGGTCGATCTCGGCCATCACCTTGGCCGGGATCAGTTCGCACTCGACCGCGAATGCACCGGCCTCCTGCAACTGCTGGAACTGGTGCAGCAGCACGGTCGCTTCGGCCGCGGTGCGACCGACGGCGCGCACGCCACCGAACTGCGTGGACCGCTTCGGCACGAACCCGAGGTGGCCCATCACGGGGACGCCCTCGTCGGCGAGCAGTCGCACCGCGTCGAACCGGCGGGCGGTGATCACGGCATCGGCTCCGTCGGAGAGCGCGCGGAACGCGGTGGCCAACAGATCGTCGAGCGTGACCGCACCGCCGAAATCGATGGCCGCGGTGACGAACAGACGCGACGATCCGCGGCGCACGTCGGGCACCGCGCCGGCCATGCACACCGCCATCTCGATGCCGGCTTCCTCCGCGGCAGCGGCCTCCGCGGCCGACCCCGCCGTCACCTGCGTGAACTGACGGGTGGTGCCCTTGAGCGCCGCGATCGCCGCGACCGTCACCGTGCGGTCGGCGTCGCGGCCGTTGAAGTCGAGTATCCGGGTCATCGGCGAGCGACCCTACCGGACCGATCATGACGCCTCACCCGCCCCATGTGCGCTCGGCAGATACTGTGTCACGCATCCTTGAGAGGGAGGCCGATGAAGGCACGTCTTGCACACCTCGCGCTGGTCACGCTGGTGCTGGTCACCGCGTGCAGCGGGTCCAGCGGTGACGGAGCGATGTCCACCGGCGCGCCGAATGGCACCGACCCGGACGGTTTCGTCGCCGTCGATGTTCCCGCTGGTGTGAACTGGGCGTCGTCGTCGCTGCCCCCTTCGGCGAACCCTTCGCCGGCCGTGCCCTCGTTCGAACAGGTCACTGCGACCGCCGGTGTTCCGCCGGCGCCCGCGGGCTTTCCGTTCCGCCAATCGGACTACATCAGCCAACTGTTCGTGCTCGGCGACGTGCAACTGGCCACCGGAAGCTGTGGCTGTTGGCAGGGAGGCGACAGCACCGGCGTGTTCGGGGGGCTACGGGCACCGGTGTACCTGTTCCGCAGCGTGGATGCCGGCGCCACTTGGGCGCAGGTGGACCTGTCGGCAGTGCTCGGTGACGTGAACGGCCGGGTCAGCAGCGTCGTCGAACACGACGGCGCGATGATCCTGACGGCGACCACCAGTGATGCGGCCGGCGTCGCTCCGACGGTGATCGATGTGCTGCGCTCGACCGACGGCGCCGCGTGGCAGCGGCTCAGCAGGATCGTCAGTGACGCCGCGATCGCGGTGCCTGTGCACGCCTTCGATCTCCATTCGCTCGGCTCGTCACTGGTGCTGTACGGCGCCGACCAGGCCTGCGAATTCGACGGCTCCAGTGCTATCCAGAACATCGGTCCGGCATACCAGAGTCGCATCTGGACGTCGACCGACGGTGGCGTCAGTTGGCTCGCCCGCTCGGCGGCCGAGACCGGCCTCGACATCGGGCGGCTCCCGCTACCCGACGCGGCTGCCTGTGCCGGTCTGGGAATCCAGGATGTGCTGGACACGTACGCAAGTACCCCGCGTCTCGTGAGCCGTCGTGGCGATCGCCTCTTCGTGTGGAGCAGCGACGGGCAGCAGATCGTGAGCACCGCCGACGGCGTCGACTGGTCGAAGGGCGCGCTCGACGGCACGCTCGCTCTGCCGTCCGAGGCGACACCAGCACCCGAGATCAACTCCGCGGCCGCGGGAATCTTCTCGCTCGACGGCCAGTACGTGGCGCTCAGCCTGGAGAACGGCCGGATGTTCGACGAAGCTGCCACTTCCGGCTCGGGCCTCAGCGTGATCGTCTGGACCTCCCGCGACGGCGCGACCTGGCAACGCCAACCGCTGGGCCGGCCCCTCGTCAACTCGGACTACAGCGCGACCTATCAGTTCTTCGAGACCGCTGGGCATCTCGCGCTGCGCGCGTTCAACCGTCAGTCCGGCGAGGAGTTCGGGATGTACGAGAGCGTTGCCGGGGTCTCCGAGGACTGGACGAAGTGCGTCGCTGCTGCCGGCGTCAACTGCGCGTTCTCCAGCGAGGTGAGCGCGTTCGGGCCGGGGGCCGACCTGTCGGGTATCGACCTGTCGTTCACGTCGCTGGAAGGTCGCGACCTCACCGACGTGTCGTTCGCCGGCGGGCGCCTGCGAGGGGTGAACATGATCGACGTCACCCTTCTGCGCACGAACTTCGACGGCGCGGAGTTGTCCACCGTCACCCTGCTCGGCGATCTCACGACCTCCACGTTCGACGGGGCCACGCTCGAGAATGTCACCTTCGACGACTGGTTCTTCACGACGGAGCTTCTGGGGGCGACGATCATCAGGCCCACGATCCGGATTGCCGACGGCGGCCTGCCGGTCGGCGTGTCGTTGGCAGGGCGCGACCTCAGCGGCTACTCCTTCACCGGTGGCAGCCTGAACGGCGTGGACTTCACGGGTAGCAATCTGTCTCGCTCTTCGTTCACCCACACCGATCTGAACGGCGCAGTGTTTGCCGGGGCGACGCTCGACAGCATCTTCTTCTTCGAGGTCACCTGTCCCGATGGCCAGCCGGCTTCCGATGACGTGTTCGGACCGGAACGCTGTCGGCTCTAGTCCTGCCGAGTCATTCGCCAGGTGCGGGGTCAGACCTCCCTCGCGGCCGGCGGTCGCTTCAACCCACTGGCCAGGTGTGGAGCGTCTCGTAGCGGGCACCGTCGGGGTCGAGACGGCTCTGTACGAGGGCAATCTCCGATACAGCGAACTCCGCTCCCACCATGGCCCCCAGCGCACGGGGCATCGGCACGTGAGCCTTCACCCGCGCCACGGTGAGGTGGCCGACGAAGCGCTTCGGTGCCGGCTCGCCCACCCTCGCAGTGCGCTCGCGCACCACGAATGCCAGGTCGTCGACGCCGGCCACCGGCACCACCAGCGCGCGCTCGTTCATCACGTCGACCGCCGGCCCCAGCCGGGCGTGACAGGCGGGCAGCGCTGCACGCGCCAACGCATCGGCCACGTCGGACGGGTGGGCCTCGCCGAAGAAGCGCAGTGTGATGTGCCAGTTCTCGGGCCGCACGAAGCGAACGCCCTGCTGATCCTTGCGGTGCAGGGCCAGCAACTCCTCGGCCACCTCGTCGGGCGGCCAGATGGCGAGGAACAGGCGGGCCATGGCCGCACCATACCGGGGGTTCGGCGCTCGCTGGTCGCCCGCATCGCCGTCGGCGGTATCGCTCTGCGAGGATGGCCGCTGGGGACAGACACGACAAGGGAGCCGACGTGAGCACACCGGTGAACGACTGGGCGACGGATTACGACATTTTCGACCCGCAGTACATCGCCGACCCGTTCGGCATCTGGGACGAGCTGCGCCAGACCTGCCCGATGGCGCACACCGACCGGTGGGGTGGCTCGTGGCTGCCCACGCGCTACGCCGACGTGTATGCGATCGCCCACGACACCGAGAAGTTCCCCTCGGGCAACGGCATCAGCGTGGTGCCCGTGCCTGCCGACAGCGGCGGCCTTGCCGAAGGGCAGCGGCCGCTGCTGACCTCTGGCATCCCGCCGATCAGCGCCGACGCGCCACTGCACACCTGGACCCGTCGCCTCGTGCTGCCCACCATGAGTCCAGCGCGTGTGGCCGAGTACGAGGTGTACACGCGGGCATTGTGCCGCCGGCTGGTGGACGACATCCTCGCCCGTGGCGAGGGCGACGCCGCCGCCGAGTACGCACAGCAGATCCCTGTGCGCGTGATCGGCCACATCCTCGGCGTGCCCGAAGAGATGTCGAGCACGTTCACCGAGTGGGTGCGCGACATCCTCGAGTTCGCCAACGACGCCGAGCGCCGCATGCGCGGCATCACCGGCTTGGTGGCCTACGTGCAGGAGGCGATCGCCGATCGCCAGGCGAACCCGAAGGACGACTTCATCACCGAGCTGCTGCAGAGCGAGCACGATGGCGAGCCGACTGGTGTCGACGTCGTGATGGGCATGTGTGCGCTGCTGCTCATCGCCGGCATCGACACCACGTGGTCGTCGATCGGGTCCACGATGTGGCACCTGGCGACGCACCCCGATGATCGTCGTCGCCTGGTGGCCGAGCCCGACCTGATGCCCACGGCGATCGAAGAGTTCCTGCGCGCCTATGCGCCGGTCACCATGGCCCGCCGCCTCATCGAGGACACCGAGTACAACGGCTGCCCGATCAAGGCCGGCGAACGAATCCTGATGAACTTCCCCGGCGCCAACCGTGATCCCGAGGTGTTCCCCGACGCGAACACGGTGATCCTCGATCGCGAGCACAACCGCCACCTGGCCTTCGGCTCGGGCATCCACCGTTGCGCCGGCAGCAACCTCGCCCGCATGGAGCTGCGTGTCGCCGTGGAGGAGTGGCTGGCGCGCATTCCCGAATTCGCGGTCACCGACCCGGCGAAGGTGACGTGGGCCGGCGGCCAGGTGCGCGGCCCGCGCACCGTGCCCGTGCGCGTCGCCTGACAATCCCGAGGGTTTCGGCGCCGCCAGGCGACGCCGAAACCCTCGGGAATGTCGTCAACGGGGGGTTTCGGCGGCCACGATCTCGCCGACGGGCGACTGCTGGAAGGCGGCTTGGAACGCGAGCGCGGCGGTCCGGTTGCCGCGCAGCTCGATCGACCCGTTCGACTGCGCGTCCGCCAGCGACACGTGGCCGAGATAGGTGCGGTACAGCGCGGTGAGGGTGCTGCGCAGCGAGAGGTCGACCTCGAAGCGCGGATCGGCCAGGCACAGCGACGCTTCCTTTTCGACGACGATCCAGTACTGCTTGGGGTGATCGCCGAAGGTGACGTGCACGGTGAAACGCGGTCCGGGCAGCTGGGCAGGGTCGAGGCGCCGGTGCAGCCACCACAACAGCAGGTCGGGGTCCAGCTCCTCCGGCTGTGGTTGGCCGAACGTCCAGCGGGCACCCCACTGCGCGAGCCCGAAGACCACCGGTTGCAGGTCGCGTCCCGCCGCGGTGAGGCAGTAGTCGCCATTGGCATCATGGTCGATCACCCCCGCTCGCTGGAGTTGCTGCAGCCGACGCGTCAGCAACGCCCGCGACAACCCGGGGTTGCCTCGGATCAACTCGTTGAACCGCGTCGTGCCGGTCAGCAGGTCGCGGATGATGTGAATCGTCCACCGGTCGCCCAGCAGCTCCGCGGAGCGCGAGATCGGGCAGTACTGGCCGTAGGTCTGCATGAGGTCAGGTTGTCACAGTTCACTAATGGAACTAGACGGCGGGGCGTTGGTCGCCTTTGCTGAGGTTGAGCACAACCACTCGACAATGGAGGAGACCATGCACATCACGAAGAACGACATCCCGGTCAAGATCGACGTACCCGGCGCCGTAGCGCGCCAGGCGCAGCACTTCGGCGACACCTCGGGCTATGGCTCGCTTGCCGCGGAGTACTTCTCGCTGGGCACCGGTACGGACATCGCGCCGTTGTTGCAGGGCCTGGAGCACGACGCCTGCCACGCACCGCATTGGGGCTACATGATCTCGGGCGCGGTGGTGCTGAGCTATACCGACGGCACCGAGGAAACGTGCCGCGGTGGCGATCTGTTCTACTGGCCGTCAGGGCACAGTGTGCGCGTGGAGGACGCTGCGGAAGTGATTCTGTTCAGCCCGCAGGTCGAGCACGTCGAAGTGATGGATCACATGCTCGCCGTGATGGCCGGCTGAGGGGGAACGGGAACATGGAAGGCAACGAACAACTCGCCACGATCATTCCGATGCTGAAGGCGGTCGGTGGCGCGATCACGCCCCAGCAGTACGCAGCGCCTACGCCGTGCGCGGCATTCACGGTGCTCGGCGTGCTCGAGCACATGGCCGGCCTCGCTGGAGGCTTCGCCCCGGCGTTCCGCGGCGATCCGTCGCCCACTGCACCGGCCGAGGGCGCCATCGACGTGCGGTTCCAGCAGGCGATGGACGAGCTGCTCGTCGCGGTGATGACCCCCGGTGCAATGGAGCGCATTGTCGAAACGCCGTTCGGGCCGATGCCCGGAGCGGTGTTCTCCCGGCTCGTCGCGTTCGACGGCTTGGTGCACGGTTGGGATCTCGCCTCCTCCACGGGGCAGTCGTGGGATCCATCGGCGGCGCTCGTGGCCGAAGTCGACGGGTTTGCCCGCCAGGCGATCAGCCCCGAACTGCGTGACGGCGACACGTTCGCTCAGGAGATCGATCCACCGGCGGGAGCCTCGCCGCTGCAGCGCCTGGTCGCGTTCAGCGGACGCACGGTCTGACCCCCGTTGCTGTCGCTGACTATACAAGTGTATAGTCAGCGCCAGCCGGCGAGGGGAGTGTCGTGGACAAGGTGACGAACGAGACAGTGCTGCGCCATGGGTTCGACCATGGCACCGACCCGGCTCTGCTGGCCGACATCGCCGGTGAGTGGGACCACCTGCGCGAGGAGTCGCGCACGTTCTCGTCCGACGCGTACCCGTGGACCAACTGGTACGTCACCCGCTTCGACGACGTGTTCGAGGTGTTCCGCGACACCGAGACGTTCTCCAGTCGGCAGACGAACTACAACGTCACCGACACCCACCGCTGGATTCCCGCGCAGGTTGATCCGCCCGAGCACACCGCGTACCGCACCGCACTGAATCCGATGTTCGCACCGGGCGCGCTCGCGCTGATGGAGCCGAAGGTGCGCGCCGTGTGCGTCGACCTGATCGAGGGTTTCGTCGCCGACGGCGCGTGCGACATGGTCACCCAGTTCGCGCAGCGGTTCCCCACGTCGATCTTTCTGCAGATGATGGGCCTGCCGTTGGAGGACACCGACACGTTCCTCGACTGGGCGCATCAGATGATGCACACGCCCGGTGCCGATGCGGAGGCGGTGGAGACCCGCAAGAATGGGGCGCGCACGATCTATCGCTACATGCGTCAGATGATCGTCGAACGGCGGGCGAACCCCGGCGACGATGTGGTGAGCAACCTGCTGGGCGTGCAGATCGGCGACCACGAGATCACCGACGAAGAGCTGCTGGAGATCTCGATGCTGATGTACGTCGCCGGCATGGACACTGTCGCCGGCATGCTCACGTACGTCATCGCCCACCTTGCTCGCCACCCCGAGCAACGCGAGTACCTGCGCGCCGACCCGGCCCGTGTGCCCGTGGCGGTGGAGGAGTTCCTGCGGTACTACTCGATCGCCTCGCCGGCCAGGCTGGTGCGAGACGACATGGAGTACGCGGGCTGCCCGATGAAGCAAGGCGACCGGGTGATCCTGGCCACGTGGCCGGCGAACCGCGACCCACGCCAGTTCGCCGATGCCGACACGTTCGTGATCGATCGCGAGGGCAACCGCCACTGCGCGTTCGGTATCGGCATCCACCGCTGCATCGGCAGCCACCTCGCCCGCCTGGAGATCAGGGTGGCGATCGAGGAATGGCTGCGCCTGATCCCCGAGTTCCGTGTTCCCGACGGTGCCGTGATCACGCAACACGTGGGCGGCGCCGCGGGCCTCGACACCCTGCCGCTCGTCTGGGGCTGAACCCGCCAGCCGGGCGGCTCAGTCCCGCGGCGTCAGTCCTGCGGCCAGTTCTCGGCCATGGCCAACAGGTCGTCGCGCATCGCCGGATGGCCGATGGAGGCCAGCGCCACCGCTCGCTCGCGGATCGTGCGCCCGGCCAGCTCGGCAGCGCCGTACTCGGTGATGACGACATCCACCTGGTGTCGCGGCGTGCTGATCACCGTCCCGGAGGGCAGCTTGGGCATGATGCGCGTGAGCAGTTCGCCGTTCACCGTCGAGGACGAGGGCAGACAGATCAGGCTGCGGCCGTCGGCCGACAGACCGGGGCCGCTGACGAAGTCCTCGTGCCCGCCGATGCCGGAGAACTGCTTGCCGGTGATCGTGTCGGCCACCACCTGCCCGGCGAGGTCGACTGCCAACGCGCCGTTGATCGTGACCATGTGGCGGTTCCGTGCGATCAACTCGGGCGAGTTCACGTAGCGCACCGGTAGGAAGCGCACGGCCTCGTTGTTGTGCAGCCACGTGTACAGCTCGGGCACGCCGGCCGCGAAGGTGGTGACGGAGTGTCCGTCGAACGCCCCGCCGGTGTGGTTCGTCACCTTGCCGGCCTGGTGCAGGTGCATCAGCCCGGTGGTGAACATCTCCGAGTGCACCCCGAAGTCGCCGAGCGGACCTTCGGCGAGCATCTTCGCGATCTGGCTGGGAATGCCGCCGATGCCGGTCTGCAGCGTGCAGCCGCTGTGGATGTACGCCATCGCGTGTTCGGCGATCGCCACCTCGGCGCTGGTGGGCGGCGTGTCGGCCAGGTTCAACGGCTGACGGTCGGTCTCGACCAGGATGTCGATCTCGTCGACGTGCAACCGGTGCTCGTGCTCGCCCAACCCGAATGTGCGCGGGAAGTGCGGGCTCACCTCCACCAACAACACCCGATCGGGATCGGCGCCCGCGCGATGCAGTTCGTCGACGAACGCCCCTGCGTGCACGCTGAGGCTGACCCAGCCGTCCACCGGGGGAGCAGCGGCGGTGGCCACCACCCGCGGGTTGAGGTGGTGCAGCACCGGCTCGAACCGCCGGAAGTCGGCCGGCACGAAGTCGACCGAAGCACCCGAGTCGCGCAGGAACCGCTCGGCCGGGCCGAAGAACCCGCTGCGGTAGTGCACGCCGCTGCGCATGAACAGTTGGTACAGGTCGGGCAGCAGCGCACCGAACACCTCGAGGTGGGTGAAGTCGTCGCGCTCGCCCAGTGCATGGAGGAAGCCGCCCGGAACCCCTGGGCCCAGCGGCACGGCCAATGTGTCGTCGGGCCGGATCGCGGCAACTGCCTCGCTCATCTGCTGGAGCATGCCCTCACTGTCGGCGAGACGAGGCCATGCGTCCAGAGACGAACGGCCCACGCCGGTGGGTATGTCGACCGCGTTGTAGGGTCGCGTGCATGTTGACGATGGCAACGCGCCGTCGGCGCCGACGGTTGGTGGTTCTGGTCGCGCTGATGCTGGTGGTTGTCGTGGCCATTGTCGTGAAGTTGGTGGTGCTGAACGACGACGTGCACCGCGTGACTCCCGAGGAAGCGTTGGAGCGCTATCGCGACGGCACCAGCACCACGGCCACGGCCACGGGCGACACCGAGCCCACCACCACCGACACCGCTGCGACGGTGCAGCAGACGCTGCCCGCCCCGGGCGTGTACGTGTACGCAACCCGCGGCAAGGAGTCGATCGATGCCGTCGGCGGCTCGCTTCACGAGTATCCGGCCGAGACCACGATCACGGTCACCGCCAACGGGTGCGGCGTGTCGCTGCAGTGGGACGCACTGAAGGAGCGGCGTGAGCGTTGGCAGCTGTGCCTCGGCGAGGAGGGCATCACGCTCACCGCTGAGGGTGGCCAGAGCTTCCACGAATTCTTCGGGCAGACCAGGGCGGAAGACATCACCTGCGATCGAGATGTCGTGGTCGTGCCGGTCGGTGGCGAGCCGCGAGAGCCGGTAGCGCTCTCGTGCATGTTGGGCGAGCTGTCGTGGCAACCGGTGTGGGAAGTGCTCGAGTCGGACACGCGGCTGGTCGACGAGGTGTTCGTCGACGTGGTGCACGTGCGGATGACGATCAGCGACAACGACACGTACTACGAACACATCCAGTTCGACTGGTACCTCGACGACCACGGGCTGCCCGTGTCGACCACGCTGCTGAAGGAGAGCCTCTCCGACACGGCCTTCGGCGACGTGCGCTACCTGGAGGAATACACCCTCGACGTCACCTCGCTGACGCCGCTGCGCTGAGCGTCCACCACGTGCGCACACGCCCCTCGCCGGAGCTGTAACCTGCTCGATTGAGCTCGCCACGTGGGCGGCTCGGAAGTATGAGGTACAGCAATGACCATCGGCACCGTGAAGTTCTTCAACGCTCAGAAGGGCTACGGATTCATCTCTCGAGAAGGCGGTGCCGACGTGTTCGTGCACTTCTCGAACATCGACGGCTCGGGTTACCGCTCGCTCGAAGAGGGCCAGTCCGTCGAGTTCGAAATCGGTCAGGGTCGTAAGGGCGACGAAGCCCTCAAGGTCCGTCCGGTCTGATCGAACTCGCGTCGGTTCAGCGCCGGCGCCACAGCTGAAGTGGTGTGAGGTCGCGTTGCCCGGTGAAGGGCAACGCGACCTCGCCATTCCCGCTTCCGGCCGATGCGTACGCGGCCATCACCACCTGCAGCACCTCGCGACCGAACGACGCGCTCATCATCGGTTCGCGCCCGGCCGCCAGGTCGTCGCCCAACGCCCGCAGCTGGTTCACGTAGCCCAGCTGCGCCAAGGCGGCCAGCTCGCCCTGCGCCTGGGGCAGGGCAACGTCGTCGCCGTTGAACTCCAACGTCGTCGCCGGGATCAGCTCCGCTCGCAGCACGCCGGTGTCGCCGGCGACCTGTACATCCCACAACGGCTCGGGGCCGGCCTGCCAGCTGGCCACCACGTGGGCGACGAAGCCCGAGCGGTAGTGCAGCGACACGTCGGCGTGCTCGTCGCTGTCGTGGCCGGTGCCGTCGCGGAGCACGGCCCGCACCGCCACCGGGCGGCCGTGGCCGGCCGCGTTGGCCACCAGCAGCGCCACGGCCAACGGGTGTACCCCGAGGTCGAACAGTGCGCCGCCGCCCCACTCGTCGCTGGTGAAGTCGCCCCACGTGGGGAGACCCTGTTGCGCCCGCACCTCCAGGTGCGTCAGCGGCCCGACGCGCGGCACCATCTCGATGAGGCGCTGCACCACCGGCGCATAGGCGAGGTTCTCCGCGTACAGCAGCTGGCCGCCGTGGCGCGCCGCGGCGGCCACCAGCGCGTCGGCCTCGTGCAGCGTGCGGCACAACGGCTTCTCCAGCACGACTGCGGCGCCGGAATCGAGGGCACGGATCGCATCGGCCGCGTGGCACTGCGGCGGGGTGGCCACCACGACCATCGTCGCCCCGGCGGGCAGCTCGGCGTACGTGACGGCACGGGCACCGGCGATGCGGGCCACCTCGGCGGCGCGCGCGGGTGTTCGCGAGGCGACGGCCACCACCGGCCAGCCGAGCGCCTTGGCCGCGGCCGCGTGGGCCAGCGAGATCATGCCTGCGCCGCACAGTGCCACCGTGGTCATGCGGCCGACGGTAGCCGCACCTGAACCCTGGCGGCCCCACCGCCCAACTAGCCTGACCAGCGAAGTGCACCGTTTGGCCTGGCCCCTGCGACTTGTCGCCATCATCCTGGCAGGCGCCCTGTTGACGACAGGCGTCGTGCTCGCCATTGCGCCGCGCCTGTGGAAGATTGCCAACGCCCACGACGAAGTGCCGGTCGAGCTGCCGGCGCTGCAGCCGCTGTCGCAACGGTCGTTGGTGTACGACACGGGCGGCAACGTGATCGCGATCTTCGAACGCGAGAACCAGCAGCCGATCACACTGGAAGTCGTGCCCGAGCCGGTCATCGAGGCGCTGCTCGCAGTGGAGGACAACGAGTACTACTTGCACGACGGGGTCAACCTGCGCGGGTTCTTCCGTGCCCTGTTGTCCAACTTCGCCAGCAACGCTCCGATCCAGGGCGCCAGCACGATCACGCAGCAAGTGGTGAAGAACGAGTTCCTCGCGGGCCTGCCGCGCGACGGCCGCTACAAGCTGCTGCAGGCGCACTACGCAACGATGCTCGAGAAGGAGATGACCAAGGAGCAGATCCTCGAGCGCTACCTCAACACGGTGTACTTCGGCAACAACGCCTACGGATTGCAGGCCGCGGCCGAGGTGTACTTCGGCAAGGACGCGGGCGAGTTGACGATGGTGGAGGGGGCGTTCCTCGCCGGGCTGGTGCGGTCGCCCTCCGGCTACGACCCGATCCGCAACATCGAGCAGTCGCACCGCCGGTTCGAACAAGTGGTGCACCGCCTGGTCGACGTGCAGATCGTCACCGAGGCGGAGGGTGATGAGCTGATCGCCAACTGGCCGTTGCCCGACCGCGTGCGCACGGTGCCGCAGCTGATCCTGGGCAGCAAGCCGAGCTACTTCACGGTGGCACTGCGCGACTACCTGCTCACCAAGTCGAACCTGTTGGGCGCCACAGAGCAGGAGCGGGCCAACCTGCTGTACCGCGGCGGCTTGCGCATTCACACGACACTCAACTCGAACCTGCAGACCCAGGCCGAGGTGGCGCGCAACATCCTGCCGGCGAACTCGGCCGGGTTCGATGCCGCGCTGGTGAGCCTCGAAACGGCCACCGGTGCGATCCGCGCGATGGTGGGCGGCCGCGGCCTGCGTTCGAACGAGCCTGCCGGTGAGGTGAACATGGCGCTCGTGCCGCGGCAGACCGGCTCCGCCACCAAGGCGTTCATCCTGGCTGCGGCCTACGAGGCGGGCGCACAGACGAACGACATCATCAACGGCGCGCAGCCCTGCACCGTCGACGACTACGTGGACGGCCGCAAGGCGGAGAAGACAGTGAAGTCGGGCTACGGCGAGCTGGGTCCGTTGAACGGCCCGAACACGTGGTCGTCGTCGGACTGTGGGTTCGTGCGGCTCAGCTACGCCGTCGGCCTGCACCGCGTGGTCGACACCGTGTACCGCATCGCCCGCTCCACGTACTTCTACCAGGGGCAACCGGTGGAGGATCGTGAGCCGTTCCTGCCGCTGCCGCTGACCGCGACGGGCAACAACGTGATGGCGCCGATCGACATGGCTGCAGGCATGCAGTCGATCACCAACCTGGGCCTGCACCACGAGCCCTACTACGTGGAGGCCATCGACTGGCCCGACGGCACCCGCTTCTACACCCACACCGACCCCGGCACGCAGGTGATCGGCGAGTATGCCGCGGCGGCCACTGTGCTGACGTTGAAGGGTGTGATCCTGCGTGGCACCGGGGCGCGCAACCTGCGCGCGTTCTCACGGCCCGCGGCCGGCAAGACCGGCACGCAGTACGAGAACACCAACGCCTGGTTCATCGGCGGCACCCCGCAGCTGACGACGGCGGTGTGGGTGGGCGACCCCAACGGCTACACCGAGATGAACAACATCCCTGAGTTCGCGGCCGAGATGGGCCGCAAGGGCAAGGTGCAGGGAGCCGACTATCCGGCCCGCATCTGGGGCACCTTCATGGAGTCCGCGCACAGCGGCCTGCCGGTGCTCGACTGGCCGGCGCCGAGCGGTCGTGACCGCAACCCGGCGCGCCTGTTCGTGCCGGGCGAAGAGTGCGCGGCGACGCTCATCGAGGGCGAGCTGCCGCCCACCACGATCGGCGGCACCACCACTCGTCCGGGCCACACACAGGGCCCGCTTCCCACGGCGACGGTGGCCACCACGGTGCCCGGCGACACGACACCCGTCAGCGAGGCACCACCGTCGGCCGCCCCGGGCTACGCGGTGATCGAGGTGAACACCAAGTACACCACCGTCCCCGAGAGCGTGCTCGACCCGAAGGCGCCGATGCCGAGTGCGAATACCCACGAGTACATCTATTTGTGCAAGGGTCCACCTTCGAACGTATGGATCCAGGAGAGCACCCGATGACAGCGCACGACTTCCTCCAGCTGCAGGCGGTCGACACCGCACTCGACGCCATCACCAACCGGCGGCTGCGACTGCCCGAGTTGTTGGCCCATGAAGGCGACAAGGCGGGCCTGGAGGCGATCGAGGCGGCGATGGCCGCGGCGCAGGCGCGTATCGATGCGGCGCAGTTGGCGATCGAGGCGGCCGAGCACGCCAACCACGAGCTCACCACGAAACGCACTCGGCTGGAAGCTCAGCTGAAGACCGTGATCGCTACTCGCGAGGCCGAGGCGCTGATCAGCCAGATCGCCACCATCAACGGCCAGCGCGGCGAACTCGACGACCGGGAGTTGGCGGCGCTCGACGAGCAGGCGGCAGGCGAGAGTGAGCTGGCGGCGCTGCAGGCCAAGGTGCCGGCGCTGCGGGCGGCCTGCGACCTCACCGGGGCTGCCCTGGCCGATGCGCTCGCTGCGCTGGAGGTCGAAGTCGCTGGGCTGCGTGCCGAGCGTGAGGGCCTCGTCGCCACGATGTCGGCCGCCGATCTGGCCACGTACGCGCATGCGCGCAAGCAGTTCCACGGCGTGGGTGTGGCGCACCTGGAAGGGTCGCACTGCAGCGGGTGCCACATGGACCTGTCGCCCGCCGAGCTCGATCAGGTGAAGGCGCCGCCGGCAGGTGCGCTCTCCGAGTGCCCGCAGTGCGGCCGCATCCTGGTTCGGTAGGCGCGCGTGTTCCTCTGGTTCCTCGGCACTGCGATCGTCAGCGTGTGGTTCGTCTTCAGCGACCCGCGCTTCGACTACCGCCTGCTGCTCGTGGGCGCGCTGCTGCCCGACATCGTGGATGTGCCCTTCGGCCAGGCGCGTTGGGCGCACAGCCTCACCGTGGCGGTGGGCGCGCTGGCGTTGGTGATGCTGGTGACGGCTGGGCGCAAGCCCATCCGGCGGCTGCTGCTGGGCGCCCCGATCGGGATGCTGCTGCACCTGGTGTGGGACGGTGCCTTCGCCGCCACCAAGGTGTTCTGGTGGCCGTTCAGCGGGTCGTGGGGCGAGAACCAGGTGCCCTCGCTCGAGCGTGGCGTGCTGAACGTGGCGATGGAGCTGATCGGCGCCGGCATCCTCGTGTGGGTCTGGAAGCGGTTCGACCTCGCGGCTGCCGAGCGCCGCAGTGCCTTCTGGCACCACGGTCTGCTCACCGAATCCTGAGCCGCCGTTCGCCGGCCCGGCGTGATTGACTGAGCGAGTGCTGTACCTCGTGCGACACGGCCGCACCGAGGCCAATGCCGGCCTTCGGCTGCAGGGCCGCATCGACCTGCCCATCGACGAGGTGGGGCGCCGACAGGCCGCCGCCCTCGGTGCCACGTTCGGCACGATCGACCGGCTGGTCTGCTCGCCGCTGCTGCGCGCCCGCCAGACCGCCGAGGTGTTCGGGATGGAACCCGAGATCGACGACCGCTGGCTGGAGATGGACTACGGCGTGATGGACGGCCAGCGGATGGCCGAGGTGGCGCCCGAGATGTGGGACCGTTGGACCAGCGACGCCGACTTCGCCCCCGACGGCGGTGAGACGCTGCACCAACTGGCCGCGCGGGTGTGGGCTGCATGCGCCGACCTGATGGACGACGCTCGCCGCCGCGAGGTGGTGGTGGTCACCCACGCCACGCCGGTGAAGGCCGCGATGGCCTGGGCGCTCGGTGTGCCGGCCAGCGTCACGTGGCGGGCCTTCGTCGACCAGGCCTCGATCACCAAGGTGATGATCCGCGACCGCGGCCCCGTGCTCGCCGGCTTCAACAACGTCCCCGTCCCGCTTCCATAACCCGAGCTTCGGCGTTGAGACCGGGTGGTACCCCGTCTGAACGCCAACTTGCGGCGGTGATGGTGGTGAGTCGGCCTGTAAGCGGGATTTTGTGACACGACCGAAGCCCTGCCGGTGACCATCCATCTGATGCGGTCTACCCGAGAGCTGCCGACCCGAAGGCCGACGGACGGGCCGCCCGTACTCTCTGCTTGACCTTGCTCCGAGTGGGGTTTGCCGAGCCGTGCAGATCACCCTGCACGCTGGTGCGCTCTTACCGCACCGTTGCACCCTTACCTGTGGCCGGTTGCCCGGCCCATCGGCGGTCTCTCTCTGTTGCACTGTCCGTCAGGTCGCCCCGACCTGGCTCGCGCCAGCACTCTGCCCTGTGGAGTCCCGACTTTCCTCGACGCGGTCTGGCCGCGCCGCGGCCACCCGGCCGACTCACCGTCGGCAAGTGTACGGGTACCGGTGATGGGTTCGCCCGACTGGGCGAGTGATCAGCCGGCGGCGCAGACGTCGAACGGGTACGCCAGCGAGTTGAGGCTGGGCGACTCGAAGTTCAGCTTCAGGCGCACGCCGTTCTCGTCGCCACGGCCGCCGATGTAGGTGATCGGGCTGAGCGAGCCGTACTGCGTGGGCACCGCCACCGGCAGCGGGACATCGGTGGCTTTGGGTGCGTCGCTGACGGCCGGCGTGCCGCCGCCCGCCGCGATGTCTTGCACGGTGGTGGTGGTGGCGTCGGCGACGACGACCGGTTGCGCGTTGACCGCATCGGTTGCCGAGACATAGCCACCGGGGTTGATGCGCAGCGCGATCGCGGCCGCGTGACGAGCCGAACGCACACCGAGCTGCATCGCCGTGGCGCGGACGTCGGCTTCGGTGACCTGCGGCATGAGTGCCTGGCACGACTCGGACGAGAGCGACTCGAGGGTGTGGATCAGGTTGGCCATGTCGCGCAGCGGGTCGTCGCTGGGCTCGATCTTGGGGGCCGCGTCGGTGGCTTCCACGCCCAGCAGCACCCGATCGAACACCGGGAAGATGTATGCCGAATCGAGGCGGGTGTTGCCACAGTTCCATGCCTCGGCGCCATGCTGCGTGGCCATCCGGTTGAACGACTTGGCGGCGAGGACGTGGTGCGCCGCGAACTCGGTGACGAGCTCGGTGAGATCGCCCAGCGTCGGATACGCGGCGCTGGAGCCGGCGAGGAGGCCCTCTTCGAGCATGCGCTCGTAGGCGTTGACGATCGACAGCTCGAGACCGGCCATCGTGCGCAGCAGCACACCGTTGTCGACGATCGGGTCGGGCAACACCGGAGTGGTGGCACCTTCGCCGACGCTACCGAGCTCGCCGGCCTCGGTCTTGCCGCACGCAGCAACCACGACTGCACCGGCAACGGTGAGGCCGCCGATGCGGAACAGGCCGCGGCGGTTGATCTGCGACGTGGGGTTCGATTCCGTGTGATTCATCTCGTTGCTCATCTCGTTCAGCCCTGCACCAACAGCGAGTTGGCTTCGGTCTCGACCAGCAGGTCGGGCAGCTCGGTCATTCCTGCCATGTCGGCGAGCACCGTGCCGTGGCGGGCCTCGGCGATCTGGATCGACGCGATGAGCGACAAGGCGTCGGTTCCCTGCAGCTGGGCGATGAGGTCGGCATGCGTGGCGACGGCTGCCGACTCGAGCTCGTACGCCGCAGCGAGGAACTTTCCGGGAGCGCCTGCCCAGCCGCTGCCGAGCGTGCGCAGCAGCTCGGGGCTGGCGGCGCCGGGGGCATCGGCGCCCAGCAGACCGGACAGCGACTGTGCGTACGCCTCGTGCGACTCGCGGAACGTGCTGACGACCGTGAGCTCGGCGGCCGACCAACCGGTGGCAGCGAGCGCTTTGTCGTAGAGGTCGCGAGCGGTCAGCTCGAGTTGCTGCGCGAACGCGAGCAACGCCACGTCGGCGCTGGTGGGTCGCGTGGGCGGCGCGGTCGTGGTGGTGTTCTCACCTTCGGCGGGGGCGGCAACGGCGCGGCCGCTGAGCAGCGGCAGCAGGGACAGGGCGGCACCACCGACGCCGGCGCCCAGCAGGGCACGCCGGCCCAATCGCTGAGGCGCGGCCTTCTCGCCGATCTCGGTCACTTCGATATCCACTCGGACTCATCCTTTCGAAACGATCGCCCCATAGCTTTCCCGGCGGGAGGCGAGCAGAGCAACTCTAGAAGTCCAGAGCCGACAGGTCGGGTATCCACCGGCGAGAACGTTCGACGGCTGCGGCCCACTGTGCACGGTCCAACTGGGCCTGCGGGGTCACCACCTGGCTCGGTTTCCACAGGTCGGCGATGTCGTCGACCGACCCCCACACGCCTACGGCCAGGCCGGCGAGGTAGGCCGCGCCGATCGTGGTGGCTTCGGCATGACGCGACACTTCCACCGGCTTACCGCTCGCATTCGCGAGCGCCTGCACGAACGTGGGGTTCTGGCTCATGCCGCCGTCGACGCGCAGCAGGGGCACGGTGTAGCCGGTGCCGGCCTCGGCGGCCTCCACCAGGTCGGCGCCGCGGTGGGCGACTCCTTCGAGGACGGCGCGTGCGATCTGCGGGCGGCCGCTACCACGAGTGAGGCCCAGCATCGTGCCACGGGCGCCGTAGTCCCAGTGGGGCGTGCCCAGGCCCATCAGTGCCGGCACGTACACCACACCGCCCGTGTCGGCGCACTGGGCCGCCACGTCGTGGCTCTCGGCCGGTGTGGCGAGGATGCCGAGATCCTGCACCAGCCATTCCACGTTGGTGCCGGCGGACAGCATGATCGCTTCGACGCCCCAGGTGCACCTGCCGTCGCGGCTCCAAGCCACGATCGGGAAGATGCCCTCCGGTGTGCGGTTGCCGGTGGTGGGCGCCGGGGCATCGGTGCACATGTCGAGCATGCCGCCGGTGCCGAACGTGATCTTCGCCTGGCCGGGGCGCACACAGCTCTGGCCCACGAGACTGCCCTGCTGGTCGCCCACGAGCGCCGCCAGCGGCGGGCTGCCCGGCAGCGCGCTCGCAACGCCGAACACGCCGGAGGTGTCGACCAACCGCGGCAACATCCGCTCGGGCACCTGCACAGCCGCGCACGCGGTGTGCGACCAGCCGGATGCATCGGGCTTCAACAAGCCGGTGACCGCCGCGTTGGAGTGGTCGGTGACGTGCACCTCGCCGCGACTGAGCACCCACGCCACCCACGAATCGACGGTGCCGAAGCACAGGTCGCGCTCGCGGCCCTGGTCGAACGTGTTGAGCAGCCAGGCGATCTTCGTGGCGGACTGGTTGGGGGCGAGGTGCAGGTTGTGCTCGGCCTTCACCGTGATGCAGTCGAACACGGTGCGCAGGTCTTGCCAGCCGATGCCGGGGCCGACCGGCTCGCCCGTGGTGCGATCCCACACGATGGTGCTGGCCCGCTGTGCGGTGATGCCCACGGCGGCGACGGGGCCACCCTCGGCCAGTGCTGCGTGCGCCACATCCAGCACGGCGGCGGCCATGCCGACGGCATCGAACTCGACCATGCCCGGAAACGGCGACGACGGCGGGAATGGACGGTAGTGCAGCGCCGTGACGTCGCCGATGCCGTTGACGACGGCAGCGCGTAGGCCCGAGGTGCCGACATCCACCACGAGCACGCTCACGACAGCGCCCCCTCGTCGTTGGCGTCGGGTGCATCGGCGTCGGCCTGCGGACCGCGAGCGACCGCTGCGCCGCGCATGCCCGGCACCAAGCCGCGCTTGCGCAACAGGCTGCCGAGCCCGCCGCCGATGAGACCGACGAAGATCACCGTGGTGAACGTGAAGAAGATGCCGAGCCAACTGACCGACTCGCCGCGCACCAGGCGGATGATCGTGAACGTGCCCTGCACAGCGAGGTAGGTGCCACCGGCGCAGAACAGGCCGTGCACCAGGGGGTAGCCGTTCTGCTGCACCCACGAGGCGATGCCGGCCCCGAGGGTGAACCCGGCGAGCGCGCCCAGCCAGAGCACGGCTGCCCATGGTGACGTGTCGTCGTTGCTGTTGACCCACCACGAACCGAGGGCGAACGGAACGGCGAACACCAAGGACACCATCGCGCCTTGTCGAAGTGCCTCGCGATCGAGTGCGCTCACGGCCACTGCACCTTTCCGAACGTCGTGGGCAACCCGAGCTTGCCCGGGTTCAGCACGCCCTGTGGATCGAGCGCGTGCCGCACCGATTGCAGCACAGTGAACCCATTGCCGAGTGCATCGGCCAGGAACCGGCCACGGTTCAGCCCGATGCCGTGGTGGTGCGAGAGGTTGCCACCGTTGGCCAGCACCGCGTGTTGGCCGGCGTTCCACAGCGCGACGTAGGTGGCCTCGATGGCCTCCTGCGGGGGAGTGGCGGCGAACGTGAAATACAGGCACGCGCCGTCGAGGTAGCTGTGCGAGAGGTGACAGCTGGCCACCCGTGCGTGTGGCACGGCCATGAGCGCCGCAGTGGCGGCGGTGAAGATGCCGGGCAGTGCGGCCCACGGGGCGGCGATCTCGAGCGTGTCGACCACGAACCCTTTGCGCGTGAGGCCTTGCAGCGCCGACGTGTCGTTGCGGTGGTGCATCCACTTCTCGACGAGCTCCACGGGCAGCGGTGCCGCGGCCGCGCACTCCTCGGCGACGATACCCATCACCGCGTCGATGATCGCCGGGTCGCCCTCGTCTAGCACCAGCAGCGCACAGTTGCTGCCGTCGCCGTCCTGGCCGCGCTGGGTCTCGATCGCGTCGTACAGGCGCAGCACGGCGGGTGTGGCACCGCGACGCATGATGCGCCGGCAGGCCTCGATACCGGCCTCGAACGTGGCGAACGAATAGGCCGCGCGGCGCTCGGCGGCGGGCACCGGGTGCGCCCGCAACAGCACCTTCGTGACCACGCCGAGCGTGCCCTCGCTGCCCACGAACAGCTGCGTGAGATCCGGGCCTTGTGCCGCTGCGGGCGAGCCGCCGGTGCGCACCACGGTGCCATCGGCGAGCACGACCTCGAGCCCGGCCACCATCTGCTCGATCTTGCCGTAGCGGGTGCTGTACTGGCCCGCACCGCGACAGGCCACCCAGCCGCCGACGGTGGCGATGTCGAAGCTCTGCGGGAAGTGGCCGACGGTGAGGCTGTGGGTGCCGCGCAGTTCGGCTTCGAGGTCGGGACCGAACGTGCCCGCCCACACTTCCACCAGACCCGACACGGCATCGACGGAGGTCAGGCCCTGCAGCGCTGTGGTGTCGAGCACCACGCCACCGAACAATGGCACCGAGCCGCCCACCACACCGCTGCGCCCGCCCGCGGTGGTGACGGGTACTCCGGCCTGGTTGCACAACGCCAGCACTGCCGCCACCTGGGTGGTGTCGGTGGGTCGCGCCACGATGGCGGCGCGTTGTGGCACCTCGCCGGCCAGCGCCCAGTGCAACGCCATCGGCCACCAGTCGCGGCTGGCCTCGGCGGTGAAGGGATCATCCGTGCGGCACGCGCACACGCTCGCCAGCTGCTGAGCGAAGCCGACAGGCAGTTCGACCGCGCCGGCGAAGTGAGCGGCGGTGCCCAGCAGTTCGATCGGGGGAGTCGGCTCGATCATGTGGGCAAGGTGCCGGAGTGCTCGGGGGCGAGCGCCGCATGCACCTCGGCTGCGCAGATGCTGGCGAAGCGGGCGACCTGCTCGGCGGTCTCGGCCGTCGACCAGCCGAGTTCGGTGGCCAGCAGTTCGGCCACAGCCGGTGCCGCGGCCAGCGTGGCCTCACGGTCGAGCAGCAGGGCGCGGGTGCGGCGGCTGAGTACGTCGTCGAGCGTGAGCGCCATCTCCTGTCGCACCGCGTAGACGGCCTCGGCGCGGGTGTAGGGAAGGCCCGGCACCAGTGGTTCGCCGAGCGTGGAGTCGGTGGCGATCAGCGCGCGCACCTCGGCGGCGTGCACGCCGTAACGGTTGGCCAAGTGCGCCTCGGGTGCGGTGGCCGCAGGCTCGCGGTATCCGTCGGCACCCCACAGCGCCAGGTTGCGGGTGCGGCACTTGGCCTTCCGGCCCAGGCGGTGGAACACCGCGTCGACCGTGTCTTCGGCCATCACTCGGTAGGTGGTGAGCTTGCCGCCGGTGATGGTGATCAGGCCGTCGCGGTGGGCGTTCACCTTGTGGTGCCGCGACAGGTCGGCGGTGCGGCCCGACGATGCAGCTTTCACCAGCGGGCGCAGGCCGGCCCACACGCCGGTGACGTCGGCGGCGGTGACGCCGGTGGTGATGCTGCGGTTGAGCGCGGTGAGCACGTAGTCGATGTCGTCCTTGGTGCACTGGGGGTCGTCGACATCGCCCGTGTAGTCGGTGTCGGTGGTGCCCACGTACGTGTGTCGGAACGTGCCGTCGGGCAGCTCGCCCCACGGCACCACGAACAGGCTGCGCTTGTCCTTCGGCACCGGGATCACGACGGCGATGTCGTTGCGCACCTTGGCCCACGGCAGCGTGATGTGTACGCCCTTGGCAGGGCGGATGGAATCAGGGTGGGTGGTCTCGGCCAGCGCACGCACGTCGTCGGCCCACACACCGGCGGCGTTCACCACCACTTCGGCGTACACCGTGAAGCGGCGGCCGTCGGCCTCCACGATCGCGCCGGTGACAGCGCCCTCCGGCGACTTCAGCACGTCGACGAGCGCGCACCCGTTGGCGACCGCTGCTCCGGCCGCAACCGCGGTGCGGGCGACGGCCAGCACCAGGCGCGAATCATCCGCGGTCGCGTCGTAGTACAGGTACGCGGAGGCCAGGCGCTCCTTGGGCATGGTGGGCAGGTGGGCGAACGCGGCGTCCTTGCGCAGACGCTTGTGGAACTTGCCGATCCGCCACCCGCCGGTGAGGTCGTACATCCACATCGCCGAACCCATCGCGCGCGCGATCTTGCGCGAGACCACGCCGTCCTTGGTGAGGATCGGGATCATGAACGGCAGCACCTTCACCAAGTGCGGGGCGTTGCGGCGCAGACGGCGGCGCTCGTGCAGCGCTTGGTACACGAGGTTGATCTCGCCCTGTTGCAAGTAGCGCAGCCCACCGTGCACCAGCTTCGAGCTCTTCGACGAGGTGCCCGAGGAGAAGTCGTCGCGCTCGATCAACGCAGTGCGCAATCCGCGGGTGGTCGCGTCGAGTGCCACGCCGACCCCCGTGATGCCACCACCTACCACGAGCACGTCGAACGTGTCGTGCTGCAGCCGCTGCAGCATCTGCTCACGCTGGAAGGGGTGGGCACCTGGCGCATTCGGTGAGGCGGACATCACCATGCATCCTATGGACACGGGGCCTCCCGGCCGCGCCCGGTGGCGCGGCCGACAACGGCGGCTGAGTGATCTAGTTCGCACGACTTGCAGATCAGCAGAGGTTGCAGATACGGTAGTGGGCGTGCGCACGCCGACCGAACTGACCACCGAGTTCCGTACCCGCGGGCTGAAGGTCACGCCGCAGCGGCAGCTGCTGTTCCGTCTGCTGCACGGCAACATGACGCACCCCACCGCTGAGCGGTTGTTCGCCGAGGCGAGCGCGCAGATGCCCGGCATCTCGTTGCGCACCGTGTACCAAACGCTCAACGATCTCACCGCCATGGGTGAGCTGCAGATCCTGCAGTCGGCCGCGGGGTCGGCGCGGTTCGACCCCAACATCGACGACCACCATCACGCGCTGTGCGATCGCTGCGGCGAATTGCACGACGTGTACGTCGACCACTTCGACAGCCTGATGGTGAGCGGCTTCGACGGCTTCCGCCCCGATCGCGCCAGCATCGTGTTCGGCGGCGTCTGCGCAGCCTGCGCCGCGGCCTGAGGGCCCACGCCCACCCATCTCCATCCATCTCCACAACCCAACAACCCAGCAACCCAGCAACCCAGCAACAAGGAGCACGTCATGAGCCTCAGCGGCACCAAGACCCACGAGAACCTGAAGGAGTGCTTCGCCGGCGAAAGCCAGGCGAACCGCCGCTACCTGTGGTTCGCCCAGAAGGCCGATGTCGAGGGTTACCCCGACGCGGCGATGCTGTTCCGCTCGGTCGCCGAGGGCGAGACCGGCCACGCGCACGGTCACCTCGAGTTCCTCGCACAGGTGGGCGACCCGGCCACCGGCGAGCCGATCGGCGAGACCGAGGCCAACTTCAAGGCGGCGATCGCCGGCGAGACCTACGAGTACACGCAGATGTACCCGGGCTTCGCCAAGACCGCTCGCGAAGAGGGTCTCACCGAGATCGCCGAGTGGTTCGAGACGCTGGCCCGCGCCGAGAAGAGCCACGCCGGCCGCTTCGCCCAGGGCCTCGAAGCCCTCTGACATTCCGTGGCGGAGGGGGCGCGGCTGCGCCCCCTCCGCACACGACCCGTTCGCCTCACCACCCACTCATCGGCTGGCACTCACATGACGATCACGTACGACCCCAAGCACCCGCAGTACCTCGACGAAGCCGACGTGCGTCACGAACTCACCCGCGTGTACGACCTGTGCCACGGCTGCCGGTTGTGCTTCAAGTTCTGCACCTCGTTCCCCACGCTGTTCGAGATGATCGATCGTCACGACGACCAGGATGCGGGCCGCCTCACCCCGGCCCAGCAAGACCAGGTCATCGACGAGTGCTTCCAGTGCAAGCTCTGTTACGTGAACTGCCCGTACATTCCCGAGTTGCACGAGTGGGCGCTCGACTTCCCCAGGCTGATGCTGCGCGCCGACGCGATGCGCCACGCCAATGGCCAGGTGTCGCTGCGCCAGAAGGCCACCAACACGGTGATGGGCCACACCGATCTGATGGGTAGGGCCGCCACGATGGCCGCGCCGCTGGCCAACAAGATGATCGGCGCCAAGCCCGACTCGCTGGTGCGCAAGGTGATGCAGGCCACCACCGGCGTGTCCGCAGTGCGCATGCTGCCGCCCTATGCCCGCCAACGGTTCACCACGTGGTTCAAGAACCGGCCGAAGCTGCGTATCGCCAAGCGCCAGGGCAAAGTGGCGGTCTTCCCCACCTGCCTCGTGGAGTACCAGGCACCGGCGATCGGCCACGACCTGGTGAAGGTGTACGAGCGCAACGGCGTGGAGTGCACCCTTGCCGACACCACCGCCTGCTGTGGCGCCCCGTACCTGCACAGCGGCGACATGGAGGCGTTCACCAAGATTGCCGAGAAGAACGTGAAGGCGCTGGCGCAGACCGTGCGCAAGGGCAACGACATCGTCGTGCCGCAGCCCACGTGCGGCTATGTGCTCAAGAAGGACTACGTCGACTACGTGGGCGGCGAAGATGCGAAGCTGGTGTCGCAGCATACGTTCGACGCGGCCGAGTACCTGATGAAGCTGCACAAGGCCGACGGCACGTCGCTCGACACCGACTTCACCGGCTTCGTGCCCGAGACCGTGGCGTACCACACGCCCTGCCACCTGAAGGCGCAGAACATCGGCCTGAAGAGCCGCGACCTGATCAAGCTCACCGGCGCCAAGGTGAAGCTGGTGCAGCAGTGCAGCGGCATCGACGGCATGTGGGGCCTGCGCGCCGAGAACACCGACATCAGCGTGCCGATCGCCCGCAAGCTGGCCGACGAGATCCACAAGGCGGGTGGCGATGTCGTCGCCGGCGACTGCCACCTGGCCAACACCGCCATCAACGAACAGACGGGCGAGGTGCCGTTGCACCCATTGCAGCTGATCGCCCGCGCCTACGGCATCGCCGAAGAGGAGACCACGAAGTGACCACGCAGACCGCCGGCCGCAAGCTCACGGTGGCCGACATCGCCGACGCCCGCGCGTACGAACGCGAGCGCGACCAGTTCCGCGCCCACGTGATCGAGCTGAAGCGCAAGCGCCGTGTCCACGTGGGCACGGTGGTCACGCTGTTGTTCGAGAACCGCGACACGATGCGTTTCCAGGTGCAGGAGATGGCCCGCGCCGAGCGGATCCTCACCGACGAGGGCATTCAAGAAGAGCTCGACGTGTACAACCCGATGATCCCCGAGGCGGGCCAGCTGTGCGCCACGATGTTCATCGAGCTCACCTCCGACGACGAGATGCGCGAGTGGTTGCCGAAGCTGGTGGGTGTCGAGCAGGCCGTGCAGTTCCGCTTGGCCAACGGCGACGTCGTGCGCTGCACGGTCGACCCGCAGCACGCCAGCCAGCTCACTCGCGAACACGTCACCGCCGCCGTGCACTACGTGACGTTCGAGTTCACGCCCGCCCAGGTGGCCGCGTTCGGTGAGGGCACCCTGCTGGAGATCACGCACCCCGCGTACCTCGAAGCGGTCGAACTGGCCCCCGCCACCCTCGCCGAACTCCGCGCCGACCTCGGCTGACCGGCCGTCGGCGGCCGCGTGGCCGCGCGCAGAAAAGACACAAATTGGGCCTTTACCAGCGGTGTGGCGTGACCCTAGATTCGTGCCGTTGCCGGGGGTCCTCTCGGTAGCGACGATGATGGGGGACATTTTCGTGTCGGCCAAAGAGATCAATTGGCGTCAACTGGGTGCCTGCCGGGGCCTCGAGCCCAGCATCTTCTATCCGGACGACGACGACGAGGGCCTGGAGGCCAAGTCGGTGTGCGCCGAGTGCGGCGTGCGCGTGGCGTGCCTCGAGTACGCCCTGCAGGTGCGCGAGAAGGCCGGTGTGTGGGGTGGCGCCACCGAGCGCGAGCGCCGCCGCCTCATCCGTCAGCGTCGTCGCACTGCATAAGGCCTTCGCGGCTCGCGGCGCGACTGCCTAGCCTGCACGCCATGAGTGCACTCGACGAACTGGGCGGCTGGCCCGCGCTGCTGACGGAACTGCTCGACAAGCACGACCTTCCGGCGGCGCACGCACGGGCAGCGATGGCCACGATCCTGGCCGGCGAGGCCACGGCCGCGCAGCTGATCGGGTTCGTGGTGGCATTGCGCGCCAAGGGCGAGTCACCCGAGGAGCTGTCGGGTCTGCTCGACGCGGTGCTGGAGGCGGCCACGATCGTGCCGCTGCCGCCCGAACTGCGCGACCGGGCAGTCGACATCGTGGGCACCGGTGGCGACCGCAGCCACAGCATCAACGTCAGCACGATGGCGGCCATCGTCACCGCCGGTGCCGGTGTGCCGGTGTGCAAGCACGGCGCCCGCGCCGCCAGCTCGCAGTGCGGTACGGCCGACGTGCTGGAGGCGTTGGGCATCGCGATCGAGCTGTCGCCCGAGGGCGTGCTGCGCTGCGTGGAAGACGTCGGTATCGGCTTCTGTCTCGCGCCGCGCTACCACCCGGCCTTCCGCTTCGCCGCCCCCAGCCGCCGCGAGATCGGTATCCCCACGGTGTTCAACCTGCTGGGGCCGATGGCCAACCCTGGCCGCGTGAAGCGGCAGCTGATCGGCGTGGCCAACCCGGGTGTGGCCGAGCGGATGCTGGCCTCGCTACGCCTGCACGGCTCGCACCGTGCATGGGTGGTGCACGGCAGCGGCCTCGACGAGCTCACCACCACGGGGCCGTCCACGGTGCTGGCGCTCGACGACGACAACGTGCACACGTTCGTCGTCGACGCGGTCGATCTCGGCTTGGCCCCGGCGATCATGGACGAATTGGTGGGTGGCACGCCCGACGTGAACGCGCAGGTGGTGCGCAACGTGTTGGCCGGCCAGCACGGCCCGCACCGCAACATCGTGGTGCTCAACGCGGCGGCGGCCCTCGTGGTGGCCGGTGTGGCCGACACGTTGGAGGAAGGCCTGGCGCGAGCGATCGAGTCGGTCGACTCCGGTTCGGCCGCGGCCACACTCGAGCGTTGGGCAGCGGTGTCGCAACAGGCTGCCGAGGAGCTCGGGCGTTGATGCGCACCGGTCGATGATCGCTCGGGTGCCGGCCTCGTCGGCCAACCTCGGCCCGGGGTTCGACACGCTGGGCATGGCCCTGTCGCTGTACGCAGAGGTGGGTCTCGGCGATCCTGTCGACGACGGCGGCCGCCCGGCCGACGACCATCATCCGGCGATGGTGGCGTTCCGACGCTTGGGCGGGCATGGCGCGCTGTGGGTGCGCTCGCCAATTCCGATGGGCAGGGGCATGGGCTTCAGTGGCGCCGTTCGTGTGGGCGGGCTGGTGGCCGCGCACGCGCAGCGCCACGGTGCCGACCCGGAGCTACTGGATGCGGCCCGCACGGAACTGTTGGGCCACGCCACCGAGTTGGAAGGGCATGGCGACAACGTCGCCGCCTCGCTGTTCGGCGGGGTGGTGGCCACGGCCGGTGGGCGGGCCGTGCGCATCCGCCTGTCGATCGACCCGGCGATGGTGATGTGGGTGCCGTCGTTCGTCACCAGCACCGACCAGTCGCGGGCGGCGTTACCGGCACAGGTGCCGCTGGCCGACGTGGTGTTCAACATCGGGCGCACCGCGCTGCTGGTGGCCGCGCTCGCCGCCGGCGACATCGACATCCTGCGCACCGCCACCGAGGATCGCCTGCATCAGGATCGGCGCCTGGCAGCGGCCCTGCCGTCGCGGGCGGCGCTGCAGGCTGCGCTCGCTGCCGGGGCGTGGGCCGCGTGGCTCAGCGGCTCGGGGCCGACGGTGGCGGTGATGTGCGCGGTCGACGAGGCCGAGGCGATCGCGGCCGCGTTGCCCAACGACGGCCACACCAAGATCCTGCGCATCGACCACGCCGGCGCGACGATCGAAGCCGGCTGATCCCGCGGCCCGGTTCAGGCGGCCAAATTCAGGCGGCCGGTTGCAGGTTGCTGGCGGGTTCGAGACGGGTGACCTCGCGCACGGGCACGGCCGGCCAGCTCCACTCGCCGCTGCACCACAGCAGCCGCGCGTGGAAGCTGGCCCGTTCCACCGCCCGCGCCAGGCACAACACTTCGTCGGCTGCTTGGCGGGGGAGTGGTGTGGGGAAGGGCGGCACATCGGGTGGCGCGAGTTCGAGCCCGGTGGGCAGCTGGCCCACGCCATGGGCGCTGATCAGTACGCCGTCGCGGATGTGCAGCACGGTGTCGTGCAGCTCGACCCCGGTGTCGCCCGCCGCGCGCAGCTGATCGATCAGCCGTTGGCGGGTGACCGCGCTGGCGAACGAATTGGCGCGGTCGCGCATGGAGGCGGCCTCCTCGTAGCGGCGCTCGGTGGACAGCGAGGCCACCTTGCGCCACAGCGGATCGAGCACGAGGTGCGGTGCCGCGGTGAGCGCGGCCACGACCTGGCCCACCACCCGCCAGTACGTGGCCTCGTCGGCGTTGCCGCTGCACGGGCACATCGCCACGCCCAGGCGGGCGCCCGAGCAGGGGGAGGCACCCTCGGCAGCTGTGTAGTTCTTGCCGATGCGGGTGTTGCAGCGGCGGATGGGCAGCGCGGACTGGATCGCCTCGATCACGGTGGCGGCCGCGGCCCGCGACGACAGCGGGCCGAGGTGCACGCCGGTGGCCGCGGGCTCGTTGGTGATCACCAGGCGCGGCCATTGCTCGTCGGTGGTGAGGCGCACGTAGGCGTACTTGTTCCAGGTGGTGCCCACCCGGTTGTAGCGCGGGTTGAGGCGGTGCAGGTAGCGCAGTTCGAGCACTTCGGCGCTGATCGGTTCGTGCGCCACGGTGTGCGCCAACCGTTGCGTCTCGCGCAGCAGCGGGCCGATCTTGCGCCGGTCGTCGCTGCTGAAGTAGCTGCGCACGCGCTGGCGCAGGTTGGTGGCCTTGCCCACGTAGAGCACCTCGTCGTTGGCGCCGAGGAAGCGGTACACGCCGGGGGAGCGCGGCAGGGTGTGGGTGAGCTTCAGCTTGCCCGCCTGCGGGTGGCCGCCCATCGTGGGCAGCACCACCAGGTCGTCGAGGCCCAACACACCCAGGCCCGCAGCCCGCTCGAGCAGCAGGTGCAGCAGATCGACCGTGGCGAGTGCATCGTCGAGCGCGCGGTGCGACGGGCGGTGGTCGAGCCGGAAGCGAGCGGCCAGCGTGCCCAACCGGCAGTCGGGCGTTTCGTCGCGCACCAGCCGGCGGGCGAGGGGCAGCGTGTCGACGATGGTGTTGCGGAACGCGGAGCGGTCGCTGCGCAGCATGGCGGCGTTGATGAACGCCATGTCGAAGCCGACGTTGTGGCCGACGATGACCGCGTCGCCGATGAACTCTTGCAGGGTGGGCAGCACGGTCTCGATGCGCGGCGCGGTGGCCACCATCGACTGGGTGATGCCGGTGAGCATCGTGATCGTGGGCGGGATCGCCCGGCCCGGGTTCACCAGCGTGGCCATGGTGCCCAGGCACTGCCCACCCTTCACCTTCACCACGCCGACCTCGGTGATCAGGTCGGTGCCTCGGTCGCCGCCGGTGGTTTCGATGTCGAGCACGCAGAACGTGACGTCGGCCAGCGGGGTACCGAGATCGTCGAACGAGCGTTGCACAACTGCACAGCAGAGCACGAACACCCGTTCGTCGTCAAGAACAGACGTTCGTGAGGGTGTGGTGCGGCGCGTCGGTGGGGGGCAGGGGCCGTGGGGCCGCGCTCGCCGGCAGCGCCTCGGCACTAGATTGGGCGGGTGCCGCCCGACGCCGAACCCGACTCCGGTTCGGCACCGCAACTGCCCGACGGCGCGTTGCGGTCGGCGCTCGAGTTCGTGGTGCTGGTGGTGGCCGCCGGGCAGAAGACCCGTCCGCCGCTGGTGTTCCCGGCCGGGTTGAAGCCGTACCTGAAGTTCCAGGCGCTGCCCGGGGCCGCTCTGGCCAAGGTGCGCGCGGTGGTGGACGCCGATGCCGACTTCCTGCGTCGCCTCGGCACCGTGGCCACCACCGACCTCGTGGACGACGTGGGCATGTTGTGGCTCACTCGCCCCGACGGGTGGTTGGCCGAGGCAGCCGCGCTGGCCGAGGCGCAGGCCGCCGCGCAGCAGGCCGACGATGCCGCCACCGTGCTGCGCCGCGAGCAGAAGCGCCGCGAGGCGGCCGAGGCCGCAGCCGCGAGGTGGCGGGTCGACCTGGTGCTCGCTCGCGAGCAACTCGACGATGAGCGCCGCGAGCGCGCGAACGCCGAGACTGCCCTGCGCCAGGCACGTGCCGACCTGGCCACGGCGCGGGCGCGCATCGCCGAGGTGGAGCGGATGGCGCAGCGCAAGGTGGCCGGCGCCGAGATGGTGGGTGCGCGGGCCGAGGCGATCGACCACGACCTGGCCGCGCTGCGTGCCGACCTGGCGGCGGTGACCGAGGCTCGCGACGCGGCGCTCGCCGAACGGGCCGCGGTGCACACCGGCGGCCCGGTGGACCTCGAGCGGGTGCGGGTGCTGCTGACCGAGGCGCTGACGCTGGCGAAGGGTGCCTCGCCGAAGGCCAGGCGCAAGCAGCGCAAGCCGTTGGCCGTGCCCGGTGGTGTGTACCTCGACAGCGACGCGGCCACAGCGCACCTCTTGCGCTCCGCAGACGCGGTGGTGCTAGTGGACGGCTACAACGTGGCCAAGCTCGGCTGGCCGACGCTGACGCTCGAGCAACAGCGCACGAAGTGCATCGACGCCGCCGAGAACCTGGCCCGTCGCTGGGGCACGCTCGTGCACATCGTGTTCGACGGGGCCAGCGTGGTGGGTGCCACCGCCGACCGCCGCCGCCTGGTGCGGGTGAGCTACTCGCCCGAAGGCGTGACCGCCGACGACGTGCTGCGCGCCGAGGTGGCCTCGATCGACGCCGACCGGCCGGTGGTGGTGGTCACCAACGACCAAGCGGTGCTCGCCGACGTGCGCGTCGCCGGGGCCAACACCGTCAGCAGCGACGCCTTTCTCGCCGCCGCCCGCCGCTGACGCTGACGGCGATTCTGCGCGGGCACTCCGTCACACCCCTCGTGTTGGATGAGGGCATGTCCGACTTCCTCATCTCCTGCGACACCTGCGTGATGGACGGCAGTGCCGACTGCGCCGATTGCGTGGTCACCCACCTGCTCTCCCCGGCGCCTCGCGAGGCCGTCGTGTTGAACCTTGCCGAGGTGCGGGCGATGCGCCTGCTCGCAGAGGCCGGAATGGTGCCTACGCTGCGACATCGTGAGGCCACCTGACGCACCCCCGGCGCTGGTGGATGCCGCGTACGTGCAGGCGCTCACTCGGCTGACCGAGCCGTTCGGCATCACCCACACCGGGGTGGCCGCGGCCGACGTGCTGGGCCGTGCCCGGGCAGCGATCGAAGCCCGCCTCGCCGACGGGTTCGACGACGGCATGCAGTTCACGTTCAAGAACCCGCAGCGCTCCACCGACCCAGGGCAGGCTGTGCGTGACGCACAGTCGGTGTTCGTGGCCGCCCGCCCGTACCTGCTGGCCGAACCCGACACACCCGTCGGCCCTGCCGGTCGCGTGGCCCGCTACGCCTGGGTGGATCACTACGCGCCATTGCGCGAGGGCCTGTGGGCGGTGGCCCGTCGGCTGCGCGCCGACGGCTACAAGGCCGTGCCGTTCGCCGACGACAACAGCATCGTCGACCGCGAGATCGCCCACCGCGCCGGCATCGGCTGGTTCGGTAAGAACGCCAACCTGCTGCTTCCCGGCGCCGGCAGCTGGTTCGTGCTGGGCTGCGTGGTCACCACCGCACCCCTGCCCGTCGCACTCGCGCCGGTGGACGACGGGTGCGGCACGTGCCGCCGGTGCCTCGACGCGTGTCCCACAGGCGCGATCGTCGCACCAGGTGTGATCGACGGCGCGCGCTGCCTGGCGTGGGTGCTGCAGAAGCCGGGCATCATCCCTGCGCACCTGCGCGAGGCCGTGGGCGACCGGCTCTACGGCTGCGACGACTGCCAGAGCGTGTGCCCGCCCACCGTGCACTTCGGGCAGCGCTTCATCGCCAGCAGCACGGGCGAGCAGCCCACTGCCTGGCTGCCCGTGCTGCAGTTGCTGCGCGGCACCGATGAGGAAGTGCTGGCCGCATGGGGCCGCTGGTACCTGGCCGATCGCGACCCACGCTGGATCCGGCGCAATGCGCTCATCGTCCTCGGCAACACGGGTCGCGGCAACACAGCGGGTGCGGCGAGCGCACCTGCCGAGGTAAGGGCGGTGCTCGCCGACTACCTTGCACACCACGACCCCGTGCTACGCGCTCACGCCGTGTGGGCCGCACGCCGCCTGGGTTGCCACGATCTCATGCCGCTCTCCGACCCCGATCCCGACGTACAGCACGAACTGCAGGCCCGCTGATGGCCGGCACGATCAAGCACCTGCTGGTCACCAACGACTTCCCGCCCAAGATCGGCGGCATCCAGTCGTTGTTGTGGGAGTGGTGGCGGCGCCTGCCGCCCGAGTCGTTCGCCGTGCTCACCAGCCCGTACGAGGGCACCGACGAGTTCGACGCCGCGCAACCGTTCCTCATCCGCCGCACCAAGGAGCCGGTGCTGCTGCCGCACCCGTGGATGGTGCGCCGGATCAACGAGATGGCCAAGGACGTGGGCGCCGACCTGATCGTGCTCGACCCGGCCCTGCCACTGGGCCTGGTGGGCCCGTCGCTCGACCTGCCCTACGACGTGGTGCTGCACGGGGCTGAAGTCACCGTGCCCGGCCGGCTGCCGCTCAGCAAGCAGACGCTGGCCTACGTGCTACGCCGCGCCCGCCACATCGTGGCCGCGGGCGGTTACCCGGCGGCCGAGGGCGAGCACGCCGCCGGTCGGAAGCTGCCGATCACCGTGGTGCCGCCCGGTGTCGACACCGATCGATTCCAACCACTGTCGCCCGCCCAACGCCTGGAAGCACGCGCCCACTTCGACATCCCGGCCGACGCCGAACTGGTGGTAGGCATCAGCCGGCTGGTGCCGCGCAAGGGCTTCGACACCGCCATCCGCGCCGTCGCGCTGCTGGCCCGCAGCCGCCCCAACCTGGTGCTGGCGATCGCCGGTGGCGGCCGCGACGCCGAGCGGCTGGCCGATCTGGCAAAGACGTTGAATGCACCGGTGCGCTTCCTTGGCCGCGTCAGCCATGACGACCTGCCTCGCCTGTACGGCTGCGCCGACGTGTACACGATGCTGTGCCGCAACCGCTGGGGCGGCCTGGAGCAGGAGGGCTTCGGCATCGTGTTCCTCGAGTCCGCAGCGTGCGGGGTGCCGCAAGTGGCCGGCGATTCCGGTGGGGCTGCCGAAGCCGTGGCCGACGGCGAGACCGGCCTGGTGGTGCGCCACCCCGACGACCCGCGCGACGTCGCCGCGGCCATCGAGCGGCTGCTCGACGACCCGGCGCTGGCCGCCCGCATGGGTGTGGCCGGGCGCGAGCGGGCAGTGCGCGAATTCTCCTACGACGTGCTGGCCCGGCGCCTGGGTGTCTCGCTCGGCGCCCTGGCAGAATGACCTGGTGAACTCCCGCTTGGTGCGAGCCGATCTGTACGGAACCCTGGTCTTCGTCGTCGCGATGGCCCTGGCCGTCCCGTTCAAGTCCGATCGGTGGGCGCAGGTGCTGGCCGTCGTCGTGTCAGTGGTGCTGTTCGCCGCCGGAGTCGCCTCGTCGCTGTGGGCCTACGCGCAGGCGCTCGAACTCTCCCGAGTGCGCGAGGTGGGCGTCGCCAACCTGTTCCTGCTCACCGGCCCGACGGCACCGAAGTTCCTGAAACGACTGATGTCGGGGCTGCTGGCGACGCAGGTGGTCGTGGCCCTGGTGGCCGCCAGCATCGGTGTGTCGGGCCTGGAGCAGAGCCAGCTCAACGCACTGGCCTTCGGGGTTCTCGTACCGATGTTCGGGATTGGCATGAATGGGGCATGGGCCGCGAGGTACGGTTCATATGGGCCTCGGGTCGATCCGGCGTCCACACCGTCCAACGGCAAGATCGGGTAGAACATCTCCATGGCTGAATCGGCGTCCCAGACCATCACCATCGCTGCCGCGCCCGACAGGGTGTGGGCGATCGCCACCGATTTCGATCGCTACCCCGAGTGGGCCAAAGACGTCAAGGACGTCATCGTGCGCACCCGCGACGCAGACGGGCGGCCCACCGAGGTCGAGTTCCGCGCGTCGGCCCTCGGCCGCAGCACCCACTACACACTCGGCTACGACTACGCGCAGGCCCCCGGCGTGCTGAAGTGGCGCATGCTGCGCGGCGACATCATGCGCACCATCGACGGTGCCTACAACTTCGCCCCTGCGGCCGATGGCGGCACCGAGGTGCGCTACGACCTGGCGATCGAACTCGTGGTGCCGCTGCCCGGGTTCGTGAAGCGCCGCGCCGAAGTGCGCATCCTCAACACGGTTCGCGAGCTGAAGACCCGCGCCGAAGCATGACCTCCGCGGGCGCATCGCTCGCGCCCGGTCGGCGGCGGATCGGGATCGATGTCGGCGGCACGAAGTGCCTGGGCGTCGTGCTCGACGAGCACGGCGCGGTGATCGACGAGCAACGTCGCGACACCCCCAAGGGCCCCGACGCGATCATCGACACCCTCGTCGAACTGGCCGGCTCGCTGGGCCAGGCCGACTCGGTGGGCGTGGGCGTGCCGGGCCTGGTGGCCCGCAACGGTGTGCTGCGCGCGGCCCCCAACCTGGTGGACATCAACGATTTCGAGGTGGGCGCGCTGCTCTTCGCCCGCTTGGGCATCGATGTGCAGGTCGACAACGACGCCACGTGTGCAGCCGTCGCCGAGTGGAAGCTGGGCGCCGCCCGCGGAGCCACCGAGTGCGTGATGGTGACCCTCGGCACCGGTGTGGGTGGGGGCATCGTGGCCGGCGGGCAACTGATCCGCGGGGCCAACGGGTTCACCGGTGAGATCGGCCACATGGTGGTCGACCCCGACGGCCCGCCCTGCCCGTGCGGCCGGCGGGGCTGTTGGGAGCGCTACGCCTCAGGTTCGGGCCTCGGCCGGCTGGCCCGCGAGGCCGCCGAGGGCAAGCGCCTGCAACGCGTGGTAGCACTGGCGGGTGGCGACGCCGAGCAAGTGCGCGGCGAGCATGTGCAGGCCGCCGCTCGCGAGGGCGATGCCGAGGCGCTGCAGGTGATCGACGACTTCGGCCGCTGGGTGGCGCTGGGGTTGGCGAACCTCACCAACGTGCTCGACCCGGCGTTGTTCGTGCTCGGCGGGGGCTTGGCCGCATCGTCCGATCTGTACCTCGGGCCGATCCAGTCCTGGTTCTCGCGGCTGCTGTACGCGCCACACCTACGGCCGCACCCCGCGCTGGTGTTTGCTCAGTTGGGTACCCGCGCTGGTGCCGTGGGCGCCGCGCTGCTCGCCGACGTGCACTGACACGTCAGCGCCAGCGACTCGCTGGTGCCATGCTCAGGGGATGGAACTCCAGGGAATCAAGGCCGACCTCCATCGCTACCTGCAGGCGGGGCGCGAGGCGCTGTTGTGGAAGCTGGAGGGGTTGTCGGAGTACGACGTGCGCCGCCCGATGACCCCCACCGGCACCAACCTGCTGGGCGTCGTGAAACACGTCGCCAGCGTGGAATCGGGCTATCTCGGCGACTGCTTCGGCCGCCCGTTCGGCGAGCCGCTGCCCTGGTTCGCCGAAGACGCCGAGCCAAACGCAGATCTGTGGGTGACGCCGGGTGAGTCACGCGCCGGCATCATCGCGATGTACCACCGGGTGTGGGTGCACAGCGACGCCACGATCGCGGCGCTCGACCTCGAGGCAGTGGGTCACGTGCCGTGGTGGCCCGAGGGCCGCAGCCAGGTGACGCTGCATCAGTTGCTGATCCACATGATCGCCGAGACGCACCGCCACGCCGGCCAGATGGACATCGTGCGCGAGAGCATCGACGGTGCGGCCGGGTTGCGCGCGGAGAACGACAACCTGAACAGCGGCGACAGCGAGGACAGCGACGCCTGGTGGGCGGCCTACCGGGCTCGGTTGGAGGACGCCGCCCGCGCAGCCGACGCGGCGGGCAAGGGCTGAGCCGGCGGGCTCAGGGCCAGCAGGCGCCGGTGTCGACGGCCTCGTCGTTGTCGGCGGCCAGCAACGGTGCCGCCTCGCTGATGTCGACTGCCCACGCCCGTTCGCGATTGTCGGCGCTGCGGGCGAACATCAGCGCGGTGGCCACACCGTCGGCCACCAGCACCGAACCCGAGTCGCCCTCGGCGACCTCGGCCTGCAGCTCGTAGCCGTGGCGGTGCGCCGGCCCGTCGTCGGCGTAACCGGGCACCTGGATGTCGCCGTACCTCAGCACTCGGAACGGCAGCGCCACCGCCTCGCCCTCGCGGTACACCACGAACTCGCCGGTGGCCCGCCGGGGCATCCGCCCGGTGGCGAGCGGTGCGGTGGGTTCCTCCACATCGAGGATCGCGAGGTCGGCCGCGCGATCGATGCCGGTCACCTTGGCCGCCACCCGCCGACCATCGGCCAGCACCACCTCCACCGACGTCGAGCCGGCCACCACGTGCGCCACCGTGATCACCCGCTCGCGAGCGATGAACGAGCCCGCGCCGGCGGCGCCGCTGGCGGAACAGCCCAGTGCCTCCACGCGCACCGCTGCGGCCAGCGCGTCGCGCTGCGTGTGCACGCTCTGCGTGGGCCCATGCCCGTCGTCGTCGTGGTCGCCACCCGAGCACCCAACCACGAACGCGACAACGACCAGTGCCAACGCGATGGTGTGTCGGCAGCGCGTCATGTGCGTGGGGCCCGTCAGCGGGGCTTGTAGTTCGCCCGGCTCTGACGGATCTCTTCCCATGCCGCTTCGCGGCCAGCGAGGCCCGCGGTGCTGGAGGTCTTTCCGGGTTCGAGGGCCTTGTACACCTCGAAGAAGTGCTGGATCTCCTCCACCAGTTGCGGGGTGAGGTCGGGCAGGTCGTGCACATCCTGCCAGCGCGGCTCCTTCGGCGGCACGCAGATCAACTTGGCGTCCTCGCCGGCCTCGTCGTGCATGTACAGCACGCCCACCGGCCGGGCCTGCACCCAGATGCCCGGGTACACCGGGTCTTCCAGCAGCACCAGCGCATCGAGCGGATCGCCGTCGCCGCTGAGGGTCTCGGGCACGAAACCGTAGTCGGCCGGGTAGGTGGTGGCGGTGAACAGGCGGCGGTCGAGGAACACCCGGCCGGTTTCGTGATCGATCTCGTACTTGTTGCGGCTGCCACGGGGGATCTCGATGACGACCTGGATGCAGTCGGGGGGGAGTTCAAACGACATGTCGCGATGCTCGCACAGTCCGGCCCCGCAGTTCACACAGGTGGAGCGTTCACACAGGCGACGAGTTCACACAGGCGTCACAGCGCCGAGATACGTCGTACGCACCCCGTCGGTAGCGTCGTGCCCCGTGGAGACCTTCGTCGTACGTGTCTGGCTGCCCGACCGACCGGGTGCCTTGGGCCAGGTGGCCAGCCGTATCGGCTCGGTGCACGGCGACGTCGTGGGCATCGACATCCTCGAGCGGGGTGGCGGCAGCGCCATCGACGAACTCACCGTGTCGCTGCCGGATGCGTCGCTCGTGGATCTGCTGGTGGCCGAGATCCGCCAGGTGGACGGCGTGGCCGTGGAAGACGTGCGCCAGGTGCCCAACGACCGGCCCGACGGCGGCATGGCCGCGCTCGCCACTGCCGCCGCGTTGGTGGCGGCACCCGCTGGCGAGCGGCTCGACACCGCCTGTCGCGAACTGCGCCGCCTGCTCGACGCCGACTGGGCCGTGGCAATGTGCCTCGACGGGCCGGCCGCGGCCGCGCACGACGGCGCAGTGCCCGAGATCGAATGGCTGGCCGCGTTCCTCGCCGGCAGCAGCCATTTGGGCGACGAGGCCCCGCCGGCCGACGGCCAGCACACCCCCGGCGACCTGGTGTGGACCCGCGTGGCCCGCCACGGTGTGGCCCTCGCGTGTGGTCGCGCCGGGCGCGTGTTCCACGCTCGCGAGCGCGAGGAGTTCCGCATGCTGGGCGGCATCGTCGACTCGCTGGCCGGTTAATGAATCGCTGACGCCACGCCCGCGCTCATATCCTGACCTGGTCCCGACTCCTGAGGAGACCAGTGAAGCCCGTCGCGAAGTCCACCAAGCTCGCCAACGTCTGTTACGACATCCGCGGACCGGTGCTCGACCGCGCAAAGCAGATGGAGGAGGAGGGGCAGCAGATCATCAAGCTGAACATCGGCAATCTCGCCGTGTTCGGCTTCAACCCGCCCGACGAGATCGTGCAGGACATGATCCGCAACCTGCCCAACACGGCCGGGTACACCGATAGCAAGGGCCTCTTCGCCCCGCGCAAGTCGGTGGTGCACTACACGCAGGAGAAGAAGATCGCCGGCGTCGCGGTCGACGACGTGTACCTCGGCAACGGCGCGTCCGAGTTGATCATGATGTCGCTCAACGCGCTGCTCGACGACGGCGACGAGGTGCTGGTGCCGGCGCCCGACTACCCGCTGTGGACGGCCGCCGTGTCGCTGTCGGGTGGCCGCCCGGTGCACTACCTGTGCGACGAGCAGGCCGACTGGAACCCCGACCTCGACGACATTCGCAAGAACGTCACCGATCGCACCAAGGCGATCGTGATCATCAACCCCAACAACCCCACGGGCGCGCTGTACCCCGACGACGTGCTGCGCGAGATCATCCAGATCGCCCGCGAGCACGAGTTGATCGTGTTCGCCGACGAGATCTACGACAAGACGCTGTACGACGGCAACACCCACACCAGCATCGCCTCGCTGGCCGACGACCTGCTGTTCGTCACGTTCAACGGCCTCTCCAAGAACTACCGGGCCTGCGGCTATCGCGCCGGCTGGATGATCGTGTCGGGCGAGAAGCGCCACGCGAAGGACTACATCGAGGGCCTCGACATGCTGGCCTCCACCCGGCTGTGCTCGAACACGCCCGGGCAGCTGGCGATCCAGACCGCGCTCGGTGGCTACCAGAGCATCCAGGATCTCGTCGGCCCCGGTGGCCGTTTGCTGCGCCAGCGCGACATCGCCTACGACGCGCTCAGCCAGATCCCGGGCGTGTCGGTGGTGAAGCCCAAAGCCGCGCTGTACATGTTCCCCCGGCTCGATCCGGCCGTGTACCCGATCACCGACGACCAGCAGTTCGCCTACGAGCTACTGGCCGAGGAGAAGCTGCTGATCGTGCAGGGCACCGGATTCAACTGGCCCACGCCCGACCACTTCCGCCTGGTGTTCCTGCCCAACACCGACGACCTGCACGAGGCCCTGGTGCGCATCGAACGCTTCCTCGGCAACTACCGCAAGCGCCACGCCTGACGTTCTCGTCTCTCGCTCGCTGCGCTCGCTCCGTTCCTCGAATTTGTTGGACGGCCTTCGGCCGACCCAGCTGCTGTGGGCCTCACGGAAACCGTGTCGGCCCACGGTGGAGGGGGATCGCGGAGCGCCCCCTCCACACCACCCCCAACGCGGGGCTAGATGAACCCGAGGCGGGTGGCTTCGGAGGTGAGGAAGTCGCGGTGGTCGGGGTGGCTGATCGCGATCAGCGCCTTCGTGCGTTCGCGAACCGTCTTGGAGCGCAGCTCGGCGACGCCGTACTCGGTGACCACCTTGTCGACGGTGTTCTTCGACAACGTGGTGACCTCGCCGGGCGGGAACTGCGGCACGATGCGGCTGACGCCGCCGTGCTTGGCCGTGGAGTGCAGCACGATGAAACCCTGGCCACCCTCGGAGTACATCGCGCCGCGGGCGAAGTCGACCTGGCCGCCCGACGACGAGTAGTACCTGCCGTTGAGTGTTTCGGACGCGCACTGGCCGAGGAAGTCGACGGAGAGCGTGGCGTTGATCGACACGAAGTTGCGCTCGCGCGACAGCAGGCGCGGATCGTTCACGTAGCGGGCGCTCCACAGTTCCACAGCGGTGTTCTCGTGCAGGAAGTCGTACAACCGCTGCGTGCCGAGCGCGAACGTGCCCACCACCTTGGTGCGGTTGTGCAGCTTGCGTACCCCGTTGACCACGCCCTTCTCGACGAGATCGACCAAGCCGTCACTGAGCAGCTCGGTGTGCACGCCGAGGTCGCGGTGGTGCTCGAGTGCCGTCATGATCGCGTTGGGGATCGCGCCGATACCGGTTTGCAGGCACGCCCCGTCGGGGATGCGGTCGGCGACGAAGCCGGCGATTGTGTGGTCGTTGGCGTCCATCGCCGGTGGCTGTGCTTCGTCGAGCTGGCGTTCGTTGACGACCCAGCCCTCCACCTGGCTGGCGTGGATCTGGTTGCGTCCGAACGTGCGCGGCATCCGCGGGTTGACTTCGAGGAAGAACCGCGCCCGGCCGATGAAGCTGCTGGTGTAGTCGGCGTTCACCCCCAGGCTGAAGTAGCCGTGGCGGTCGGGAGGCGAGGCGGTGGCGATCACCAGCGGGTCGTTGGTGCGACGCGAGATGTGGCCGTACACCTCGCTGAAGTGATTGGGCACCAGCTCGACGGTGCCCGCCAGGTAGCAGGGGCGGGTGACGTGCGAGAGGAAGTAGGCGATGTGGCGCAGCTGCTCGGGGAATGCACCGTGCAGGTAGCGCCGGTCGTGCAGCGCATGCATCTGGTGCACGGTGATGCCCTGGATGTCGCCGCGCTCGGCGGCGGCCTCGATCGCGTCCATCAGCGCCACCGGCTCGCCGACGCCCAGCGGCACCACGAGATCGCTGCTGTTGCGGATGTGTTCGAGAACAGCCTCGGCAGTGGCCGAGGGGGTGAGGTGCGGCGGGTGGTTCAGTGCATGATCCAGTCTCGGGAGCACGCCACCGCGCGTTGCCACGTGGCGTGGCCGAGGTCGGTGAACGTGCGATCGGGTTCGGGTACGAACACGGTATCGACCGACCACTCGTCCGCGATCGCGGCCAGCGACGGCCACACACCCTCTGCCAGGCCGGCGAGGTAGGCGGCCCCGAGTGCGGTGGTCTCCTGGTCGGCGGGTCGGCGCACGGTGACGCCGAGTTGATCGGCTTGCATCTGCAGCATCGCATCCACCGCCGAGGCACCGCCGTCGACCCGCAGGTCGGCGATCTGCACGCCGGCCGCCGCGCTCATCGCATCGACCGCGTCGCGGGTCTGGTAGGCCATCGCCTCGATGACCGCGCGAGCGAGGTGCGCTGTGGTGGTGCCGCGGGTGATGCCGACGATCGTGCCGCGAGCGTACGGATCCCACCACGGGCTGCCCAGGCCGGTGAACGCGGGCACGACGTACACGCCGCCGCTGTCGCTGACGCTGGCAGCCAGCGGGCCCACCTCAGCGGCGGAGGAGATGATCCCGAGCCCGTCGCGCAGCCACTGCACCGCAGCGCCGGTGACGAAGATCGCCCCCTCCAACGCGTACGCGACGGTGCCGCCAGCACCCGATTCGGCGGCCAGCGTCCAGGCGACGGTGGTGAGCATGCCCTCGGCGGGCGGCGGGCACGTGTCGCCCACGTTGAGCAGGATGAAGCTGCCCGTGCCGTACGTGTTCTTCGCCATCCCTGGCGCGAAGCACGCTTGCCCGAACAGCGCCGCCTGCTGGTCGCCGGCGATACCCGAGATGGGGATGCCGGCGGGAACGCCGGTGAGTTCCGCGGAGGTGACTCCGAACCGACCACTGGATGGCCGTACCTCGGGCAGCGCCGACATCGGCACGCCGAACAGGTCGCACAACGGTTGGCTCCAGTGCAGCGAACGGATGTCGAGCAGCATGGTGCGGCTGGCGTTCGAGGGGTCGGTGACGTGCGCCGCCCCGCCCGTCAGTCGCCACACGATCCAGCTGTCGATGGTGCCCAGCGCGAGGTCGTCGTCGAGCGGGATGTCGCGGTGAGTGAGCAGCCACTCGATCTTGGAGGCGGAGAAGTAGGGGTCGAGCACCAAGCCGGTGGTCTCGCGCACGAGTGGAAGCTGGCCCTCGGCGAACAACTGGTCGCAACGCTCGGCCGTGCGCCGGTCTTGCCACACGATCGCGGTGCCGAACGGGGTGCTGGTGCGTCGGCTCCAGGCCAACACGGTTTCGCGCTGGTTGGTGATGCCGATCGCCGCGACTGCGTCGGGGCCCACCTGGGCGATCACCTCGGCCAGCGTGGCCAGCACCGCCTGCCAGATCTCGTCGGCGTCGTGCTCGACCCACCCGTTGTCGGGGTAGTGCTGCGTGAACTCGCGGTATGCGGCCACCACCGGTGCGTTCCCCCCGGGGAAGATCGCCCGGCTGCGCACACCCGTGGTGCCGGCGTCGATGGCCACGACGCAGCGCGGCACCGTGCTCATCGCCGCTTGCCCCTCTGCGAGCCTCCCGTGCGGCTGGTGGGCGCCGGGCGGGGCCGCGCGGAGGTGGCGGCGACGGTGTTCTTACCGGTCTGGCGCGGCGGGCGCGAGGCGGCCTCGGCGCGCATCTCGGCGAGTGTCGTGCGCACGTAGCCGAGCTTCGCCAGGAAGCCGGCGACGCTGATGTACATCACTGCGCCCATGACGATGCCGATGAAGCTGGCAGGGTCGCGCTCGCCGGCGAACACGTACATCACCGCCGACATGCCGACCGAGAAGAGCAGGCCCTCCTTCAAGAACCGCTTCCACGGCACCGGCCTGGCCGAATCCCAACCCATCGCTGCTGTCACCCTTCCGGCAAATTGCCCTACGATCCATACACGTGCGCGTCGGCATTCTGACAGGTGGCGGCGATTGCCCGGGGCTCAATGCCGTCATCCGGGCGATCGTCCGCAAGGGCGAACTCGTATATGGCGACGAGCTGATCGGGTTCCACGACGCGTGGGACGGTGTGCGCGAGCAGCGCTACATGCCGCTCGACGTGTCGTCGTTGCGCGGCATGCTGCCTCGTGGCGGCACGCTGCTGGGCACCCGCCGCGGTAGCCCCTACGACCACGCTGACGGCCCCCAGCAAGTGCGCCAGGCGTTCGCCGACCTTGGCCTCGACGCACTCGTGGTGATCGGCGGCAACGGCTCGCTCACCGTCGCCAGCAAGGTGCACGACGACCTGGGCCTGCCGGTGATCGGTGTGCCGAAGACGATCGACAACGACGTGGTGGGCACCGACATCACGTTCGGCTTCAACACCGCGGTGCAGATCGCCACCGATGCGATCGACCGGCTGCACACCACCGCCGAGAGCCACGACCGGGTGATGGTCGTGGAAGTGATGGGCCGCCACAGCGGTTGGATCGCCACCCACGCGGGCATCGCCGGTGGTGCCACCGCGATCCTGATCCCCGAGCAGCCGTTCGACATCGAGGCCGTCTGCGCCCTGCTGCGCCGCCGCCACGAGCGCGGCCGCTACGCATCGATCGTGGTGGTCGCCGAGGGCGCCGAGCCGGTGGAGGGCACGATGCGTGCGCGCGACCGCGTGTACGACCAGTTCGGCCACGTGCGCCTGGGCGGGGTGGCCGAGACGATCGCTCACGCGATCGAGGAACGCACCGGCTTCGAGACTCGCATGGTGCTGCTGGGCCACATCCAGCGTGGCGGCACCCCCACCGCGTTCGATCGCGTGCTCAGCACCCGCTACGGCGTGGCCGCGATCGATGCCGTGCACGTCGGCGCATGGGGCAGCATGGTGGCGCTGCGCGGTGGCGACGTGCTGACCGTGCCGCTGCACGAGACGGTGGGCAAGACCCGCCCCGTGGACATGCACCTCTACCACGAGGTTGCCGAGGTCTTCTTCGGGTGACGGTCTTCTTCGGCTGACGGCGACCTTTCGGCTGACGGCCGGCTACGGCTGGCTGGGAGTGGGGATCGCCGGGTACCGCGGTTGCGCGGACTGCACCAGGCCGGGGTAGTCGTACACGGTGAGCGGCTCGCTCTGCACCTCGCCGTTGCCTCGCGGCCATTGCTGATCGGCGCCCTCCACCAGGATCTTTACCGGCCGAGCGATCGAGAGCTCGGCGCAGGTGAACACGATCTGTGCGACCGCCGAGATCAGTGCCTGGCCCGACAGTTGCTGCAGGTCTTTGCTGACGTCGATGACGAGCACGCCCGCGCGCACTTGGGTGGAGAGCAGCGACAAGCCGGTGGGCAGCGCGGTGCGCAGTTGCTGGTCGAGCTCGCCCGAGTTGGGTCCGGCGAACAATGCGGTCAGCAGCTGCGTGGGTGTCTCGTTCACGTCGCGGGCGACGGCCTGCAGCGTGGTGGCCTGTCCGAGCACTTCCGGCCCCAGCAGGTACACCTTCGCCGTGCCGGTGGCCGCGCCGGCGCCGGTGTCGGTGCCGATGCCGAGGGGTAGCTGGTCGGCCGGGGCGATGTCGCGCGGCTCGGAGTCGCTGCTGATGCCACACGCGCCGAGCAACCCGAACATGGCCAGGACGGCGGTGATCATACGAACGCGCGTCATATGCCCACCTCGTCGGCCGGCAGTTCGAGCACGAACCGCGCGCCTGGCTCGCCGTCAAGGCGGTCTTCCACCCACACGCGGCCGCCGTGCAAGCGCACGTGCTCGTCGACCAAGCTGAGGCCCAGCCCGGCGCCGTCGCTGCTGCTGCGCCGGCCGGCGACCGCGCCGCGAGCGAAGCGCTCGAAAACCAGCGTTCGTTCCTCGGGTGGCACACCGGTGCCTCGATCGTCCACCGTGATCCAGATGTGGCCGAGCGGTTCGCCCTCGCCCTCCGGCTCGGTGACGACGATCGCCGCGTCGCCACCACCGTGCAAGCGGGCGTTGTCGATCAGGTTGGCCACCACGCGGGCCAGCCGGCGGCGGTCGCCGCGGATCACCACCCGCTCGGCGCGGTCGGTGACGGTGACCGGCGTGCGCGGCATGCTGCTGACGGCAACGGCTTGGCGCACGAACTCGGCGACCAGCAGGTCGTCGAGGTTGAGGCGGATCGCGCCGGCGTCGAAGCGGGAGATCTCCAGCAGGTCTTCCACCAGGCCGGAGAAGCGGGCCACGTCGGCCACCAGCAGGTCGAGCGCCGCCTTCGCGCGTTCGGGCATCTCCTCTCGGCGCGAGTTCATCACCTCGACGCTCGCCGCCAACGTCATCAGCGGCGAACGGAGTTCGTGACTGACGTCGCTGGTGAAGCGGGTGTCGCGCTCGACCCGGACCTGCAGCGCCGTGGCCATGTCGTTGAACGCGTTGGCCAGCACCCGCAGGTCGGGGTCGACGGTGGGCTCGAGGCGAGTGTCCAGCCTGCCACCGGCGATCGCCTTGGCCGCCTGTGCGGCGTCGGCCAAGGGTCGCACCGACCGGCTGGCGACAAGCGTTCCCAGCAGCGCGCCGGCGAGCGTGGTGATGAAGCCCGCGAACAGCAGGCTGAGCATCACGCTGTTGAGCGTGGACGACGCGTCGTTGAGCGGTACGAACTCGAAGTAGGCCGCGGGGCTGGTGGACACGGGGGCCGTCAGCGGGATGCCGATGACGAGCACGGCCTTGCCGTCGATCACCGTGATCATGCGCGCTGGTGTGGCGTCGGTGAGCACCCGCAGCTGCAGGGCCTGGGGAATCACGTCGGAGGTGTAGAGCCCCGAGCTGGTGCTCCACTTGCCTCGGTAGTTGACGGCGAACGACGCCACCCCCAGCGAGCTGAGGCGATCCATCGCGGGCTGCGCCGAAGGGTTGGAGGCGCTCAACTCGTTCTGCGCCACCTGCGCGTGCCCGTAGGCCTGGTCGACGCCGGCCCGGTCGCGCTGGTTCACCACGCTGGTGCGGGTGAACGTGTACGCGACTGCGGCGAGAAAGCCGGAGAGCAGCAGCGCGCCGATGCTGAACATCAGCATGATGCGCGTGCGCAGGCTGAGGCGACGCGGTTGCATGCCGGCGACGCGCTCGGCGAGATGCTGCCAGCGCCTGCCGGGTGTGGGGGCGGCCGGTTCCGCGACCGCGTTGGTGGAGTCGGCGGCAGGGTCGGCTGCGGGATCCGTCACGACTGGAGGCGGTAGCCGAGGCCTCGGACCGTCACCACGTGACGCGGGTTGGCCGGATCGGACTCGACCTTCGTGCGCAGGCGACGGACATGCACGTCGACGAGGCGGCCGTCGCCGAAGTAGTCGTAGCCCCACACCTTGTCGAGCAAGCTCTCACGGCTGAACACCCGGCCGGGGTTCTGGGCCAGCTCGCAGAGCAGACGGAACTCGGTCTTGGTGAGGTGCAACTCTTGCCCGGCGCGCACCACCTTGCCCTCATCGGGGATGATCTCGAGGTCGCCGAACACGAGCTTGGCGTGGGCGGCGCTGATCGGGCGGATGCGGCGCAGCAGCGCGCGGATGCGGGCCGACAGCTCTTTGGGGGCGAACGGCTTGGTGAGGTAGTCGTCGGCACCGGCCTCGAGGCCGGCCACCACGTCGTGGGTGTCGTTACGGGCGGTGACCATCACGATCGGCACGTCGCTGTGCCGGCGCAGGCTGCGGCACAACTCGAACCCATCCATGCCGGGCAGCATGATGTCGATGAGCACGACATCGGGCGTGGCGCGGTTGAACAGCTCGACGGCTTCCTCGCCGCTTCCCGCTTCGTCGACCGTCCAGCCCTCGTCCTCGAGCGCGAGCTTGACGGCCGTACGGATGCGTTCGTCGTCTTCCACCGAGAGGATGCGCGTTCCCACGTCCCCCATGATGCCAGGTAGCAGGGGTGATCAGGCGCGCAGCTGCAGGTCGCGGTCGACGGTGGCGATCAGCTCGCGCATCGGATCGAACAGCGCAGGGGTGGCGGCGAGCACCGACGAGTGGTGCACGGGGCCGCCGTGAAGGTCGCCCACGAGGCACCCGGCCTCACGCGCGATCAGTTCGCCGGCGGCGAGGTCCCACGGGCCGAGCCACTGTTCGAAGTACACGTCGACCCGTCCGGCGGCGAGGTTGCACAGATCGGGCGCAGCGGCGCCGAGGCGGCGAACGTCGCGAACGCGTGGCAAGAGCTCGGCCACCCTGGCCGCTTGCGCGCGTCGGCGCTCGACCGAGTAGCTGAACCCGGTGGCCACGAGCGCGAGCGCCAGGTCGGTGGTGGCGCTGCAGCTGATCGGCTCGCCGTTGAGGAACGCTCCGTGGCCGGCGCGGGCGGTGAACAACTCGTGGGAGGACGGCACGTAGACGACGCCGACGCGGGTGCCCGCGGCCGTACGGGCGGCGATCGAAACCGCCCATCCGGGCAGGCCGTAGAGGAAGTTGGTGGTGCCGTCGATCGGGTCGATCAACCAGTCGACCCCACTGGTTCCGGCGGTGTTGGTTCCTTCTTCGCCGATGATGCCGTCGTGCGGCCGTGCGGCCACCAGCCCGCCGACGATGAGTTGCTCGCTGGCCGTGTCGAACTCGGTGACCATGTCGGTGGCCGTGCTTTTGGTGGCAGTGGCAGCGACACCCCGCTCGCGCCGACCGTCGCGGGCCATGTTGCCGGCGTCGACCGCCAAGCGCGTGGCGAGCGCCAACAGCTCGGTATCGATCACGAGTTGCGCCGCTCGCGTTCGCGCTGTTCGATCTGGCGCCACTCGCCCACGGCACGCAGCACGAGCACGGCCACCACGGCCATGCCGCCGCCGGCCAACAGCGCGCCGGTGAGCGTGCCGACACCCTTGGGTGTTGCGCACTCGCCCTCACACTGCAGGTCGACCAGCGTGTAGCCGATGAGGCCACCAGAGAGGCCACCCAGCAGGATCGCGAGGAATGCTGCGGCGCGGGCGGCAGGCGAGGGGAGTGCGGAGAGGGGCCGTTCCTGTTCGGTCACGGCCGCCAGCGTAGAGGGGGTGGCGTCGCTCGCGGTTGCCGCGCGGGCGGTCACCGCGCCCGTGGTCCGCGAGATGCAGCCCCTAGGCTTCCTCCTCGTGCGTTCCACCGTGGTCGTTCCCACCTACAACGAGATCGAGAACATCGAGCGGGTGTGCCGCGAAGTGCTGCTCGCTGCGCCGAACGTGCAGATCCTCGTGGTCGACGACGGCAGCCCCGACGGCACCGCCGACCGGGCCGAGGAGCTGGGCCGCGAGCTGGGGCACATCAGCGTGCTGCGGCGCACCGAGAAGAACGGGTTGGGCAACGCCTACCGTGCGGGCTTGCGGCGGGCGATCGACGATGGCGCCGAGATCTGCGTGCAGATGGACGCCGACCTGTCGCACGATCCGGCAGTGCTGCCGGCGTTGCTGGCGAACGTCGAGCATGGTGCCGACCTCGCCATCGGCAGCCGCTACGTGCCCGGTGGGCGCACGGTGAACTGGCCGACGCGCCGTCGTTGGCTGTCGCGCTGGGGTAATCGCTATGCGGCCGGCGTGCTCGGGCTGGCGATCAACGACGCCACTGCCGGCTACCGCGCGTACAGCACGAATGCTCTCGAGCGAATGAAGTTCGAGACGGTGAAGGCCGAGGGCTACGGCTTCCAGATCGAGATGACCTACCGGCTGCTACGTGCCGACGGCAAGATCGTCGAGTTCCCGATCACCTTCCACGACCGCACCGAGGGCGTGTCGAAGATGTCGGGCAACATCATCAAAGAAGCGATGTTGCTCGTGCTGAAGCTGTGGGTCGCCGACTTCAAGGGTCGTCGCCGCCGTCGCACCGAGGGTGCCTGACCGCACATCGTGGGTGGCACACTTGCTGCCATGCGACGTTGGACCGTGGGCGGAGCGCTGATCCGCCACGATGACGGGTTGGTGCTCGTGGGCAACCGGCGTCGCGACCGATCGCTCGAATGGACGCCGCCAGGTGGCGTGATCGACCACGGTGAGACGCTGCTGGGCGGGCTGGCGCGTGAGGTGCTGGAGGAGACCGGGCTGGTGGTGACATCGTGGCACCAGCGCTGCTACACCGTCACCGTCGATGCGCCCGACATGGGCTGGCGCCTGCGGGTCGAGGCGTGGGAGGCCGCTGTTGTCACCGGCGACATCGTCGTCGCCGACCCTGACGGGATCGTGGAGGAGGTGCGCCACGCCAGCCTGGCCGAGGCGCCCGGGTTGCTGCAGTTCAGCCCGCCGTGGGTGCACACGCCCGTGGGGGCCTGGCTCGACGGATCGAGCGAGACGTCGTTCCGGTTCGTGTTGCACGGCGCCGAACGCTCGGGCGGGCTCATCGAGCGCGTCGAGTGAACGCACGGAACGCGCCATGACCGGCGTGAGCGGTGTGAGCGGGGTGACCGGCGCGGTGCGCACGATCCTGCACGTCGACATGGACGCGTTCTACGTGAGCGTCGAGCTGCGTCGGCGCCCCGACCTGCGAGGTCGTCCGGTGGTGGTGGGTGGCACCGGGTCGCGCGGCGTGATCGCCGCGGCATCGTACGAGGCGCGCCGCTTCGGCGTGCGCTCGGCGATGCCATCCACGACGGCGCGGCGCATCTGTCCGCAGGTGGTGTTCCTGCCGGGCGACCACGAGTTGTACGCCACGGTCAGCACACAGGTGCACGAGATCTTCCATTCGGTGACCCCGTTCGTCGAGCCGCTGGCTCTCGACGAGGCGTTCCTCGACGTGACCGGCGCGGTGCGGCTGTTCGGCGACGGCCTGCAGATCGCCGAGCACGTGCGCGACGAAGTCTGGCGGCAGCTCGATCTGCGCTGCTCGGTGGGCGTCGCGCCCAACAAGTTCCTCGCCAAGTTGGCGTCGGTGGCGGCCAAACCGAAGGCCACGCCGGCAGGTGTCGTGGCCGGTGCCGGCGTGGTGGTGGTGCCGCCCGGTGGCGAGCTGGCGTTCCTGCACCCGTTGCCGGTGAAGGCGCTGTGGGGTGTGGGGCCGGCGACGCTCGAACGGCTCGAGCGGCTGGGGGTGCGCACGGTGCGCGACCTGGCCGCGCTCGACGAGGCCGCCGTGGTGGCGGCGGTGGGCAAGGCGCACGGCCAGCATCTGCACCGCCTGTCGTGGGCACTCGACGACCGCCCGGTGGAAGTGGATCGCGGCATGAAGTCGATCGGCCACGAAGAGACCTACCCGACCGACCTGTACACCCACGACGAACTGCGCCGCGAGCTGGTGCGCCTGGCCGATGGGGTCGCCGGGCGGCTGCGGGCCGCTGGCACGGCGGCGCGCACGCTGACGTTGAAGGTGCGCTTCAACGACTTCCACACGATCACCCGTTCGGTCACGCTGCCCGGCCCGGTCGACACTGCGCACGCGATCGCCAAGGCCGTCGCACCGCTGCTCGCTGCGGTCGACCCTTCGCCCGGCGTGCGCCTGTTGGGTGTCAGCTCCACGAACTTCGGGGAGCAGGCCGAACAATTGAGCCTCGACGGGCTGCTCGACGCAGAGCCCGGCGGCGACGTGGCCGACGAACGCGAGTGGCAGGCCGCGGAGGAGACGATCGATGCGATCCGTTCGCGCTTCGGCAATGCCGCGATCGGCCCGGCGAGCGCGGTGAGCGCCAACGGGCTGCGCCTGGTGCGGCGCGGTGCGCAGCAATGGGGCCCCGACCAGCAGCCCGACCCGCGTCCTGACCAGGAGCCTGAATAGAGCTGTCGCGTTGTATGCGCGGGCGAATCGTGCGAAGATGCGAGCACCGCCGCCCAGGAGTCCGCCATGCCGCTGTCGGAAGACGAACAACGCATATTGCGCCAGATCGAAGAGCAGCTGCAACGCGACCCTGGTTTCGGCCGCACCCTCCACCGTCCGGCCATGCACAGCCGCCGCAGCTTGCTGGCCTGGGGCATGGCCGCGGTCGCCGGGCTGGCGCTCACGGTTGCGCTGCTCTCGGTCAGCCCGTACCTGTCATTCGGCGCCTTCATCGGCGCGGTGGTTGCCGCACTGTTCGCCGAGCGGCAGGCCCGTGCGATCGGCGAGGCCAGCCTCAACCACCTCTCCGAGTCGGTGCGTGGTCGGTTCGGTGCCACCCCGCGGCCCGGTGGGCCCGGCGGCGACGACCCGCGTCACTGAGCATTCGGTGCACCACGCCGGCAGCGTCGCCGCCTGGGTTCGCGCTCGTGGCAGTGGTTCAGCCGGCGAAGCGACGGCGCATCAGCCGCACGTCGAACAGCATCCGTAGGCGGGTGCGCGTAGGAATGCGCTGGCGACAGATCCCGTCGATCTCCTTGGCCAGCGTGTCGCACCGTTCGGCCGTGGTGCGATCGATCGCCTTCGGCGAGTAGACCGCGCGGGTCACGTACGTGGCCAGTTCGCGGAGGGCACGCTGATCTGCGCCGGTGGACCGTTCGGCCACAGTGGCGTACTCCAGCGGGGTGGCGCCACCGACCGCTGGTGCGCCGGCCAATGACAGCGCACCGAGGGTGCGTTGCCACGCACTGACCACGCGGGCGGCATCGGTTCCGTCGTGGCGGTGCGCGAGGTGCCGCACCACGAACGGTGCCAAGAGCATCCAGGCCAGCGCGCCACCTGCGAGCAGCGCCAACAGCAACGCCAGCGGCAGCCCTCCCGAGGACTCACCGTCGCCGGTGGCCCCGCCCGCCGCGACCGTGGTGGTGGTGACACCCGCCGGCGGGGTGGTCGTGGTGGTGCTGGCGGTCGGGTCGCCGGGGGTGGTGGTGGGCGTGGTGGTGCTGGGCGTGCCGTCCGTGCCGGGGGTGACGCCGCTCTGGTCCTGTTCGGCGGCGATGCCGGTGTACGCGGCGGTGTCGCCGTTGCCGCGCCCGGGGGTCGGCTCGAACGCCACCCAGCCGAGCCCGTCGAACCACACTTCCGGCCAGGCGTGCGCGTGCCGCCCGTACACGTGGTACAGGCCATCGGCGCCCAGGTCGCCGCCGGTGAATCCGACGGCCACGCGAGCCGGCAGCCCCAGCAAGCGAGCCATCACCGCGAACGTTCCGGCGAACTGCTGGCAGAAGCCACGCCGCTCGCGAAGGAATGCATCGATCGCGTCGTTGCTGTTGCCGTACTGCACGTCGGTGTCGTAGATGAACTCGCTGCGGAACCAGTTCTGCAGCGCGATGGCCTTGTCATACGCCGTCGCGGCCCCCTGTGTCGCCGCCAGCGCCAGGTCGCGGGCGGAGACCGGTAGACCGCCCGGCAACTCGAAGTACGAACTGTCGGTGCCGCTGTTGCCGGTGGAGCGCAACACGTCGGGCGACAACTCCAGCACCTTCGACCACACGCGAACGGTGTCGTTCTTCTTCAGCTGCGTGTCGGGCAACACCAGGCTCTGCGAGTCGGCGGTCCATTGCACCAACGTCGGGCTGACTTGCACCGGGCGGTACGCGGCGGGCAGCAGGTGGCCACCGAGGTTGACGATCGTGATCTCCTGCTCGATGGTCCTGCCCCCGAACGGCACCTCGCCAGTGCGGTCGCCCATCTCGAGCAGGGTCTCGTCGCCGGGTTCCCAGCTCTCACCATCGAACACCGGCAAGCCGATCTCACGCCAGTAGTGCGCCCCGTCCGACGACTTCACCGTGAACAGCTCGAGCTTGCCCCGGTTGCGGAGTTGTGCCCCGATGCTGACGATCGGGCTGAGCACCTCGGTGACGCTGCCGCTGCGGTTGCGGGTGTCCACGAGTGCGGTGTCGCCGGCCCCCGGCACGAGCGGGCCCACTGCCGCCGCGACGATCGCCGTGACGCCGACCATCACCGCGATCATCGGCAGCGCGGCGACCATCCCCAACTTGCGGGCACCCATCCACGCCGTCTCCTCCGATGTGAACCGGAAGCGCAGCACGGCCACCACCAGCAGTGCCACGCCCACCCACAAGGCGGCGACCTCCACGCGGTGACGGTCGGTGCCGAGGGCGGCGGTGAACACGAACACCACGCCGGAGGGCACGATCGTCTCCATGCGCCCCATCGCCCTGAACGCGAACGTGTCGGCCATCACCGCGCACAGTGCCAGCGCCGCCGTCGCGGCGACGACCCAGTTGCCGACGCTGGGCACGGGCGCGACTGCGGTGGGGAACTGCTCGACCACCAGCCGCACGTCGACGCGCATCAGCTGCAGGGTGCGCGAGGTGGGTAGCAGGCCGCCCATCGTGGTGCGGTAGTACGCCAGCGAGAGGAACTCGAGGACCGCGAACATCACGATCGGCAGCGCCACGATCAGCGGCGTGCGCACGAAGCGCAACAGCGCGGCCGTGAGGTGGGTGCCGACGATGACGGTGAGCATCGGCTCGAGGAAGTTCCAGTCGGGGAACACACGACACAGGCTGACCGCCGTGACCGCGGTGAGCGCCGTCACACACAGCGTGGGCACCACCTGTGTTCCGTCGAGGCGGCTCGGTCGGGTGCCGTTGGCGGCGCTCGCGGGTGTGACGGCCGGCTGGTTCATGCGGCCGACCTGCCGTGCACGAGCTGGTTCCAACCGCTCGCGAAGCGATCGAGCGAGGTGCCGTCGATCGCGAAGCCCTTGCCACCGCCGGGCGGGCGCGAAGTGGCCACGGTGAGTAGCACCTCGTCGGGCGCGATCTTGGCCGCGATCTCGGTCGCCGAGCGGCTGCCGGTGTGCCCGGTCACGACCACAACCAGCCCCAGCCCGTCGGAATGGGTGTGCCCGCCGGCCGTGTGATCGACGGGGTCGCCACCGACCTCCACGGTGGCCAGCCAGCGCAGCGACAACGGCGCGACGTCGGGGCCGCGCAGATCGATGCCCGGGGCGACGAGACGAGTGTTCACCCCTGCCGCGGTGGCGGAGGCGACGGCGCTCGCCGCGGCGGTGACCGCGCGCTCGAACGAGTCGTCGTCGTCGTACGCGTCGGCCATGGTGTCGAGCACCACCGTGCAGTGGCGCAGCCCTTCCTCCGCCGTCTCGCGGACGATCAGCGTGCCCACTCGCGCGGTGGTCTTCCAGTTGATCCGCCGCAGATCGTCACCAGGGGCGTACTCGCGCTGTGAATGGAACTCGCTCCCAGTGTGGCCATAGGCCTTCATCCGCAGGTGCTCGCCCAGTCGGCCGGCCGTGCCGACAGCGGGGAACGCAAGCGGAACCCGCTCGGGTACCACCATCACTTCGTCGGCGCCGGCCATCCACCGCGACGTGACCGCGAGGCCCAGCGGGTCGGTGCGCTCGGCGCGCAATGGCCCGGTCTGCAACACGCCACGGCGAGTGGTGGGCACCCGATAGGCGGCGGTGCACGAAGCCCCGGAACCGAGTGGGGCCAGTTGCATCGGGGCGCCCCCCTTGTCGCCCACGGGCTCCCACAGCTTCAGCCGAGGCGACCGGATTCCGGCACGGTTGGTGACCTGCAGGTCCACTCGTGCCGGTTCGCCCACCGACACCGTCGGCGGGCGTAGCACGCGCCGCACCTCGATGCGCGGCAACGGCCGGTTCACCAGCAGCAGTGCCACCACGAGTGCGACCGCCAGCGCGACACCGATGACGAACAGCTCCATCAGCCCGAACACCCGACCGGTGGCGATCGATGCCACCGCGGCAGCGAGCATCGCCCAGCCCTGGCGGGTGGGCATCAGCGGCCTGCCGGGACGGGCACCGCCGCGAGCAACTCATGGATCGCGATCTCGGCGGTGAGGCCCCGCGCCGACGCATCGGGGCGCAGCATCACGCGGTGGGCGAGCACCGGCACAGCGACCGCCTTCACATCGTCGGGGATCGCATAGTCGCGGCCGTGGGCGGCAGCGTGCGAGCGGGCGGCGCGAGCGAGCTGCAGCGTGGCGCGTGGCGACATGCCCAGCAGCAGGCCGTGGTGCGCGCGGCTGGCCTCGGCGAGATCCACCATGTAGCTCTTCAGCACGCCGGCCACGTGCACCATCCGCACTGCCTGGCACATCATCACGACCTCGTCCGTGGAGATCACGGCTTGCAGCGCGTGCAGCGCATCGGCGGCGCCGTTGCTGTCGAGGATCGCGATCTCCGCCTGGCGACCGGGATACCCCAACGACAGCCGCATCAGGAAGCGGTCGAGTTGGCTCTCCGGCAGGCGGTAGGTGCCCTCTTGCTCGACCGGGTTCTGCGTCGCCGCCACCATGAACGGGGTGGGCAGCCGGTGGCTGATGCCGTCGGCACTCACCTGACGCTCTTCCATCGCTTCCAGCAGGGCCGATTGGGTCTTGGGCGAGGCGCGGTTGATCTCGTCGGCGAGCACGATGTTGGCGAACAATGGGCCGGGCTGGAACACGAACGTCTCGGTGGCCCGCTGGAACACGCTGACGCCGACCAGGTCGGTGGGCAGCAGGTCGGGGGTGAACTGCACTCGCTTCCAGCTGCAGTCGATCGACGCGGCGAGTGCCTTGGCCAAGCTGGTCTTGCCGACGCCGGGGACGTCCTCGATGAGCAGATGGCCTTCGGCGAGCAGGCACATCACCGCCAGATCGATCGCGTCGCGCTTGCCGTGCACCACGGACGCGATGTTGCCGGTGATCGCGTCGAACAGTTGCGCGAACGTCAAAGTGGGCTGGATGGGGGTCGCCGTCACGGGTGAGAGGGTAGACCGCACAAGGTCCATCACGGTGCGCGGTCCGTTCTGCCCGCTACCGTCGGGGACGTGACCGTCTGCTATCTCGCCATCGACGTGGGCAGCGCCAAGCTCGCTGCCGCGATCGTCAGCGACCAGGCAGAAGTGCTCGTGCGTGACCGCGTGGCCACTCCGCAGCGCGACGTCTGGCCGGCGGTCGCCCGGCTGGTGAAGCGGGTGCTCGCTGCTGCCCCCAACGCGCCCGTCGCGTGTGGGGTGGGTTGTGGCGGCCCGATGAACGCGCCCGAGCGCACCGTGTCGCCGTTGTACATCCCCTCGATGGTGGCCTTCCCGCTGGCCGCCGAGGTCGAGGCGCTCACCGGCCTTCCCACGGCTGTCGACAACAATGCCAAGACCGTGGCGCTGGGCGAATCGTGGTGCGGCGCAGCGGTCGGGCTGAACGACTTCGTGTCGATCTCGATGAGCAGCGGCGTGGGCGGTGGCATCGTCAGCGGTGGACGGCTGCTGGAAGGGCGCCTCGGCAACGCCGGCCACATCGGGCACATCGTCGTCGAGCCCGAGGGTCGGCCATGCCCGTGCGGCGGCAAGGGCTGTCTCGAGGCGTACTGCAGTGGGCGGGCGATCGAGGAAGAAACAGGTCGGCCGCCGCAGCGTGCGCCGCAGAGTATCGTCGAGCGCACCGGCATCTTCGTCGGTCGCGCGTTGGCTTCGCTCGGCGCGATCACCGACCTGCGCGCCGCAGTCATCGGTGGCTCCGTGGCGCTCGGCTTCGGCGACCCGTTCTTCGCGGCGGTGCAGGCCGAGGTCGACCAGCGGGCTCGGCTGACGTTCACGCAGGGCTTCCGCGTGATCCCCGGCGGGCTGGGCCAGTTGGCACCGCTGATCGGTGCCGCGGCGCTGGCCAGGGGCGTCGAAGTCGTTCGCTGAGAAGCTGCCGGGCTACCGCGCGGTAACATCTCGTCATGCGTCCGATGTACACCGCTGCCGCCGAGGCCTACCGCACCACTGTCAAGTCCTTCCTCGCCGAGAAGCTGCCCAAGGGGTGGGGTGGTATCGGCCGGCTCGACGGGCAAGAGCTGTTCGACTTCGTCACCGACTGGCGCAAGGTGTTGCACACCGCCGGGTACCTCGCTCCGGGTTGGCCGAAGGAGTACGGCGGCGCCGGCCTGTCGGCGCTCGAGCAGGTGATCATCGGTGAGGAGTTCGCCAAGGCGGGCGTGCCCACCGGAGGCCCCAACGATGTGTTCGGCATCCAGATGCTCGGCAACACGATCCTGCAGTGGGGCACCGACGAGCAGAAGCGGCACTACCTCCCGCGCATCCTGTCCGGCGACGACACCTGGTGTCAGGGGTACAGCGAGCCGAATGCCGGCAGCGACCTCTCCAACCTGGGCCTGAAGGGCCAGCTCGACGGCGACCAGTGGATCCTCAACGGCCAGAAGATCTGGACCTCGGCCGGTCACCTCGCCGACCACATCTTCACGCTCGCGCGCACCGACCCCGATGCGCCCCGCCACAAGGGCATCTCCTTCCTGCTCGTCGACATGCGCCAGCCCGGCGTGGAAGTGCGCCCGATCCGCATGATCTCGGGCGAGAGCGAGTTCAACGAGGTGTTCTACACCGATGCCACCACGCCCAAGGGCGACGTCATCGGCGGTGTCAACAACGGCTGGGCCGTGGCGATGACGCTGCTCGGGTACGAACGTGGCGAGGCTGCTGCCACTGGCCCGATCCGCTACCAGGCGGAGATCGACCGGCTGTTGCTGCTGGCCAAGGAGCGCGGCGTCGCCGACGACCCACGCATCCGCCAGCGGCTGGCGGCCTGCTACGGCAAGGTGCAGATCATGCGCTGGAGCGGCATGCGCGTGCTCACCCAGTTCCTCGCCGGCCACCACCCCGGGCCCGACGGGGCGATCAGCAAGCTGTACTGGAGCGAGTACCACAAGGAGATCACCGAACTCGGTGTCGACATCCTGGGTGCCGAGGCGATGACCCCCTCTGGTCGCAAGCCGTCCAGCGCCTTCCAGTGCGACGACGCCGGCGCCCCGAACAGCACCTGGAGTTGGGTGGGCACGTTCCTCAACGCTCGCGCCGGCACGATCTACGCCGGCAGCAGCCAGATCCAGCGCAACATCATCGGCGAGATGGTGCTGGGTCTGCCGAAGGAACCGAAGAACGTGCCGACGTGAGCGCAGCGACGTGAAACTCGGCGCGCTCGTTCGCATCGCTATCGCGGTCCTGCGGCGTCCGGGGCTGTGGCTGACGGCCCTGCGCCAGTGGCGACGCACCACGCCGGCGGGGTGGTGGAAACGGCGCCCGTTCCTGCCCGTGCCCAGTGCGCAGTATCTCTCCTTCCGGCTGGTCACGCAGTACGGCGACCCGAATCACCGCGTGGCGCCCGCAGATGTGCTGAACTACCTCGCATGGTGCCGGCACCACGACCAGGCGGCCTGATGTCCGACCCATGCCGGATACCGGGTTCCGCTGCGGAAAACCACTGCACTCGCGCGCGAGCCGGTCGGTAGGTTCCGCGGCATGAGGAGCGCGCTGGTGCTGAACGCGACCTACGAGCCGCTCTCCGTCGTGCCCGCCCGCCGGGCCGCGTGCTTGGTGCTGTCCGACAAGGCCGACCTCGTGGCCCACGATGGCCACGAGCTGCGCTCGGCGCGGCTCGTGCTGCCCAGCCCGTCGGTGGTGCGCTTGCGCTACGTGGTGAAGGTTCCGTACTCGCGGCGCACCGCCATGTCGCGGCGGGCGTTGTTCGCCCGCGACGACTATCGCTGCCAGTACTGCGGCGGCTTCGCCGACTCGCTCGACCACGTGGTGCCGCGCTCGCGTGGTGGCCAACACACCTGGGAGAACGTGGCCGCTGCCTGCCGCCCGTGCAACCTGCGCAAACGCGATCGCACGCCCACCGAGGCGGGCATGAACCTGGCCAGGCCGCCACGGGCGCCGCGCGAGCAGGCGTGGGTCACCGCTGCGGTGGCGCAGGTGCCCGACCAGTGGAAGCCGTTCCTGGCCAGGGCCAGCTGACCGCGACCTACGCTGCGAGCATGCAGCCGTGGCGTGTCGAGCACTCGTGCGGCGACGCAGGTGCGTTCCACACCGCCGATCCCGATGGCACCCGGTCGGCGACGTTCCACTCGGTGCCGCGGCCCACGCTCGTGCTCGGGTCGGCGCAGCCCGAGGCGACGGTCGACCTCGAGGCAGCGGTGCGCCTCGGGGTGCACATCGTCCGTCGGCGCAGCGGCGGGGGAGGAGTGCTGCTGATCCCTGGTGAGTTCGTGTGGCTCGATCTGGTGCTCCCGGCCGGTGATCCGCTGTGGAGCGATGACGTGGGCGCCTCGATGGTGTGGGTGGGCGAGCTGTGGCAGCGGGCGTTGCGCGCCGTGGGCGATGCCGACGGGTCGCTGGTGCACCGTGGCCCGCTGGTGCGGAACGAGTGGTCGCAGGCCGTGTGCTGGGCCGGCGTGGGCAGCGGCGAGGTGCTGTCGGCCGGCGCCAAGCTGGTGGGCATCAGCCAGCGGCGCACCCGTTCGTGGGCGCGCTTCCAGTCGATGTGCCACCTGGTGTGGCGTCCGGAGATGGTGGCATCCCTGGTGACCGACGCGCGTCTGCTCGCCAGCGACCTAGCGGGTCTCGCGGCCACTGTCTCGGCCGGCGACGCGGTCGTGCAGGCCGCGCTCGTCGGGGCGTTGCCCTGAGCTCGCTACTGTGCGGCTATGCGATCCGCCGCCGCGTGCACGTTGGCCGTGGCACTGTCGGCGCTGGTCGCGGCGTGCGCCGCCGACCACCGCCCGGCCGCCGGGTCGTCCTCGCCCGGCGAACCCACGGTCACGATGCCACAGTCGTCAGCGCCGCCGTGGCCTGCGCTCTCGGGTCTGGAGATGACGCCGCTCCTGCGCGATCTCGGTGTCGTCGACCCGAGCGTCGCCACTGCACGGCAGGTGTTCGCAATGGGCTTCGAGTCGGATGGCGAGTGGGGAGCGTCGTACGTCACCCCGCAGTCGGCCACCACTCGGCACGAGCGTTGGCAGCAGGTGGTGCATTCGGGCGAATGGGCGCACACCGGATGGCTCACTGGTGAGGAGTCAACTGAACCCGAACGCGATGGACCGAATCACCGCGGCTATCCGACGCTCCAATTCGACAGGATCGGTGCCGGCGCCTGCGCCTCGCCGTGCGTTGTCGATCTGTGGGTGTGGCTCGATGCCAATCTCGGGCCGGGTCAGTGGTTCAGCCTCGCCACGCTCTCGCTCGACCCGTCAGACCGCTGGAGCAGGGTGATCACGGTCAACGTGGGTGTCGAGGGCTGGTTGCACCTCGGCCACGTGCCGGTCACCGGTGCAGCCGAACGCGCGTACCAGACGGATGCGCCGTTTCCGATGCGGCAGTGGGTGCGGGTCACCACCTATCTCGATGCCCGGCCCGGCGGCGTGGCGGTGGTGTGGCAGGACGGGGTGGTGGCCTCAGCGGCGCGCCTCGATGGCGTTGCCGGCGGCCTGGTGCCGCAAGCGCATTTCGGGCTGTATGCCCCGCCCGACCTGCTGGCCGGCCGTGTCGTCGACGACGACCTCACGGTCTGGACCCTGGCCGGCGCCTGACCGCCCAGGCGACCCGGAATGGGCCCGATCTGGGGCTGTTCCGTCCCGGAAGCAGGGACGGAACGCGCCCAGACCGCTGGTGGGACGAATTGGCCCCAGAAACGCGGCGCTGAGGGGGAGTCGCGGGGGAGTCGAGGGGGATCGGCGGGGGGCTGGTGGGGAAAAATGGCGCGTAGTGGTTGACTTTGGGGGGTCTTGACGGGCAGAATGGGGCGCAGTGGGGATCGTGGGCATGGTGTCCGTGATCCAGCCGAGGCAGGCACCACTCCGAGCACGTGGAAGGTGGTGAACGCGACGTGTTGTTCGTCGGTGCGTACGAGCGCAATCTCGACGACAAGGGCCGGCTGGCGCTGCCGGCCACGTTCCGCGACCGCCTCGGCGAGCACTGCTACCTGGCGATGGGCCACGACAAGTGCGTCACCGTCGTTCCCGCCGCCGTCTTCGAAGAAGAGGTGGCGATCATCACCGCGCAGGTGCGCTCTGGCGAGGTCACCCGCAACCAGGCTCGTGCGCTCGCCGCCAGCGCCACCCTCGCCACGCTCGACAAGCAGGGCCGCATCAACCTCGATGAGCAGCTACGCACGTACGCCGAGCTCACCCCGGGCACGACCGTCACGGTTGCGGGCAGCTTCGACCGTCTCGAGATCTGGTCCACCGATCGTTTCACCCGCGTCCACGACGAGGGCACCGGGCGCCTCGCCGGTGACGACGAGTGAACCTCCGTTCCACCCGTTCTCCCCATCCACCAGCACACCAGCACGTATCAGAAGAGGAGGTAGAGGCAGCCGCCCGGCAGAGCGGCTCATCATCACCCCACCGAATCACCGCCCAACACGAACTGATCAGCCGACCATCTGCAGTCCTTCGGCCCGCAAGACGGCCAGCCCCCACTCCGCCCGCTGCCGTTTCGCTCGACCGGGGAGACATCCCGGCGGCATCCGCGAACCGGAGGGCTGCTGATGGCCGGACGATCAGGTCACGCACGCGATGAGCACGGAACCGTTCCACCACCTCCCCGTCATGGTCGACGAGATCGCCGCCCTGTACGAGAACGTGCCACCCGGATTCGTGCTCGATGCCACGTTGGGAGGGGGCGGCCACTCCGCAGCACTGCTGGAGCGGTGGCCCCACATCGGGATTCTCGGTATCGACCGTGACGAAGCCGCACTTGCCGCAGCGCAGGAACGACTCGCCACGTTCGGTGAACGGGTGAAGGTGTACCACTGCCGATTCGATCGCCTCGACGAAGCCATGGAAGCACTCTCCATCGAGTCCCTGTCCGGTGCCCTCTTCGACCTCGGCGTCAGCTCGCCGCAGCTCGACCGCGCCGACCGTGGTTTCAGCTATCGCAGCGACGCCGACCTCGACATGCGCATGGACCAGAGCCAGGCGTGGTCGGCGAAGGACGTCGTGAACGGGTACGACGCCCATCAGCTCACGCGCGTGCTGCAGCAGTACGGCGATGAGCGGTTCGCCAAGCGGATCGCGAAGGCGATCGTGGCCGCGCGTCCCATCGACTCCACCGCCGAACTCGCCGAAGTGGTCACCTCTGCGATTCCCGCCGCCGCCCGCCGCACCGGCGGCCACCCCGCGAAGCGCACGTTCCAAGCGATCCGCATCGAGGTCAACGGCGAGCTGGAGGCACTGCCGGTCGCGCTGAACACCGCCATCCGCCGCACCATGCCCGGTGGTCGCGTCGCCGTCCTGTCGTATCACTCGGGCGAGGACCGCATCGTGAAGGATTGCATGCGTTCGCTGTCCACCGGCGACTGCCCGTGCCCGCCCGAGCTGCCGTGCGTGTGCGATGCGGTGCAGACCGTTCGGCTGGTGCGTGGGGTGCCGCGCACGCCGTCGAAGACCGAGCAACTGAACAACCGTCGGGCCAGCAGCGCTCGCCTGCGCGTCGTCGAGCGAATCGCCGACACGCCAACCCGCGGACGACGCTGATGGCGCTCGCAGCTCGCAGCGAGCGAGCCGCCGCGGTTCGCGCCCGCGTTCATGGTGGTGGCGCGGCCGAGGCGCGGGCGATGGTCAAGCGCACTGCACCGCTCGCCGAACCGCTCCCTCGCAACCGACTCGCCGTCGTCCCCCGGCGCAAGCGCACGGCCCGCCTGATCGCCGCGGTCAGTGTCGTGGTGTTCGGGCTGATGCTCGGCGCCGCCGCGTTCCAGACGCAGATCGCCCGCAGGCAGTTGACGCTCGACACGCTCGACCGCGACATCCGTTCCGGTCGCGATCAGTACGAAGTGCTGCGCCGTGAGCGCGCCGAGCTGCGGTCGCCCGGCCGCCTCTCCGAACAGGCCGCGGCGATGGGCATGGAGCCCGCATCGCAGACCCAGTTCGTCAGTGTCGAGCCCGACGAAGTGGCGATCATGCAGCGCTCGGGCGCTGCCGAGGCGAGATACACCGCGACTCCGATCGAGCAGGAATTCGAGCAGTACGCCGACGTGAAGGCGCAGGCGCTCGGAGAACCGTGAGCAAAGAGCCGCCCCGCCGCACTGGCCGTTCGCACGGCGCCACCGACCGTCATGACGGCGCGGTGGCCGGGTCGCGCTCACACGGCTCTCGCTCGCGGTCACGCTCGTCGGCGAACTCGTCGTCACGAAGCGCATCGTCGCGAAGCTCGTCGGCGCGGACCGCATCCGGCAGCGGTGCTGCGCGCAGCACCGCGTCGCGCACGACCAGCGCATCCGGCCGCACCACATCGCGAGCTGCCGGCCAGGCCGCGCCCGCCCGCACCGCAACCGCTCGCACGGCAACCGCTCGCACCGCATCGCGCCGCGGCGCAGCGCCGTCGCGCGGGCCCGCCACCACTCGCTCGGCCCCGCCCCCCAGGCGCTCTGGCTCGGCGCGCTCTGGCTCGCAGCGCGATCCGCGCCGCGACATGCGCAGCACTCGTGGCACGCGTCATGGTCGCGACATCGTTGCGCCGCCGCCGCCACGGCAACGTGGTGGCGCCGGGCACGGCCAGCCCCCCGTGCGTGCACTGCTGACGTTTCGTGCCGGTGACCCGCGCCGGCGGTTGGTCGCGGTGTTCGTCGGCTCGATGCTGCTGTTCTTGGCGGTCGTCGGTCGCGTTGCCTATCTGCAGACCACCGGCTCGGATGCGTTGCGGGCCGCCGGCAAGGCACAACGCACCTCCGAGTCGGTGCTGCACGCGCAGCGGGGCACGATCTTCGCTCGCGATGGCGGTGAGCTGACGCTGAGCGTCCCTTCGTCGACGATCACGGCGAACCCCAAGCTCGTCACCGATCCCACCGGCGCGCTGGCCGTGCTGGCGCCGATGCTGCAGCTGTCGCCCGAGAAGCAGCAGTCACTGCTGCAGGCGTTCACCGAGAAGACCAAGGTGTTCGTGTACGTCGCCCGCCAAGTGGAGGACGATCTCGCCAACTCGATCCTCGCGCTCAACCTGCCGGGCATCGACTCGCTGCACGAGGACAAGCGGATCATGCCCAGCGGCGAGGTCGGCCGCAGCGTGCTGGGTCGCACCGACATCGACGGCACCGGCATCGCCGGTATCGAGATGCAGTACGACGAGCTGCTCACCGGCACGGACGGCGAGCGCATTCGCGAGCACGACAAGAACGGTCGCTCGATCCCAGGTTCGGGAACCACCTCCATCCAGCCGGTGCCGGGCGACGACCTGGTGATGACGCTCGACCGCTCGCTGCAGTTCCAGGTGGAGCAGGCGCTCGTGGCGCGCGTCATCGAGCTGGAGGCAGAAGGCGGCTCGGTGGTGGTGATGGACACCGACACCGGCGAGATCTACGCGATCGCCAACGTGCAGCGCAACGAAGAGGACGGCACGGTTGCCGTCACGTCGGCGAACCTCGCCGCGGTCGAGGCGTTCGAGCCGGGCTCGGTGGCCAAGGTGTTCAGCTTGTCGGCGGTGGTCGACACCGGTGTCGCCACGCCCGACACGGTGGTGTCGGTGCCGGGCAGGATCGTGTTCGACCGCGGCACCGAGTGGGAGACCGAGATCAGCGATGCCGAGTTGCACGGCACTCAGGACATGTCGCTGCACGACATCATCGTGCACTCGTCGAACATCGGTACCTTGACGCTGGCCGAGCGAGTGGGCGTCATGCGCCTCGGTGCGTACATGAAGGCCTTCGGGTTCGGTGTTCCGACGGGGCTCGGGTTCCCCGACGAGAGCGGCGGCCAGATGAAGGAGCCCGAAGATCTGCAGGGCACGGAGAAGGCCACGGTCGCCTTCGGCTACGGCTATTCGGCCACTGCGCTGCAGCTCACCGCCGCGGTGAACACGGTGGCGAACGGTGGCCTGTACGTCGCGCCGAAGTTGTTGAAGGCCACGATCGGTGCCGACGGCACGGTGGTGGAGACGCCGCCGTCGGCCACCCGCCGCGTGCTGCAGGCCGTCTCGGCGGCAACGATGACGGCGATGATGAAGGACGTCGTGTGCACTGGCACCGGCAAGCTCGCCAAGGTCGACGGCATCTCTGTCGCCGGGAAGACCGGCACGGCCTACAAGCTCCAGGAGGGCGGCACGTACGGCGAGGCCGGCGATCGCGAGTATCGCGCCACGTTCGTCGGCTACCTCCCTGCGCAGGCACCGCAGGTCACGATCCTCGTGACGATCGACCAGCCCGACCCGACGTCGCGCGACCGCTTCGGCGGTACCGCTGCAGCGCCGCTGTTCACGACGATCGCGACCTCGGCGATCCACGAGTTGCAGATCGTTCCCACCCCGGGCGACACCGGCTGTTCGGCAGGGTGACGCGCATGGAACGGCTGCTCGGTGCCCTGGTCGCCGATGCGTCGATCCCCGACGCGTCGCTGCACGGCAACGCGAACGTGGTGATCTCGGGTGTCGTGCACGACTCGCGACGTGTTGCCGCGGGGTCGTTGTTCTGCTGCGTGCCGGGCGGCACGGTCGATGGGCATGTGTTCGCCGACGCCGCTGTGGCCGCGGGCGCCGCAGCGCTGTTGGTGGAGCGGCCACTCGCCATCGAGGTGCCGCAACTGGTGGTGCCCGACTCGCGCGTGGCGATGGGGTTGCTCGCCGCGTCGTTCTTCGAGCATCCCTGCCGAGCGCTCGTGCTTGTCGGGGTGACCGGCACGAATGGCAAGACCACCACCACCGCCCTCATCGCCGCGATCCTCGAGCACGCGGGCGTGCCCTGCGGGGTCATCGGCACGCTCACCGGCAAGCACACCACCCCCGAAGCACCCGAGCTGCAAGAGCGACTGGCCGCGTTCGTCGCCGCGGGCAAACGTGCGGTCGTGATGGAGGTGTCGTCGCATGCGTTGGCGCTGCATCGGGTGGTTGGCTGCCAGTTCGCCGCCGCCGTGTTCACCAACCTCGGGCGCGACCATCTCGATCTACACGGCACGGAAGAGCGCTACTTCGCGGCCAAGGCCGCGTTGTTCACCCACCCGTTGAGCGACCGCGGCGTGGTCAACGTCGACGACCCGCACGGCCGGCTGCTGGCCGACGCTGCCACCATTCCGATCACCGAGTTTTCGATGAGCGAGGTGACCGACGTCGAGATCACGCCGGGCGAGCACGCGTACACCTGGAGGGGTGAGCGCATCCGGGTGGGGATCGGCGGTGCGTTCAACGCGATGAACAGCCTCGCTGCGGCAACTACCGCCGCCGAGTTGGGCGTCGCTCCGGCCACGATCGCGGCAGGTCTGCGCCGCGCTCCGGCGGTGCCCGGCAGGTTCGAAGCGGTACGCGCCGGGCAAGCCTTCGACGTCATCGTCGACTACGCACACACGCCCGACGGGCTGCGCGCCGCGTTGTCGGCAGCGCGCGCGGCGAGCAGCGGACAGCTCATCGCCGTGTTCGGCTGTGGTGGCGACCGCGACCGTGAGAAGCGCCCGCAGATGGGTGCAGTGGCGGCCGAATTGGCCGATCGAGTGGTGATCACTTCCGACAATCCGCGATCCGAGGATCCACTCGAAATCATCAATGCCGTGTTCGCGGGGGTGCCTGACGACTACCGTGCCCGAGTTGTGACCGAGCCCGAACGACGACGCGCCTTCGCCCTGGCATTCCATCTCGCGAGCGACGGCGACGTCGTCGTGATCGCCGGAAAAGGGCACGAGACCACACAGACCATCGGAACGCGTGAGGACACGTTCGACGACCGCGTGGTCGCCCGCGAATTGCTGGAGGGGGCGTCATGATCGCAGTGATGATCGCCGGCGCGACCGGCATGGTGATCGCCCTGATCTGCACTCGCTACCTGATCACGTTCTTCCGTGACCGTGGCAAGGGTCAGCCGATCCTGGGCAAGGAAGACCTTGGCCCCGAGCACCACATGAGCAAGGCCGGCACGCCCACGATGGGTGGGCTGGCGATCGTGTTCGCGGCCCTCAGCGGCTGGTTGGTGGCGCACCTGCGCCGCGGTCTCGCGTTCTCCGATCAGGCGATGATCATGTGGGTCGGCGTGCTGGTGATGGCCGCGATGGGGTTCCTCGACGACTACATCAAGGTTCGCCGGGCGCACAACCGGGGCATCTTCTGGAAGAAGAAGAGCTACGTCACACTCGGCTTCTCGGTGCTGCTCGCCTGGTGGTTGGTCACGGCCACCGGTGTCAGCGAGTCGATCTCGTTCACGCGCGCCAGCGTGCCCGGCTGGTCGGTGCCATGGCCGCTGTTCGTGCTGTTCGCCGGCCTGATCGTGTGGAGCACCAGCAACGCGGTCAACGTCACCGATGGCCTCGACGGGCTGGCGGGTGGCTCGGCGATGATGGGCTTCCTTGCCTTCTCGATCATCGCCTACTGGGCGTTCCGCAACCCCGACGTGTACTCAGCGGTGGTCAATCCGCTCGACCTGGCAGTGTTCGCCGCTGCGTTCGGAGGGGCCTGCGCAGGCTTCCTGTGGTTCAACGCGGCCCCGGCGCGCATCTTCATGGGCGACGTCGGTGCGCTGGCCATCGGCACGGCGCTGGCGTTGCTGGCGCTCACCACCGACACGCAACTGCTGCTCATCCTGATCTGCGGCATCAATGTGCTCGAGGCGGGCTCGGTCGCGGTGCAGATGGGCGTGTTCAAGGCATCGGGCCGTAAGAAGCGGCTGTTCCGCATGTCGCCGATCCACCACCACTTCGAACTGATCGGCTGGCCCGAGACCACCGTGATCATCCGCTTCTGGATCATCAGCGGCATCTGTGTCGCGGCTTCGCTCGCCATCTTCATCGCCGACTTCACCCGCTACACGGACAACCTCTGAGGCCGAACCCGTGACCGCCCCTGCCCGCCCCCGCACCGCCTTGGTGTACGGCATCGCCCTCGCCGGCGATGCGCTCGCCACGCGCCTCGTGCAGCGCGGCTGGCGGGTGCTGGTGGCCGACGACGACCCGTCGGAGGGCAAGCGAGCGCGCGCAGCGACGCTGGGCGCGACGTTGGTCGAACGCCCGACGGCTGAGGCCGTGGCCGGCCTGGTGGCCGACAGCGACATGGTGTGCCCGGCGCCTGGCGTGCCCGAGTCGCACGCCGTGATCGTGGCCGCGCTGGCAACCGGCACGCCGATCCGCACGGAGATCGACCTGGCCTACGAGTGGGAGCAAGAGCGCGCCGGGGGCCCGCGCCCGATGTTGGCGATCACCGGCACGGATGGCAAGACCACCACCACCTTGCTGACCGCGCACATGCTCGCCGCCGCCGGCCATCGGCCAGCTGCTGTCGGCAACACCGAGGTGCCGCTGGTGGCCGCGCTCGACGACGACATCGACGTGTTCGTGGTGGAGTGCAGCAGTTTCCGGCTCAACTGGTTGGAGTGCTTCCGCGCCGAAGCGTCGGTGTGGCTGAACTTCGCCCCCGATCATCAGAACTGGCACACCTCGCTGGCTTCCTACGAGGCCGCGAAGGCGCGCATGTGGGCGAATCGACGCGACACCGACGTGGCCATCGGGTTTGCCGCCGACCCGGTGGTGATGCGCAACCTGCTCGAGGCGGGTGGCCCCACCCGCACGTTCGCCGCCACCGGTGCGCACTACCACGTCGTCGACCGCGAGCTGGTTGGCCCTGCCGGGCTCATCGCACCAGTGTCGTGCATGACTCGTTCGTTGCCCCACGACATCACCAATGCGCTGGCCGCCGCGGCGCTCGTGCTGGAGAGTGGCCTCGCCACCGCCGCCCACGTGCGGGTCGCGCTCTCGACGTTCGAGCATCCGCCGCACCGGATCGAGCCGCTCGGCGAGATCGAGGGCGTGCGCTGGTTCAACGACTCGAAGGCCACTTCGCCGCACGCTGCGCTGACGGCGATCCGCAGCTTCGAGCGGGTTGTGCTGCTGGCCGGAGGCCGCAACAAGGGGCTCGACCTCGCCTCGCTCGCCACCGAACACGCGCGGGTCAAGGCGGTCATCGGCCTGGGCGAATCCGCCTCCGAGGTCACGGCCGCATTCGCTCCGTTCTGCCCGGTGCAGGCGGCGTCGTCGATGGCCGATGCCGTCGAACGCGCAGCCGCGATCGCGTCGGCCGGCGATGTCGTGCTGCTGTCGCCGGCCTGCGCCAGTTTCGACTGGTACCCGGATGGCGGGTATCCGGCTCGGGGCAACGACTTCAAACGGCTCGTCGCTTCACTGCGCGAAAGGGTTGGTGCTCGATGAGCTCCTCGTCGGCTCTCCTCAGTGACCGTCGGCGGGCGGCACTCGCCCGCGCCGATGCGATGCGCCGGCACCCCACGAAGCGCACCGACGTACGCCCGTCGGCGCCGCCGCCGACAGCGTTCTACGTGATGGCGGTGGTGATCACCGTGTTCACCATGCTCGGTCTGGTGATGGTGCTGTCGGCGACGTCGATCAGCCAGTTCCACAAGGGCTTCTCACCCTGGAGGCTGTTCAACCGCCAGTTGCTGTGGGCCGCGCTCGGTTGCGTGTCGCTGTGGTGCGCGATGCGCATCCCGATGCGGCGTTGGCGACGGCTGATCAGGCCTGCGCTGGTGATCGCCTGCGGCGGCATGCTGCTGCCGTTCGTGCCCTCGATCGGTGATCGGGTCAACGACGCCAGTTCGTGGGTGACGATCGGCGCCGTGAACTTCCAGCCCAGCGAGTTCCTCAAGCTGGCGATGCTGATCGCCTGCGCCGACCTGCTCGCCCGGCGAAAGGACGAGCTGCACGATCCCCGGCGCACCGTGTTCCCCGTGCTGGGCATCGCCGTCGTCGGAGCTGCCCTGTGCCTCGCGCAAGGCGACCTCGGCTCGGCGATCGTGTTGGCGGCCATCGTGTTCACCACGCTGTTCATCGCCGGCGCACCGCTGTCGCTGATGACCGCGTCGGGCGCCATTGGGGCCGTCGGTGCGTTGTGGTTCGTGTCGTCCAGCCCACGCCGCGAGGCCCGGTTCACGGCGTTCATGGACATCGCTGCGCACAAGGACCACCTCAGCTACCAGACGTACCAGGCGATGATCGCGATGGCGCAGGGTGGCCTCACCGGTTCCGGCGTGGGGCGCGGCAACAACAAACTCGGCGAGTTCCTTCCGTTGGCGCACTCCGACTTCATCTTCGCCGTGATCGCCGAGGAGCTCGGCATGATCGGCATCGTGGCAGTGCTCGGTGGGTTCATGGTGCTCGCCTACGCGGGGGTGCAGGTGGCGATGGCCACACAGGACCGGTTCCACTCGCTGCTCGCAGGTGGCATCGTCGGCTGGCTCGTCGTGCAGACGATCATCAACGTGGGTGGTGTCACCGGGTTGATGCCGGTGACCGGCCTGACGCTGCCGTTCTTCTCGGCGGGAGGCAGCTCGCTGTTCGTCACGCTCACGGCCTGCGGGCTGTTGCTCAACGTCGCCCGTAACGTGCGATGAGCACGTTCGCCGTCGTCACCGGCGGCGGCACGTCCGGCCATGTGCTGCCCGCCCTCGCCGTCGCCGAGGCGCTGGCGGCTGCCGGGCACCAGCGCAGCTCGATCCACTACGTGGGCACGCAGCGCGGCGTCGAGACGACCTTGGTGCCGCCCACCGGCTTTCCGCACACGTTCCTCGACGTGGTGGGGTTGCAGCGCAGTGTCTCATTGCGCAACCTCGGTCGCAACCTCCTCCTGCCGGTCAAGCTCGTCGGCGCGCTGCGGGCCGCGAAGCGCCTGGTGCGCGACCTGCAGCCGAGCGTCGTGGTCAACCTCGGCGGGTACGGCAGTTTCCCGGCGACCTGGGCTGCGCGGCGGGCGAGGGTGCCCTACGTGGTGGTGTCGTACGACCGTCGCCCGGGGTTGGTGTCGACGCTGATGGCGAAGCGGGCGGCAGTGTGCGCGGTCGCGTTCGAGGGGTCGGCGCTCCCGCACGCCGAGCACACGGGTGCGCCGGTCCGCGGCGAACTCGTGACGCTCGACCGGGCAGCGTCGCGGGCCGCGGCCCGCGACGAGCTCGGCCTGCCGGCCGATCGGTTCGTGGTGGGCGTGGTGTGCGGCTCGCTGGGCGCCGCCGCCGTCAACGCGACCGTGACCGCGATGGTGCAGCAGCTGTCGGCACGCGCCGATCTGGCGGTGTACCACGTCGTGGGTGATCGATTTCTCAGCGTCGCCGCGCCCGCTCGCGACGGCGCGTCGGGCATCCTGTACCGCGTGATCGGCTACGAGCAGCGAATGGCCCAGCTGTACGCGGCAGTCGACCTGATGGTCACCCGCGGTGGTGCCGGCACGATCGCCGAATTGGCCACGGTCGGTGTTCCGGCGATCATCGTGCCCTGGCCCGGCGCCGCCGAGAACCATCAGGTGGGCAACGCAGAGGTGCTCAGCGAGCGCGGTGCGGCCATCCTCATCGAGCAATCGGCGTTCACCGTGGAGCGGGTGACGGCAGAGGTGCAGCGCTTGGTGGCCGACCCGGCGGCGCTCGCGGTGATTGGTTCTGCAGCGTTCGCTGCAGGTGCAGCGCATCGCAGCGGCCGACTCGTGCACGTGATCGAGCGTGTCGCCGGAGGAGTGCAGCGATGAACGCCGCTCCCACGCCGCCGATCGACCTGTCCGCACCACGACGCCTGCACGTGGTGGGGGTCGGTGGCCCTGGTATGAGTGCGATCGCGATCGTGCTGGCGGAGATGGGCCACGAGGTCACCGGCAGCGACATTCGCGAGCGCAGCGTGCTCGATCGCGTTCGGGCAGCCGGCGTGGATGTGCACGTGGGCCACTTGCGCGATCTGGTGCACGATCGTGACGCCATCACGTGGAGCACGGCGATCCCCGAACGGAACATCGAGCGTGACGAGGCCGACAAGGTGGGCGTGCTCTCGATGCACCGCTCGGGCATGCTTGCCGCGATCTGTGCGCGGGCGAAGTCGCTGGCGGTCGCCGGAACGCACGGCAAGACCTCCACCACTTCGATGCTGATGCTGATCCTCGCCGAAGCCGGGTTGAAGCCCAGTTTCGTGATCGGCGGCGATGTTACCGACATGGGTACCGGCGCGCAGTGGACGGGCGGCGAGTGGTTGGTCGTCGAGGCCGACGAGAGCGACGGCACACACCTCCAGTTGCCGCTGTACGGCACGATCCTCACCAACGTGGAGGTCGATCATCTCGAGCACTACGGCTCGTTCGAGGCGATCGTGGACGGGTTCGACCGGTATCTCGCGCAGGTGAACGGTCCACGAGTGCTGTGCATCGATGACCCCACCACTGCGCTGCTGGCCGACCGACACGAGTGCATCACGTACGGCACCGATCCTGCCGCCGACTTCCGCGCTGTCGACGTGGCCGCCGGTGAGGGCTCGTTCAAGTTCGACGTCGAGCACCGCGGTCGCCGGCTCGGCTCGGTCTCGTTGCCGCTGCGGGGTGTGCACAACGTCCGCAACGCCACGGCCGCCCTGGCGATGGCGGTCACGATCGGCGTGCCCTTCGAGGTCGCTGCCGCGGCGCTGGCCAAGTTCGGGGGCGTCGCGCGCCGGTTCGATGTACGTGGGGTGGATGGCGGGGCCACACTCGTCGACGACTACGCGCACTTGCCGTCGGAGATCTCCGCGGTGTTGGCTGCGGCCCGCCAGAGTGGCGACGGGTGGCAGCGCGTGGTTGCCGTGTTCCAACCGAATCGGTTCAACCGGATCGTCAACATGTGGCCCGACTACCACTCGGCGTTCGTCGACGCCGACGTCGTCGTGCTCACCGAGATCTATGCCTCGGGCACCGCGCCGATCCCCGGCGTCACCGGCAAGCTGCTGGTCAACGCCGTGCTCGACGCGCACCCGCGCCAACGGGTCGTCTGGATGCCCAAACGTTCCGATCTGGTGCAGTTCCTGGCTCACGAACTCGGCGAGGGGGATGTGTGCATCTCGATGGGCTGCGGCGACATCGCCGCGCTGCCCGACGAGGTGCAGGCGCTGCGGACCGAACTGCGCGCCGAGCGAAGGCTCCGCACGACGTGAAGCTCGACCGTGTGCAGCAGGAAGCGTTCGTGCGGCTGCAGCAGTTCGCCACGAGCGGCGAGCCGCTGGCGCCGTACACCACGTACAAACTCGGTGGAGCGGCAGCGGTGTTCGCCTCGCCGCGCAACGATGTCGAACTGGCGCTCGTCGCCGAGGTGGTTCGCGACACCGGGCTGCCCGTGCTCGTGTTGGGTCGCGGGTCGAACATGCTGGTGGCCGACACCGGCTACCGCGGCGTCGTGGTGTCGCTGGCAGCGATGAGCGAATGGCTCGAGTTCCACGACGACGTGGTGCACGCCGGCGCCGCCGTCGCGTTGCCGGTGCTGGCCCGTCGCTGTTCTGCAGCCGGATTGGTCGGGTTCGAGTGGGCCGTCGGCGTGCCCGGCTCGATCGGTGGCGCGGTGCGGATGAACGCCGGCGGTCATGGCAGCGACATGGCCGCATCACTCGTGGGCGTGCACCTCTACGACATGCACCGTGCCGTCCGCGCCTGGGTGCCGGTGGCGAACCTCGAGTTGCGCTTCCGCGGATCCTCGCTGGCCGATCACCAGGTGGTGCTCGACGCACGGATCCAGCTCGCCGTCGGCGATGTGGTGGCATCAGAGGCTTCCCTGGCAGAGATCGTGAGGTGGCGGCGCGAGCACCAGCCGGGCGGGCAGAATGCAGGTTCGGTGTTCGTCAATCCCATTCCCGGTGAGCTCCCGGCTGCCGTCCTCATCGATCAGCTGGGCCTGCGTGGCTTCCGCGTCGGCGGAGCCGTCGTCAGTGAGAAGCACGCGAACTTCATCCAGGCCGAGCCCGGTGCCACCGCCGCCGACGTGCGGGCCGTCATGCAGCACGTGCGCGCACTCGTGCGTGAGCAGGCAGGTTTCGACCTGCGCAGCGAGATCCGCCTGGTGGGCTTCGACGATGTCGCCGACGAACCTGCCGAGGGGGTGCGCTGGTGAAGGAACCAGAGCTGCCGCGGCACGACCAACTGCCCGAGCACGTGCTCGACGAGTTGCAGAACGCGTTCTCCGACCCGACGCCCGCGTACGACTTCGACGACCCGTCGATCGACCGCATGTTGGGGCTTGCCGACCCTCGCGACACGGGGGACGACACCGGCGACGACACCGGGGAAGTGATCGCCCCGGTGGCCGCCGACGAGCACATCACGCAAGAGGTGCCGGTGGTGAAGGCGAAGGGGGCGGGTCGAGGGTCGCCCCGGCGCACGATCGTGATCGCCGACAGCGAACTGCCCGACCTCGTGTACCTCGACGAGGAGAAGGAGAAGGAGTTCTACGAGCGGCGCGATGCCGTGGGTGGCGGCAGTCGTGAGCGCTCGACGATCGTGATCGAAGACCTCGACGACTTCGGCGTCATCGAGGCCGCGCCGGCGCGCACCTCGGGCGGCATCGATCCGCGCATCAAGGCTCGGCGCAACGCCGTTCGTAAGGCCGAGGGTCGCCGCCGCTTGATCATCCTCGGCGTGGCCTCGGGCATCGTGATCTCGCTGATCCTCGTGATCGCGACGTTCGCCTCGACGTTGTTCGACGTGCGTGAGGTGTACGTGCAGGGCGCGGTCTACACCGATCAGGACGTGCTCGCGGAAGTGATCGCGAGCATGAAGGGCGAAGCCGTGCTGCTGGTCGACACGCATGCGGCCGAGCTGACGCTGGAAGCGGTGCCGTGGGTGGAGGCCGCCTCGGTGCGTACCGACTTCCCGCACTCGGTGTACATCGACATCCGCGAACGCCGGCCGGTCGCCGCGTTCCAGGGGTTCGACGGCCAGTTCCGCGTGATCGATGTGCAAGGCAGGGTGCTCGACGTCATCGCCGGCCTGCCCGTCGACTATGTGCAGATCACCGGTTCGAACCCCGACATCCCGCGTGGTGAGTTCGCCCCCGCCGCGTACGCGGCCGCAGCGCAGATGGTGCTGGCGTTGCCGACCGAGATCGCGACGATCACCACCTCGGTCGGGGTCGACACCGCCACCGGCAGCCTGTCGATGGTGTTGAACGGCTCGGTCAGCGTGCGGTTGGGCGATCTCCGCGGCCTCGACGACAAGCTGGCGCGCTTGCTGGGCAGGGTGCGCGACGGGCTTGCCGGCACTTGTGAGCTGGATGTATCCACCGACGAGGTGGGCACGGTACCCTGCCCCTCGTGAGTGCCCTCCACGTATCGGGGCGCCCCATTCGCTACGATCGAACCTCATAGGTGACTTTTTGATGCTTCTTTGTCCTATCTCTCCCCGGAGGTTCATCTGATGGCCGGCGCTCCGCAGAACTATCTCGCCGTCATCAAGGTGATCGGTGTCGGCGGCGGCGGCGTCAACGCCGTGAACCGCATGATCGACGCGGGCCTCAAGGGTGTCGAGTTCGTCGCGGTCAACACCGACGCGCAGGCGCTGCTGATGAGCGACGCAGATGTCAAGCTCGACATCGGTCGCGACCTCACTCGCGGCCTCGGCGCAGGCAGCGATCCCGATGTCGGCCGCAACGCGGCCGAGACCCATCGCGACGAGATCGAAGAGATGATCAAGGGTGCCGACATGGTGTTCATCACCGCCGGCGAGGGCGGTGGCACCGGCACCGGCGCGGCCCCCGTGATCGCCGAGGTGGCGCGCAGTATGAACGCGCTCACCATCGGCGTGGTCACTCGCCCGTTCAGCTTCGAGGGTCGCCGCCGTGCGGTGCAGGCCGATGCGGGCGTGCAGCGCCTGAAAGAGAAGGTCGACACACTGATCGTCATTCCCAACGACCGCCTGCTCACGGTGGCCAACGAGAAGACCAGCGTGCTCAACGCGTTCAAGATGGCCGACGAAGTGTTGCTGCAGGGCGTGTCGGGCATCACCAACCTGATCACCACTCCGGGCCTCATCAACACCGACTTCGCCGACGTGAAGATGATCCTCAGCAGTGCCGGCTCGGCGTTGATGGGCATTGGTCAGGCCAGCGGCGAGAACCGGGCGATCACCGCCGCCAAGGCCGCGATCAGCAGTCCGCTGCTCGAGGCTGCCATCGACGGTGCCCGCGGCATCCTGCTCAACATCACCGGCCCGTCCAGCATGGGTCTGTTCGAGATGAACGCTGCAGCCGAGATCATCCACGGTGTCGCCCACCAAGACGCGAACATCATCTTCGGCACCGTCATCGACGACGAGATGGGTGACGAGGTCAAGGTCACCGTCATCGCCGCCGGGTTCGACCGGTGGGACGGCGGCTCCGGTGGCAGCTCGGCGAGCACCAGCACCACCACGTCGGCCACGAACACGGGTGCGCACGTGGCGGCTCGTCCGGCGATCAAGGCCGTGCCCGACTCGCGCGCGACGAGCAGCCTCAAGGATCTGTTCGCCGACGACAAGGTCGATCCGCTCGACGACGACGAATTCGACGTGCCGTCCTTCCTGAAGTGATCCGTCCGGTCGACGCCGGGCCGGTCACTCGCCTGGCGGTCGATCTGGGCGACGAGATCGTCGAGATCCGTTGCAGCACGGTGCGCAACGGCGACTTCCACATCGAGGGTTCCCGCGCTGCGCTGTTGCACCGCCGCCAGGCGTTCGCAACGGGTACGTGGACGCAGCTCGACGAGGTGCACGGCACGAGCGTGCTCACGGTCTCGGCGCCCGGCGAGCACGACTTCGCGATCGGTGATGCACTGGTGACGCGCGCCCGCGGCGTGGTGCTGAGCGTGTGGGTGGGCGATTGTGCGCCGGTGGTGCTGGTCGGCGCCGACGGCACGCTGGCAGCCGTGCACGCCGGCTGGAAGGGTGCGCTGCACGGAGTACTCGCCGCGGCGGTGGCGGCGATGGGGCCGGCAGCCCGCCCTGTCACCGCCTACTTGGGACCGTGCATCCATGCCTGCTGTTACGAGTTCGGGGCTGCCGACCTCGAACGCTTCGAGCGGCGTTTCGGCACCGAGGTGTGCGCCACGACCTCGTGGGGATCGCCGGCCCTCGACATGCGAGCCGTGGTGCGCTGCGCGCTGCACGAACTCGACGTCGAACTGCGCGACCTGTCGCTGTGCACAGGGTGCCGCGACGACCTGTACTTCTCACACCGGCGGCGCGCCCAGACGGGCCGTCAGGTGATGACCGTGTGCAAGCGGAGCATCCGATGAGCGCTGCTGGCGACGATCTCGACGCCATGGTGGCCGAACGCCTCGCTGCGGTGCGTGAGCGCATCGCCAACGCCGGCGGTGTGGGCGTGAGCGTGTTGCCGGTCACGAAGCTGTTCAGCATCGATCACTGTCGGGCTGCGCACCGGGCCGGCTGCAGCGCGGTGGGCGAGAACTACGCGCAGGAAGTGGTCGCCAAGTTCGCCGGCGAGCGGCCACTGTTCGCGGTGCATTTCATCGGGCAGTTGCAAACGAACAAAGTGCGTCTGCTGGCTCCGCTGATCGACGTGTACGAGTCGGTGGACCGCGCGTCGCTGGTGGCCGAGCTGGCGAAGCGGGTGCCCGGCGCAGCAGTGCTGCTGCAGGTGGCCTGCGCCGACGAACCGGGCAAGGGCGGGTGCGCTCTGGCAGCCGTGCCGGCGTTGTTGGAGACGGCTGTGAGCGCGGGGCTCGACGTGCGCGGGCTGATGACCGTCGGCCCGACTGTCGGTGGCCCCGAGGCCGCACGCGCGGGTTTCCGCGCGGTGCGCTCACTCTGTGATCGCTTGCGCCTCGCGGTGTGCTCGATGGGGATGACCGACGACCTCGAAGTTGGCGTGCAAGAGGGCTCCACGCAGGTGCGCGTCGGGAGCGCGCTGTTCGGAGAGCGTCCCGTTTCGGCGGGTTCGGTGCGGTAGCCTCGTTGGACGCAGGAGGGTCGGTGAATGTCGATGTGGAAGAAGGCGATGGATTACTTGGGCCTCGGGCCTGACGATGCCTACGACGACTACGACATGGCGCCCGAACCCGAGCGTCCGATGCGGCAGGGCCGACCCCCGATGCGCGACGACATGGGCCGTCAGCAACGAGGAGGGTATCCGCCCGAGCGGTATCCGCCGGATCGCCAGCAGGGCGGCTACCCGCCCGAACGCCAGCAGGGTGGCTACTCGCAACAAGGTGGATATCAGGACTACGAGCCCGAGCCGCCCGTGCGCACCATGCCGTCGCGCCCCACGTTCCCCAGCACGCAGCCCGATGTCGCCATCCGCCGGCCAGTGCCCGCGTCCGACGACTCGAGTGTGCAGCCGCGGCCCAGTAATCCGCGGCCGTCGCCCCCCGTGGCCCGCATCGCGCCACCGTCGTCGGGCACCGATCCGTACACGGTGAAGCCTCGGCGGTTCGACTCCGCACAGGAAGTCGCCGACAAGTTCAAGGAAGGGCTGCCGGTGATCATGAACCTCGAGGCGGCCGATCGAGAGGTCGCCCGCCGGCTGATCGACTTCGCCAGCGGCCTGTGTTACGGCCTCGACGGCAGCATGGAGAAGGTGGCCACCGGCGTGTACCTGCTGAAGCCATTGCCACGTCACGGCGGGTATGACGACTCGGGCTACGGAGCCTGATCGCGGGGCCCGGCTGTCTCCACGGCCGCGAACCCCGTAACATCGACGGCATGGATATTAGCGCCCAGACCATTCGCACCGCCGAGTTCACGACGGTGAAGAAGGGCTACGACCCCGACGAGGTCGATGCCTTCCGAGACGAGGTCGCCGCCGCGTTCGAAACGGCGCAGAGTCAGGCGGCCGCGATGGAGTCGCGGGCGCGTGCCGCAGTGGCCAGGTTGCAGGAGGTATCGCAGCAGGCGGGCGTGGTCGCTCGCGAGGGTGGCACCCCTTCGGGTGGCGTCGTGGTCGCGCCGTCCAGCGGCGACACAGAGGTCATCAGCCGCACCCTGCTGCTCGCGCAACGCACGGCCGATTCCACCGTCGCCGAAGCGCGTGCCGAGGCCCAAGCAGTCACCAGCTCGGCTCGTGAAGAGGCCAGCAGAGTGGTCGACGATGCACGCGCGCTCACCACGAAGATGGTCGACGAGGCACGGGTCGAGGCCCGCCGCTCGAAGGAAGAAGAGCTCGCTCGCGCCGAGAACGAAGTGCAGGCCCTGCTCGCCCGTCGCGACTTCCTGCTGGCCGACGTCGATCAGCTCGAGCAATACATCCAAGCGCAGCGCGAGCGCCTGCGCGAGACGGCCGTCGAGCTGCACGACATCGTCGATCGTGTGCCGGGTGGCCTCGGCGACATGCGGCGTCCGCTGATGTCGGCCTCGGCCGAACCAGAAGCTTCCAGCGTCGCGCACACCGCCGAGGTGGCGGCGACGCCCGCGCCGCAGCCCGTGGCCGTCGTCGCTCCGTCTCCGTCTCCGGCGCCCGTGCCCGAGCCGTTCGAGCCGTTCGTGATCACCCCGGTCGACGCCGACGCCGAGGACGACGATCCGATGTCGCTGTTCGCCACTTCGGCGCCCGCGCCGCGAGCATTCCCCGAGGTGCAGCGCGACGATCCTTGGAGTGGGTTCGACGCGGAGTCGGTGCCCACCGGGCAGGTGCCGATCACCACCGCTGTACCGCGTGCCTACGCCGATGAAGTCACCGCCGAGGTGCCGATCACGAAGCCGAAGGCCACTCCCAACGATCCGTTCCGCATCGGCGGCGACGAGCTGCGCTGAAACTGCAGCAATCGAGCAGTGCCCCGGGCGCTAAGCTCTTCGAACACGGCATTGACGAGGCCATCACCTCCGAGCCTCCGGAAGAACAGGTGTGGCGGTTCGCCACCACATCCCACTAGAACCGGACGGGTCCAGCCCGACATCGCTGGGTCAACGAGTGGCCATGTTCCGTGGGGCCTTCCCACACCGACACGGCAAGCAGGGTGGTACCGCGGACCTCCGGTTCGTCCCTGTGCAAGCAGCACAGGAGCACCCGTGACCTACCCCAACGTCCAGCCGCAACCCTTGTTCCCGAACGTCGAGCGCGACATCCTCGCGTTCTGGGACGCCGACGGAACGTTCCAGGCCTCGATCGATGCGCGCGACGGCGCCGACGAGTACGTGTTCTACGACGGCCCCCCGTTCGCCAATGGTCTGCCACACTACGGCCACCTGCTCACCGGGTTCGTGAAGGACGCCGTGCCCCGCTACCGAACCATGCGCGGCCAGCAGGTGCACCGCCGCTTCGGGTGGGACTGCCACGGCCTGCCCGCCGAAGTGGTGGCCGAGAAGGAACTGGGCATCAGCGGCCACCCCGAGATCACCAAGTACGGCATCGACAAGTTCAACGACGCGTGCCGCACCAGCGTGCTGCGGTTCACCGACGACTGGCACCGTTACGTCGACCGTCAGGCGCGCTGGGTCGATTTCGAGCACGACTACAAGACGCTCGACACCGACTACATGGAGAGCGTCATGTGGGCGTTCAAGACGCTGTGGGACAAGGGGCTGGTCTACGAGGGGTTCCGCGTGCTCGCCTACTGCTGGCGGTGCGAGACCCCGCTCAGCAACACCGAGACACGCATGGACGACGTCTACCACGACCGGCAGGACCCGGCGCTCACGGTGCAGTTCCACTTGGAGAGCGGCGAGATCATCCTCGCCTGGACCACCACGCCCTGGACACTGCCCAGCAACCTTGCCCTCGCGGTCGGCCCCGACGTGGAGTACGCGGTCATGGAGGAGAACGGCACCCGCTACATCCTCGCCGAGGCCCGGCTCGGTTCGTACGAGAAGGAACTTGGCGGGGCCACTCGCGTGGGCACGCTCACCGGTGCCGACCTGGTGGGCCGCAAGTACACCCCGCTGTTCCCCTTCTTTGCCGACACCCCGAACGCGTTCCATGTGCTGGCCGCCGACTTCGTCACCACCGAGGATGGCACGGGCGTGGTGCACATGGCCCCCGGCTTCGGTGAGGACGACCAGAACGCATGCAACGCAGTAGGGATCCCCACGCTGTGCCCGATGGACGAGCACGGCCGTTACACCGCCGAGGTGTCCACCTGGGCAGGCATGCACGTGTTCGATGCCAACCCCGAGGTGATCAAAGACCTCAAGGCGCGTGGCCTGGTGGTGCGCCACGACAGCTATCTGCACAGCTACCCGCACTGCTGGCGCTGTGCCGAGCCGTTGGTCTACCGGGCCATCTCGTCGTGGTTCGTGCAGGTCACGGCATTCCGTGACCGCATGGTCGAGCTCAATCAGCAGATCCGCTGGGTGCCCGAGCACATCAAGGAAGGTCAGTTCGGCAAGTGGCTGGCCAACGCTCGCGACTGGGCGATCAGCCGCAACCGCTTCTGGGGCTCGCCGATCCCGGTGTGGCGCAGTGACGACCCCGACTACCCGCGCATCGACGTGTACGGCAGCCTTGCCGAGATGGAACGCGACTTCGGCGTTGCCGTCACCGACCTGCACCGGCCGTACGTCGACGACCTCGTGCGCCCGAACCCCGACGACCCGACCGGGAAGTCGGTGATGCGTCGCGTGCCCGAGGTGCTCGACTGCTGGTTCGAGAGCGGCAGCATGCCGTTCGCACAGGTGCACTACCCGTTCGAGAACCGCGAGTGGTTCGACAGCCATTACCCGGGCGACTTCATCGTCGAGTACATCGGCCAGACCCGGGGCTGGTTCTACACGCTGCACGTGCTGGCCACTGCGCTGTTCGACAAGCCCAGCTTCAACACGTGCGTCAGCCACGGCATCGTGCTGGGCGACGACGGGCAGAAGATGTCGAAGAGCCTCAACAACTATCCCGACCCGATGATGGTGTTCGACACGTACGGCAGCGATGCCATGCGCTGGTACCTGCTCAGCTCGCCGATCCTGCGCGGCACCGACCTGATGGTCACCGAGGACGGCATCCGCGACACGGTGCGGCACGTCATCCTGCCGATCTGGAACTCGTGGTACTTCCTCTCGCTGTACGCCAATGCAGCCGGCACCAGCGGCACGTTCCGCACCGACAGCACGGATGTGCTCGACCGGTACATCCTGGCCAAGACCCACGACCTGCTGGCAGAGATCACCGCCGAGCTCGACGAGTACGACCTGTTCGAGGCGTGCGGCGCCGTGCGCTCGTTCCTCGACGCGCTCACCAACTGGTACGTGCGCCGGTCGCGCGACCGCTTCTGGGCGGGCGACCAAGCTGCGATCGACACGCTGCACACCGTGCTCGCCTTACTGTGCCGTGCGCTCGCGCCGCTGCTGCCACTGGTCACCGAGTCGGTGTACCGAGGGCTCACCGGCGAGCGCAGCGTGCACCTCACCGACTATCCGTCGGCCGCCGACGTGCCGGCCGATCCGGCGTTGGTGGAATCGATGGACCTCGCTCGCGACGTGTGCAGCAGCACGCTGCGCCTGCGCAAGGCGCATGGCCGCCGCGTTCGCCAACCGCTCGCCTCGCTGCAGGTGGCGGTGCCCGGCTCCGATCGCCTGGCGGCGTTCACCGAGTTGGTGGCCGACGAGGTGAACGTGAAGTCGGTGTCGCTCACCGACGATGTGGATTCGGTGGCCACGTACGACCTGCAGGTGGTGCCCGCCAAGCTGGGGCCGCGCCTGGGCGGCCAGGTGCAGCAGGTGATCAAGGCCGTCAAGACGGGCGACTGGCAGCAGACGGTGAGTCCCGACGGCACCAGCACGGTGGTAGCCGGGGGAGTGGCACTGCAGGCCGGCGAGTACGCGCTCAAGCTCGTGGTGCAGGGCGACGGTGCCAGCACCCCGCTGTCCGACGCGGCAGGCGTGGTGGTGCTCGACACCACGCTCACCCCCGAGCTCGAGGCCGAGGGCATCACCCGCGACCTCGTCCGCCTCGTGCAGCAGGCCCGCCGAGATGCGGGGCTGCAGGTCAGCGATCGCATCGCGCTCACGCTCGGCGTGCCCGAGTCGGTACGGCGGCAGGTCAGCGCCTTCCAACACCTGCTCACGGATGCCACGCTCGCCACGTCGTTGACATGGGGCGCGGGCGAGCCCACCGCCGATCTCGACGGTGAACCGATCCACATCTCGGTGACGGTGGCCGGTTGACCGGTCCGGTACGCGCCCACCGCGACGGCAGTGTCGTCGCGGTGCGGGTCGTGCCGGGGTCGAGCGCGGCCAAGCTGGTGGGGCTGCATGGTGACGAACTGCGCATCAAGGTGTGCAGCCCACCGCTGGAAGGGCGCGCGAATGCCGAGGTGGCAGAGGTGCTGGCGGCGGCTCTGGGTGTTCGAGCGCGGGAGGTGCAGCTGACTGCCGGGCACACGTCGCGGTCGAAACAGCTGGTCGTGCACCTGCCTGTCGCGGAAGTTGTTCGACGGCTCGCGCCCTGGATCAGCCCCGAATCGGCCGCGGAGCGGTAGCATCCCGGCCTACATCGACGACGTCGTCCGACGGAGGAACAGCGCTATGGCCACGGCCAAGAAGGCACCCGCGAAGAAGGCCGCCCCGGCCAAGAAGGCGCCCGCCGCGTCCGCGAAGCCCGCACCGGCGAAGAAGAAGGCTGCACCTGTCAAGCAGGCTGCACCGGCCAAGAAGACCGCTCCGGCCAAGAAGGTTGCGCCCGTCAAGAAGACCGCTCCGGCCAAGAAGGCTGCGCCCGTCAAGAAGGCTGCGCCCGCCAAGAAGGTCGCACCGGCGAAGAAGACTGCACCTGTCAAGAAGGTCGCACCGGTCAAGAAGGCTGCGCCGGCGAAGAAGGCAGCCAAGGCGCCCACCAAGAAGGTCGCACCCGCCAAGAAGGTCGTACCGGCGCAGAAGGCCGTTGCCGCGACGAAGCCGCCGGCTCCGAAGGCGGCTCCGGCGAAGAAGGTGGCTCCAGCCCCTGCGCCCAAAGCCCTTGCCAAGGTTCTGCCGAAGAAGCCCACAGGGCCCGAGAAGCCCGTCGTCAAGGGTGTCACCAAGGACGGCATCGCCTACACGAAAGACTTCGACGTCAAGTTCCTCACCGCGATGAAGGCCTTGCTGCTCGAGGAGAAGGCGCTGCTGCTCGGCCAGGCCGTTCGGCTGGAGGACGAAGCGTTGCAGTTGATCGAAGAGCAAGAGATGGGCGACGTGCAGTTCGACGACGAGGGTGGCGAGGGCGACACGATGGTGGTCGAGCGTGAGCGCGACCTGGCGCTCAGCGCCCAAGCACGCCAAACCATGGCCGAGATCGACTCCGCGATGGAGCGTCTGGCCACCGGCGCGTTCGGCTACTCGATCGAGTCCGGCCGCCCGATCCCGCGCGAGCGGCTCGAGGCCATTCCGTGGGCCACAGTGCTCGTGGAGGAGAAGGTCGGGGGGATCGGTCGTCGATGACCGGTGACGACGCCTCGGCGCCCGTCGCCGAAGCGACGTCTGCGCCGCTGAACCCTTGGCGGCTGATGCTGCCGATCGCACTGCTCGTGGTGGTCACCGACCAACTCACGAAGGATTGGGCGATCGGCTCGCTGGCCGATGGCGGCGCCCGTCATGTGATCTGGACGCTGCAGTGGAACTTGTCGTTCAACAGCGGGATGGCGTTCTCGAAGGGGCAGGGTGCCGGCCCGATCATCGGGCTGCTGGCGCTGCTCGTGGTGGTGCTGATCGCGGTGTCGGTGCGTCACTCGAACAGCCGCACCGTGCTGGTGGCGGCCGGGTTCGTGATGGGTGGCGCGTTGGGCAACCTCGTCGACCGCCTGTTCCGCGGCGAAGGCTGGCTGCACGGCTCTGTGATCGACTTCATCGACTTCCAGTGGTTCCCGATCTTCAACGTGGCCGACGTCGGCGTCAACGTGGGTGGCATCCTGTTCGTGCTCTGGTCGTTGTTCACGGCGAAGGCCGACGATCCGCTGGGCACCGCACCCAAGGATGTGTCCGAATGATCGAGGAAGAGATTCCCGCAGCGTTGTCGGGTGAACGGCTCGACCGGATCGTCTCGCTCGTCACCGAGTGCAGCCGCAGCGACGCGGCCGCACTGGTGGCGGCCGGTGGGGTGCTGCTCGACGGCGCGCCGCAGACGGCTGGCAAGCTGCGGGTGAAGGAGGGGCAGGTGGTGGTGGTCGACGAGTCGATGCTTCCCACCCCCGAGGCGCCGCATCCCGACCCCTCTGTGGTCTTCACGGTGGTGTTCGAGGACGACCAGATCATCGTGATCGACAAACCCGCCGGCCTGGTGGTGCACCCGGGTGCTGGTAACCCCGATGGCACGCTGGTGAACGGCCTCCTGGCCCGCTACCCCGACATCGCGAGCGTCGGCGAGATGCACCGCCCCGGCATCGTGCACCGTCTCGACGTCGGCACCTCTGGCCTACTCGTGGTGGCCCGCACCGAGCTGGCGTATCGCTTCCTGGTCAACGCGCTCGCCTCGCGCGATGTGGGCCGCGTGTACCGCGCGCTCGTGTGGGGGCACCTCGATAACCCCAATGGTGTGATCGACGCGCCGATCGGCCGCGACCATCGCGACCCGATGCGGATGTCGGTGGTGGTCGACGGCAAGCCGGCCCGTACGCGGTACCGCGTGCTGCACGCCTTCCGCACACCGGCCGACGTCTCCGTGCTGGAGTGCCGTCTCGAAACGGGTCGTACGCACCAGATCCGTGTGCACCTCAGTGCGATCGGGCACCCGGTGGTGGGCGACGGCCAGTACGGTGGCATTCGCGTGCCGCTGCCGTGCCCGCGCCCGTTCTTGCACGCCGCCGGTCTCGAGCTGGTGCACCCGCTGACCGGCGAGGAACTGTGCTTCGAGTCGGTGCTGCCGGCCGATCTCGGCGCTGTGGAAGCAAGCCTCTCCGACGCGTTGGAGTAGCGGGTGCGGCCCTCGGCGAGGGCTAGATGACCCAGTCGAGCCGAGCGTCGGGGTACGGCGCTTCGCCGCGGGCCGCGTCGGCGACGGCTTGGAGGGTGAAGCCCTCCATGATGCGCCGCATCTGCTCGCCCGAGGACTTCCAGATCGACAACAGCACGCACTGGCCCTCGTGGTCGCAGGCGCCGTCCTGGTGAGGCTCGCCGAAGTCGCCGAGGCTGATCGGGCCGTCGACGGCGCTGAGGATCTCGCTGAGCAGGATCTCGGCAGGGGAGCGTGCGAGCACGTAGCCGCCACCGACACCACGCTTCGACCGCACGAGGCCAGCGCCCTTCAGTGCGAGCAGGATCTGCTCGAGATAGGGCTGTGGGATGGCGGTGCGCTCGGCGATGTCGCGCACCGAGGTGGGGCCGACTGCCTGGTCGTGCAATGCCAACGACAGCAACGCCCGACACGCATAGTCGCCCTTGCTCGAGACACGCACGGCGCCATCGTAGGCGGTTCACCCCCGAGATCGCGAGCACATGCCGCCCAGCCACGGCGAACTGCTGCCGATGAGCTGGCGCGCACCATGCGGAAGGTGGTGGACTGACGCTCTCGTGGCACCCACACCGATCGTCCCTCAGTACGCAGGCGCGAACGTGCGCGGCATCGTGCCCGCGCTGTTGGCGCCTCGCGGGGCGACACGACCGGCGTGGATTCCTGCCGCGGCCGCGTCGGCACACCAGGTCGTGTTGTTGGTGCTCGACGGCCTGGGCTGGGAGCAGCTCAACGATCGCGCCGAGCTCGCACCCACGCTGTGCGGCCTCTCCGGCGGCCCGATCACCACGGTCGCGCCATCCACCACCGGCACCGCCCTCACCTCGATCACCACCGGTCTCACACCGGGCGAGCACGGCATCGTCGGCTACCGGATGGAGATTGCGGGCGAGGTGCTGAACGTGCTGCGCTGGCACACGTCGGCCGGTGATGCGCGTCGGCGCATCGAACCCGCCACGACGCAGCCGTTCGAGCCGTTCCTCGGCGAGCGCGTGCCCATGGTCAGCAAGGCCGAGCTCGAGTCGTCGGCGTTCACCGCGGCGCACCTGCGCGGCGGCCTGCCACGTGGCTATCGCACCACCTCGGGGCTGGCGGTGGTGGTGGGAGAGCTGCTGCGCGCCCGCGAGCGGTTCGTGTACGCCTATTACGACGGGATCGACAAGGTTGCGCACGAACGCGGCTTCGGCCCCTTCTACGACGCCGAGCTGCGTACGGTCGACCGCATCGTGGCCGACGTGATCGCCGAGTTGCCGCCGGGCGCCGCCCTGCTCGTGACCGCCGACCATGGCCAGGTGCACGTGGGCGACCGGATCGTGCACCCGCACTCCGACGTGTTGCGCCACGTGCGGGCGCAGAGCGGCGAGGGCCGCTTCCGCTGGTTGCACGCCAAGCCCGGTGCCGCGGCCGATCTGCTGGCGGCAGCCACCGAACACCACAGCGACACGTCGTGGGTGCACAGCCGCGCGCAGCTCATCGAGCAGGGCTGGTTCGGGCCGGTCGTCAGCCCGCCGGTGGCGGCCCGATACGGCGATGTGGCGCTCGTGCCACATGCGCCGATCAGCTTCCACGACCCCGACGACAGCGGGCCGTTCCCGCTCGTGTGTCGACACGGGTCGCTCACGTCTGCTGAGATGCTGGTACCGCTGCTGGCGGCAGCGGCGAAGTGAGCCCCGAAATGGAGTCCCGATGAGCGACGAGTTCCCCCAGGTCGAGCGCGGTGAGGTGGTCGACGGCCAGCCCCCCGTCGAAGAGCAGCTCCCGACGGAGACCGTCACCGAACCGGCCAAGGTGATGCGCATCGGGTCGATGGTCAAGCAGTTGCTGGAGGAAGTGCGCGGTCAACCGCTCGACGAAGCGAGTCGCGAACGCCTCGCCGAGATCTACGAACGATCCATCGCCGAGCTCAGCTTGGCCCTGTCGCCAGATCTGCAACACGAGCTGCACACGTTGGCGTTGCCGTTCAAGGAAGATGTCGTACCGTCCGAAAGTGAGCTGCGGGTGGCCAAGGCGCAGCTCGTTGGCTGGCTGGAGGGTCTGTTCCACGGCATTCAGGCCACCCTGTTCGCGCAGCAGATCGCGGCCCGCCAGCAACTCGAGCAGATGCGTCAGCTGCCTGCCGGCATGGTGGGCGGGCCCGGCCAGGGCGGCCCCGAGCAACAGGAACGCCCCGGCACCTACCTGTAGCGTTCGGCACCCTCGCGGCTGTTCCGCGCGGCGGACATTGCGGCTAGGGTCAATCGAATCACAGCAGTGTGATTCTGCCGCTACTACTCGAAGGAGGCTGCGCCAGTGGGCGACTCGTTCACCCACCTCCATGTCCACACCGAGTTCTCGATGCTGGACGGGGCGGCCAAGCTCGACGAACTCGTCGCCAAGGCAGTGGAGGATGGAATGCCCGGCCTGGGCATCACCGACCACGGCAACATGTACGGCGTCCTCGAGTTCTTCAAGGAGTGCAAGAAGCAGGGCGTGAAGCCGATCATCGGCACCGAGGCCTACCTGGCCTACGACAGCCGGCACGAGCGCCCCGCACGCCGTGGCCGGGTCGACGACTCGGGTGGCGACACCGACGGCGGCAAGAAGCTCTACTACCACATGACCCTGCTGGCCGAGACCAACCAGGGCTATCGCAACCTGATCCAGTTGGCCAGCCTGGCGTTCCTCGAGGGCTATTACTACAAGCCGCGGATGGACTGGGAGCTGCTCGAGAAGTATCACGACGGCCTCATCGCCACCACCGGCTGCCTGGGCGGCCATGTGCTGCAGGCGCTGTTGCAGGGCGACGAGAAGGGTGCCCTGCAGAAGGCGGGGCGGATGCAGGAGATCTTCGGCAAGGACAACCTGTTCGTCGAGCTGCAGGATCACGGGCTGGCTGCGCAGCGCGACACCAACCCCAAGCTGCTCGAGATCGCCAAGCGCATCGGGGCGCCGCTCATCGCCACCAACGACTCGCACTATGTGCACCAGGCCGATCACGAGTCGCACGACGCGCTGCTGTGCGTGCAGACCGGGGCGATGCTCAACGACCCGAAGCGCTTCAAGTTCGAGGGCACCGAGCACTACCTCAAGAGCGCCGCCGAGATGCGCTACCTGTTCCGCGACATCCCCGAGGCGTGCGACAACACGCTCTGGATCGCCGAGCGCGCCGACGTGAACATCGAGTTCGGCAAGCCGTTACTGCCCAACTACCCGCTGCCGGAGGGGTTCGACGACGACGGCGGCTACCTCGACGCGCTCACGTGGAAGGGTGCGGCCGAGCGCTGGGGCGAGACGCTGCCCAACAGTGTCGTCGAGCGCCTGGCCTACGAGCTGCAGGTGATCAAGAACATGGGGTTCGCCTCGTACTTCCTGATCGTCTGGGATCTCATCAAGCACGCCAAGGACGCAGGCATCCGCGTGGGGCCTGGGCGTGGCTCGGCAGCGGGCTGCGCCGTGGCGTACTGCTTGCGTATCACCGACCTCGATCCGATCAAGTACGACCTGCTGTTCGAGCGGTTCCTCAACCCCAGTCGTATCTCGATGCCCGACATCGACATGGACTTCGACTCGCGTTACCGCGACGAGATGATCCGCTACGCGGCCGAACGCTACGGCCGCGACCATGTGGCCCAGATCATCACGTTCGGCACGATCAAGGCGCGCAACGCCGTCCGCGACGCCGCCCGCGTGTTGGGCTACCCCTATGGCGTGGGCGACAAGGTCGCCAAGGCGATGCCGCCGCTGGTGATGGGCCGCGATACCCCGCTGAAGTACTGCCTGGAGGAGAACCCCAAGTACGCCGACGGCTACAAGGCCGCCGCCGAGTTGCGGGCGATGGTGGAGGCCGACCCCGACGTGAAGCGCGTCGTGCAGGTGGCCCGCGGGCTGGAGGGCCTGAAGCGCAGCGACGGCATCCACGCCGCCGCAGTGGTGATCACCAAGGAGAAGCTCACCGACTACCTGCCGATCCAGCGCAAGCCCGAGGCCGGCGGCAAGCCGGAAGACGCCCCGATCGTCACCCAGTTCGAGATGCACGGCGTGGAGGAGCTGGGCCTGCTGAAGATGGACTTCCTCGGCCTGCGCAACCTCGACGTCATCTCCGACACGGTGGCCATGGTGCGCGCCACGAAAGACGCCACGTTCGACATCGACACCGTGTCGCTGGACGACCTCAAGGTGTTCGAACTGCTGCAACGCGGCGACACGATGGGCGTGTTCCAGCTGGAATCACCGCCCATGCGTGCGCTGATGCGTTCGTTGGCCCCCACCTCGTTCGACGACGTCGCCGCGCTTGTAGCCCTGTACCGGCCCGGCCCGATGTCGGTGAACATGCACTACGACTACGCGGACCGCAAGAACGACCGCAAGCCCGTCGAGTACTTCCACGAGGACGCCAAGGAGGTGCTGGGCGACACGTACGGCCTGATGATCTATCAGGAGAGCGTGATGCGCGTCGCGCAGCGGTTCGCGGGCTACTCGCTCGCCGAAGCCGACAACCTGCGCAAGGCGATGGGCAAGAAGAGCCGCGAAGTGATGGCCGCCGCCCGCCAGGCGTTCGAGGACGGCTGCGAGACCACCGGCTACGGACGCGCCCTCGGCAAAGAACTGTTCGACATCATCGAGCCGTTCGCCGACTATGCGTTCAACAAGAGCCACGCCTTCGGTTACGGCCTGGTGGCTTATCAGACCGCCTACCTGAAGGCGCATTACCCGGTCGAGTACATGGCCTGCTTGCTCACCAGCGTGAAGAGCAACCTCGACAAGGCGGCGGTGTACCTCAGCGACGCGCGGGCCACGGGTGTGAAGGTGCTCACCCCCGATGTCAACCGCTCGGTCACCGACTTCGCCGCGCTCAGCCTGGCCGAGGTGCCCACCGACGTGGCGCTTCCCGCCGGCAGCCCGGGTGCGATCACCTTCGGCCTGTCCGCGATCCGCAATGTCGGCGAAGGCCTGGTCGAGCTGTTGCTGCGCGAGCGCGACCAGAACGGGCCGTACGGCACGTTCCACGAGTTCGCCGAGCGCGTGCCCGAACCGGTGCTCAACAAGCGCACCGTGGAATCGCTGATCAAGGCGGGTGCGTTCGATTCACTGGGGCACACGCGCAAGGGCCTGCTGATGGTGTTCGAGCAGATCATCGATGGCACGCTCGTGCGCCGCCGCGAGCGCGACCAGGGCGTCATGAGCCTGTTCGGCGACATGGGCGACGACACCGGTGACGGTGGCTTCGACGAGCGGGTGGCGATCCCGACGATCGAGTTCGACAAGAGCGATCGGCTGAGGTTCGAGAAGGAGATGTTGGGCCTGTACATCTCCGACCATCCGCTGCTGGGGGTGGAGGCCGCGCTGCGCCGCAAGGTGGAGTGCAGCATCGCCGAGGCGGTGGAGAAGGACGACGGGGCGAACGTCGTGCTCGGTGGCGTGATCACCAACCTGGCGCGCAAGTTCACCAAGAAGGGCGACCAGATGGCCGTCTTCATCCTCGAAGACCTCGACTCCACGATCGAAGCCACCGTGTTTCCGCGAGTGCTGATGGAGCAGGGTCACAAGCTGATCGACGACGCGATCGTCACCGTGAAGGGCCGCATCGACAAGCGCGACGAGTCGCGCATCGGCTTCATGGTGCAGGACGTGCAGATTCTGGAGGGTCTCGACACGGGCAACTCCGCGCCGCTGCGCCTGCGGGTGCCGGCCACGTCGCTCAACGAGCTGAAGATCCATCAGATCCGCAAGATCCTGCGCGAACACCCGGGCGATTCGCCGGTCTACCTGCACATCGGGCAGGGCAAGGTGCTGCGCCTGGCCGACGACTTCTGTGTCGATCTCGACCGGGTGGTGGGTGAGCTGCGCATGGCCCTTGGCCACGACGCGGTGGTGCTGTAGGCCCGCTTTCGTGGCCCGGCGCATTTCCCAAGTGAGCACTTCGGTCTACGGCGCAGGAAATGTGCCCAACCGGTGGCAGAATAGGTAACTCAGGTCACACCCCGGGTTCGCTCGGGGGGTTCGGAATCCCACAGGAGCATCAGGGCAATGGCAATCCAGGTGGAAACCAGGGACTGCATGGCGCTCAACGACGCTGATCTCGACGAGATGGCGTCGATGGGGGGTGCGTTCGACATCGGCGCGCTGTCCAAGGCCAAGGAGACGTGGGTGCTCAGCACCACCGCCCGCGTCGACGCGAAGCTGCACGGCTTCACGTTCTCCACGCTCGAGCGCATCGGTGGCACCCCCTGTGTGCTGCTCGGCCTCCTCAGCGTCAAGCGCACGTCGAAGCGCGATCAGGTGCTCAAGGGTCTGATGAACGAAGCCTTCCATCGTGCCCTGATGGCTTTCCCCGACGAAGACGTGGTTGTCGGCTCGCGGTTCGTGGTGCCCGATGCGCTCGAGGCGTTCAAGAACGTCGCCGAGATGATCCCCCGCCCCGGCCACCGTGCGGTGGGCGAGGAGCGTGCGTGGGGCCGCCGGCTGGCCCGCCGTTTCGGCGTCGACAACCAGTACGACGAACAGGGTTTCATCGTCAAGAACAACGGTCAGACCGGGTTCCTCGACCACGAGTCGCTGAAGGCCGACAAGATCAAGCCCGATGTGGCAGCGATGTTCGCCAACCTCCCGGCCAAGAAGGCCGGTGCGCTCATCGTGCACGGCTGGGTGATGGCCGAAGACCTCGTCAAGATCGGCGCTCGCTGACCGAGCTCAGCGTCACGCAGGCCATCCGTCGGCGGCGGATGACTCGCAGCTACACCTCGCAGGCGATCGCGCCCGAGGTGCTCGACGAACTGCTCGATCTCGCCCGGCGGGCACCATCCGCGGGATTCAGTCAGGGCGTGCACTTCGTGGTGCTCAGCGGCGACTCGCTGGCCGGCTTCTGGGACGTCACCGGAGCAGGCGAGTGGTTCGCCGGCACGCAGCCCGGCGTGCTGCGCGCCCCCGTGATCGTGTTGCCGCTCGCCGACCCGGGGGCCTACATCGCCCGCTACGCCGAGAGCGACAAGGCCGGCCGTGGGTTGGAGGATCACGCCAACTGGGAGGTGCCGTTCTGGCTCACCGATGCCTCGATGACGGTGCAGAACCTGCTCCTGCTGGCCGAGGAGCGTGGGCTGGGAGCGCTCTACTTCGGCATCTTCCGCAACGCCCGCCGACTGCTCGACGCGCTGGGTGTTCCCGCCCAGGTGCTGCAGGTCGGTGCCGTGGCGCTGGGGTATCGTGCCGCCGACGATGCGCCCACCGGTTCGCCCACCACTCGGGCTCGCACACCGTCGGGGCAACTCGTCCACCACGCTCACTGGTGACCTCACCTCACCTCGCCGACGCGGGAGGGGGGAGCGCTGTCCATCCGCCGACTCTTTGACGACTCCGTCAACTGGGTAAGGTGCCCGTAGCACCCCCAGGAGAGTCCGCAATGTCCAACCTGATCCCTTTCGTCGACTACCTCGTTCTCGGCGACCACCCGCACCTCGTGGCCAACGAGTGCACGGCCTGCGGCGCCCGCTTCTTCGACCGGCGCAACGCATGCGCCGGCTGCAGCGGCACCGAGTTCCACAAGGTCGATGTCGCCACCGAAGGCGAGATCACCTCGTTCACGGTCGTCACCTTCGCCGCACCCGGCGTGCCGGTGCCGTTCGTGTCGGCGATCGTCGACTGCGCAGGCACCAGCGTGCGCAGCAACATCATCCACGTCGAGCCGACCCCCGACGACGTGTCGCTGGGCATGAAGGTCGCGCTCGCCACCTACTCGCTCGGCCTCGACGAGAACGGTGTCGAGGCCATCGGCTTCGGCTTCCAGCCCGCCTGAACCCTGCACCCTCCTCGCAACCACTTCGCACTCGCACCCACTTCGAAAGGCAGCCTCCAATGAGCGATGACGTTTGGATCCTCGGCATCTACATGACCAAGTTCGGGAAGTACCCCGATCGTGACACCGTCGATCTCGCCGCTGAGGCGGTGCTGGCCGCCCTCAAGGATGGCGGCGTGTCGATGAAGGACATGGGCGTGCTCGCAGCAGGTTGCCTGATGGGCGGCGGCGGCATTGCGCAGCAGATCCAGAAGCAGATCGGCCAAACCGGCATTCCGGCCTACAACGTGTCGAACGCGTGTGCCACCGGCGCCACCGCGCTGAAGACCGCGATCATGACCGTCAAGTCCGGCGAGGCCGACTTCGGCCTGGCCGTCGGTGTCGAGAAGCTGGCCGGTGCGGGCCTGCTGGGTGGTGCCGGCAAAAGCGCCAAGGCCGGCAGCACCTGGACCCCGCAGGGCCGCTACGGCGAAGTGATGGACACCGAAGGCCGCGTCGGCACCTCGGGCATGCCCGGCACGTTCGCCCAGATCGGCATGGAGTACCTGCACACCTACGGCAGCACGTCGTTCGACGTGTTCGCCCGGATCAGTGAGAAGAACCACTCGCACAGCACGCTGAACCCGCTGGCGGCCTACACCAAGGCGATGTCGCTCGACGAGATCAAGAACGACATCATGATCGCCTACCCGAACACGCGTCCGATGTGTTCGGCCAACTGCGACGGCGCCGCAGCAGCGGTCGTGGTGAGCGACGCCAAGCTGAAGACGCTCAGCCTCGAGCAGCAGCGCCGAGCGATCAAGGTGTCGGCCTCGGTGCTCACCACCGACCCCTACGAAGAGGCCTGCCAAGTGCTGCCGAACGTGAACACGCTCACTCGCAACGCGGCGAAGATCGCGTACGAGCGAGCGGGCATCGGCCCCGAGGATCTCGACCTGGTCGAGCTGCACGACTGCTTCGCCACGGCCGAACTGGTGCACTACGACAACCTGATGCTGTGCGAAGAGGGCGGCGCGGTCGAGTTCTTCGAGTCGGGTGCCACCTGGCGCACCGGCACGACGCCCGTGAACGTGTCGGGCGGCCTGGAGAGCAAGGGCCACCCGATCGCGGCCACCGGCATCGCCAACATCTGGGAGATCTGCCACCACCTGCGTGGCGAGGCCGGCCCCCGCCAGATCGAAGGCGCGAAGGTGGGTCTGGCCCACGTCATCGGCCTCGGCTCGGCCTGCGGCATCCACGTGCTCGAGCGCTCGGGTCTCTGATCCCGACGTCCTGAATTACGAAGGGCCCCGGCCGCACGGCCGGGGCCCTCTCGCGTCGGTCACTCAGTCGGGGCAGGCACTGTCCATGTAGGCGGAGATGTTGTCGGCGGCCGCGCTGACTTCCTCGGAGCCGAGCGCGGCGATCGCAGCCAGCACCTCGGGATCCGACATCGCACTGCCCGAGTCGCCCTCGAACTTGGCGAGCAGCTCGATGTAGCCGCCGTACGCCTCGGCGAAGATGCGGGCATCATCCTTGAGGTCGTCGGGCACCACTGTTTCGAGTGCTGCGAACACGGCCTTGGCCTGATCGGTGTCGCTCTGGCCGGACAACGCTGCCGCGGCGCCGGACATCGCCTGCACGATCGCCTGGCACTGCTCGGGCACGCCGGCGAGGTTGGGGATGCTGCCCGAGTCGGAGCCGTCACCGGAGGACTCGTCGGTTTGGTCGCCGTTGCCGACGTCGGTGAGCTTGCTGTCGCCGTCGCTGCCGCAAGCGGCGAAGCCGACCAGCGAAACGGCCACGAGTGTGGCGGTGAGCAGACGATTCATGTGTGGGCCTCCTTGGGGTCCGTGACGGTCGGGTCGGGAGGTGCCCGCCGGCAACCCTGAGAGTCTCGCGCCGCTCAGCCGAGTTGGCGAGTCAACTCGTCCACATCGTCGACTGGAAGCTGACAGACATGGTCGCGGCAGACGAACGCGAGGCCGTCGGTGCGGCCGTTCCACAACGGGCTGTCGTACGGCTCGCCCCAGGCCACGACCGCGTCGGGCAGCCAGCGGCGGCGCAGTTCGGCCAGCAGATCGGGGCGGTCGCCGGTGATCACCACTTCGGTGACCCCGGCGTGGCGCATCGCCAGCGCGGCTAGCGCGTTGGAGAACCCGCTTGGTGACTGCGGGATCACGGTCCCGAGCAGCGCCAGGATCCGGTCGGAGTGCTGCCCGTGGCGGCCCTCACCGGTGAGCGCGCTGAGGCGCAACAGGGCCATTGCCGCCGTCGAGTTGGCCGAGGCCGTGGCGTTGTCGAACAGGTCCTTCTGGCGAACGACCAGTCGCTCGCCGTCGTCGGGGGTGGTGAACACGCCGCCGTGTTGCACGTCCCAGAAGTGATCGAGGAGCACGTCGGCGACCTCACCTGCCAGCGTGATCCACCGGGCCTGGCCGGTCAGCTCGCCGAGCCGGGTGAATGCGTCGACGAGATGAGCATGGTCGGCGGCGAGCGCCGCATGGCGGGCGGGGGGCTCGCCAGCAGCGTGCCACGAACGGTGCCAGCGCCCCGCGGTCGTGCGCAGTGCCCGCGCCAGGAACTCGCCGTTGGCGACCGCCGCCGCAGTCCAGTCGGGCCGATCGAACGCCGCTGCCGCCTCGCACAGCGCCGACAACATCATTCCGTTCCACTCGGCGAGCACCTTGTCGTCGAGCCCCGGCCGGCGCCGCAGCTCGCGGGCGGCGAACAGGCGCTGGCGGGCGGCCTCGACCTCGGGCGGCCGGAGCAGATCGCCACGGTGGTGAAGGCGGGCGGGGATCGTGCGGCCCTCGAAGTTGCCCTCGTCGGTGAACACGTACCACTCCAGGGCGGCGTCGGCATCGGGCCCCAACACCTCGCGTACCTCGGCCACGGTCCAGGTGTGGAACAGCCCCTCGTGGCCATGCCCGTGTTCGTCGGGCGAATCGGCGTCCTCGGCGGACCAGAAGCCTCCGTCGGGATGGCGCAGGTCGCGCAGCACGCAGCCGACGGTCTCTTCCACCACCTGCCGGTAGCGCTCGTGGCCGGTGAGCAGCCAGGCGTGGGTGTACACGCGCACGAACTGCGCCTGGTCGTACAGCATCTTCTCGAAGTGCGGCACCAGCCACTGGTCGTCGACCGAATAGCGCGCGAATCCGCCGCCGATGTGGTCGTAGATGCCACCGCTGGCCATCGCATCGAGCGACGTGGTGAGCGCCTGCAGCGCCTGCACGTCTCCGGTGGTGCGCACCTCGCGGGCAAGCAGGTCGAGGCTCATCGTCGACGGGAACTTGGGGGCGTGGCCGAATCCACCCCACGTGGGATCGAAGGCGGCGAGCAGTCGCCGCACGCCCAGCCCAACCTGCTCGACCGGCGGCAGGCCGGCGAGGGGCGACACCTGCTCGGTGCGGCGCAGCGCCTGCGTGAGCGCCGTAACGTTCTGGCGGATGTCGTCGGGCCGCGTGTGCCACACGTCGGTGATGGTGGCCATCAGTTGCACGAACTGCGGCTTGGGGTAGTACGTGCCGCCGAAGAACGGCTCGCCGGCGGGGGTGAGGAACACTGTCATCGGCCACCCGCCGCGACCGGTGAGCGCCTGCACCGCCTCCATGTACACGGCGTCGACGTCGGGTCGCTCTTCGCGATCCACCTTGACGTTGACGAACTGGGCATTCATCACCTCGGCCGTCTCCACGTCCTCGAAGCATTCGTGCGCCATCACGTGGCACCAGTGGCACGCGCTGTAGCCGACCGACAGCAGGATCGGCACGCTGCGCTCCGTGGCAGCGGCGAACGCCTCAGGCCCCCACGCATACCAATCCACCGGGTTGTCGAGGTGCTGGCGCAGGTACGGGGAGGTTTCGTGGGCAAGGCGGTTCACAGGCCGAACCTATCGGGGCGCGGGTCGGCTCTAGCCTTGAGTGGTATGCACCGCAGGGCCATCGCCGTGATCGTGATCGCACTGGTAGCGATCTCCGCGTGCAGCGACGGCTCGGCCGCCACTGGTGATGGCACGCCCACCGGCGCGGGGCCCGTCACCGGGGCAACGGACCCGATTGGCGCCGTCACCAACGGCAGCACGCCCGAGGGCGGCGAGCAGGGTTCCGGCGAGGGCGCTCCTACGACCGCCACCGAGGGCGGTGTGAACCCCACGACGGCGGGGTCGGCCATCACCGTGCCAGGTGGCAGCAACTCCAGCGTCAGCGGATCGGCGACCACGGTAAAGGCACCCACCACCACGCTCCCAGCGGTCAGTCCGCCGCCACCGGTCGCAGGCTGCGTCGATGCCGCCGCCGGCCCGGCGATCGTGGAGCTGTCGTTCGACAACGACACGCTGCGCTATGGCACAGCCGTCGCCCCGCCCTGTGTGCGGATCCACGCAACCCAACGGTTGCGGGTCTCCAACGACGCCGACTTCTCGTCGTCAGGCTCGATCGGCGCGCAGACCTTCAGCCTGGCAGAGGATGGTTCCATCACCACGGCGGTGATCGGCACCACACGCAAGGTGGGCGACGTGTTCGACGTGCGGGTGAACGTGCTGAGCGCCTCGGTCGTGGTGCAGGTGCTGCCCTGAGGGGCCGCTGCCGCGAGTGCGGTGTTACGCACCGACGGCGTGGTAGCCGCCGTCGACGTGCACGATCTCGCCGGTGGTGGCCGGGAACCAGTCGCTGAGCAGGGCCACACATGCCTTGGCGACGGCCGAGCTGTCGGTGACGTCCCAACCGAGCGGCGAGCGGTCGTCCCAGATGTCCTCGAACTTCTTGAACCCGGGGATGCTCTTGGCCGCGATCGTTTTCACCGGGCCGGCAGCCACGAGGTTGCTGCGGATGCCACGCGGGCCGAGGTCGCGGGCGAGATAGCGGCTGACGCTCTCGAGCGCCGACTTGGCGACGCCCATCCAGTTGTAGGCCGGCCAGGCGACCGTGTTGTCGAAGTCGAGGCCCACGAACGCACCACCGTTGGTCATCAGCGGAGCGAACGCCTCGGCCAACGCCTTCAGCGAGTAGGCGCTGACGTGCATCGCGACACTCACGTCGGCCCACTGCGGAGCGAGGAAGTCTTCGCCCAGGCACGCCTCCGGCGCGAAGCCGATGCTGTGCAGCACGCCATCCACCCGGCCCCACTTGGCGGCGAGCGCCTCGCGCACGCTCACCAGATGGTCGGTGTTGGTGACGTCGAGCTCATACACGTCGACCGGTTGCGGCAGCTTGCGGCCAGTGCGCTCGGTGAGGCTGAGCGCCCTGCCCGCGCCGGTGAGCACGATGTTGGCGCCCTCCTGCTGCGCCAGCACGGCCACGCCGTAGGCGAGCGAGGCATCCGTGAGGACGCCGGTGATCACGATGTTCTTGCCGTCGAGCAGACCCATGCAGGGCAGCGTAATCGGCGGCGAGGGGCGCGCGGCCTTCTCGCTCGCGGGGGCGGTATGTAAAGCTGGCCGAATGCGTATTGGGATCTTGGGAGGCACCGGTCCGGCGGGGAGCGCGCTGGCAGCGCGGCTCGCGTCGATCGGGTTCGAGGCAGTCATCGGGTCGCGGTCGAAGTACCGCGCGATGGAGGCTCGTGACAGCCAAGTGGAGAAGTGGCCCGACCTCGCGCCGCTGCTGTCGTACGGCGACAACGCCGCAGCCGCGGATTGCGAGATCGTCGTGATCGCCACGCCGTGGGACTCGGCTGCCACCACCGCTCAGGAGAACGAAGCGGCGCTGGCCGGCAAGATCGTCGTCAGCATGGCCAACGCGCTGGTGCGCGTGGGCAAGGAGTTTCAGCCGCTCGTGCCGCCGCGTGGCAGTGTGGCCGCGCACGTGCAGGCGGCCGTGCCGAGGTGTCGCGTGGTTGCTGCCTTCCACCACCTGCCGGCCACCGAACTGGGCCACATCGGCGAGCCGATCGACAGCGACGTGCTGATCTGCGGCGATGATCCGGCCGCGGTGAAGACCATGAGCGAGATCATCTCCAAGATTCCCGGTTGTCGTCCGCTCGATGCCGGCGAACTGTCGAATGCCACGGCGATCGAGGCGTTCACCGCGGTAATGCTGCAGCTGAACGTGCGGTACAAGACACGTGTGGCGCCAAAGCTCACGGGTATCAAGGGCGATCCTCGTCAGGCCAAGGAAGACGCCAAGGTGGCGGCCAAGGCGGCGCCCAAGCCCGCTGAGGCGGTAGCGTCGCCGGCGTGACGATGCGCTTGTACGACACCGCCCGCCGAGCTGTGGTGCCGTTCGAACCCGGGCCGGAAGTGCTGATGTACACCTGCGGCATCACGCCGTACGACGCCACCCACTTGGGCCACGCGTCCACGTTCATCGCCTACGACGTGCTACAGCGGCGCCTCATCGACAAGGGCCACACGGTGAAGTGTGTGCGCAACGTCACCGATGTCGACGACCCGCTGTTCGCCAAGGCTCGCGAACTGGGCGTGCACTACCTCGACCTGGCTGCGGGCGAGGAAGCTCGCTTCGAGCGCGACATGGAGGCGCTGCATGCCCTCCCGACACACAGCTCACCGCGTGCGTCGAGCGCGATCCCCGACATCCGCGGCTTCATCGGGCTGGTGCTCGACCGTGGCTTCGCGTACGAAGCTGGTGGCAGCGTCTACTTCGACGTGTCGAAGTTCCCCACCTTCGGCTCGATCAGCAACTACTCCGACGAGCAGATGATCGAGTTCGCCCGCCAGCGTGGCGGCAACGTCGACGACCCGAACAAGCGTCACCCGCTCGACTTCGTGCTGTGGCACCCCTCGCTGCCCGACGAACCCAGCTGGGACACGATGTGGGGTTCGGGTCGGCCAGGCTGGCACATCGAGTGCAGCGCCCTCGCGCTGCGCGAGCTGGGCACCACGATCGATCTCCACGGCGGCGGCAGCGACCTGATCTTTCCGCACCACGAGTGCGAACGTGCCCAGAGCGAAGCCGCCACCGGCCAGCCGTTCGTGAAGCACTGGATGCACGTGGCGATGGTGTTCATGAATGGCCAGAAGATGTCGAAGAGCCTCGGCAACCTCGTGTTCGTGGATGCGCTCCGCAAGGAATGGGACCCGCGTGCGATCCGTCTGGCGATCATCGAGCACCACTACCGCAAGGAGTGGGAGTGGGACGACACGCTGATGCCGCGCAACGCCGCTCGGGTGCAGGCATGGAGTGCTGCGCCGAAGGTGGAGGACGGTGTCATCAGCGAGGTGCGCGCCGCACTCGACGAAGACCTCGACACGCCGAGCGCGCTGGCGCTCATCGACGATGCTGTCGCCTCGGGCCATGGTGTGCACGACGCTGCCGCCCTCCTCGGCGTGCTGCTCTAGCTGCCCTATCGCCCGGCCGCGTGGCCGACTATGCTGCCGGCCATGCCGATCTTGGGGAACGGTCGATGAGCGCGCAAGGTGCCGGAAAGGCGCAGACGCGAGTGCGTCGGGTCGCGCGTCCGATCTCCACCAAGCTGTGGCGCTTCCACCTGGAGGGGTTCGAGCGGCTGCCTGCTGAAGGGCCGGCGATCCTGTGCCCCAACCACGTCAGCTTCCTCGACAGCGCATTCGTGATGTTGCACGTGCCGCGCAACATCAGCTTCGTCGGCAAGGCCGAGTACATGGACTCGTGGAAGACGAAGTTCCTGTTCCCGGCGATGGGCATGATCCCGATCGATCGCGCGGGCGGCGACAAGAGCCAGGCCGCGCTCGACACTGCCGAACGGGTGCTGCGCCGAGGCGAACTGTTCGGCATCTTCCCTGAAGGCACTCGCAGCCGCGACGGGTACTTGTACAAGGGTCGCACGGGCGCCGCACGGCTGGCGCTGAAAGTGGGCTGCCCGATCTTCCCCGTGGGCGTGGTGGGCACCCGCGAGATCCAGCCGCCCGACGCCAAGGCGCCGAAGCTGCGGATGGACTGTTCGATCAAGATCGGCCGCCCGATCAACGTGCACCGCTACCGCAACCGAGGGGGCGAAGAGCACCTGCTGCTGCGCCAGATCACCGACGAGCTGATGTTCGAGATCCGCGAGCTCACCGGGCAGCAGTATCGCAACGTGTACGCCGGCACAGTGGCCGAGACCGAGCCCACCATCGCGGCCCGCGTGGGCACGGTGGCCGACCTTGTCGATGAACGCGTGCTGGCCAGCGCCTGAGCGCGCGATCCAGCACTGCAACCGGCTTGAAATCCGGGGCCGCCGTGAGGGGTCGACCGTAGACTGAGCGGCCTATGGCCGAGATCACGATTTCACTCCCAGACGGTTCGCAGCGCACGCTCCCCGAGGGCGCCACTGCGACCACCCTGGCGGAATCGATCGGCAGCCGCCTGGCCAAGGCTGCAGTCGCGGCGGTCGTCGACGGCGCCGAGGCCGACCTCGGCAACCCGCTGCCCGCCGGCTCGACGGTGGCGATCATCACCGCCGACAGCGATGCCGGGCGTCATGTGCTGCGCCATTCCACGGCCCATGTGCTGGCCCAGGCCGTGGTGCGGCTGTTCCCCGGTGCCAAGTACTCCATCGGCCCGGCGATCAACGACGGCTTCTACTACGACTTCGAGCTGCCCGACGGGCGCACGTTCAACGAGGCCGACCTGGCGACGATCGACGCCGAGATGCGCACGATCATCAAGGCCGACCAGCCGTTCGTACGCGCCGAGTTGCCGGCCGCGGAAGCGCTGAAGGTGTTCGCCGACCAGTCGTACAAGTGCGAGATCATCCAGCGCGTCAGCACCGGCGCGGCCGACAATGACGACACCGGCGAGATCGGCAGCGGCGAGACGATCAGCGTGTACCGCAACACGCCCGAGTTCGTGGACCTGTGCCGCGGCCCGCACGTGCCCAGCACCAGCAAACTGGGCCACTTCAAGCTGATGAAGGTGGCCGGCGCCTACTGGCGCGGCAACGAGAAGGGCCCGATGCTGCAGCGCATCTACGGCACCGCCTGGGAGAGCAAGACGGCCCTCGAAGAGCACCTGCACCGCCTGGAGGAAGCCGAGAAGCGCGACCACCGCAAGCTGGCCACCGAACTCGACCTGCTCAGCTTCCCCACCGAACTCGGTGGCGGCCTGGCCGTGTGGCACCCCAAAGGCGCGATCGTGCGCAAGCTGATGGAGGACTACAGCCGCGAGCGCCACACCAACGGTGGCTACCAGTTCGTGTTCACGCCGCATCTGGCCAACGCCAACCTGTTCGAGACCAGCGGCCACCTCGGCTGGTACAAGGACGGCATGTACCCGCCGATGGAGATGGACAACGGCACGTACTACATGAAGCCGATGAACTGCCCGATGCACTGCCTGATCTTCCGCAGCCGTCAGCGCAGCTACCGCGAGCTGCCGCTGCGCCTGTTCGAGCTGGGCAACGTGTACCGCTACGAGCGCGCCGGCACGCTGCACGGCCTGATGCGCATCCGTGGCTTCACGCAGGACGACAGCCACATCTTCTGCACGCGCGAGCAGGCGGCCGACGAGATCAAGTCGCTGCTCGACTTCGTGATCAGCGTGCTGAAGGCGTTCGGCTTCACCGAGTTCACGGCCAACCTGTCCACGAAGGATCCGCTGAAGTACGCCGGCGACGACGATGCCTGGGATGCCGCCACTGATGCCTTGCGGGCAGCGCTGGAGAGCTACGGCCTCGACTACAAGATCAAGGCGGGCGACGCCGCCTTCTACGGCCCGAAGATCGACATCGACGTGAAGGATGCGATCGGCCGCACGTGGCAGCTCAGCACGATCCAGTACGACTTCAACCTGCCCGAACGGTTCGAGCTGGAATACGTGGGCGCCGACAGCGGCCGCCACCGCCCGATCATGCTGCACCGCGCCCTGTTCGGCTCGATCGAGCGCTTCTTCGGCGTGCTCATCGAGCACTACGCCGGTGCGTTCCCCACCTGGATGGCGCCGCTGCAGGCCCGCGTGCTGCCCGTCGCCACCGCCCACCAGGCGTACGCCGAGCAGGTGGTGCAGCGGCTACAGGCCGAGGGCTTCCGTGTCGATCTCGACGACGCCAGCGACCAGCTGGGCAAGCGGATTCGCACCGCCAAGATGCAGAAGATCCCGTACGTGCTGGTGGTGGGCGATGACGACGTTCTCGGCACCACGTTGGGCGTCAACCCTCGTGGTGGCGACGTGGAGCGTGGTGTCGGCCTCGACGAGTTCGTGCGCCGCGCTCATGGCGAGGTCGCGTCGCAGCTCGCCAACGTGTGACGAGCGCCACCCGCTCGGCGCTCAGGGGCAGAGGTTGCCCACGCCGTACACGCGCCACGAGCCATCGGGCGACGTGGCGGTGACGAACGCCAACGCGATCTTGCTGACCGAGGGCCAGGTGAGGATCTCGTAGTGCTTCGGGTGGTCGTAGTCGTTGCTGCGACTGTTGAACCAATTGGTGATGATCGACGCTGGTGCGTTGGCGTTGACAGGCTGTGCGGTGTTGCCCACATAGCCCGCCACTTGGAAGCCACAGTCGGCGCTGTCGTGGCTGAGCGCCCCGTTGACGGCCAGCTGGTGCGCCCACGCGCAGGCCTTGGCGTCACCCATCAGGCTGAGGGCGCCAAGGCCGACACCGGCGCGCACGTCGTTGATGCTGGTCAGCGACCATGTGGTGCAGCCGCTGATGGTGAGTGCCGGAGTGGGTGCAGTGGCGGCGGGCGCGGTGCCCTTCGGCGCGGTGGTGGCCACAGTGGTGCTGACGATGGACGAGGTCGACGACGAGGAGGAGGTGGACGAGTTGGTGGACGATGTGTCCGACTCGTCGCTGGTGATGTCCGACTCGTCGCTGGTGAGGGTGGAATCCGCTTGGGCGGACGACGTGTCGGCGTCGTCGTCGCCGGTCGTCACGATCACGGAAAGGCCGGCCAGCACCAGTACGGCGAGGCCGGCGAACATCCAGTGTCGAGGGGTGGTGGTCACGTGGGGCTCCTGAGGTGCTCGTGCATGGCGAAGCCTGACACCAATTCGGCCCCGGTGCCGGTCGCGGCCGCGTAACTGCGCTGCCCTGCGGCTAATTTCACCGTGTGACACAACTCGATCGCATCTGGAACGGCTGGCGCTCGCAGTACGTCAACGAATCGGGCGGCCGTGCGCCCGACGACACCGGCAGCGTGTTCACCCGCATCCTGGCTGCGGGCCTGTCCGACGAAGCGGCCAACATCGTGCACCGTGGCATTCACACGTTCGCGATCCTCAATGCCTTCCCGTACACCTCGGGCCACCTGATGGTGTTGCCGTACCGCGAGATCGGTGCGCTGGAGGAGCTGACGGCCGACGAGACCGCCGAGCTGTGGCCGATGGTCACCGACGCCGTGCGGGCCGTGAAGGCGGCCTATCAGCCGGGTGGCGTGAACGTGGGCATCAACCTCGGGCGTGCGGCCGGGGGCAGCATCAGTGAACACCTGCACGTGCACGTGGTGCCGCGCTGGACGGGCGACGGCAACTTCATGACCGCGATCGCCGAGGCGCGCACGCTGCCCGAGCCGCTGTCGCTGTCGGCGGCCAAGCTGCGCGCGGTGTGGTCCGCATGAGCCTGGTGGTGCGGCCGTACGCAGCAGGCGACGATGCACGGGCGGCCGGTGCGATCGTGCAACAGGCGTACTTCGCGCTGCCCGGCTACCCGCGCGACGACGAGTACGACGAGGTCCTCGGTGCCGTCGCCCAGCGCGCCGCCGAGACGGAGGTGCTGGTCGGCGTGCTCGACGGCCGGCTGGTGGCGTGCCTCACGTACGTGCCGGATCAACACAGCCCGCACGCCGAGTTCGACGACGACGGGGCGGCCAGCTTCCGCTACTTCGGTGTCGACCCGTCGGTGCAGGGCACGGGCGTGGGGGAGGCGATGGTGCAGTGGTGCCTCGATCGCGCCCGTGGCGACGGCCGCGCCCGCATGCGCATCCACACGCTGGAGACGATGCCCGCGGCCCAGCGGCTGTACCTGCGGATGGGCTTCGAGCGCGACACCGACCACGACGAGGACTGGGACGGCATCAAGGGCCTGGCCTTCGTGTACCACCTCTGAGCCCCATCTGCACAGGGCCGCGCCCCGTGGGAGACTGCTGCCATGCGAGCCGTAGTCCTGCACTCCCACGGTGGCCCAGAGGTACTCACGATCGAGGAGGTCGCCGATCCGGTGCCCGGCCCCGACGAAGTGGTGGTGCGCATCGCGGCCACAGCCCTCAACCGTGCCGACCTGCTGCAGCGGATGGGGCTCTACGCCGACCCACGTGGCCTTGCGCAGGAGATCCCCGGGCTGGAGTTCGCCGGCACGGTGGAATCGGTGGGCGAGCGGTCGCGGATGTGGCGCGTGGGCGACAGGGTGATGGGCATCGAGGCCGGTGGTGCCTACGCCCAACGGATCGCCACCCACGAGCGCCAGTTGCTGGCCGTGCCCGCCGACATCGAGCTCGTGGACGCGGCCGCGATCCCCGAGGTGTTCCTCACCGCGTGGGATGCGCTCGTGCTGCAAGGTGGCCTCACCAGCGGCAGGTGGGCGTTGGTGCACGCCGGTGCCAGCGGCGTGGGCACCGCGGCGATCCAGATCGCAAAGGCGATCGGCGCACGAGTAGCCGTCACGGTGTCCGCCGGGAAGGCCGCGCTGTGCCGCGAACTCGGTGCCGACCTCGTGCTGCAACGCTCGCCGCACGACTGGCTGGCCGACGCCACAGCGGCGGTGGGGGCCGGCTTCGACACGGTGCTCGACGTGATCGGCGGCGAGGAGGTGGACCGCAACCTGCAGGCAGTGGCGCCCAAGGGCACGATCGTGCAGGTGGGGCTGATGGGCGGCGGCCGCACGCAGGTGAACGTGGGGCTACTGCTGACAAAACGCGCGCACTGGGTGGGCACCACGCTGCGCACCCGCCCGATCGAGGAGAAGGCCGCAGTCACCCGCAAGTTCGCCGCCGAGATGCTGCCGCTGTTCGGCACCGGCGCGCTGCGCCCCGTGATCGACTGCCGCTTCCCGTTCGAGCAGATCGGCGAGGCGCACCGGCTGATGGAGAGCAACGCCAATGCCGGCAAGATCGTGATCGAGATGCCGTAACGGTGGCGGGTCGCGCCTACTCGACGCGGGCGGTGATCGTATGGTGGCCGGTGGCGCCGTCGGGGGCCGGGGAGGCTTCGTCGGCGGTCTGCGTCTCGCCGTTCTTGTCGGTGGCGCGCACCTGGATCTCGTGCTCGCCGGGGGCGGCATCCCACTCGAAGATCCACTGCCGCCACGCGTCGTCAGTGACGTCGGTGCCCAAGCGAGCCTCGCGCCACTCGCCGCCGTCGACGCGCACTTCCACCTTCTCGATACCGCGGTACTGGGCCCAGGCGATACCGGCGATCGCGTGCGTGCCGGCCGCCAACCGCTGCCCGTTGCGCGGCACGTCGATGCGCGACTGGGTCTTGATCGGCGCGTCGCGCGACCACCCTCGCGGCACCCAATAGCCCTGACGGTCCCAGTCGGTGAGCGTGATCTCCGACAGCCACTTGGTGGCGCTCACGTAGCCGTACAGGCCCGGTACCACCAGGCGCGCTGGGTAGCCGTGCTCGAGCGGCAGGGTCTCGCCGTTCATGCCCACGGCGATCATCGCGTCGCGGCCGTCGAACGCGGCCGCCACGGGGAACCCGCACGTCCAGCCGTCGAGGCTGGTGCTGAACACCTGCTGCGCCTCGTCGTGCACTCCGGCCTGATCGAGCAGGTCGGCGAGCATCACGCCCCGCCACACGGCGTTGCCGATGTACTTGCCACCAACAGCGTTGCTGACGCAGCACAGCGTGACCATCCGCTCGACCTGCGGCATCGCCAGTAGGTCGGCATAGCTGAACGACACCTCGCGCTCGACCATCCCGTTGATCGTGACCCGCCACGAATCGACGTCGATGCGTGGGAACGACAGCGCAGTGTCGATGCGGTAGAAGTTGCCGTTGGGGGTGATGAAGGGCGTGTCGTCGAACACCTGGGCGCCGCGGGGCGTGTCGTCGGAGGGGCCGGGCAGCGTGGGCAGGGGGGCGCTGGCGTCCTCCCGGATCGCAGCAACTCGTCGACGCTCGATCGCCACCCCGAGGCCGCCGATCGCCACTGCTCCGGCCGCCGTGGCACCACCGGCGATGAGGAAGCGGCGCCGATCCCAGCCCAGCGGCACACGCGATTCGTGCGGGTATTCCACCGTCGGGGGCCGTTGGCGCACGAGTCGGTGCAGCACCATGGCCCCCACCACTGCACCCAGCAAGCTCGGCACGCCGGCCCCCGCTGACTCGGTGGGTCGGTGCGCGGCGGCCAGCGCGCCCACGACGCCGAACACGCCGATACCGGCCATGCCGATGACCGGCCGCGCGGCCGACAAGAACCCGACGCCCAACGCTGCGAGCGCCAAGATCGTGATGATCCCGATGCGCAGCGCCAACTTGTCGTCGGTGCCGAACTGCTCGATCGCCCACTCCTTCACCCACCGCGGAGCGCGATCGATCACCTCGCTGCCCACAGCATCGATCGGTGAGGCGACCTCGGTGATCGCGGCAGCGAGCATGCCGACCGCGACGGCCAGCGCGCCGGACACCAGACCTGCAAGGGATGCTGAATGACCGCGCGTCACCCGGCCAAACTAGCGGGCGACGAGGGGCACGTACTCGCGGGCGTCGGTGCCGGTGTACCACTGACGCGGGCGGCTGATCTTCTGCTCCTTGTCGCCCAGCAGCTCTTGCCAGTGGGCCAGCCACCCGGCCGTGCGCGGGATCGCGAACAGCACGGTGAACATCGCCACGGGGAAGCCCAGTGCCTGATAGATCAGGCCGGAGTAGAAGTCGACGTTGGGGTACAGCTTGCGATCGATGAAGTACGGATCGCTGAGGGCCACTTCTTCGAGCTTGAGCGCGATATCGAGCAGCGGGTTCTTGCCCGTCACCTCGAACACCTCGTAGGCCGTCTTCTTGATGATCGTGGCCCGAGGATCGAAGTTCTTGTACACGCGGTGGCCGAAGCCCATCAGGCGGCTGCCCTTGCCGCTCTTCACGTCCTCGATGAAGGCCGGCACATTGTCGATGTGGCCGATCTCGGTGAGCATGCGCACGACCGCCTCGTTGGCGCCGCCGTGCAACGGGCCGTAGAGCGCGGAGGCCGCGGCTGCTGCCGAGGTGTACGGATCGGCATGGCTGGAGCCAACCACGCGCATCGCGGTGGTGCCGCAGTTCTGCTCGTGGTCGGCGTGCAGGATGAACAGCACGTCCATCGCCCGCTCGAGACGCGGGTCGACCTGGTAGTCGCCCACCTTCCACATCATGTTGAGGAAGTTGGCCGGGAACGACAGATCATTGCTGGGGTACACGAACGGCAGGCCCACCGAGAAGCGATAGCACATGGCCGCCAGCGTGGGAGTCTTGGCGATCAGACGCAGGATCTGCTTGTCGCGGCTGGGCTTGCTGTCGATGTCTTTGGCGTCGTTGTAGAACGTTCCCAACGCCGCGAGAGAGCTGACGAGCATGCCCATCGGGTGCGCGTCGTAGTGGAACCCGTCGACGAACCGCTTGCGCATGTTCTCGTGGATGAACGTGTGGCTGGTGACGTCGGATTGCCACTGCGCCAGCTGCGCGGCGTTCGGCAGTTCGCCGTTGAGCAGCAGATACGCCACCTCGAGGTAGGTGCTGCGCTCGGCGAGTTGCTCGATCGGATAGCCGCGGTAGCGCAGGATGCCGGCCTCGCCGTCGAGGAACGTGATGGCGCTCTTGCACGCCGCGGTCTGCATGTACGCCGGGTCGTAGATGAACAATGACGGATCGAGTTCACGAACCGCCGAGGCCGGGAACACCCCACCCTCGATGGGTACCGTGACGGTCTTCCCCGTGCGGTCGTCGGTGATGGTGATGGTGTCGGGCATGTTGTTCCCTTCGGCGACACGTGCTGATGCGTACAGGGGGCTTTCTCCCCCAACCGTTGAGACTAGCGGTGCCATTCGCGGACCTACCCAATCCAAGTGACGGTTCTGTCAGGGGCCGCCGCAGCCGCCGACGGGCGCTGACCGACGCCCTAGAGCGGGGTGTTGTCGTGCGGCCGAGGCTGGATGCGCTCGCGCTTGTCGATCAGCATCTTCAGCGCCTCGCCGATGAGTTCGCGTGTCTCGGACGGCTGCACGACGGCGTCGACATAGCCGCGCTCGGCGGCGATGTACGGGTTCAACAACCGTTCGGTGTAGTCGGCCTCGAACGCGGCTCGCTCTTGCGGGGTGGCCCGCCGTTGCAGGATGGCGGCGGCCTGCCCGGCACCCATGACGGCGAGTTCCGCCCAGGGCCACGCCAGGCACAGGTCGTTGCCCATCCGCTTCGAGTCCATCACGATGTAGGCGCCGCCGTAGCTCTTGCGCAGGATCACGCAGATGCGCGGCACCGTGGCGCGGCCATAGGCGAACACCAGCTGCGCGCCATGGCGGATCATGCCGCGCCACTCGAGATCCTTGCCGGGGTAGAAGCCGGGCGTGTCGACGAGCGTGATGAGCGGCAGGTTGAACGCGTCGCACATGGCGACGAAGCGAGCGCTCTTCTGCGATGCGGGGATGTCGAGCGTGCCGGCCAGCGCCAGCGGCTGGTTGGCCACCACACCCACCGGCATACCGCCGATGGTGGTGAGCGCAGTGACCACGTTGCCGGCCCAGCGTGGGCGCAGTTCGAGTAGGTCGCCATCATCGGCGAGGGCCCGGATGACGGCGCGCACGTCGTAGCTGCCGGTGGACGACGCAGGGATCAGTTCGCCGGCCTCCGGCGTCTGGCGACTGATGGGGTCGTCGGTCGGCCAGGTGGGCGGCTCGTCGTCGTTGTGCTGAGGGAAGTAGGCGAGGATCATCCCCGCCGACTCGATCGCGGCCTGCAGGTCGGCAGCCACCAATGTGGCGGCGCCGCTGTAGCGGGCGTGGGTGGTGGCCCCGCCGAGCTCGTCGTTGTCGATCGCCACGCCGGTGAACTCGGTGACCATCGTGGGGCCGCTGACGAAGGCGTAGGCGCCCTCGGTCATCACCACATGGTCGGCGATGCCCAACAACAGGGCCGGGCCCGACACCGCCGGGCCGTCGACGATCAGGATCGTGGGCACCACGCCCGAGCAATCGGCCAGCGCTTTGGCGGCGCGACCCCAGCCGTGCAGCGCCGGGAAGCCCTCGACGATGTCGGCGCCGCTGGAGCGCAGCACTCCGATCAACGGCATGCGCTTGGTGAGGGCGGTGACGGCGGCGACCTCGAGCATCGACGAGGCCTCGCTGGTGAGCGCGCCTTTGCGATCGGTGGCGTCGACTTCGACCCACACGACGTCGCGGCCCTCGAAGCCGCGCACGTCGACACGGACCGAGCCGGGAACCTTGCTGCGGAGTGCGATGTCGACCATCAGGGCAAGAGACTAGACAGCGCGGCCCTGCGGCACCGCTTCCGGGCCGACGTACACACCCGGCTGTTCGGCGCCCTGGCCGGCGATCACTTCGCGCAGCACGCCGAGGAGCGCGCGTGTGGGCGCCCCCGGTGTGGGGCGCCGCCGCTGCACCCAGCCCACGACGCGACGTGGCAGTTCGGGTACGCCCACGCGAGTGAAGTCGGCCTTCAGCCAGCGGGGCACGGCGGTGGCGGGCACGATCGTGGCGCCGAAGCCCTCGAAGGCCAGCGACGTCAACAGGCGAACGCCGTCGATCTCCACCTGCGTCTGCATTTCCACCCCGGCGCTGCCGGCCGCGCGATCGATCATCCGCCGCAGCACCGTGCCGCGGGGTGGCAGCATCAGCGGTTCGGCGGCGAGTTCGGCCAGCGTGACCGTCTGGCGGTTGGAGAGGTGGTGGCTGCCGTGCATCAGCAGCACGAGGTCTTCGGCGAACAGCGGCTCGACCTCCACCTCGGGGTCGTCGACCGGCAGGTGCACCATGGCGGCATCGATGTGGCCGGCCAGCAGGCGGGGGAGCAGGTTGGTGGTGTTGCCTTCGTGCACGGTGACGTGCACCAACGGGTGCTGCACGGACAGCCGGGTCAGCAGTTGCGGCAGCATCCAGCGGGCGGTGGTGCCGATCACGCCCAACCGGGTGTCGCCGCGCACCTCGTCGCCGCGGCTCGCCATCTCGGCGGAAATGTCGTCGAGTTCGTGGAGGATCCGCCTGGCCCGTTCCACCACGAGCACGCCGTCCTCGGTGAGAATGCCGCGCTGGCGATCAACGAGGGTGACACCGAGCTCGCGTTCCAAGCGGGCGATGTGGCCGCTGACGTTGGACTGCACGGTGTACAGCGCTCGAGCGGCAGCTGAGAACGAGCCGTGGTCGGCGATCGCGACCAGACTGTTGAGCTGTCGAAGATCCATCACGAAAAACGATACCGACTATCCGCGAATACTGGTTGAAAGATCGCCAGCGCTCGTGCATACTTTCACATGTTGATCGAAGCGAATCAGCCCCCAATGATTCGCTCGTCAAGAACCCCACAATGTGGCTCCCCCAGCCACAGGGTTCAAGGTTGAGAGGCCCCGGCTCCCCCAGCCGGGGCCTTTCCCGTTCTCCAGTACAGTGTCGCCCGTGACCAAGGGCGCCGCGTTCTTCGACCTCGACCGAACACTGTTGGCGGGTGCCTCGGGCGAAGTGTTCGCGGGGGCGATGCGCGAGGCCGGCATCGGCAGCGGTCCGTTCCCGGGCGAGGCGGCGCTGTTCAAGCTGTTCAACACGATCGGCGAGACCTTGCCGTCGATGCTGATCGCCCGCCAGGCCGTGGCGATGGCCAAGGGGCATTCGCAGGCCACGACGCTGGCCGCCGCAACGAAGGTGGCGCCCGCGTTGGCGACCATGGTGCAGCCGCTGGCCGCGCCGTTGTTCGCCGAGCACCGGGCCGCCGGGCGAATGGTGGTGTTGGCCACCACCACGCCGTACGACCTGGTGAAGCCGCTGGCCGACCTGCTGGGCCTCGACGACGTGGTGGCAACGCGGCACAGGGTGCTGCCCGACGGCACGTACGACGGGTCGCTCGAAGGCCCCTTCGCATGGAGCGCCGGCAAGTTGGCGGCCGTGCGCGATTGGGCGCAGCAGCACGATGTCAGCCTGGGCGACAGCTACGCGTACTCCGACAGCGTGTTCGACACGCCGCTGCTGGCCGCGGTCGGGCACCCCTTCGTCGTCAACCCCGATCCGCGCATGGCGGTGATGGCCGCTGCTCGCCGGTGGCCGGTGATCGACCTCGCCTCCGGGTCGGTCGGCATGGCCAAGATCCCCGTGGTGAACATGGAGATCCAGCGGCTCGCGCTCAGCTTCGTGCACCCGCTCTTGTTCCCCTACGCGAAGTTCCGCATCAGCGGTGTCGAGAACATCCCCACCGATGGCGGGGCGATCATCGTGGGGAACCACCGCAGCTACTTCGACCCGGCGGCCATCGCGATGGCGATCGCGCGCACGAATCGCACGGTGCGGTTCCTCGGGAAGAAGGAGGTGTTCGACGCACCGGTGGTCGGCCAGATCGCTGCGGCAATGGGGGGTATTCGCGTGGATCGTGGCACCGGCGACGACACGCCGCTGCTCGCCGCAACCGATGCCCTGCACGCCGGCGACCTGGTGGCGTTGATGCCGCAAGGCACGATCCCGCGGGGCCGGGCGTTCTACGAGCCGGTGCTGAAGGGTCGCTGGGGCGCTGCTCGCCTGGCTGCACTCACCAAGGCCCCGGTGATTCCCGTGGGTCTGTGGGGCACCGAAAAGGTGTGGCCGCGGTCGGCCCGCCTGCCCAACGTGTTGAACGTGCTCAACCCACCCTCGATCACGATCACGGTGGGCCAGCCGGTGAAGCTGGCGTATCGCAGCGCCGATGCCGACACGAAGCGGATCATGAAGGCGATCATGGCGTTGTTGCCGCCCGAGGCCCACGAGCGACGCGAACCCACGGCAGAGGAGATCGCTCGCGCGCTGCCGTCCGGTGTCGGCGAGGAAGCGGTCGATTCGGCTCACGAAGCAGCTCGGCGGCCGGGCACCGATTGACCGGCCGGCCTCGAGCCGTCAGCGAGGGGCACTTCGGGGCGATTGCTAGTGTTCCAGCCATGGACCGGCGCACGTCGATGGTCGCTCTCGCCACCGTCGCCGGTGTGCTGGTGTTGGCGCTCGCCGCATCCTCTGGGCCGACACGACTGTGGGTGACCCCAGCAGGGAACGACTCGCCGGCCAGTGGCGGAGCCGGACCAGGTTCGACCATTCCGGCGAGCACGCCTGATGACGATTCGACCGACCTGATGCAGTGGCCGAACTGGGTCGGCGGGGTGCTGCAGGTCGTTGCCTTCGGCCTCGTTGCGCTGGTCGTGTTGGCCTACCTCGCTTCCGACAAGTGGGCCCCGCGAATTCCCATGCGGTGGCAGAAGAGGCTCCGCCGCCGGCATGGCGGTTTCGAAGCGCTGCCGACGGTGCGTGACCCCCAGTCGGTCGTCGATGTGCAGGCGGCGCAGTCCGCGCTGCTGGGCGGAACCCCGCGCAACTCGATCGTCGCGTGCTGGATGCAACTCGAACGTGGTGCCGCGGCGGCTGGGCTGGCGCGCCTGCCTGCCGAGACACCGACCGAGTACGTCGAGCGGGTGGTGGCATCGGCATCGATCGACCCGGCACCTGTCGGCGAGTTGGGGGCGTTGTACCGCGAGGCCCGCTTCTCGCAGCACGAGTTGAGCGAAGCGCACCGAACTCGCGCTGCGTCAGCGCTTGCTCGCGTGGTCGCCGCGCTGCACCTCCCGGTCGGCGTGCCGACATGACTCGGCGCAGGGCCTGCTGGTTGCCGGCTGTGTGGTTCGTGCTCGCAGTGTCGTTGTGGGCCACGGATGCGCAGCCGGCGGTGCTGCCGCTCGGTGCGATCGTGCTCGTTGCCGGTGCCGCCGTGTTCGTCACCGTCGACGTGGCCAAGGGCATCCGCCGCATCGAGTGGACGCCTGGCGTTCGGCGCTCGGGACCCGTCGACGATCCGCGAGTGGTCGCCCTCCGTCGGCAGCTCGATGCCTCACGGTGGTCCGGTTCCACCGACCTGCACGACCTGCTCGTCGAACTGGCCGACGACCGGCTGCTGGCTCACCACGGGATCGACCGGGCAGCGGCGCCGTCGGCGGCTGCGGGCGTGCTGCCACCGAGTGTGCGACGGCTGGTCGACGGCCGCCGACGCGAAGCAATCAGCATGCGCGACCTGCAGCGGATCGTGACCGACATTGAAGCGTTGTGACCGAAGGGACCCCATGAACGGCATCGACGACCCACTCCCCACCGGCGACATGACCATCGAGACGGCCGGACAGCTCGCTCGCCGCGTGCTCGACGAGGTGAATCTGGCGGTCGTCGGCAAGCGCGAAGAACTGGCGCTGGTGCTGTGCGGCATCTTGGCCGGCGGTCATGTCCTCCTCGAAGACCTGCCGGGCCTGGGGAAGACCCTGGCCGCCCGATCCTTCGCGCAGGCACTGGGCCTGCAGTTCACACGGGCGCAGTTCACACCCGACCTGCTGCCGGCCGACCTCACCGGGTCGTTCGTGTTCGACCAGCGGATCACCGAGTTCGTCTTCCGCAAGGGGCCGCTGTTCACCGGGTTGCTGCTGGCCGACGAGATCAACCGCACGCCGCCGAAGACCCAGGCGGCGTTGTTGGAAGCGATGCAGGAGCGTCAGATCACCGTCGAGGGGCAGACGTTCGCGCTGCAGGCTCCCTTCCACGTGCTGGCCACCGCCAACCCGGTCGAGTACGAGGGCACCTATCCGTTGCCCGAAGCGCAGCTCGACAGGTTCCTGCTGCGGATCAGCTTCGGCTACCCGACACCGGACGAGGAGTGGACGGTGCTGGTGCGCCGGATGGAGCGCCGCGAGGAGGCGCAGACCCTGCGCACCGTCGTGGATGCGGCCACGTTACGGGCAATGCAATTCGCGGTCGAGACCGTCACCGTCGACGAGGACGTCAGTCGGTATTGCGTTGCCCTCGCTGTCGCCACCCGGCAGCACGCTCATGTGCAGATGGGAGCCTCGCCGCGCGGGGCGCTGGCGTTGCTGCTCTGCGCTCGCGCACACGCCGTGATCGCTGGGCGTGACTACGTGACGCCCGAGGATGTGAAGGCTGTCGCTCCATCGGTGCTGCCGCATCGCATCACGGTGAAGCCGGAACTGTGGCTCACCAAGGCGTCGGGTGCGACCGTCACCACCGACGTATTGGCTTCGGTGCCCACGCCGACCCCGGGCGGAAGCGTCGAGCGGTGACCGACGCCGAAGGCTGGCGGCCGACCCCGGCGCACCTGCGCGCGGTCGTGGGTGGTGGGTCGCTGGCGGTCGCGGCCGTGATGGCGCGGCGCCCCGACCTGCTGGTGCTGGCCGTCCCGCTGCTGGGAGCGGCCGTGATGGCGGCTGCTCGGCGCCCCGAGCAAGCGCCGGTGGTCACGCAGTCGATCGATCACGGAGTGCTGCGCGAAGGAGATGCGACGACCTGGCGCATCGCGGTCGCCGACCCGGAGGGCCGTGTGGAGGACGTCGCGGCCCTGCTGGATGAAGCCGCATGGACCGACCGGCAGCCGGCAACCGGACAGGTGGCGGTGGCACTGCACGCGGACGGCGACGAGGCACTGGCCATTGCGATCCGAAGCTCGCACTGGGGGCGGCGGCGGGTGGGCCCGGCGGTGGTGGTGGCGTCGAGCGCGTGGGCCGGCTTTCGCTGGGTCGGGCGCGACGAAGCGGATGCCCGTTTGCTCGTCACCTTGCCGCAGCCGTCACCGTTCGATGCTGTGGCGCCACCGGTGCGCACACCCGGTCTGGTCGGGCTCAATCGGTCGCCGCGCGGTGGAAGCGGTACCGAGTTCGCCAGCGTGCGCCCCTTCCAGCCTGGCGACCGGCTGCGACGGGTGCACTGGCCACAATCGCTGCGCACCGGCACGCTGCACGTGACCTCCACGTGGGCCGATCAGGATCGCCACGTGGTGCTGATGGTCGACGCGCTCACCGATGTCGGCGTCAGCGGTGGCATCGACGGCCGCGCCTCCAGCCTCGACGTGTCCGTGCGCGCGACGAGTTCGGTGGCCGAGTACTTCATCAGCCACGGCGACCGCGTCGGGCTGGTGGTGCTGTCGGCGCGTGGTGTGCGTCGGCTCGCCGCTGCGGCAGGGCACCGGCACCTGCGGCGGGTGCTGGAGGTGTTGGCGTCGATCGAACGGTCGAGTTCATTGGTCGACGACGGGCGCATGCCACGCGTGCTGGGTGAGGGTGCCCTGGTGGTGCTGCTGTCACCGCTGCTGTCGCCAGCGTCACTGCAGCGGGCGGCCACGATCGCCGACCGGGGCCTGCAGGTGTTGGTCATCGACTGCCTGCCGGAGCAGATCGCCGAGTGGGCCGACGAGCCACTGATAGGGATGACGTGGCGGATCGAGCTGCTGAAGCGAGAGCGTGAACTGGGACGCGCGCGAGCAGCAGGTGTCGCCGTGGTGCCGTGGCACGGGCCGGGCAGCCTCGACGCGGTGCTGCGCGACGCGCACCACAGCGCTGGCCGTGGGAGGCACCGATGAGCGACCAGTTCTGGCCCGAGTCGTGGCGCCTTGGCACGCGGGCAAGAGGCGTGGGCCTGTTGCTGCGCCTGCTGGTGGTGCTCGCGCCGGCAGCAGCGCTGGGGTGCACCCGTCTCGCCGCGGACTCCATCCTCGCTATCGAGGTCGTGGTGATTGCCGCCGCGGCGCTGGTCGCCATCGCACCTGACAGTCACGTCGGGCTGGTCGTGGTGGCGCTGGTCGGCGCCAACTGGTGGGCATCGGTCGGCGATTTGGCGACGCCATGGTCGATCGGCGTGGCGGCGTCGCTGGCCGTGTTCCATGCCTCGGCCGCCGCGGCGAGTGTGGTTCCGCCGTCCGCGGTCTGGACCAGGGCGATGTGCCGCCGATGGCTGCAGCGCTGCTCGGTCGTGGTCTGCGGCAGCGCGGCCACGTGGGGTGTCGTGGCCGCAGTGCACGACCAACGCGTCGCCGGTGCGCAACTCCTCGTGGCCGCTGCGCTGGTCGTGGCGGCCTCGGGAGCACTGTGGATGCGTGGCGCGTCCTGACGTTCGGAGGGGGTCGTGCGTCAGGCCTTCTTCGGCGGTCGCGGCACGAACGGGCTGGTGCTGGCCACATATTCCACGTAGCCCTCGCGGCGTTTCACCAGGCTCTTCTCCAGCAGCGTCACGCCACTGACCCGACGCAGGAACACGGTCATCACCACGGCGCCGACGATGCCCCAGCGGCCCACCGGCACCTCGGCGGCCACGATGGCGATGCCCCACCACACGCAGGCGTCGCCGAAGTAGTTCGGGTGCCGGGTGTACTTCCACAACCCCTTGTCCATCACCCTGCCGGCGTTGGCCGGGTCCTTCTTGAAGTGGGCCAGCTGCGCGTCGCCGACCGCCTCGAAGAACAGGCCAACCAGCCACACGACCACGCCGATCCAGGCGAGTGCGCCGATGCTGTCGTCCGCCGAGGCCTGGCCCAACTGCACGGGCAGCGACACCAGGAACATGATGGTCGCCTGCACGCCGAACACAGTGCCGAGGCTGACCAACCAGAAGCGCTGGCCCCAGTGCTTGCGCATCGACTTGTAGCGGTAGTCCTCGCCCTTGCCGTGGTTGCGCCAGAAGAGGTAGCCGCTGAGGCGCAGGCCCCAGATCGAGGTCAGCGCCACCAGCAGGTTCTGACGACTGGCGACGCCGTCGACATTCAGCCGCACGGCCCACGCCACCAGCACGAAACCGAAGCCCCACACGATGTCGACGATCGAGGCGTTCTTCAGGAGCACACTCAGGATCCAGGTACTCACCATGAGCACCGCGATCGTGAACGCGGCCCAGCCCATCGGGATGGTGGCAGCGACGGCGAACATCGGTCTCCTTAGGGGTTGAGCAACTGGTGCACAGCGGCGTCGGCCTGTAGCCACTGGTGGTCGAGCCAGGCGGTGAAACCCTCGCCGGCGGGAACCTGTTCCCGGCGAACGCGAATTGCGTGGAACTGCACCGGCAGCGGACGGCTGGAGAGGTGACGCAGGATGCCGCCGAACGTGTCGAGGCCATCGAAGCCCACATGCCAGGCCACCACCACATCGGCGGTGGGACACCCAGCGAGCAACGCTGCGGCGCCTGCGGGACGTGGTGGCAAGAGGTGCTGCAACGGCGCCAGCGTCGCGGCCCGCTGCGGATCGCGCTCACCGATCTTGGCCAGCGCCCGTTCGCGTTTGTGGCTGGCGGCGCGGGTTCCCTCGGGGAAGATGATGCCCACCTCGTCGGCTCGCAGCCCCGCGGCGAGTTCGCGCAGGGCCGCGAGTTCGGCTGACGAGTCGTCGGCCCCGCGATCGAGGAAGTGATTCGGCAGGCGGTTGCCGACGACGTCGAGGCACGGGTCGACGAGCAGCTCGCGCTTGAGCACGTAGCGCGGGTTCATCCGCACCTGCGACGTCACCACCCAGGCACTCACCAGCGAGTCGGCAAGGCTGGCGTGGCGGCAGAGCATGATCGTGGGGCCGGGGGAGAGCGCGCTGGCCTCGGCGGCCTCGACGGCGATGCCGGTGGTGACGCGAAGCGCACCCATCAGCCTCGCCGCCCACCACCGTTGCAGCGCGTATTGGGCTCGGTGGTTGCGCGATCGGCCGGCGCACCACAAGCCGAAGGCTGCCGTGACGCCGCACACCTCCAGCCAGGCCCAACACACACCGAACGACAGCAGCCGAACAGTGGGCAGGCGGAAACGCCCGCGGGCGAGGTCGAACACCGCTGCGAGCAACACCCACAGCGGGATCGTGATCGTGAGGATGATCGCTGCGAGGAACAGCGCAGGGATGGAGACGATCCGCCGTCGGAGCCTGCCCGTCATCGTGCTTCGCTCAGCCGTTGAACTCGGCGACGAGCGGTGCGTACTGATCCATCGCCTGCAGCGCGGCATCGCGGTCGAGTGGTGGCAGCCACAGCGCGGTGAACTCGGTGCCGATGTCCTGCAGGTGGTGCAGGTGCGCCGCGTCGGCCTTCGCGCCGAACACACCCAGCCCGATGGTGGCGGGGTCGCGGCCCGCCTCGGTGGCAGCCTGCTGCAGCTGGATCCACTTGTCGTCGACCGGGAAGCGCCCCTCGATCGGCATCCAGTAGTCGCCGTACTCGACGATGTGCTGGAAGTGCAGCGGTGTGGGCGACGCACCGATCACGATCGGCGGGTGTGGCTGCTGCACCGGCTTGGGCCAGCTCCAGCTCTTCTCGAAGTTGACGAACTCGCCGTGGAACTCGGCCTCGTCCTTGGTCCACAGTTCCTTGCAGGCGAGGATCTTCTCGCGCACCATCCTGCGGCGGCGCTTGATGTCGGCCGGAGCGATGCCGTGCGACTCCATCTCCTCGTGGTTCCAGCCGTAGCCAACGCCCAACATCACTCGGCCGTTGGAGATGACGTCGAGCGAGGCCACCTCCTTGGCCAGCCACAGCGGGTCGCGCTGGGCCACGAGCGTGATGCCGGTGCCCAGCTTCAGCGTGGTGGTGACGGCGGCGACGGCGGTGAGCGCGATGAACTGGTCGTGGGTGCGCCAGTACTCCTCGGGCAGCGGCGGCGCGCCCTCGCGCCCGCCCCACGGCGTGCGGCGCGACACCGGGATGTGCGAGTGCTCGGGGAACCACAGCGAGTCGAAGCCGCGCGACTCTGCCTCGCGGCCCAGTTCGATGGGCTGGATGCCCTTGTCGGTGGGGAAGATGATCAGCCCGATGCGCATAGGTGCGCAGGTTAACCCCGCACCTCGCCCGGAGATTCCCGATCAGTCGCCGGTGGCGCCGTCGATGCGCTCGCGGATGAGGTCGGCATGGCCACAGTGGCGGGCGTACTCCTCGATCATGTGGATCATCACCCAGCGCAGCGCACGACGGCCGTAGCGGTCGGGATTGTCGGGCGGGCCGACCTCGATGGCGGTCAAGTGCTCGAGCGTGGGCGCCGACGCCGCTGCGGCACGAGACTTCTCGATCTCGGTCAGCAGGGTGGCGCGGCCGTCGGCCAGCGTGTCGGCCGGCGTGTGGTGCCAGTCGCTGTCGTCATCGTCGGGGTCTTCCCAGTGCGTCGGCTCCTCGGAGCCGAGGAAGGCATGGGTGAACCACCCCTGCTCCACCACGGCCATATGTCGCACGAGGCCCAGCAGATCCATCGTGCTCGGCTCGATCCGGATGCGCGCCTGCGCCTCGCTGAGGCCATCGGCCTTGCGCAGCAACACCGAACGGAAGTAGTCGAGAAACTGGATGAGGCTGGTGCGTTCGTCGACGGCTACGGCGGGCAACGGTGCGAGTTCGGTCATGGCCGCACGTTAGGCGGCAGACTGGGAGCGATGGTCGAGAGTTTCGTCGCGAGGTACCGAGTGGTGGTGCACGGCACGGTGCAGGGCGTGTGGTTCCGCGACTCGTGCCGTCGGGCGGCGATCGAGGAGGACGTCACCGGGTGGGTGCGCAACCGGCCCGACGGCACCGTGGAGGCGGTGTTCGAGGGGCCGCTCGACGCCGTGGCGCGGTGCGTGTCGTGGTGCCGGATGGGCCCGCCGCGGGCCGAGGTGACTGGCATCGACGTGACCGAGGAACCCGCCGAGGGAATCTGCGGGTTCACCGTGCGCTGAGCGTCAGCCGGCGAACGCGGGCCCGTCGAAGCGGTCGATGGTGGTGAACGACTCGACCGGCTTGCGGCTGAGCTTGGTGGGCTGGTGCACCGGTACGCCGAGGAAGATCACGGCGGCCAGCGCGTGGCCCGCGGGCAGGCCGAGCGCAGGTGCCACCGCGGGCTCGGCACGTGAGAGGAACGTGGTCATCACCCCACCCAACCCGTGGGCGCGCGCCGACAGCAACAGGTTCCAACAGAACGGGTAGATGCTCGCACCGGCCGTGACCGGCGGCCGGTCGAGGTTGCCGTCCATCAGCGCGATGTGGTGCAGGTCGGCGGCGATGGCCAGCACGAGCGGGATGTCGTGGATGTTCTCCACCAGCGCGTTGGGCGCGTCGATCGGCGTTGCATCGATCGACTTGCCGAACGCGAACGCGGTCACACCCGTGGCGTTGGCGCCCACGTACTCGCGCCAGACGGGCAGCATCAGGTCGGCCATCGTGCGGCGGATCGCCTGATCCTTCACCACGGCCACGCGCCACGGCTGGCGGTTGCCGCCGCTGGGCGCGAAACGTGCGTCGTCCAGCACCGCTGCCACCGTGGCGTCGGCCACCGGGTCGGCGGTGAAGCCACGCACCGAACCGTTCGTGCGGATCGCAGTCGAGATGTCCATTCGTTCACGATGCCACACGCGCCCAACCCGAGCGAGGTGCGGACGGCGGCGCGTCAGGCGTTGCCGTCAGCGACCTTCTTGCGCACGACGTTGAGCGCGCTACCGGCCTTGAACCACTCGATCTGCTCGGGGCTGAACGTGTGCACACCCTCGAAGTCGACCGTGGTGCCGTCGGGCTTCACGATCTGGCAACGAACGTGTTTGCCGGGCACGGGCGGCAGGCCGAGCACGTTGATGCGATCGTCCTCGCCAACCAGGTCGTAGGTGGCCGGGTCGGCGAACGTGAGCGGCACGAGGCCCTGCTTCTTCAGGTTGGTCTCGTGGATGCGGGCGAAGCTGCGGGTGATGATCACCACGCCGCCGCGGAAGCGGGGCTCCATCGCGGCGTGCTCGCGCGACGAACCCTCGCCGTAGTTGCGGTCGCCGATGGCCACCCAGCGCACGACGGCCTCGCTGTACTTCTTGGCCAGGTTTGGGTACGTGTCGTCGGCGCCGCCGAGCGCATCCTTGCCAACACCCACCGCATACTCGCTGCCGTCGGCCTTGGTGTAGGCGTTGACCGCACCGAGGAACAGGTTGCCGGAGATGTTCTCCAGGTGGCCGCGATAGGTGAGCCACTTGCCGGCCGCCGAGATGTGGTCGGTGGTGCATTTGCCCTTGGCCTTCATCAGCACCGGCAGGCCGAGGTAGTCGTTGCCGTCCCATGCGGCGAACGGGGCCAGCAACTGCAGGCGGTCGCTGGTGGGCGACACCACGACCTGCACACCGGAGCCGTCGGCCGGGGGAGCGGTGAACGTGTTCTGCCCGGGGTCGTAACCCTTGGCCGGCAGCACTTCGCCGACCGGGGCCTGCAGCAGCACGGCGCTGCCATCGGGCGCGGTGATCGTGTCGGTGGTGGGGTCGAAGTCGAGCGTGCCGGCGAGGGCCAGCGCCACCACCGTGTCGGGCGACGTCACGAACGACAGTGTGTTGGCCGAACCGTCGTTGCGCTTGGGGAAGTTGCGGTTGAACGAGTTGACGATCGTGTTCGCCTTGTCGATCGCCGAGGCCGGGCGATCCCACTGACCGATGCACGGCCCGCACGCGTTGGCGAGCACCGTGGCACCGATGGCCTCGAGGTCGGCGATCAGGCCGTCACGCTCGATGGTGGCGCGGGTCTGCTCGCTGCCGGGTGACACCAGCAGCGGGGTCTTCACCTTCAGGCCACGAGCAGCGGCCTGGCGGGCGATCGATGCAGCGCGGGTGATGTCTTCGTACGAGCTGTTGGTGCAGCTGCCGATGAGCGTGGCGCTGATCTCCAGCGGCCAGTCGTTGGCGCGGGCCTCGGCACCCACGGCCGCGCCCACGCGATTGGCGCGGTCGGGCGAGTGCGGGCCGTTGATCAGCGGCTTCAGTGCGTCGAGATCGATCTCGATCACCTGGTCGTACTGGGCGCCGTCGTCGGGGCGCAGATCGTCGGCCACCTTGTCGGCCGCGTCGGCGATGGCCTCGCGGCCGGTGGCCTTGAGGTACTGGGCCATGTTGTGGTCGTAGCCGAACACGCTGCAGGTGGCGCCGATCTCCGCGCCCATGTTGCAGATGGTGGCCTTGCCGGTGGCGGAGATGGTGTCGGCGCCCGAGCCGTAGTACTCGACGATCGCGCCCGTGCCGCCCTCGACGGTGAGTACGCGAGCCACTTCGAGGATGACGTCTTTCGGCGACGACCAACCGCTCAAGGCGCCGGTGAGCTTGACGCCGATCACCTTCGGGAACTTGACGTTGAACGGGAAGCCGGTCATCACGTCGACCGCATCCGCGCCCCCCACGCCGATGGCCACCATGCCCATGCCGCCGGCGTTGGGGGTGTGGCTGTCGGTGCCGATCATCATGCCGCCGGGGAAGGCGTAGTTCTCGAGCACGACCTGGTGGATGATGCCGCTGTTGGGGCCCCAGAAGCCGATGCCGTACTTGGCGCTGACGGTGCGCAGGAAGTCGTAGACCTCCCGGTTGGTGTCGATGGCGACGCCGAGGTCGATCTTGGCGCCCACCTTGGCGGAGATGAGGTGGTCGCAGTGCACCGTGCTGGGTACCAGCGTGGTGGGCAGGCCAGCGGTCATGAACTGCAGCAGTGCCATCTGCGCCGTCGCGTCTTGCATGGCCACGCGGTCGGGGCGAAAGTCGTTGTACGTGCCGCCGCGCTCGATCGGCTCGGTGGGGTCGTACAGGTGGTTGAGGAGGATCTTTTCGGTGAGCGTGAGCGGGCGCCCGAAGCGCTTGCGGCCATCGGCGCACCTGGCGTTGAGCGTGGCGTAGACACCTGCGACGAGTTCGATCGGTGTTCCGGCAGTGACGGTCATGGAAGTTTCCCCTTGATCGGCGACGAGATGTAGACAAGCATAATACAAGTGCGCGACGACGACAAAGCCTCCATCCAACCCCTCTGGCGCGGTATTGACCATGTGCAGGTGGCGATGCCCGTGGGCGGCGAGCCCAACGCTCGCGCGTTCTATGCGGGTGTGCTCGGCCTCACCGAGGTGCCCAAACCGCCGGTGATGGCCGCCCGGGGTGGCTGCTGGTTCGAATCCGGTTCGGTGCGCATCCACCTCGGGGCTGACGCCGAGTTCCGCCCGGCACGCAAGGCGCATCCGGCGCTCGTGGTCGCCAATCTTCGTGCGTTCGTCGAACACGCGGGGCTCACCGTTCGCTGGAGCGACGAGATCCCGGGCACGGTGCGCTGCCACCTCGACGACCCGTTCGGCAACCGCCTCGAACTGATGGAAGGCTGACGCGATGCGCACGATTCGCTACCAGGAGATCGCGAACACGCTGCGCCAGCGGTTGGGGGCGCGGACGCCTGGCCACGTGCTGCCCAGCGAGAGCGAGCTGTCGGCGGAGTTCGGCGTCAGCCGAGTCACGGTGCGTCGCGCGCTGGAGATGCTGCGCGAGGAGGGTGTGCTGGCGTCGCGCCAGGGCTTCGGCTGGTACGTCGCGACGGCTCCGCTGCAACAGAAACTGACCCGTCTCGACACCATCGAGCACCAACTCGAGCAGGGTGGCATTCATCCCGAGCGGCAGATCCTCGAGTTCGCGTTCGTGGCCGCGCCGCCACACGTGGCCGAACGGCTCGGCTGTTCGCAGGTGCTGCGCGTGAAGCGCCGCAACCTGGCCGATGGAGCTCCCTTCGCGGTCGTCACCGTGTGGTGCCCGGCCGAGTTGGGCCAACTGCTGTCGCGACGCGAGGTGGAGCGCAAGCCGTTCTACGAGTTGCTCGGCCTGCAACTGCGCGGCGCCACGCAGACGATCGGTGCGGCGGCCGCCACCGACGACGTCGCCGAACTGCTGGAGGTGCCGGTGGGCAGCCCGGTGCTGCGCTGCGAGCGGCTCACCACCACCGACACGGGCGAACCCGTGCTGTTGTCCGAGCACATCTTCCCGGCCCATCGCACCGAGTTCGTGGTGGAACTGCCCCAGGCTGCGCCCTCGCTCGTGCCCAGTGGCCTGCGCCTCGTCGAGCACGGCACCGCCGGCTGATCGCCCGTCAGCGAGTTTCGGTCACCACTGGTCCCAATGCAGGATCGGCTCGAGCGGTAGACGAGCAGCTGGCTTGAAGTCGGTTCCCTTCGTGTAGGCGATCGGGAACAGGCCGACGTGGCTGAACTCGTCGGGGATTCCCAACAGTTCCGCAGCCTGCTTGTCTCCGCCCTTGGCGAGGTGCACAGTGGTCCAGACGGTGCCCAGCCCGCGTTCGCGAGCGGCGAGCATGAAGCTCCACACGGCGGGCAGGATGCTGCCCCACGCGCCCGCTGCCGCCCAGGTGGGCAGCCGGTCGAGCTGGGCGGCGATGCACGGCACCATGATCACGGGGGCCTTGTGGAAGTTGTCGGCAAGGTAGTTCGCGGAGGAGTACACCTGCTCGGTGCGGCGGTCGCCATCGCCCAGCGTCGAGAGGGCTGCGGCGGCGACGCTGCTGCTGTAGCCGGCCCAGTTGGTGCGGTAGATGTCGGCCAGCGCCATCTTCTTCGCCGGGTCGGTGACCATCAGCCACTGCCAGCCCTGCGAGTTGCTGCCGCTGGGTGCCTGCATGGCGATCTGCAGGCACTCCTCGATCACCTCGCGCTCCACCGGGCGGTCGAAGTCGAGTCGCTTGCGCACCGCTCGCGTGGTGGTGAGGACATCGTCGGCGGACAGGTTCAAGCGCACCGGGCGAGTCTGTCACGCAACGCTGCGCTGCCCCGAACGCTGGACCGTGGCCGCCAGAGCTGAGAGACTGTTCGAATGACGGAGCTCGACGGGGCCGTGCAGTTCTTCGCTCACCGCGCAGCGGTGGGCGTGGAGCGTCCGCCGCTGCCTGAACCGACGGTTCTCCGTTGGCTCACGTTGGCCGGGGTCGAACTGACAGCTGCCGTCGCGGTGATCTCCAGCCTGGTCAACTTCCGCCGGTTGCAGGTGATTCGCGACTACGTCGACGGCGTCGCGACGTCCACCGACGTCGAGCACGGCGACGACATCGCCCGCTCGTTCGTCGTGGTTCTGGGCTGCCTCGTCGTGTTCACCACGCTGATGCTGGCGATGTGGACGTTCCGCACCGTCAAGAACGCCGCTGTGCGACACCCCAGCACCGCACCCGGGCCTTGGGGCGCCGCACTGTTCTGGTTCGTGCCGATCGGGTGGTACATCGTGCCGTGGTCGAGGCTGCGGTGGGCGAGCCGTGCCGGTGGCGCGCCCGACGTCGGCATGCTCACGATGTGGCAGGTGCTGTTCCTGTTCAGTACCTGCACCGGGTCGCTTGGCTCGTGGTGGGCGCGCGATGTCAATCAGTCCTCGGTCGACGACATCGTCACCAACTTCGAGCGCTACGCGATCGTGACGGCGATGGGGGCCGTGCTGGTGGTGTCGTCGGCGGTGGCGGCCGTGCTGGCGATGCCCCGGATCGATCGCCAGACGTCGGGTACGGCGCCGCGGCTCTGACGCGGCCGGCGAGCACCGTGCTGGCGGGGGCGAGCGCGCCTGACAAACTCGCACCATGACGGCTCAGCACTTCCACGACCGCGTCTCGATCACGCTCACCGACGGCGTGGCCGACGTGCGCATGACCCGCGCCGACAAGCGCAACGCACTCGACGGCGACATGTTCCACGCACTCGCCGAAGCGGGTGAATGGCTCAAGACGGCCCCGGGCGTGCGAGTAGCGGTGCTATCGGGCGAGGGCGCCTCGTTCTGCGCTGGGCTCGATTTCGCCACGATGGCCGCGCTGGCCGGAGGGGATCGCGAGAATCGCGACAACCCGGGCCTGATGCAGCAGAGCGGTATCACCCACCTCGGCCAGCAGGTGGCGTGGGTGTGGCAAGAGGTGCCCGTGCCGGTGATCGCCGCGGTGCACGGCCACGCCATCGGCGGCGGCATTCAAGTCGCCCTGGGTGCCGACATCCGCATCGTGCACCCCGACACCAAGCTCAGCGTGCGCGAGGTGCACTGGGGGCTGGTGCCCGACATGACGGGCACGCTGATGCTGTCGCAGTTGGTGCGTGCCGATGTGGCCAAGGAACTCGTGATCACGGCCCGCATGTTCGACGGGCGCGAGGCGTTCGCGCTCGGTATCGCCACCCGCCTGTCCGACAATCCGCACGACGATGCGATGGCGATGGCCCGCGAGATCGCCGGTCGCAGCCCCGACGCCGTGCGCGGCGCCAAAGCGCTGCTGAACGGCCTGTTCAACGCGGGTGCAGCCGCCCAGTTCGCGGAGGAGCGGCGGGTGATCCACTCGTTGGTCGGTAGGCCGAACCAGATGGAATCGGTGGCCGCCAACTTCGAGAATCGTGCGCCCAACTACGTGGATCCGACGTGAGCGCCGTGCCCGAGATCGACAGCGACGCGCTGAAGCTGTTCAGCTTCCAACTGTTCACCAAGCTCGAAGGCGCGGTCACTGCCGGCATGGTCCACCTCGGTGACCAGCTGGGGCTGTACTCGGTGCTCGCTGCGGCCGACGGCCCGCTCACCACTCACGAACTCGCCGAGCGCGCCGGGCTGCACGAGCGGTGGGTGCGCGAGTGGGCGCACAACCAGGCCGCGGCGAAGTTCATCACGATCGCCGACGGCGGGCGTTTCGGGATCACCCCGGAAGCCGCCGCGGTCATGGCGACGCCCGATCACCCCGCCTACGGGATGGGCATGTTCCACCGCCTGCCGCAAACCATGCGTGCGCTCGACGACGTGCGCGACAGCTTCCGCACCGGCATCGGCCACGACTACGACAGCCATGGCCCGCAGGGTGCGGTGGGCATCGAACGCAGCTTCGAACCCTGGAGCAACGCCAACCTGTTGCCGGTGGTGCTGCCCGCCATCGATGGCCTGGTCGAGCGGCTGCAGGCGGGCGCAGCGGTGGCCGACATCGGTTGCGGTGCGGGGAGCGCCGTGATCCTGATGGCGGCGGCCTTCCCCCAGTCGTACTTCCGCGGCTACGACATCTCGCAGTACGCGCTCGCCCGTGCTGCCCTGAAGCTCGAGGAGAGCGGCCTGCACAACGCCGACTTCCACGATCCGCGGCACGAGCCGCTGCCCACCGACCAGTCGCTCGATTTCATCACCACGTTCGACTGCATCCACGACATGACTCGGCCGACCGAGATGATGAAGGCGATCCGCCGGGCGATCAAGCCCGACGGTATGTGGTTGCTGGTGGACATCAAGGCGCTCGACACGTTCGAGGAGAACGCCCGCAAGAACCCGATGGCGCCGCTGATGTACGGCATCAGCGTGCTGTCGTGCATGTCGTCGGCGCTCAGCGAGGAAGGTGGCGAGGGCCTTGGCACGCTCGGCTTCTCGGAGAGCACCGCCCGGGCGATGACCGCCGAGGCCGGGTTCACCCGCTTCGACAAACTGCCGGTCGACCACTCGGTGAACGCGTTCTACCTCGTGCGACCCTGAACGTGCCCTCCGCGCACCAGACGATCGACGCATAGATCCCGAGCATCCACGCCACTCCAAGGCAGCCGCGGACTGACCAGCCGAAATCGTCGGTGATCGTGCGGCTCACGAGCACGACGTCGATCGCTGCGATTCCAGCGAATAGCAGTCGAACGAGCACATGCCAGCGAGGGTTCCACCATGCCAACCCGGCGAACACGACAGCGGGGGCCATCATCGCGCCAGCGGCCGGGAACAGGGGGAGCAGCCCGATGACCGCCGCAACACGCGTCGTGCGCCTCAGCCACGTGCGCCAGTTTCGTGCGACTGCGACGGCGACCAATGCCTGCAATGTTGCGAACAAGGCGAGGCCGATGACGACGCCCAACGTGCCGGCCCAGGTGAACTCGTGGTTGTCCGAGATGAAGCGCATCCACACCCGCGCAACTGCGCCGAGGGCCACGCCGCCGATCATGCCAAGGGCCACGTACCATCCGCCGAGCCGCGTCGCCGCCGCCAGGGGCGTCGCCATCAGGTGGGTGCGGGTGATAGGCAACGGTAACTCGTCAGGACTCCTCGCCCGACACGTCCACAGCAGCACGCCGTGCAGACGGTCCTCAGAGCGTGTGGATGCGTTCGAAGCGACGCTCGGCGAAGAACCACTGCCCGTCGACGCGCTGGAAGCGGTCGTGGTACACGCCGAGCAGCGTGGTGGGTTGCCCCTTCTTCTGCTGGTACGTCTCGTGGATCGCCACGCGGCCGGTGCCGGTGCCTGCGGCCTCGTCGATCTCGAACAGCGCGTTCGGCGCGAGTTGTACCACCCAGGCCATCGAGCCGAGCGCGGTGGCGAAGGTCTTCTCCACCGCAGCGCGTCCCTTGACCGGCTTGCCCATGTCGAACGAGCCGTCGATCGTGAGGCACGCGGCCAACGCGGCAGCGTCCTTGCGCGTGGCGCCGTCGCACCAACGGGCCACGAGGCGCCGGAGCGCGTTCTCGGTGGCGGGCGACGGGGCACCACTGACGCCCGTGCGCGGTGCGTCATCGCTGCCGCGCAGATCCTCGGGCTCGAGGCCCACCTCCCACGCGGCCAGGGTGCGAACGTGCTCGATGAACTGGTCGCGGCTCATCATCCCGCTGTGGGCGGCGAACTGCACGGCGAGGCCGTCGACCACCGACGTGAGCCGGGTGGCGGCTGCGGCAGGATCGGCGCACACGAAGTCGCCGGCCTCCACACCGTTGCGGATGACGCGCTCCACCAGCGCGGCCGACTGGTGATCGAGCTCTTGGCTGATCTCGCGCATCATCGGGTTACGCAACGCTTCGCCCCAACCGTCGATCCACAGCATCCACTCGACGTCGTCGCTGCCCTCCGGCACGTAGTTCTGGATCACCCGATCGAGCTGCGCCACCGACGAACCGGCGGCCTCCACCTCGGCCTCCATCTCGGCGACGTCTTTGCGGGCGTAGTGCGCGAAGGCTTCGGCGAGCAGCTGCTCCTTCGAGTCGAAGTGGTAGTGGATGAGGCTGCTGGACACCTCGAGTCGCTTGGCGACGTCGGCGATGCGCGTGGCCGCGAAGCCGCGCTCGATGACCACCTCGCAGGTGGTTTCCAGAATCTCGGTGCGACGTTGGGCGACGGTGGGCTTCTTCACTTCCGCGCACGATACCGGCGTAGCCGCGGCAGGGGCGCGATCATCGCGGGATGAGTACTCGTCTCACCCGCCTGTCCCGCTCGGTCGCCGGTCGGCGGGTGCTCGTCACCGGCGCCGCATCAGGGATGGGGCGGTCGACAGCGCACCTGTTCGCCGACGAGGGGGCTCGTGTCGCCGTCGTCGACGTGAGCGCCGCCGGGGTCGCCGCGGTCGTGGCCGAGATTCGTTACGTGCACGGCCACGCGGCCGCCACTGGGTTCGTGTGCGACGTTGCCGACCACGATGCGTTGCGCACCACGGTGGCGGCGGTCGTCGCCGCGTTCGGTGGCCTCGACGTGCTGGTGAACAACGCGGGCATCAGCCTGCTGACCTCGGCATTCCAGGACGAGGACGAGTACGAGGCGAGCTGGGCGCGCACGCTCGCAGTGAACCTCACGGCCTACAGCCGACTCGTGCGCCTGTGCCTGCCCTTCCTGCGCGAGGCACCAGGTGGCGGGCGCGTGGTGAACATCGCGTCGACGGAGGCGATCGTGGCGACCGCCGGGCTGGCGGCGTACTCCGCCAGCAAGGCGGGGGTCACCGGGCTGACCCGCAGCCTGGCGGTCGAACTGGGGCGTGTCGGGGTCACCGTGAACTGCATCTGCCCCGGGCCGATCAACACCGGGATGACCGAGGCCATCCCCGATGAGGGCAAGCAGACATATGCGCGGCGGCGCGTGCCAGTGCGCCGCTACGGAGAACCCGAGGAGGTGGCGCACATCACCCTCAGCCTGTGCCTGCCGGCCAGCGGCTACCTCAACGGCGCGGTGATCCCCGTGGACGGTGGGATGACGGTGCGCCACACGTAGCGGCACGTCGCCGCGGCGGTTCACTCCTCGACGCGGAAGGCCCCCCGCATCATCGGGTGGATGCGGCAGAAGTAGGTGTAGGTGCCAGGGGCGAGGTCGGTGGGGATCGACCATGTGGTGCGGTCGGCGGTGGGCGGCCCCCCGTTGCCCAACTCGCCCGAGTCGAAGATCACCGGCCCGTCGGCCAGCGGATAGGCGATACCGGTGCTCTTGTTGCACGGGGCCTTGCACGCAGTGAGCGTGTGCCACTGTCCGTTGCCGAGGTCGGCGTCGAGGTTGTCGTAGGTGATCGTCTGGCCGCGCCGCACGGTGGGCACCGACGCGGAGAACGTCATGTCGCCTTCGGTGTACAGCCAGTCCTGGATCGCGACGCGGGCGCTGGCCGGCGCCGACGGCAGCTGGGTGAGGTCGAGGTAGGTCGGGTCGGACTCGCCGCCGTGGTTGTCGTTCTCGGCGAGGTGGCCGTGAGTCAACATGCCCGGTGTATCGACCTTGGTGGTGAACGGGTCGTCGGCGGTGCCGCCCGGCTCTCCCATCCACACCACCATGATCCCCATCGACTCGTACCAGGAGGCCAGGCCCGAATCGTAGGTGGCGCTGATCGACAGTCGGTCGCCCTTGCGGACCTGCACGTGCCAGTCGGGTGTGGTGGCCGTCATCGACACGTCCCACGACACCGCACCAGCGGGCTCGTAGTACTTGGCTTCCGACGAGAACAGGCGAACGCTTTGTCCGGCACGCGACGAGAACAGGTCGGTGTGCAGGCCGCCGGGGTGCAGGTGGCCAGCGGTCGCGATCAGGGTGCCGTTGCGATCGGCGGTCCACTCGTTCAGCGGCTCACCCCCTGCGTACGGATCGAGCGCCTGATCGGGGTAGGTGTACGTGACGCCGTCACCGTCGCCGCGCAGCACGTCGAACACGGGATACCCGCTGTGGTTCTGCACGTCCATCCACACCGGTAGCGCGGCCAGCATCCCTTCTGCTTCTGGCGCCGTCTCCGGGATGATGTCGAGTTCGTAGGTGATCCACACCTGCGTGCGCTGGGGCGTGAGGTTGTGCAGCATGTAGTTCAACAGCCAGTGATCGCCCGCGTCGTAGCGGTAGCCGTAGGGCTGGGGCAGCAGCAGGTTGGTCTTCTCCTCGCCGGCGGCGAAGAAGCGTTCGGGCAGGCCCGACGTGGAATCGCGGTTGGCGAGGTTCAGCCACACGCCATGGTGCAGGTGCACGACATCGACCGCGGGGATCGTGCCGTCGTCGTACTGGAGATCCGGGCGGAAGCCCACGATCCAGCCGCTCACATCGGGTTGTGGGATGTTGGACAGGTTGTCGATGTTGTTCTGGCCGGGCAGCACGGCGAACGGGCCCGCGCGGAACGAGAGGGTGACCGCCCCGTCGCGAGTGGGCAAGTCGGCGACCGTGGTGTCGGTGGACAACTGCACGGTGCTCTGGGGGATCAGCGTGGTGACGGCGCCGCTGTCGATCGACGACGGGGTGGGATCGGCTGACGATCCGGAACCCGAGCATGCTGCGGCCACGAGCGCGGCCACACCGATCGCGATGGCCGCCACCGTGCGGCGGGTCACGCGTGGTATCCGTCGAACAGGCCAGTGAGGCCGGAGGGGTGAGGTCCGATGCAGAGTTGTTCGAGGATGCCCATGCCGTGCTCGACCGTACCGTCTGCGAGCGTGAGCGTGGCGTCGCACAGTGCCTGCACGTGCACGTTCTCGCGAGTGAGCGGGTCGGCGACAGGCAGGTCGAGGCGCTCGCCATCGGTCACTTCCTCGCCGTGCCAGGTGCCGTGGGCGAAGCGCGGGTGGCCGTACCCGACCCCACGCATCTGGAACTCGAACCGCGGGGTGAGCGCCACGGTGTGCACGCTGCCGTCCCAGTCGTGCAGGTCGTACTCGAAGCGATCGGCGAAGCGGGTTCCCGGCCGCCACACGACACGCCACTCGACCGAGCGCATCAGGTGGCCCTCCTCACCGAGCCGGGCGATGGCCCCGGCGTCGTGCCAGCGCTTGCCGTCGCCGTACTCGTTGACGTCGAAGTGGGTGGACAGCGACGGGAAGTTCACCGGTGCCCACAGCCAGAAGAACTGCGGGATCTGCACCGGCGCTCCGCTGGGTGCCGGCTCGCCGACGGGGCGGATGCCCCATGATCGATCGCGGGTACCCCACACGTGCTCGGGGACGATCTCGTGGCGCTGGCCGTCCACCTCGATCCAGCCGGTCCACGCGCCGAACTGGGTGAGCCGGGTGTAGTCGAAGAACGTGCGCAACCCGACCCGCTCGAAGAAGTGAGGTTCCTCGATCGCTGCCGAGCGGCCGTCGAAGGTGAGTTCGGCGCGCAGCCCCTGCTCGGGAGCATCCACGTGCACGCGCAATGCCTGCAGGGGTTCCACGACCTCCACCACGATCGGGCCGAGGGTGGTGGCGTCGCGCCGGTCGAGCGGGGCGCGCTGGCTGCGGAACACGCTGTGCTGGCGGCCGCCCACCACGACACAGAACGCCGCGTCGGCCACATGGCGATTGGGGTACAGGCCCATCGCCAGGGCGAAGAACAGGCCGCCGTCACGCGAGTAGCCGTTCAGGAAACAGCGGTCGTAGTGATTGAGGTCGCCGGTGGCGGAGTGCGCCACCGGCACGCATGCCTGGTGGATCGGGTAGTCGTCGAAGCTGGTGAGCACGACGGAACGGTAGGCCATCAGCAGGTTGGTGCCGTCACCGTGCTGCGCCGTAGCCTTCCGGGCATGACACGACTCCGGGCGTACACGCGCCGGGTGCGCAGCGAAGGCTTCACACCCACCGAGTTCCTCTCCATCTGCATCGGGGCGCTGTTCCTGCTCAGCATCATCGTGGTGAGCGGCGGGGTGGTGCGGCTCACCGGCTCCGGTCTCGGCTGCACCGACTGGCCGAACTGCAACGAATCGAACCTCGTCAGCGTGTCGAACAAGCACTCGGCGATCGAACAGATCAACCGCTTCTTCACGTTCGTGGTGTGCATCGGCGTGGCCCTCGCAGCGATCGCGGCGTGGTACCGCCGGCCGCGGCGCCGCGACCTGCTGGGCCTGTCGCTGGTGATGCTCATCGGCGTGCCGGCGCAGGGCATTGTCGGGGCGATCGTCGTCTGGACCGACGTCAACCCGTTCGCCGTGCAGTGGCACATGATCCTGTCCCTCGTGCTGATCTGGACCGCCGTCGTGATGATCGTGCGCTCGCGCCAGCCCGACCGCGGCGAGCGTGTCGCCGCAGTGGTGCCCCGCATTCGCCGCCGCGTGCGCCTGCTCGCCGTCTGGACCGGCCTTGCGCTCGTCGCCGGCTCGTTCGTCACCGGTACTGGCCCGCACGCCGGCGATGAGGAGGCCAAGCGCTTCTTCGGCACGGCCAAGGACATCGACGGCGAGGCGCTGGTATGGGTCACCCGCACCCACGCCGCTGTGGTGTGGGTCACCGTCTTGATCGCGCTCTCGCTGCTGTGGTCGTTGCGTAAACTGGCCCACGACCGCGAGGTGCTCGATGCCCCGCTCACGGCATGGATGGTCACTGCGATCGCGCAAGGTGCGCTCGGCTACATCCAGTACGCCGCCGGCCTGCCGGTGGGTGTGGTGGCCGCACACTTGGCCGGGGCCGCCACGCTCACCGGCTGCACTGCCTGGCTGTGGTGCAGCACCAGCAAGGTTGTCGCGACCGCCGAGGACATGATCGACGCCGTGCTCGGCGGCTGAAGGCTGTCGATCGCGCCGTCTCAGTGGAGGCCGCGCGCGGGGTCGCCCGTCGCTCCGCCGGCAGTGATCACCAGGCCCACCAGCACCAACCCGATGCCCACCCAGCCGGCGGCGCGGATGCCCTCGTGCACCACGACCGCGCCGAGCACTGCAGCGGTGATCGGTTCCAGGAGCGTGAGGGTGATCACCGTTGGTGCGTGCAGGTGGCGGAGCGCGAACCCGTAGAGCGTGTAGGCCACGCCGACGGTGACCACGCCGAGGTACAGCGCGATCCACCAGCCGCCGCCGTCGGCCACCCAGCCTGGTGAATGGGTCGCCAGCAGGGGAGCGAGCAGCAGCGCGCCACCGCAGAACATTGCCGCCATGCTCGCAGTGCTGTCATGGCCGGCATCGATCTGCCGCTTGCCCACCGTGGCGAACACCGCCCACCCGAGCCCGGCGCACACGGCCAGCACGATCCCCACGGGGTCAGCTGCTGTCGAGCGACCGGCGAGCCCGAGCAAGGCGACTCCAGCCACGCTGACGCCGGTGCCCAACAGCCATGCTCGCGACGGCGCGCGCCGATCGAGCACTGCGGCCAGCAACCCGCCGAGCACCGGGCCGGAACCGATCGTGGCCACCGTGCCCACGGCCACCCCCGTGCGATCGACTGCGAGGAAGTAGCACAGCTGGAACACGGCCACACCAACCGCCCCGACGATGGTGGAACCCAGCCGCCACGGCCCCCACGCCGTGCGGCCGCCCCGAGCGGCCACGGCGAGCAGCGTCGCCCCGCCCACCAACAGCCGCAACGATCCCACAGAGTACGCGTTCGCGCTGCCAGGAGCGTTGACGAGGACGGTTCCGGTGGTGCCGAACAGCGCGGCGGAGGCCAGGACGGCGGCGACGGCCGGGCCGCTGCCCGACCGCCGTGAAACGTCAGGCGCCGCCGAGGTAGGCAGCTCGCACCGCAGGGTCGGTGAGCAGCTTCGAGGCCTCGTCGGTCTTCACGACGTGGCCGGTTTCGAGCACGTAGGCGCGGTGGGCACGGCGCAAGGCCTGTGCGGCGTTCTGCTCGACCAACAGCACCGTGGTGCCTTGCCGGTTGATCTCGGTGATGATGTCGAAGATCTGCGTGATCAGCATCGGGGCGAGGCCCATCGACGGTTCGTCGAGCAGCAGCACTCGCGGACGGCTCATCAGCGCGCGACCGATGGTGAGCATCTGCTGCTCGCCACCCGACATCGAGCCGCCGGCCTGCGACTTCCGTTCAGCCAGGCGGGGGAACAGCTCGAACACCCGGTCGAGGTCGGCCTTGTGCGCCGAACTCTTCCGATCCTTGCGGGTCCAGCAGCCCATGTCGAGGTTCTCGAGCACGGACATACCCGGAAAGATGCCGCGGCCCTCGGGTGCCTGACAGATGCCGAGTTCGGTGCGCTTGTGGGCCGGCATCTTGGTGATGTCCTGCCCGTCGAACACGATCGAACCCTTGGCCACGGGGCGCAGGCCCGACACCGTCTTCAGCGTGGTGCTCTTGCCGGCGCCGTTGGCGCCGATGAGGGTGACGATCTCGCCCTCACCGACCGTGAACGAGATGCCCTTGATGGCCTGGATGCGGCCGTAGTACACGTGCAGGTCGGTGACCTCAAGCAACATCGGAGGCCTCCCCAAGGTAGGCGGCGATCACGTCGGGGTTGTTGCGCACCTCTGCCGGCGAGCCCTCGGCGATCTTGCGGCCGAAGTCGAGCACGATGATCCGGTCGGTGACGCCCATCACCAGGTTCATGTCGTGCTCGATGAGCAGCACGGTGTATCCCTGGTCGCGAATTGTGCGGATCAGGCCCATCAGCTCGACCTTCTCGGCCGGGTTGAAGCCGGCCGCCGGTTCGTCGAGACACAGCAGCTTCGGTCCGGTGGCGAGCGCACGGGCGATCTCCAAGCGGCGCTGGTACCCGTAGGGCAGGTTCTTCGCAGCATCCTGGGCGCGGTCGGCGATGCCCATGAACGTGAGCAACTCCATCGCCCGCGCGGTGTGCGCCTTCTCTTCGCGGCGCTGGCGCGGCAGGCGCAGCATCGCCCCCACCACGCTGGTGCGGCTATGGGCGTCGCAGCCCACGATCACGTTCTCGAGCGCGGTCATCTCCGGGAACAGGCGGATGTTCTGGAACGTGCGCGCGATGCCCATGCGGGTGATCTTGTGCCGATCCAGCTTGGCCAGCGTCTTGCCGTCGAAGCGCACGGTGCCCTCCGTGGCCTGGTACACGCCAGTCATCACGTTGAAGCACGTCGTCTTGCCGGCGCCGTTGGGGCCGATCAACCCGAGGATCTCGCCCGGCTGGATGGCGAAGCTGACGTCGCCCAAGGCGGTGAGACCACCGAACTGCATGGTGACAGCGTCGAGCTCAAGCAGGGGTTGCTGCACCATGAGCTCCTCCTTCCAGGTCGGGGTCGCCTTCGCGGACGTCTTCGAATGGGGGTGGTGCGGCACCGGGTGGGTCGCCACGTCGCCCGTGTTGACGGCGGGGCAGCAGGCCCTGCGGGCGGAAGATCATCAGCACCACGAGCACCACACCGAACCAGAAGTAGCGACTGGAGTTGAGGAAGCGGAAGCGCTCGGGTAAATAGCTGACGACGATGGCACCGATGACGACACCAGGCATGTTGCCGGGGCCGCCGAGCACCACTGCGGCGAGGAAGAGGATCGAGATCTTCAGCAGGAACAAGTCGGGGGCCACGTAGTTGCCCTTGGAGGCGAACAGGCCACCGGCGAGGCCGCCGACACCGGCGCCGATGGCGAAGGCCCACAGCTTGAACTTGAACGTGGGCACGCCCATCAGTTCGGCGGCGTCCTCATCCTCGCGAATGGCGGTCCAGGCGCGACCGACTCGACTGCGCTCGATGCGCCCGAGGAAGAAGTAGACGATGATCGCGATGGTGAGGCCGAGCCAGTAGAAGCTGCGACTGTCGAGCACGCCGAACTCGATCGGCCCGATCTTGGGCGGGGCTTTGATGTCGCTGAAGCCCTGTTTGGCACCGAGCCAGTCGAGCCGCTCGGCCAACAGCCGGATGATCTCGCCGAAGCCCAGCGTGACGATCGCCAGATAGTCGCCGCGCAGCCGCAGCGTGGGTGCCCCGAGCAATACGCCCGACAGCATCGACACGATGACGGCGATCGGCATGCAGATCAGCCAGGGCAAGTTGGCGTGCGCTGAGCCGACGACGGCGACGGTGTAGGCACCAACCGCGTAGAAGCCCACGTAGCCGAGGTCGAGGAGGCCCGCCATGCCGACCACGACATTGAGGCCGAGGGCGACGATGACGTACACGACGACCGGTGCCGCGAGGACGGAGACGAAGTCGGCCTTGGGTGTCTTGAGGAATTCGATCTCGAGCACAGGGAGGAAGTAAAGGAACGCGAGGCCGAGCAACCCGACGAGCAGGCGAAACGGCCTTGGGATCAGGTGCCACTTGGCGAAGAATGCGCGGCGGGAGTCGGCGGCTGCCGACATGCGCTCGCCGAACACCAGCTTGGCGGCAGCGGTGGGGGGCGGCGTCGGCGGCAGGTCATCGCCGGGACGGTACTGATCGCTCATGCCTTGCTCCTGCCCATGGATTCGCCGAGCAGGCCGGTGGGCCGGAGGACCAGCACGAGCACCAGCACCACGAACGCGGTGACCGAACCCATCTTCTGATTCGACTGGAACAAACTGGTGCCCCAGTTCTCGATGATGCCCAACATCAGACCACCGAGCAGGGCGCCCTTGATGTTGCCGATGCCACCGAGCACGGCGGCAGTGAAGGCCTTCACGCCGAGTTCGAAGCCCAGCGAATAGCGGGCAGTGCCGTTGTACAACTCGAAGAAGAACGCTGCTGCGCCGGCCATCACGCCGCCGACGAGGAACGTGACGAGGATGATCATGTCGACGTTGACGCCCATCAGCTTGGCCGTCTCCATGTCTTGGGCGACGGCGCGGATGCCGCGGCCGGTGCGGCTGCGGTTCACGAACAGCACCAGGATGCCCATCATGATCAGCGAGCCGACGACGATGATCAGGTGATCGTTGCGCACGTCGGCGCCGAAAATGCTGAACAGCTTCTGCTTCTCGAACACGCGGGGCAGCTTGTACTCCTCGCGGTGCTTGGGGCCCCATTCGCCCACCGCTTCGGACATCGCGAAGCTGGCGCCGATGGCGGAGATGAGGAATACGAGGCGGGGGGCATTGCGTTTGCGGAGGGGACGGTACGCCACTCGTTCGAGCACCACTGCCGACACGGCGCCGATGATCATCGAGACGAGCAGGCAGAAGGCCAGCACGCCGATCAGCACGAGGCCCGTCTTGTACGGGTATTGGCGATCGATGGTGAGGTCGGGGATGCCGAGCAGGTCGATGGCGAGGAACGACCCGAACGCCGAGAACATGAAGACCTCGGAGTTGGCGAAGTTGATGAGGCGCAGCACGCCGTAGACGAGCGTGTAGCCCAGCGCGATGAGCGCGTACACAGATCCGAGCACCAAGCCACTCACGGTGGACGGCCAGAACTGGTTGACGAAGGAGTCGAAGGTCAAGTGTTCCCCCCGGAACGCTGGTTGCAGGTGGCGCCGATCATAGGTGAACGGACACCGGAGTCCGGAACGAGGAAGGGGCCGGGGCGAAGCGCCCCGACCCCTTCGTTCGAATCAGCAGAGCTGGATCAGATCAGGCCCTTGGCCACGATCTCGCCACTCTCGACGATGTAGTAGTACACGGCGTCGCCCTCGGGCTCACCGGTCGCGTCGAACTTGATCTGCTTGGTGATGCCGGGGGCGTCGTAGGCCGACACGAAGGCGGCGAGCGCCTCGCGGGTGACGTTGCCAGCAGCGATGCCAGCGAGGAACACCTTGGCGCAGTCGTACGCCTCGGGCGAGTACAGGGCCGGATCGGTGCCGTACTCGGCGTTGAACGCTGCCTGGAACTCGGCGTTGACGTCGGCCGGGGCGCCGGTGGCGGTGAGGTACGCGCCCTCAGCAGCCGGGCCGGCGTTGTCGACGAACGCCTTGTCGAGGGTGCCGTCGCCCGACACGAACGTGGCCTCGAGGCCTGCGTCACGCATCTGCTGGACGAGCTTGGCAGCCTCGGCGTAGTAGCCACCGAAGAACACGGTGTCGACGCCGGCGGTCTTCATCGCCTCGATGGCGGCCGAGTAGTCGGCAGCAGCGGGGTCGATCTGCGCATCAGCGACATCGAGGTCGCCCAGGCCCGAACGGACCGAGTCGGCGAGACCCTTGCCGTACTCCGACGCATCGTCGATGACGCCGACCTTGGTGGCGCCGACGGTGTCCTTGATCATCTTGACGACGCCAGGAGCCTGCTTGTCGTCGTTCGCGAGGATGCGGTGGAACGTCGTCCAGCCGTTGGTCGACAGCAGGGCGTTGGTGGCGCCAGGCGTGATCATCGGGAGGCCGGCTTCTTCGAACTTCGGCATGGTGGCCTTGGTCTCACCCGAGAAACCGGGGCCGATGAGGCCGACGATGGTCGCGTCGTTCACGATCTGGTCGGCGAGGGGCGTGGCCTGAGCCGGGTCGCCCTGCGAGTCGTACGAGGTGTCGAACTCGACCTGGCAGTCCGGGTTGGCAGCGTTGAACTCGTCGATGGCGAGCTGAGCGCCATTGACCATGTTCGTGCCGAGGGCGCCATTGGGGCCCGAAAGGGCGCCGATGAAGGCGAGCTTGACGCCGTCGCAGACGACGCCTTCGCCGGCAGCTGCGGACGTGGTGGTGTCTTCCGACTTCTTGTCATCATCGCCGCAAGCCGCAACCAGGATGGATGCGGTGGCGAGCAATGCGCCCAAACGGCGCACTGTGGATTTCTGCATGTGATTCTCCCCCTTGGAGTCGGAGCCACGGAATGTGGCACCGATGTGATGCGAGGCCGTGAGCATAGGCGGTCGTGCACACGGTCACAAGCACCTGTGCCGTGTTGGAGATGTCGGGAGGGATACGGTTCGGTGCATGACCAGCCATGCCCCGCAGGCGACGGACGAGGTGCTGTACTCGGTCGCCGATCACATCGCCACCATCACCCTCAATGCGCCGGAGCGGATGAACACCATCTCCGGCGTGATGCTCGACCAACTTGCCGAGCGGCTGTTGCAGGCCGACCGCGACCCCGACGCGCGAGTGATCGTGCTCACCGGGGCGGGGCGGGCCTTCTGCGCAGGCCTCGACATGGCCGCACAGATGAACGCTCCGAAGGGTTCGCTCGGCGGGCTGAGCAGCGATGGAGGTGCCGCGTTCGAGCTCGACCTGCGCAGCACCCCGCCCACCGTGCTGCACAACCTCGACACGCCGACGATCTGCGCGCTCAACGGCGGTGCGGCCGGCTACGGACTCGACATCGCGCTCGGCTGCGACATTCGCGTCGCCTCGGCCTCGGCGAAGTTGAACCCGGGTTTCGCCAAGCGCGGCATCCTGCCCGAGAGTGGCGGCACGTGGCTGCTGCCGCGAATGGTCGGGTACGCACGTGCGGCCGAGATCGCGTTCACCGGGCGCACGCTCACGGCAGCGCAGGCCGAAGAGCTGGGGCTGGTGAACCATGTGGTGACCGACGACGAGTTCGCAGCCGCCGTGCGCGATCTCGCCGCCGAGATCGCCGCCAATGCCCCGCTGGCAGTGCGGGCGATCAAACGGATGATGCGCGCCGCCGAGACCGAGACGTTCGACCAGAACGTGCACCACGTGTTCCTGCAGTTGCTGCCGTTGCTGCGTACCGACGACTTCCGCGAAGCCGTCACCGCGTACATGGAGAAGCGCACTCCCACGTTCACCGGCAAGTGATCTCGGTGCCGCTCGCGGGGGTCATCGCATGACAGGACTGCTCGATGGGCTGGCCACTACCCGCACGATCCGCCGCTACACCGACGAACCCGTCCACGAGCGCGATCTCGCCCGCATCCTGTGGCATGCGACGCGGGCACCCAGCGGCAGCAACCGCCAGCCGGTGCGCTACCTGGTGCTGCGCGACGGGCCGGCGGCGCTGCAGGCGCGTGCTGCGCTGGGTCGCGCCGCTCGCAGCGCATGGACGGCGAAGGAGCAGGCCGACGGCTACGGCCGAGGCAGCGGCGAGATCGCCGACTCGCCCAAGGCGCGGATGGCGGCCACGATGCGCCATTACGTCGATCACTTCCACGAAGCACCGGTGATCGTGCTGGTGTGCCTGGCCCGCTACCGCGAGCCGAACCCGTACGAGGGTGCGTCGGTCTACCCCGCGGTGCAGAACCTGCTGCTCGCTGCACGCGGTCTGGGTTATGGCGGTGCCGTCACGATGTGGCACTTGCCCGTCGAGCAGGAACTCCGCGACGTGTTGGGAGCTCCCGCCGAGGTGGCGCTGTCGGCGTGCATCACGCTCGGCCGGCCAGTGGGGCAGCACGGCCCGGTTCGCCGCCGACGGCTGCGCGAGGTGGTGTTCGAGGATCGCTGGGAGGCGAACGCCGAGTGGGCCACCGACCCCGACGGTGCCGCCTTCACGGCCTGGAGATGAACCCCGACCCGTTCGAGGTGTTGGGCGTTCCGGCCATGGCCGATGCTGCCACGTTGTCGGCGGCCCGCCGTCGACTGGCGCGCGAGCTGCATCCGGACCGTGGCGGTGACCCCGTAGCGATGCAGGCGGTGAACGTGGCCTACGAGGAGGCGTTGCGGCTGCTCGCCGAGCCGCCGACGCCACTAGCGCCGCACCCCGGGCCGAGCCAGCCGCGCCCCACGCCGCAGCGTCGGCGGCCCACACGCGGCGTGCAACACGACCATCCGTCGTTCACGATCGACGTGTTGCCGGCCGAGGCGTTCGAGGCGTTGCTGATCGTGACGTCGTGGATCGGCGAGCTGCTGGTGGACGACCCGCCGTACGTGCTGGAGGTGTTCCTGAACGAACCCGAGCCGTGCTGGTGCCGGCTGGATCTCGTGCCCGACGCCGGCGGCACCACGATCAGCCTGACGGTTGCGGGCCTCGACGGCGAACCGGCACCCGACATCGACCAGGTGCGCGACACCTGGGTGGCTGCGCTCAATGAGCCGCTTTGGTGAGCCGATCACGGATCGCGTGCCCGAGCCCCGTGGGTGGCGGCAGGACGGCGATCACGGTGCTGACGCCGCGGGCATCGGCCATCCGCAGGTCGGAGTACAGCGAGCGGGCGTATTCCACCAGGTTGTCCGTGCGGTCGAGCACCCACGATCCGGGCTGCTGCCACGACAGCGCCAGCGCTTCTGATGCGGTCTTCACCAGCACGACCTTGGCCTTCGGGGCGTAGTGCGACGCGAGCATCCCTGAGGCGCGGCTGGGGCCACTGGGCGCCGCGACCCGACCGTGCAACAGCGCCACGATCTGCTCGGACGCGATGCCGCCCGGGCGCAGGATCTGCGGCGGCGTGACGGTGCAGTCGACGATCGTGCTCTCCACTCCCACCGGGCAGCGGCCGCCGTCGAGCACGTAGTCGACGAGCTCGCCGAGGTCGGAGTGCACATGTTCGGCCGTCGTGGGGCTGACCTGCCCGAACAGGTTCGCCGAGGGGGCGGCGAGTCCGCCGCCGAAGCGGGTGAGCAGTTCGGTGGTGAGCGGGTGGGCCGGCACCCGCATACCCACCGTGGGTCGTCCCCCGGTCACGGCGTCGAGCACGTGGGCCGCTTTGGGCAGCAGCAGCGTGAGCGGCCCGGGCCAACACGTGCTGGCGAGGAGCGCAGCCGTTGGGGGGATTTCCACCGCCCACTCGGGTAGCTGCTCGGCCGCGGCGATGTGCACGATCAGCGGATGGTTCTCGGGGCGACCCTTGGCCTCGAACACCCGGCGGATCGCCGCTGGGTTGGTTGCGTCGGCGGCGAGGCCGTAGACGGTCTCCGTAGGGATGGCGACGAGACCACCATTGCGCAACACCTCGAGGGCGTGGTCGACCGACGTACCGATACTCATCGACTGCCAGTCAACCCGCGGTCAGCCCGGGATCGCGTCGATGAACTCGAGGGCCGCGTCGATGAAGCCGAACGCCTCGGGCGTGGCGAAGTGATCGACGTTGCGGAGCAGCTTGAGGGTGGCGTGGGGGAGGGCTGCCACGAGCGGGTCGCCCGGGCCGGCGAAGTCCTTGTCGCCGATGACCACCAGCGTCGGGCAGGAGACCTTCGCGAGTGACTCGGCGGTTGCGCGCTCGCTGCTGGTGCAGCGCAGCAGCGCGGCGAGGGCCAACGGGTCGTTGCCGTCGGCGTTGGCGTACTGGCCGAACACGTGGGCCACTGTGTCGTCCTCGGCGGCGGTGCCCTCCACGCCGGCGATCATCCGGCGAGCGTTCTCCTCGTCGCGTTCGAGCACGTTGCGGCCGACGCCGGCCAGCACGAGCTTGCGGAAGCGCTGCGGGTGTGCGGCGGCCAGCCGCAGCAGGGTGATCGCCCCGAGCGAGAAGCCGATCGCGTCGACCGGCTCGTCGGGCAACGCCGCCAGCACGCGGGCACCGAGGTCGGCGTAGGCCTCGGGCTCGTGCGGCTTGGGGGCGGTGCCGTGGCCCAGCAGATCGATGCCGATCACCGGCTTGCCGGCGTCGCGCAGCAGCTCGGTGAAGCCGCTTCGCTGCCACGTGGTGGCGAACGACCCACCCCATCCGTGCACGAGTACCACAGGCGTGACCATCCTGTTGACCATCCTGTTGACCATCCCATTGACCATCACGGTCACGGTAGCCTTCCTCCGCCCGTTTCAAGGGAACCCACCTCCCTCAAAGGACGACCAACGATGCGCTTCCTCGGTACCACTCCGCCGTACGACCTGACGTACAGCGATGTCTTCATGGTGCCCAGCCTCAGCGAGGTGCCGTCACGGTTCTCCGTCGACCTCACCACCCCCGATCTCCTCGGCACCTCGATTCCTGTCGTGGTGGCCAACATGACCGCGGTGGCGGGCCGCCGCATGGCCGAGACCGTCGCCCGCCGGGGTGGCATCACCGTGCTGCCGCAGGACATCCCGCTCGACATCACACAGTTGGTGATCGACTACGTGAAGAGCCGCCACCTCGTGTACGACACCCCGATCACGCTCAGCCCCACGCACACGATCGGCGATGCGCTGGGCCTGATCCACAAGCGGGCCCACGGGGCAGTGGTGGTGGTCGACGACGAGGGTCGGCCTGAGGGGATCTTCACCGAGCACGACGCTGCCGGCTACGACCGCTTCACCCAGCTGAAGAACGTGATGAGTCAAGAGCTCGTGGTGCTGCCCGACGGCACTGCCCCGCAGGAGGTGTACGACCGGCTGGCCGGCCAGCGCCTCTCGGTGGCCCCGGTGGTGGACAGCGATGGCCGCCTGATCGGGTGCGCCACCCGCGTCGGCGCACTGCGCAGCACGATCTACACGCCCGCACTCGACAAGAGCGGCCGCCTGATGGTGGCCGCGGCGGTTGGCATCAACGGCGACCCGGCGGCCAAGGCCAAGGCACTCGTCGGGTTCGGTGCCGACGTGCTGGTGATCGACACCGCCCACGGCCACCAGACCCGCACGCTGCGAGCGATCGAAGAAGTGCGTGCCGTTGCCCCGAACATCCCGATCGTGGCCGGCAACGTGGTGACGACCGAAGGCACCCGCGACCTCATCAACGCCGGTGCCGACATCATCAAAGTCGGCGTCGGCCCCGGTGCGATGTGCACCACGCGCATGATGACCGGCGTCGGCCGCCCGCAGTTCAGCGCGGTGCACGATTGCTCGCAAGAGGCTGCCCGCTTCGGCAAGGTGATCTGGGCCGACGGTGGCGTGCGTCACCCGCGCGATGTGGCGCTGGCGTTGGCTGCGGGTGCCGCCAACGTGATGTTCGGGTCGTGGTTGGCGGGCACGTACGAATCCGCCGCCGACACGCTGCGCGACCCCGACGGCCGGCTGTACAAGGAGAGCTTCGGCATGGCCAGCAACCGGGCCGTGAAGATCCGTAATCGCAGCGAGACCGCGTTCGAACGGGCCCGCAAGGAACTGTTCGAGGAGGGCATCAGCACCTCGCGCATGTACCTCAACCCAGATCGCCCGGGCGTGGAAGACATCATCGACGACATCGTTGCCGGTGTGCGTTCGGCGTGCACGTACGCCGGCGCTGCGAACATCCCGCAGTTCGCCGAGCGCGCCGTCGTCGGGGTGCAGAGCGCCGCCGGCTACAGCGAGGGCCTGCCGCAGGGAACGAGCTGGTAGTGCACGATCCGATCCTGCGCGTCATCGCCATCGACGGCCCGGCGGGGGCCGGCAAGAGCACCATCGGCAAAGCGCTCGCTGCTCGCCTGGGCCTGGAATACCTCGACACAGGAGCGATGTACCGAGCAATCACATTCCTTGCCATGCAGCGCGGGCTCGACCTCGCCGACCTCCCGCTGATCGGGTCGCTGGCGCGCTCCGCCTTCTTGGAGGTGAGCATGCGCGGCGTGTTCGTGGATGGGCTCGACGCCACCGCGGCGATTCGCACCCCGGAGGTGACTTCCGCCGTCAGTCAGGTGGCCGCGAACAGCGAGGTGCGCGCCGAGATGCGCGACCGGCAGCGTGAATGGGCCGCCGAGCGCGGTGGCGGCGTGATCGAGGGCCGCGACATCGGTTCGGTGGTGTTCCCCGAGGCCCAGCTGAAGCTGTATCTCACCGCGTCGCCCCGTGTTCGCGCCGAGCGGCGGGTGGCCGAAGCCGGTGGCGACGTCGACGAGATCGAGCGTTCCATCGCGGCCCGCGACCACCACGACAGCAATCGCAGCGACAGCCCACTCGTGCGGCCGGACGGGTCGCTCGTGGTAGACACGACGGGGATGGGCATCGACGAGGTGCTCGCGCACATCGAGGCACTGATCACCACCGAGGCGGAGCATTCATGACCAAGGTTCGTACCGAACTCGCCGGCACCAGCGTTCTCGACAAGCTGGCGTACCACACGGTGCGCGGCATCGTCACGGTGTTCTGCCGCACCTGGTGCCGCATGCAGATCGAGGGCCGCGAGCACTTCCCCAAGGAAGGCCCGTTCATCCTGGCCCCCACTCACCGCAGCATCATCGACACGCCCGTGTCGTCGGGCGCGTACACGAAGCGGATGCGCTTCATGGGCGCCGACAAGTGGTGGAGCAACAAGTACTTCGGCAAGCTGCTCAGCGCGCTGGGCGGGTTCCCCGTCACGCGTGGCTCCGCAGATCGCGAGGCGCTCAAGCGCTGCATCGCCGTGATCGAGGGCGGCGAGCCGCTGGTACTGTTCCCCGAGGGCGAACGCAAGAGCGGTCTCGTGGTGCAGCCGCTGTTCGAGGGTGCGGCCTACATCGCGATGAAGACCGGCGCGCCGATCATCCCGGTGGGCATCGGCGGCAGCGAGCGGGTGATGCCCAAAGGGACGAAGTTCATCTACCCGCGCAAGCTGTACGTGATGATCGGCAAGCCGATGCACGTCGCCGCCGGCCCCGACGCGTCGTCGAAGCAGCAGCGCGAAGCCTCCCGCCAGCTCACCAACGACCTCCACGCCGAGTTGCAGCGCCTGTTCGACGTCGCCCAAGCCCGCGCCGGCTACTGACCCGATTTCTGGGGCTGATTCGTCTCATTCCCCGATCTGGGGCTGATTCGTCTCCAACTCCGGGACGATCTCCTGGTCATTTGCGCGCTCAAGGGTGATGATGTGGATGACCGGAAGGGGTCGAGCGCTGAGTCAGGCGCCGGCGAACCAGGCCGCCAGGCCGTCGGCCAGCCACAGCGGATCCTGCGTGCCGCATAGTTCGCGAGCGCTGTGCATGCTCAACTGCGGCACGCCGACATCCACGGTGGCGATGCCCAGGCGGGTGGCCGTGATCGGGCCGATCGTGCTGCCGCACGGCATGTTGTTGCGGCTGACGAACACCTGCCACGGCACGCCGGCGGCCTGGAACACGCGCTGGGCCATCGCGGCCGACTGCGCCGACGTGGCGTAGCGCTGGTTGTGGTTCAGCTTGATCGCCGGCCCTTGGTTCACGAGTGGGCGATGGCCAGGCTCGTGGCGTTCGGGGTAGTTGGGGTGCACGCTGTGCGCGTTGTCGCACGAGAAGCAGGTGCTGGCGGCAAGCTGCGCGAGGTACTGGGCGCGAGTTGCCCCCGTGGCCAGCGCGAGCCGTTCGAGCACGTGCTCGAGCAGCGGCCCGGCCGCGCCGGTGGTGCTCTCGGAGCCCACCTCTTCGTGGTCGAACAGGGCGATCACCGCGGTTGCGTCGTCGGATGGCGCCGCCGCGCAGATCGCCGACGTGGCGGCCCAGCACGACAGCTGGTTGTCGAGACGGCCGGCGGCGAGCAGATCGCCATCGCGGCCCAGGATCGCCCCTGGGGTGAGGTCATACAAGCACAGGTCCCACGCGGCGACCTCGACCGCCTGCACACCTGCCTGCTGCGCCAACCATTCGCGGAACTCGCCATCACGAGGTGCGCCCAACCCCCACACCGGCGTGAGGTGCTGCTGCTTGTCGAGCAGTAGACCCTTCTCGTTGACGTCGCGATCGAGGTGAATCGCCAGCTGCGGCACGCGCGCCACCGGCGTGTGCACACGCACGAGTGCGGTGGAACCATCGGTGAGTGCGAGGTGGCCGGCAATGCCGAGGTCGCGATCGAGCCACGAGTTCAACAGCGCCCCGCCGTACACCTCCACAGCGATCTGCTTCCAGCCGGCCGCGCCGGTGTCGGGCCTGGGCTTCACGTGCAGTCCCGGCGAATCGGTGTGCGCGCCGACGAGGCGCACTGGCGTCGTCGGCTCTGTGCCGGCACCGCGGCTCCAAGCCACGAGCGCACCGTCGCGCACGACGTAACCCTGCGCCGGCACGTCGACCCACGGGGCGGTGAGCCCGACAGGGGTGAAGCCGGTGGCCTGCAGCCGAGCCACGCTCGACGCCACTGCGTGCCACGGCGACGGCGAGCCGTCGAGGTAGCCGATCAGGTCGGTGAGGGCGGCGGCGCTCATCCTCGTTGCACCAGGCCCATCGGCAGGCCGGTGCCCCGGAGGTGCGAGGTCTCGTTCATGGTGATCACGTTACGGTGCCCGCCGCGTGAGGCCGCCACACGGTGGATGCTCGTGTAGTTGGGGTAGAACAGCGACTGGCGCGGCTCGATGCCCAGCACGTGGCACAGGTACATGTTGATCACGCCGCCGTGGCAGGTGACGGCGATGCGGTCGCCCGGGTGTGTGGCGATCAGCCCCTCGACGGCGGCGACGACTCGCGACTGGAACTCGGGCAACGATTCCTCGCCGAACGAATACTCGCCGCTCACCATCGCCTGCCAGCGCGGGTCGTTGGTGGCCTTCAGCTCCTCGATCGGCACGTACTCGCTGGAGTTGCGGTCGGATTCGGCCACGTCATCGACCGTCATGATTGCCAGCCCTTTGCGTGTCGCCAGCGGGATCGCGGTCTGGTGAGCGCGCCGCAACGGACTGCTGTAGATCGCATCGATCGGCTCGCTGGCCAGGTACTCGGCGAGGTGCTTGGCCTGTTGATGGCCGGCCGGAGCGAGCTCGGGATCGGCGATTCCCTCGCTGAGCTCGCGCCGCACTGGTAGACCATGACGTATCAACATCAACTCCATGCCGACCAGATAAGCAGCTGATGAGCCCGTACACCGATACCCGCACCAAGATCGTCGCCACGCTCGGCCCTGCCAGCCAGTCCCCCGAGGTGCTCGACCGGATGCTGCTGGCGGGCACCGATGTCGTGCGCCTCAACCTCAGCCACGGCACGCTGCAGGAGCACCTCGGGCGCTTGCTCGACGTGCGTGCTGCCGCAGCGCGTACCGGTCGCGTCGTCGCCGTGCTCGCTGATCTGCCCGGTCCGAAGGTGCGCTCGGGGCAGTTCCCAGCGGGTGGGGTTCAACTGGTGGGCGGCGCCGCGGTGTACCTCACGCCCGCCGAGGGACCATCCACCGCGGAGTTGATCACCGTTGACTATCCGACGCTGCTGCACGACCTGCAGCCGGGCGACCGGGTGGTGCTGGGCGACGGCGCGATCAGCATCGGTGTGGAGGGTGTCGACTCCACTCAGGTGCACTGTCGGGTGCTGACCGGCGGATTCGTGCAAGGCCGCCCCGGTGTGCACCTGCCCTCCGAGCGGTTGCGGCTCACCACTCCCACCGACGACGACCTGGTGTTGGGTGCCGCCATGGCGCAGGCCGGTGCCGACTTCTTGGCGGTGTCGTTCGTGCGCGCGGCCCACGATCTACGCGTGGTGCGCGAGGCGATCCTGCCGCACACCACTCGGCTGGTGGCCAAGGTCGAGACGATGCCGGCCGTGCTCGCGCTGGAGGAGATCGCGGCAGAGGCCGATGCGGTGATGGTGGCTCGCGGCGACCTCGGCATCGAGTGCCCGCTTGAAGATGTGCCACACCTGCAGAAACGGATCATCCGCCATTGCGTGGAAGTGGGCGTGCCGGTCATCACCGCCACGCAGATGATGGAGAGCATGATCACCTCCCCGTCGCCCACCCGCGCCGAAGTGAGCGACATCGCCAACGCGGTGTTCGACGGCACCGACGCGCTGATGCTGTCGGCCGAGACCGCCGTCGGTGTCGACCCGCCGGAGGTGGTGCGGATGATGAACCGCATCGCCGGACGCGCAGAACGAGAGGCGAGCTACTCGCACTGGGGGTCGCGGCTCGGCCGGGCACAGCGCTCGCAATGGCCCGACGGCCCCGACCGGATCACGATGGCGATCACCCACGCGGCTGGTATGGCCGCCGTCGACGCGGGGGCAACTGCCATCCTGTGTTGCACGCGCAGCGGACGTACAGCGCGGGCGATGGCTCGCTTCCGCCCCGAACCGTTGCTGATCGGCCTGTCGCCCGACCCGGTGACGGTGCGCACGATGGCGCTGAGTTGGGGCGTGCAGTCGCTGGAGGTGGGCACGTACCACAGCAGCGACGAACTCGTCTGGTTCGCGGTCGAGCGGGCCGTCCAGGCGGGGTTGATCGGCGCCGGCGACACCGTGTTGGTGCTGGCCGGCGCACCCGACCGCCCCAGCGGCGCGAGCACCGACGTGCTGCGTATCGTGCGCGTCGCATGACGCGCCATCCGCCCGGTTACGCCGCACCGATCCACGCCGAAGTTGCCGGCGACCCGGCGCACCCGCTGGTCGTGCTGGTGCACGGTTCGATGGATCGCTCGGCCGGCATGTTGCGTCTCAGCCGGCGGCTCGACCACGACCTCTGCGTGGTGCGCTACGACCGTCGGGGCTACGGCCGCTCGGTGCCGCACCCCGGCCCGTTCGACATGGCGGCCCAGGTCGACGACCTGGTCGACCTGCTCTCCGGCCGACCGGCGATCATCGTCGGCCACTCGTACGGCGGCAATGTCGCGCTCACTACAGCCGCCCGCCACCCGCACCTCGTGCGTGGTGTGGTGATCTACGAATCGCCGCTATCGTGGGAACCCTGGTGGTCGAGCACCAGCCTGGGTGCGCGGGCCGTGGAGATGGCACACGACCCAGAAGCTGCGGCGGAGGAGTTCATGCGCCGGATGCTGGGCTCGGCGCGTTGGGAAGCGCTGCCCGAACGAACTCGGGCCACGCGCCGCGCCGAAGGACTGGCGATGGTGTCGGAGTTGGCCGACCTCCGGCGCAACCGCCCCTGGCGACCGGAGGAGATCACCGTGCCGCTGTGGATCGGGTATGGCTCGGACACCACGCCGCAGCACGTCCGTGGCATGCCGTACGCGGCCGAGCTGATTCCGGGCTCACACCTCGTGATGCTGCCGGGCTGCCATCACCTGGCACCCAACTCCCACCCCGATCTGTTCCGCCACGAGCTGATCGACCCGTTGTTGGCCGAGTTGGCAACACACGACGCCTGACCCTGACGAGGGCTACTTGTCGAGCCCCGGCACCTTCACGTCGGTTCCGAAGAACGTGCACGTCACCCCACTCGTGTCGGCCGCGTCCAGCTCGGCCTTCGCCCGGTCGGCGCAGTCCTGCAGGCTGGCCCGCTGGCTGTAGACGGCGATCCCTAGGCCTACCAACAGGCCGATCACGATCAGCTTGGTGACGACGGTCTTGATCAACCAGGCGGACAGGATGGTGAGCACCACGAACGCCACGACGATCACGATGGCGGCGGTCTTCGCGGTTTCGAGGGAGAGAGCGAACATGGACGGAACACTAGGTCCTAGGGTGGCTGCGTGAGTGAGCACCCCGTCCCCCTGTCGCCGCACGGCCCGCCGCACACGGTGCTGCCCGACGAGCCCGCCGAGGTGCGGCACGCACTTGCTCAGCAGCACAGCGCCGAGCCCGCCCAGCGCAGGGGCCTTGCCGCCCAAGTGGTCGCGGCCCACCCGCGGTCGCTCGCCGCGTGGTGTGCCTTGGGCGATGCCGCCACCGACCCGGTCGAGCGCTATGCCGCCTACCGCATCGGGTACCACCGCGGCCTCGACACGCTGCGGGCCAACGGCTGGCGGGGCTCGGGCTATGTGCGCTGGGCCGACGAGACCAACCGCGGGTTCCTCGGTTGCTTGCGTGGGCTGCAGGCGATGGCGGCCGAGATCGGCGAGACCGACGAGGTCGAGCGGATCGGGCTGTTCCTGCTGCAACTCGACCCGTCCGGCGGCCACGACTGAGCGGGCGGTCGGTAGTCGCGCCGCAGGCGGACCCCGTCGGCGCCGTGCTGTGTGGTGGCGCCAGCCGGCGCATGGGGCGTGACAAGGCGTTCGTGGAATACGACGGTGTGGCGATGGTGCAGCGCGTGGCGGCGACGCTGCGTGCTGCCGGCTGTGCGGAGGTGGTGGCGATCGGCGGTGATGCCCAGGCTCTGGGCGCAGCGGGGCTGCCGTGCATTCCGGATGAGCACCCCGGGCAGGGCCCGCTCGGGGGAGTGATCACCGCGCTGCACCACTTCCCTCACCGGCCGGCCGTGATCGTGGTGGCGTGCGACCTGCCACTCCTCACGCCGGCGACGGTGTCCACCGTGCTCGCCGCCCTCGTCGACGCCGGTGAGGCGACAGGGGTCGCGATGGCGAGCACCGACCGGCTCGAGCCGTTGTGCGCGGCGTGGCGGCCGGCCGCCGTGGCTCAGCTGGAGGCGGCCTTGGCCGATGGTGAGCGCCGGCTCCGTGTGGCCGCGCAGCGGTTGAACCTGGCGGAATCGCCCGTGCCGGCGACAGATCTGGCCAATGTCAACACGCCCGCCGACCTGCACCAGTAGCGTTCTCACCCATGCCGATCCACGAAATCAGCGTCGCCGAGCTGGAAACGGTGCTTGCCGCCGGTGCTCGCCTCATCGATGTCCGCGAGACCGACGAGTACACGGCGGGCCACGTCAGCGGTGCCGTCCTCGTGGCACTCGGCACCGTGCCCGATCACGTCGGTGCGTTCCGTGGCGACGGTCCGGCCTATGTGATCTGTCGCAGCGGCGGGCGCAGCATGAAGGCATGCGAGTTCCTCGCGCAGCAGGGCATCGAGACGATCAACGTCAAGGGCGGCACACTCGATTGGATCGCCGGCGGGCGACCCGTGGTGACGGGTAGCGCCCCGGCGTGACGTATCGCTGGATCATCACCGACTCCGATCTCGTCGCCCTCGTCGAGCAGCTGCTCGGGCAGCCGCGCTATGCACTCGACACCGAGTTCCACCGCGAGCGCACCTACTTCCCCAAGTTGGCGCTGCTGCAGTTCGCCGATGAGCACGAGATCGTGTTGGTCGACCCGCTGGCCTGCGACCTGTCGCCGCTGAAGCGGCTGTTCGACAGCGACGTGCTGGCCGTGCTGCACGCCGCCCAACAAGATCTCGACGTGCTCACGCATGCCGTGGGCTCCGTGCCGCGGCGGCTGTACGACACGCAGCTGGCCGCCGGGTTCATCGGCTACAGCACGCCGTCGTTGGTGTCGCTGCTGCAGGCCGAACTGAAGGTCACGATGGGCAAGGGCGATCGGCTCACCGACTGGCTGCGCCGCCCGCTCAGCGCCGAGCAGTGTGACTACGCCGCCAGCGACGTGGCTCACCTGTTCCAACTGCAAGAGGTGATCGACACCCAGTTGGCTGCCGACGGCCGCACCGAGTGGGCGCAAGCAGCGTGCGCCGAGTTGCTGCTCAAGCCGGTCAGTGGCGTCGACCCCAGCATGGCCTGGACCCGGCTCAAGGACGTGCGCGTGCTGAAGGCCAAGGCCCGTGGCGTGGCCCAGGCCGTGGCCGAATGGCGCGAGCGCCGGGCGATGTCGCTCGACTCGCCGGTGCGCCAGGTGCTGCCCGACCTCGCAGTGCTGGGCATCTCCCAGAAGCAGCCGCGCACGATCGCCGACCTCGCTCAGGCCCGTGGTGTGGATGATCGGCACACGCGCGGCACGATCGGCAAGGAGCTGCTCGCGGCCGTCGAGAAGGGCCTCGCCGCCGAGGCCAGCCTGCCGCCCGCCGACGGCGAAGAACTCGAGCGCCACCTGCGCCCGGCGGTCTCGCTGGTGTCCGCGTGGGTCAGCGAAGTCGCCCGCAAGCAGCGCATCGACACCACCTTGTTGGCCACGCGCAACGATCTCGTGTCGTTCCTGCGTGGCGACGAGTCGTCGCGGCTGGCCCATGGCTGGCGCAACGAATTCCTCGGCGATGGCATCCGCCGCCTGGTGGAAGGCCGTGCGGCGCTCACCTTCGACGGGCGCGGCGGCCTCAACCTGATCGACGTCGCGCCGTAGGGCTGCAGCCCACCGGGCACCGCTGACAACGACTGGTCAGCCGCTGATCAGCTTGCGCAGCTTGACCCACAGCTTGTCGAACACCTCGGCCACGTCGGCGGCGCGGGCGCCGTAGCCGTGGATCGGGGTGCGCTCACCGAGCGCCTGGTTGACGATCACCCGCTGCGGGATCACCGGCTGCCACACGGCCTTCTTACCGACGATGCGAGTGAGTTCGTCGTAGCGACGGTCGGCCTCGGCGCTCACCGGTGGCACGCGGTTGACGACCACGCCGGCGAGCTCGAGCTCTGGGTTGTGCTCGTCCCACACCTGGTCGACGAGATCGGCGACGGCGGCGATGCCGCGCAGGCTCAGCTCGGACGGCTCGACCACGATCAGCGCATGGTCGGCGGCCGTGAGGCCGGCAGTGGTGAGTGCGCCCAGCGACGGTGGGCAGTCGATGAGCACGACGTCGTAGTCGTCGGCGACTTCGGCGAGGGCCGTGCGCAACCTGGTGGGGTTGCCACCGTGGTCTCTCGACAGCAGGGTCGGCGACGACGGCAGCACCCACACGTTCTCGCCCCAGTCGGAAGGTTGGATGACACGCGCTGCGGGCGTGCGGCTCATCACGTCGGCCACCGATTCCTCCACCTCGCGGGGGTCGACGCCGAGCACCCAGGTACTGGAGCCCTGAGGGTCGAGATCGACCACCAACACGCGGTGGCCGGCCACCTGCGCGGCGGAGGCGAGGCCGAGAGCGACGGTGGTCTTACCCACCCCACCCTTCTGGTTCAGGACTGCGACGATGCGACCCATGTGTCCATGCTCTCACGTCTGCAGGCCACCCACGCCACGCGGGGCGGAAGTCGTGCCGCGACGGTGGTGCCCTCCAACGCAGGATCGCTGCAGATCACGATCATGGCACCCTCCATTCCGGCGGGTGTGGGATGGGTTTCGTCGGTGGGATTGACGTAGGTGAACCATTCGTCGCCCTCGGCCGACCGCCGCCAGGCCAGCAGGCCGTCGGTGCCCGGCAGCATCGTGAAGGCACCGGACTGCAGCGCGGGCGTGGTGCGACGAAGCTGCAGTAGACGCCGATAGAAGTGCAGCATCGAGCCCTCGTCGAGCATCTGCGCGGCAACGTTGCGTGTGTCGGCCTCGGGTGCGAACGGTAGCCACGGGTCCGCGGCCCAACCGTGGAGTGGGTCGCCGTTCCAGGGGATCGGCGCCCGGCAGCCGTCGCGCAGGCCGGGGTCGACCACCCGCTCCGGCGGCACGTCGGCATCGACCAGCCCGAGCTCTTCGCCCTGGTAGATGAACGGCGTGCCAGGCAGTGTGAGCAGCATGATCGCCGCCATCCGCGCATCGGTCTCGCGGCCGCCATAGCGCTGGCGGTGACGGGGCACGTCGTGGTTGGACAGTACCCAGGTGGGCCACGCGCCTCGGTCGGCCAGTAGCTCGGTGGTGTGCAGGATCCGGTTGCGCAGTTCGGCGGGGTCGAACGGCGCCCACAGGAAGCGGAAGTTGAAACTGAGGTGCAGTTCGGGTGCCTCGGCAGTGCCGTAGTACTCGGCCATCGCCGCTTCGTCCAGCAGGTACACCTCGCCCACGCTCACCCGCTCGCCGGGGCCGTACTCGTCGAGCACCGCTCTGATGCGGCGCAGACGGTCGTGGGTGATCGGCTGGTCGTTGAACGGCACGTGCCCCCACACCTTCTCGGCGCACACCGCCGGGTCGGGCAGCGCGAGGTCCTTGCCGATCAGGTGCACCACGTCCATGCGGAAGCCGTCGACGCCGCGATCCAGCCAGTAGCGCAGCGTGTCGTGCATCGCCGCTTCCACCTCGGGGTTGTCCCAGTTCAGGTCGGGCTGCTCCTTCAAGAAGCAACGCAGGTAGTACTGCCCGCGCCCGTCGTCGTACTGCCATGCGGCCTCGCCCTTGGGGAACGAGGCGAGCCAGTTGTTCGCCGGTTCGTCGCGCCATACGTACCAGTCGGCCTTCGGGTTGGTGCGGTCGCGGCGGCTCTCCTGGAACCATGGGTGCTGGTCGCTGGTGTGGTTGGGCACCCAGTCGAGCAGCACCTTGATGTCGTGCGCATGGGCGGTTGCCAGCAGCTCGTCGAAGTCGGCGAGCGTGCCGAACGACGGGTCGATCGCGCAGAAGTCGGCCACGTCGTAGCCGAAGTCGGCCATCGGTGACACGAACACGGGCGACAACCACACCGCGTCGACACCCAGCCAGGCCAAGTGAGCGATGTGCTCGCGAAACCCGGCGAGTGTGCCCACCCCTGGGTGCGGGCCGGGGTGGCCGGCCGACTCGGCGAACGAGCGGGGATACACCTGGTAGATGGTGGCGCGCTGCCACCACGTGGGGTCGGGTGTGCGATGGATCTGCATGAACGCTCACCTTAGGTCCCGCTCTTTCCGAACCCGAGCCGATAGAGTGACCTGCAATGTCAACTCTCTAGGTTCGGGAGCCCTACTGTGAAGAAGGGTCGTCACCGTCGCTTCGAAGAAGCGCGGAAACTCAAGCAGGCCGGTCCCAGTGCATTCGATCTGGGTCTCGGCGGCAGCGATCAGCGTCACAACACCGAAGATGACCAGTACGCCGCTCTGGCGGAGAAGTACGGGGTCACCTTCGACGAGGACGACGACGAGTCAGACGACTGATCCTTCTCTGCGTGGCCACTGAACCTGGCAACTACTGAAGAGCCCGGTTCCATGTCGTCGCAGAACACGTCCATCCCCATCCGTAACGTTGCACTGGTCGCCCACGTCGACCACGGCAAGACCACCCTGGTCGATGCCCTGTTGCGCGCCACCGGCACGTTCGCCGCCCACCAGGCAGTGGTCGACCGGGTCATGGATTCGAACGATCAAGAGCGCGAGCGTGGCATCACGATCCTCGCCAAGGCTGCTTCCATCACCTGGAAGGGCGTCAAGATCAACTTGGTCGACACCCCAGGCCACGCCGACTTCGGCGGCGAGGTCGAGCGCGCGCTCACCATGGTCGATGGTGTGTTGTTGCTGGTCGATGCCGCGGAGGGCCCCCTCCCGCAGACGCGCTACGTGCTGCAGAAGGCGCTGGCCAGGAACCTGCCCGCGATCGTGATCATCAACAAGGTCGACCGCCAGGACGCTCGTGCCGAGGAGGTGCTCGACGAGGTGTACCAGCTGTTCATCGACCTCGATGCCGACGACGAGCACATCGACTTCGAGATCATCTCGGCGATCGCTCGCGAAGGCAAGGCGATGCGTGGCATCGGCTACCCGGAGGACGACGCCGATCTCGGCCCGCTGCTCGACACGATCCTCGAGGCCATCCCCGGCCCGGAGGGCGACGCCGAGGCGCCGCTGCAGGCGATGGTCACCCAGCTCGACGCGAGCGAGTACCTCGGCCGCTTGGCCATCGGTCGCGTCGTCAACGGCGTGATGCGCCGTGGCGAGACCGTCGCCCTGCTGGAGGAAGAGTTTTCCGAAGGGCAGCCCCCGCTCAAGCGCCGCCTCGCGCAGCTGATGGCCTTCGAAGGTGTGTCGCGCAACGAGGTGCAAGAGCTCAGCGCCGGCGACCTGTTCGTGGTGGCCGGCTTCCCCGAAGTCGAGATCGGCGACACGATCGCCTCCGCCGAGTCGCCCGCCGCGCTGCCCCGCCTCGTGGTCGACGAGCCCGTGCTGCGCATGACATTCGGCGTCAACACGTCGCCGCTGGCCGGCAAGGACGGCAAGTTCCTCACCAGCCGTCACCTCGTGGATCGCCTGAAGAAGGAACTGCTGGGCAATGTGTCCATCAAGCTGTTCGAGACCGGTTCGCCCGACGTGATCGAGGTCGCCGGTCGTGGTGAACTGCAGCTGGCCGTGCTCATCGAGAGCATGCGCCGTGAGGGCTACGAGCTGCAGGTCAGCCGCCCCGAGGTGATCACCAAGGAAGTCAACGGCAAGAAGTTCGAGCCGCAGGAACGGGGCGTTTGCGACGTGCCCGACGAGCACGTCGGCACCGTCACGCAAGAGCTGGCGCCCCGCAAGGGCCGCGTTACCGATCTGCGCGGCGGCGATGCGGGTCGCACGATCGTCACCTTCGAGTGCCCCAGCCGTGGCCTCATCGGCTTCCGTTCGCTGCTGATGACCGCCACTCGCGGCACCGCGTTGCTGCACCAGCACCACCTCGGCTGGATGCCGTGGGCCGGCGACATGCCCGACAGCCGCGGCGGCGCGATGGTCTCCGATCGCCTCGGTGTCACCACCGGCTACGCGCTCGACAAGCTGCAGCTCAGCGGTGGCTTCTTCGTGCACCCTGGCGAGCAGGTCTACGAAGGCATGGTCGTGGGCGAGTGTGCTCGCGACGACGAGATGGTCGTCAACTGCGTGCGCCCCAAGGAGAAGAACAACATCCGCACGCACAGCCACGACGACGCGGTGAAGCTGCCGGCACCGAAGATCCACACGCTGGAGACGGCGATCGAGTGGATCGCCGACGACGAGCTGGTGGAAGTGACGCCCAAGGCGATCCGCATCCGCAAGCGCTATCTCGCGTTGGAAGAGCGCCGTAAGTCCAACAAGAAGGTCAAGGTCTGAGCGACTGGCGCTCCTCCTGAGGTTTGTGGCACGCCGCAGACGGACGTTTTGTCCGTGGCGTGCCGCAAATCCGCTGGATCAGGCGGCGCGGATCCCCGACAACGCCGCCACGGTGTCGGCCACCACCGTGGCTGGATGCTGCACCACCATGGCGTAGGGGAACTGGATCACGAGGTAGCCGCTGAGTGTGAGGCGATTCGCCCGCTCAGCGTCGACGCGCAACTGCATCTCGGTGCGGTGGTATCGATAGCCCAGCAGCTCCACCACGACGCGGGTGCCCGGGAAGTGGCAGTCCACCCTGATGAGATGGCCGTCGCGCTTGCCGAGCGCGACCTGGGTGTCGGGTCGGGGTAACCCGTGCTCGGCCAGCAGTTCCAGGTATCGACGCTCCAGCCACGAGTGGCCGCCACGCGATGCTTCGACGCCTTCGATGACGGCGAGGAGCTTCGGTATCCCGTGTCGGCCGCTGCGGCGCAGGTCGGCGATGCGAGTGTGCAGGAACGTCTCGTTAGTCTGGCCATCGCGCAACGCACCGTCGAGCGCAGCCGTGAGCGCCCGCGGCGTCTCCGTGGCCGCGAGGTCGATCAGCGTGCGGGTGGGTGACGTGACGGGCAGTCCCCATACCGTCTCGATGTCGATCGCCGGAAGGTACAGCGAGCGGTGGACGTAGTGGCCGACACGATGGCGATTGGTGCTGCGGTGCACCACGAAGTGGTAGGGCCGCTGGGGCCGATAGCCGTCGAACGAGTGCAGGCCGGCGGCGAGGCGGTTGGCACACCACACGTCGGGATGCAACCCGTCCAGTAGTTCCTGGATCTCGGTGAAGCGTTGATGGGACAGCGGAGGCTTCGAGCCTCGATGGTCGAGATGAAACAGTTCATCAGCCATCCGCCGGAGTCAATCGCCCCGCTCCCCATCTCCCACCCCCAAGTTTCGGGCACGCCACAGCCGTACATGCCGTTTGTGTCGTGCCACAAACGAGGAGCGGTGAGGTTTCGGGCACGCCACAGGCGTACGTGTCGTTTGTGTCGTGCCACAAACGAGGGGGGGGAGGGGAGGGGGCGGGGGCGGGGGCGGGTCGAGCGGGGCGGGGCGGGTGTAGCGGGCGGCGATCAGCGCTTGACGGAGGGGTGGGGGAGCGGGGTCCACTTCTTGCGCTCGAGCAGCTCGACCAGCTGGTCGTGCACCTCTTGGCCCACCATCTCGATGATCTCGTCGCGCAGGTACTGGTAGGTGGGCTTGGTGCCCACGAACGCGAGGTGATCGTCGGTGCACCACCAGTGGAACTCGTGGCCACCGGCACCCCAGTCGCGGCGCTTCCACTCGCGCAGGGTGGAGGTCACGTAGCCGTGTTCGTCGGTGTGTTCCTCCAGGCGCAGCGGCAGCTGCCAGCACACGTCGGGCTTCCAGTCCATCGGCCGTTCGCCCAACTCGATCGCAGCGATGTGAAACGCGCAGCCCTCGCCGCCTTCGAACCCGGGGCGGTTGAGGAAGATGCACGCGTCGTCCACCAACCGTGTGGTGGTGACGCCGTCCTCCACGCCGAAGATGCCGCCGGCCTTGCCCCGTTTCTTGAACTGCCAGTGGTGCTTTTTCAGGCGGGCCGACGAGCGCACGACGGTCTGGATGTCGTCGTCGTCGACGAAGTGCGCGCCATAGCTGCAGCACCCCTGGCCCATGTGGGACGCGTCGGCGTCGAGGATGCCCATGCAGCCTGCGCCGTAGATGCAACTCCAGTTGCTGCGCAGGAAGGTGGCGTCGAACACCCACGTGCGCTGCGTGTGTTCATCCTCGAAACTGATCCATTCGTGAAGGTCGATCGGCACGGATGGCGACGCTACCAATACAAGGTCGCCGAAGGTGCCTGTTCGGTAGGCTGGTTCCTCCATGGGTACGCCACCGCAGACCGCCGATCAGCTCCGTTCCACCTTCCTCGACTTCTTCGCGGCAAAGGCGCACGCGGTCGTGCCGTCGGCCAGCCTCATTCCCCACGACCCGACGGTGCTGTTCACCGTGGCCGGCATGGTGCCGTTCAAGCCCTACTTCGTGGGCGACGAGGTGCCGCCCTACAGCCGTGCCGTCAGCAGCCAGAAGTGTGCCCGCGCCGGTGGCAAGCACAACGACCTCGACGACGTCGGCCGCACCAAGCGCCACCTCGTGTTCTTCGAGATGCTCGGCAACTTCAGCTTCGGCGACTACTTCAAGAACGAGATCATCCCTTGGAGCTGGGAGCTCACCACCGAGACGTTCGGGCTCGACGGCGACCGCCTCTGGATCACGGTGCACGACAGCGACGACGAGGCAGAAGCGATCTGGCACGAGCAGGTCGGCGTGCCGATGAACCGCATCCAGCGCCTGGGCGACAAGGACAACTTCTGGCAGATGGGCGACACCGGTCCGTGCGGCCCGTGCAGCGAGATCCACATCGACCGCGGCCCGTCGTTCGGGCCGGAGGGCGGCCCGCTGCACGACCCGCAGGGCGACCGCTACATGGAGTTCTGGAACCTGGTGTTCATGCAGTACAACCAGGCCGCCGACGGCAGCCGCACGCTGCTGCCCAAGCCCTCCATCGACACCGGCCTCGGCCTCGAGCGGATGCTCTGCCTGCTGCAGGGTGTGGATGCGGTGTGGGAGACCAGCCTGATGCAGCCGTTGGTCGACCAGGCGTGCAGCCTCACCGGGCGCAGCTACCGCCCCGGCGATTACGACGATCGCGACAGCTTCTCCATGCGCGTGCTCGCCGAGCACGCTCGCTCGGCCGCGATGCTCGTCAACGACGGCGTGTTCCCCAGCAACGAGAACCGTGGCTATGTGTTGCGTCGCATCATCCGCCGGGCGGTGCGCTACGCCTACCTGCTGGGCACCGAGAAGCTGGTGATGCCGTCGCTGGTGAACACCGCGATCGACGTGATGGGCAATGCCTACCCCGACGTGCTCACCAACCGCGACTTCATCACCGGTGTGCTCACCCGTGAGGAAGAGCGCTTCCGCCAGACGCTGAAGACCGGCCTCGGCATCCTCGAAGACGAGCTCACCACGCACACCGACGAGCTGCCCGGGGGCACGGCCTTCCTGCTGCACGACACCTACGGCTTCCCGCTCGAACTCACCGAGGAGATCGCCGGCGAACGTGGCGTGAAGATCGACGGTGCCGGCTTCCAGGCCGAGATGAAGGCCCAGCGCGAGCGGGCCAAGGCCGGTCGCAAGGGTGCCGCGGACGGTGCCTCGCTCGACGGCTACCGCGAGGTGGTGGAACACCACGGAACCACAACGTTCGTGGGCTACACCGACGACACCATCGATGCCACCGTGTTGGCGGTGCTGCCGGGGGCCACCGATGCCTTTGGCGACGAGACCGTGGAGATCTTCCTCGACCGCACGCCGTTCTACGCCGAGGCCGGCGGCCAAGTCGGCGACACCGGCACGATCCGCACCGGCGGTGGCGTGGCCGAGGTGCTCGACACCACGTACGCGCTGCCGGGCTTGCGCCGGCACACGGCCCGCATCGTCAACGGCGAGGTCCTCGCCGGCGACACCGCCACGGCAGCGATCGATGTCGATCGCCGCAACGCGATCCGTCGCAACCACACCGGCACGCACATCCTCCACCACGCGCTGCGCAAGGTGTTGGGCGAGCACGTGAAGCAGGCCGGCTCGATGGTCGGTCCCGATCGCCTGCGCTTCGACTTCAGCCACTATGCCGCCCTCACCGCCGACGAGATCGCCCAGATCGAGGCGATCGCCAACGCTGAAACGCTGGCGAACGCGCCAGCTCGTGCCTTCGAGACCACCAAGGACGAAGCCACTGCGCTGGGGGCGATCGCGTTCTTCGGCGACAAGTACGGCGACATCGTGCGCGTGCTCGAAGTGGGCAACTCGATCGAATTGTGCGGTGGTACCCACGTCAGCGCGGCCGGCGACATCGGGCTCGTGAAGGTGGTCAGCGAGGCCAGTATCGGCAGCAACCTGCGGCGCATCGAGGCCGTCACCGGCACGAACTCCGTGGCACTGCTGCAGCGCGACGAAGCACTGATCAGCGAGACCGCCCGCCTCGTGGGCTCCGCGGCAGATGATCTCCTGGCCGGCGTGCAACGTCGGCTCGACGAGATCAAGGCGCTGCAGGACGAAGTGAAGCTGCTGCGCGGCAAGCTGGCCACCGGGCAGGCGGGCGAGCTGGCTGCCGATGCGACCAACGGTCGGGTTGTGGCTCGCGTCGACGGCTTGTCGCCGGGCGACCTGCGCGACCTGGCGATTGCGGTGCGCCAGCAGGCGGGTGTCGAGATCGTGGTGCTCGGCGGCATCAGCGACACCGGCGGCGTCTCGCTGGTTGCCGCGGTCACCCCGGCCAGCGGCCGCGTGGCCGGCGACCTCATCAAGGACGCGGCGAAGGCCGTGGGCGGTGGCGGCGGTGGCAAGGGCGACATTGCGACCGCCGGTGGAAAGAACGCCGCTGGCCTCGACGAAGCGCTGCGCATCGCTGGGGCCGCAGCGGCCGGAAGCTCCGAGTAGGTAGGTCCCTCACCATGCGTGCGCTCGGCATCGATCTCGGGTCCAAGCGCATCGGCATCGCGGTCAGCGACCGTTCGGGAACGATCGCATCACCGCTCACGGTGCTGCAGCGCACCGGCTCGCCTCGCCGCGACCACGAGGCCATCCGCACGCTCGCGGAGGAGGAAGAGGCCGAGCTGCTCGTGGTGGGCCTGCCCTTGAACATGAACGGTTCGTCGGGGTCCCAGGCCCAGGCTGCCGAGAAGGAGGCACAGGCCTTGGCTACGGTGGTGGGCGTGCCGGTCATCATGTTCGACGAGCGCCGCACCACGGTCACTGCCGACCGCGCCCTGATGGAGGCCAACATCGGTGCTCGCGAGCGCCGCAAGTACGTCGACAAGGTGGCCGCCGCGGTGATGCTGCAGACGTGGCTCGACTCGCGTGGTGGCCGCGCATGACCTACGTCGACGACCGCGGGTGGCGGCACGATCCGTGGGACGACACCGACCACACCGACGCGACCGTCGTCGAGCACACACCTGGCGAGTATCGCAAGGTCAGGTGGGCGGTGTGGGTGATGGCGTACGTCGGGCTGGCCGGCATCGTCATCGCCGGCCTCGTCGGACTCTGGTACACCGAGCAGGTGAACCCCAAGGGGGCCCCCGGCGACCCGATCACGTTCACCGTGAACGCCGATGACGACGTGGTGTCGGTCAGCGAGCGGATGCACGAGCAGGGCCTGATCTCCGACGCCGGCGTGTTCCAGTGGTACGTCGACCATCACGGCGGCCTCGAACTGACGCCCGGCTACTACCTGCTGCGCCCCGACGATCACATGGGCAACGTCATGCGAGTGTTGCGCACGCCGCCGTCGGAGACGTTCACGAAGGTGACGTTCCCCGAGGGCTACTCGTACGAGAAGATGGGGTTGCGGTTGCAGGAGAAGGTGCCGCGGCTGTCGTCGGTCGACTTCAACGTCGCCGCCACTGACGGGCTGCTGCGCTCGCGGTTCCAGCCGGAAGGGGTGAACAGCTTGGAAGGACTGCTGTTCCCCGACACGTACCAAGTGTCGAACGGCGAGAGCGAAGCCCAGGTGATCGTGCGCATGATCAAGCTGATGGAGCGCGTGGGCGATCAGGAGAACCTGGAGACCGGTGCGCAGGCGCTGGGCCTCACGCCCTACCAGGTGCTGATCGTGGCGAGTTTGATCGAGCGTGAAGCCAAGGTTCCCGAAGACCGCCCGAAGATCGCCCGCGTGATCTACAACCGCCTGTACCTCAGCATGCCGCTGCAGATCGACGCCACGCTCTACTACCGTCAGGACGGCGAGCGACCGTTCGGCGAACTGAAGGCACTCGACACGCCGTACAACACCTACCTGTACCAGGGCCTGCCGCCCACGCCGATCGCCAGCCCTGGTCGGGCCAGCATCGAGGCCGCCCTGCACCCCGCCTCCAACCCGTCGCAGGGCGATCCGCTGTGCATGGGCCTGCCCGATCCGTCGGCCTGCAACTACCTCTACTACGTGCTCGCCGACGAGGACGGAGGCCATGTGTTCGCGGTCACCCTCGAGCAGCACGAAGCCAACGTGCAGATCGCCCGCGACAAGGGCCTGCTGGAATGATGCGCCCGATCACCGGCACAACCCGCGTCGCCGCGGTGATCGGCAACCCGGTACGGCACAGCCTGTCGCCGGCGCTGCACAACGCCGCGTTCGCCCAGCTCGGACTCGACTGGGTGTACACCGCGTTCGACGTGGCGCCCGGTGCCGCGGCCGATGCGCTGGCCGCGATGAAGGTGTTGGGGCTCGGCGGATTGTCGGTCACGATGCCGCACAAGGAGGCTGTTGCCGCCGCCGTCGACACGCTCGACCCAGCCGCGGCTGCCTTGCGGAGCGTCAACACCGTCGTGCCGCAGCCCGGCGGCTCGCTGATGGGCCACAGCACCGACGGTGCCGGCTTCGTGGCTTCGCTGGCCGCGGCGGGCGTGGCGGTGGCCGGTCGCAGCGTGTGCCTGTTGGGGGCAGGCGCAGCGGCTCGCTCCATCGCCGATGCGCTGGCCCGCGCCGGCGTCGCCCGTGTCGCGGTGATCAACCGCACGTTCGCGACAGCACAAGAGACCGTGCGGTTGGCGGGCGTTGCGGGTGTCATCGGCTCGGCCGCCGACGTGCGCGACGCCGACATCGTGGTGAACGCCACCTCGATCGGGATGGGCAGCAACGACCTGCCCTGCGACGCGGCGCTGTTGCGCGCCGGCCAGGTGGTGGCCGACGTGGTGTACCACCCGCGCACCACGGCCCTGCTGGTGGCCGCTGCGGCCGCCGGCGCGACCTGCATCGATGGTCTGGGCATGCTGGTGCACCAAGCGGCGCTGCAGCAGCAACTGTGGCACGGCGAGTTGCCCGACATCGCAGCGATGACCGCCGCGGCAGAGCGGGAACTGGCCGCGCGGCGGCAGTAGCCTGCCCGGGATGCTTCGTTACCTCACCGCCGGCGAATCTCATGGGCAAGCGCTCGTGGTCATCATGGAAGGCCTGCCCGCGGGGCTGGAGATCACCGTCGAGGAGATCCAGGCGGAGATGGCCCGCCGCCGCCTGGGCTATGGCCGCGGCCCCCGTCAGAAGTTCGAGCAGGACGAACTGACGCTGGTGGGCGGTGTGCGCCACGGCCGCACGCTGGGTTCGCCGCTGGCGATCGAGATCAAGAACAGCGAGTGGTTCCGCAGCGACAAGTGGCACGAGGAGATGTCGCCCGCTCCGGGCGCGACGAAGGACCCGCTCACGTCGGTGCGCCCCGGCCACGCCGACCTGGTGGGCATGCAGAAGTACGGCTTCACCGATGCCCGCGACGTGCTCGAGCGGGCCAGCGCACGCGAGACGGCCGCCCGTGTGGCGGCTGGCGCCGTGGCCAAGAAGTTGCTGTCGCACCTCGGCGTGTCGATCATCTCGCACATCGTGCAGATGGGCGCAGCGAAGGCCACCAGCGGCCTGCGCCCGTTGCCCGCCGATCTCGCGGCGGTCGACGCCGATGAGGTGCGCTGCTTCGACAGTGCCGCATCGGCCGCGATGATCGAGGAAGTGAAGGCGGCCGGCAAGGACGGCGACTCGCTGGGCGGTGTCGTGGAGGTGCTGGGCTACGGCGTGCCGGTGGGCCTTGGCAGTCACGTGCACTGGGACCGCAAGATCGACGCCGCGCTCGCGCAGGCCGTGATGAGCATCCAGGCGATCAAGGGTGTCGAGATCGGTGACGGTTTCGAGGTGGCGGGCCGGCGCGGCAGCGTGGCTCACGACGCGATCGTGTGGGACCCCACGCTGAACGACGGCGCGGGCGACTATCGGCGCACCAGCGCGCTGGCGGGCGGCACCGAGGGTGGCATCACCACCGGCGAACTGCTGGTGGTGCGCGCCGCGATGAAGCCGCTGGCCACGTTGAACCGACCCACGCTGGCCACCGTCGACGTGGTCACCAAAGAGGCGACCGTCAGCTTCAAGGAGCGCACCGACGTCACCGCCGTGCCGGCTGCTGGTGTGGTGGCCGAGACGATGGTGGCGCTCGTGCTGGCCACCGAGGCGCAGCGCAAGTTCGGCGGCGACAGCATCTCCGAATTCGTGCGCAACGCCCAGTCGTTCCGCGCCACGTTGCCGTGATCAGGGCCGATCAGCACGTCGTGCTGGTGGGCATGATGGGCGTGGGCAAGACCACGATCGCTCGGGTGCTGTCGGTGCGCCTGTCGCGCGACGTGTGGGACAGCGACCAGGTGATCGAACATCGCTCGGGCCGAACCGTGCGCAGCATCTTCGCAGAGGATGGCGAGCCGGCGTTCCGGGCGCTGGAGAGCGAGGTGCTACTGCAGGCGCTGGCGTCGCCGATCCCGCTGGTGATCGCCACTGGAGGTGGCGTCGTGCTCGCCGAGGCGAACCGGCGGGCGCTGTGCGAGTCCGGTGCCCGCATCGTGTGGCTCTGCGCCGATCCGGCAACGTTGGTGGATCGGGTGAAGTCGGGCGGCCATCGTCCACTGCTCGACCATGATCCAGCGGGTACCTTGCAACGCATGATGTCCGAACGCGAAGCGCTGTACCGCGAGGTGGCCGACGCGATCGTGTTGGTCGACAACCGGTCGGTCAGCGAAGTCGTGGAAGCGGTGCTGCGATGATCACCGTGCGTGTGCCCCTCGGCGACCGCAGCTACGACGTGCTCGTCGGTCACGGTGCCCGCAACGAGCTGGCCGCGCTGTTACCGCGCACTGCCAGGCGCGCCGCGGTCGTCACGCAAGCCGGCATCCCGATGCAGGTCGACCCGGGTGTCCCGTTCGAGACGTTCGAGATCGGCGACGGCGAGCGGTTCAAGTCGCTGGCCACGATCGAGACGCTGTGTCGTGGCTTCGCCCGGATGGGCCTCACCCGCAACGACGTGATCGTCGGTGTCGGCGGGGGAATGGTCACCGATGTGGCCGGCTTTGCCGCGTCGGCATGGCACCGGGGCGTTCCGGTGGTGCACGTCAGCACCACCTTGCTGGGCATGGTGGATGCCGCGATCGGTGGCAAGACGGGCGTGAACCTCGAAGCCGTTGATGGCGTGGGCGGCAAGAACCTGATCGGCGCCTATTGGCAGCCCTCCGGCGTGGTGTGCGACCTCGACGCACTCGTCACCCTGTCGCCTCGCGAAGTGCGTTGCGGGAGGGGAGAGATGGCCAAGTACCACTTCCTCACCGGCGACGACCTGTTGGCGATGAGCGAGGCCGAGCGGATCGCCCGCTGCGTGCAGATCAAGGCCGAGGTGGTGGCCGGCGACGAGCGCGAGGACGGCCGTCGGGCGTTGCTGAACTACGGCCACACGCTGGCCCACGCGCTCGAGATCGAGACCGACTATGCCCTTGCGCACGGCGAGGCCGTGGGTGTGGGGCTCGTCTACGCCGCCCGCCTCGCTCGCCGTCTCGGGCGGATCGACGATGCTCGTGTGCAGCAGCACTACGACGTCGTGCGCGGCGCCTACGAACTCGACACAGCGCTGCCCGGCGGCATCGATGCGCAGCAGCTGGTGCGGCTGATGGGCCTCGACAAGAAGGTGCTCGACGGCGGTCTCACCTTCGTACTCGACAGTGAGCGCGGCGTGGAAGTGGTGCAGGGTGTCGACCCTGCGGCCGCCCTCGCCGCCCTCGGCGACATGCGCTGATCCGGGGCACGCCTGGGAGACTGATCGCAATGACACCTGAGGTGCGCACCGAACGCCTGCTGCTGCGTGGCTGGCGCGACGAGGACAAGCTGCCGTACGCGCTGCTGAACGCCGATCCTGAGGTGATGCGCCACTTCCCGTCGACGCTCTCGCAGCAGCAGAGCGACGAGATGGTCGATCACATGGCGAAAGCCTGGGAGGCACGTGGCTTCGGGCTGTGGGCGGTCGAGCGCCTCGACACGCACGCGTTCGTCGGGTTCGTGGGCCTCTCATCGCCCTCATGGGCCGAGCAACCCTGCGTCGAGGTCGGGTGGCGGTTGGCCCATCAGCACTGGGGTAACGGGTTCGCCCCCGAAGCCGCCCGTGCCGCGCTCGCATTCGGGTTCGAGCATGTGGTGCTGCCCACCTACGAGATCGTCAGCTTCACCACGACGCTCAACGAGAAGTCGCAGCGGGTGATGCAGAAGATCGGCATGCGACTCGACCCGCTCCGCGAGTTCGACCACCCGTTGTTGCCCACCTGGCCCGAGCGGCGGCACGTGCTGTACAGCATTGATCGGCCCACGTGGTGGGCCAGCGTGGCACGATAGGCCCGTGGCCATCATCGCCCTCCTCCACGGACCCAACCTCAACCTGCTCGGCCAGCGCGAGCCGCGCATCTACGGCACCGCCACGCTCGCGGACTACGAAGCTGCGGTCACTGCCGCGGCGGCGCAGCACGGGCACACGGTGCAAGCGTTCCAGACGAACCATGAGGGCGCGCTCGTCGATGCGATCCAGGCCGCTCGCGGTGTTGCTGCGGCGATCATCATCAATCCGGGTGCGTTCACGCACTACGCCTGGTCGATCCACGACGCGCTGTCCGCCTTCGCCGGGCCGATCGTTGAAGTACACATCTCCAACCCCAACGCCCGCGAGGCGTGGCGGCACACCAGCGTGGTGTCGCCCGTGGCCACCGGGTCGATCATCGGCCTCGGCCTGCACGGCTACGAACTCGCCGTGGAGGCGATCGCCCGAAAGCTGACCGCGTGAGCCTCGCCGGCAGGGCCACGCGTGTGCGCGAACGCCTGGTCGATCTCGACGCGCTGCTGATCAGCGACCTCACCAACATCCGCTGGCTCACCGGGTTCACCGGCTCGAACGGCTGGGTGGTGCTCACCGCCAACGGGCTGGCGCTCATCACCGACGGTCGCTACGGCGAACAGGCGAACCAACAGATGGCCGCGGCCGGCGTGGTGGGTGAAGTGCTCGTGGGACGTACCAGCGATGCCGTGCTTGCTCATCTCGTGGCAGCCACGGGCCGTCACCGCCACGTCGGCTTCGAAGCCGCGCACGTGAGCTACCAGCAGCATGCAGCATGGGTCGCGGCCTTCAGCACCACGCTGCGCCCAAGCGCCGGCATCGTGGAGGCCGAGCGGCGGGTGAAGGACGACGGCGAGATCGAGGCGATGGCGCAGGCGTGCCGCATCGCCGACCAGGCGCTCGCCGAGGTCGCCCCGTTGCTGGGCACCGGGCTCACCGAGGCGCAGGTGCGCAACCTGCTGGAGATTCGAATGCGCGAGTTGGGTGCCACCGGCCCCAGCTACGACACGATCGTGGCCACCGGTCCCACCAATGCCGCGCTGCCGCACCATCGACCCACCGACGCGCTGATCCGTGAGGGGCACACGGTGATCATCGACGTCGGGGCCCTCGTCGACGGCTACCACAGCGACATGACCCGGTCGTTCGTGATCGGCGAGCCCAGCCGGTTGCAGCGCGAGCTGTACGAGCTGGTGCTGGCTGCGCAGCTGGCCGGTGTCGCCGCGGTCGGCCCCGGCGTGCGCTGCCGCGACCTCGACGCCGTGTGCCGTGGGGTGATCGCCGAAGCAGGGTACGGCGACTGGTTCTCGCACGGCACCGGCCACGGTGTAGGCCTGTTGATCCACGAAGATCCGTACTCGAATGCCACCAGCGAAGCCAGTTTGCAGGTCGGCGACGTAGTGACCGTGGAGCCTGGCGTCTATCGTGAAGGCTTCGGCGGTGTCCGTGTCGAAGATCTGGTGGTCGTCACCAGCACCGGATGCCGCGTTCTGACTGCATCTGCGAAGGATTCACCGTGCCCGCCATCACCACCAACGACCTGAAGAACGGCATCACGCTCGAACTGGACAACGGCCTGTTCCAGGTCGTCGAGTTCCAGCACGTCAAGCCCGGCAAGGGTGGCGCGTTCGTGCGCAGCAAGTTGCGCAACCTCAAGAACGGTGCGGTCATCGACCGCACGTTCAACGCCGGCATCCGCGTCGAGCAGGCGATGCTCGACAAGAAGGACATGCAGTTCCTGTACCGCGATGGCGACGAGTACGTGTTCATGGATCAGGAGTCGTACGACCAAGAGCATGTCGCTCCGGCCGCCCTGGGCGACGCCGCCGACTACATGGTCGAGAACTCGGTGGCCGTCATCGCCTACTACAAGGGCGAGATCGTCACTGTGGAAATCCCCGCGTCGGTCGAGCTCACGATCGCCGACACCGAGCCCGGCATCCAGGGCGACCGCGTCAGCGGCGCTCGCAAGCCGGCGACGCTCAACACCGGCAAGGTGATCCAGGTGCCGCTGTTCATCAACACCGGCGACAAGGTGAAGGTCGACACCCGCACCGGCGACTACATGACGCGAGTCTGAGCACATGGCCCGCCGAGGTTCCGGCAACTCGCGACCCGCGGCAGGGCAGCCCGACGAGCGCACGGATGCGCGCGAGCGCGCGCTGATCCTGCTGTACGAGGCCGAGTCGAAGGTGATCGCCCCGTCCGACGTGTTGGCCGCGCAGATCTCACCCGCCGACGAGCTCACCACGCTGCTGGTGCAGGGGGTCGAGTCGAACATGGTGGCGCTCGATGCCGCCATCGCCAAGCACGCCAAGGGCTGGACGCTGCAGCGGATGCCCACGATCGACCGCAACGTGCTGCGTATCGCTGCGTTCGAGCTGATGGGCCGCCCCGAGGTGCCGGTGGCTGTCGTGCTCGACGAGGCCGTCGAGCTCGCCAAGCGGTTCAGCACCGACGACTCCGGTCGGTTCGTCAACGGCGTGCTGTCGGCACTCGTGCCGGTGCTGCGCGCCGCCTGACGGCTGGTGCCTGACACCGTCCGCCGCGTCGGATCGACAAGACTGCCCGCCGTGAACGCCCGCCTGCTCGACTGGTTCGACCGTCTCGGCGAGCGAGTGCGTCGTGTGCACTTCGCCGCCTGGCTGACGTTCATCGCGGCAGTGATCTTCGTGCTGGTGTTCGGCAGCCTCGGCGTGCAGAACCACCGCAACTTCGGCACCTGGTCGTACGACATGGGCATCTACGACCAGGGGTTCTGGTTGGTGTCGCGCGGCGAGTCGTTCATGACCGTGCGCGGCATGAACTTCTGGGGTCATCACCTCAATGTGATCGTGATCCTGTTCGTGCCGTTCTACTGGATGGGTGCCGGGCCCGAGTTCTTGTACGTGGCGCAGGCGGTGTTCCTGGCGGCGGCCGCGATCCCGACCTACCTGATCGCACGCGACAAATTTCGCACTCCCTGGATGGGGCTGGTCTTCGCCATCGTGTACCTGATGTACGCGCCGGTGCAATGGATCAGCTGGGCGATGTTCCACCCAGAGGCGATGGTGATCGCACCGTTCCTGTTCGCGTGGTGGTTCGCGACGAAGGAGCGTTGGGGTTGGTTCTTCGCGATGGTGGTGCTGGCGCTCAGCATGCGCGAAGACGTAGCGCTCGCGGTGGTGATGATGGGTCTGGTGCTGATGGTGTACATGCGCCACGCGCCCGACTACCGGCGGGTGGTGCGCCGCTGCGTCGGCGTGATGGTGTTGGGTGGTGTGTGGTACCTGGTGGCGACGAAGTTCTTCCTCGTGCACTTCAACGATGACAAGGAGCCGTTCTACGTCACGTACTTCTACGGCAACTACGGCAAGGACACGTTCGAGATCGTGCGCACGATCCTCGAGCACCCGAACCGCGTGGTCAGCGATGCGGTGCAGCACGATCGGCTGACGTTCTACAAGCAGCTCGGGTGGCCGCTGGGCTGGTTGCCGCTGGCGAACCCGTTGGCGTTGTTGATGGCGTTGCCGCAGATGCTGGCGAGCGTGATCGGCCTCAGCCCCTACGCGAGAATGATCAAATTTCAGTACACGTCGGTGATGATCGCCCCACTGATGATCTCGGCGATCCACGGCGGGCACACGTTCTGGCGGTTCCGCTCCGCCCGGGTGGCGCTGCCGTTGTGGCTGCTGCTGTGCGCCTACACCACGAACATCGCGTGGTCGCCGTCGCCGTTGGGGGAGGACACGAACTACCTGGCCTGGAGCCAGCACCACCCTCGGCACGATTCGCTGGAGGCGGCGCTGACCTACATTCCCGATGATGCCGCCGTGTCGGCGAGCTACCAGCTGCTGCCGCACCTCTCGCACCGGCGCGAGATCTACGACTGGCCAAACCCGTTCTGGGCCAGCGTGTGGGGCAACGACGACTGCGATCACCTTCCCGATCCCACCACGATCGACTACGTGATCCTCGACCGCATGCAGATCGGCGCGAACAACATGACGCTGTACAACGCGATGGTGAAGGAGAACGGCCCGTTCCGGATCGTGTTCCAGGACGACTCGGTGGTGGTGGCGCAGCGGGTGGGAACTAGTGCAGAGGTCGACGTGCGACCGCAAGCAAATTCTTGCCAAATCCTGGCGCTGCGACACGGCGCTGCAGGAACCGGCTGACCGGCACGATCAGCGAGTCGAACACCTTCGATGAGCCGGCCTGCAACGTGGGCACACCCAGCACCCGGTACATCAGGAAGTACGGCACCACGCCGGCGACGTCGAGGTACTTGGTCTCGACGACTTCGAACCCGGCATCACTGAGCACGCTGCGCAGCAGGCCCCGGTCGTAGCGGCGGTAGTGGCCCGACTTGAAGTCGAGGCTGCCGTACAGCGCGGGCATCGCCGGCACGAACAGGCCCAGGGTGCCGCCCGGCGCCAGCAGCTGCCACGCGGTGCGCAACTCGGCGACATCGTCGAGGATGTGCTCGAGCACACTGACGTACACCACCGAGTCGAACCCGCCGCCACCGCCGGCGAGCAGTTGCTGCGAGGTGACCTTGCGCACCTCCACGCCTGGCGTGCCGGAGGTGCGTTGGGCGAGTTCGGGGAACACGTTGTCGGCCGGTTCGATCGCCAGCACGTCGTGGCCGGCAGCGGCGAGCTTGGTGGCGATCGCTCCGACGCCGGCACCGACTTCCAACACGCGAGCGCCGAGGTGAGGGCGTAGCTCGTCGCTGATCCAGGTGAGGAACCGATCGGCGTCGGCCAGGTTGGCCAGTTCTTCGGTCGCGCCGAACACCGACTCGCCGCTGGCGGCCTGCGCTCGCAGTCGCGGGCTGCGCTGTGCCCACAGCGCTTGGTTGCTGCGCATCTCCTTGCGGATCGCCTTCACCCGCCGGCGGATGGGCAGCAGGTTGCGGGCGAACTCGCGCAAGTCGCTGCCTTGCACCTCGCCGGCCCCTGAGTAGCGCGGCCGGAATGTGATCGGCACCTCGTCGACCGCGAAACCGTGTGCCTGCACGACGGCCACCATCGCGCTGAAGAATCCGTAGGTCTCGCTGGGCAGCGTCTCTTCCAGGAGCGCGCGCACTGTGTCGGGGCTGTACACCCGGAAGCTGGTGGTGCTGTCGCTGACACCGCGGGCGCCGGTGACGGTGGTGACGGCGGTGTTGCCCAACCGGCTGAGCCCGCTGCGCACGAAGCCGGTGCCCGGTGACGACCCACCGCGGGTCCAGCGCGACCCGATCGTGAGGCCGCTGCCGTGAGCGAGATGGCTGCGCACCAGTGTGGGGATCTGTCGCGGATCGTGCTGGCCGTCGGCGTCGAGCGACACGATCACATCGGCGTGGCCGGCGAGCGCGGCGCGGAACCCGGCGAGCAACGCGGCGGCGAACCCAGGTTCGGTACCGGCGTCACCGGGTACCGAGCCGAGTGGCAGGCCCAGGCGGGCAGCGACGTCGTGAGGTCCCTCGCCCTCCTCGCTGGTGGCGCCGAGCAGCAGCGCGGCCACCTCGATGCCGCTGGGGGCGAGCGCGCGGCGGGCCTCGTCGAGCTCGGCGAGCACCGGCTCGGCGGCCGCGAAGCGGTGTTGGGAGGCAAGGAGCACCGTGACGCGCACGCAGCGACGCTATCCTCGTTGATCGACCGTGAAACGGGTTCCGTGAGGCCCGTACGGGAGGAGAGATCTGCGATGGTTGCCAGGCGTCAGCGTGCATGTCTGCATATTCGTGCACTAGAGTGCATGAATATGCAGGTCAGGAAGAGCACTACAGAATGCACGATCCCCCGCGGCGGTGACCATCATGCGTGATGCAGCCTTGGTGCTGGCCGACGGCAGCGTGTTCGAGGGCGAGCTGATCGGTGCCGATCCGATCGGCGGTGTCGCCGGCGGTGAAGTCGTGTTCAACACGACGCTGTCGGGCTATCAGGAGGTCATCACCGACCCCAGCTACGCCGGGCAGATCATCACCTTTACATACCCGCACATCGGCAACTACGGCGTCAACGCCACCGACTACGAGTCGGCGCGGCCGTTCTGTCGTGGCGTGATCGTGCGCGAGATGGCTCGGCGCGACAGCAACCAGCGCAGCGAGGGTCCGCTCGACGGGTTGCTGCGCCAGTTCGGCATCAGCGGCATCGCCGGCATCGACACGCGGCGCCTCACGCGCCTCATCCGCGACACCGGCGCGATGCCCGGTGCGTTCGGTCCGGTCGCCACCGGCGAGGCCGCCTTGCGCGCTGCGGCTGCCGCCGAGAAGGGCACCGACGGCGTCGACCTCGTCGCCGAGGTCACCACCACGGCGCCGTACACCGTGGCCGCCACGGGTGCCGGCGCGCGCCGCATCGTCGCCTTCGACTTCGGCATCAAGACCACGATCCTGCGCCACCTCAGTGGTATCGGCACGGTGCAGGTGGTGCCGGCTTCCACCAGTGCGGCCGCCGTGCTGGCGCTGAACCCGGAGGGCGTGTTCCTCAGCAACGGTCCGGGCGACCCGGCGATGGTGGGCTATGCGGTCGACACGATTCGCGAACTCGTGGGTCAAGTGCCGGTGTTCGGCATCTGCCTCGGCCACCAGTTGCTCAGCCGGGCACTGGGCGGCGAGACGTACAAGTTGCCCTTCGGCCACCACGGCGGCAACCACCCGGTGCGCCACGAAGCCACTGGCCACGTGGAGATCACCAGCCAGAACCACAACTTCTGCGTCAGCCCGGCCAGTTTGGAGGGCAAGGTGGAGGTCACTCACATCAACCTCAACGACCTCACCAACGAAGGCATGCGGGTGCTCGGCGCCCCGGCCTTCAGCGTGCAGTACCACCCCGAGGCGGGCCCCGGCCCACACGACAGCAGGTACTTGTTCGACATGTTCGGCGAACTGATGGGCGACGCGCGCGTCAGCAACCAGGTGCGGTTCTGATGCCCAAGCGCACCGACATCCACTCCATCCTGATCATCGGCTCCGGCCCGATCGTGATCGGCCAGGCCTGCGAGTTCGACTACTCGGGCACCCAGGCCTGCCGTGTGCTGAAGGAAGAGGGCTACCGGGTGATCCTGGTGAACTCGAACCCGGCCACGATCATGACCGACCCCGACTTCGCCGACGCGACGTACATCGAGCCGATCACACCCGACGTGGTTGCCAGGATCATCGAGCGCGAGAAGCCGGATGCAGTGCTGCCCACGCTGGGCGGCCAGACCGGTCTCAACACGGCGATGGCGCTCTACGCGCGAGGCATCATCGGCGTGCCCGGCACCCCGGAGATGATCGGCGCCAATGCGCTGGCCATCGAGACGGCCGAAGACCGCGACAAGTTCAAGCAGGCGATGATCGAGATCGGCCTGAAGGTGCCTCAGAGCGGCATCGCGCACACGATGGACGAGTCGCGTGAGGTGCTGAAGGAGATCGGCCTGCCGTGCATCATCCGGCCCGCCTACATCCTCGGCGGCCGTGGCACCGGCATCGCCAGCACGCCCGAAGAGTTCGATGCAGTGTGCGCCAATGGCATCGACGCCAGCCCGATCAACGAGATCCTGATCGAGAAGAGCATCGCCGGCTGGAAGGAGTACGAGCTGGAGGTGATGCGTGACCGCGCGGACAACTGCGTGATCATCTGCAGCATCGAGAACTTCGACCCGATGGGCGTGCACACCGGCGACAGCATCACGGTTGCCCCGGCGCAGACGCTCAGCGACGTGGAGTACCAGGAGATGCGCGACGCCGCGTTCGCCTGCATCCGCCGTGTCGGCGTGGAGACCGGTGGCAGCAATGTGCAGTTCGCGGTGAACCCCGAGACGGGCGAGCAGGTCGTGATCGAGATGAACCCGCGCGTGTCGCGGTCGTCGGCGCTCGCGTCCAAGGCCACTGGCTTCCCGATCGCCAAGATCGCCGCCAAGCTGGCGGTGGGCTACACGCTCGACGAGATCAGCAACGACATCACCAAGGCGACGCCGGCCAGCTTCGAGCCGAGCATCGACTACGTGGTCACCAAGATCCCGCGTTGGGCGTTCGAGAAGCTGCCCGGTACGAAGGGCATCCTCGGCACGCAGATGCAGTCCGTCGGTGAGGCGATGTCCATCGGGCGCACGTTCACCGAGAGCCTGCAGAAGGGCTTGCGCTCGCTCGAGCAGGGCCGCTACGGCCTGGGCTGCGACCCGGCCGAGGCGCAGCTCGACAGCCGCACCGACGATGAGTTGCTGGCGCAGATCGCGATCCCCACGCCCGAGCGCATCTTCCAGGTGGGTGAGTTGTTGCGTCGTGGTGTGAGCCCCGATCGCATCCACGACGCCTGCCGCATCGACCGCTGGTTCCTCGACCAGATGTTGCAGATCATGGAAGAGCGGGTGGTGTTCACGCTGCTCGGTATCGACGCGATGACCCCGCGCCAGTGGAAGCGGGCCAAGCAGTTCGGCTTCAGCGACGCGCAGATCGCGTTCGCGTGGGGCCTCGACGAGTTGGTCGTGCGCGCTGCCCGCGAGGCTGCCGGCGTGATGCCCACCTACAAGACCGTCGACACGTGCGCCGCCGAGTTCGCGGCCCAAACGCCGTACCACTACAGCACGTGGGAGGACGAGAACGAAGTGCGCCCCAGCGACCGCCCGCGAGTGGTCATCCTGGGCAGCGGCCCCAACCGCATCGGCCAGGGCATCGAGTTCGACTACTGCTGCGTGCACGCCAGCTTCGCCCTGCGCGACGCGGGGTACGAGACGGTGATGGTGAACTGCAACCCCGAGACCGTGTCCACCGACTACGACACCAGCGACCGCCTGTACTTCGAGCCGCTCACTCGCGAGGACGTGCTGAACGTGATCGCCGCCGAGACGCTGGCCTCCGGTGGCGTTGCCCCGAAGGTGATCGTGTCGCTCGGCGGGCAGACCCCGCTGAAGCTGTCCGGTCAGCTGCCGGTGGAGCTGATCGCCGGAACATCGCCGACCTCGATCGATCTCGCCGAAGACCGCGAGAAGTGGAACTTGCTGTGCAATGGGCTGCACATCCCGCAACCTCCCGGTGGCACGGCCACCGACCTGGAGGAAGCACTACAGATCGTCGACGATGTCGGCTTCCCGGTGCTCGTGCGCCCGTCGTACGTGCTGGGCGGCCGGGCGATGCAGATCGTGCACGACCGCAACCACCTCGCGCGAGCGATGGCCGAGCTGGCCGGGTTCGGCTCGCTGGGCAAGGAAGGCGGCCTGTCCGCCGAGCGCCCGGTGCTGGTGGATCGCTTCCTGGAGGACGCCACCGAGGTGGACGTGGATGCAATCCGCGACCACACCGGTGAGGTGTTGATCGGTGGCGTGATGGAGCACGTGGAGGAGGCCGGTGTGCACTCGGGCGACTCGGCCTGCGCGATCCCGCCGCAGACCTTGCCGGCGTGGGTGGTGGAGGTCATCGAGAGCTACACCCGGGCCATCGCCGCGGCGCTCGACGTGCGCGGCCTGATCAACGTGCAGTACGCCGTGTTGGGCACCACGGTCTACGTGATCGAGGCCAACCCGCGTGCCAGCCGCACCGTGCCGTTCGTGGCCAAGGCCACTGGTGTGCCGCTGGCCAAGGTGGCCAGCCGCGTCATGTTGGGCGCCACGCTCGCCGAGCTGCGCACCGAAGGCCTGCTACGCCCGCCCAGCGACCACGGCTGGGTGGCGATCAAGGAAGCGGTGCTGCCGTTCAGCCGGTTCCCCGAGGTCGACACCGCCCTGGGGCCGGAGATGCGCAGCACGGGCGAGGTGATGGGCATCGACACCACGTTCGGAAAGGCGTTCTTCAAGGCCGAGTTAGCCGCGGGCACCCTGTTGCCCACCGAGGGCACGGTGTTCCTCTCCCTGGCCGACGGCGACAAGCCGGCCGGCATCGTGGTGGGCCGCCGCCTGCGCGACCTCGGGCTGAAGATCGCCGCCACGAAGGGCACCGCGGCGTACCTCGAACGTTTCGGCATCGACGTCGACCAAGTCGTGGGCAAGCTCTCCGACGGAGAGGGCACGAACGTGCTGGATCTCATCCGCAAGGGTGAGATCGCGTTCGTGATCAACACCCCGCAGGGCCGTGGCGGCCGCACCGACGGCGAGCACATCCGCAAGTCGGCCAACAGCCACCATGTCAGTTCGGTCACCACCGTGGAGGCCGCGCTGGCCGCCGCGCAAGGCATGGCCGAGATGGTCGGCCGCGAGATCAGCGTCCGAAGCCTGCAGGAATTCCACTCATGATCCGATCCCCCCGACCGTTCCTGTCACACACTGGCCACGGATCCTCGTGGCCCGTGTGTGACACGAAGGCGGGATGGGGGAGAGGTCGGGTCGTGCGGTGAACGCAGCGGTCCGCATCGGGTCGTTGGAGCTGTCGGCGCCGGTGATGACGGCGTCGGGCACAGCGGGGCACGGGGCCGAGCTGGCGCCGTACTTCGACCTGTCGGCGCTGGGCGCGTTCGTGGTGAAGTCGTTGGCCGCGTTCGAGTGGGGTGGCAACCCGTCGCCACGGGTGCACCCGGCCGGGGTGGGAATGCTCAACGCCGTCGGGCTGCAAGGGCCCGGAGTGCAGCACTGGCTGACCCACGAGTTGCCGGCGTTGACAGCCACCGGGGCGCGGGTCGTGGCCAGCATCTGGGGCCGATCGATCGACGACTACCGGGCCGCGGCCGACATGCTCGCCGCAGCACCGGCCGAGGTGATCGCTGTGGAGGTGAACCTGTCGTGTCCGAACCTGGAGGGCCGCCGAGGAATTTTCGCTCACGATGCAGCACTTTCGGCCGAGGTGATCGCGGCCACGGCCGGCTGCGGCCGCCCTCGATGGGCCAAGCTGAGCCCCAACACCGACCGCGTGGTGGAGGTGGCCGCCGCCGTGCACGAGGCGGGGGCGGATGCGGTCACGCTGGTGAACACGTTGCTCGGGATGGTGCTCGACCCGACATCCGGGCAGCCGGTGCTGGGTGCCGGTGGTGGCGGCTACAGCGGTCGCCCGGTGCACCCGGTGGCCGTGCGCACGGTCTATGACGTGCATGCGGCGCTGCCGGAACTGCCGATCGTGGGGGCCGGGGGAGTGGCGGGCGGCTGGGATGCGGCCGAACTGATGCTCGCCGGTGCCAGCGCCGTGCAGGTGGGAACCGCCACGTTCGCCGACCCGACGGCACCGTTGCGAGTGCAACGCGAGCTGCTCGCGTGGTGCGCGGGGCGCGGTCTCGCCCCGGCTGAACTGACCGGCCTCGCTCACCGCGGCGGCCTGCACACCTGACCGGTTCGCGGTGCTGTGACAGGAAACCGATTGCTGCCTCATCCTCGACCGATGCGGCTAGGGTCGACCTATGGCAACTCCTCCGCAACTCACCCCCGAACAGCGGGCCAACGCCCTCGCCAAGGCAGCCGAGGCCCGCACGGCCCGCGCCGAAGTGAAGAACCAGCTCAAGATGGGTTCGCTGTCCCTGGCCGATGCCCTCGCTTCCGAGAGCGACACCGTGGGCAAGCTCAAGGTCGTGTCCCTGCTCGAATCGCTGCCCGGCGTCGGCAAGGTCAAGGCCCGCAAGATCATGGACGACATCGGCATCGCCGACAATCGCCGGGTCCAGGGGCTCGGCGGTCAGCAGAAGCAGGCACTGCTCGAGCAACTCGGCAAGTGAGGCATGGGCGCTGACCCTGCTGCAGCTCCGCGCATCTTCATCGTGTCCGGCCCCGGCGGAGTGGGGAAAGGCACGATCGTGAACGCCCTCGTGGAGCGCGATCCCCGGCTGTGGCTCAGCCGGTCGTGGACCACCCGGGAACAACGCCAGGGCGAGCGCGACACGGCCTACGTGTTCACCGATCGCGAGTCGTTCGAGCGGCGCATCGCCGCCGACGGCTTCTTGGAATGGACGAACTTCCTCGGCAACTACTACGGCACCCCCACGCCCGACCCGGTGATGGGCCGCGATGTCGTGCTGGAGATCGAGGTCGACGGCGCTCGCCAGGTGAAGTCGCTGCACCCGGAAGCGATCCTGATCTTCGTGCTGCCGCCCTCGCGCGACGAGCAGGAGCGCCGGCTGCGTGGCCGCGGCGACGCCCCCGACAAGGTGTCACAGCGCCTGCAGAAGGCGCTCGACGAGGAACCCGTGGGAATGGCGATCGCCAACCACGTCGTGATCAACGACGACCTCGAACGCACGGTGTGCGAGATGATGGAGATCATCGGCCGCCATCGCGGCGCTGCCTGACGTTCTGCGGGTAGACTGCCTCGCTGTTTTCCTGGAGGCAATCAGATGTCCACTCGCTCGTTCGACACGATGATCAACCCGCAGATCGAGGAGCTCCTCGACCGTGTGGATTCGAAGTTCAGCCTCGTCACGCTGGCGGCGCGCCGGGCGCGCCAGATCAACAGCTACTTCAACCAGCTCGGCGACACCCCTGGCCACATGGTGCCGCCGCAGGTGAGCAGCGTGGCCCGCAAGCCGCTCAGCATCGCCTTCGAAGAGATCGCCGCCGACAAGATCGTCCAGGTCGAGCAACCCCACGCCGGCGACCCTGAGGTCGCGGCCGACGCCACGGCCTGAGATCACCTGCCGTCATGCTGGCCGGCAAGCGCATCGTGCTCGGGGTCACCGGGGGCATCGCGGCCTACAAGGCCGTCGAGGTGTCGCGGCGCCTCGTCGACGCCGGCGCCCACGTGTCGCCGGTGATGACCGCCGGGGCCGAACACTTCATCGGGCGCACCACGTTGTCCGCGCTGGCCAGCGAGCCGGTGCAGACCAGCTTGTGGGATGAAGCCAACCCGATCCCGCACACGGTGCTGGGCCAGAGCGCCGATCTGATCGTCGTCGCCCCGGCAACGGCGCGATTGCTGGCCGCGTACGCCGCCGGGCTCAGCACCGATCTGCTCACGAACGTGCTGCTCGCCACTCGCGCGCCCGTGGTGGTGTGCCCGGCGATGCACACCGAGATGTGGGAGCACCCTGCGGTGCAGGCCAATGTCGCCACCTTGCGTTCTCGCGGCGTGCACATCGTGGAACCCGAGGAGGGGCGACTCGCCGGCGGCGACGTGGGGGCCGGGCGGCTGGCGTCGCCCGAGCGCATCGTGGCCGCGATCGAGGCGGTGCTGTCCACCACTCGCGACCTCGCCAACGTGCACGTCGTGGTGTCGGCGGGTGGTACTCGCGAGCCGATCGATGCCGTGCGGGTGATCGCCAACCGCAGCAGCGGCAAGCAGGGCTACGCCATCGCCGCCGAGGCCGCCGCTCGCGGCGCCAAGGTGACGCTCGTGTCCACGGCCGAACTGCCGGTGCCGGCCGGCGTTGCGCTACGCGCGGTCGAAACCGCTGCGCAGATGCAGGCGGCGCTCACCGAACTCGCTCCCGGCGCCGACGTGATCATCATGGCCGCAGCAGTGGCCGATTTCCGGCCCGTCGCGCCAGCCGCCGGCAAGATCAAGAAAGACCAGGGCGTACCGCAGATCGTGCTCGAGCCCACGCCCGACATCCTCGCGGCACTCGGGAAGGCCAAGCTCGCCGGCCAGGTGTTGGTCGGCTTCGCTGCCGAAACGAGTGATCTGCTGGCCAACGCCGAGTCGAAGTTGCGGCGCAAGCACCTCGACCTGATCGTCGCCAACGACGTGAGTGCGCCGGGTGTCGGCTTCCAGCACGACACCAATGCCGTCACCCTGGTGCAGCCCGGTGGGGTGGTGCACGTCGTCGCCCTCGCCGACAAGAGATCGATCGCGAAGGCGGTTCTGGATACTGTGGTCCAGATACGCGGCGCGAGCCCCACCCCCAACAGCAAGAGGAGTCTCACCAAGTGAGCAGCTACACGTTCACCTCCGAGAGCGTCACCGAAGGCCACCCCGACAAGATGGCCGACCAGGTCAGCGATGCGGTGCTCGACGCGATCCTGGCGGAAGACCCGAACGGTCGCGTCGCCTGCGAGACCTTGCTCACCACCGGCCTGTGCGTGGTGGCCGGCGAGATCACCACGTTCGCGTACGTCGACATCCCGAAGCTGGCCCGCGAGGTCATCAACGGCATCGGCTACGACAACGCCCTGTACGGCTTCGACGGCAACACCTGCGGTGTGATCGTGTCGATCGACGAGCAGAGCCCCGACATCGCGCAAGGCGTCGACAAGAGCGAAGAGGTGCGCGCCACTGGGCACGCCGAAGACCAGCTCGAACTGCAGGGCGCCGGCGACCAGGGCATGATGTTCGGCTACGCCTGCGACGAGACCCCCGATCTGATGCCCATGCCGATCTGGTTGGCCCACCGCCTCAGTGAGCGCCTCACCGAGGTGCGCAAGAGCGGCGCGATCCCGTACCTGCGCCCCGACGGCAAGACCCAGGTGAGCGTCGAGTACGAGAACGGCCGGCCGGTGCGCCTCAACAACGTGCTCATCAGCACACAGCACCAGGACGGCATCGACCGCGACACGGTCATCCGCCCCGATCTCATCGAGCAGGTGATCAACCCGATCATCCCGGCGCAGTTCGCCGACGACACTCCCGAGATCCACATCAACCCCACGGGCAAGTTCGTCATCGGTGGCCCGCACGGCGACACCGGCCTCACCGGCCGCAAGATCATCGTCGACACGTACGGCGGCATGGGCCGTCACGGCGGCGGCGCCTTCTCGGGCAAGGATCCCAGCAAGGTCGACCGTTCGGCTGCCTACGCCGCCCGCTGGGTGGCCAAGCACGTGGTGGCCTCCGGCGCTGCCACCCGTTGCGAGGTGCAGGTGGCGTACGCCATCGGCATGGCGCACCCGGTCAGCATCTACGTGGAAACGTTCGGCACCGGGAAGGTCTCCGACGAGACGATCGTCAGCGCCGTGCGCGCCACGTTCGACCTGCGCCCCGGCGCGATCGTGCGCGACCTCGACCTGAAGCGCCCGATCTACCGCAAGACCGCTGCCTACGGCCACTTCGGTCGCGACCTGCCCGAGTTCACCTGGGAGCAGGTCAGCCGCCTCGACGAGTTCATGCGCGCCGTCGGCGTGTGACCATCGCGGGCGACACACCGCCCGTGCTGGTGGCTCGGGTCGTCCCGAACGTCACCGGGCTCGACAAGCAGTTCGATTACCTCGTCCCGACCGCGATGCACGACCGCATCGCGGTCGGCTCGTTGGTGCGCGTGCCCCTGCACGGTCGCACGGTGGGCGGCTGGGTAGTGGCCCTCGGCCCCGCCGATCCGGCGGTACCGGTGGAGAAGCTGCTGCCGATCACGAAGTGGTCGTCGGTAGGGCCGTCGGCCGAGGTGATCGCGCTCGCCGAATGGGCGGAACGACGCTGGGCCGCTGCTCGCTTGCGACCGTTCCTCGTGACGGCCGGCCCGCCCACGATGGTGGCAGCGTTGCCGCGATCGCGGCGCACCGTGGTGGCGGGCGCGGCCGACGACGTCGTGGCCGGCCTGCGGGTGACCGCGCCGCTCACCGATCCGTTGCCGATGGTGGTGGAGATCGTGCGCCGCGGGCCTTCGCTGGTGATCCATCCCACACCGGCAGCGGCGCGGGCGATCGCCAACCGCCTGCGCAAGGCCGGCCTGACGGTGGCGCACATGCCCGACGACTGGGCGGCCGCCGCGGCGGGCGTGGATGTGGTGGTGGGCAGCCGTGCGGCCGTCTGGGCGCCGTGCCCGGGGCTGCGCAGCATCGTGGTGCTCGATGAGCACGACGAGGCGTTGCAGGAGGAGCGCACGCCCACGTGGCACGCACGCGACGTGGCGATCGAGCGCGCGGCCCGCGCCGGGGCAGCCTGCGTGTTGGTGTCGCCGTGCCCCTCGGCGACCGCGGTGCGCTGGGCGGGTAGCAGGGTGCAGCAGCTCTCGGTCTCGGAACGGGTGAACGGGTGGCCGTTCCTCGAGATCGTCGACCGCAGTGACGAAGAGCCGTGGAAGCGCTCGCTGCTGACCTCCGAGCTGATCGGTCACCTGCGCGACTGCAGCAAGCGGGTGGTGTGTGTGATCAACACCACTGGGAGGGCGCGTCTGCTGGCGTGTCGCTCGTGTCGCACGCTGCAGCGCTGCGAGCGCTGTGACGCTGCAGTGGCCCAGGGCGACGATGCGTTGCTGACGTGCCGGCGCTGCGGCACCACGCGGCCGGTGGTGTGCCAGCAGTGCGGCAGCAGCGCGATGGCGTTGATGAAGCCCGGTGTGTCGCGTCTGCAGGAGGAGTTGGCCGCGGCGGCGAACCGACCGGTTGTCGCCGTCATCGGCAGTACCGACGAGCTTCCCGCCGGCGACGTGTACGTGGGCACCGAGGCGGTGTTGCACCGCGTGCGCGGCGTCGATGTGGTGGCCTTTCTCGACTTCGACGCGGAGCTGCTCGCGCCTCGCTACCGCGCCGGCGAGCAGGCGATGGCGCTGCTCGTGCGCGCCGGCCGGTTGGTGGGGCCGCGCAGCGGCGGGGGGCGGGTGTTGGTGCAGACGTTCGTGCCGAACCACGAAGTGCTGCAGGCAGCTCGCTTCGCCGACCTGGCACCGCTGGCCGAGAGCGAGTTGGCGCGCCGCCGGCTGCTGGGCCTGCCGCCGTTCCGTGCGCTGGCGGTGATCGAGGGCAGCGGCGCCGTCGAGATGGCATCTGCCACCGGATTGGAAGCCGCGCCGACCGCCACCGGCATGATGCTGCGCGCCGACTCGTGGGACGAACTCGGTGCGGCGCTGCTGGCGGTTTCGCGCCCGAAGGGCTCGCGCCTCAGGGTCGAGGTGGATCCGCCGCGGGCCTGACCGTGTGCAGCAAGCGGTACCCACCAGTGGTGGCCAGCCGCTGGGTGCGGTGGCCCTGGCCGTTCAGCCAGGTGAGCAGCGAGTCGCTGCCGAGGTGCTTGTGCACCACCAGCACCGCCTCACCGCCGGGGGAGAGCCGGGCGAACCAGCGCAGCAGCATCGCGTGCAGCGCGGGCTTGCCGATGCGGATGGCCGGGTTGCTCCAGATCGTGGCGAAGCGGAGGTCGTCGGGTACGTCGTCGGGCGCGCACACGCGCACGTTGGCGAGGCCGTTGCGTTCGGCGTTGCCGCGGCACAGGTCGCGCGCCCGCTCGTTGACGTCGACCGCCCACACAGTTGCGTCGGGCGCCCGCGCTGCCATCGTCAGCGCGATCGCCCCGGTGCCGCAGCCGATGTCGAGCAGGTGCCCGCGTTCGGTGGGCGCCGGCGCCTTCAGCAGCAGGAACTTGGTGCCGGCGTCGATGCGGTCGTAGCCGAACACGCCGCGGTCGGTGGTGAGCGCCACCTGCAGGTCGGGCAGCAGCAGCATCACCACCCGCGGGGCTGACTCGGTAGTGGGGTCTTCGTCGAAGTAGTGCGAGCCGGGGGCAGTCATTCCGTCGCTAGCCTTGCAGTTCATGGCATACGAGATCCGCACCTTCGGAGACCCGGTGCTCAAGGCCGAGGCAGCGGCCGTCACCGACATCAACGGCAAGATCGCGCGCCTGGTCGACGACATGTTCGAGACGTTGTACGACAGCGACTCGGGTATCGCCCTCGCGGCCCCGCAGATCGGTGTGCAGAAGCAGATCGTGGTGTGGGACATCGACGACCAGCCGATGGCGCTCATCAACCCGGTCGTGGTCGAGAGCGATGGCGAGTTCGTGTACAACGAGGGGTGCCTCAGCATCCCCGAGCTGTACGTCGACATCTTGCGCCCCAACCATGTGCTGGTGCGGGGCGTCGATGTCGACGGCAACGAGATCGAGATCGAGGGCAGCGAGCTGATGGGCCGCATGCTGCAGCACGAGATCGACCACCTGCACGGCGTGCTGATGTTTGAGCGGATGACGCCCGAGCAGCGCAAGGCGGCGATGGCCGAGTATCGCAAACTGCAAGAACAGCCCGCCGCCAAGCCGCAGAAGCGCCGTCTGCGCCTGCTGTGAGGCGCCGCCTCGCCTACTTCGGCACTCCTCAGATGGCGGTGCCGCCGCTGCACGCGCTGGTCGAGGCCGGGCACGAGGTTGCCTTGGTGGTGACTCGCGTCGACAAACGGCGCGGGCGTGGCAACGAGCTGAGCCCGTCGCCGGTGAAGGCTGCCGCGCTCGAGCTGGGCATCCCGGTCAGCCATTCCGTCGACGACGTGCTGGGCAAGAGCATCGAGCTGGGTGTGGTGGTGGCCTTCGGTCAGCTGATCAAGCCGCACGTGCTGGCGCCGGCGCCTGAGGGGGTGCCGATGGTGAACATTCACTTCTCGCTGTTGCCGCGCTGGCGTGGTGCGGCGCCCGTCGAGCGGGCGCTGCTGGCCGGCGACACCGAGACGGGAACGTGCCTGATGCAGTTGGAGGAAGGGCTCGACACCGGGCCGGTGTACGACACGGTGCGCGTGCCGATCGGCCCCACCGACACCGCCGACGACCTGCGCCGCGTGCTCGTGGCTGCCGGCACCGAGCAGCTGGTGCGCTGTCTGGCCGAACCGCTGCCGCAGCCGGTGCCGCAGCGGGGTGAGCCGGTGTACGCGGCGAAGATCAAGCCGGAGGAGCTGCGCATCGACTGGTCGCGCCCGGCCGAGGAGATCGACCGGCTGGTGCGTCTCGGCGGCGCGTGGACGACGTTTCGCGGCAAGCGGGTGAAGGTGCACGCAGCAGTGCTGGCCGAGGGCGTGCTGACGCCCACCACCGTGCAGCCGGAGGGCAAGGGGCCGATGGCCGCCACCGACTTCTTGCGTGGGGCGCGCCCCGAGCCCGGCGAGACGTTCGCATGAGCGCGCCTCGCTCTGGTCGCCCGCGTCGTGCCCATCAGGCGAAGGGCAACCGGCCCGCGCCGCAGCCACCGGTGCCGAAGCTCACTGCGCGAGCCGTTGCGATGCGGTGCCTGCAGCGCATCGACCACGAGGGTGCCTACGCGAACCTCGTCACCGCGGCCGAGCTGGCCGATGCGGGCCTCAGCGAGCGCGACCGCAAGTTCGTCACCGAGCTGGTGTACGGCACCACGCGCATGCGCCGTGCGTGTGACACCCTCATCGATCGGTTCGTGTCGCAGCAGCCGTCGCCCGAGGTGCGCACGCTGCTGCGGCTCGGTGCCTACCAGCTCCACTTCGCCGGCGTACCCGCACACGCAGCCGTCGGCGAGACGGTCGAGCTGGCACCCATCCGTGCTCGCGGGTTCGTCAACGCCGTGCTGCGGCGCGTGTCCGACACGCCGATGACCCAGTGGCCCTCCGAGGCCGTGCGGCTCAGCTACCCCGACTGGATCGTGCAGCGGCTGGTGGCCGAGCTGGGCGAGGCCGAGGCGATGGCCACGCTGGCGATCATGAACGAGCCGCCCGAGGTGACCGAGCGCGACGACGGGTACACCCAGGATCTCGGCTCGCAGTGGGTGGCCTCGGCCGTACCCGCCGAAGAAGGCGAGCTGGTGCTCGACGTGTGCGCCGCTCCCGGTGGCAAGGCCACGGCGATCGCCGGCATCGGCGCCGTCGTGATCGCCGCCGATCTGCAGCCCCAACGTGTCGGCCTGATCGCCTCCAACATCGTTCGTGTCGCGGCCTCCACCGCATTTCCCGTGGTGGCCGACGCGACACGGAGCCCGTTCCGGGCGGGGTGCGCCGATCACGTGTTGATCGATGCGCCGTGCAGCGGCCTGGGCACACTGCGCCGCAGGGCCGATGCCCGCTGGCGCATCCAACCCACCGACGTGCCCGAGCTGGCCGCGCTGCAGCAGCGGATCATCGACGCGAGCGCGCCGCTGGTGAAGGTGGGCGGCACGCTCATCTACAGCGTGTGCACGCTGCTGGCGGAGGAGTCGATCGCGCACACGGTGCCCGTGGGCTTCGAGCCGATCACCGACCAGCCATTCGGCCAGTGGCAGCCGTACGGCGATGGCTGGCGGGTGCTGCCCCACGACGCGGGCACCGACGGCATGGTGCTGATTCGCTACCGTCGCACATCATGAGCGAAGCGACACTCCAGGCCAAGGTGCTCACCGTCAGCGATGGGGTGGTGGCTGGCACACGCGACGACACGGGTGGCAGGGGTATGGCGGCCTACCTGCGTGAGCACGGCTTCGAGGTGGTGGCGCACGAGGTGACGGCCGACGGTGCCGACAACGTGACCGCGGCGCTCACCCGCCTCAGCGCCGGTTTCGCCGGCCTGGTGGTGACCACCGGAGGCACCGGGTTCGCTCCTCGTGATCAGACGCCAGAGGGCACCCGGATGGTGATCGAGCGCGAGGCGCCCGGCCTGGCCGAGGCGATGCGCCTGGTCAGCCCGCTGGGCCGGCTGTCGCGTGGCATCGTCGGCATCCGCGCGCAGGCGATCATCTGCAACACGCCCGGCTCGCCCAAGGGCTGCATCGAGCAGTTGGCGGCGATCATCGACGTGCTGCCCCACGCCCTACGTCTTCTGGCGGATACCCCCACGTCCCACTGAGCCCGCGCCGGTAGCCTGCGAGGCGTGTTGAAGCTCGTGTTGCCCAAGGGATCGCTGGAGAAGGCCACGCTCGAACTGTTCGAGGCCGCCGACCTGCCGGTGGTGCGTTCGTCGTCGGTGGACTACAAGGCCACGATCGCCGACCCGCGCATCGACGAGGTGCGCATCCTGCGGCCGCAGGAGATCCCCACCTACGTGGCCGAGGGGCTGTTCGACATCGGCATCACCGGGCGCGACTGGGTGGAGGAGACGTCCAGCGACGTCATCTCGCTGGGTGAGCTGAAGTACTCCAAGGCCACCTCGCTGCCGATCAAGGTGATCGTGGCCGTCGCCGGTGATTCGCCGGCGCAGCGCATCGAAGACCTGCCGCAGGGCCTGCGTGTCAGCACCGAGTACCCCGAGCTCACCAAGCGGTTCTTCGCCCAGAAGGGCATCGAGGCCGACATCCGCCTCAGCTATGGCGCGAGCGAGGCGAAGATTCCCGACATCGCCGACTGCATCGTCGACATCACCGAAACCGGCCGTGCGTTGCGCGCGGCGGGCCTGCGGATCCTCGACGAGATCCTGGTCAGCTACACCGAAGTGGTGGCCAACAAGGCTTCCTACGCCGACCCGGCCAAGCGCCACGCGATGGGCCAGCTGATGACCCTGCTGAACGGCACGCTGGATGCCCGTGGGCGGGTGCTGGTGAAGATGAACGTGGGTGCCGATGAGATCAGCGCGGTGCTGGCACTGCTGCCGTCGATGAAGTCGCCGACGGTGAACCCGCTGGCGGGCGAGGGCGGTTTCGCGGTCGAGACCGTGGTGGCCAAGAGCCAGATCAACACGCTCATCCCCGCGCTGAAGGATGCCGGCGCCACCGGCATCCTCGAGCTGCCGATCTCCAAGATCATCCCATGACCGAGCGGGCCCACGTCGACGGCGTGTTCCTCGGCACCGTGGTGTCGTTCGACGCTGCAGTGGGCCTGGGCGAGGTGCAGGGCGCCGATGGGGTGCGGTTCCAATTCCACTGCATCGAACTCGCCGACGGCACGCGCACGATCGAGCCGGCCACGGCCGTCACGTTCGGCCTGCTGGCCAAGCTGGGCCGGTACGAGGCGGCTCGCGTCACCCGCGCATGAACGTGCGCGACGGCCGGACCCGCGATTCCAGGATCCTGGACGTGATCCGCTCGTTGCGCGAGGGCGAGGTGGTGAGCTACGGCGACATCGCCGAGGATGCCGGGTACCGCGGGTTGAGCCGGCTGGTGGGCCGGCTGTTGGCGATCACCGAGGACGACCTGCCGTGGTGGCGGGTGGTGAATTCGACCGGACGGCTGGTGCCGGGTAGCGAGGTCGAACAGGCCCAGCTGTTGCGTGCCGAGGGTGTGACCGTGGTGGATGGCCGGGTGCGGCGGGCGCCGGTCGGCCGGTTCAGCAGTGCTTCACGGACAAGGTGCGGTTGAAGTTGCGCCACCACTGGAGGTTGTCGTTGTCGACCGCGGTGACCTTCATCGCGATGAAGGCCTGCGGCGACTCGACCGGCTGCATCCATACCGAGATCGATCCCTGCCACGTGTCGCTGCCGGGCACGCGTACGAGGTGCGCGGTGCCGGCTGCGGTGGATGCCGGGCCGCCCACCACTGCAACCGCCGGGTAGCTCCACTCGACGGTCACCGAGGCCACCGAGTCGTCATCGGTGACCACCACCGACAAGGTGCTCTGCCGGGGGCCGCACAGCGCGAAGGCTGCTACCTGATTGGGGTTGGCGGCCACGCTGACGATCGTGGGCGGCTGGCCGCCGAGCGGCACGGCGGTGGTGGTGGTGACCTCGGTCGGCGCCGTCGTGGTGGTGGTCGCTGCGCCGCTGGTCGTGGTCGTGGGCGTGCCCAGCGAATCGAGCGCGATGTCGCCGATGATGCCGGGCGCGGCGGTGGCGGCCTCGCCCCAGCTGGGCACCACGAGGTAGCCGATGGCGCTGATCGTGCCGCCCGTGAAGCCCTGCTCGTATCCTACGGCGGAGCCATCGACCCAGATGCCGTACTCCTCGCCGGTGAGCCCGGTGAGCGCGTAGCTGCCGTCGGCGGCGCTGACCGCGATGGTGGTGTCGATCACGTCTCCCGCCTCGTCGGTGGCGGTGACGCTCACCCCAGCCACCGGCACCCCGGTGGCGGCATCCAGCACCCGGCCGTGGAAATCGGTGGCGTCGCCGGCGGCCAAGCCGCATCCTAAGCGGGGCAGGCTGCCCCACGCGAGGGCGTCGCCTTCGGGCAGCAGGGCCGCTGCCAGCACCCACACCACGGTGTCGGTGGCACCAGGATCGAGCACGGCCAGCCACGAATTGCCCTCAGCTCGGCCCACGACGGTGACGCTGTCGCCTGCGCTGAGGTGGCCGACGATGTCGCCTGCCGGGCACTCGTGCAGGTCGGCGCCCGACGGCGTGGTTGCCGGCCACTCGATGGGGGCGGCGGTGGTGACCGGCGACGCGCCGTCGCCACTGAACACGCCCGCCCACCCCAGGCCGGCGACCAATGCAATGAGCGCCAACAACGCCGAACTCCACAGCAACGCTGTGCTGCTCGCGGCGCCCCGATCCCCGTCGCCGTGACCGTTCATCGTGCTACCTCCTCGTGGGGTCCGCCGTCGGACCGTTTCAGCCGGTTTCGCCCGCGGCGTTCTTGATCTGGACGAACGCGATGCGGATGTTGGAGAGCGCGTTCAGCAGGGTGTCGGAGTCGGGGCCGAGGCGCGACCCGAGGCCCTCCACCAGGCAACCGACCGCGTCGATCGCCAGGGCCGCTTCGGTGAGGGCCGGCGGCTGCGAGCTGAGGTGGATGGCCGCCAGCTCGTAGAGCCCCATGACATGGTTGGAGATGACGATCTCGGCAGGGATGCCGGCGAGGCGGTCGCGGGCCTCGCGCATCGCCAGATCGGCCTCTTCCAAGGCTGTTTCGTCGAACTCGGGGTCGTGGGGAGTGTCATCGCCGGGCACGGGTGTTACCCTAGCGACCTGACAACTGAAGGCGAAGTGGGTCCTCCCGTTCACGGAAGCGCCCCACCCGGCCAGCACGAGATGCAGCGTCCGGGTCACATCATTGCGTAGCATGCCGCCTGGTGCGGTGTGCCCCGTCGTGTTCGGTGGCTTCGCATCACCAACACAGGAGGGGACACACCCATTGCACAGGAGTGAGCAGCCATAGCACCGCCGCAGACACCGGAACACCGGTACAACGAACGCATCCGCGCGCGTGAGGTTCGCCTCATCGGCCCCGACGGCAATCAGTTGGGGATCAAGCAACTCCCGGAAGCGCTCACCCTGGCTCGCCAGGTCGACCTCGATCTCGTCGAAGTCGCCCCGATGGCGAACCCGCCAGTGTGCCGGATCATGGACTACGGCAAGTTCCGTTACGAGGAGAGCCAGAAGGCCAAGGAGTCTCGTAAGAAGACCGTCCACGTGTCGATCAAGGAAGTGAAATTCCGTCCCAAGATCGGCAAGGGCGACTTCGACACGAAGGTGCGCCACATGCACGACTTCCTGTCCGACGGTCACAAGGTGAAGGTGACCCTGCAGTTCCGAGGCCGAGAGATGGCCCACCCGGAACTCGGTTCCCGAATCCTCGACGCGGTGCTCGAACAACTGGGCGCCACCGCCAAGGTGGAAACCCAGGCCCGGCTGGAAGGCCGCAACATGACGATGGTGCTCGCCCCTGAGAAGAAGGCGATCCCCAAGAAGGACAAGGAGCCCAAGGACTACAAGGCGGCCGACGCTGCCGATGTTGCCGACAGTCCTGAGGTATCCAGTCACTCCGACACCGACATGTTCGGCGCCGACCAGCACATCACCCTCGCGGACACCGACATTCCGTCCGACGAGGCCCCCTCCGAACCCGCCTGAGATTTCTCCAACAGCGGCCCAGCCGCACGAGTCGCTCCCTCCGGGGAGCCGACCCGCAGCCAGACATACAGGAAACCACCATGCCCAAGATGAAGACCAGCAAGACCGCGGCCAAGCGGTTCAAGACGACCGGTACCGGCAAGCTGCGCCGCCTGCAGCAGAACCGTCAGCACCTGTTCGAGAAGAAGCCGTCCACCCGCACACGTCGCCTCGACGGCGAGGTCGATGTGCACCCTGGCGACGCGAAGAAGATCAAGCGCCTGCTGGCCAAGCGCTGATCACGAACTGACGAGAACGAGAAGAAGGAGATACAACTATGGCTCGTGTGAAGCGCGCCGTCGGCTCGAAGAAGCACCGCAAGCAGGTGCTCGAGCGGGCAAAGGGTTACTACGGCAACAAGAGCCGCTCCGTGCGTGCGGCCAACGAACAGGTGATGAAGAGCGGGCAGTACGCGTTCCGCGACCGTCGCGCCAAGAAGGGCGAGTTCCGTCGCCTCTGGATCCAGCGGATCAACGCTGCCTGCCGTCTGCCCGAGAACGAGATCAGCTACAGCCGGTTCATCGCCGGTCTCAACGCTGCCGGTATCGAGGTCGACCGCAAGGTGATGTCCGATCTGGCGATCACCGACCCGGCTGCCTTCTCGGCGCTGGTGGCGGCCGCCAAGGCGGCCCTCTGAGCGGCCAGCTCACCTTTTCGAACCCGAAGGTTCAACGACTGCGGCGCCTCTTGGGGCGCCGCAGTGCGCGTTCCGAGGAGGGCGTGTTCGTGGTCGAGGGGCCCAGCCTCGTCACCCAGGCGTGGGAGGCGGGGTGGGAGATCGAGGCCCAGTTCTGCGCGCCCGGTTTCGGCGCGGTGGTGCCCGACGGGATGGTGTTCGACCTGGCCCCCAACGTGATCGAGCGCGTGGCCACGACGGAGGCGCCGCAGCCGGTGCTGGCCGTGGTGCGCCAACGCCCGTCGGTGCTGCCGGCAGGTGCCGACTTCGTGATGGTGGCCGATCGCTTGGCCGACCCGGGCAACGCGGGCACGATCATCCGCTCGGCCGAGGCCGCGGGCGCCCAGGCCGTGGTGTTCACCCCCGGCTCGGTGGATCCGTACAACCCGAAGGTGGTGCGCGCCAGCGCGGGTTCGCTGTTCCGCGTGCCGGTGCTCACTGCCGACCTGCCCACGCTGCGCGCAGCCGGTCTGCGCCTGCTGGCCACCTCGTCGCACCAGGGCGAGGCTTACACCGACGTCGAGCTCACCGGGCCGGTGGCGCTGGTGGTGGGCAACGAGGCCCATGGTGTGCCCGACGATGCCCCGGTGGACGGCTGGATCACGATCCCGCACCAAGGTGCCGCAGAGAGCCTCAACGTGGCGATGGCGGCCACCGTGCTCGTATTCGAAGTCGCCCGCCAACGTCGTCGGCGGTAGGTTCCCCTCGTTCGATCGTGGAAAGAAGATGAGTCGATGATTGACCAGATCCTGGCGGCCAAGGACAGCGCCGTGGCGCGTCTCGCCGCGGCGACGAGCAGCGACGACGTGCGCGCTGTCGAGCTGGAGGTGTTGGGCAAGAAGGGCAGCCTCACCGACCTGAAGGCCGGGCTGGGCAAGCTGGCCACGATCGAGGAGAAGAAGCAAGCCGGTCGGGCGCTCAATGAAGCGACCACCGAGGTGTCGGCCGCGCTCGCCGCCCGCCTGGGCGAGTTCCGCCGCTCCGAGCGAGCCGTGCAGCTGGAGGTCGAGCGACTCGACCTCACGGAAGTGACGCGCAAGCCGGGCCGCGGCCATGCCCACGTGGTCACCCAGGCCTGGCAGCGGCTGGAGGACGCGTTCATCGGCCTCGGCTTCCAGGTGGCCGAGGGCCCCGAGGTGGAGACCGACTGGTACAACTTCGAAGCGCTCAACATGCCCGCCAACCACCCGGCGCGCAGCATGCACGACACGTTCTACGTGGACCACGGCGCGCCCGGCAGCACGGTGCTGCGCACGCACACGTCGCCGGTGCAGATCCGCGTGATGCAGACCACGCCGCCGCCGATCTACATGGTGATGCCCGGCCGGGTGTTCCGCAACGAGACCACCGACGCCACCCACCTGGCCGTGTTCCACCAGATCGAGGGCCTGGTCATCGACCGGGGCATCACCCTGGCCGACCTGGCGGGCACGATCGAGTCGTTCACCAAGGCATTCTTCGGCGAGGGCTTCACCAGCCGCCTGCGTCCCAGCTACTTCCCGTTCACCGAGCCGTCGGCCGAGTTCGACATTCGAACACCCAAGGGAAACTGGCTGGAACTGGGCGGCTGCGGCATGGTGCACCCCAACGTGCTGCGTGCCGGCGGTATCGACCCCGAGGAGTTCAGCGGCTTCGCGTTCGGCTTCGGCATCGACCGCATGGCCAAGGAGCGGCACAGCATCAACGACGTGCGCGAGATGTACACGAACGACATTCGTTTCCTGGAGCAGTTCTGATGCGCATCGTTCATTCAATGCTCCACGACCTGGTGGCCATCGGTGACGATGTCGATGCGATCGCCGACATCATCACCAACGTCGGCCTCGCCGTGGAAGACGTCTCCCGTGTGGGCGGCACGGTCGACGGTGTGATCACCGCCAGGGTGTTGCGCACCGAGCGCCACCCCGACGCGGCGAAGGTGCACCGTGTGTTCGTCGACAACGGCGACGGCGTCGAGCGCCACGTGTGGTGCGGCGCGTTCAACATGCAACCGGGCGACATCATCCCGCTGGCCACACCCGGCACCGTGATGCCCGACGGCCGCGCGATCGAACCCAAGCCGATCCTCGGGATCAGCAGTGACGGGATGCTATGCAGCGCCCGCGAGTTGGGCCTTGGCGACGACCACACCGGCATCCTCATCCTGCCTGCTGCCACCCCGTTGGGCGTGCCCTACGGCGAGGCGCTGGGCATGGAGGAGGAGGTCGTCTACGACATCGACGTGCTGCGCAACCGGCCCGACGCGTACGGCCATCTGGGTGTCGCCCGCGACGTGGCCGCCAAGCTGGGCCTGTCGGTCGCGCTCGCCCCCGTGTTGCCCGCCCCGCAGGCACCGACCCGCACTGCCACCGTGGAACTGGTGGATGGCGACCGCTGCCCGCGCTTCACCAGCGTGGTGCTCTCCGGCGTGAAGGTGGGGCCGTCGCCCGACTGGATGGCCCGCCGCCTCACCGCCGCGGGCATGCGCCCGATCAACAACGTTGTCGACGTCAGCAACTACGTGATGCTCGAGACGAACCAGCCGAACCACGCCTACGACTTCGACACGCTGGGCGGCGGCGGGTTCCGCGTGCGGCTGGCCCGCGAGGGCGAGACGATGATCACGCTCGACGACACCGAGCGCACGCTCACCGCCGACGACCTGCTGATCTGCGACGCCACCGACCGCCCGATCGGCATCGCCGGGATCATGGGTGGCCAGAACACCGAGATCAGCGACAGCACCACCGTGATCGCGCTGGAGACCGCATGGTTCGAACCGGCGGCGATCATGCGCAGCGTGGTGCGGATGGGCCTGCGCACCGAGGCCTCGGCCCGCTTCGAACGTGGGATGGACACTCACGGCATCGACCGCTCGACAGCGCGGTTCGTGGAACTGCTCAGCCTCACCTGCCCCGATCTGGTGGTGCACGACGGTGCGGTCGATGCTCGCACCCCGCAGTTGCCGGTGCCGGCGGTGCTGCGTGTGCGCCCGGCCCGCGTGGGCGCCCTGCTGGGCGCGGCCTTCACCGCCGAGCAGATTCGGGCACTCATCGAGCCGATCGGATTCCTGTGCACGCCGGCGGGTGAGGATCTCGATGTCACCGTGCCCACGTGGCGGCCCGATTGCACCGGCGAGATCGACATCGTCGAAGAGGTCGCCCGCCTGTTCGGCTACGACCTGTTGGGCAAGACCGTGCCCAAGAGCACCGTGCCCGGCGGCCTCTCAGGTGTGCAGCAGCGCCGCCGTCGGCTGCGCGACGTGCTGTTGGGCCTGGGCCTCAGCGAGGCGATGCCGCACCCGTTCCTCACCGCCGGCGAGTTGGAGAAGGCTGGCCTGCCCGCCGACTCGGTGCGCCTGGTGAATCCGCTGGTGGTGGGCGACGACCTGCTGCGCACGTCGCTGCGGCCGGGCCTGTTGAAGGCTGTCGCGTTCAACGAGTCGCACCGCCGCTCCGCCGTCAGCTTGTTCGAGATCGGCCACGTGTACCCGCCCAGCACCGACGTGCTGCCCGCCGAGTACGAAGCCCTCGGCGTGGTGATCGCCGGCGCCGATGCACCTGCGGCCGTGGCCGTGTGGCGCGAGCTCGCCACCGCGATGGGCTGGGGTGCCCGCCTCGACCAGGGCACCGTGCCCGCCGGCCTGCACCCGGCCCGTTCGGCCACGCTGTCGCTGGGCAAGGACGCGATCGGAGTGGTGGGCGAAGTGCACCCCGATGTCGCCGAGGCGTTCGACGTCACCGAGCGGGTGGCGATCCTCGAGCTGAACCTGTCGGTGCTGCTGGCCAACGAACCCAAGCCCGCCGCGTGGAAGCCCACCAGCCGCTTCCCGTCCAGCGACCTCGACCTGGCGTTCGTGCTGCCCGAGTCGGTGACGGCCGAGAAGCTCGACAAAGCAATCCGCCAGGCTGCAGGCAACCTGCTGGTGGAACTCACGCTGTTCGACGTGTACCGCGGCACGGGACTGCCCGAGACCACCCGCAGTCTGGCCTACCGCCTGCGCCTGCAGTCGCTGGAGCGCACGCTCACCGACGACGACGTGGCGCAACTGCGCGCCAAGATCGAAGCCGCCACGAAGAAGATGGGTGCCGTCCTGCGCAGCTGACCTTCGGCTTCTGGGGCTGATTCGTCCCACTTCGGGATCTGGGGCGAATTCGTCCCGGAACCCGGAACAGATCCAGCACAGATGCGCGTCGACCCTCAGGTGCAGGCCTGGGTGAGACAGGTGCTGAGGATGGCGAGTTGGCGGTCGTGAAGGCTGCCGTCGAGGTGGTACAGGCGTCCATCTCGGACGGTGAACTCGGCGTTGTCGCCCGGGACGTGCACGACGAGCAGCCGTTGGGTGATACCGCCGCTGTCGTCGACTCCGACGAGGAGCGAGGCGCTCGCCGCGTCGGCGTCACCGCTCTCGGAGGCGATGGCGGGACCCCACAGTTGCACCCACACTGTCCCCGAGTGTCTGTCGTACCACTTCACCAGGCCGGCGTAGAAGGTTTGGTCGGTCGTCAGTGTGAACTGGCGCGCCAGATTGCCGCCGGCGAACAGCGAGACCTTGGCGGTTCCGTCGCGGATATCGACGGTTCCGAACACCAGGTCGGGTGCGTCTGCTGGTGCTGCCTCACCGGTGGCGGTGGAGAGCACTGTCGGTGTCGGACCAAACATGCGGGCGATGAGGTAGCCGTCAACGATGTCCAGACCGCCCTGGCGTAGGTATGGCGTGCTCTTACGCCACAATTCCACGGCCTCGGTGTCTGCGCTGACGCTGAACGCAACTGTGTCGTGGCTGAACCCGATGAACAGGGTGGCTTCGTCGTCGGCGACAGCCAATGCTCTCGCGACGAACAGCCCTGCGTCATCAGGGAACCGGACGACAGATCGTGAGCCGTCCTTGCCGATCCGAACCACATCGTTGTCACCCTGGTTGAGGATCCAATAGGCGTTGGTGGTGACGGCCACCGAGTCGGGGCCGATCGGGAAGCTGCTGAGGATGTAACTGATCTCGGGGACGCTGTTCGATGATCGCTCCTCGCCTTCGCCGCGGGTGGTGACGGGCACGTCGGCGAGGTGGGTGACGGCTGCGATGGAGAGCGGGTTGTCGGCGGTGGCCGCAGGGACGATGTAGATCGGGGTGGCCGTGCTGCCCACGGAGAAGAACGACTCACCGACGGCGGGTACACGGCCGGTTGAACGGTCATCGAATCTGATCTCGAGGTGGTAGCTGCCGAAGGTGGCGTGCTCGACCGGCTTCATGTCGGCCACCATGTGGGTTGCGTCGCCGGTGAACGCCAGTTCGGTCGTCTCGCCCGTCGACCAGGTGATCATCGCGGTGACCGAAGCGAGGCACCCGCAGCCGGCGATTACCTCCAACGTCTCGCCGGCCGGATCGAGGGTGTTCGGCCCGGAGTGCGCGACGCTGTCGATCGCCGTGAGGTCGTTGGCGTCGCTCACGACCGTGGTGTCCACAGTGGAGCCTGATGAAGTGCTCGCTGGGGAACCGCCGGCTTCAGCCCCGCACGCGGCGAGCACCGCCGCCGCCAGCAACCCTGCGTAGAGGTTGTTTCTGCTCATCGATCACCTCCGCCGAGTGATTCCTACCAGCTCGCACGAAAAGTCGCCACCTGACCTTCGGCCATATCACCGTCAGGCGTCGTGTGGGTACGATCCGCGTATGACGAAGGCTGCTGTTCTCGCGGCTGCGCTGTTGCTCGCAGCATGTTCCAGTGACACCTCTCGCGGGGCGATCAGCCCGGGGGAGTCCACCACGCCATCGCAGGACGACACCACCACGGTCGCCGAGACGTTGCCGCCCACCGACACGACCCTGGCTGGGGTGTTCGTGCAGCCTCCCGCTTCCGAGCCCACCTTGTACTACGTGGACAACGCGGGCACGGCCGACGCGCCGCTGGTGATCGTGGCCAGCATGACCGCCGACGGCACCATCACCGAGTTGTGGAGCGAGTCCACCGAGACGTACCTCAACGTGCTCGACGTGGCGCCCGGCGGGCAGCGTCTGCTGCTGCGCCGCTTGCATGTCGACCCGGCCACCAACGAAGGGGTGTTCGTGCTGAGCATTCGCGAACTCGCGAGCGGGGCCGAGACCGTCGTGGGTGAGGGCACCACCTACACGGGCGGCGAGTTCGCGCGCGACGGCAGTGGCGACCTGCTGGTGTCGTACCAGCTCGACACGTCATCGAACCACCTCGACCGCCTCGGTGCCGACGGTCACCTGATCGCCGGCCTGGCCGCCAACGACGACGTGTTCGGGATCGATTGGCTGCAACTGGCCAACGGCGATCTCGTGGTCGGTGGGCAGCCGATGACCATTATCAGCGCCATGGGGGAAGCGAAGGGTTCGGCGGGCAACACCGACCGCAGCTGCCGGCCGGTGCGCCGCGCGGCACCGGCGGTGGTGCTCGCTGCCTGCGGCGAGAGCGAAGTGTGGATCACCCAGTTGTGGCTGGTGCCGCTCGACGGCTCTGCCCCGCTGCAGGCCACCAAGGTGGAGATCGAGCCGTCGGGTGTCGACTTCGGTGTGGGCGACCTGTGGACCACGACCGACGGCCGCCAGTGGGTGCAGCGCTACGGCGACTGCGGCGCGGCGTGGGTGGAGGAACTGCAGGCCGACGGCACAGCGGTCGATGCTGATGCGCACGGGGTGATCCTGGGTGTCGCCGGCACACGCTTGATCACCGCCTCGAACGGGATGTGCGAGGGCGGCAGCACCACGATCGAGGCCTACGACAGTGCCACCGGCGCGAACACGGTGTTGCTGGAACCATCGGCCGACGACACCGGTGAGATCGTGGGCGTGAACACGTTCGACATCGTCGTCGTTCCGCGTTGACCCGGCTGCCGGGCCGCGCGTTCAGTTGGCGCTGAGGTCGTCGGGGGCGTTGGCCAGCCAGGCCACCTTGCCGCCTTGGCGGCGAACGACGGCCCGCCACAGGTCGTCGGGCTCGGTGGCGAACACATCGCCGAGCTGGGCCGGGAACACCATCCACGCGCCCTCCACCAGTTCGTCGTCCAGTTGTTCGGGACCCCAACCCGAGTAGCCGCGGAACACGCGCAGGGCGAGTACGCCCTCGGCCACCTCCGCCGGATCGAGCATCAAGTCGATCGACCCCAGCCCGTCGGCCACCTGGCTCCAGGCACCCTCGATCGGCCCCTGCAGGCGGGCCAGGGCGATCAGCGCGTCGAGTTCCACCGGGCCGCCCTGGAACAGGGTGGCTGGCGCGACGAGGTAGTCGGTCCAGGCGTGCAGCACATCGGGCGGGTCGTCGTCGAGCGGCCGATTCAGCACCACGCCGACGGCGCCGTTGTCGGTGTGCTCGAGCATGTAGACCACCGTGCGGTCGAAGTTCGGATCGGCCAGCGGGGGAGTGGCGACGAGCAGCAGTCCCTTCGTGGAACCGTAGGGATGCCCGATCGCGCTCACCGCCCCATTCTGCTCTGTGCGCGGTGCCGTCGAAGATCGTTGCATGAACATGCAGCGCGCTGTATTGTCATGCTTATGATTCGAGTTGGCATCATCGGCGCGTCGGGCTACACCGGCGCCGAACTCCTGCGGTTGTGCGCGCAGCACCCCGAGATGAACGTGGTGTACGCCACCGGCGACACGCAGGCGGGCACCCGCGCCGCGGCGCTGTACCCCAGCCTGGCGGCGCGCTACCCGACGCTGGTGTTCGAGGAGTTCCAAGCCGCCAAGGCCGAAGGGCTCGACCTGGTGTTCCTCGGGTTGCCGCATGAGGCGAGCATGGCCCTCGCCCCGCAGCTGGTGGGCAATGTGGGCTGCGTGGTCGACCTGTCGGCCGCGTACCGACTGAAGGATGCCTCGCTGTACCCACGCTGGTACGGCTTCACCCACGACCAGCCCACGCTGCTGGCCGAGGCGGTGTTCGGCCTGCCCGAACTGCACCGCAAGGGACTGCACGGTGCTCGGTTGGTCGCCACCCCCGGCTGCCACGTCACCGCCGCCACCCTCGCGCTAGCGCCGTTGGTGCGTGGTGGGCTGATCGCCACCACCGGTGTGGTGATCAACAGCATCACCGGCGTCAGCGGCGCCGGGCGCGCGCTGAAGCACACGTCGCTGTTCTGCACGGTCGACGAGGACGTGAACGCCTATGGCCTGCTCGACCACCGGCACACGCCCGAGATCGAGCAGGAGGTGGGCGCGCAGGTGCTGTTCACCCCACACCTGGCCCCGCTCAGCCGCGGCTTGTTGGCCACTTGCTACGCCATGCCCACGGCCGATGTGAGCACCGAGTCGTTGCTGGCCGGGCTCGACTCGTTCTACGACGACGAGCCGTTCATCGTGGTCAGCGACGCCTCGCCGTCGACGAAGGCCACGCTCGGCAGCAACACAGCGCACCTCACCGCCCGATACGACGAGCGCACCAACACGGTGATCGCGATCTGCGCGATCGACAACATCGCCAAGGGCGCGTCTGGCGGTGCGGTGCAAGCCGCCAACGTGGCCCTCGGCCTGCCCGAGACCGCCGGCCTCTCATCGATCGGGGTCTACCCGTGAGCACCGTCCCCGCTACCACGCCGCAGAATCCATCCCCCCACAACACGGCCGACGTCCTCGTGCACGCGCTGCCGTATATCCGCCGCTTCGCGGGCCAGGTCGTCGTGGTGAAGTACGGCGGCAACGCGCTCGCCGGCGCCAGCGAAGGCGACGCGCTCGCGCTGTTCGCGCAGGACATCGTGCTGATGCAGCAGGTGGGTATGCGCCCGGTGGTGGTGCACGGCGGCGGGCCGCAGATCAACGACCTGATGTCCAAGCTGGGCAAGGTGGCCGAGTTCCGCAAGGGCCTGCGCGTCACCGACGCGGAAACCGTCGACATCGTGCGCATGGTGCTGATCGGGCAGGTGAACCCGCAGCTCGTGTCGGCGATCAATGTGCACGGGCCGCTCGCGGTGGGCGTCAGTGGCGAGGATGCAGGCCTCATCCGCGCCAGCGCACGCGACCCCGAGCTGGGCTTCGTGGGCGACGTGCGGGCGATCAACCCCACCATCCTGCGCGGCCTGCTCACCGAGGGGTTCATCCCCGTGGTGGCCACGATCGGCACCGACGACACCGGCCAGGCGTACAACATCAACGCCGACACGGTCGCCGGCGCGATCGCCGAAGCGCTCGGCGCCGAGAAGCTGGTGTACCTCACCGACATCGAGGGCCTGCGCCGCGTGGTCGACGACCCCACCAGCATCATCCGTCAAACCACCACCGACGAACTCGACGCACTGATGGCCGACGGCACGATCGCCGGCGGGATGATCCCGAAGGTGGAGAGCTGTGTGCACGCGGTGCGTGGTGGTGTGCGCCGCGCGCACATCCTCGACGGCCGCATCCCCCACGTGCTGCTGTTGGAGGTCTTCACCGATGAGGGCATCGGAACGATGGTGCAATGAGCGCGCACGCCTTCGACACCCCCACATTCCAGTGGCACGGCCTGCAGTACTGCCCGTTCATGCCCGTGTTCGGGCCGCCGCAGGTGATGTTCGAGCGCGGCTCGGGCACCGAGCTGTGGGACACCGAGGGCAAGCGCTACCTCGACTTCCTGTGCGGCTTGGCCGTCACCTCGCTGGGGCATTCGCACCCGGTGGTGGCCGAGGCGATCAGCCGCCAGGCCAACCAGCTGCTGCACGTCAGCAACCTGTTCGCCAACCCTGCCGCGCTGAAGGCTGCGCTGCAGGTGAACCAGTTGCTGCACGAGGTGACGGGCCATGAGGGCCAGGTGTTCTTCTGCAACAGTGGCGCCGAGGCCAACGAGGCCGCGCTGAAGCTGGCCCGCAAGTTCGGTGGCCGCGGCCGCCACGGCGTGGTCAGCGCGTACGGCAGCTTCCACGGGCGCACGCTCGCCACGCTCGCGGCCACCGGCCAACCGGCCAAGCACGAGCCGTTCCACCCGATGCCCGACGGCTTCCGCCACGCGGTGTTCAACGACATCGCCTCGCTGGAGGGCGCGATCGACCCCACCGTGTCGGCCGTGCTGCTGGAACCGGTGCAGGGCGAGGGTGGCGTGCTGCCCGCCGACGTGCAGTACCTCCGCGACGTGCGTGCGTTGTGCGACGAGCGCGGCCTGGTGCTGATCATGGACGAGGTGCAGACCGGGTACGGGCGCACCGGCGAATGGTTCGGCTTCCAGCACGCCGGGGTGATCCCGGATGTCGTCACCATGGCGAAGGCGATGGGCAACGGCTTTCCCGTAGGCGCCTGCTGGGCCAAGCGCGAGATCGCCGCCGTGTTCAAGCCTGGCGACCACGGCAGCACCTACAGCGGCACTGCCATCGCCACCGCCGTGGTGAGCGCGGTGATCGACGAGCTGCGTCGCATCGATGCGCCACGGCTGGCTCGCGAGCGCGGTGCCGAGCTGTCGGCGAGACTGGCCGCCGTACCCGGCGTGGCCAGCGTGCGCGGCACTGGGTTGTTGTTGGCTGTCGAACTTGCGCCAGGCATCGATGCCAAGGCCGTGTACGGCGCGTTGCTGCAGCACGGCATCGTCACCAACGCCGTCACCGCCACCGCGCTGCGGCTGGCCCCACCCCTCACGGTCACCACCGACCAGATCGACGAGGCGGTCGCAGCATTGACCGCCGTGCTCCAGGAGATTCCCCAGTGACCCGCCACCTGATCGACATCACCGACTTCACGCCGCAGGAGGTGACCACGATCCTGCGACTCTCCGAGCAACCGGGCCTGCCGAAGGTACTGGCCGGTCTCGGCGTGGCACTGATCTTCGAGAAGCCCTCCAACCGCACGCGTCACTCGATGGAGATGGCGGTCGTGCAACTCGGCGGCCACCCGGTGTACACCCGCGGTGAGGAAGTGGGCATCGACGTGCGCGAGACGGCCGAAGACATCGCGCTCGTGATGGCCGGCTACCACGCCGTGCTCGCGGCCCGTGTGTTCCAGCACGACAAGGTGCAGCGGATGGCGAAGGTCAGTCCGGTACCAGTGCTCAACATGCTCAGCGACCACGCGCACCCACTGCAGGCGCTGGCCGATGCGCTCACGATGCAGCAGATCCACGGGCCACTCGCCGGCAAGCGGGTGGCGTGGGTCGGCGACTACAACAACGTGGCCCGTTCGCTGGGCGAGATCTGCGTGTTGCTGGGAGCCACCATCACCTACGGCTGCCCGATCGGGTTCCACCCGGCACCGCCGGAGCTCGCTCGCCTGAACGCGCTCGGCTCGGGCAGCGCGTCGCACCAACACCACACGGAAGATGCCGTCGCCGGTGCGGTCGCGGTGCACACCGACAGTTGGGTGTCGATGGGCCAAGAGGCCGAGAAGCAGGCGCGCATCGCGTCGTTCCGTGCCTACACGGTGACCAACGAGATGATGGCGTACGCCGAACCCGGCGCGGGGTTCTACCACTGCCTGCCCGCCTACCGCGGGCTGGAAGTGGCGGCCGAAGTGATCGACGGCCCGGCGAGCCATGTGATCGTGCAGGCGCACAACCGGATGCACACCGCACGTGGCGTGCTCGCGTTCTTGATGGGGGTGAGCTGACATGGCGTCGAAGGTGCAGCGCCAACAGGCGATTTCCAAGCTGGTCGCGAAGCACGCGGTCACGAACCAGCCACAGCTCGTCGACCTGCTGGCCGCCGACGGCATCGCGGCCACACAGGCCACCGTGTCGCGCGACCTCGAAGACCTGGGCGCGGTGAAAGTGCGCGTGCCCGGCGGCGAGACCGTGTACGCGATCCCCGAGTACGAACCCGCCCGTCTGGCCCCCGAAGATCAGCTACGGCGGGTGATGGGCGAGTGGGTGGCGGAGGTGCGAACGTCGGGCAACCTCGTGGTGTTGCGCACGCCCCCGGGGTGCGCGCACGTGGTCGCGTCGGCGCTGGATCGCAGTGCCATGGTGGGCCTGCTGGGCACCGTCGCCGGCGACGACACGCTGCTGTGCGTCGCCGAGGAGTCGGTCGGCGGCGAGGGCCTGTCCGCCAGGCTTCGCGACCTGGCAGGCCTGTCATGAGCGGCGACACAGGCCCCGACACCGGCCCAGAGACCGGTAGAGCGCTGTGGCACGGCCGCTTCGAAGGCGGCCCGGCTGCCGAGCTGATGGCCTACACCGAGAGCCTCTCGTTCGACCAGCGGCTGTGGCCCGACGACATCGCCGGCTCGATCGCGCACGTGAACGGCCTGGCCCACGTGGGCATCCTCACCGACGTCGAGCGCGACGCGGTGCTCGCCGCGCTCGAGCGCGTCGCGCAGGAGATGGGCGACGGTTCGTTCGTGTACGTGGTGAGCGACGAAGACATCCACACCGCGGTCGAGCGGCGAGTCACCGAGCTCGCCGGTGCTGCAGGCGCGAAGCTGCACACCGGTCGCAGCCGCAACGACCAGTCGGCCACCGACGTGCGCCGCTGGATGAAACGCGAACTGGTGCGCATCGCCCAGCGGATCATCGGCCTGCAGGACGTGCTGCTGCAGCGCGCCGAGGCAGCCGGCGGCACCTATCTGCCGGGCTACACCCACCTGCAACGCGCGCAGCCGGTGCTGCTGGCCCATCATCTGTTGGCGCACGGGTGGGCACTGAGCCGCGACGTGGAACGGATCCTCGACGCGCTCGAGCGCATCGACGTATCGCCACTCGGCGCTGGCGCGCTGGCGGGTTCGTCGTTGCCGCTCGATCCCGACTTCACCGCCGCCGCGCTGGGCTTCGCCGGTCGCTTCGAGAACTCGCTCGATGCCGTCGGCTCGCGCGATCACGTGGCCGAGGCGCTGTTCGCGCTCACGATGGTGGGCATCAACCTGTCGCGGCTGGGCGAGGAGTTCGTGCTCTGGACCACCGAGGAGTTCGGCTTCGCCAAGCTCGACGACGGCTACGCGACGGGCTCGTCGATGCTGCCGCAGAAGAAGAACCCCGACATCGCCGAGCTCGCTCGCGGCAAGAGCGGCCGGCTGATCGGCAACCTCACCGGCTTCCTGGCCACGATGAAGGGCCTGCCGCTCAGCTACAACCGCGACTACCAGGAGGACAAGGAGCCGCTGTTCGACGCGGTCGACCAGATCTCGCTGGCGCTGGGCGCAATCACCGGGATGGTGGCCACCACCACGTGGGTGCCCGAGCGGATGCAGGCGGCGGCCGACAGCGAAACCGGCTCGGCCACCGACCTGGCCGAGTGGTTGGTGCAGCGCGGCATGCCGTTCCGCGACGCGCACGCAGTGGTGGGCACCCTGGTGCGCAAGCATCTCGCCGGTGCGGGGTCGCTGCGCGACCTCGTGTCGGCCGATCCGGCGCTCGGGCCCGATGCCGCGACGCTGGTCGCTCCCGGCGTGTCGGTGCAGCGCCGCACCACTCCTGGCGGTGCCGGCCCCAAGCCGGTGGCGGTGCAGCTGGTGCGGTTCCGCGAACGACTGACGGTGCTGCGTGCAGCCGTTGCCGCCGACGTTCGCTGAACGCGACGCCACGGTCGTGGCTCCCGAGTTGCTGAACAAGCTCGCGCTCGTACACGGGCGCCTGGCACGCATCACCGAAGTGGAGGCCTACACGGCCGACGACCCGGCGTCGCACTCGTTCAAGGGCCGTACAGGGCGCAATGCGGCGATGTTCGGGCCGCCCATGCACTGGTACGTGTACCTGATCTACGGGATGCACCACTGCCTCAATCTGGTTACCGGTCCCGAGGGTGAAGGGCAGGCCGTGTTGATCCGCTCGGTGCTGATCGACGGCGTCGATCCGGCGCGCACGGTCGGGCCAGGCCGGCTCTGTCGCGAGCTGGGCGTGCACCGTTCCTTCGACGGCTCGTTCGCCGAACTGTTCGACGACGGCATTGCCCCTCCGGGCGAGCCGGAGATCACACCGCGCATCGGCATCACCAAGGCGGCCGATTGGCCCCGCCGCTGGCGGGTAGTTCGCCCGTAGCTCCTCGGGAAATCGCGCCGTCACCGGCGGTCGTCCACTGCTGCGAAGTAACGGCGCTCAGGCTTCCCACTGCACCCAGTAGCCGTGCGGGTGGGTCGTCGCCAGCCGTTGCACGGATCGTGTGCCGCCGCGCCAGCGCACGAGGGAGATGACCGTGATCTCCTCGGGCGGATCGGAGGTGGGCACGGGCAGCCCGGGCGTCGCGGCTGGTGACTCGGCGATCACCCACGACAGGTCGTGCTCGCTGCCCAGGCGGTCGAGTTCGGCCACGTACCGCAGGCGCACGTCGTCGGGCAGGTAGTTCAACACCCAGCTGTTGGTGACCACCGGGTGGCCATCGGGACGGACACGGTCGACGAGCGCCGCAAGATCGTCGACGGCATCGCCCCGGTGCACCTCGGGTGGGTGTTCGCGCGCCATACCGATCGCGCCGACCAACCGCGCGAACCGGTCGGCCTGGTCGGGCCACACGCAGGCCTCCAGCCAGCGCACCTCGTCGTCGTCGAGCACGTCGATCGGCGATTGATCGAGGCCGACCGAGCGGGCGACCCCGGGCATCGTCGCCGGTACCGGAACGCGGGCGTCGCCGCGCACGCCACAGCGCAGGAGCACGGGGGAGGGGTGCACCGGCCGAACCGACGAACCCGGTGTGTACTCGTACTCGAAGCGGGGCAGCAGCAGGTTGAGGCCTGCGCTGGTGCCGACGTCGATGTGCGCAAGCGCGCCGACCTCGCGTGCGAGCATCCCGAACGCGGGCAGGAACTGGGCGCACCGTCCAACCTCGTTCGTCTGCGTGTTCCGTGTCGTCAGCACCTGCAAGAGAAGTTCCTCGCGTGCCAGTGCGAACGACCTGAACAGGGCAACGGGGTCGCCCTCTGCGGCGCCTGGCGGTGACAGGTTCGGGTAGTGAGCCGCGAGGGAAGTGTCGTCGCCGCGGAGCAGGAGGAAGTGAACTGCGGCGAGCAACAGCACGGGTTGCTGCTGCGTGGGCGGAGCGTGCTGTAACAACCCGAGCAAGTCGCGATCCTCGGCGATACCTGCTGCCAAGCGTGTGTAGAGCGGTGCGCGAGTGCGGGTGCTGATGGCACCGAAGTCGCGGAAGCGGTCGGCGAGTTCGTCCAGTGTGGGCACGGTGCCGAACCTACCGCGCCCGTCGCAGGCTGTCGGCCGAGTGATTCACGCGCTCACCTGGCAACATGGGCGCACTATGGATCTGCTCGTCGACCTTCAGGCACGTGGCCTCGTCCACGACACCACCGACATCGCCGCGCTCGGGGCGCGGCTGGCGCAAGGTCCAATCGGTCTGTACATCGGGTTCGACCCGACCGCAGATTCGTTGCACGTGGGCCACCTCGTGGGTCAGTTGTTCATGCGCCGCTTCCAGTTGGCTGGTCACCGGCCGTTCCCCCTCGCCGGCGGCGCCACTGGCATGATCGGCGACCCTGGCGGGCGCAGCGAGGAACGCAACCTGCTCGACGTCGAGACCCTGCGCCACAACGTGGGATGCATCAAGGCCCAGCTCACGAAGCTGCTCGACTTCGAACCGGGTCCCTACCAGGCGACGCTGGTGAACAACGCCGACTGGACCGCGTCGATCACGATGCTCGAGTTCCTGCGCGACGTGGGCAAGCACTTCACCGTCAACCAGATGACTGCGAAAGACTCGGTGCGCAGCCGGATCGAGAGCGAGCACGGCATCTCGTACACCGAGTTCAGCTACATGCTGTTGCAGGCCAACGACTTCCGCCACCTCTACGAGGCGCACGGCGTCGAGCTGCAGGCAGGAGCCAGCGACCAGTGGGGCAACATCGTCGCCGGTACCGAGCTCATCCGCCGCCGCCTGGGCAAGCAGGCGTTCGCGATGACGCACCCGTTGATGCTGAAGAGCGACGGCTCCAAGTTCGGCAAGAGCGCCGGAGGCTCGGTATGGCTCGACCCGGCGCGAACCTCGCCGTACCAGTTCCGCCAATTCTGGGTGCAGTGCGACGACCAGATGATCGGCACCTACACGAAGATGCTGTCCTTGCGGCCTGTGGTCGAGATCGAGGCGCTCCTGGTGCAACACGAAGCAGCTCCGGAGCAACGTGCAGCGCAACGCGCGTTGGCCGATGAACTGACAGCGCTCGTACATGGCACCAAGGCCGCAGAGCACGCGGCACAGGCCGCAGCCGTGCTGTTCGGTGGCGATCCCACCACCGCGTCGGCCGATGTACTGGCCGTGGTGGCCGGCGAGGCTCCCAGTGTCGACCTGCCGGCCAACATCGAGGGCTTGCGTGTGCACGAGCTGTTGCTCGCAGCCGGAATCGCCAAATCGGCCAGCGAGGTCAACCGTTTGCTGGGCCAGAGCGCGGTTCGAGCGGGGAATCGGGTCCTCGATGCCGATGGCCTGCTTCGCGCATCCGACCTGCTCAGCGGTGGTTTCCTTCTGCTCCGCAAGGGCAAGCGGGAATTTCTCGTCGGAAAAGTTTCCACAACGGGTTGATCCTGTTCATCTGCCCCGCTAGCTTTGTCACTCGCCCCGCACGAGCCACACGGCCTGCGAGGCGAGGCACCAACACCGCCGCCGCAAGGCAAGCGGGTGTGTGCCAAGAGCTACGGCTC
>JAUSLV010000028.1 GCA_030645495.1 Actinomycetota bacterium
CCAACAGGACCATGTCCTCACGCTCCGCCGCCACGGCGCCAACTGGGCCTTTATCGGCCGCCACCTCGGCGTCACCCGCCAAGCAGCCATCGCGCGCTACGGCCACTGGGAAGCACCCACACAAAGGTGAGGAGAACCACACCAACTGTCGTTGCGGGAAGAGAAGTCCCGGGTCGCTCAGCCGGACGATCGCGACTGCTCTGCTGGCGGCCCGACCTTCGGAATCCACAGCGCCGTGTTCACGAGCAAGGAACGGGTGCGCCACCGCGAATCGATGGAAGCGGGTGACTCGCTTCACCTCGAACATCGGACGCCGCTCAGCTGGGGACGGAGTCGTAGACGTCGTCCCAGGGGAAGACGAGGGCGGTGATCTTGCCCTCTGCGTTGTACACCAGCTTGGGCAGCACGCACGGCGGGGTGCCGATCGAGCTGCCCCAAGCCATCGCCTCGGCGACGGTGCCGAACGCAGCCAGCTCGCGCAGGCACCAGATGGTGGGCGGCATCAGCTGCAGGGTGCCTGCGGCGTGGTCGGCGACGGCCACCGGCGGGCGCACCCACATGCTGGCCACCGTCTCGGTGTCGTCGTGGTGCGAGGTCTGGCCGGTGGGGCTGGCCACCATGAAGAAGCGCGTGTCGAAGCGGCGTGCGGCCTCGCCCTTGGGCGTGATCCAGTGCGCCACCCACGGCAGCGCGTCGGTGGCCAGGCGTAGGCCGTGCTCGGCCACCAGCGCGCGCACATCCACCGTGCCGTCGTGCACGCCGATGCGGTGGGCCAGCGCGGGATGGCCGTCGTCGACCATCCGCCCCTGCTCGTCGACGGCCAGCAGGATGCCGGCCTCCTCGTAGCACTCGCGGATCGCCGCCACCACGAAGCCGTCATCACCCGCCCCGTCGGCATCGTCGACGCGGCCGCCGGGAAACACGTACATGCCGGCGGCGAAGGCCATGCCGGTGTGCCGGCGCAGCATGAACACCTCCAGCCCGTCGGGGGTGTCGCGCAACAGCATCACGGTGGCGGCGGGACGGACTTGCACCTCGGGTTCGGCCATACGCAAGGAACCGTAGTGGGTGACCTAGCCTGCGAGTCGTGCTGGTGTGGATGGACCTCGAGATGACCGGGCTGGAACCGGCCGTCAACGTGATCGTGGAGATCGCCACGATCATCACCGACGACGAGTTGAACATCATCGCTGAGGGCCCCGACCTGGTGGTGCACGCCACCGAGGAGCAACTGGCGCTGATGGACCCCGTGGTGGTCGACATGCACACCCGCAGTGGGCTGCTCGATGCGATCCGCGCCTCCACGATCGCGCTGGAAGATGCCGGCGCGCAGACGCTGGCCTTCATCCGCCAGCACGTGCCCGAGGCCCGCAAGGTGCCCCTGTGCGGCAACTCGATCGGCATGGATCGCCGCTTCCTGGCCGCCTACCTGCCCGACATCGAGAACCACCTGCACTACCGCAGCGTGGATGTGAGCAGCGTGAAAGAGCTGGTGCGTCGTTGGTACCCGGCCGTGCTGAACGGCCTGCGCCAGAAGCAGGGCACGCACCGTGCGCTCGACGACATCCGCGAGAGCGTGGCCGAGCTGCGCCACTACCGCGAGCACGTCTTCGTGCCGGTCGCGGCACCGGTCGCGGCACCCGAGACACCTGTCACCGAATAAATCGGTTGACGTTCGCCGCCGGACGTGGTTGCCTAGATCCCGATGCGCCCCACCTGGGGTGTCCACTCTCCTGAAAGGCCCGAACGATGATCCGCACGACGCTCGCCCAGCACCAGGCCCTCGTGGCCGGCGCAGCGCGTCCGTGTGGCGCGTTCGCCTTTGGGCACCAGTGGCGCAATCGCACCGGCTCGATGATGGCTGTGAAGTCCATCAACGCAACCGCTACCAAGCGCACTGCCCGACGCCTCGGGATGCTCACGACGTAACTCCAACGTCGTCAGCGCCACACCGAGGCCGTCGGGATCGCAAGATCCCGGCGGCCTTTCCAGTTTTTCCACCCCGATACCCGCAGCAAGTCCAGAGGAACACCTCATGTACACCCTGAACGACACCGACATCCAACACACCTTCGACGAGATCGTCGAGCCGATCGCCGTGCGCGTCGCCAAGCCGCGCTGCGCCGACGGCCACGGCACCCTCACCCACCTGTTCTTCTCGGACATCCCGCTCGACACCGCACGCGCCAAGGCGATCTGCGGCAAGTGCGCCCTCGCCCCCGACTGCTTGTCGGGTGCGATCGACCGGGCCGAGCCGTGGGGCGTGTGGGGCGGCGAGCTCGTGGAGAACGGCCGCATCGTCGCCAACAAGCGCCCTCGCGGCCGACCGCCCAAGCACCCTCGCCCGGTGGTCACGATCGACGAGGTGCCCCTCCCCCCGCACCTGATCGCCGGTCGCGACCAGGGCGAGCGAGTCGCCTGACCCGCCGCCGGTGGCAACGCTTCGGCGACCCACCGGCGACGCGGGCCCGCGGCCGCCGAGCCGGACGTTCGGGTACACGGGTTCCCGCCCCCCAGGGACCTTGTACCCGAACCGTCCGCGGCGACCTGAACGGGCGCCACGCCACCGATAGCGTGGCGCCCGTGCAGGTGAACAAGAGGCTGTTGTTCGGGTCGCTGGCGGTGTCCGCCGTGGTCTCGGTCGCTGTTGGCTGGGCCATCGCCCAGAACGGCGACAACGGCGCTGGCACCGACGGCTCGGCCCGCCCGGCGGCGACGTTCGAGACCCCCAGCATCGAGACCAATGCGGTCGTCAAGGGCGAGCAGTTGCCCGACGTGGAGGTGCAGAACCTGGCCGGCGACGACGTGGCGATCAGTTCGCTGCTCGGCGCCCCGATGGTGATCAACGTGTGGGGCAGCACGTGCGGCCCGTGCAAGCAAGAGCTGCCCGACTTCGCCGCGGCGCACGCCACCTACGGCGACCGGGTGCAGTTCGTCGGCATCGACTACCTGCCCCCCAGCGAGCGCGAGGAAGCGTTCGCTCGCGACCGCGGCGTGCAGTACGAGCTGCTCTACGACGGCAATGGGGTGTTCATCAGCACCGTCGGCATCGCCGCTTTCCCCGTGACGCTGTTCGTGAACTCCGAGGGCGTGATTCTGCGCCAGACCGGCCAACTCGACGAGGCGCAACTCGCCCAGTACATCGAAAGCGACCTGCTGTGATCATCGCGCTCGACCCACGCCTCGCCAACGCCTTCACCCAAGGCCTGCTGGCCGCGATCAACCCGTGCGGGTTCGTGCTACTGCCCACCTACCTCCTCTACTTCCTCGGCATGGAGAACCTGCGCCCTGGCGCGGAACGCACCTCCATCAGCCGCGCGCTCGCCGTCAGCCTGTCCGTGTCGGGCGGGTTCATGTCGGTGTTCATCATCATCGGCATCATCACCAAGTGGAGCACGCACTGGTTCAGCGACAAGGCGCCGTACCTGTCGTTGGTGTTGGGCCTCGGCCTGGTGGTGTTGGGCATCGCGATGCTGTTCGGCTATCGCCTGCCGTTCACCACCCCCAAGCTCGACATCGGCCAACGCGACCGCTCGGTGCGCAGCATGTACGTGTTCGGTATCGCCTACGCGATCGCCTCGCTGGGGTGCACGCTGCCCGGCTTCGTGTCGGTGGTGCTGGGCGGTGTCACCACCGATGGCGTGCTCACCGGCGCCGCCGGCATCGCGCTCTACGGCCTGGGCATGGCCCTGCTGGTGAGCGGCCTCACGATCACGCTGGCGATGGCCAACACCGCCCTGCTGAAGGGCCTGCGCAAGGGCATGGAGTGGTTCGAGTACGTGGCGGGCGTGTTCGTGCTGCTCACCGGCATGTACCTCGCCTACTACTGGTACAGCGACATCCGCGAGCAGTACGACAACGGCGTGGTCACCGAGGCCACGTCGTGGCAAGAGCAGCTGCGCAACTTCGTTGAGCGCAACCAGACCATGGTGGTGGTGCTCTCGTCGATCGTGATCGCTGCCGCCATCGGGTTCTCGATCTTCAACAAGCGGCGGCATCAACCCGCGTGACCTGCCGCTGATGACGCACGCGCCGTTCCGCGAGCTGCTCGCCACGCCGGGGGTGCGTGAGGTGTGTCATCTGCGCGGACGACTGGGGTTCATGGCCTACCACGGCGGCGCGCTGGAGGAGATGACCGACGTCGTCGCTTCCGCTGCCGCGGCACGCAGCGGCGCCAGCTACTACGCCGTGCTGCAACCCACGGGGCACGAGCACCACATTCCGTCGCACCGGGTGTCGCCGCACGAGTCGGCCCGCCTGCATCGCTTCCTCGCCCACGTCGACACGGTGATCACGATCCACGGCTTCGGGCGTCACGGCTACTGGACCAGCCTGCTGCTGGGCGGCCAGAACCGTGCACTCGCCCACCACGTCGCCGGCCACCTGCGCGAACACCTGCCCGACTACCACGTGGAGACCGACATGGAGCGCATTCCCAGCGACCTCCGCGGCCTGCACCGCCACAACCCGGTGAACCTGCCACGGCGTCAGGGCCTGCAGATCGAACTGCCGCCCAGGGTGCGCGTCTCGAGCCCGCACACCGAATCGTTGATCAAGGCCCTGGCGGCGGCCGCCGGCGACTGGTCAGGGTGACAGCCGCTCGATCTGCCACCTTTCGCCATCGGGCGTGTAGAGCAGGCGGTCGTGCAACCGGCTGGGGCGCCCTTGCCAGAACTCGAACGCCACCGGGCGCAGCAGCCAGCCACCCCAGAACGCCGGGCGGGGCACAACGGCATCGCCGAACGTGGTGGCCATCTGCTGCACGCGCTGCTCCAGCCACGCACGGTCGGGGATCGGCTGCGACTGCGGCGACGACCATGCCCCGATCTGCGAGCCGCGCGGACGCGAGGCGAAGTACTCGTCGCTCTCCTGCTCGGGCACCCGCTGCACCGTGCACGTGACGCGCACTTGCCGGTGCAGCTGCAGCCAGGTGAACAGCATCGCCGCGCGGCCGGTGGCGGCCAGCTCGGTGCTCTTCGCCGAGTCGTAGTTGGTGAAGCACGTGAACCCGCGTTCGTCGGCAGCGCGCAGCAGCAGGTAGCGCGACTGCGGCCAACCCTCCGCGTCGAGCGTGGACAGCACGAACGCGTTCGGCTCGGTGCACTCCGCCGCCACCGCCTCGTCGAACCACCGCTGCCACTGCACCATCGGGTCGGCGTGCACGTCGCCCACGTCGAGCCCTGCGGTCTCGTACTCGAAGCGGTGGCGGGCGAGGTCGCTCATCGCGGCGTGATCACCTCGATGCCACGCATGTACTGCTTCAGCACCTCGGGGATCGCCACGCTGCCGTCGGCCTGGCGGTAGTTCTCCATGATCGCGGCCCACACACGCGGCACGGCGAGCGCCGAGCCGTTGAGCGTGTTGCACACCGTGGTGCCCTTCTCGCCGGGCACTTTGAACCGAATGTCGGCGCGGCGGGCCTGGTAGTCGCTGAACCAGCTGACCGAGCTGACCTCCAGCCAGTTGTCGCAGCCGGGCGCGTAGACCTCGATGTCGAAGCTGCGGTGGTGGCTCTGGCCCAGGTCGCCGGTGCAGATCTCGATGATCCGGTAGGGCAGTCTCAGCCCGCTGATCAGCCGTTCGGCACGATCGCGCAGCTCGATCAGCAACTCGGTGCCCTGCTCGGGTGTTGCGACCGCGAGGATCTCGACCTTGTCGAACTCGTGAGCGCGCAGCATGCCGCGGGTGTCGCGGCCGGCCGAACCGGCCTCGCGGCGGTAGCACGACGTGTGCGCCATCAGCCGCTGGGGCAACACGCCCACCTCCAGCACCTCGCCGGCGTACAGGCTGGTGAGCGGCACCTCGGCGGTGGGGATGCACCACAGGTCGTCGCGCTCGATCGCATACGCGTCGTCGGCGAACTTGGGCAGTTGGCCGGTGGCGGTGAGCGTGGCGGTGGTGACCAGCGACGGTGGGCGGATCTCTTCGAACGCGTCGCTGTTCATGTCGAGCGCGTACTGGCACAGCGCCCGCGCCAACGTGGCACCGGCGCCGCGCTGCATGGTGAACATCGCGCCGCTGATCTTCGTGGCCCGCTCGTTGTCGAGGATGCCCAACGCGGCGGCCGTCTCCCAGTGCGGCACGCGCTGGTGTTCGGGGAACGATGCGGGCAGGAAGGGGCCCTTGATCACCGGGTTGTCGTGATCGTTGGCGCCGTCGGGCGCATCGGGGTGCGGCAGGTTGGGGATGCGCAGCAACAGCTCGCGCAGCTCGGCGGCCAGCTCATCGGCCTCGGCGGCCAGCGCGCTCTCCTGCGCGCCCAGCGCCCGGCTGCGCGCCTGCAACTCCTCGGCACCGGACGCGTCGCCGTCGCGACGCTTCAGGCCCACCTGCTTCGACAGGTCATTCACCTCGGCGCGCAGGCTGTCGCGGCTGGCCTGCTGTTCGCGAACCAAGCCTTCCACCTCGATCGCGCGTGCCACCTGCTCGAGCACATCGGCCGAGCCGCGCCGGGCCAGTGCGGCGCGAACGCCCTCGGGGTCGGTACGCAGAAGTCGAACATCGATCACGCCTCAACGCTAGTTGCAGCAGCCGGTGAAGTCACAGGACGTTGCCGCTAGGGTCGGGCCTCGTGGCAGCGGTCGAAGTGGATGGACTCACGGTTCGCTACGGCGACCTGGTGGCGGTGAACGATGCGTCGTTCAGCGCCGCTGCCGGCCAGATCACCGCCGTGCTCGGCCCCAACGGCGCCGGCAAGACCAGCACGATCGAGGTCTGTGAGGGGTACCGCCGCTCGGCCGCCGGCACGGTGCGGGTGCTGGGCCTCGACCCCACCACCAACCAGCGCGAGATCGCGCAGCGGATGGGTGTGATGTTGCAGGCCGGGGGCGTGTATCCGGGCGCACGCGTCGCCGACACCGTGCGCCACTACTGCGCGCTCTACGGCAAGGGTGCCGACGCTCAGGCGCTGGTGCAGCAGGTCGGGCTGGCCGACCGGGCGAGGAGCACGTGGCGGCGCCTCAGTGGTGGCGAGCAGCAGCGCCTGTCGCTGGCGCTGGCCCTTGCGGCCAAGCCCCAGGTGGCGTTCCTCGACGAGCCCACCTCCGGCGTCGACGTCAACGGCCGCGACACCATCCGCGGCATCGTGCGCGCGCTCGCTGCGGAGGGCTGCGCGGTGATCCTCGCCACCCACGAACTCGACGAGGCCGAGCGCCTGGCCGACCGCGTCGTCATCTTCGACCAGGGACAGATCATCGCCGACGGCACACTCACCGAACTGCGCCGCGGGCACGACGAGATCCGCTTCCGTAGTTCACCGGCGCTCGATCTGCACGCGCTGGCCACGGCGATCGGGATGATCGCCAGCCAGGTGGGGCCCGACGAGTACGTGATCGACGCGCCGCCGCACCCGCGGCTGATGGCCACGCTGGCGTCGTGGCTGGCCGACCACGGCCACCCGCTCACCGACCTGCGCGCCGGCTCGCAGCGGCTCGAAGACGTGTTCCGGCGGCTCACCGCGGCCAAGCAGGACCCCACGAAGCACGACGGTGCGGCATGAGTCGCTTCCGCGCGCAACTCGTGGCCGAGCTGCAGGTGGTGCGCCGCAACGGCGAGCAGCTGTTGCTCACGTTGGGCATCCCGGTGATGCTGCTGGCATTCTTCAGCCTGGTCGAGGTGCTGCCCACCGGCACCGACGACCCGGTGGATTTCCTCGCCCCCGGCGTGTTGGCCCTCGCGGTGATGAGCACCTCGATGGTCAGCCTCGGCATCGGCACCGGCTTCGAGCGCACGTACCACGTGCTGAAGCGCCTCGGGGCCACACCGCTGGGCCGCCCACGGCTGATCGCCGCCAAGATCGCCGCCGTCGCGGTGGTCGAGCTGGTGCAGTTCGCCGTGCTGATCCCCGTGGCCTACGCCCTCGGGTGGTCGCCCGCTTCCACCAACTGGCCGCTCGCCGTGGCCGCCGTGCTGGCCGGCACCACCGCCTTCGCCGGCATCGGCCTCACGATGGCCGGTCGGCTGCGCGGCGAGATCAACCTCGCTGCGCTCAACGGCCTCTACCTCGTGCTGCTGCTGCTGGGCGGGATGGTGATTCCCTTCGCCAAGCTGCCGGGCGCCGTGCGGGCAGTGGCCCACGCACTGCCCAGCGGCGCGCTGGCCGACGTGCTGCGTGAAACCCTCGGTGGCAACGGCAGCCAGCCCGGCACCAGCTGGCTCGTGCTGGGCACCTGGGCGGTGGCAACACCGCTGGTGGCCGCCCGCCTGTTCCGCTGGGACTAGCGGCCCCGACAGGCGGCTAGCGCTTCGTCTCGGTGGGTGCTTCCGACCGGTCGAACGCGGCCGACACCTCGTCGAACGTGAGCGTCTGTTCCTCGCGCCGGTACGTGTTCTCGTTCTCACGTTCCTTGCCGAAGCGGGCGAACCAGATGTAGCCCATGATCGTCCACAGGAACAGGCCGCCGCCCACCTTCATGATCACGCCGGCGATCTGCTGGTCGTCGATCGCGCTGATCGCCCACACCCGCACCGGCTGGCGGCCGTAGTGGCTGTAGACCGGCTTCTCCGCCATCGAGAGCCACATCGACGGCACCGTGGGCACCACGCCCAGCAGGAACAGGTAGATCATCTTGCCCGGCGGCTTCATCTGCAGCTCGGGGAACGGGCCCACCACGGGGGCCCACATCAGCAGCGCGGTCACCACCACCAGCACGTGCAGCAGGTAGTGCAGCGGCCCGTTGACGGTGGCGGTGTTCACCACGCCGGGCACGTGCAGCAGCATCACCACGCCGTTGAACAGCACCGCGGCCACCACCGGCTTGGCGCAGAACGCCACCACCCGGTACGTGCGCCCTTGGCCCACGAGCACCCGCATCAGCCATTCGGGAGTGGCCAGCAGCACCAGCGGCGGCAGGAAGTAGCTCAGCATCATGTGCTGCACCATGTGCATGAAGTACAGGTAGTCCTCGCCGATCTGGTGGATCGGCCAGGTGCTGGCGGTGAACAGGATCACCATTGCCCCGATGAAACACCACAGGTTGCGCCGCGTGATCACCGGTTGGCCGGCGGGCACCGCCTTGGGCCCCAGGTCGCGCACCACGTACACGTAGGCCGCGACGAGGAACACGACGAGGAGATAGACCTCGACGTTCGATTGGAACCGCCACGGGTCCGCGAACCGTGCGGCAGCGAACATGGCGTCAGTCGAAGAACTGGAACGTGGCGAGCGCCACGCAGTACACGAAGAGGGCCAGGCCCAAGCCGATGTAGAACATCACGCTGAACAGCTTGTTGTCGAACTTCAGGTGCATGAAGATCAGGATGATCATGAAGAATTTGATCGTCATCATGATGATCAGCGCCGGCGTGGCGAAGCCGCCCAGGTCGATCCAGTAGGTGGACGTCTCGAGCGCGGTCAGCCCCGCCAGGATCAGGGCGACCTTGATGAAGTACATGTCGCTGGGGATGTGCGGCTCGTGCTCGGCGTGGCCGATGTGCTCGTGCTCAGCGTGTTCGGTGACGGTGCTCATGGTGTGACCTCAGGCCGGGATCAGGTAGACGAGAGTGAAGATGACGACCCACACGACGTCGACGAAGTGCCAGTACAGACCGATCATCTCGACGGCTTCGGCCTTGTCGCCGGCCACCTTGTTGCGGGAGATGATGGCCACCATCGCCAGCAGCATGATCACGCCGATGCTCACGTGCACGCCGTGGAAGCCGGTGAGCGTGAAGAAGCTGGACGAGAACAGGCTGGTGGTGAAGCCGACGCCCTCGTTGTAGAACGCGGTGAACTCGTACACCTGGGCGCCCACGAACAGCGAGCCGAGCAGGCCGGTGGTCACCAGCCACAGGTTCGTGTTGCGGTCGTCCTTGCGCTTGGCCGAGTTGACGGCCAGCACCATCGTGAGCGAGCTCATCAGCAGCACGAAGCTGCTGACCGAGGTGAGCGGGACGTCGAACAACTGCGCCGGGCCGACGCCGTCGCCGTGGCGACCGCGGTACAGCATGTACGTGCTGATCAGGCCGCCGAACAGCAGGCATTCGCTGCCGAGGAACAGCCACATGGCCAGCTTGTTGTTGCTGAGCCCGGTGCTGGACACGTGCGCGCCATGATCGTGAAGTGCGATGTCAGCCAACGGGGCTCAGCTCCTTGGTCTCGGACCCACCGGCCGGCGGGTCGTAGTCGCTGTCGTCGGCGACGGAGGGCTCGAGCACCCAGCCGAAGATGCCGAGCAACACGATCGCGGCACCCACGACCGACAGCAACAGGTTGTAGATCACGCCGTAGGCGATGATCGGCAGGCCGAAGGCGAGCACGATCGGCCAGTACGACGGCGACGGCAGGTGGATGTGAGCGTCGGCGCGAGCTTCCTCGGCGGCGAGAACCTCTTCCGCCGACTTCACCTTCACGAGCCGCGCCCCGTGCTCGGTGTCGACCTCTTCGTACTTGCGGTGGAAGAACTCGTCGAGTGCGTGGACGGTGGGGATCGCGTCGAAGTTGTGCGCCTTGGGCGGACTGGACGTCATCCACTCGAGTGTGCGGGCATCCCACGGGTCGAGCGGCGCCGGTGCGGCCTTCTTCGCGGTGTGGATGATGTTGATCAGGAACACCAGCACGCCGAGGGCAATCATGAACGACCCCCACGTCGCCACCTGGTTCCAGAAGTGGAGGTTGAAGAACCCCTCGCCAGTCAGCTTCTCGGGCCACACCACCATGCGGCGCGGCTGGCCCTGCATGCCCAAGATGTGCATCGGGCCGAACGTGAGGTTCACGCCGAAGAACATCAGCCAGAAGTTCCACTTGCCGAGGCGCTCGTTGAGCAGCTTGCCGAACACCTTCGGCCACCAGAAGTAGAAGCCGGCGAACAGGCCCATCACTGCGCCGCCCACGATCACGTAATGGAAGTGGCCGACGATGTGGTACGTGTCGGTCTGCTGCGTGTCGGCAGGTGCCACCGCGTGGGTGACGCCGGAGAGGCCGCCGATCGTGAACAACACGATCACGCCGATCGCGAACATCATCGCGGTGGTGAACCACAATTTGCCGCCCCACAGCGTGAGCGTCCAGTTGCAGATCTTCACGCCCGTGGGAATGGCGATCAGCATGGTGGCCACCGAGAACACGGCCACGCTCACCGGGCCGAGGCCGCTGGCGAACATGTGGTGGGCCCACACACCCCAGCCGACGAAGCCGATCGCCGCGCCGGAGAAGACCACGAACTTGTAGCCGAACAGCGGCTTACGAGCGAACGTGGGCAGCACTTCGGAGATGATGCCGAAGCTGGGCAGGATGATGATGTACACCTCGGGGTGCCCGAAGATCCAGAACAAGTGCTGCCACAGCAGCGGGTCGGCACCCTTGTCCACGTCGAAGAACGCGGCGCCGAAGTTGCGCTGGAAGCTGAGCAGGAACAGCGCCACGGTGATCACCGGCAGTGCGAACAGCAGCAGGAACTGCACCACCAGCACCATCCAGGTGAACACCGGCATGTTCATCAGCTTCATGCCCGGCGCTCGCATGTTGAGCACGGTGACGATCAGGTTGATCGAGCTGACCAGCGAGGCGATGCCGATGATCTGCAGGCCCAGCACCCAGAAGTCGATGCCGTGGCTGGGCGAGAACAATCGGCTGCTGTTCGGCGAGTACATGAACCAGCCGCCGTCGGCCGCGCCGCCGAGGAACCATGAGGTGTTGAGGAAGATGCCGCCGAACAGGAACATCCAGAAGCTGAGCGCGTTGAGGCGGGGGAAGGCCACGTCGCGAGCACCCACCTGCAACGGCAGGAAGTAGTTGGCGAACGCGGCTGCCATCGGCATCACGAACAAGAACACCATCGTGGTGGCGTGCATCGTGAACATCTCGTTGTACAGCCCGGCGCCCAGCACCTTGTTGTCGGGGGCCGCCAGCTGCAAGCGGATCAGCAGCGCTTCGCAACCGCCGACGATGAAGAAGAACAGCGACACGACGCCGTACATGATGCCGATCTTCTTGTGATCGACGGTGAACACCCACGAGCGCCAGCCGGTGGCGGCGACGGGGCGACGGAACACACCCAGCGAGCTGGACGGAGTGGCGAGCGCTGTTGCGCCTGCGCCGCCGACCGCGGCGGGGATGACGGAGGGTCGTTCGATGATGGCCATCTGCGTGGTGCTCCCAGTTACTTCCGCTCGAGCAGGTAGGCGACGATCTCGTCGATCTGCGCCTGCGTGAGACCCAGAGCCGGCATGCCGCGGGTCTTGCCACCCGTTTCGGCAAGCTTGGTCGGGTCGGTGTACATCGGCTTCATGGCGGGCGCGTTCAGCAGCCACTCACGAAGATTGGTCTCGTTGAAGCACGCCGGTGCCGTGGCATCGGCGGCCGAGTACATCCACACGCCCTGCAGGTACGCCGCGCCGAACGTCTCGGGCGATTCGTTCCAGAGGCGGTCGCGGCACTCGTCGCTGATCAGGTCGAACGTCCAGCCGGCGAATGCCGTGCGGGTCATCAGGTTGGTGAGGTTCGGCGCGGCACCGGAGTACACGAAGCGGTCGGGCTCGGCCAGCACCGGGTTGCCGGCGCCGTCGACCAATCCGTCGACCTGGTGGCAGCGGCTGCACTGGGCGATGAACGTGGTCTCGCCGATGGCGGCGGTGGTGCCGGCCTCGGGAGAGGTGTAGTCAGCGGTCTGGTTGGTGACCCACGACTGGAAGTCGGCCGTGGTGAGCGCCACTGCTGCTTGACGCATGCGCGCGTGGCTGAGGCCGCAGAACTCGGTGCACTGGCCGGTGTAGATACCGGGCTCGTCGGCCTCCATGCGCAAGGTGTGCAAGCGGCCGGGTACGGCGTCGCGCTTGCCGTTGAGGCGCGGTATCCAGAAGCTGTGGATGACGTCGCGACTGGTGATGCGCAGCAGCACCGGCGTGTCGGCCGGGATCACGAGCTCGCTGACGGTGACGATCGACTCGGTGATCTCGACGCCTCCGCACGTGCTGCCCTTGACGTAGTCGTACTCCCACCACCACTGCTGGCCGGTGACGTTGATGACGCAGTCGTTGTCCTTCTTGTCGAGCGAGAACACCTGGCTGACGGTGGGCACGGCAATGCCGGCGAGGATGATCGCCGGCAGGATCGTGAGCAGGATCTCGAGCTTCGGGTTGCCGTGCGACTGCTCGGGGATGTCTTGCCCCCGGTCCTTGAACTTCCAGATCGCATAGGCAACGGCACCGAGCACGATCAGGCCGACGACGCCGGCGATGTAGAACACCGGGCGCTGCAGGCTGTCGATCTCGCGAGCGTTGGGCCCGGCCGGGTCGAACGTGTCCTGCGGGGCATCCTTGGCGCAGCCGGCCAGGAGGAATCCGAAAGTGACGACGGCCGCGACACGACGACGACTGAAAGGTTTCACGAACACGTCGGCGAGGCTAGCCGCCGACTTGCACCCGATGCCACTTCACGTCACACGAAAACGAACACGGAGCCGCCCCGACCGCCGAAGCGGGGGACGGCTCCGATCGATGTTCGGACTGCCTGCGCTGACCAGGGGTCAGGGAATGACGAGCTTGATCTCCTGGCCGGTGAGGCCGGGAACCATCAGCACGATCGGTGTGCTGCTGGCAGCGTTGGTCTTCGGGATGCTGAAACCGATCAGCGCTTCCTTACCGGGGTTCACCGCCGTGGTGCACTGCACCGTCTCGGCAGCACCGGCGAACGAGCCGAGGCGAGCAGTGAGGCGGTGGGCGGTGGGTGCGTCGTTGTGGAAGCGCACGCTCACCCACGCGCTGCGCGGCACCGTGATCTCGCTTTTCGGGTCGTCGGGGAAACCGTTGACGTAGGCGACGATCACACCGTTGGACTGCAAGTACACGTTGGCGACCACGCTGCTCTTCAGCGACACGTCCTGTGACGCGTGGTCGTCGATCTCGCCGGCCGTGCCTTCTTCGAGGCACACGGCACCTTCGCTGCCGGTGGTGGGATGCTTCTCGATCGTGCGCTGACCCTGCACGGCCGATGCCACGCCGACACCGAACAGCGCCACTGCCGCGATCGCACACACACCGGTGACGGTGCGCTTGGCGACATCGCGCTTGCTGGCGAACACGAACCCGGCGAACAACACCATCGCCGCGAGTGCGCCGAAGACCGCCATGCCCGAGTCTTTGTCGACACGCAGCATCACTCGCGAGAACGCATAGACGACCGCGCCCAGCGCGACAGCAGCGAGGATCGGGAACTCGAGCGGGTACAGCAGGCGGCGACGGACCCCGGAGTTGTAGTCGTCGTCGGCGCTGGCGCGCTCGCTCCAGCCGAGCACCATCCACTCGATCGCGGCGGCGAGCACGAGCACGACAGCAACCTTGAACACGACGGGCCGGCTGACGGCACCGATCACCAGGCCGGCGGCACCGACCGCGGCCGCCAGCGGCCACATGCTGGCGCGCACCGGCGGTTGCGCCGCGGGCGAGGTGTGCTCGACACCCGCTTGCATGCCCGAGACGTTGCCGTCGCGGGTGGCGTAGTTGATGCCACCGAGGAAGCCGAAGAACACGGTGGCCGTGAGCAGACCGACCACGCCGGGCATGGAGAGTGGGCCGTCGGTGGTGCCGGCGTACAGCAGCGCGCTGACCAACGAGAGGGCCGACGCCCCGAAGAACAGTTTTGAACCAGTGGTGAACATCCCCGCTCCGTTACTTCGTCACGTAGACCACGAACCAGAGCAGCGCATACGCGACGCTCAGTGCGTACCAATACATCGCATGCGCCGACACGACCTCGCGGTCGGTGGTGCGGCCGCCCAGGTAGCGGAAGGCCGTCACGGCGCTGAACACGACGCCGGCGATGGTGGCGGCCACCAGCACACCCGTCAGTGTGTAGAACATCGAGTGATAGGTGCCACCGCTGGCCGGCAGCTTCATCTGCGAATAGATGTAGGCCTGCGCGTTGATCAGCATCAGGCCGAGCACACCCACCAGCGCCAGCGCAACAGCGGTGTGCTGCTTGTCGTCACGCTTGGCCGCGTACACGGCCCACTGGGCGAACACGCCGATCGGGATCAGGGCCAGCAACATGATGTTGGCCGGCACCATCGGCACCGCGACGCCGTCCGGCACCCAACGACCATCGGCCTTGATGCCGGCGTCGCGCATGCGCAGCCACATCGCGAGCATGCCGCCGAACAGCGACACGGCGGCGGCGCAGGCCAGGGCCGTGCCGACGAAGATCTGCCGGCGAGGGGCAGCCGCGGGGGACGAAGGAAGGGCGATCATCACGCATCACTCCGGGTCGAGGGCTTGAGGTCGAGCAGGGGCTCGGCGGACTTCACGATGTGCACGGCGGCGAAGTTGTTGGCCGGAGCCGGCGACGTGGTGGCCCACTCGAGCGTCTGACCGTTCCACGGGTCGTCGCCGGCGGCGTCGCCCTTCAGGAACGAACGCAGCGACAGGGCGACGAAGGCCAGCACGGCCAGCAGCACGAGCACGAGACCAGCGGCGCTGAGGGCGTTCCACAGCTCCATCGGACCCGAGTAGCTGAAGTTGACCGCCGACGCCTGGTTGCCGGCCTCGATCGCGGGGAACACGCCACCGAGCTGATCGGCGAAACCGGCGATCAGCAACGGCACGGTGGCCAGCTGGGCACCGAGGAAGGCCAACAGCGCGAGACCCAGCGCGGGCTTCACCGGCAGGCTGCGACCCCACCACTTCGGGCCCCAGTAGGTGACCGCACCCATCGCCGCGAGCACGCCGGCGAACACGATCGAGAGCCATGTGCCCTCTTCGAACGTGGTGCCACCCAGCTCGGCGTCGCCGATGTGGGCGACCAGGTTGGCGGTGGCGCCACCCAAGAGCAGCACCGCGGCCAACAGACCGTAGGTCACGGGCGTCTGCACCTTCGGGCGGGACCCGAGGTGTTGGGCGCTGAACGCGAACACCGAGAAGATGCCGAGCAGCGGCAGGCCCTGCACGATGCCGAACGGGATCAGCTGACGGATCAGCTCGCCGACTTCGCCGTGGAAGATGCCGGCGTCGAGGCCGGGCGAGGTGTGCAGCACGGAGCCGAACACCGCCACCCCGCCGAGCGCGATGCACAGGAAGATCGGCCCACGCGGGCGCAGGCGCTCGCCGCTGGCGGTGGCCGCAGTGTCGGCCAGGAAGCCGAGCACGGGCAACGCCAGGATGATCGTGGTGGGCTGCGTGAAACCGAACCCGGCCCACGAGCTGATCGCCTGGTTGCTGGCCAACTCGCTCAGCGACGGGTAGCGGTGCGCCACGAACAGGTACAGCAGGTCGCCGGTGAGCACCGGCAATGCGATCAGCAGGCACAACGACGCCACCAACACCGACCAGGTGAAGTACGGCACGCGGCGCAGGTTCATGCCCGGCGCACGGGTGGTGAGGATCGTGGTGGCGACCGCACCGACGCTGGCCAACAGACCGACCAGCACGAGCACGGTGGAGAGGATGAACAGGTCGACGAACCGACCGTTGCCGCCACCGGGGCCACCGTTGTTGGCCAGCGAGAACACGGCCAGGCCGGCACCCAGCAGCCACATCCAGAAGCCGGCGGCCGCGAGGCGGGGCAGCGCGAGCGCACGGGCGCCCACCTGCAGCGGAACGATGGCGATCGCCGCACCCACGAGCAGGGGCAGCAGCACCAGGTAGGTGAAGCCGAAGCGCTCGAGGGCGAACAGCTGCGTCAGCGAGCCGACGTCGAGCCATTCCTTGGTGGGCGAGACACGCTCGACACCCAGCAGCACTGCTGCGACCGCCGAGCCGATGAGGGTGAGGGCCGACGCCCCGAGGTACATGCGCCCGAGGCGCTTGTGGTCGGTGGTGCCGATCCACTCCGCGATGCACGCAAGACCTGCGCCGGGCTGAACCTGGGCGCTGCTTGCATGGGTATCGATGGTGCTCATAGGCGACGAACTCGTTTCAGGTCGGGAGCGCCACGCGCGGACCCTTGTTGACAGGTGACAAGAGCGAATGGACTTGCGGGCACGACACTATCCGCGGCGACACCGTCGTTGGGAAATCGTCAGCCGGGTGAGCGCACGAGCACGTCGATCGTGAGCGCCGCGAACAGCAGCGTCACGTACGTGATCGAGTAGCCGAACACCCGCATCGCGCGGGCTTCTGTGGCGTTGCGACCGAGGTCGATCGTGCCCCACAGGAACAGTGCACCCAGCAGGATCGCGGGGATTCCGTAGATCAGGCCGAGGTGCGCCACCGGCCACAGCACGAGCGTGCCCACCACCATCACCGCCGTGTAGAACACCATCTTGCGTACCGTGACCTGCAACGACGCGACCGCAGGCAGCATCGGCACGGCGGCCGCCCGATAGTCGTCGGCATAGCGGATGGCGAGCGCCCAGAAGTGGGGCGGGGTCCACAGGAACATCACCACGAACAGCACCACCGGTGCCCAAGCGACGTTGTTCTGCACCGCCGACCAGCCCACCAGCACCGGCACAGCGCCCGCCGCGCCACCGATGACGATGTTCTGCGTGCTGGTGCGCTTCAGCCACAGCGTGTAGATGAACACGTAGAACAGGGTGGCGGACAGGGCGAGGATGGCCGACAGCAGGTTGGCCCAGGCCCACAGCACGGCGAACGCGATCACTTCCAGCGCGATGGCGAACACCAGTGCCTCACGAGGCTGCAGCAAGCCGGTGACGAGCGGACGGCCCTGCGTGCGCGGCATCAGCTTGTCGATGTCGCGGTCGACCACCATGTTGATCGCGTTGGCGCCACCGGCGGCGAGCGTGCCGCCCAACAGCGTGATGAGCACCAGCGACGTGCGCGGCCACCCGCCTTCGGCGAGCACCATCGTGGGCACTGTGGTGATGAGCAGCAGTTCGATGATCCGCGGCTTGGTGAGCGCGACGAAACCGCCGATCTTGGACGTGGGGATGCGGCGGGAACCGTGAGCCACACCGCCCGGTGCCATTCGGGAGGGGACGAGTGGGCGCGAGCCGACAGCCATAGCCGGGCCATCGTATGGCGGCGAAGCCGGTGCGGCTACCTCAGGTGAACCAGGCGCCCGTGCGGCAGAATGTCGCCATGCCACCCGTCACCGCGCCCGTCGAACTGGACAAGCCCGACACGGGCGAGTCCGAGGCGATCGACCACCCGTGGATCGTGCTGGTGTGGAACGACCCGATCAACCTGATGAGCTACGTCACGTTCGTGTTCCAGAAGGTGTTCGGGTACAGCCTGGAGAAGGCCACCGCGCTGATGCTCGACGTGCACGAGAAGGGTCGCGCCGTCGTCAGCAGCGGCGCGCGCGAGAAGGCCGAGATCGACGTGTTCCGTCTGCACGAGCACGGGCTGTGGGCCACCATGCAGAAGGACGACTGACCGCCGTCATGGCCGATCCGTTCGAGCCGGTGGACGGTGCCTACCGCACCCCGGCAGGCCGCCGGATCGACGCGGCCGCCGTCACCTGGATGGCCACCCGCAGCGGCGGGCCCGGTGGGCAACACGCCAACACCTCCGACACGGCGGTCACGGTGTCGGTGGAAGTGGCCCGCACGGGGCTGCCCGACGTGGTGCGCGCCCGCATCGAGGCTGCTGCCGGGCCGGTGGTGAGCGCCAGTTCGGCCGGCTCGCGGTCGCAGTGGCGCAACCGGCAGGTTGCCTGGCGCACGGCGCTGGAACGGTTGGACGAGGCTGCCACCCCGCCGACACCACCGCGTGCCCGCACCCGCCCCAGCCGCGGCGCTCGCGAAGACCGCCTGCGCGAGAAGCACCAAGCATCGGAGCGCAAGCAGTCCCGACGCCGGCCCGCCGGTGATGACTGAGGCCGACACGCGAAAGAGCCCCCGCCGCGGCGGGGGCTCTTCCAGTAGTGAGTACCGGGGGCTTACTGGAGTGTCACTCGGTGACGTGTTGCACCGGCGGCAGCACGATGTCCTTGGCGTGCTTCGAGAAGAACGCGTGGAGCAGACCGAGGATCGACAGCAGCATCAGCACTGCGAAGGCGAGGTAGCAGATCGTGGCGGCCAGGTCGGCCTTGTCACCGAAGATGCTGAAGCCGTAGCTGGTGAGCAGCAGGCCACGCAGGGTTTCGGCACGCAGCAGGGTGTCGACTCGCTTGCTCTGCAGGCTGTCGGCCTGCTTCTGCAGCTTGGCGACTTCCTCTTCGGAGGCGCCGCTGTCCTTGGCTTCGGTCACTGCAGCCTTGGCGGCCGTCACCACTGAGCCGATCGAGGCGTAGGTGTAGCTGACGCCATCGACGTCGACCATCTCACCATCGCGGTTCTTGATCTGCAGCCCGGTACCGGTGACGATGCTGGACTCGAGCGCGTGCAGGCGGATGAAGTCCTCGGCGTAGCACTCGGCCTGCTTGCCGGTGAGCAGCTGCTGGCCGGCGTACTCGTTCAGGCAGTCGGAGTTGGCTTCAGAGGTGAGACCGGTCTTGGCGATGAAGGCATCGACGGCTTCTTGCGAACCCAGCGACTCGAGCAGGGTGGCCTGGAAGTCTTCCTCGCTGACCAGCGTGTCGGCCGACTTGAAGTAGATCTCCTGAGCACCGAGCTGGTCGTGCACGTAGGTCTCGGCGAAGTCGGCCTGATCCTTCAGGACGAGGCCGAGCACCAGCAAGAGCACGCTGAAGACGGCCCCTCCGATACTGAACGCGATGTCGAGTGTGCGCCTTTTCATGATGTTGTCCTCCGTTTGCCGCGATTCGGGGTGCGGCGTTGGGACTCATTGTGCACCGCTGCACAAGTGCGCAAGAGGGCACCATGGCACCTATGGATGGGACTTTCGCCACGCAACTATTGCTGTAGCTCCGCAACTATTGCTGTGGCTCACTTCTCCGGTCCCAGGGGTTACCTCAGACGCGACGCGAGCGTGGCCTCGCTCGCCGGCGAGGCCACGCTGCACATCGATATCGGCAGTGCGTGCGGTCAGACGAGCGCGGGCACCTGGCTCTGGATCCACTGCTCGAGCTGCGGGGTGCTCTCCACACAGGTGATGAGCGCGTAGCGCGGGGCGTTGCCGCGGTGCACCACCACGTGCCACAGGCGCTGCGTGTCGACCACGAAGCGCGAGTACTGCGGCAGTGCGACGCGACGCTCGGTGCCGGCGATCGGCAGACGGTCTTCGTCGATGTCCATCAGCAGCATGTAGCTGTCGGGATCGTCGGTCAGCTCGATCCAGCTGCGCAGCACCCAGCCCTCACCCGCCGGGTTCAGGCGGTTGTTGTCGTCGCGGTGGAAGCTCTTCAGCGCCTCTTCGTGCGTGGCCGGCTCGAGCTTGATGATGCGCACGCGGCCGAAGTTGGCGCCGATGCTCTGCACGTACTTCTTCAGCGTGGGTGCCTTGTCCGCGTTGGAGGTCCAGATGGCGTCCTTGTCGGGCTTACCCTTGTCCCAGAAGCCACGGCATTCGAGTTCGCCGTCGGCCGAGGCCAGCGGAGCGAAGTTGGTGTCGCCGCCGCTCTTCCAGTCGAAATAGGTGAGGCTCTCCCACTCTTCTTTCGGAATCACACCGTCGTACGGCGTGAGGGCGACAAAGCCGTCCTTCTCCAAAGAGGGGCAGATGTAATGCTCGGTGCGAACCGCAAGATCCACACTCCAATGTTCCTTGGTGGGCCAAAAGGTCATGTCGAACATCGTAACGATTGTCCTCTCCGAGGGTTAAGGGACCAAAGTACCTGGGTGACACAGGTCACGCGGTCACGTGCGCGCGGGTCAGCCGCCCGTGGTGGTGGACGCACCCGGGGTGGTGGTGACGACCGCGACGGTGGTGGACGGCGCCGGCGGCAGCTTGATCGTCTGCCCCGCCTGCACCTTGTTGGGATCCTTGATGCCGTTGATCGCCTGCAGTTCAGCGCTCGTGGTGCCGAACAGCTGCGCCACCTTGCCCAGCGTGTCGCCCGATTGCAGCACGTAGAAGTCGGGGTAGGTGGTGGTGGTCTGCAGGATCGTGGTGGTCGTGGTGGTGGTGACGATCGGGGGCAGGGTGTCGTGGGCCGTGTTGTCGTCGCCGCAGGCACCACTGACCACCGGCAGCACCACGAACACGCCGGCCAGGAGCACGAGTCGGAGCCGCTTCACGTCGTGGAGCTTACGCCACCGTCGCGGATCGGTTCGGTCGGCGTCGCGATGTGCCCGTAACCTCGCCTTCGTGACATCCGCCGAACCACCCGAGGCGACGCACCCCGGTGCGCAGGCTCCCACGCGCCGCCGCGACGTGGTCGTGGGTGGCGTGCGCATCGCGGTGCACGAATGGGGCGACGAACACGCCGACCCGCTGTTCCTGGTGCACGGCGGGTTCGACTTCGGCCGCACGTTCGACGTGTTCGCTCCGCTACTGGCCGCCGGCGGCCGGCGGGTGGTGACGTGGGACCAGCGCGGCCACGGCGACAGCGCCCACGCCGCGCTGTACAGCTTGGACGCCGACCTGCGCGACATGATCGGCGTGATGGCCAGCACCACCTCGCGACCCGCCCCAGTGATCGGGCACAGCAAGGGCGGCGCGATGTCGGTGCAACTCGCCGACGCCCAGCCATTCCGCTTCAGCCACTTCATCAACATCGACGGGCTGCCGTTCCGCCGCCCGATGACCGACCTGGCCGAGCACGAGCGCACCCGCATGTTGAGCAGCGACATCACCGGCTGGTTGCAGCACAGACGTGTCGCCGCCCAGCTGGAGCGCAAGCCCGACACGATCGACGGCCTCGCTCGTCGCCGCGCCAAGCAGAACCCGCGGCTGCCGATCGAGTGGCTGCGCTACTTGGTGACGGTCGGTGGCCGCCACGACCCGGATGGATGGCGCTGGAAGATCGACGCCTCCATGCGGCCGGGCGGCTTCGGCCCGTGGCGCCCGGAATGGACCGCCACCCGCCTGCCCGGCCTGGGCATGCCCTTCCTGGGCATCCTCGGTGGCATCAGCGAGCCGATGGGGTGGGGAACCGCCGCCGACGACATCCGTCCGTTCATCCCTGCCGGCGGCAGGCTCGAGCAGTTCGACGACACCGGCCATTTCATCCACATCGAGCAACCCCAGCGCGTGGCTGCGATGGTCCTCGACTTCCTTGAGCACGGCCGATGATCACCGAGCTGCTCGTGCACAACAGGATCAGCCTGGCGTTGCACTGCTTGCGCGACGGCGGCGGGCGCCCGCTGCTGCTGCTGCACGGCCTCGGTGAGCGCTCGCCGGCCTCGGTACCGGCCTGGGCCGATGTCTGGCCGGGCCCGGTGCACGCGCTCGACTTCACCGGCCACGGCGACTCCACCGTGCCGGTGGGCGGAGGGTACAGCGCCGAAGTGCTGTTGGCCGATGCCGACACCGCGCTCGCCCACCTCGGCGAGGTCACGCTGGTGGGCAGGGGGCTCGGGGCGTACATCGGGTTGATGCTCGCCGGGGCGCGCCCTGGCCAGGTGCATGGCACCGTGTTGTGCGACGGCCCTGGGCTGTCGGGTGGTGCCACCGGCCCCACGTCCACCAGTTTCGTGACCGTCGAGCCGCCGTACTCCGCGCCGGATCCGCACGTGCTGATCGACCTCTCCCGCGATCCCCGTCCGCCCGACTACGCCGTGCTGTTCAGCCGTCTCGCGCTCGACCACTCACCGACGACCGAGCCCGTGTCGGTGGCCGCGATCGTGCGCCCACCCTGGCTGGCCGCAGTGGTCAACGAGGTGGGCATCGTGGAGCGCAGCCTGCCCGCATCGCTGGCGGCGTACGCATGAGCCTGAGGCGGGTCAGACGGTGCGTTGGCTGACGTAGGCCGCGAGCGCGACCAACTCGTCGCGCGCGGGGGTGGTGATCGGCGCGTGGGCGATGGCCTCCACCGCCTCGGCGGTGAGCCGCACGATCGTGTCCTCCAGGTCGGCCAGCGCGCCCGTGTCGACGATCACCTGCTGCACTCGCGCCACCTGTTCGTCACCGAGATCGGCGCGGCCCACCAAGGCCAGCACCTCGGCCTGGGCGCCGGTGGCGCGTTCGACCGCGCGAGCCATCAGCGGCGTGGGCTTGCCTTCGCGCAGGTCGCCACCCACCGGTTTGCCGGTGATCTCCGGGTCGCCGAACGCCCCCATTACGTCGTCGCGCATCTGGAACGCATCGCCCAACGGCAGGCCGTACGCGCTGAGTGCGGGCAGCAGCTCGGGCAGGCGCTGCGGCGCGGCCAGCGCGGCGCCGAGGTGCAACGGCCGCTCGATGGTGTACTTGCCGCTCTTGTACCGGCAGATCTGCTCGGCCCGTGTGCGGCTGCGCTCGTTGCGCACGCTGCCGAGGATGTCGAGCACCTGGCCGACGTTCAGCTCGATGCGCAACTCGTTCCAGATCGCCCACGCCTCTGGGCCGGCGCCCGTCATCATCATGTCGCCGTACACGAAGGCGAGGTCGCCCACCAGGATCGCCACACCCTCGCCGAAGCGACGCGCCTCGCCGGCCCACTGGCCGTCGCGATGGTGCTGCGCGAACACCGTGTGCGTAGTGACGTTGCCGCGCCTGCTGACGGCGTCGTCCATCACGTCGTCGTGGAACAGCGCGAACGCGTGCATCAGCTCGAACGCCGCGCCGGCGTTCACCACCATCGGGTCATCCAGCGAGCCACCCGCCCCGACGAAACCCCAGTGACAGAACGCGGGCCGCAGTCGCTTGCCGCCGGCGAGCACCAAGCGGCCGATCTCGGCCATTGGCTCGGCGAGCTCGGCGTCGAACTCGGCCCACCGCGCGAGTTCGGGGGTGAGGAACTCGTGCAACCGCTGTTCGACCCGCGCGGCGACGAGCGCGAGCGAGGAGGGGGCTGCCGAAGTCACGAGGGCAGGTTAGGCCGCGGGCGTGCGGCGCGCGCCTGTGCCGCGCATCATGAGTCGGGTGTTCTTGGCGCCAATCAGTCGTCGGTACCCAACTCGGCGACGACCTGCTCGATCTGCAGCCGCGCGTTGCCGATGCGATCGCGACAGAACGTGATCAGCGCGGCAGCACGCTGCACCTGCTGAGCGAGCACGTCGACATCGACGTCGCTGCGTTCGAGGCGCGTCAGGATCTCCTCCAGCTCGGCCAGCGCTTCGGCATAGCCCTGCGCGACGGGTTCGTTCGCTGCTGCGTTCATGGTTGGGTCTCCTCCACACGGCTGCGCGCCGTGCCGCTGGCAAAGATAGTGACGATCTCGTCGCCCGGGTGCACGTCGGTGGCCGAGCGCACGGTGCGACCGTCGACCGTGCGGGTGATGCTCCAGCCGCGAGCCATCGTGTTCACCGGGTCGAGCAGGCGAACGCGCTGTGCAACCGCATCGAGATGCCGCACCTCAGGGTCGAGGCGCGCTGGTGCGCGGCGCACCGCAGCGCCGGCCGCCACGAGATGGCCGTCGGCCCGTTCGAACACTCGCTCGGCCGCTGCCCGCAGGCGTTGGGCACGTTGCGCCATCCGCTCGTCGCCACGTTCGACCGCGGCCACCACGCGGTGGCGGATGCCGTTGGCGACATCGGCCACCTCGGTGCCGGCCCCGGCGAGACAGCGGTCGGCCTGGCGCTCGATGGCCGCCCACACGTCGTTCGTGGCGTGGCTGAACTGCTGCACTCGCTCGACCAGTGCGGTGGCACACGCCGTGGGCGTCTTCAGCGCACTGTGCGCCACGTCGTCGGCGACGGCTCGATCGATCTCGTGGCCCAACCCGGTGAACACGGGCAGCGGCGACATCGCGATCGCCGTGGCGATCGCCTCGTGGTCGAACGTGGCCAGCTCGGTGCGGCCCCCACCGCCGCGGATGACGGCCACCACGTCGAGGTCGCGACGACGCGACAACGTTCGGATGCCAGCGGTCACCTCGGTGACCGCCCACTCGCCCTGCACGCGCACATCGACCACCCGTAGGTGGAAGCCCAGGCCGCTGCGCTCGATCTCGTGCAGGAAGTCGGCCCATGCGGCGCTGGCGGTGCTGGTGACCACACCCACCCGCAGCGGCGCCACCGACAGCAGGCGCTGCTTGTTGAGGTCGTAGAGCCCGGCTGCCACCAGCCGACGCACCACGTCGTCGCGCTGCAGGGCCAGCTCGCCGAGCGTGAAGCGCGGATCGATGCCGCTCATCTTCAAGCCCAGTTGGCCCGAGGGGGCGAAGAAGTCGAGGTGACCGAAGATGCGCACCTTCAACCCGTCGGCCAGGCGCAGCCGGTGCTTCATCAGCAATGGCTTCAGGCGTGCTTGCGCGTTGGCGAAGAACTGCACGTTCAGCGACGCCTTGCCGTCGTCGGTGTCCTCCACCAGGCGGAAGTAGGCGTGCGGGCCGCGTTGGCTCCACCCTTGGATCTCGCCGCGCACCCACACGCCGTCGCTGAACGAGCGGCGCAACGCACCGTTGATCGCCTCGGCCAGTTCGCCGACCGACAGCGTGGGTACGCCACCGTCGTCGAGATCGAAGTCGAAGGACACCTGGCTCACGGCGGCAGGCTAGAGGCCGGCGAGGGCGTCAGGCACCGAGCTCGTGCACGTTGTCGAACCCACCGTCGTCGACCTCGCCGAACAGCTGCCCATCGACCGGCAGGCCCTGCCGACGGCGAAGGTCGTCGATGGCGTTCAGCGGGCGTTCGAGCGCCCGACGGCGGGTGGTGGCCAGCTCGTCGAACGAGCGAGCCACGGTGTCGAACTGACGCTTCACCTTCTCGACCGACTCAGCGTACTTGCCGTATTGCTGCCCGAACTTGCCCAGCAGCCCGAGGATCTCTTGGCTGGTCTGCTCGATCATGAAGTTGTCGAATGCCTGGCGGATGACGCCGAGGAACGCGAACAGCGTGAGCGGCGAACAGATCACCACGTGCTGACGCATGGCATCCTCCACCAAGGTCTGATCGGACTCGTGGATGAAGGCGGCCAGGCTTTCGTTGGGCACGAACAGCAGCACGTTGTCGACCGCCGGGCGATCGTCGGTGGCCGAGTACTCACGCTTGGCGAGCTCCTTCACCCTGGCCCGCACGTCGCGTAGGAACATTGCCCTGTGCGCCGACTTCTCCGCCTCGGTGCCCGCCTCGAGGTACTTGAGGTACGACGCCATCGGGAACTTGACGTCCATGAACAGCACGTGCCCCTTGGGCAACACGAACGTGAAGTCGGGAATGCCCGTGCCGTCGCCGCTGATCGCCGTGCGCTTCACGTAGTTGACGTGCTCTTGCATGCCGGCCAACCGCAGCACGTCTTCCGCCATGCGCTCGCCCCACTGACCGCGGGCGTTGGACGAGGCGAGTGCCTCGCGCAGCCCGTTGGCGGTGCCGGCCAGCGACTGTGTGATCTCGGCGTGCACCTGCAGCGACCGATCCACCTGACCGAACCGCTCGCTGGTGGCCTCGCCCAGTTGTTGCACCAGCTGCTGCAGCCGGCCGAGATCGGCGTGCACCCCGGCCTGCACCTCGCCCAGTTTCGCGTCGATGAGCTGCTGGCGGCCGGCCAGCGAGGCATCGGCCGACTGCGTGTGCGATCCGAGTTGCTGCGCGTTGAGCAGCACCGACTGTTGGATGGCGGCTTGCACCGCTTGATCGCGCTCGCGCGATGCGTGCTCGTTGGCCAGGGCCACGGCCGCCGCCACGGCTTGCTGCACCAGCTGCTGCGGCACCTCGGCAACAGCGGCGACGGAGGGTGCCGCCGCGACCGACCGGCGCGTGGCGAGCAGCCAGGCGATGGCGGCGGCAGCGACGACGAGGAGGGCAACCAGCACGACTTCCATACCGCTCATCATGACGACGGGGTGTCACAGAGTTCGCGGATGCCGCGAACTGCCTGGTCAGCGGGCAGGGTCAGGCGTCGAGGACGGTTTCGCCGGCGCGGACTTGGGCGGCGTAGACGCCGTCGAGGCCGATCAGCTCGTCGTGGGTGCCTTCCTCGACGATGCGGCCACCTTCCAGCACCACGATCCGGTCGGCATCTCGGATGGTGGACAGGCGGTGGGCGATCACCAGCGCGGTGCGGCCGCGCAACGCCTCCTCGAGCGCGGCTTGCACGTGCGCCTCGTTCTCGTTGTCGAGGTGGCTGGTGGCCTCGTCGAGGATCATCACCGCCGGGTTCTTCAGCAGCAGGCGGGCGATCGCCAGGCGCTGCTTCTCGCCGCCGCTGAGCCGGTAGCCGCGCTCGCCGACGATGGTTTCGTACCCGTCGGGCAGGGCCTGGATCGTGTCGAGGATGCGCGCGCCGCGGCAGGCGGCGTCGAGCTCGGCGCCGGTGGCGTTCGGCTTGGCGTACTTCAGGTTGGCGCCGATCGACTCGTGGAACAGGTGCGGATCCTGGCTGACCACGCCGATCGCCTCGCGCAGCGAGTGCTGCGTGAGGTCGCGCACGTCGTGGCCGTCGATCAGCAGCGCGCCGGCGGTGACGTCGTACAGCCGCGGCACCAGACCGCTCATCGTGGTCTTGCCCGAGCCGGAGGCACCGACAAGGGCGACCGTCTCGCCGGGGCGGATCGTGAGCGACACGCCCTGCAACACGTCGTAGTCGGGGTCGGAGGCGACGAACGCCGATGGCGCCTCCAGCGAGCGCACAGTGACGTCGGCCGCGGCCGGATAGCGGAACCACACGTCGCGGAACTCGACGCTGCCCTTGGCGTCGACGAGATCGATCGCGCCCGGTCGGTCGGTGATCGGCTCGGGCGCGTCGAGCACCTCGAACACTCGCTCGAAGCTGACCATTGCGGTCATCAGATCGACGCGGGCATTCGTGAGCCCGGTGAGGGGCTGGTACACGCGGGTGACCAGCGTGGCGAGCGCCACGAGCGTGCCGGTCTTGATGTTGCCGTCGACCACGAGATGCGCGCCCACGCCGTAGATCGCTGCAGCGCCGAGCGCACCGACCAGGCCGAGGGCGACGAAGAACACGCGGCCGACCATCGCCGAGCGGATACCCGTGTCGCGCACCTTGACGGCGCGGCCGGCGAACATGTTGACCTCGTCGGTCTGGCGACCGAACAGCTTCACCAGCAGAGCGCCGGCGACGTTGAAGCGCTCGGCCATCTGCGAGTTCATCTCCGCGTTGGTGGACATGTTCTCGCGCTGGATCGCCTGCAACTGTCGACCGACGCGCTTGGCCGGGATGATGAAGATCGGCAGCACTACGAGTGCCAGCAGCGTCAGCCGCCACTCGAGCAGGCCCATCGCGGTGAGCGTGGTGGCCAGCACGACGATGTTGCTGACCACGCTGCCGAGCGTGCTGGTGACGGCGGTCTGCGCGCCAACGACATCGTTGTTGAGGCGGCTGGTGAGTGCGCCGGTCTGTGTGCGGGTGAAGAACGCAATCGGCATCCGCTGCACCTTGGCGAACAACCCCACGCGCAGGTCGTAGATCAGCCCCTCGCCGATCGTGGCGCTGCACCACCGCTGCACGATCGCCAGGCCGGCGTCGGCGATTGCGGCGACCACCACCACCATCGCGAGCGTGGTGATCAGACCGCGATCACCGTTGGGGATGGCCGTGTCGATGATCGTGCGGAACGCGAACGGTGCGACAAGTTCGGTCAGCGCCGCGGCGACGATGACCGACAGGAACAAGATGATCGTGCGCCGGTATGGCCGCGCGAAGTGCCAGGCGCGGAGCAACGACCGCCGCTGCAGCTTCTTACCCTTGACGGCCGCGGCGTCGCCGGGCATCAACATGTGTGGTCCCATGCGCATGAGGTGAGGATAGGGATGCTTCGCTCCACTTCTACGATGGCCACTTCTACGATGGTCGGCATGCGTGCACCCCTCATCGCGGCCCTCCTGCTCAGCTCTGCGCTCGCCGCCGGCTGCACCGACAACCGTGCGCCTCGGGCCACCGGCGCCGACGGCGTGAACGGCGCGACCTCGCTCCCCGACGCCTCCGCGTTCGATTGGACCGACGATCCTGCGAACGACCGGGTGCAGACCGGCACGCTGGAGGTGCCCTTCGACTACGACGATCCGGCCAAGGGCACGTTCACGTTGTTCGTGGCCCGCCACCTCGCCGAACCCTCGCAGCGCATCGGCAGCATGCTGGTGAACCCCGGTGGCCCCGGCTTCGGCGGCAGCACGTTCGCGATCAGCGCCGACCAGGTGTACAGCGACACCCTGCTGCAGCACTTCGACATCATCGGCTGGGACCCACGCGGCACCGGGCTCAGCGAACCGGCCATCGACTGCACCGACGACTACGACCACTTCTACGCCAGCTCCGACCTCACCCCCGAGACAGCCGCCGAGCGCCAGTACCTCGTCGACCTCGCCGAGGAGTTCGCCGGTGCCTGCCTCGCGGCGCACGCCGACATCATCGAGCACGTCGGCACGAACAACACCGCTCGCGACATGGATGCCATCCGCCAGGCGCTCGGCGAAGACCGGATCAGCTACTTCGGGTTCAGCTACGGCAGCGAGCTGGGGGCGACCTGGGCCACGCTGTTCCCCCACACCGTCCGCGCCGCCGTGCTCGACGGCGCGGTCGACCCCACAGCCGGGCTCGTGGAGATCTCCCTGCAGCAGATGGAGGGCTTCGAAGAGGCGCTGGCGATGTTCCTCGCGGACTGCAGCGCCGACCCCGACTGCGCGTTCCACAACGACGGCGACGCCGAGGGCGCGTTCGACCGGCTGATGGACTCGCTCGACGAGTCGCCGATCCCCTCCGACCGGGGTCGCCCCGACGTGAACCTGCAGGTGGCGGTCACGGCGGCCAGCGAGGCGATGTACTCCGACCGCCTGTGGCCGCAGCTCGCCGGGGCGCTCGCCGATGCCCAGCAGGGCGAGGGCAGCGGGCTGCTGGCGCTGCACGACATGTACTTCCAGCGCGCAGCAGACGGCTCGTACTCGAACGGCCTCGAAGCGTTCCAAGTGATCTTCTGCATGGACCACGCAGAGCGGCTCACCGTCGCCGAGGACGATGCCACCGTCGACGACATGCTGGAGGTGGCGCCGCGGTTGGCCCCCAGCACCAAGGGCAGCTACTTCTGCACGTTCTTCCCGCCCAGCACCGACCCGCGAGCCACGATCACCGGCGATGGCGCCGGCCCGATCCTGGTGATGGGCACCACCGGCGACTCGGCCACGCCGCTCAGCAGCACGCGGGCCATGGCCGACGCGCTCGAGGACGGCCGCCTGGTGATCGTCACCGGCAACCAGCACACCGGCTACAACGTCAGCGACTGTTCGCAACGCACCGTCGACGACTACCTCGTCGACCCCGTGGCGAACGCGCCCGCCGACGGAGCGGAGTGCCGCTAGCCAACTGACTGCTTGCGCTCGGGCTTATGGTGAGCATGAGGAGGTCGCGGCAATGAACACGACGGCATTTCTCCGGCGATCCATGGCCCATCCGAGCGGCGGGCGGCACACGGCAGGAAGGGCGGCCCTCGGCCTCGCGTGCGCAACGCTCGTCGTGTCGGTCGCGGCGTGTGGCTCCGACGCAGGACTCGACGTGTCGCCGGCCGGCACGGGCGGGCAGACCGAGCCGCAGGGCGACAGCACGAATGACCCCAGCGCAACCACCTTGGTGGGAGGCTCGTACAAGGAGGTGTACGACTGTGCCTTCAGCGGCGGCGACAGTCCAGTGGTGCCGGCCGGCTATACGGCACGCCTGTTCGCCTCCCCCAACGTCGACGTCGGCGTGGGTGAGGTGCGGCCCGAGGTGGCGATCCCCACGTTCGACCTGGCCGACTTCGTCGTCGGCACGACCGAGCCACCGGTGACCGTGTTCTTCTCCATCGCCGGTGATCAGGGCCAATTCATCCCCGGAGTATCGATGGCCATCGAGGTGTGCAATGCCGACACGAACAAGAGCACCGGATTCGGCACGTTGGCCGACTGGTACCCCGGCGTCACCAGCGACAACACGAGTGAGGTCGAACAGCACCTCACGTCGGTCGAGGCACCCGACCAGCCGGGTCAGTACCGGATGGACGGATTGATGCGGGTGAACGGCGGGGCATGGCAGTTAGTGGCGACGGTGACCATCGAATTCACCTGACCCGCTGACGAAACGCGAACACCGCCCGGGTGACCGGGCGGTGCGCTGGCGGAAGGGGTGGGATTTGAACCCACGGAGGCTTTCACCTCGCACGCTTTCGAGGCGTGTCCCTTTGGCCACTCGGGCACCCTTCCGGGGCGGCAGGTTAGCGGGCGCGACGAGCCTCGCCACCGGAGGTTCCCGTGCGGGAACCGCGGCGAACGCCTCAAGAACCCCACGCCACGTGCCGAAGGAAGGGCGTGCGTGTTGAACTGTTCCCCGGCGAGGCATCCTTCGCGCCCCGGCCGGCCTGGCAGGTGATCGAGGCTGCTCGTCAGCGCCACCTCACCGGTGAGCTCACACTGGCGACCGCACCCACCACCACCGTGTACCTCCGCGACGGCGAGGTGTACTTCGCCGAGCGCAGCACCGACAGCGGGCTCGGTGTGCGCCTGCTCGTGTCGGGCGTGATCAACCGCCAACAGTTGGGGAAGGGCGCGCTGCTGATCAACGGGATCGAGCACCTCGGCCGGATGTTCGACCGCGACCCGTCGATCGAGCGCCAGGCTGTGGAGTTGTGCGTCGAGACGATGACCGACGACACGCTCGTGGGCGCGGCCAACGAGATCGTGGCCGACTACCGCCTCACGCTCTACCGCCGCCATTCGGCCGGCATCGACCGCTGGATGCCGGCCCGCGTGGAAGTCATCACGCACGTCGTCGAGTCGTCCCGCCTCGGCGATCACGACACCGTCCCGGCCACGGTGCCGCTCCCGCAGCCGAACGTCATCGAACGCCTCGCCGACCACCTGCGCGTCGTCGACACCGATGCCACCCCGGTGATGGGAGTCTTCCAGCGGTTGCTGCCCGCCACACCGGCCGTCGCACCCGTCGTCGCCGCGGTCCCACCTGCCGTGCCCGCGGTCTTCGTGCCGCCCGTGATCGGCCCGGCGCAATCGGCCATCGATGCCATCGTCACCAGCGGCCTCGCCGACGAAGTGGCCGAAGCCGTTCGCCGGGCTCTGTCGGCGATCGACGCGGCGGCCCAGCCGGACATGCCGTTGTCGCCCAGCGACTTCGACCTGGCCACCAATCCGCTGCTCGAACGGGTACCCGCGCTCCGCTCGTTCTGAGCGTGCCTCAGCCGCGGCGAGCGGCGAAGAAGTCCTTCAGCAACTGGCCGCACTCGTCGGCCAGCACGCCCGCCTGCACCGGCGGCCGGTGGTTCAGCCGCTGGTCGGCGCACACCTCGTAGAGGCTGGCGACCGCGCCGGCCTTCGGGTCGGTGGCGCCGTACACCACCCGGCCGATGCGCGAGTTCACCAACGCGCCGGCGCACATCACGCACGGTTCCAGCGTGACGTACAGCGTGCAGTCCAGCAACCGCCAATGGCCCACCGTCTTGGCGGCATCGCGCAGCGCCAGCACCTCGGCGTGCGCCGTGGGGTCGCCGGTGAGCTCGCGCTCGTTGTGGCGGGCGGCCACCACCACCGGGCCGGCGGGCGTGTCGCGCACCACGATCGCGCCGATCGGCACGTCGTCGTGGGCACGCGCGGCACGCGCTTCGTGGATCGCGAGGCCCATGTAGTGGGCATCGCCGGTCGGCTGGGCCGCGGTCATGGCGGAGGGGGTGGGATTCGAACCCACGGAAGGTTGCCCTTCACACGCTTTCCAAGCGTGCCGATTCGGCCGCTCTCGCACCCCTCCCGGGTGGCCCCAGAGGGTAGCGGGCCGCTGGCCGTTTGTCGCCCGGTAGAGTTCCTCACCGCGCCCGCCGGGTGTGGTGATGGTCGGGCCCTGTGCGACGGGTGTCCGGGAATCAGGTCAGGACCGGAAGGTAGCAGCCTTCAACGGTGCCGCTCGTGTGCCGCAGACCACCTGGCCATCACCACACTCGGCGGGCGCAGCACATTCAGCGGGCGCTGGCCGTTTCCCACACCCGTCGGGCACGCTCGGCCAGGTCGGGTGCACCGAGGCGGGTGGCCAGTGCGCCGAAGCCGGCCGTGGGGCCTTGCCAGCGCCAGTCGTCGACCGTGCCCACCGGTACGTCGAGCGCGATCGTGGCGATGGTGCGGAACAGCAGTGCGTCGGCCAGTTGGTCGTGCAGCGTGCGCGCCAGCTTCTCTGCGCCGCGCAGGCCGGGGAGGCCCCAGTCGCCGCACGAAGCGGGGATCGCCTCGATCGTGGCGAACTTGGCCAGCACCGTGGACGCACTCTTGGCGCCCCAGCCGGGCAGGCCGGGGAAACCATCGGCTGCGTCGCCCACCAGCGCGAGGTAGTCGGCGATGCTGGCCGGGCCGACGCCGAACTTGGCGATCACCGCCGCCTCGTCCACGATCTCGTCCTTACGCCGGTCGTACTGCACCACGTGGGTGCCCTGCACGCACTGGCCGAGGTCTTTGTCGGGGGTCACGATCAACACTTGGCTCACCCGCGCATCGGCCGCAGCCACTGCCGCGGCGGCACCGAGCGCATCGTCGGCCTCCCACTGCACCATCGGCCAGGTGGTGAAGCCGCAGGCGATCAGCGCTTCCTCCATCACCGGGATCTGGTTCAGCAGCACCGGGTCCATTCCGGCGCTGGTCTTGTAGCCGGCGTACAGATCGTTGCGGAAGCTCTCGATCACGTGATCGCTGGCCACTCCCACGTGCGTGGCGCCGTTGACCACCAACTGCAGGGTGCTGCCCACCACGCCGATCGCGGCGTCGTAGGGCCCCGCGTCGCCATGCCGAGCGACCTGCCCGAAGTGCTGCCGGAACAGCTCGTAGGTGCCGTCGACGAGGTGAACCTTCATGGTGGGAGCACTCGGGGTGGCTTGCACCGGGCCACCGTAGTGCAGGACAATCTCTCAAGAGTTGGGCAAGACGCTCCGATAGAGAGAGCGTGACAAGCGTTCGCTCCGTCAGGCAACCATCGAGTACAGGGAGGGACCACTGATGACCGCGTCCTCACCCGACAAGAGCCTCCCGCTGAACACCACCGAGGTGCTCGCGGCCACGATCGCCGGTGCGGTCGAGCGCCAGCTCACCCAGTACATCTCGGCGATGGCGCAGCAGGTCGATGCGGCCCGACAAGAGATCGACGCCAGCCGCGCCGAGCTGCGCGCCGAGTTCCAAGGCCAGTTGCACGAGATCCTGACCAGGATCGATGGCAACCAGCAGCGCGCCGAGAGCGCCCAACAGGCGTTGCAGACCGCGCTCGAAGGCCGGCTCAACGAGTTCGCCCAGCACCAGCATGCTCGCCTCAACGAGGCCGAAGAGCGGATGCTGGCGGCGCCCGGCGGCAACTTCACCGGGTCGGTCGACGCCGGCGAGATCATTGCACTACGTGAACACATCGACGCGCAGAGTGCCGGTGCGCATGCTCGCATCGACGACCTGCACAAGTCTGCCCGCCGTTTCGACGAGCAGACCTCAGCGCTGGTGCAGCACGTCAACGACACCACGGTCGCGCTCACTCAGCGCATGGACGAAGGCAACCAGGCGTTGGCCAGCGCGGTCGAGGAGCGGCTCGGGTTCGTGCGCACCACGCTGGAGGCGGTGTCGCCCGAGGTCACCCGTCAGCTGGCCGATCACGCGACGGCGCTCACTCAGCGACTCGACTTCACCGAACACAAGATCACCGACCGCATGCTGGCCATGGAAGACCGCATCAACGAGCAGAACGGCGTGAAGATCGCCGCGCTCGAAGCCGCTGTCGGGCGCATCGGCTCGGGCTTCGACGACGCGATGGTGGCCCTCTCGCAGCGGATGCTCGAGCTGGAGAACCGCCTCGCCGAGTCGGTGTTGCGTCTCGACATCATGGACCGCAAGGTCGACAGCATCGACGAGAGCGGCATCAACGCCGTGAAGGATCAGCTGTCGTCGGCCGTCGGCGAAGTGATGCTGGTGCGCATCGAACTCGACCGTGTCGTGGCCAACACCGACGACAAGGTCAACAAGGCCACGCTGCGCATGGCCGAGATCGAGTCGTTGCTGCAGGACGAGATGGACGTCAGCACCACCGTGCAGCTGGAACGCCTCGACGAGCTCGAGCGGGCGATCGCGATCCTCGACCCCGCCCAACTCGTCCGCAAGGACGAACTCGCCGGTGGTGGCGCCGCCGCACCCGCGCCCGCTGCCCTCACCCCTAGCCTGGCTGATGTGACTGCACCCCTGCTGCGCCCAACGTCGCCTCAGATGCCCGGTACCTCACTCGGTCAGGCACCCACCAAGCCCGCGGAGCCGAGCCTGTCGTCGTTCTGACGACCCGCTCGTGTTGACCCCGCAGGCGGCTCGGAGCACGCACCATGGCACTCTTCAAGGGCGGTACGAAAGAAGTAGCACACCCCGAGGGTGACTCCGCGGCCGAATGCATGCGCGTCGGCCAGTCGCTGGTCGAGGGCGAGCAGCTGACCCCCGAGAACTTCGCCGCGTCGCTGGCCAAGGCCAACGGCGACCTGTTGGCCTTCGCCGACGCACTGCTCGCCAGCCACGGCGTGGGCCGCACGGAACTGGCGCTCGCGATCTCGCAGGCCACAGGGGTGCCGGCAGTCGACACCAAGGGCATCGTCATCACCGACGAGATCAAGGGCATCCTCGACGAGGGCGTCGTGCGCCGCAACTGCGCTGTCGCCGTCGCCGAGGACGGCCCCGCCCTCGTGGTGCTGTGCAGCGACCCCTCACCGGCGCGCAAGGCCGACATCGAGGCGGCTGCCGGGCGGCCGGTGAAGCTGTTCATCTCCGACCCGCTGACGGTGCGCACGTTCATCGACCTCGTCTACCGCGCCGATGCCGACATCGACCGGTTGGTGCAGTCGCTCGACCTGCAGGACGACCAGGCCCGCATCGCCGCCATCGCCGCCGAGGTCAGCCTCGACGACCAGGCGCCGGTGATCCAGCTCGTCAACCGCATCGTCAGCCAGGCGATGCGCGATCGCGCCTCCGACATCCACATCGAACCGATGGACGAGGAAGTGCGCATCCGGTTCCGCATCGACGGTCACCTGGTGGAAGCGTTCAAGCTGCCGATGGGCGCCCACGCTGCGCTGATCAGCCGTCTCAAGATCATGAGCGGCATGAACATCGTGGAGAAGCGCCGCCCGCAGGACGGCCAGTTCTCCACCAACATCGACGGCAAGGACGTCGACGTGCGCGTGGCATCCGTGGCCACCGTGTTCGGCGAGAAGATCGTCATGCGTATTCTCGACAAGGGTCGTTCGATGATCGGCCTCGCCGAGCTCGGCTTCCCGCGCGAGACCTACCTGCACTACTCGAAGATGATCCACTCGCCGTTCGGCATGGTGATCTGTGCGGGCCCCACCGGCGCCGGCAAGACCACCACGCTGTACGCCTCGCTGCTCGAGGTGAACTCGGCCGGCAAGAACATCACCACCGTGGAAGACCCGGTGGAGTACGTGTTCCCGGGCATCAACCAGATCCAGACCAACGACCAGGCCGGCCTCACGTTCGCCACCGGCCTCAAGGCCATCCTGCGTCAAGACCCCGACGTGATCCTCGTGGGTGAGATCCGTGATGCCGACACCGCACGCATCGCCGTGCAGTCGGCCCTCACCGGTCACTTGGTGCTGTCGTCGTTGCACGGCACCGACAGCGTGGCCGCGCTGCACCGCTTCCTCGACATGGGCATCGAGGCCTTCCTCATTGCTTCCTCGGTGGTGGGCGTCATCGGCCAGCGTCTGTTGCGCCGCATCTGCGACTCGTGCAAAGAGCAGTACACCCCTGGTGCCGAAGAGTTGGCGGTGTTCCGCCAGCACAGCGGTGGCAGCGAGAAAGCCACCTTCTACCACGGCGTCGGCTGCAACTTCTGCGCCGGCACCGGCTATCGCGACCGCATCGGCGTGTACGAACTGTTGCGCATCACCCCCGAGTTGCGCCGCCTGATCGTGGGCTGGGCGACCACTGAAGAACTGCGGCGGCTGGCAGTGGCACAAGGCATGCGCACGATGTTGCGCGAAGCCATGGCGCTCGTGGAGAACGACGTCACCACCATTCCCGAAGTCGTCAAGACCCTGTTCGCCAGCTAGGAGTACGAATGCCCCGGTTCAACTACGCCGCGATCGATGCCAACGGCGCCTCCGTCGAGGGCGTCACCAAGGCACCCACCGTGGGTGAAGCGCGGCAGATCTTGATCGGGCGGAACCTGTACCCGGTGAAGATCGAGGAGAAGCGCAGCGCGCTCAACTTCGAACTCACCAAGGTGAAGGTCAAGAAGAAGGAGCTGATGAACTTCACACGTCAGCTCGCGGTGTTCGTGAAGGCGGGCATCCCGCTCACCGAGGCGATGGAGGTGATCGGCGACGAAACCTCCGACGTGGCCCTGCAGCGCACGATCTCCGACATGGTGGAAGACCTGCGCAACGGTGGCACGTTGTCGGGCGCGGCCACCAAGCATCCCGAGGCGTTCCCCAACTACTACATCGGCATCCTCGGCTCGGCCGAGCTGACGGGTCGGCTCGACGACACCCTCGAAAGCCTCGCCGGCTACCTCGAACGCGAGCTCGACACTCGCTCGAAAGTGGTGCAGGCGCTGTCGTACCCGGGTGTCGTGATGGTGATGGCCCTGGGCACGGTGTCGCTGCTGGCCGGCTACGTGCTGCCGCAGTTCAAGCCCCTGTTCGAAGAACTGGGCGCCGATCTGCCGTTCGCCACTCGGGCCCTGCTGTTCGTTGCCGACATCTTCACCGTGTACTTCTACTTTCCACTCGGGTTCTTGATCCTCACGATCGCGTTCTTCGTATGGATGTCGAAGTCGCTGCAGGGCCGACGGCTGCGCGACAAGATGGTGCTGAAGATCCCGGTCCTCAGCGGCATCATCGAGTACGCGATCCTCGAGCGCTTCTGTCGCATCCTCGGCGCGATGGTGCGCGCCGGTGTACCCCTGCCCGACGCGATGATCACCACCACCGAAGCCACCAACAACACGCTGTTCAAGTCGCGGCTCGAAGAGGCGCAAGTGGAGATCCTGGAGGGCGGCGGCTTCGCCGCACCCCTCGCTCGCACTCAGCTGTTCCCCGGCGCTGCTCGGCAGATGTTCAAGGTGGGCGAGGAGACCGGCACGCTCGACCGGCAGCTGGAAGTGGCCAGCCTGTACTTCGACCGCGAGCTCGAATACCGCATCAAGAAGTTCACGGCGATGTTCGAGCCGCTGATGATCGTGTTCGTCGGCGTGATCGTGGGTTTCGTGGCGGTCGCCCTCGTGCAAGCGATGTACGGCGTACTCGACGGCACCAAGGGCCAGTAGGCCCGCGGGCAGGTCAGCGCACCATCACCAGGTCGATGTACTGCTGACCGAAGAAGATCGCGGCAACGGTGCCCAGCGCGAGGAACGGCCCGAACGGCACGGCGGTGCGCCGGTCGCCACGCTTGGCCACCAGCACCACCACGCCCGCCACGGCGCCGGCGGCGAACCCGAAGAACAGGCCGACGGGCGCCAGACCGGGGTTGAGGAACCCGAGGTAGGCACCCAACAGCGGGGCCAGGCGCACGTCGCCATCGCCCATGCCGCCCCTGCTGACGGCGTAGATCAGCGCCATCAACGCCAGCGCGATGCCGGCGCCGAGCGCCAACATCCAGATCCGCTTCGGCTCATGTTCGACGAGAGCGGCCACGCAGAGTAGCGGGATGCCGAGTGCCGCCGTGGTGTACGTGATCTCCCGCGGCAACCGCTTCGTGCGCAGGTCGATGCAGGTCAGCGCCACCAGGCCGGCCATCAGCAGGCAGTACGCAGGCAGCCGCCACGACCACTGGAAGTGCCAGGCCATGAGGCTGAAGAGAAGCGACGTTGACACCTCAAGCACAAGCGGCTCGATGCCGATACTCGTATGGCACTGCCGGCATTTCCCGCGCAGCGCCAGCCAACTGAAGACAGGTACCAGATCGAGCGGGCCGAGGTCGAGGCCACAGTTCCCGCACGCCGAGCCGGGTTGCACCACCGACGCGCCACGTGGCACGCGGTCGACCACCACGGTGAGGAATGAGCCGATGAGAAGGCCGAACACGGCCGAGTAGAAGATCGTCATACGCAGGATCCGCGTACTGTGCGGAGACACCGGAGGCTAGCCGCAATGTTCAATCCCGATCCCACCTTGGTCACGTTGCTACAGGCGACAGTGGCAGCCGGGGCCAGCGACTTGCACCTCACCGTCGGACGTCCTGCCACCGCCCGCCGTGACGGCGTGCTGGTGCCCTTCGAGGGCGTGCCGCTGATGCTGCCCAGCGACACCGAGCGGATGGTGATGTCGCTGCTCAACGACGCGCAGATGGACGAGCTCGAGCAGAACATGCAGGTCGACTTCTCGTTCGGCCTGGAAACGGTCGGCCGCTTCCGTGCCAACGCCTACAAGCAGCGCACCAGCTACGCGATGGCGCTGCGCCTGATCCCCTTCCGCGTGCGCTCGCTGGAAGAACTGGGTGCTCCTCCGGCGGCGCTCGACCTGTTGAACCGGCCCTATGGCCTGGTGCTGGTGACGGGGCCCACCGGCTCGGGCAAGAGCACCACCCTGGCAGCGATGATCGATCGGATCAACGCCACCAAGCCCGTGCACATCCTCACCATCGAGGATCCGGTGGAATACCTGCACCAGCACCGCGTGGCGATGGTGAACCAGCGTGAGGTGGGCACCGACGTGGTCGGCTTCACCGAGGGTCTGCGCAGCGCCCTGCGTGAGGATCCCGACGTCATCCTCCTCGGCGAAATGCGCGACCTCGACTCGATCTCGATCACGCTCACCCTGGCCGAGACCGGCCACCTCGTGTTCGGCACGCTGCACACGAACGACGCGCCGCAAGCCCTCGACCGCATCATCGACGTGTTCCCGGCCGAGCGTCGCGAGCAGATCCAGATGCAGCTGGCCGGCACCCTGCAAGGTGTGATCAGCCAGCGCCTGCTACCGGCCATCGGCGGCGGTCGCGTGGGTGCCTTCGAGGTGCTGCTGGCCAACGAGGCAGTGAGGAACCTGGTGCGCGAAGGCAAGAGCCGCCAGATCCGCAACGCGATGCTGTCCGGCCAGCAGGAGGGCATGCAGACCATGGAGATGGACCTCGCCCGGTTGGTGTCGAGCGGGATGGTGTCGTTCGAGACCGCCGCCGAAGTGAGCCAGTACCCCAAGGAGATCATGGCCCAGGCCGCCACGATGCGCTCGCAGCTGCAGGCACAGGCCACGGTGGAATCCGGCCAGGCGGCCACCACGGGTTCAGGCACTCTCGCCGGCCCAGGTCGCTGAGGGCCGGCCCAACGCCATGGCTGCGTCGAAGCTGCCCTACAAGATCCTCGGCGGCATCGTGCCCTGCCCCGCGGGGTGGTTGATCGTTCCCGCGCGGCTCGCCGGTGTCACGGTGGTGGCCGACGACCCCGAGGTGGTGAAGACGTTGCTCGACGTGCTGGAGTACAAACCCAAGTTCGACGCCGCGGCGATCTTCGCCACGATCGGGTTCTCCGACGAACCGGCCGGCCCCTACCGCCCGTGCGACGAGGAGGCCCGCACGCTGATCGGCTGGCCGCGCATGGTGGCGGTGCGCCCCTCACCCTCGCGCGCCGCGCTGCACGCCCCCACCCGCGCGGAAGCGCTCGCGCTCGAACCGTGGCTCACGCGCGACGACTTCCGCCGGTTCAAGGCGATCCGCGAGTGCGAGCGCGAGTTCCAACCGTTCCACCAACGCAACTTCTTCGCTGCGCACCCCGACCTCACGTTCACCCAACTGAACGACGACAAGCCGCTCACCACCTCGCCGTATCAGCAGGCCGGGGTGCTCGAGCGGATGAACCTGATCCACGACAAGCTGCCGGGGTTGGAGGAGATGGTCACGCGCACGCCGCCGCCGGGTGCCGCCCAGATCCACCTGCTGCAGGCCACCGGGCTGATCTGGACCGCGCGCCGGGCAGCAGGACGGGCGATGAGCCGACTGCCGGCCGACCCCGAGTGGGATTCCACCGGCATGCGCATGGAACTGGTGCGCTGACGCACCGGCGGGTTCAGGAGTTGGTGACCCAGGAGTTGACGGCGTATTCGCCGAAGTCGTTCACCTGCACGATGGCCACGGACACCACCTTCGGGGTGCCCAGCGAGTCGGGGGTCTGCGCCACCACTTTGAACGTTTTCTGCACCACCCGGTTGCGGAAACCCCACTCGAGCATGGTGGGCATCTCGCCGGTTCGCGTCACCTTCGCGGCCAGCAACCCGCCGACCAGTTCGACCGCCTTGCCGCTGCCGGCCCCGGCACCGATGTTCACGTGCACACGGCCTTGAGGAACGCCGATGTAGCCGGGAACGAAGAAGCTGCCGGCCCCGAAGCCGGTGAAGTCGACCGACACGATCGGCGTGGCATCGGCCGCCGACGTCTGCACGAGGGTGGAGGCCAGATAGCCGGTGCTGGCGGCATCGACAGGATCGATCAGGTCGGAAGGGTCGTTCTCGGTGAGCGACTTCGGCACCTTCAGGTAACCCAACTCCTCGTAGTCGGCGCTCGCGGTGCTGGTGACGTACGAGCCGTTCACGCTGATGATCGAGACACCTTGCGACACCGCGTTGCCGACATCGGTGGGGCCGACGAGGCGAGCGTTGAACAGCACCTTGGGTGCATTGATGGTGCCCTGATCGGTGACCACCACCCGCCCGCCGGCACCCAGCACGAACGTGCCGCCGATGCCGGAGATGGTGACCGAGAGGGGAACGTCGATCGCGTTCAACACGGCATCGGGATCGCTGGTGCACCCTTCGGCCGCACCGGTACCCACCACGACATTGGCGCCGGGGCCGAACGTGACCGTGTTCTCGAAGTAGTACACGCCCGAGGCGAAGTACGTGGGCGTGGCATCGGCAATCGTGATCGGGTCGGTGTAGGTACCTGGGAAGTACACCCTGCACTCGCCGGCCCAGGCGGGCATCATGTAGCCCAACGGTGACGGGTGGTTGAGGCCGTGGGTGGGCAGGTACGGCACCCAGATCTTGCCGCCTACGCTCGCCGTGGTCGAGTCGAGGAGCCACGCACCCGTGTCGGCAGACCCACTGTTCACGTAGAAGTCGCCCACCATGCCGTCGGGAGCCACCACCGTGCCGGCGGCCACCGTGGCCATCGCCATCCGGATGTCGGAGCCACCCAACTCGCTGGCCTGGTTGATGGTGAAGCACTCCATCTCGATCGGCACGCCGACGTCGGGCACCGCGAGCGTCAGCCCGGCCGTCAACCCGGCCTTCTCACCGCACTCGCGGTACAACTTGACCGGGTCGGCCAGCGCCACGCGCATCGCGCCAGTGGCCGCCGAGATGCGGGTGATCTTGCGGTGCTCGTCGCCGGCGGCCTTCATCACCACGCGGGCACGGTCGAGCATCGGGAGCACCAACGAGACGGCGAGCACCACGAACACCATCACGAACACCAGCGCCATGCCATCATCGCCCGGCTGACTCGCCGCCCCATCGGCACCAGCGCGGCCACGACGCAACCCACGGCGCGTCACGACAGCGTCACCGAGTTGATGCACGAGATCGCCTTGTTCGGCGCCACCGTGAGCGTGATACTGGTCCATGGCCCACCATCGATCAGCGTGGTGGTGAACGGATAGTCGACGCCGGCCGAACGACAGGTCCACTCGATCGGCTGCGTGGGTTGGTACCTGCTGAGGTCGGTGGTGATCAGCGGGGTGATCGTGACCGTCTGGCTGATGCCGCCGGCCAGGTCGAAGTCGAACGTGCCGCTGCGGAACTGGGCACTGGTGGTGGCCGTGGTCATGTCGACCGAACTCTGGTAGGTGAACGGGTCGGGGGCGCTGGCGGTGCCCACCTTGGTCTGCAGCGTGATCGTGCCGCCACACTCGGCCAGCGCCATGCTGGTCATCGCGCCGGCGAACAGGTCCCAGGTGGGCAGCTCGTAATAGGTGGCTTCCTTGGCGTTGGTGTACTCGGCACCGGTCTTCTGCGCCGGCACCACGCCACCCGGATCGATCAGATCCTTCAGGATCAAGGTGTTCTTGCGCGAACTGCTGGTGTACCCCTCGTGGAACGTGTATGGCTCGGTATACACCTTGGTGGCGTCCCACCCGTCGGTGCTGCCCCACACCGTGTTGCCCGAGGTGTACGCCGAAGCAGTCGTGGCCTCCCACGACGAGTACGGCGACGTGTACAAACGGCTCACTTGCCAGCCGTCGGCCGAGTCGGGGGTGGTGTTGTTCTGGTCGTAGGCACTCTGGGTGACCGAAGTCCAGGTCGTGAACGGGGCGGTGTACTCGATGGTGGCGTACCAGCCGTCGCTGTTGTCGGTGGTGGTGTTGCTCGCCAAGTAGGCCGCGTCGGTGACGGCCTCCCACGTGTCGTACGGGGCGGTGTACTGCTTGCCCTCGCGATACCCATCGAGCGAATCCGTGGTGGTGTTGCTGCGGTTGTAGTAATCGGTAGTCGTGGCGGTCCAGCTGCCGAGGGTGCCCGACGTGTACACCTTGTAACCATCGGTGGTGCCGGCGACGGCGTTGTTGGTGTCGTAGTAGGCCTTGGTGGTGTTGGTCCAGCCGGTGATGGTGCCCGGCACCACCGGGCGGTAACCGTCGTTGCTGTCGTAGGTGGTGTTGGTGATGTCGAACAATGTCTTGCTGCTGAGCGAACTCCACGAGCCGAGCGTGCCGGTGACAAGGTTGCGGAAGCCATCAGCCTGGCCGGCCGAGGTGTTCGACTGGTCGTACTTCGTCTTCGCCGTTGCCGGGGTGGCGTTGATGTTCGTCCAACTGCCCAGCGTGCCGGTGAGCACCGTCCGGTAGTTGTCGCCGGTGCCGTTGTTGGTGTTGTAGGTGAAGTAGGTGGCCGCGCTGGTGTCCTTCCACTGACCATTGCTCTTCTTCTGGAACTTCATGCCGGTGGCTGCGTACTGCCAGGTCTGGCCGCTGGCCGCGTACTGATACGTGAGGCCATTGGCGTACTGATAGGTGAGGCCGCTGTTGGCGTACTCATAAATCGTGTGCGAGCCACGCTGCGGGTTCAGTAGGTGGAAGCCGCGCTCCCATGCCTCGTGGTAGCCGCGCAGGTAATTCTCGAAGTGGTACCCCGGCCCCTGGGTGAGCCAGGTGGACGACTCGGTGACGTTCACGCCCACGTACACGCCGATCAACTTCTCGAGATCGGCTTCGTACTGCCGCAAGATGCGGTTGGCGCGGTTCCACGACAGCTGGTTGTAGTTGCGCCCGTCGGAAGCGGGCAGGCCGATGTCGTCGTTCACCATCGTGCCCAGAGCGTCGGCCGACGTCACGTCGGTGCGGTTGCGGGTGGGGATGCCGTCGGTGAACAGGATCACCGTGTCGGGCAGCACCTGCTGCACGGTTCCGTCGGCATTGCGGAACAGACGGAAGATGCCGTCTTCCCAGTTCGTCGACCCGTTGGAATCGAGGCCATCGACGAGGCCCTTCAGCGTGGTCACGTCGCTTTCCACGAGCATGTCGTAGTACTTGCTCCACGGCGCGGCCCCGAGTGTCGACGAGGCGCTGTCGAAGCTGACGATCTGCAGCTTGATCGGTGTGCCGGCGAACGCGTCGATGAATGCTTTGACACCAGTGCGCACGTAACCCATGTTGCCGCTGATCGAGCCGGAGGTATCCACCAGCAGGCCGAAGTTGCCGCCACAGCGCGACCGCGTGGCCGCGAACGTGGGGGTGGCACTGAGGTTGGTGGTGCTCAGCGTGGGTTCGCGCCGGGTGCCGCCGGCGGTGACGGTGATTCGGTCGGTACCACCACCGCCGTCAGCGATGTCGCCACCACCGTTGATCGTCACCGACACGCGGCGCCCGACCCGGTAGTAGTACGTGGGGTCGTCGAATACGCTACCGTTGCCCGATGCGCCGCCGCCGGTGCCGTCGCCCGGCGCCGCCGGGTCGACCGCCAGGGTCACCAGCATCACCCACACCGGCTTGGTCTGGCCATCCAGATACTCCACGCCGTCCGGCGGCGGGTCGACGTTGTGGATCACGTTTGCCGTCTGGCAGGTGGGCGCACCACCATCAACGGCCACGCATTCCACGCGGATGATGTCGTACTGCTGGCGGTCGCCGAACACATAGCGGTACGACACGGTGGTGGCGGTGGGAACGGTGAGCCGTACGTCGCCATCGATGCCGAGGTGGGTGTTGGGGATCGCGCCCGACCAGCGCAGCAGCAGCGTGTTCGACCCGGTGAGCACAAGACCCGCGGGGCAGTTGCCGACGCACGGCACCGCCGCCGGGTTGTCGTCGACGAACTCGGCCGAGGCCAGGTCGCCAGGCAGCCACGCACCCACGCTCTGCTGCGAGCGGGCGTTGCTGAGGCGGCCACTGCTGTTGTCGTTCTGGCGTAGCACCACCTGGCTGGCGGCAGCCATGCTGGCCGCCAGCAAGCCGGTGACCATCACGCTGATCAACAGCTCGGGCAGGGTCATGCCTCGATCGCGGACACGTCGTTGTTCAGACATCGCTCTTCACCACCACCAGGCTGCGGGTGATCTGGCCATCCGGACTCGTCACCGTGATCGTCACTCTCTGCACCAAACCTTCAGGTCGTTGCGTACCGGGGCACGCGCCGTTGATCCATGTACCGGCCTCGATCGGCGAGCCCGGGTGATTCACCAGGTCGGCCGGGTCGGGTTCGACCGGGTCGTAGTACTGGTAGACGGCGGTTGCCTGATTGGGCTGCCACCCGTGCTCGAGTGCCGCCGCTTCCACATACACGTCGTAGTCGCAGCTTTCGCCCGACCGGTTCACTCTGTCGGCGGCGTTCACCAACACCGTCTCGAGGTCGGCGATCGTGTTGGTGCTGCTCGACACACGCACCTGGGTGATGACCGCCAGCATCAGGGGCACCACCGCGACGCCCATCAGCGCGATCGACACCACGATCTCGGCCAAGCTGAACCCCGCGTCGCGCGGCGTCACGCGATGGTGGGCTGGCTGGCGTGAGCGGGGGAACTGCGGCATAGGAAGCACTCCGGCGAGTCGTACTGGCAATGGTTGTATCGGCACGCGAGCACGTGAACTCAACCTTCATTGTGCCTCGCCGGGCATGAAAAGGGGGGCCGGGTCGAAACCCGGCCCCCTTCTTCAGAGTGTCAGATCAGGGAGCGGGGGTGCAGTCGCCCACGCCGGTGATGACCGGGCCGGCGGCACCACCGAAGGTGATGTTCCAGCGACCGTTGACGTTCGTATCGGGAAGCGCTGGCGCGACGGGCGTGGTGCCGTCGAAGTTCACCGGCACGAGCAGGTTGAACGCCGCGGCGAAGGCGAGGTCGTCCTTGAGGTAGCCACTGGTGCCCGTCAGCTCGTCGACGAAGAGGGCGTCACGACGCGAGTCGGCGTTGAACGCCTCGATGGCGGTCTCGATCACGTCCTGCTCGGTGTCACAGGCATTCTGTTCGGCGTCCTGCGTGATGCCACGCACGGCGAACACGGTCACCGTTGCGAGGATGCCGAGGATGACGATCACGATGAGGAGCTCGACGAGGGTGAAGCCCTTGTCCTGCTTGGTCTGGTTGTTCATTGCGGTTCCTCCCGCTTGAAGGGTGTCGTTGTGACAACGCCGACCACATTCGCAGTGCGGACGCAATCCCATTTTCGGCGGGCGGGGAAACCAACTGAAGACAATTCTTTGCGAGCGCCGGAAATTCTTTCGCAGTGCGACACTCATGGCACCTGGTCACGAGGCCGATGACGCGTCGGGTAAGAATTTCGAGTGGATCACCGAGGAAGGGAGGCACGCCATGCGCCGTAGCGACAAGAGCTGGATGGAGTACGAGGAGGCCAGCAAGCCGTTCCTCTCGCCCGAATCCGACGAGGCCACCGCCTCGATCGCCGCCGAACTCCGCGAACGGATGCAGAAGGTCGAGCAGCAGGTGCTGGCCCAGTACACCGCCACCGCCGCGTACGCCACGCTGGGCCAGCAGGCCGTCGACCAGGCCCGCGCCGAATCACGCTCGGATCTCGACCGCCTGCAGACCACGATCATCGGCCTGCTCGACCGGTTGCGCGCCGACTTCACCGCCCGGCTCGACGGCGTCGACGCCGGCCGGGGCTTTGCCACACCCGACGGCAGCCTCTCGGGCGACGTGGCCGACGCTGTGAACGGCCGCTTGGGCGCGATGGAAGACCGCATCAACGGCCTCATCCGCGCGCTCGAGGGCAGCGTGCACGAGAACATGGTGCTGCGCCAGCAGATCGAGGAGTTGCAGCAGCGTGTGATGAAGCAGGACGGTTGGCTGGTCAGCAACGGCGGCCCCTCCGACCTGTCGCTCGGCTGACCGCGTCATGCCCCCCACGAGCAGCGTGTGGCTGAAACCCGCCGCGGAACGATCGCTGGCCCGGCGGCACCCATGGGTGTTCAGCGGAGCCGTCACCCGCGTGGAGGGTTCGCCCGAGGCCGGCGACACCGTTCTGGTGAAGGGCGCCGACGGCACATCGCTGGGGTGGGCGGCGTACAGCCCGGCCTCGCGTATCCGCGCCCGGATGTGGACGTTCGACCCGGCCGAGACGGTCACGCCGTCCTTTGTTGCCGCCCGGGCTGGCGCTGCCGCTGCCCGGCGCTCGGCACTGCTGGCAGGCGGGTTGACCGATTCGGCCCGCCTGGTGTTCAGCGAGGCCGATGGCGTGCCCGGCCTGGTGGCCGACCGCTACGGCGACACGATCGTGTGCCAGCTCACCGCCGTGGGCGCCGACGCGTGGCGCGAGGTGCTGGCCGACGCGTTGTTCGCGCTGCCCGGCGTGGAGTGCGTGTACGAGCGCAGCGACGCCGACGTGCGCGAGCGCGAGGGCCTGCAGGCGCGGGTGGGCCTGATGCGCGGCCGTGCGCCGTCGCCCACGCTCGTGGCCAACGAGGGCGGCTTCCGGTTCGCCGTGGAGGTGGAGGGCGGGCACAAGACCGGGTTCTACCTCGACCAACGCGACGCTCGTGCCGCGGTGGCGCAGTGGGCACCGGGCCGGCGGGTGCTCAACGTGTTCTCGTACACCGGCGCGTTCAGCGTGATCGCAGCCCGGGCTGGTGCGGCTGCGATCACATCGATCGACTCGTCGGGGCCCGCGCTGGCAGTGGCCGCGCGGAACGCCACGCTGAACGGCGTCGACATCGGCGAACTGGTGGAGGCCGACGCATTCACCGCCCTGCGCGGGCTGCGCGACAGGGCCAAGCAATACGACCTGATCCTGCTCGATCCGCCGAAGCTGGCCAACAGCGAGCAGCAGCTCGACAAGGCCTCACGCGCCTACAAAGACCTCAACCTGCTGGCCGCCAAACTGCTGGCACCGGGCGGGGTGCTGATGACCTGGAGCTGCAGCGGGGCGATGACGATGGACCTATTCCAGAAGGTGGTGGCCGGAGCGGCCCTCGATGCGCGACGCGAGCTGCGGATCATCGGCCGCCTACACCAACCCAGCGATCACCCGGTGCCCCTGTCGTTCCCCGAGGCCGAGTACCTCAAAGGCCTGATCCTCGAAGCCGAGTAGGTGCTGTCCGCCCCCAAGGTTGGGCGCGATTCGGCCCGCTCGTGACCGCCCCCCAACCCACGGGCGCGGAAACCACCCGCCACGCGTAGGAAGCGCGCCCGCGGGCGCGGGATCGACCGGGCGATCGGGCCAGGGGGCAGGAGGGGGTCAGTGGCCGGAGCCGGGGTTTTCCTGCACCAACTCGATGAGGGTGCCGAAGCTGCTCTTGGGGTGGAAGAACGCCACCGTGGTGCCGCGGCTGCCCGGGCGCGGGGCCGGGTCGATGGGGATGGCGCCGGCGGCGACCATCGCGTCGTACGCCTCCTGACAGTTGGCGACGCGGTAGCCCACGTGGTGCAGGCCCTCGCCACGCTTCTCGATGCTCTTGGCGATCGCACTGTCGGGGCGGGTGGCGCGGGTGAGCTGGATGTAGCTGTCGGCCACTTTCACCAACGCTTCCTCGACACCGTCCTTCTCGACGATCTCGCGGTGGTGCACCTCGGCGCCGAAGGCCTCCCTGTAATAGGCCACGGCGGCCTCGAGGTCGTTCACGGCGATGGCGATGTGGTCGATCTCGGTGAGCAGCATGGAACCAGTGAAACAGATTCCCGCCCGGTGGCGTCAAGGTGGGTATGCACGCGAGCACACTGGGGCTGCAGGTGACAGCGATGAGCACGAGCGGGTTCGAGCAGTTCTACCGAGCGCACCACCGTGAGGCGGTGCGCTGGGCCACGGCACTGGTGGGTTCACGCGAGGTGGCCGAAGAGCTGGCGCAGGACGCGCTGGAGGCCGTTCGCCCACGCTTGAGCGGGCTGAACAACCCGGCCGGCTACCTGCGTCGCACGGTGGTGAACCGTTGCGCGTCGTGGCACCGCTGGCACATCCGCGAGCGGAGGCGGGTGCTGCGCTCCACCGCCGGCCAACCCACTGCGTACACGCAACCCACGAACGAGATGCTCGATGCGCTGGCCGCTCTGCCCTACAAGCAGCGTGCCGCCGTGACGCTGCGCTATTGGGCCGACTGGACCGACGAGCAGATCGCCGAGGCGCTCGGCTGCGCTCCGGCCACCGTGCGCGTGCTGCTGCACCGCGGGATCGACGCGCTGAAGAAGGAGATCGAGGAATGAACGAGCACCACGACCAGAACATCGTCGCCCACCTGCGTTCGGCGCTCGACGAAGTGGCCGCCAAGCCGGTGGTGCACGCGGCTCATCGTGCGCCTGCCCGCCGCGGCCTCGACGCCCGCCGCTGGGTGGCCATCGCCGCCTCCGTGGTGATCGTCGCCGGCGCCGGTGTCGGCATCGCGATGTACAACGGCGACAACACGCAAGAAGCCAGCGAGCCGGTGGTCACCGCCACCACCACGCCCGGCACGGCCGGCGGGATGCCCTACTTCCTCGCCGCCGCCGACCTCGCGCCGGGCGAGGTGACCAGTGAGCCAGGCACCGGCGGCGGACTGCTGATGCTCGCGTGGGCTCGCAACGGCGACCTGGCCGACGGGCTGCTGGTGATGCAGGCATCGGGTGTCGAGGCGGGCGCGACCGTCGCCACGGTCGCCGATGCCACCGAGCGCGTCATCGACGGCAGCACGTTGCGATTCGACTCGTACGGCCTGAGCGCCGCTGAACGCGACGCACTCGTCGCCCAGGTGATCCCCGGCTCGGGGCTTCCGTGGCTGCTGCCGGTCGACGGTTGGACGATGGTCGCGATGTTCACCCCAGCCGACGGAGCGACGCTGTTCCAGTCGTTCGGTGACACCGTCACCCTTATCAGCGGTCCGATGAACGTCACCCTCCTGGCCGAGTTCGTCTCCACCGACACCATCACGAACGTCACCGTCGCCGGTCAGCCGGGCTGGCAGCTGTTGACCCCCAACGGCACCACCTTCGTGTTCTGGCGCGAGCCGATCGGTGGCCAATGGGTGTCGTTGTCCGTCCGACCTGCGCTCGCCGACAGGGTCGAAGCGCTACTGCTGGCGGTGGTGGCCACGAACGTGCCGACCACGCCGACGATCACGGGTGACACGCTGCCCACGTACGGCACTGGCACCGACAGCGCGACCCTCGTCGCCCCCACGGTGGCCGGCGCGGGCCTCGACGGCACGGTGGTCACCATCGATCCGGCGGCCACGCAGCGGCCCACGCTGGTGGTATTCGTGGCCAACTGGTGCCCGCACTGCCATGCGTTCCTCCCGAACCTGCAGGCCTGGATCGCCGATGGCACGGTCAGCGCCGATATCGACGTGGTGCTGGTGGCCACCGCCGAGTCGGCCACGGCCGAGTCGTCGGCCGATTGGCTGGCTCAGCTCGACTGGCCCACGCCGGTGCTGGTGGACGGCGACAACGGCGACGGCAAGGCCGGCCCCGTAGCCATCGCCTACGGCGCCCCCGGTTGGCCGTACCTGGTGCTGCTCAACGCCGACGGCACCGTCGCTGCCCGCTCGTCCGGCGAGATGAGCCAGTCGCAGATGGTCGACATGCTCGCCACTACTCTCGCCTGAGGCTCATTGCATCCGCAACTCCCCTCGAAGTAGTCCCGGAGATGGAGACGATCCAGCCCCAGAAACCCGGGGCCCGACCCGACCGGGCTAGCGGCGGAACCAGGTGAGTTGGTCGGCGACCTTGGCGCGCAGCTCGTGGTCGGTGACGCCCAGGCCCTCTTCGGGGGCGAGCGCCAGCACGGCGATCTTGCCCTCGTGCATGTTGTGGTGCACCTGATAGGCGGCCTCGCCGGTGTGAGCGAGGTCGAACACCTGGCTCATCACCGGGTGCACCATGCCCTTGCTGATCAAGCGGTTGGCCTCCCACGCCTCCTTGTAGTTGGCGAAGTGGCTGCCGACGAGCTTCTTCAGGCGCATCCAGAAGTGGCGGTTGTCGAACTCCATCATGAAGCCGCTGGTGGCCGCGCAGGTGACGATCGTGCCGCCGCGCTTGGCCACGTACACCGACGCGGCGAACGTGCTGCGGCCGGGGTGCTCGAACACGATGTCGGGGTCTTCGCCGCACAGGTCGCGGATGTCCTTGCCCAGGCGACGCCATTCGGACTCGTCGTGCGTGTGCTCGTCCTTCCAGAACTGGTAGTTCGCGGAGGCGCGGTCGATGATGTGCTCGACGCCCATCTTGCGCAGGATGTCGGCCTTGTCGGGCGAGCTGACCACGCACACGGGGATGCCGCCGCCGTTGAGCACGTACTGCGTGGCGTAGGCGCCGATGCCACCGGTGGCGCCCCAGATCAGCACCACGTCGCCCTGCTTCATCTGCGCGCCGTTGCGGCCCACGAGCATGCGGTAGCTGGTGCTGTTGCACAGCGCGTTGACCGCGGCTTCCTCCCACGTGAGGTGCGCGGGCTTGGGCATCAGCTGGTTGGCCTTCACCACGGCCAGGTCGGCGAGGCCGCCGAAGTTCGTCTCGTAGCCCCAGATGCGCTGGTTGGCGGCCATCATCGAGTCGTCGTGCGCGCTCTGATCCTGGTCGTCGACGTGGTTGCAGTGCACCGTCACCCGGTCGCCCGGCTTCCAGTTGCGCACCGCGGTGCCCACGCGCAGCACCACACCCGAGGCGTCGCTGCCCACCACCTGGTACGGCTGGTCGTGACGCTTGGCCCACTCGCTCTCGCGGGCCAGGCGGGCCAGCGGGCCGAACGTGCTGACCGGCTCGAAGATGCTGCTCCAGACGGTGTTGAAGTTGATGCTGCTGGCCATCACGGCCACGTACACCTCGTCGGGCGCCAACTCGGGTGTGGGCACGTCGCCCACGTGCAGGCTCTGGCGCGGGTCTTTCTGCTTCGAGGGCACGCCCTTCCACATGTCGTGCTCGGCCTTGAGGACGTGCACCCCGCGGTACGCCTCGGGGACGGCGAGGTGGGCGAATTCGTCGGCGCTGGCACCGGACTGGATGGCGTCGAGGACGTGCTGCATGCGCCGATGTTACTGATCGGTAGCCAACCCGGGCGAGCCGGTTGACAGGACGTTCAGCACCTGGCGTGACAGAGTGACCGCCCGTGAAACCCTCTCGCATCCTCGCCCCCCTCGCTCTGTTGGCCCTGGTGGCCGCATGCGGCGACGACTCGACCGACACCACCAGCTCGACCGACACCCCGGCGGCCGCCGAGTGCGCGCCGGCAGATGGCAGCGCCGCTCGCACCACGGCGTTCGCGGCCGCGCCCCCGATGTGCCTGGTGGAGGGCAAGGCCTACGTCGCGATCATCGAGACCAACCAGGCCACCTTGCGCGTGGACCTGCGCGCCGACATCGCTCCGAACACCGTCAACAGCTTCGTCAACCTGGCGCGCTATCACTATTTCGACGGCACCACCTGCCACCGCGCGATCCAGAACTTCGTGGTGCAGTGCGGCGACCCGACGGCCACCGGCAAGGGCGGCCCCGGATACCGGTTCGCCGACGAACTCGACCAGGTCGAGCCGTACCGCATCGGTTCGCTGGCGATGGCCAACTCGGGGCCCGACACCCAGGGCAGCCAGTGGTTCATCATCACCGGCGACGACGGCGCGATGCTGCCGGCGAAGTACACCCTGTTCGGCCAGGTGGAGGACAACGACCTCGGCAACGTGCTGCTGCTCGACTCGCTGGCCAACCCGCAGGACGGCCCGCCGCTGCAGCCGATCGACATCATCTCGATCACCATCGAAGAGGTCTGATCGCCAAGCCGGCCAACCCGCGCGCCGACACTCGCGAGAGGGTGGGTACTACCCTTTTCGGTATGACTCCCCGTTCGGCCTCGCTCGGCCGCGTCCGCGCGCTGGCCCTTGCCGCCGTGATGACGCTGTCGGCCTGCCAGCCGAACCGGTTCGTCAGCGGCTGGATTCCGTACTGGGAGAGCACCGACGGCACGACGGCGATCAAGAATGCCGATGCGTCCACGCTGTTCGGTGAGGTGTCGCTGTTCTGGTACGGCGCTCGGGCCGACGGCACCATCGGCCTCAACGGGTCGCAGAGCACGCTCACCGCCACCGTCTCGGCGTTGCGCGCCAAGGGCCTGCCCGTGGTGCCCACGATCGCCGACGGCACCGGCAAGGGCGTGATGAAGGGCATCCTCGCCGACCCCACGAGCCGTGCCAGGCACATCCAACGCATCGTCGATCTCGTCACCGCCAACAACTACGACGGCATCGACATCGACTACGAGGTGTTCGCCTTCAGCCATCCGCGCTCCGAGTGGGGTTCGATCCGCCCGATCTGGATCACCTTCGTCAACGAGCTGGCAGCCGCGCTGCACACTCGCGGCAAACTCCTCAGCGTCACGGTGCCGGCCATCTGGAACTCGGGCAACTCCGGCTACTGGCTGTACGGCCAGCCCGAGATCGCCGACGCCGTGGACCGCCTGCGCCTGATGGTCTACGACTGGAGCGTCAGCGTCGCCGGCCCGATCGCGCCGATGTGGTGGGTGAACGAGGTGATCGCCTACAGCAGCTCGGTGGTACCCGTCTCGAAGCTGCAGCTCGGTGTGCCGGCCTACGGTCGCCACTGGGCGACGAAGAAGTTCGCCAACGACGTGTGCCCGGCCAGCGCCGTGTTCCGGGACTCGATCACGATGGCCGAGGTCGCGCCACTCGCCGCCGCGCACGGCGTCACACCCGTGCGCGATGCGTCGGGCGAGTTGACGTTCTCGTGGCTCGACGGCCCGAACCGCGAACAGGTGGTCGACACGGCCCCACCGGCCTTCGATCCGCCAGGCACCGTCGTGCCCACCGCCGGCGCTCCCGCGGACGGTTCGCCGGCACTCGCGCACCGGATCAACTCGAAGCTCCCGTTCGCGTGCACGATCCAACACACCGTGTACGCGCCCGATGCCGCCTCCGTGCGCCAACGCGCCGACGCCGCCGTGGCTGCCGGCTGGAGCGGCATCGTGATCTGGGCGTTCGGGTACGAGACCAGCGACCTGTACTCGGCGCTCGCAGGGGTGGGTGCACAGCGCCCGAACGGCGAGCCCTACGGCGCGATGGACGCGCCGAGCGTCAGTGGCACGTCGGTCAGCGTCGGTGGGTTCGCGCTCGACCCCGAGTTCGACCTACCCGTGCCCGTGCGCATCACGGTCACCAACGCCGGCGGGGCCACGGTGGCCACCACCACGACGCTGGCCCGCACCAGCCGTGCAGGAATGCCGACCGGCCTGGGCCCCTTCCACGGGTTCGGGGCGTCGTACACGCTGGCGCCCGGCAACTACACCGTGTGTGCCACGTTGCTGAACTGGGGTGGCAGCAACGGTGCGAGCGCGGGCTGCCGCACGTTCACCACCAGCTGACCGGCGCACCAACTTCCCCCACCGCCATGCCGGGGGAATACGCTGGCGGCGCATCACGCGCCTGGGTGCCGCGCTCGCAGCCGGCCCGAACACTGAGAGGTCAACCATGTCTGGTTCGTACATCGTCGCCGGAGCCCGCACGCCGATCGGCAAGATGAGCGGGGCACTCGCCTCGTTCAGCGCAGCCGACCTGGGCGGCTTCGCGATCAAGGCCGCCCTCGAGCGCGCCGGCGTCGCCCCGGCAGAGGTCGAGCACGTGATCATGGGCCAGGTGATCATGGCCGGGCAGGGCCAGGTGCCATCGCGCCAGGCCGCTGTGAAGGCCGGCATCCCGATGAGCGTGCCGGCGATCAACATCAACAAGGTGTGCCTCAGCGGCCTCAACGCGATCTACCTCGCCAACCAGATGATCATGGCCGGTGAGGCCGACATCGTGGTGGCCGGTGGCATGGAGAGCATGACCAACGCGCCGTACATCGCCGCCGGCGCCCGCGGCGGCTTCCGCTACGGCAACACCGAGTTGGCCGACGCAATCATCAAGGACGGCCTGTTCTGCGCGTTCGACGTGTGTGCCATGGGCACCGGCACCGAGAACTACAACGCCGGTGCCATCACCCGCGAGCAGCAGGACGAGACCGCGATGAAGAGCAACCAGCGCGCCGCTGCAGCCATTGCGGCCGGAAAGTTCGCCGAAGAGATCGTGCCGGTGGCCATCCCGCAGCGCAAGGGCGACCCGGTGATGGTGACCACCGACGAGGGCGTGCGCGCCAGCACCACGATGGAGTCGCTGGCCGGCCTCAAGCCAGCGTTCACCAAGGACGGCACGATCACCGCGGCCAACGCCTCGCAGATCAGCGACGGCGGCTCAGCGGTGGTGATCATGAGCGAGAAGGCCGTGAAGGCTCGCGGCGTCACCCCGCTGGGCCAGTTCGTGTCGTACGGCATGGTGGCCGGCCCCGACAACGCCTCGCTGCTGCACCAGCCCAGCAACGCGATCAACAAGGCGCTCGCTCGTGCCGGCAAGTCGGTGGCCGACCTGTCGCTGTTCGAGATCAACGAGGCGTTCGCAGCCGTTGGCATCGCCTCGATGGCACACCTGGGCATCACCGACGAGATCGTCAACGTGAACGGTGGCGCCATTGCCCTCGGTCACCCGATCGGCATGAGCGGCAACCGCTTGGCGCTCACCCTGTTGCACGAGCTGCGTCGCCGCGGCGGTGGCATGGGCGCCGCTGCCCTCTGCGGCGGTGGCGGCCAGGGCGACGCAATCATCCTGCGCACCGTCTGAGCCCGGAACTACACGGTTGCTTTATGACGACGCTTGACATATTCGGGTGTCGGTTGTAATGTAACCGCAACATACAGCGTCGTGATTCGCCCTCCCGGAACCACGGCGTTGCCAAGATCTGGGGTACCACCTCTGGAGCTGGCCCGTCCGCCCGCTACCAGGTCCAGGAGTGGTACCCCGGTTACTTTTTCCGGCTCTCACCCGGAGGGAGCAGCCGAAGCGAAGCGGAGGCCAGTCCCGACCATCAGCTCAGCTGACGTCGCGGCGGCCTTCCAGGGCCCGGCCCAGCGTCAACTCGTCGGCGTATTCGAGGTCGCCGCCCACCGGCAGGCCGCTGGCGATGCGCGTGACCTTCACTCCGAACGGCTTCATCATCCGCGCGATGTACATCGCCGTCACCTCGCCCTCGGTGTTGGGGTTGGTGCACAGGATCACTTCCTGCACCTGCTCGGGCTCGATGCGGGCGAACAGTTCCTTCATCTTCAGCTGCTCGGGGCCGATGCCCTCCAGCGGGTTCATCGCCCCCAACAGCACGTGATAGCGGCCGCGGTACTCGCCGGTCTTCTCCACGGCCACGATGTCACGGCTTTCCTCGACCACGCAGATGATGCTGCTGTCGCGTCGGTCGTCGAGGCACACCGGGCACAGTTCTTGTTCGGCGAAGTTCCAGCAGCGGGCGCAGAACCGCACGCGGGCCTTGGCCTCGGTGATCGCCACCGCCAGGCGGGCGACGTCGTCAGCGGGGATCTTCAGCAGGTGGAAGGCGATGCGCTGCGCCGACTTGGGGCCCACACCGGGCAGTCGGCCGAGTTCATCGATGAGGGTCTGGACGGGAGGGGTGTAGACGCCGGACATCGATCACTCATCGACCAGGTGCGAGCCGGGGAAGGCCTGCGTGAGACGGTCGATCGGCGAGACCACGGCCTCGGCAGGCACGTCGGTGAGGTCGTCGAGATCGACGTCGTCGTCGTCGGGCGGCGGTGCGGCCGGCTTCAGCGCCACCACCTTGCCGCCTGTTGACCCGCCCGTCGACCCGCCCGTCGACCCGGCCGCGGCGGGCGCGGCGGTGGGCTGCGTGTCGTCGCCGCCGAGATCTTCGTGGGCGACGGCACCATCGACGACCACCACCACCTTCACCGCGGTGCCCACCGCCTTGAGGATCGCGGCCTCGGCCTCGGCCTGGTGCTGCTGGCAACGCGCCCGATGGGGCTCGTTGGGAGCTGCGAACGCGAGCATGCCCTCACGCGCGCCGAGCAGCTTGGTGGCCGCGAAGATGGCCCTGGCCAGCGATTTCATGCCCGGCATCACCTCGCTGCTCCACACACGGGCCGCGTGCTCGGCCGCATCGCCCGCACCCTCGGGTGGCGTCACCCCCGCCGCCGCAGGTTGCACCGGCGCAGGCACCGGGTGCGGCTGAGTGGGATCGTCGTCGTTCGCCGCCGTGCTGGCACCCGCCGGTGACTGCCGGGGGGCACCCGGCGGCGCCTCGGGCGGCGGCGGGTTGGGGTCGCGGCGGGCGCGGCCGCCCAACGCCACGCGGCCGGTGGTGGGGTCGATCGGGGTGGGGCGCGGTGCCGGCGCGGCCACGCCACCGGCGGCAACCTGGTGCTCGAGCCGCTCGATGCGGTCGAGCAGCACGGAGACGTCGTTGCTGGCGGCCTCGTGCGTGAGCTGCACGAGCGCCACTTCCAGCAGCAGGCGCGGGTCGGGGGCGTGGCGCATCTCCACCAACATCTCGCCCAGGCGTTCCATTGCGCGCACTGTGGCCGGCGCGCCCATGCGCGCGGCCAAGTCGCTGACCTCGGCCGCGCGTTGCACGGGCAACTGCACCAGCTCGGGCGCCATCAGCGACAAGAAGCAGTCGCGCAGGTGGCGCACGATGTCGTCGGTGAGCGTGCGCGGATCGCGGCCCTGCTGCACGGCCGCGGCCACCACGGTGAGGGCACGGCCGGGGTCGTGCTCGATGAACGCCTCGATGAACTCGTCGAGCGGTGTGGTGAGCAGCGGCTCGCCGCCGCCCGACGCCACCAACTCGAGCGCCGACACCGTGTCGCGAGCCGAGCCGCCACCTTGGCGCAGCACGGATTGCAGCGCATCGTCGGACAGGTCGATGCCTGCGTCGCCGGCCAGCCAGCGGATGTGGCTCTCCATCACGTCCATCGCCAGCAGGTGGAACTGCAGGTGCTGCGTGCGGCTGCGGATGGTTTCGCTGACCTTCTGCGGGTCGGTGGTGGCCAGCACGAACACCACGTGCGGGGGCGGCTCTTCCAGCGTCTTCAGCAGCGCCGCCTCGGCGGCCTTGGAGAGCATGTGCACTTCGTCGAGGATGTACACCTTGTGCCGACCGGGGGTGCCCAGCGAGGCCTTCTCGATGAGGTCGCGCATGGCATCGACACCGTTGTTGCTGGCTGCGTCGAGTTCGTGCACGTCGTAGCTGGTGCCACGCTCGACGGCCAGACACGATTCGCATTCGCAGCACGGCTCGCCGTCGTGCGGGTTCTCACAGTTCAGCACCTTGGCGAGGATGCGCGCCGACGTGGTCTTGCCGGTGCCGCGCGGCCCGGAGAACAGATAGGCCTGGCCTTCGCGGTGGTTGATGACCGCATTGCGCAAGGCGCGCACGACGTGCTCTTGGCCTTTCACCTCGCTGAATCGGCGGGGTCGGTAGCGGCGGTAGAGCGACTGCGTTGCCATCGCTGCGACTCTACCCATGGGGCGCGACACAGCGTGGCGAAGTAGATCCGCCGCGCCCCTGATCATGACATGAGGCGTGTACCAGGGCTGACTTGGCTAGCGTTGTTGCGATTCCATGAATGTCACCCGGCCGTTCGCACGTCCAGCCCTCGGCTGGTTCTTCACCCTGACCGTCATCGGGTTGGTGGGGTCGCTGTGGGCACCAACTGCGCATGCCGAAAACGCCTTCGCCTCGTCCACCCCGGAAGACGGCTCCACGGTCAACGAGTCGCCGGCCAACGTCGACATCGCCTTCGTCGAGCCGCTGGGCACCACCAGCACGGCCAACACGGTGAAGATGACCTGCGGCGAGAACGGCACGATCATCACGCTCGGCACACCACAGGTGCTGCAGGACGGCAAGACCCTCCGCGTGGCCTTGTTGTCGAAGGCGCCGAAGGGCCGCTGTACGGTCGCCTGGACGGTCACCGACACCGATCTGCAGCCGAACGGCAGTGGCAGCTTCGGGTTCAACGTCGCCAACGATCCCACCGCCCCCACCACCTCCACCATTCCGCTGCCCGAGGACACCACCACCACCACAGCAGCGGGCACCACCAACACCAACCCGAAGCCCACCTCGAACGCCAGCAGCGACGTGCTGCAAGTGGGCGAAACCAGCAAGGGTCCACTGGCGTTGTTCCGCCTGGTCAGCAACCTTGGCCTGGCGGTGTTGTTCGGCAGCCTGGTGATCATCGCCGTCGCCTGGCCCGAGGGCGTGGAATACATCATCACGGTCCGCTTCCTGCGGTCGGTGTGGATGATCACGGCCGGCAGCACGTTCTTCTTCGCCGGCGCCTTGGCATCGAACCTCACCGGCAAGGGGTTGGGCTCGACACTGTTACCGACCGGGTGGGGCGACCTGTTGGACTACACGCCGGGCAAGGCCGCCGTGCTGCGCATGGTGTTCGTGCTCGCCACCGCGTACGTCGTCACCCGCCCCGAGCGGGCGATCGACCCCAGCTCGCAGATTCCGGCTCTCGTGCCGGCCGGTATCGCCGTGGCCACGATGGGGTTCAGCCGCGAGCAGTTCGAACTCATCGACTTCGCGGTCGGAACGGCGCACGCGCTGGCCATGGCCGTGTGGCTGGGTGGCCTCGTGCTGCTGACGCGTGTGGTGCTGGCAGGCCCCGGCGAGGAAGACCTCGTGCACGCGGTGCGCGGGTTCTCGCGTCTCGCCGCGCCTGCGCTGTGGGTCACGGTGGGCACGGGTGCAATCCAGTTCTTCCGCCTCGACCGTGGCGCGCTCAGCACCGGCCACGGGGTGGTGGCGATCCTCAAGACGCTGTTCGTGGCGCTGATGGTGTTCGTTGGCGTCGCCGCGCGCCAATTCATCACCCAACGCGTCAGTCGCGTCGACGTGATGAGTGCGTCGTTGGCGATGCGGTTGCGCCGCGCGCTCGGCATCGAGGCGATGATCGGCCTGATCGTGATGGCGCTCACCGCCGGCCTGCTCACGCTCACGCCTTCGGGGTTGGGCGCGCTCGATCAGCCGCCGCTCGACCTCGGCACGCTGCACCGCTACGCGAACCCCACGCTCGGCGTGGAGGTGACGGTGCAGTTCAGCGAGAAGGTGGGCCTGAACGACGTTCGCATCGAGGTGGTCACCGCACCCGAGACGGGGCTCACCGGCCTGGCCGTCGACTTCCTCCCGCCCGCCGGGGTGGTCACGCCCGGCATGTCGATCAACTACATCCCACTCACCGCGCCGGGCACAGCCGTGCTGCGTAAGTCCAGCGGGTTCACGCTGGGTGCGGCCGGCGCGTGGACGATCAAGGTGCGCATCGGCCCGCAGGAGATCGCCTCCGACACGGTGCAGGTGAACGGCGAAACGACGCTGGTCACCGTGGTCGACGACTCCGGCGCCAGTTCCTCCTCGTCGTCCTCCCCCACCTCGTCGTCAGGCCCCTGACACCAACCGCCCGAACGGCACCGGCGCGGCCACTTCCAGTTGGTCGTAGGTGCACGTCTCGGGCCCCCTGTCGGCCCGCCAATGCAGGAATTGCGAGCCGTGGCGGAAGCGGCCTTCCTGCAGTTGGCCGAAGGTCACCTCGGCCACGCGCTCGATGCGCAGCGGCACCCAGCTGAGGTCTTTGCCCGCGTTCCAACGGCTGCCAGCGCCGGGCATCCGTTGGCCGGCCCCGACCGCCGCCGAGCTCCACTCGGCCCACTCGCGCCACGGGTGGGCGGCGAGCGCGTCGTGGGTCAGCGGTGCCAGCTCGGCTAGCAGTTCGGTGCGCCGCTTGGCGGTGAACGACGCCGCCACACCCACGTGGTGCAGCACGCCGTCGGCAGCGAACAACCCCAGCAGCAGCGACCCCACGCCGTTGCCGTCCTTGTGCACCCGGTAGCCGGCGATCACACAGTCGGCCGTGCGCCGGTGCTTCACCTTCACCAGCGTGCGCTTGTCGGGTGTGTAGGGGTCGGTGAGGCGCTTGGCGATCACGCCGTCGAGCCCGGCTCCCTCGAACTCCACGAACCAACGGCCGGCCATCGCTGCGTCGGTGGTGGAGGGGCACAAGTGGATCGGCGCCGCTGCGGCGGCGAGCGCCTGCTGCAACAGCCCGTGGCGCACCGCGAGCGGCTCGGCCAGCAGCGAACGCTCGCCGAGCGCGAGCAGGTCGAAGGCCACGAACGATGCAGGTGTCTCTGCCGCCAAGCGCTTCACCCGCGACTCGGCCGGGTGGATCCGTTGCAGCAGCGCGTCAAAGTCGAGGCCACGGTCGCCGGCCGCCGGGATGACGATCTCGCCGTCGAGCACGCACTGCGAGGGCAGCGCTGCCGCCAGCGGGTCCAGTAACTCGGGGAAGTAGCGGGTGAACGGCCGCTCGTTGCGGCTGGTGAGCTGCAGCGAGTCGCCGTCACGGAACACGATGCAGCGAAAGCCGTCCCATTTCGGCTCGTACAGCCAGCCTTCCCCGGTGGGGATCTCGTCGGACAGTTTCGCCAGCATCGGGGCGATCGGCGGCTGCAGCACTCGCCCATCTTGCCCCCTCCCCAACCGTTCGTGTCACACGGCTGCCACCGTGCCTCGTGGTGTGATGTCGCGGGACATCGCTGACAGGGGTGTCGCGGGACATCGCTGACAGGGGTGTCGCGGGACATCGCTGACACTGGTGTTGATTCTGTCAGCGGTTCCGCTCGACTGGGTAGTGCTTCTGGTCTGGGTCGATGGTGATGCTTCGCACGTGCTGGCCCTCGTGGAAGATCGCGCAGTCTTGTCCAGTGATCATGATGGTGAAGGTCTGCAGGGAGTACTCGGTGCCTAGACCGATGGTGTGGCGCCGGCCCAGGGCGACGTGGCCGCTGCTGTTGCTGGTCCGGGTGCGCACGATCGTGCTGGTGTCGGTGATCGGATGCCCCGCCGGCATCGCTGCTGGCATCGCGCCCCAGACAGCGGCGGGTGTTCTGCCCTTGAGCGCGCGGTGTGGCCGCTCGTAGTTGTAGTGGTGGACGAACCGGTCGAGCTGGGCCTGCAACTCGCGCAGGCTGCGATCGGGTGGCTGTTTGGCCAGCCACTTCTTCATCGTCTGATGGAACCGTTCGACCTTGCCGCAGGTCTGCGGGTGGAAGGGCATCGACGCGATCGGCAACACACCCAGCCTGCGCAGGTTCAGCTCGAGAAGGCTGGTGGTGTTGCGTCG
>JAUSLV010000002.1 GCA_030645495.1 Actinomycetota bacterium
GCCAACAGGACCATGTCCTCACGCTCCGCCGCCACGGCGCCAACTGGGCCTTTATCGGCCGCCACCTCGGCGTCACCCGCCAAGCAGCCATCGCGCGCTACGGCCACTGGGAAGCACCCACACAAAGGTGAGGAGAACCACTGCGGTTGTCGGGGCGGCAACGTGGGTTGTCGCTGCAGAAAGCGAACAACCCGATGCTCCTGCCGGCTCGCCGCGTCCCGCGGCCGCTGCGGATGGCGCGGCACGTACGCTCTGGCCATGATCGAGCAGATCTCGCAGTTCTCGCAGCTCTCGCAGTGGTCGGTTCGCCGCTGGAAGTTCGCGGCCGTCGCCGCCCTCGCCTCGGCGCTGGCCGTGGGCCTACCCACCGATGTGATCCCCAACCCGGTGTTCGGGCGGCCCGTGCCGGTGACCTGGTGGTCGTACCCGGTGCTGATCCTCACCGCCTTCCTCGGCGGTCTGCTGGCCGCCACGTACGTGCGCGACGACCCGCAGCAGAGTGATGTGATCGACGGGATCGACGAGCGCCCGGCGCGCACGGGTGGCCTGGGCGGCCTGTTGTCGTTCTTCGCGGTCGGCTGCCCGGTGTGCAACAAGGTGGTGGTGATCGCGCTCGGCACGGTGGGCGCGCGTCGCTGGTTCGAGCCCATCCAGCCGCTGCTGGCCGTGCTGTCGCTGGTGCTGCTGGTGGTGGCACTGCGCGCCCGCCTGCGCGGCGCGGTCGCCTGCCCGGTCCGCTGACCGCGCCCACCAGTTCAGGAGGCGAGGCGGCCCGACTGCAGGTGCAGCACCCGCGTTGCCACCGTGGCCAACAGCGGGTCGTGGCCGGCGATCAGGCAGGCCGCACCGCGCTGCGCGGCCGTTTGCAGCGCCTGCAGCACCTCGCGAGCGTGATCGCCGTCCTGGTGGCTGGTGAGCTCGTCGGCCACGATCACCAGCGGATGGCCCACCAGCGCTCGCGCCACGGCGATGCGCTGCTGCTGGCCCAGGGAGGTTTCGCCCACCAGGCGGTCGGCCAGCGCACCGGCATCGACTGCAGTGAGCGCCATCGCCACCCGCGCAGCAGCGTCGCGCGCCACGCCGTCCGGGCGGGCGAGCAGCGGTAGGGCGACGTTCTCCGCGGCGGTCAGCTCGTCCAACAGCCCCAACGACTGCGGCACCACGGCGACCGCGCTCCACGACGGGGTGTCGCCGCCACCCGGCCATGACACATCACCCTCGTCGGGCCGTTGGAACCCGACCAGCAGTTGCAGCAGGGTGGTCTTGCCCGATCCGGAGGGGCCGGTGATCAGCACGATCTCGCCCGCGTGCACGGCCAGATCGATGCCGTCCACCGGTGTGACCCGTTCGTCGCCCGACATGAACCACTTGCGCACACCGGTGGCCACCAGGAGGGGTTCGCTCATGCCACCCTCCTGCCTTCGTGCAGCCACACGACCTCGTGCGCGGCGGCGATCATCTCCGGGTCGTGGCTGGCCACCACCACGGCTTGGCCACCGGCCGCGCTCTCGGCGATCGCAGCGATCACGCCGTCGGCATGGTGGCGGTCGAGTTCGGCGGTCGGCTCGTCGGCCAACAGCACCGACGGGGCGACCGCGGTGGCCATCGCGATCGCCAGCCGTTGCTGCTCGCCGCCCGACAGATGAGCCGGGCGCGACGAAGCCTGCTCGGCAAGACCGAAGCGGGTGAGCACGTCGTGCACGCCTGCCACGGGCAGACGGCGGCTCTGCAGTGCGAAGGCCACCTGCTCGGCCGCCGTCAGGTCGTCCACCAGGTTGGTCACGGGCCGCTGGTGCACGTAGGCCAACCGCGCCCTCCGCAACCGTCGCCGCCCGCCATCACCCAACGCCAACACATCGCGGCCGTCGATCATCAGCGCGCCCGAGGTCGGCCGGTCGATCAGGCCCAGCACGCGCAGCAGGCTGCTCTTGCCCGAACCCGACGGACCGGCGAGCACCACGAACGCGCCGGCGCGCAGCCGCAGTGTCACGTCCACCACGGCCGGCACCACCCCGTCGGCCGAGCGGTAGTGCACGCACAACTCGTCGCCCTGCAGCAGCATCGATTCAGGTGCCATCGCGCAGCACCTCCGCGACATCCACCCGCGCACCCGACCACTGCGCCGCCGCACTGCCCACGAACACGACCGCCGCGGCGATCAGCCCGGTGACGGCGATCGCCCCCCACGGCACCACCATCAGCGGCGTCGGCAGCAGGATCGGCAGCGGGTCGACGTGCGGGCTGACGATCCGCACGCACAGCAGGGCCAGCGCCGAACCCAGCAGGAAGATCGTGAGCATCATCGCCCCCACCTCGAACACCAGCGCCCACCAGTGCCGGCGGTGGCTGAGCCCCATCCGCCGCAGGAACGCGAAGCCCAGCGCCTGCTGGCGTTGCCGCACTGCGAGGTGCAACACGAGCGCGGCCGTCACCAGCGCTCCAACGAACACCCCCAGCGCCTTCACGAAGTCGAACGACCACGCGGCGAACTTCAACACCGACGAATCCACGGCGTCCTGCCGCGAGATGCCCAACAGCGGCGCGGCGCCGATCTCCTGCAGGTGCAGCCGCCAGTACGCGAACGTGCCCTTGGCCCACACGAAGTGCCGGAAGTTGATCGGGCCGGCCTGTGCCGCCGCACGCGACATGATCAACGTCGGGTTCTTCAGGTGCGCACCGGGGAACGCGTCCACACGCTCGACCACCTGCGCGGGGAAGGGGTCGCCGGCCAGGTTCGGATTCGTGATCTCGCCGGTAGCCGGCACGTCGCCGACGGCGATCACCCGTACCGCTCCGTCTGCCACCCCCGCGTCGAGTTCGCCCAACAGGTCGGGCAGCGAGCGCTCGTCGAACGCGTCGTCCCAGAAGGCGACGGCCGCAAACGTGGCCGGATCCACGGCGATCAGGTCGACGGGTTGGCCGCCGTACTCCATCTCGTTACGCACCCACACTTCACTGGCCCCGGGCACCCCCGGCGGCAGTTCGCGCACGATCAGCAGGGCCACGTCGCTGCCGACGTACACCGCGCTCTTGGCCTCGCCGGTGCGTTCCAGCGACGAGTTCATCGCCAACCCGAACACCGACACCCCCAAGGCGAGCGTGCCCGCACCGAGGATCGCGGTGCCGGCCTTCGAGCCGTGCTGCAAGCGACGCAGCGCCAAGCGGCGTGGCAGCCGTGAGGGCAGCGCGTGCGATCGCGGTCGGCGGGTGAGCCACCACCACAACCGAGCTGTCAGTGCCGCGCCGAGCGCCAGCACTGCCAGCGGCAGCACGAGCACCGAAGAGCTGGTGTCGACCACCCGCTTGCCCTCGATCGGCACCAGCGCTTCCGTGCCGATGGTGCGCGCCGCCTGCCAGGCAATCAGCGCGAACGCCAGCTCGAACGGCACGAACCGTACCCAGCTGCGCCGAGCTGGTGCGCTGTGGCGCAGCAGCGAGCGGCACGACACCGCCGCAGTGGCCGCCACCAGCACCAGGCCCACCACCGCGGTGGCCACCGCGACAGCGAGCGCGAGCGCGAGCGTGCCCGGTTCGAGATCGGTGGCCGGCGCCCATGCCCCGAGCGTGGCAAAGGCCAGGTACGTGCCGCCCACCGAGCCAACGACGACGGCCAACCCGGTCTCCAGCGCGGCCTTCAGCCCGAGTGCCGCCGGCGACACGCCGATCGTGGCCAGCGCGATGCACGACGTGCGCCTGGCCCGCACCCACAACAGGCCCAGCACGGAAGCCAGCGCCAGCGCGCAGATCACCGCCAGCGCGGCCACCGGCAACGTGGTGTCGCGCACGGCCTCGCGCACGGTGTGGCCACGAACCCCGATGCGATCGATGCTGCTGAACACCTCGGCGTCCGGGTCCACCTCGGCCAGTCGCTGCTCCACGACGGCCGCCGCGGCCACGTCGTGCTCGGCCTCGGCGAGCGTGCGCGGCGGATGGGCGAACTCGGCGACATAGCGGGTGAACGACTTCTCCAGGCTGAGCTGCAGTGGCAACGCCGCGAAGGTGTCGGGCTCGACGATCGCCATCGGCGGCGGCACCAGTTCGCTGAAGAAGCCGATCGGCACGATCGCATTCTCCGCGGCGCACCAGAACGAGTTCAGTCGTCGAGAGGCGAGGTCGCGGAAGACCCCGGCCACGGTCAGCGATACGTCGGCACCACCATTGGTGCGCACGTCGATCACATCGCCCGGCGCGACACCCAGCTCGTCGGCGATCGTGTCGGGCAACCACACGTCGCCCGGTACTTCTGCGGAGAGCATCTCCACGTGGTCGTGCCAGTCGGCTCGCGCCAGGAACCCGATGCTCTCCGTGCGGTCGCCGAACGTGGCCTTCGCCGGGCTGAAGTCGCCGCGCACCACCTCAGGTGCCGCAAACATCGGGTCGCCGGCCACCCCCTCTACCAGCACCTCCAACGGATTCACCGGCTCAGGGCCATCCGGCGTCATCCGAAATGGATGCGGCCCCATGTCCATCGTGACACCCGTGTTCGCCGGGCAGGCCAGCGAGTACTGCTTCTGCACCGCACCGCCGCCCACCGACGACACGAACAGCACCGGCGCGCTGGCCACCATCCCGATGATCACGCCGGTGGCCAACGCCGCGCCCAGCACGCCGGGCATGTGGCGCAACGACAGCCAGGCGCGGCGCCACGGAGCGGTGAGCAGGAGGGGACGCGCCACGCGGAAGATGCTCGCACACCACGACCACGCCGACGCCCTAACCTGCCCGCCATGACCAGTACCGGCAGTGCCACCCTCCTGATCGACCGCAGCCCCGATGTCGTGTGGGCGGCGATCGCCGACATCACCCGTATGGGTGAGTGGAGCCCCGAGTGCATCGCCGGACGCTGGAAGGGCGACGCCACCGGCCCGGCGGTGGGCGCCGAGTTCGAGGGCGACAACGTCGCCAAGCTCGCCGGGCGCACGGTGAAGAAGTGGACCACCACCTCCAAGGTCACCGCCTGCGAGCCGGGCGCGCTGTTCGAGTTCAGCGCCGAGGGCTACACCACGTGGCGCTACACGTTCGCGGCCGAGGGCAGTGGCACGCGGGTCACCGAGACGTTCAGCTACGAGGCCAAGGGCTTCCAGGGGTTCGTCTACGAGAAGATCCTGATGCGCAAGCGGATGATGACCAAGGGCATGCAGCGCACCCTGGCCCGCCTGAAGGCCGCCCTGGAAGCCAAGTGAGTGCGCTCAAGTTCGGCTGGCTGACGCCGGTGATCGGCAACAAGTGGAGCGACTACGTGCCGATCGCCCAGTACCAGGACACCGAGATCCTGCCCACCGCGCTGCCCCACTTCGATTCGCTGTGGGTGGCTGACCACTTCTACGGCTTCGACGCGAAGACCGACCCGTTCCTCGAAGCCTGGACCACGCTCACCTGGCTGGCCGCCCGCCACCCGAACGTCGAGTTGTGCCACCACGTGCTGGGCCACGGCTACCGGCCGCCGGCACTCACCGCGAAGATGGCCGCCACGCTGCAGGTGCTGTCGGGCAACCGCTTCGTGCTGGGCATCGGCGCCGGCTGGCGCGAGGACGAGTATGCGGCCTACGGCTACGACTTCCCCCGGCCGGGCGTGCGCTTCGCCCAGTTGGAGGAAGTGATCACGATCTGCCGCCTGATGTGGACCGAGGCCGAGCCGGTGTTCCACGGCGAGCACTTCCACATCGACGGCGCGTCCGCCCCGCCGCTGCCCGAGGTGCCGCCGCGCATCTGCATCGGTGCATCGGGCGAGAAGGTGGGCCTGCCGATGGTGGGCCGCCTGGCCGACATGTGGAACGGCTGGTTCATGGGCAAGGACGACTGGCAGCGCAAGCTGGGCATCGTGCACGCGGCCGCCGAGGCCGCCGGGCGCGACCCGGCCAGCATCGAGATCAGCAGCACCGTCGAGAAGCCGCTGCCGGAAACCGACGCCGACAGCGAGCAACTGCTGGAATCCCTGGCCAAGCGTGCCGACCTGGGCGTGCAGCACTTCGTGCTCGACTTCGGCCACCCGCGCTCGCTGGAGCCGATCCACCGCTTCGCCGAGCAGGTGATCACCCCGCTCAAGGCCCGCTGAACGGCCCAGCGGCAGATCGCGCGGTGGCATCAGTCCCACCCCAGGGTGACCGACGGCCCTGTCTGGCGATCGCCAGGGATGGCCACATAGGGGTATGACTGCCTGCAGCGTGCTTCCGCTCACCGCTGCACTGCACGGCGCCGACGTGGCCGCCGACCTGATCCGCTCGCTGCGGTCAGTGCTCACGGTTCCCGGCGTGCAGGTCATCGACGCTGTGCCCGATGCAAAGGCCACCTCGCCGCTCGCTCTGCTGCTGGTCACCGGCGGCACCGAGCGGCAGGCGATCGATGCCTGGCGCGCACGGCAGGCGGTGGCCCCCGGCGAGCCGGTGCTGCTGCTCACCCACCCTCAGCACAACTCGCTGCCGGCGGCGCTGGAGACGCTGGCCAAGTTGCAGACCGACGGTGCACGTGGCCGGATCGTGATGCTGCAGCCGGGTACCACCAGCGAGGGACTCGACGACGCGCTGCGCGACGTCACGGTGTGGCACGGGCTGCGCCGATCTCGCGTCGGCCTGGTGGGCACACCCAGTGATTGGCTGGTGGCCTCGGTGCCCCGGCCCGACGCGCTGCGTCGTAGGTGGGGCCCCACGCTCGTCGACGTCCCGCTGCCGCAGGTCATGGGGCGCTTCGAGGAGAACATCGAGGCCCCGATCGCGGTGCCGGTGCGGCTGGCCGCCCGACCGGGCGACCACACTCCCCATCCGGCCGACATCGAGACCGCCGCCCGCTTCGAACCGGTGCTGCGCGGCATCGCCGGCGAGGAGCGGCTCGATGCGATCGCCGTGCGGTGCTTCGACCTCGTCACCGACGCACACACCTCCGGCTGCCTGGCGTTGTCGTCGCTCAACGACCGCGGCATCGTCGCCGGCTGTGAGGGCGACGTTGCCAGCACGGTGGCGATGCTGTGGGTGAAGCTGCAGCTGGGCAGCACCGCCTGGATGGCGAACCCTTCCGAAGCAGATCGCGAGTCGGGTGTGATCGAGCTTGCGCACTGCACGGTGCCGTTGTCGATGGTGGCCGGCTACCGGCTCGACACCCACTTCGAGAGCAACCTGGGCGTCGCCGTCGCCGGCGAACTGCCCAGCGGCCCGGTCACGCTGGTGCGGCTGGGCGGCGAGGAACTCGAGCACCTGTGGTGCGTGAACGGCGAGGCCCTCCCCACCACCCCGCGCTCCGGCCGGTGCCGAACGCAGCTCGACGTGCGCGTCGATCCAGTCGCGGTCGGCGAGCTGCTGGATCACCCGCTCGGCAACCATCTGGTGGTCGTGTACGGGCACCACGCCGAGCAATTGCGGGCCTGGTGGCAGGAGATGGTGGCCTGACACGAGTGTCGGGACCAATGCCGCTGGCCGAACCACACGACCTGGCGCATCCTGAGAATTGTGACGACGAGCATGCATCCCACCGACTGGTGGACGCGGCTGGATGATGGCCGCGTTCGCTGCGACGTGTGCCCGCGCGCGTGTTCGCTGCACGAAGGCCAGCACGGAATGTGTTTCGTGCGCGCTCGGCAGGACGACCGCATCGTGCTCACGACCTACGGCCGGTCGAGTGGGTTCTGCGTCGACCCGATCGAGAAGAAGCCGCTGCACCACTTCCTGCCCGGGACGGCGGTGCTGTCGTTCGGAACCGCTGGCTGCAACCTGTCGTGCCGCTTCTGCCAGAACTGGGACATCTCCAAGAGCCGCCAGGTCGACACGTTGGCCCACGCCGCCACACCGGCGGTGATCGCCGCTGCTGCCCGCCGCCACGACTGCGCGAGCGTTGCGTTCACCTACAACGACCCGATCGTGTTCCTCGAGTACGCGGCCGACACCGCCGATGCGTGCCACGACGCGGGCCTGCGCACCGTTGCGGTGAGCGCCGGTTACGTGGAGCCAGGGCCTCGCGAGCAGCTGTTCTCGCGCATGGATGCAGCCAATATCGACCTCAAGGCGTTCGACGAAGGTTTCTACCGCACCGTGTGCGGCGGCCACCTGGCTCCGGTGCTCGACACGCTGGAGTGGCTGGTTGCCCACCACGTGTGGGTGGAGATCACCACCCTGCTGATCCCCGGCCTCAACGACTCGGACCGCGAGATCGACGCACTCAGCGCGTGGGTCGTCGACCGCCTCGGCCCACAGGTGCCGTTGCACTTCAGCGCGTTCCACCCCGACTTCAAGATGCTCGACATCGCGCCCACCCCGCCGGCCACGCTCACCCGCGCTCGTAGCCGCGCGCTGGCCAACGGCCTGCACCACGTGTACACCGGCAACGTGCACGACCCGGCCGGCGGCACCACCCACTGCCCAGGCTGCGGCACCGCGGTCGTCGTGCGCGACTGGTACCGCATCGAGTCGTACCAGCTCACCGACGACGGGCGCTGCCCCGACTGCGGCACGCGGCTGGAGGGCGTGTTCGCCGGCCCGGCGGGCACGTGGGGCCGTCGGCGGCGGCCGCTGCAGCTGGCCGACGAATCGGCCGCGATCATCAGCGAGGGGAGTTCGACATGACACTCGTCCGCCGCCCGGCCGTCGCCGGTTCGTTCTACCCGGCCGACCCCACCGAGCTCGCCGCGATGGTCGACGCGATGCTCGCCGCGGCCCACGCCGCCGCGCCCGCCGCCGCGACGACACCGCCCGTCGCGATCATCGTGCCGCATGCGGGCTTCGTGTACTCCGGGCCCGTCGCCGCCACCGCCTACGCGCGGGTGCGTCAGTGGCAGCAGGCGATCACACGGGTGGTCGTGATCGGGCCAGCTCATCGCGTACCGGTGCACGGGCTGGCGTTGTCCTCAGCGGCTGCGTTCGCCACGCCACTCGGGCCGGTGCCCATCGACCACATCGCCAACGGGCTGTTGGCCCGCCGCGCCGGCGTGTACACCGACGACGGCGCGCACGAGCTCGAACACAGCATCGAGGTGCACCTGCCGTTCCTCCAGCGAGTGCTCGGACTCGACTGGTCGCTCGTGCCGATCATCGCCGGCGCCGCGAGCGCCACCATGGTGGCCGACGCGCTGGAGATGGTGTGGGGTGCAGACGGCACGCTGGTGGTGGTGTCCACCGACCTCAGCCACTACCACGACCAACGCACGGCCAGCCGGATGGACGCAGAGACCGCGGCGATGATCGTCAGCGCACAATGGGAGGAGGTCGACGGCGACCATGCCTGCGGCGCGGTACCCGTACGCGGCGCGCTGGAACTCACGCGCCGCCACACGGATGCGGTCACGCTGCTCGACCTGCGCACTTCCGGCGACACGGCCGGCCCGGCGGCGCGAGTGGTCGGCTACGGAAGCTTCCTGGTGAGCTGAGCCGCGATGACCGCCGAGCACCCACTCGAGGGCCTCTCGCCCGACGACATGCAGCGGCTGGTGCACGTGGCCGAGCAGGCGGTGGAGTCGGCCGTGCTGCACGGTGCCACGATGCACCCCGATGTCGCCGACTACCCACGGTCGCTCGCCGAGCCCGGGGCGGCGTTCGTGACGCTTCGTCGTCACGGGCGGCTGCGAGGTTGCATCGGCACGTTGGTGGCGGCCGACCCGTTGGTGGTGGCCGTGGCCGACAAGGCCCGCGCCGCGGCCCTCGCCGACCCACGGTTCGACCCTGTCGGCCCGGCAGAGCTCGACGACCTGGAGGTGTCGGTGTCGGTGCTGTCCGCACCACGACCGCTCGTGGTCGGCGACTTCGACGGCCTCGTTGTCGCGTTGCAGCCGGGGATCGACGGTGTGGTCGTGGAGGCCGGGCACCACCGCGCGACGTTCCTGCCCTCCGTGTGGGAGGAACTGTCGCAACCGCTGCAGTTCCTCGATGCCCTGTGGCGCAAGGCCGGGCTGCTCCCGCGCTCGTGGCCGCACGGCATCGCGATCTCGCGGTACGGCGCGCAACATGCACCCGTCGAGGGGCATGAAAGACTCAGTGATCGATGACCCGTTTCGATCACGACTACTACCACCGCTATTACGGCCCGGCGGGCGTGCACGCCCCCGAGCAGGTCGGCCACCTCGCCACCGCTGTGCACGCGATGGCCGCGTGGTGGGGCGTCGAGATCCACTCGATGCTGGATGTGGGTGCCGGGCTGGGCATGTGGCGCGACTGGTACCGCCGGCACCATCCGGCCGTGCACACCTTGTCGATCGACATCAGCGAGCACGCCTGCCGCACGTGGGGCCACGAGCAGCGCGACATCACCACGTGGCGCCCTGAGCGCTCCTACGACCTGGTGGTGTGCCACAGCGTGCTGCAGTACGTGGCCGACGAAGGCGTCGCCACTGCGGTCGAGCACCTCGCCGACGCCACCGAGTGTGTGCTCTACCTCGAAGCGCCCACCACCGCCGACCTGGCCCACGTGGTCGACCCGCAGCGCACCGACATGGAGGTGCACCACCGCTCGGGCGAGTGGTACCGCGCGCTGCTGGGTCAGTGGTTCCAACAAGTGGGTGCGGGCCTGTGGGTGAAACGCGGCACCGTGCCGATGTTCGAGCTGGAGGCTGCGGCGCCCTAGATCTACTGCTCGCCCTCGGCCTACCTGCTGCCGCTGGTGGTGACAACCGGGGCGGCGGTCACCTTCGGGGCGGCGGTCACCTTCGGGGCCGCAATGGTGCGCGGCACTGCCGTGGTGACGGTGACACCGTCGGGCAGGCACACCGACTGGTTCGGGTACAGCGCGGTCGCCGCCGTCGCCGCGTTGGCGGCGAGCAGGTCGTCGAGTGCAATCGAGGCGGCATCCGCGATGCGGATCCAGTAGTCGCCGGCGACCACCGTGTAGGTGTTCGTGCACACCGCCACAGCGACCGTGGTTGCGCTGGCGACTGCGGTCGGCGCAGTTGTCACGATCGTCGCGGTTGTCGCACCGCCGATCGACAACGTGACCGGCCCGTCGGCCGACGCGGTGTTCGTGCTCGCGCTACCGGGGCTTCCCCCGACCGCAACGACGCCGAAGATCGCCGCCAGCGACCCGGCCCCGGCCACGCCGGCGCTGCGCCAGGTGCGTTGCGCCGAGTACGACCGGGGGCCGCTGCTGCGGCCGGTCCTCGCTGCGAGCCGACGCACCTGGGGGGAGGAGGGGTCGGACTCGCGGCGAGGAGGCCGTGCTGCCTGGCCGCGGGAGGAGGGCCAGCAGCGGTCTGTGGGAGTGGAGCGATCTGGGTGGGCGTCGATGCAGCACACTCTGACCGACCCGGGTGAGAACCAGGTGTGAGCGGGTTTGTGGTCAGGTGGGAGTCAGTGGAAGACGGCGCGAAGACCCTTGCCGCGCGTGGTGACCGCTGGGTCGTAGCCACGGTTCCACAGGCGGCGCACGAACACGATCCACAACAACCACACGAAGATGCAGAACAACACGCCACCGATGAGCGTGCGCAGCACCATCTCGCCGGGGCCGGCATCGCTGAGGTCGTTACCCGGCAGGTAGCCAGGCCCACCCCACCACGGCTGCCACGGCACCTTCACCTCGAATCGGGCGTACAAGAACCAGGCCGTCATGCGCGAGAAGCCGTAGAGGAAGTACGCCCGGTACACCACGAGCATGCCGTTCGCGCTGAGGTGCAGCCGGCGGTGGAAGAACGACCACACACCGATGTCGGCGGGCACCACCACGCGGCGGAAATACTCGGCCTTGAGCACGTTGCGGGCGAAGAGCACCACCATCACGAACCAGAACAGGTCCCACACGCCGCCGAGGCTGGAGTAGTACGCAGCGGCGTCGCCGTGGCGGCCGGACGCTGCCGCGTGCTTCCACATCGAGATCGAGAAGCTCTGCGTGGAGAACGGGAAGAACGGCATCACGCCCGCTGTGTCGCACACGTCCGTCGCCACGTGCGCCCATTGCCCGATCAGAATTCCGACCGCCCAGTTGCGGCTGCGAGTGAGTGCCAGCACGAGGATCGCCATCGCCAGCCCGAAGATGAACGAGTGCGTCCAGCCCATGCCCGGCCACCCGCGGTGGAACTGCGCGGGATTCTGGGCGGCGTACACGAACCGCTTGGTGAACAGGTCGGGCACCGAGGCGCCCACCACCAGGCCGAAGAACGAGGCCTTCACGCCCACGTGCTTCTGCAGGAAGTAGTGCTCGAACTCGTGCGCCGCCCAGCTCACAGGTCGGCCTGGCCGAAGGGTTCACCGAAGCGGACGCGGCGGTACAACCGGGGCAGCAGGTCGATGGTGACCACGAAGTAGAGCATCGCCAAGTTCCATGTCAGCAGCTTCTTGGTGAACAGCGTGATCGTGATGTAGGCGACGACGGAGGCGCCATAGATCAACCGGGTCTTCATGGAACGGCGAGTGCCGGTGAGCCGAACGACGGCGACCAGCCGGGACTCGTGTGCGCCACCGGCAGCGGTGCCGGCTTCGGCCCCAACACCACCAGCGGGTCGAGACCCATGTACTCGCAGAATGCGGCGTTGCGTTCGTACACCAACACGTGGCGCTGAGCCGCGTACTGGGCGTCGAACATCGCCTTCACCCGGCACACGCCGACCTCGATCGCGGCACCCAGCCCGACCGCACCCATGATGTAACCATCAACCGTGGAGTAGCAACCAGCGCACATGGTTCGGGAACCTACACGCCACCCCGGTCGTGCGCAATGAAGCACGCGGTCAGCGCCGTCAGGCCAGCCGCGGGTCGTCGGTGCACAGTACGTCGAAGCCCGCCACCCGCATCGCCGCGAGCAGTTCCGCATCGTTCGAGTTCCAGCCCACCACCGCGAGCCCGGCGGAGTGCACTCGCTCCATCCACTCGCCGGCCAGCTCCTGCACCATCCACGGTTCGTCGTCGAAGCACGGGTGCACCGCGGCGCACCCCAGGCTCAGGGCCAGCTCCAAGGGGTCGAGGTGGCGGTCGCGGTACAGGATCGAGGCGCGGAGCCGACCGTCGAGCGACACCGTCCCCACGACCCGCCGATCGAACGAGCCGATCACCGTTCGCTCTGCGACGGTTGTCGCACAGATGGTGTCGATCGCGCGCAGCAGTCCGATCGCGCTGACACGCTTCACGTCGAGGTAGAGGCCCACCGCCTGTTCGGCGATCGCCGCGAGGAGGCCGGCGAGCTGCACGACCGGTTCACCGATCGCCTCGCTCAGGGCACGGGCGTCGATCTCGGCCAACCGCACCCGAACCCCCTGGATCTCGACCGACGAGTCGTGGAAGAGCACCAGCGAACCGTCGGCCAGTTCCTGCAGATCGATCTCGACTGCGTGCGCGCCAGCCGCGACCGACCGCTCGACCACCTCGAGCGTGTTCGCCGGGCCCAGCGCCGCTCCACCGCGGTGGGCGAGCGTGGAACACCCGTCGAGGGCGGGCCACCCCGCGATCATCGTGCGGCGCGGCGACGATCGCGGAAACGCATCGTGGGCCACACGTCCTGATCTTCGCCGAAACCCTCGCGGCCGTCCACGTCGAAGCGCAGGAACGTGTTGATGCACAGGCCGGCTCGCGGCAGCATCATCCGCGCCCGCGCCTCGCCGGTGATGCGCGCGGTGCGACCGTCGGTGTCGGTGATGTCGACGGTGAGCGCCGAGATCCCGCCGGTTGATGCATCGCGAGTGTTGTGGCGCGTGGCGCTGGCGAGCCGCCTCAGTTGGCCGTCGCGCAGCAGGTAGCCGCTGGAGAGGTGCTCCTCCTCGGCTTCCTGGTCGCCATTGGCAGGCAGGGTGAACACCAGGAACGCCTCGTCGGCGCTGGTGGCACCGAACACGTAGCTCAGTCGCTTCGCGTTGGGGCCGATCAGCTCGGGCCGCCGCCCCCACGAGCGGTCGCGCACGGCGAAGCAATCCACCGGGATCTGCTCGCCCTTCAACCACAAGTTGCCGGTGACGTGGCCGTGCTGGTCGTAGTGCGACGAGCCGGTGAACGGGGGTGCGCCGTGCACGTGCGGCACCGGCGGGGTGAGTCCCTCGAACTGCAGGTCGGCCACGAACTCCTCGAGCTCGCGGAACTTGTAGCGCAGGTGATACTTCATGCCCGGCTCGAGCATCGTCACCGAGAAGCCGTTCATGAACGATGCCTCGCGCAGATCCAGCGGCGAGGGCACGGCCTGGTGGTCGAAGTACGCCCAGTACGGCAGTTCCCACGGCATCCAGTCGCCGGGCCCGTAGAGGAAGGCGCCACCTGCGGCGGTGCCGATGTTGGGGCGCACCTGGGTGTAGAACCAGCCGGCCAGCGACCGCTCGGGCACGTTGAACGAGAACCAGACCGTCTCGGTCCAGTCCTTGTGCGGGCCGACCTCGTGCATCTGGTCGTCGCGTTCGGTGAAGGCGATGTTCTCGTCGAACGGGATCGAGATCGGGCGTGTGGTCATCAGTGGCTCCCCCAGGTCGAAATCAGGTTAGTGTTTTCTTGCTCGCATGTCAGCATGAAGGGGAACGCATGGCCGCCGAAGGATCGCAGGAACAGGGTCCGGGCCTGCCCGCGCACCTCGTCGAGTGGATCGAGTCCGTGGCCGGCGGCACACTCACGTCCGCCCGACGGATGGCCGGCGGCGGTCGCAAGCAGGCATGGTTCGTCGACATCGACCGCGGCGGCGAGGCCCACCGCCTGTTCTTCCGCTGGGACCCCACCGACCTGGCCGACACGGGCGACCCCTGGACGGTGCGCCGCGAGGCCGCGATCTACGAAGCGCTCAACGGCAGCGGCCTGCCCGTGGCCGCGTTCGTGGGCCTGCACCCCACGGCCCAGGCCCTGCTGCTCACCTGCCTGCCGGGCGAGGCACGCTTCTCCAAGATGCGCGAGGAGACCGACCGTGTGGCGGTGGCCCGCGACTTCATCCGGCACCTCGCCGCGCTGCACCGGCTCGACCCACGCAACCTCGGCCTGCTGCCCGCCGACAGCACCGTCACCTTGCCCGACCTCGTTCGCGATCAGCTCGCCGAGTTCGATGCGATCATCGCTGTGCGCGGCGGCGCGGTCGATCCGATGCTGCAATTGGCGCTCGACTGGCTGCGCGCCAACGTGCCCACGGCCACCGGCCCGATCGTCGTCGTGCAGGGCGACACCGGCCCCGGCAACTTCATGTACGAGGACGGCAAGGTGACCGCCATCGTCGACTGGGAACTCGCCCACCTCGGCGACCCGATGGACGACGTCGCATGGGTGCAGCTGCGCTCGCTGCAAGACCCGTTCGGCGATCTCGACGCGCTGTTCACCGAATACGCGGAAGTGTCGGGCAATGCACTCGACGCCGGCCGCATCCGCTACTACCGCGTGCTGGCCGAGGCGAAGATCATGGTGATGGGCCATGGCGTGTCGGTGCGCGAGCGCTCCGACGGCGAAGGCGGCGGCGGTGACCCCGGCGCACGCCTGATCTTCGGCCAGCTGCACCGTCGCTTGTGCGCGGAGACGCTCGCCGACGTGATGGGCGTCGAACTCCCCGCGGCGGCCTCGCTGCCCGACACCGCCCGCACCGACGACGACGCGCTCTTCGAGGTCGTACTGCGCCAGATGCGCGACGTGATCACCCCGCACGTGCACGACTCGCTCGCGCAGCAGCGGATCAAGGGGCTGGCCCGCGCGCTGAAGTACCTCTCCGAGTCGTCGCGCCACCGAGCGTTCGTCGACGCGGCGGAGTTGGCCGAGATCGACGCGGCGCTGGGCACCCACCACGCCGACGCAGCCACAGCACGCGCCGCGCTCGCCACCGCCGTGGCACTGCACACGATCGACCCGGCGGTCGCGCTGCGCACCGTGTACCAGCAGATCCTGCGCCAGAACGAGCTGCTGCGCTCGGCGAGCGGCGTGCTCGCCGAGCGCCACTACGCGCCGGTGAGCGCCCGGTAACAGTCCCAGCTGGGGTCGCCCAGGTTGGTGTACGCCATCGTCTCCAGCTGGCCGCCCTGCCCCGACGCCTCGTGCTTGATGTCGAGGTTCAACAGCATCACGTCGCCCGGTCGCGGCCGTGCAGTACCGCTGATCGTCAGTTCGGCGCGCGGCCACGCACCCAGCACGTTCCCGAAGCTCATCTGCCTCGACATGCTGGTGGTGGTGTCGATCGCGTAGAGCGAGGTTGCGGTCAGCACCAGTGCGGTCTGATGGTTGTCCATCCCGAACATCGCCGCGCCGGTGGTGGTGGCGCCGAGGTCGCCGGCCTCCTTCTTGCGCAGCAAGCCGCCCAGCATCTTGCCCAGCCCGCTGGTGACGCCGCTGGGCAGCTTGCTGAACGACCCCTTCGACATGAAAAACCCGTGGTACTGGATCGGCTCGGGAACCCGTGCCTGCAGCTGCGCCCTGATCTCGGCCATCGTGTCACTCATCGCCGTTCCTCCCCGTTCGGGGGCGGTGGCCGGTGTGCGCACCGCCGCGTACACCTTTCATCGGCACTTCTCACAGAGACCTGAGCGCAGAATCAGAGTCGAGCCTCGGCATATAGGCTAACTGCAGCGATGAACGCAGGTACATCATCTGCTGCTGCGTCAAGCGGCCAGCCCGCCGTTGCGCTGCCTCTCGGCGTGCCAGGGTCGGTACCGGCCAACGGTGTCGGCCTCGAGTGGATGATCGATCCGTGTGTTCGCTACGTGTCGGTACGCGACGCGGGCGGCCAGGTCGTCGATCTGCGCTACGTCGACGCGAATATGGCGGCCTGTGCGTGCAACCGCATGCCACGCGAGGAGTTCGTGGGGCGCACGCTGCTCGAGTGCTTCCCTTCCCAGGGGTGGACCGGCGCGCTCGAACAGTACGTCGGCGTGATCGAGACGGGCGAACCATTGCTGCTCGACGACGTGCCGTTCCCGTTCGACATCCCCGGCGGTGCAGAGCGGCGGTACGACATCCGCGCCCTGCGCGTCGGCGATGGCCTCAGCCTCACGTGGCGTGACGTCACCGAGCGCGCGACCCAGATGCGGGCGCTCGCCGCGTCCGAAGAGCGGTTCCGGTTGTTGGCCAAACACTCCACCGACGTCGTGTACGAAACTGATCGCGACGGCGCGATCCTCTGGATCTCCTCACCCGTGCACAGCGTGCTCGGGTGGGAGCCCTCCGAGCTGATCGGCACCCGCGCCTGGGATCTGATCGAACCCGCCGATCTGCCCCGCATGTCGTACTACCCCGAGCACACCGACCTGGCGAACCCGCCCGACACGATCACCGAGGTTCGGTTCCGCGCCGCCGGCGGTGAGCTGCGCTGGATGAGGGTGCATGCCCAGCCGAAGCACGGTGCCGACAACGAGCTTGTCGGGGTCGTCGTCGGCCTCCGCGACTGCCAGGCGGAAGTTGCCGTGCGGCGAGCGGTCACCACCGTGTCGGTGGCCAACGCGATCCTGGTTCGCGCCGAGAACGAGGCCGAGCTGCTGCGCGACATGTGCAATGCCGCGGTCGTCGAGGGTGGCTACCTGTTCGCGTGGTATGGCCGCCGCGTGTACGACGCCGAGCAGTCGATCACGCAGGTGGCGAGCAGCACGCAGCACGCCGAATACCTCCACGGGCTGCCGACCTCGTGGGGCGACAACGTCCTCGGGGAGGGCCCGACCGGCAGAGGGTTACGGCTCGGGACCACACAGTTCGCGCACGACCTGCGTACCGATGCGTCGTTCCACCCGTGGGCCGAGCGGGCCGAAGCCCTCGGCTTCCGTTCGTCGATCTGCGTGCCGGTGATCGTCGGCGGCGCACTCGACGGAGTGCTGAGTGTGTATGCCGGCGAGCCGAACGCGTTCGACGCCGACGCGGTGCACCTGATGGAGGAACTCGCCGGCCAGGTGGGCTTCGGCCTCGCCAAGTTGCGCACGACCGATCAGCTGCGGCAGGCGCTGGCCGACACCTCCCTGCTGATGACGGCGATCGACCAGGCGGCGGACTCGATCATCGTCACCGACACCGGCCCGGCGATCATCTACGCCAACCCAGCTGCTCGTCGGTCCAGCGGCTACTCCCTCGATGAAATGCTCGGCCAGAACCCGCGCATGTTCCAGAGTGGCCTGCACGATCGCTCGTTCTACGAGTCGATGTGGCAGCGGCTGATGGGCGGCCAGTCGTTCCGGGGCGTGATGATCAACCGCCGCAAGTCGGGTGAGGTCTTCGAGGAAGACGTCACCATCACCCCGGTGCACGACGGCGATGGCCAGCTGGTGGCCTTCGCCGGGGTGAAGCACGACCTCACGCGGCAACGGCACTTCGAGCAAGCGCTGTCACGCGAGCACACGGACCGCGATGTCGCGCTCGCGGTCATGCGCGAAGTGCGCCCAGCCGAGTCGCTGGCGGCCACCGCCACTGCGTTGTGCCAGGCGGTCACACGCCTCGATCGCATCGACGCCGCGATCGTGATGCTTGTCACCCAGCGTGGAGATTTCGTGCCGTTCGGCGCCTCCGGGTACGTGGGCGTCGACATCCCTCTCGGACAGCCGATCCCCGTGTTGCAGGCCGAAGGCATCGTCAATGCCACGCAGAACGGCCCCTGGTGGGTCGATCTTCGCGACCAGGGCGGCCTCGCCGGGGTGTTCCCGGAGGTCAGCCAGCCGATGGTGGCAGCCGGGTTCACGGTGTCGGCGTATGCGCCGATTCGATGGGACGGAAGGTCGATCGGTGCGCTGGCCGTCACCACACGTTCGGCCGATGCGCCCGACTGGATCGACACGCGCCTGCGAGTGCTCGAAGAGTTGGGGTCGTTCGCCGGAGTGCTGTTCGGCGCCCAAGCCGAGCAGTACGGCAACGCCGAAGGGACGCGATCCCAAGTCCGCGAGGTGATCGACCGCCAGCTGTTCCACAGCGTGTACCAACCGATCGTCGACCTCGGCACCGGCAGTGTGTGCGGGTACGAGGCACTCACCCGATTCGACGACGGCGTACGTCCCGATACCCGCATCCAAGCGGCCCACGCCGTGGGTCTCGGTTCCGAGATCGAGGCCGCCTGTGCGCGGTCCGCCCTCAGCGGCGCCTCGTCGTTGCCCACCTCGGTATGGCTCAGCATCAACTTCTCGCCGTCGTCGGTGGTGGACGGCACGGCTGCGGCGGTGCTGGCCACGACGACTCGCGAGGTCGTACTGGAGATCACCGAACACATCGCGATCGCGAGCTACCCGGCAGTGCGCCGAGCGATCCGCGACTGCCCCAACGTGAAGATCGCTGTCGACGACGCAGGCGCTGGGTTCTCCAGCATGCGGCACATTCTCGAGTTGCGCCCCGACTTCGTGAAGCTCGACATCGGACTCGTGCGCGACATCGACACCGACCCGGCACGCCAGGCGCTGGCCGCCGGGTTGCGCCACTTCTGCTCACGCACGGGCACGACGCTGATCGCCGAGGGCGTCGAACGCGCGGAGGAGGCAGCGACGTTGCGCGAGCTGGGCGTCGACCTCGCCCAGGGCTACCTCTACGGCTATCCCGCACGGCTGCCCTGAGCGACGTCGCCAGGGGGTTCTTGGTGTGCCGACTCAGCCGGGCAGCTGCACGCCGTACACGCGAGCGGCGTTGTCCTGCACCAGCTTGCGGCGCTGCATCTCCGACAGGTCTTTGGTGACCTCGGCGAAGTACTCGCGGGTGTTCGGGTACAAGCAGGTGGGGTGCGGGATGTCGGTCATCAGCATGACGTTGTCCTCGCCCACGTCGTCGAGGGTCTTCACGAAGGCCTTCTCGAACCAGCTCATCACGTACACGTTGCTGCGGAAGTACTCGGTGGGGCGCTTCTTCTGCAGGCCGCGCTCGGCCGGGTCGGTGACCATCTCGTCGAGTTGGTACTCGGCCGCTTCGAGCATGAACGGCACCCATCCGATGCCGCTCTCGGCCGACACGACCTTCACGTTCGGGTAGCGATCGAACATGTTGCTCATGATCAGGTTGGTGATGATGCGCACGTTCGACATGTAGAACTGCGTGGCGAGGATCGCCATGCGTCGCTGGGGCCCGAAGCTGGTCCAGTAGATGTCGCTGGTGGTACCCGCCATCGGCGAGGTCTTGCCAATGTCGGGCGGGGCACCCGAACCGATGTGGAAGTTGATGACCGCACCCGATTCGTTGGCGATCGCCCACATCGGGGCGAAGTGCTCGCTGTCGAGGTCGGGCTGGCCCAGCAGGTGCGGCTTGTCGGTGATCGTGAAGCCGGTGATGCCGGCATCGAGCATGCGGTGCATCTCCTTCACCGTCAGATCCATGTCCCAGGTGGGCAGCACGGCCTGACCGAGCAGGCGGCCCTTCGACTGCGTCTGGTAATCGACGAGCGCATCGTTGTAGATCTTCTGCACAGTGCTGCGGAACTCGACGTCGGGGATCGCCAGCATCATGTTCGAGGCAAAACCCATCGCGTTGGGGTACAGCACCGCGGCGTACACGCCCTGCTCGTCCATCAGCTTCACGCGGCCCTCCACGGTCCACGCCGAGTCGTCGATCTGCTCGTACGGCAGGCACAGCACGCCATGTGTCTTCTTCATGCCGGTGGCGATCGTGTGGCCGCCGAGGCCGGTCCAGTAGTCGTCGCCGATGAACCAGCCGTAGTCGGAGACCGAGCTGGCGCCCTCGATCTTCTTGATCTGCGGCATCTTGTCCTTCATCGAGGCCGGGACCCGCGAGGTCCACAGGTCGGCCGGTTCGGCGAAGTGGCTGTCGCCGTCGATGATCTGCAGGCCACCCATGAGTTGGTCGACCTGTGCAGCGCTGAGCGTCGCGGACATGTTCCCTCCAAGAGCTGTCGACACCCCGCCCTCACGAGGTGATGTCCCGATTGTGCGGAAGCAGTCACCACCCGCCTAGGGACCTTGGTCCCTATCTGACAGGTGTGTCAAGTTGCCGGATGCCGACCAGAAACGGGCATCGGCCCAGGTAAACTGACGTACCTCGTGCCGGTCCCGCACGTCGGCTCAGGCACGTCGTCGGCCCCAGGATCGTTCACTCGTCGCAGTTCGAAGGATCCTTTGTGACCACGCCCACCGTTCCCGCCAACCCCGTGAAGGCCGCCGCCGTCAAGGCCCCCGCCAAGAAGGTCCCCGCCAAGCCCCGCGCCGCGGCAAAGAAGCGCGGCGCCAAGGCCGGCCCCACGCTGCCCGAGAACCACACGCCCAGCGAAGCGGCCGCTCACGCTCTCGCGGTCGAGTTCATCGACCTCACCCCGTCGATCAACCGGATCATGAACTCCGCGCTCGGCGAAGAGGGCCGCATGCACGCGATCACGCTGTTCCGTAACTCGCTGGGTGTGCCCGGCGACGAGAACCGCACGCCCGCCAACGCGATCGCGGCCGGCGAGAAGTTCGAGAACGGCAAGTAAGCAATCGGTCGGCAGGTGGGCCGCACGCGGACGCGTGCCGTCGGTACGGGGTACTGCAATTCCTGCACCGACAACTGACGTTGCCGCGGCGGCAACTGCAATTGTCGGTCGCCGAAAACAACTCCCCCGGGATCTCCCTGGCGTCACGCCGGGACGGACGTCAGCCGGCGAACAGGCTGGGGAATCTCGCCAGCACGGCGATCGCGTGCTGCAACTCGCGCTCGTCGACGCACTCGCCGATGCGGTGCGTGTTCTGTTCGATGCCGGCGCCGATGCCGAACATCGCCGGGTGCGTCACCGCGCCCGACACCACCCACTTCTTGGCTGCCGGCACGGCGAACGGCGCCGGATCGAGCGGCACGGGGAAGCCGACGCCGTCGGTGGAGAACACCCAGGTGTCGACGCGCGGTTCGCTGCGCAGCGCACCGGCGGTGCCGTCGTGCACATGGGGCGTCACGACTCGGTGGTAGGCCTCCACGGCAGCACGGATCGCGGGGTGCTCGTCGGGAGTCACCCAGCCGGGGTACACCTGCTCGTTGTCGACCGCACAGTCGGTCCAGGTGGGCTGCTGGTAGCGGGGCACGCCGATCTCCACGGTCAGCCCGGCGGCGCGCGCCGCGGCCACCGCGTCGAGCGACTCGATCTGGCCCACCGCGCCGTCGGCGGTCTCGCCGATGCTGAGCCGCCGGTCGAAACGGAACACGAACCGCTCGGGCACGGCACAGTCGCTGGGTGAATCGAGCACGGCCCACGAGGCGGTGCGCGTGCCACGACCGACGAACGGATGGTCGGCCATGCCCTCGCCGCGCGCGTGGCGTTGCGCGGCCTCGGCGAGGATCGCTCCGCCGTGTTCCAGCGGGTTGAGGCCCTGCGCGGGCATCGAGCCGTGGCAGGAACGACCGGTGACGGTGACTTCGATCTGCATCCTCCCCCGCTGACCGCGGTAGATGCCGAGGGCACCCTTGACCGCGTCGCCGGTGCCTTCCGTGAGGATCACCACGTCGGGCAACAACTCGCCAGCCGCGCCGGGAAACAGGTGCTGCACGAGGTGCCGGGGGCCGCCACCGTCGTTGTCCTCTTCGGCCACGGTGGCATAGGCACGCACGATGCAACCGTGCAGCGCGCCCTCGTCGCGCAGTTCGAGCAGGATCTTCGTGGCCACGATCTCGGCCACCACACCGGCCAGTTGATCGGCCGAACCGCGGCCGAACACGAGGTGCTGCCATTCGTCGTCGGGTGGCAGGTAGCCCAGCTGGGCACGCACAGCTGCCGGGTCGAGTGCGCTGGGCTTCACCAGTCCGTCGTAGGGGTCGATCGCCCCGCCCAGCTTGTCGTGCCACTGCGGCCGAAGGGCCTGCACGGTGTCGGAGTGGCCATCCATGTAGATGACCTTCTTGTGGTCCGGCGACATCTCGTCGAAGCCGTTGGTGACCGACCACACCAGGTTGCCGAACTCGTCGAAGCCCACGTCGTCGGCGTGCTGCACCGCATCGATGTCGATGATCGTGCCGCGCAGGAAGCGCAAGCGTGCACCCTCGTGATTCGACAGCCCGCTGTCGGGGTCGCGGTCGTCGTCGGGGATGCGGATCGCCTCTTTCAAGATCTGCACCGCCAACGGTCGGTAGCGTTCGGCCAGTTCGGCCACCCGCTGGTCGAGGTTGGTGTCGTTCATCTCCTGCTCCTCACTGCAGCGCTGCCAGACGACCGGCCAGATGGGGCACCTTGGCCACCGCCAGCATCGCCATGATCACGTAGACCTTCTTGTTGGCCTCCTTGGCCACCGCGACACGGAAGCGGTCCATCACGCCGGGGCTGACCTCGGCGCCGATGTCGGCGGGCAGGCAGTGCAGGTACAGCGCGTTCGCTGTCAGCGCCATCCGCCGCTCGTCGCAGATCCAGTCGCGATGCAGTGCGTTCTGTGCCAGCGACCGCCGCTCGATGTCCTTCATCGCCGCGCTGTCGCCTGCGCGATTCGCGGCAACCCGCTCGGTCATCAATGCCAGCGGTCCCCACGACTTGGGGTACACCGCGTGTGCCCCGGCGAAGGCTTCGTCCATGTCGTGCACCACACGGAACGAGCCACCCGACTCAGCGGCACCCTGCGTAGCCCAGGCCATCGGCTCGGGCAACAGGTCGTAACCCTCGGGGTGCGCGAGCGTGACGTGGGCACCGAAGCGGGTGAGCAGGCTCACCACGCCCTGTGGCACCGACAGCGGCTTGGCGTAGCTGGGCGAATACGCCCACGACATCGTGATCCTCTTGCCGCGCAGCGCGTCGGCCGGGTTGCCACCGAAGTGTTCGCGCAGCCACAACAGATCGGCCAGCGATTGGGTGGGGTGGTCGATGTCGCACTGCAGGTTCACCACCGGCACCACCCGCTGATCACCGGAGGCGACGAGGTAGTCGGTGATGCCGCGCAGCACGTCGTGCATGAACGAGTTGCCTTCGCCCAGGATCAGGTCGTGGCGCACGCCCAGCGCGTGGGCATTCATGCCCAACATCGCCCCTGTCTCCTCGGCGGTCTCGCCGTGCGACACCTGGGTGCTGCTGCCGTCGACGATGACGGGGTGCATGCCCAGGCGCGACGCGGCGCCGGCCCAGGCCGACTTCGTGCGCGTCGAGTTGTCGAAAAACATCGCATAGGCAAGTTCGTTGGGCAGCAGATCTGTGTGCACACCGGCGCGATCGAGGCGTTCCAACTCGGCAGCGACGGCCAGCAACGCATCGAGGTCGGCGACCGGCCAATCATGGGTCGCGAGCAGGCTGCGGCCGAGCAATGCCTGCGTGCGAGCAGGGTCGAGGAGATGTCCCATGACCCGATTGTGCGCCCAGCTCGGGCGGAGCGCACGGGTACTTGGCCCCCAGCGAGAGTGCCACGAGGCCCCACGGCTATCCTTCGGCCCTGACCCGAGCGCGGATGGCCGCCTCGACGGCGACACGACACGACAACACGACACGGCAACGCAACACCGCGAGAAGGATTCGGGCGTGCAAGAGACGAAGGCACACTGGCCGCGACAGGCGGTCGGCGACGAGGCTGGCGTGCCCGCGGGTCGCGCCACCCCGCTGCTGGTGCACCGCACCTTGCCGCTCAGCGACTTGTTGCTCGACCCGGGCAACGAGCTCGACCCAGCGCATGAGCACACCGGAACCGCCGATGCCAGCTTCGTGCGCGCGTTCGCGCCCATGCGCGCCTACCAGCGGCTACTGGCCAGCGGCCTCGACGGGCTGCGCAGCAAGATCATGAAGTACCCCGCGTCGATCGAACGTCGGGTGCTCGTGCGCGAGTACCTCGACGGGCAGCACCACGTGGTGATCGACGGCTCGTGGTACGTGGCCACGCTGCGCTACCTGGCCGACGCCGGGCCGATGCACGGCGAGGTGCTGCCGGCCGAAGTGGAGGCGCTGTTCGATGACTGCCCGGTCACGGTCGTGCCGCCCGACACTGATCCAGCTCTCGTGCTGGCGCTGTTGGCCGACCCTGTGCACCACCAGGCGGCCGACCGCTACGCCGACCACTGGATGCAGGGCCAACGCGACCGGTTGCTCCGCGAACTGCTGGCCAGTGGCACGCATCACAGCAAGGATGCTGTGCTGGAAGCATTGGGTGGCGACCGCCACGCGATGCGTCGCTACCAGGCGTACCACGCGCTCCAACAACTCATGCAACAGCACCACGTGGAACTGCACGAGGCCATCGACCTGTACCCGCTCTTCCACGCTGCTGTCGGTCGCCAGGCCATCCGCACCTGGCTCGACTGGGACGACAGCCTGTGGTGCTTCCTCGACGACGTCGCGCTCGAGCACTTCCACCGCCTGCTCACCCCGCAGCCCACCACCGACGGCAGCGCTCCCCGCGCCTGCATCCGCACCGTCGACGACGTGGTGCACCTGTGCGACGTGCTGGGCGAACCCGATGCGCTGCGGATGATCACCGACGAGGGTCGCTCGCTGAAGGAGGCCGTCGCGGTGATCAACGACGGCGCGTTCCAGCAGTGGACCACGCAGGTCTCGAGCGCGATCGGCACCATGCAATGGGACCGGCGCCGTTTCGAGGGCAACCGCCGCTGACGGTTCGAAACGGCGCCGGTACCGGGTGAATCAGCCCGTCGCCTGCGCCCCGTCGGCGGTGATCGCGAACCAGCTTCCGCCCGAGCCCTGACCGTTGGCGTCACCGGGAGCCGTGTCGCCGCTGAAGAGGTAGAGCGGGTGGCCGAAATAGGTGGCCTGCACGCTTCCGTCGTCGCGGGTGATCGTGCCGAACTGGGCGGCGTCCAACCCCGCGCCGCCCACTGCCGGGCCGGTGATCGGCGGCCAGGCGGTCGCACACCCACCGGTGCACGCGCTCGACGTGGACGTGTCGGGCGTGAACAGGTAGAGGGTCATGCCGTCCGCGGTGGTGAGTGCCTCACCGACCGATGTCGTGGACACGATCACCGTCGGCTCGCCGCCAGGCGTGTCACCGGTTTGATCGGTGGACACCTCTGTCTGGTCTGTCTGGTCGGACGCGCTCGTGGTGGAGGGCTTGTCGTCGTCGGAACAGGCCGCCGCCCCGAACAGGAGTGCACCGGCCAGCAGGAAGTGTGTGGTTCTCATGGCACTCCTTACGACGCAGCTCGCGATCCGGATTGCGCAATCCGGAATCAGCTGTCGCCCGTAGTGTCAGGTCATGGTGCTGTGGTCGTCACATGCGGATCGATTGAGCGACGAGGCCTTGCTCTCCGCGATGGCCCTCGGGGATCAGCGCGCCATTGCGGTGTTCGTGCGCCGGCACCAGCGGGCGGTGTTCGGCCTCGCCGTCACCATGTGTCGCGACACACCCATGGCGGAGGACATCGCCCAGCAGACGTTCGAGCGGGTGTGGCACCACGCAGCCAGCTTCGACGTGCGCCGGGGGGCGGCCAAGGTGTGGCTGCTCACGATCACCCGCAGGCTGTGCATCGACGCGTTTCGTACACGTCGCTCGATCCCTGTCGATCGCGACGGCCTCGAGCTGCTGCTACCCGACACCGGTACGACGGTCGCCGACCTCGCATCCACGCGAGCCGACGTCCACGGTCTCCGGCCGGCCATCGCCGCGCTGCCGCTCGAACAGCAACGGGTGCTGCTGCTGTCGGCGCTGGCAGGACACACGCTCGTGCAGATCGCCGAGATCGAGGGGATTCCGCTGGGCACGGCCAAGACACGGCTGCGCACTGCCTTGCAGCGGGTGCGCAGCGAGATCCAAGCGGAGGGTGCCGATCATGACTGAGCCGGCGATGCCCCAGATCGACTGCACCGAGTTCGACGAGTCGGTCGGCGAACTGGTGCTCGATCTGCTCGCGCCACAGGCGTGCGACCGATTGCTGCACCACGCCGAGACCTGCGCGCGGTGCCGGGCCGAACTCCACTCGCTCACCGAAGTGGCCGACCTGCTGCCAGGGCTCGCGCCGGAGTGCGAGCCACCCATCGGATTCGAGGCACGCGTCCTCGCCGCGATCGCCCCCGCTCCGGCCACGGGGTCGCGAGGCCGCGGGCGGCTCTTGCTGGCCGCCGCGGCTGCGCTGCTCGTGGCGGTGGCCGGCGGCACCTGGCTGGGCGCGACGCTCGCCGACGATGCACCATCCGCAGCGACCGCTGCCACCGTGCTCGTCGGCGACCTCCAGGCCGCCGACGGCAGCGAACGCGGATGGGTCGTGCTGTCCAGCGGCACCACGGCCGAGCTGACGATGCACCTGTCGAACCTCGCCGTGGGCACGTACCGCTGCCTGCTCGAGGCGGCCGATGGCACCGCCACGCAGGTGGCCACCTGGCCGATCGGCCCGTCGGGAAGTGGCCAGTGGACGGTTCCGGTGGATGCCGAGCTGCACCCTGTGCGCGTGGTGCTGCTCGATGGCGAGGGCGCAGCGATCGCCGAGGCGACGCTCACCGCCACCTCGGCCTGACGGCTACAGCCGGGTGATCACCGACACCCCTGGGTGCTGAAAGCGACCCATCGCGGGAAGCGCGTCGGCCAGGTCGGCGAGCGCGAGTTCGCGTGTGATCATCGCCGAGGGGTCGAGACGGCCGCCCTCGATCAGCGCGAACACCTTGCCGAAGCGACTGGCCGACAGGCCATGCACCCCCGACACCTCCAACTCGTCACGGATCACCCGGGCGACCGGAAGCTCGGCCAATGCGGTGGGGAACAGCCCGATCTGCACATGCCGACCCAGCGCACGCAAGCTGTTGATCGAGTTGCCGGCGGTCAGCGCGTGGCCGAGGCAGTCGACCGACACATGCGCCCCACCGGTCAGCTCGTGCACCGCATGGGCAACGTCGCCGGCAGCAGTAGCGTCGATCACGTCGTCGGCGCCCAATCGGCGAGCAAGACCGAGCGCCTCAGCACTGATGTCCACCGCCACCACCCGAGCGCCGAGCGCGCGGCCGAACGCGATCGCGGCAAGCCCAACACCTCCGCAGCCGTGCACGCACAGCACCTCGCCGGCGGCCAGACGACCTCGTTCCACCACCCCGCGGTACGCCGTGGAGACCCTGCAGCCCACGAGCGCCGCGGACTGATCTGTGATCGAGTCGGGAACCATCACGGCGTTGACATCGGCGAACGGAATCGTGGTGTACTCGGCGAACGCGCCCCAGCGGGTGAAGCCGGGCTGTTGCTGCCGCCGGCACACCTGATGCTGGCCGAGGCGGCACGGCTCGCACTCGCCGCAGCCGCACACGAATGGCGCCACCACGCGGTCGCCCTCGCGTACACGCGCCACACCGGCACCGACGGCGACCACGCGACCGACGAATTCGTGGCCGCCCACGTGCGGGCAGGCGATGTCGGGGTCGGTGCCGTGCCAGCCGTGGTAATCGCTGCGGCACAGCCCGACCGCGAGCACCTGCACGACCACTTCACCCGCGGCGGGCGCCGGGTCGGGAACGTGTTCGACCGCGATCGGTCCCTCGAATTTCCGGTACAGCGCAGCGCGCATTGGTCTCCCAGCTCAGTTGAGGTGCATGCCACCGTCGACGTGCAACACGTCGCCGGTGATGAAGCGCGATCGGTCGGACACGAGGAACAACGCGCCCTCGGCCACGTCGGCGATGGCACCTTCGGACTTCAGCGGGCGGCGGCTGGCGGCGATCTTCTTCAGCCGCTCGTCCATCTGTGCACCCATGTCGGTGGCCACCGCGGGCGAGAGCGAGTTGACGCGGATCCCGAACTTGCCCAGTTCCTTCGCCCCGGTGAGCGTGAGCGCGTGCAGGCCCGCCTTCGACGCCGCGTAGGCCGCCTGGCCGACGTTGCCCCGCTCACCCGCCCAGGACACGACGTTCAGCACGACGCCACCGTCGGCGGCCTTCATCACCCGCACAGCGGCGCGGAGCACCGCGAACGGCCCGGTGAGGTTGGTGGCCAGGGTTGCCGCCCAGCGCTCGTCGGTGACACCGGTGATGAAGTTGTCGGCCGCCACCCCCGCATTGTTGACCACGATGTCGAGCCGACCCAGCCGGGCCACCGCGGCATCGACCAGTTCGTCGGCGAAACCAGCTGCGCCGATGTCGCCGGCCACCGCGATTGCCCCCGGCAGAACGGCCGCCACGGCTTCGCAGGCGGCAAGATCGCGGCCGTGCACCACGACGTGGGCACCCTCGGCCGCGAACCGCTCGGCGATCCCCCGCCCGATCCCGCGCGTCGAGCCTGTGATGATTGCCACACGCCCCTTGAGTTCACCCATGGAGGCATGTTACGAGAGAAGTGTGAACGGTACCCACCGTCGAGCCTCAGCCTCGAGGCGACGGCCGCTGGTGATCGTCAGAATGATCATCGCGGCGTCGCTGGTGGTGGCCTGCAGCTCACCGGCCCGGATCGTGCCCTCCGCCGACGACGACGAGACGGTGCCGTGCACCACCGACGGCCACACGACCACGGCCTCGACGATGCCGGCCACTGCGCCGTCCAGCACCTCGACCAGCACGACGGCACCAGCCCCGACCACCACGCTCGCACCGGCGCCGAGCTACCCCAGTGCGCCGGTGGAGGTGCTGTCGCCGCAGTCCCTGCACGTCTTCAGCCGGATCGACACCATCGACCCGGTGGTGTTCCTCACGCTCGACGACGGCAATGTTCGCGACCCGCGTGTCGTCGCGCTGCTCGCCGAGCGCGGGGCCACCGCGTCGCTGTTCCTGACGGCAGGCCCACTCAGCGTCGACCCAGCGTACTTCGAGCAGTTCATCGTCGCCGGTGGCTCGGTGAACTCGCACACGCTGTGCCACCCGCACCTGAACGACCTCAGCCAGGAGCAGCAGCAGGCGGAGATCTGCGGCATGGTGAGCCAGATCGAGGCCGCCTACGGCAGCGCCGGCTACTTCCTGCGACCCCCGTACGGCGACTACAACGACGCCACCGTGGCAGCTGCCCGCAGCTGTGGTGTGCGGGCACTGATCCTGTGGCGGGTCACACTCAACAACGGCGTCATCGACACCTGGGGTACCAGCCCGATCCACGCGGGCGACATCATCCTCACCCACTTCCGCGACGACCTGTACGACAACCTCGTGGTGCTGTTCGCCGAACTCGACCGGCTGGGGCTCACCGTGGCCCCCTTGGAGGACTACCTGCCCATCGCGTGATCGACAGCGTGCTCCGAAGGCGTGCGAGACTCGAAGGCGTGAAAGGCACTGGTGGTGAGCGAGTTCATGCTGCTGGACGCGTGGCTGTGGTGGGGGCCGGTCGCATGGGGCACGCGATGGTCGCCGCGCTCGCGGGCGCCGCCGGCCCATTCGGCAGGGGGTTCGACGGGGTCGGCTTCGACATCGTGTTGCTGGCCGTGCCGGATTCCGAGATCGCCGAGGCCGCCGCACATGTGGCACCGGGCCCGCTGGTCGGCCATTGCGCCGGAGCACTGGGTTTGGCCGTGCTCGCGCCGCACGAGGCATTCGGCCTGCACCCGTTGATGACGGTCACGCGCGCCGGGGCCGCGTTCCGTGGTGCCGGCGCCGCAGTCGCGGGCAGCACACCTCGGGCGGTGGCGCTCGCCCGCAGCCTGGCCACCGAGTTGGGCATGCACGCGGTCGAGATCTCCGATGCCGACCGACCGGCGTACCACGCTGCGGCATCGATCGCATCGAACTTCCTGGTCACACTCGAGGACGCGGCCGAGCGGCTGCTCGCCACCACCGGCGCGGATCGACGGATCCTCGTGCCGCTCGTGCGCGCGTCGATGGAGAACTGGGCCGCGCTCGGTGGCCGCACGGCGATCACCGGCCCGATCGCCCGCGGCGACGATGCCACAGTCGCCCGCCAGCGCGCCGCCGTGGCCGAGCGCTCACCCGAGTTGCTGGCCGTGTTCGACGCGCTGTGCGAACGCACGCGAGCGATGGTGGCCGGCGACTGACACGCGCGCTCGGAGCACCGCGCCGCTTAGAGCACCAGGCAGCGAAAGCCGATCACCACCAGCGTGAGCGGAGCAACGGCGGCCAGCAGGAGGTGGCGGCGGCGGCCGCTGGATGCCCAGAGCACCAGCCAGCTGCAGCCGGCCACGTCGGCCGACTGACGGAAGTCGGCCGGCACCTCGAGCACGCCCTTGGTGGACGACAGGATCACGAAGATCGCCGCCGCCCCCACGAGCACCTCCCACGGGCGTTGCACCCAGGCGACGCGCAGACCGTCCGAGGTGACTGCGGTGCCGACCAGCAGCACCAGGCCGGCGAAGCACAGGATCGGCAACAGCGAACCGAAGCCCACACCCGGCTGCCGGGTGACGGCGTCGACCGCATCGTCGACCCAACCGCGAAGTGCGCCGGGGAACGCGTGCATCGGCCACGTGGAGTTGAATCGCGAACTGCTGGACGCAGGGAGCTCACCGATCACGTGGGCGACGATGCTCTGCCACGCGACGAAGGCGATTGCGGGCAGGATCGACACCTTCGCGACAGCCAGCGCCGCGCCACGCGGGCCGCCGCGCCGCCATTCGACGATGGCAACGCCGATCGCGATCATTGCCACCGTCAGCACGGCTTGCTCGCGGGTGGAGACGGCCACGACACCCACGACGCCCGCCCACCAGTACCGGCCGCGCCCCACGAGCAGGATCACCCCGAACACTGCCGCGGCGGCCACCAGCTCGGCGAGATCGCGGCCGAGCACGATGCCGAAGCCCCAGTAGCCGGCGATCGCCAGCCCCCACACTGCGGCGCGCCCGTGATCGAGCGCCAGGTGGGCGGCGACCCACGCCAGTACTCCGACCGCCACCACGTTCACCACGATCATGGCCGTCGGCACCAGCGACGGCCGGCCACCCAGCGAGACCAGCCACGACAGCACCGGGTAACCGATCCGGCCACCCCGCACCCCGTAGTCGAACGAGATGCCGTTCGAGCGGCCCATGCCCACTGACGTGGGGTCGAGTGCGAGTCGGTAGAAGAACTGGCCGTCGAAGCCGCCGTTGGCCAACACCGGAATGCCGCCCGGCACTGTCGCCGGGTCGGTGAACGGTTGGCCGGCGACGATGAACCGACCGGCCCCGCCACCGAGCCGTACGAGGCGCAGGACGCAGAACAACGCCGCCGACAGCGTGGCGAGCAGGCCGACCAGGCGAGGGGTCAGCCGGCCGAGACCGTCCCGCACACGTCGCCCGATCCTCCCGAAGTTCACGCCCCGAGGGTAGACGGTGCGCAATCCGGGTGTGCGGCTGTCAGCCCGTGTACGACAGCGTGAACGTGGCCTCGACCGCGCCGCCGAGGGCTTCCTTGCGAGTGCCCACGAAGGTGCCCGAACCATGGGCATTCACCAGCGAGCCGGTGCCGCCGATCACGCGCAGACCACTGTGGAACGTGGCCTCGGTGGTGTCGGTGGCGGCGACCGCCGCACCGTCTTCCATCAGCACACCGAGGCTCGATCCGTCGGCGAACGTGAACGTGATCACGCCGCCGAAGTCGCCGCTGCCGTCGGTGTAGTTCACCGTTGCCAACATCTCCACCTGCACCGCGCCTTCGCCGTCGACGGTGCCGTCGCCGGTGAGGTGGTTCGAACCGTAGATCTTCGAGTCGTCGGGCCCAACGGTGTGCAGCACCTTGTCCTGCGAGGTGAGCTGCACCGAGACCACTTGTGCCCCCTCGGGAACGACCGGCGCGTCGCCACACGCCGTGAGCGCCGATGCCGCGCCGAGGGCAACGAGCAGCACGAGGGTGCGAGCGAACTTGTGAGTGCGAACGAGGGGCATCGGGCGATCTCCTGGTTGGACGAACCCGATCAACGTAGTGGGCCGCTCGCCTACAGTGCGGCAATGCGCTACACCACGCTCGGCACCAGCGGTCTCGAAGTCTCCCGTGTCTGTCTCGGCTGCATGAGCTACGGCGTGCCCGATCGCGGCGCCCACTCCTGGACGCTCGACGAGGAGCAGAGCCGCCCGTTCATCCGCACTGCTGTCGAGGCCGGAGTCAACTTCTTCGACACCGCCAACGTGTACTCCGACGGCACGAGCGAGGAGATCGTCGGCCGCGCGCTGGCCGACTTCGCCCGCCGCGACGAGATCGTGCTGGCCACCAAGGTGCACGGCCGGATGCGCAAGGCCCCCAACGGCGGCGGGCTGTCGCGCAAGGCGATCATGCACGAGATCGACGCCAGCCTGCGGCGGCTCGGCACCGACTACGTCGACCTGTACCAGATCCACCGGTGGGACCCGAAGGTGCCGATCGAGGAGACGATGGAGGCGTTGCACGACGTCGTGAAGGCCGGCAAGGCGCGCTACATCGGCGCCTCGTCGATGTGGGCCTGGCAGTTCGCCAAGGCACAGCACACGGCCGAGCGCCACGGCTGGACGAAGTTCATCAGCATGCAAAACCACTACAACCTGCTGTACCGCGAGGAAGAGCGCGAGATGCTGCCGCTGTGCCTCGACCAGGGGGTGGGCGTGATCCCGTGGAGCCCGCTCGCACGCGGCATGCTCACCCGCGACCCGGCGACGTCCACCGCCCGCGCGGAGACCGACGAGTTCGGCAAGACGCTCTACGGCACGGCCAACACAGAGATCATCCACGCTGTGGCCCACATCGCCGAAGCGCGTGGCGTCTCGCGCGCCCAGGTCGGCCTGGCGTGGGTGGCCCGCCATCCCGCAGTGTCGGCACCGATCGTGGGCGCGACGAAGCCGCAGCACCTCACCGACGCGATCGCCGCCGCCGACCTGCGCCTCACCGACGAAGAAGTGCGATCGTTGGAGGAGCCGTACACACCTCAGCCAGTCTCTGGGTTCGTGTGAGCGAGGTCACCGCTGACACACCGTTCGTTCGCGAGGACGACCAGTACCACCCGCCCACCAGCGACGACCCGACCTACGTGGAGACCAACTGGTGGTGCTTCAACGTGCCCGAGCGGCGGATGGGCGGATGGCTGCACGCGGCGTACCACGTGAACCGCGGCACCGTCACGTGGCGAGTGTTCGTGTGGGACCCGACGGGTGCCGACCCCGGCCGCCTGGCCTACTACCGCACCGCGGCCGACGTACCGATGCCGGCCGGCGCCGACCTTCGCGACTTCACGTTCCCCGAGGGCGGGTACAGCGTGAAGATGCTGACGCCGCTGATGGACTACCACGTTGCCTACCTCGACCCCGCCGAATCGTTCTCGATCGAGATCGAGCACCGCAGCGTGCACCCGCCGCACCGCTTCACGCCGGGCGAGCCGCCGGCGATGCACAACCCGCACCTCGACCAGCTGGGCCACATCACCGGCGAGCTGCGCTTCGGCCGTGATCGCATCGCGATCGACTGCTACAGCGTGCGCGACCGCACGTGGGGTCCGCGCACGAACCACCACACGCACCGCCAGGAACCAGGCACCACACCCGGCCGCCAACGCGTGCTGCACCAAGGTGGCGTGCAGTGGCGCGAGATCGAACGCGAACGCGGCCGAGGCCGCATCCAGTACATCTTCGGCCACACCGATGCCAACACCGGGTTCCTGGGGTTCGTGCGCCCCGGCGATGGTGACGCCCGGGGTTGGTCACCGATGAACGTCGGCTGGTTGCTGCAGGACGGTGAGTTCCGCCGCCTCGACAAGACCCGCAGCGCGATGAAGAACTACCGCGACCAGTCCACCGGCTGGAGCGACCACATGGAGGTACGGTTGGTCGACGTCAGCGGGCGCACGATGGAGGCCGAAGGCTTTGCCGTCAGCCACATGTGCGAGCACGGCGCCGGCTCGAACGCACTGATGCGCTGGGAGTACGACGGCAAGATCGGCTGGGGCGAAGACCAGGACGGCTGGCGCCTCGACCACTTCCGCCGCATGCGCCACGCCCTGCGCGCGCTGGACTGACTCGGGCGGGTCCTGCGTCGGCTCCTGGGAAGGACTCTTCCCGATCCGGCTTCTGGGAAGGATGGTTCCCGGGATCCGGGATCCATCCGTCGCAGAACGCGCCCAGAAAGCTTGCCAACAGCGCCCAGAACGGGCATTACGCGCCACCTCGATGGCGTCCCGCTGTATGGGGGCCTGAGGCCCGCGTACATTCCTGCGTGTGGCAAATCGCCAGCTGATCCGTCGCCACAGCTCATCGGTTTCAGCAGAGATGTACCGAAGCTCAACTGGTCCTCGGAGTCGACCTGGCGGCGTCACGCAACGCATCACGTTTGCAGCGACCGGGGCTGCCTACCATGAGGTCGGTGCAGGACCAGATAGCACGTCGTAGACGGTCCAGCCTCGGCCTGAGCTATCGGAAGATCCTCGCCGCGAACATCGTGTCCAACCTCGGCGACGGCGTGTCGGGCGTGGCATATCCGTGGCTTGCCTCGGCCATCACCCGCAATCCCATGCTCATCGCTGCTGTCGCTATCGCGCAGCGCCTTCCGTGGCTCGTGTTCACACTGCCCGCCGGTGTCATCACTGATCGCGTCGATCGACGTCGCGCGATGGTGGCGATGGACAGCGCCCGCGCGGTCGTCACTGCGCTCGTGGCGCTGATGGTCTTTGTCGAGCAGGGCTCGCTGCCGGCCCCCGACGCACTCGCCGGGGTGGTGGGTACTCGCTGGGTGGTCTACGGCGCGGTGCTACTGGCCACGTTTCTCCTCGGCATGGCGGAGGTGCTACGCGACAACTCCGCGCAGACCATCCTTCCTGCCGTTGTCGCAGCCGAGAATCTCGAACGGGCCAACGGCCAGATGTGGAGTGCCGAGAGCGTGGCCAACACCTTCGTCGGCCCGCCCCTCGGTTCGCTGCTTCTCGCGGCAGCGTTCGCCCTGCCGTTCTTCCTCGATGCCGCCTCCTTCTTCGCTGCAGCAGCGCTCGTGGCAACGGTGCCCGGTACGTTCCGGGCTGCCCGGCCCGATAAGGCCATGCGGACAGACTGGAGTGACGAGCTGAGGGAGGGTGTGCGCTGGCTATGGGCCAACGATCTCCTTCGGCAGATGGCGATCATCCTCGGCGTGATGAACGCCGCTTCCATGGTGAGCGGTGCGACGTTCGTCCTCTTCGCGCAGGAAGTGCTCGATATCGGGCCGTTCGTGTTCGCTTTGGTGGGTATGGGAGGCGCCGTGGGCGCGATCATCGGAGGTGCCGTCGCCCCGATGCTCTCTCGGCGTCTCGGCAGTGGGACATGTCTCCGCATCGTGCTCGCGGGCAGCGTGGTCGTTGGGCTGGCGATGGCGAGCACTTCGTGGTGGCCAGTCGCGTGCGTGCTGTTCGCGTTCGCGGCGACGCTCGGCATTGTCTGGAACGTCATCACGGTCAGCCTTCGTCAGGCCATCATCCCCGAGCACCTTCTCGGTCGGGTGAACAGTGTGTACCGGTTCTTCGGCTTGGGGATGATGCCGGTCGGGGCTGCGATCGGTGGCCTCGTCGTGCTCGCGGTCGGGTCGTTTGCAGGTCGTGACGTCGCATTGCGGGCGACCTGGGTGGTGTATGCGTTGGCCAATGCGGTGATGTTCCTCGTCGCGCGCACGCGTCTCACAACGGCCCGGATCGAAGCCGCGCGTCTCGCCGCGGCGCGCTGATCCACGGCCGCATCGGCGGGCGGGAGCATCTGGCTCAGGAGTCGTCGAGACCACAACCGACTGCACGACCCGCAGCCTGCGGAGACGGTGACCTGACCCCAACGGACACCCGACCGGAGCTGCCTGGTTACGCGTGCTGGGTGGGATGAGTAGAAGAAGCAGGGAATGTGACGTGCATACCTAGCTGTTCTGGGGTTGGCTGCCTACCCATTCGCCGTGCGTCATCAGGGTCCGGCCAGCGATCTCGTTGCCCTCCCTCCACGCCTGGATCTGTACGGGCCGAAGTTCGAGCAGGCGATAGCCGTCGGCGGCGGACGTGGTGCTTGGGTTCCAGCCAGATTGCACGGCAAACGAGCGGAGCAGTTGAGGAGGCGCATCCGCGATCGAGTACGCGGCCAGCATTTCGGCGACGATCATGACAACGTCGCGGGTGCTGCCAACCGCAACCCGTGCCCGGTGCGACGCACCGAGGTTTCGTGCCGTTATGGAACGGGACTCGGTGACGAGCACAATGCGCCCCTCCGTCCATCCGATCGAGAGCGGCACCATGTGCGCTACCCCATCTGTCGACGCGGTTGCGACCCACGCGTCCGCCTCGGCGGCCTCCAGCTGAGCGATGGTGTCCGCTTTGCGCTTCTCGTAGGTGCGTGGCTCTGCCATCTGGTCAGTCAAGCACGCGGCCGAAGCACTCCCGAACAGAACTGCCAGTGAGAATGGGATCAGCCGGTTGGCATCCCGTTCGTCACTCGCGGGGCTGTCAGGCTGAAGGTCTTGTCGGGGTTCGACACGCCCCGTTCCGGAGGGCGACTCGAGTCGACCGGCTCACGTTGTTGGTCGAAGACGACGAAGACCAGTGGACGGTGGCGCAGTCATGGCCGCTGGCCACTTCGATACCGAACTGACCAGCTCCGAACCGCCGCTCTGCTTGCTGGATTACGGCATCCACTTCGGGCATTAGGGTCGGTCGATGTCCAACATCGAGGAGGTGGTGGTGACGCGGATTGCATTGGTGACCGGCGTCGGCCGATCGATCGGTATCGCTGCCGCGGTGGCGGATGCTCTGCGCTCTGACGGCTGGCGCGTCGTAACCACTGGCTGGCAGGGGTACGACGAGCGGATGCCGTGGGGCGCTGACGCCGTCCCACTGGCCGACATCGAGGCTGATCTTGCTGATACCGACGCACCCGCCGCGTTGTTCGGCCACTTCAATCGGACAGTCGGGACTATCTCGGCGCTGGTCTGTTGTCACTGCGAATCGGTCGATTCGACCCTCCTCGACACCACGGTCGAGAGCTTCGACAGGCACTTCGCCATCAACGCCCGAGCGACGTGGCTCTTGATCAAAGCGTTCGCTGAGCAGTTCACCGGCATCCCCGACCCGGGACACATCGTGGCCATCACAAGTGACCACACCGCGTTCAATCTTCCTTACGGGGCAAGCAAGGGCGCGATGGACCGCATCGTCCTCGCGGCAGCAGTGGAACTGGCTTCGCTTGGTATCACTGCCAACGTCGTCAACCCTGGAGCCACGGACACCGGGTGGTTGGACAGGGAGACTGCAGATGTCGTGCGGGCCAAGAACCTCCAGTCCCGCGTCGGCACGCCTGCCGACTGCGCCAACCTGGTTCGCTTCCTATGCTCAGCCCAGGGCCAGTGGATCAACGGCCAGGTGTTGTACTCCGATGGCGGGTTGAAGCCTTGACCGAGTGGTCAAGCGTGGTCGAAGCGGCGAACACCGACAGTACTCGGTGTCGGCGCGACGCTGGTGGAGGGAGCCGTGATCGTGCCGAACTGCCGCCAGGCGCTATCTGCTGTCCACCGTCGGAGAGCGCATCACGACGGCGTCTAACCGGCGGGGTAGGTGGCGGCGTGAGCGGTCGAGAACGGGCATTGCCCCAAAGCATCGGGCCGGCGAAGGCGTCACGACTCGGCTCTGACTCCAGCTGCCTGCAGGTAGTCGCGGACTACGCGCCCGAGCGCGATCGCCTTCCAGCCCTCGCCCCCGCCCATCAATCCTCCGACAGTCTCCACAGCCCCGCCGTCCTCAAGGCGGCGAAGCGCTGCACGGGCGCGTGACCGCGTCCACCCAAAGCGCTCCGCCATCGTGATGTCAACGAAGTGCGAATCGTGGTCGGGTGAGTCGTCGAGCAAGTGCTGCAGAAGCACGACTCCGTCGGGAGTGATTGTGCCCAGCGCCTCAATGAGCTGACGACTCTCATCCCTCGGCGTGGTCCCCAAGACTCCGTCCCGCAGGGCGAGTGCGAGAGCATCGACGTGCGTATCCCACTCGGAGCGAGCCGCAGCATCGGCGGCCTGCAACACCAGCGGGACGAGCGATGGATCGGTAGTCAGCGCGTCGGCCGTGCCCTCGTCGCCCAGTGCCCGAAGAGTTGGCTGCAACACCCGGTTCCGACGTTCGTCGAGGAAGCGAGTGATGATGTTTACGACATGAGGTGCGCCAGCACCGACGACCGCTCCCGCAACGGCACCGACGGGGCCACCAATTGACATGCCGACGAGGACGCCAGCGGTCGCCGAACTCGTATCCCTTCCGACCTTCGCCGCGGTCGAGAGTTCCGGTTCATCGCTCACGCAGGACATCGTAAGTGGTGAGTCACGAGTGTCGATCGCTCCTCGTGAGCTGCCGTCGCTGAGCAAACCGGTCGCATGCTGACTGGCCCCCACCGATCTGCCGATCTGTGCGTTCGTGAGTTGAGCCGGTGTGCGACGATTCCACGATGCCAACGATCCGCCGAACATGCTTGGGGCTCGGGCGATGACGAAGATCACCTCGAGCACGCCCGGGAGCCTTGAAGCGGACCACGGCGGGCTCTACCTGTTATGCAAGGAGGCGATCGCAGCGCTGACGGGTATGCGTGATGCGCTGCGCGCCGTCGATGGCGCGACCGGATGGATGCAGCACTGGGACTTCGCCGACCGTGCCGGCTATCTCGGCGAGCACCTCCTGGCTGCAGTCGATCTTGCCGAGCGGGCGCTTTACCCGTCGAGCCTGAGCCTCGTACGGACGGCGATGGAACACCAGGTGATCGACGAACTATTGCTGCTCGCGTCTTTGTATGAGCAGGCCGTGGTCGGCACCTCCGACGACCGGCACGATGAACTCGTCTCGGGATGGCGTGCGGGGGAGGCCTGGGCGAGCAACGTCGTAGACGTCCGTCGCCGCGGCAAATCGACGGTGCTCGTGCGCCGAGGCCACGAAGTGCGGGACCCCGACACCGGCGCGGTCGTCGAGGTGTTGTCGAACTACTTCGCCGTGCTCGAACATCACAACGCAACGCTGGGCACGTCCGGAATCCAAGACGTCTTCCACGACGGCATTGGTGACGTCGAACAGATCAAGAAGTGGGCACGCGAAAACGACGCGCTCTATCGCGCCTATCTCCGATGGAGCGCCCTCGTAGCGAATCTCGCCCTCAACGATCTCGTTGACAGCCGACAGGAAGTTGCTCTCGGGGTCCACTATCGGTTCCTGAGCGCGTTCACTCATGCCACGGCGACGGGATACGACCTGATTGATCGCCACACCGCGCATCCCAGCTGGGCCCGTCATCGCCCGTCCCACCTCATCAGCGAGTTGGTACTGCTCTACGTTGCCAACATCGCGCACGACGAGCTGCGCGTATGGAAGAGATTCGTCGACGCACGACCCTCACTGATCACGCTTGCGAACCGCCCAGAGATCGATCGAGTCGTGGCAACGGCCGAGCAGCTCGCAGGGCACCTTTGGTACCGGTGCGGTCAGCCAACCGAATACGACCGGATGCGCGAAGGCAACCGGCGTGTATGGATCGCCTGGGACAAAGCGGGGCCGATCCCGCCGCCCGAGTGCCACTACTCAGCGATTCCGACGAACGAGGTCGGCTACTACAGCGACGTCATCGACAGACTCAAAGCACTCCACACCGGCACCGGGACGGAGCTCACTACCGGATTCTTTGCGCCCCCTTTGTGGTGACAAGCGGATCATTGCTCGGCGAAACCACGGGGCTCGGCGAACCACGGTTGGTCGCTGCACCGAGCAGAACTGTAGATATTCCGGTGATCGAGTGAGGCTGGCGGGGTCCCTCGTCGAGGGTCTGCTTGTGGCTGATCGGAGATCGGGATGTCGTCGTTGGAGGTCATGGTGGTTCTGGTCGTCGTGAGCCGAATGGGGTCGCGGGCTGTGCACGGCAGAAGCGTCTCTCCGGGAGGCGTCCTCGAGCGAAGACCGGCCCGGTTGCATGACGGTCCGAGCGCGATTCGCGGCTTCACGCTGTCTCCCTTTGAGCGCGCTGTGGTTGGCATCCACCAACACGACCGTGATGTCACCTTTCGAGCATCTGGAAATCAATGGGGTCTCGCCTTAGCGCTCTCGTTCGGCGCTGTGATCGCGACGATCGCTGTGACTGCCATGACCCGCGGATGGGTGTGGCTCGTCCCGTCAACTGTTGCGTCGTGCCTGGTGGCGTGGACAGCGTTGTTGGTCCGGGTGAAGGTCAGACTCACCGCCGAGGGGATCCGGGTGGAGGGACGACTCGGCGCACCGGTCCTGTATCGGTGGGAACAGATCGACGACGCGCAGGTCGAGGTGCAGGAGAGCGGTGGCGTGTGGCTCCGTGATATGGAGCGCCCGGCAATCGCTCAGGGTGTGATCCACCTGACTGATGGTCGGTGGTTGAACCTGCCGGGGTTTCGATGCCCGATGTGGGGCGTCGACAAGACCGACGACCCGTTGAACAACACTGATCTCAAGATCGGCATCGTGGTTCGATACCGCGCGTTCTACATCGGTCCGTGGCCGACACCGCAGCCCTAACTGCCTGTTCTGGCGCTGGACACGGCGCTCGGGATCGGGCAATCTGGCGCGGTGATCTCAGACCGGTCGTGGGCGTAGCCGTTGGCGAGGCGCAGTTTCCTCAAATGGCTTGACGACGGCAATCAACGCTCAGCGGACTACCTGCGGGCGCATCCTGAGGCCGGGTTGAAGTGGAACCCATTCGCGAAAACTGATCGCCACAGGCAGTTGGGCGTGAAGATTTCCGTCGCAATCGGGTTTGTCGGTTTCCTTTTCTGCTGGCTGGGCGGTCTTGTCGCTCTGGTTGTCGCAGCCCCCTTTCTCTGGAAGTTGGAGCATCACTTCTTCTTCGGCCGCCAAACGGTCGAGTCCGCGCCGAGCGACCCAGATGCCGCTCGCGGCTCGGGCTCCGGGCCGGGCCTCGAGGGTTGAACGCCGGTCACGCCAGATCTGCCGATCTGCTCGCTGACATGCGCCTCCCCATCTGGCATTCTGCGCTGATGCCGAATGACCGCGACGGGCGCAGCCAGCTGCACAACGCAGCGATGCGTGGCGACCTCGAGGAAGTCCAGCGGCTCTTGGAGGTCGGTTCAGAGGTCGACGGCCAAGATCGGCGAGGCTTCACGCCGCTGCACTTTGCTGCCCAAGCGTCCCACGTCGCAGAGAAGCTTCTCGCCGCCGGCGCGTCGACGAACGTTCGAGACGCGTACGGCAACACCGCGCTATGGACAGCGACATTCAACTCGCGGGGTCACGGCGATCTCATCAACATGCTCCTGGCGCACGGGGCCGATCCCGATTCCCTCAACAACTCGGGAGCCTCGCCTCGCTCCCTTGCCGAGACGATCGGCAACTACGACGTCGCCCGCTTCTTCAAAGGCTGAGCAGCGCCGAGCTGCCGTTCTGGCGCTGGACAGCGGCCTCGTGATCAGGCAAGGTGCGCTCGTGGCAGCGTTCCCAACTCGCAGCGAGGCTGCGGAAAACTTGAGGGACGCCTTTGCCGTTTTCAAACGCCCCTGGTACATCATCTTGGTGGCTCTCGCTGCCTCGCTGCTGCTCCTGTGCGCTGCCACCGGTAACGACCAAGCGCTGAGGGTGGTCGCGGCCGTCAGCTTCGTGATCCTCTTAACCGCGATGAGGATGTTTGGCGCGAGTCGGCGCTGAAACTGACGGCAATCGTGCATACCCGCCGCTCTGGCGCTCCGCTCCCCACACTGTAGCACCGCGTGCTACAGTGTGGGGATGGCTCAGGCAATCACACAACGCGAGCTTCGCAACGACAGCGGTGAGATCATGCGCCGACTCGATCATGGAGAGACGTTCATCGTCACGCGAAATGGAACACCCGTCGGTGAGCTGACGCCGATGCGCCGGCACCGGTTCGTTTCCACCGATGCCGTAGTTGCGATGTTCCGCAATGCGCCGGCCATCGATGCCGACAGCTTCCGCGCCGACCTCGACGCCATCGCTACACAGGATGCTGAGCCTCGTGCCTGACCAACGGCGACCGCGCGGTTTGCTCGATACGTCTGTCGTCATCGATCTCGAACGGCTCGACCCGGCGCACCTTCCCATCGAGTCGGCCGTCAGTGCCATCACGATGGCGGAACTGGCTGCCGGGCCACACGCCACCCAGGATTCCGACGAGAGGGCTCGTCGACAGGATCGCCTCCAGCGAGCGGAGGCCGTCTTCGATCCGCTGCCGTTCGATTCAGAGGCATCGCGAGCGTACGGTCGCATCTATGCAGCTGTGCTTGGGGCGGGACGCAAAGCTCGTGGAGCACGCGCGGTTGACCTTCTCATTGCGGCGACAGCGTGCTCGGCCGGCCTCCCGCTCTACACACGTAATCCAGATGACTTCCACTCGCTCCACGACCTGATCGAGGTCGTCCCGGTCTAACCCCCTCGCCCGCACCGAGCTGCCGATCTGCTCGCTGGACAACGGCCGCTTCTTCGGGCATTCTGCGCTGGTGGCGGGCGAACCTCACTTCCGACGTGCTAACCGACAAGTGAAGCGCGAATCGCCGCCTTGGATGACAGTCCTGCATCTCATCCGCACCCTCGTACCGCTCATGCTGCTCTACAGCGTGGCGTCTCCTCTCTGGGCAGAGACTGGGACGATCGGAGTCTCGATCGCGGGCGCGTCTGCCGCCGCGTTATTGGCGCTCACCTATCGTCGGCCCCGGATCGCACTCGACAGCGGCGACCTCATCGTCCACGTCTACTGGTCAGCCTTCACTCGCAGAATCCCGCTGGAACAGATCGAAGCGTTCGAACTCTGCGGCCAGTGCGAGTTGCCGCGATGCACGCCGAACGGGATGTACGCAGTGAGAGCCCGCCTATGCAATGGCTCCTTTGTCCAGATCGACGAGTCGGAGTCGCTGTTCCGAAGCCGTGCCGAACGGTGGCTGACATGGCTCCAGAGCGCAACCGGTAAGACCGGCCAGCAATGGACAGTTCGACCAGTGAGGCATGTCCACCTGGACCGAGACGCACTCGCGGCGAATCCTCTGGAGTCGATCCGCACCGTTCACCGGGGAGTGATGCACGATCTGCTCGTGCGTGCGACGGTCGTCGAGGGCGGGTTCTCGGCTATCACGTCTCGGCTGGACGACGGAACCGTCGTGCGCAGCGGTCCAAGTCGACCAACCCTCGACCTGGCCATCGATGATGCTGTCGGCGAGATCCGCAGGCTGGCCGCACGCCCGGATGGTCAGTAGCGAGCTATCCCGCACACCTTGCCGATCTGGGCGCTGGACACGACGCTCGGGACCGGGCACTATTCGCTGCCATGGCGGCCAAGGACTACAGCGAGTTGTTCTCGCGACTGGCAGGCCGCTCGCTGGTCCAGTTCTGCGTTGGTAGCGGTGTGCGGCTGGACTTGGAGGGATCGCCCCACTACGAGATCACGATCGAATCTCCGCTATCGATCGCCGCCGCCAATATCGAGCGCGCCGAGTCGACGAGTGTGGAGGTACTTGCTGTGCTGCGCGGCTTGCTGATGCAGCCCGTCCAGTCGGTGGTCGAGCATGGCGGACAACTCAGCGTCGTGTTCGACTCGATGACGATCACCGTTCCACGTGATGACGGCTACGAGGCGTGGCAGATTCGGGCAGACGACGGAATGATGATCGTCTGCCTTCCTGGCGGGGAACTGGCTGTCTGGCTCCCCGAGTAGCACCGATCTGCCGCTCTACTCGCTGGACAACGGCATCCGTTTCGGGCACTATGCGCCGGTGTCGGCGCTGCTGGATGACTTCGCTCGACGACACGCTGCCGATGTCTACTGGGACACGTCAGAGTGGTTCGTCGCGGCCGAGCGGGTGCCCGATCTGCTCTTGGAGGTACAGGCCGGCGGAGTTCGTATCCTCGGGCTCGAAGGCGTCCTAGTCGATGGAGACAACGTGTATCCGTCGAGTGATCGCATTGCCGACTTCTCCCGCAACGATTCGCAAGGCGACGGAATTGCAGAGGCGTTTGCACTTCTCAGTGGCCCGTGGCGATCACCACCCAGACCACACGAGCAGATGACTCGCACGGCTCGCGGTCGGCACATGATCGCGGTCGTGCTAGACGACTGAGGGCACCGAACTGCCGTTAGGGCGCTGGACATCGCCGTCCATTTCGTGCAGTCTGGGCGGGTGCAACCAGGCGGGCGGAAGGTTCGGGAACGAACGGGCCCCATCGCTGTAGCGGCGGTGATCGCAGCCTTGATCGCCGTGGTTTACTCTGCCTTGCTGGGCTTTGGGGTCAATGAACGGTGCGACACCCTGGCCTCCTCCGGTACCGACTGCAATCGACTGAGCTGGATGGCGCTGTGTCACGCGAGTACACAGGTTGTGCTGGTGATCGCTGCCGGAATCGGGGGAGTGTCCGTATGGCGAGCCAACTCCGGCTGGAGGCGAAGCGCGCTTATGTCGGCTGTTGCAGTCATCTACGTGTGCCTGGTCGTCACGGCTGTCGTCGTGTACACAGATGCTGCCTGGAATTGGGCGAACTCGCGCGGGTAACACCGAACTGCCGTTCTGCGTGCCTTACGCAGTCGGAACCTCGAACGACTGGGCGGCGATGGTGATGGTGTCGCCGCTCTGCATCTCGATCACGAGCACGGCTCCGGTGACCCTCGCGGAGTTGACCGAGACGCTCGGACCCCACGGGCGTTCACGCAGCATCCGAAGGTCGGTCACGCCAACTGCGCGAACCCTCACCGGTTCCTCCTGGCCGGCCACTCGCAGAACCACGACGGCGGTCCCTTGAGCCCAGTCAGCCTGAACGCTGAGAAGCGTTGCGTCGTGGAGGTTCATCGGCGTGACCGTAGCCCGGCACCCCGCTCAGATCTGCCGTTAGGCACTTGGCGGGCACGTGATACATGAGCCACGATTCGGTCGTGAGCGACCACGACCGACGATCAGAGGTCGAGCGCGTTCGCGAACTTTCGACTCAGCTATCCGCCGCGTACCGGACGAACGGGGTGGGGCATCTCGCGGATCAGTACGAGTACATGGCATCCGTCGCGTCCGCATTGCTCGCGTCGACCTCCGATCAGCCGATGCTCAACAACCTGTCCGCGATGACGCCAGGGGGCCCTGACTGGTTGAATCCGAAGGCCGCCGATTTCGGAGCGCTCCGCGAGCCATGGCAGGACGAGGTAGCAGTACTCGACGCTGCACATCGCGAAGCTGCGCTTGAGCTTCGGGTGATTGGCCAAATCTGAGCCGCTAGCGCGTAACTGCCTGGTTGATGATCTTGATGGCGTTGCGGCTTGTTCGTAGCGTTTCGGTTCGTCCGGTGGCCCGGCTCTTTAACTGCCTGCCGCCTGCGGGTTGGCTTCCGATCGAGGTGCCGGCTGCCGGGTGAATCGGCCGTGGTGTGGCTCGAAAGAGGCGCGCAGGAACAGTTTCAACCAGGAGTGCCCACCGCGGTTCCCATCAACCTTCAGAAGGGGACTGTCATGTCAGTGATCATCGGGATCGATCCGCACAAGGGGCTCCACGCCGCGTGCGTGATCGATGAACGCGAGTCAGAACTCGCTCGTGTGGCGGTGCGTAGCGGGCCACGCCAGGTCGGTCAGCTGCTTGCGTGGGCGACACCGTTTGAGTGTCGGTCGTGGGCGATCGAGTCGGCCGGCGGGTTGGGCTATCTGCTCGCTCAGCAGTTGCTCGCCCGCGGTGAGCATGTTGTGGATGTGCCGGCGACGTTGTCGTCGCGGGTGCGTCTGTTGGGTTCGGGTCGCTCGACGAAGAACGACGCGAATGATGCTCGTGCGGTCGCTGTTGCGGCGTTGCGGGCACCGCAGCTGGCGGTGGTGCGGGTCGAGGATCACGTCAGTGTGTTGCGGCTGTTGGCCAAAGCACAGCTCGATGTGTCACGGGCGCGGAGTCGGGCGTGTTGCCGGTTGCATGCGTTGGCCGCGGAGTTGGTGCCGGGCGGGATCGGCAAGGAAATCGTTGTACTCCGGCGTCGGCGACGCAACGCCAGCGCCTCGAGCTCGCAGAGGACGCCCTGGATGAGATCCGAATGCTCGACGAGCGGGCCAAGCGGCATCGTGCGCGCATCGTCGAAGCCGTGAAAGCTTCAGGAACCGGGCTGATCGACATTTTCGGTGTCGGACCGATCATCGCCGCGACCTTGATCGGTTACACCGGTGATGTCGCCCGTTTCCCCACGGCCGGGCATTACGCCGCGTACAACGGGACTGCCCCGGTCGAGTTCTCCTCGTCGGGTCGCACCGTGCATCGTCTGTCGCGTCGCGGGAACCGGACGTTGAACCATGCGTTGCACATGATCGCGGTCACCCAGATCCGCTTCGCGCACAGCGAAGGCCGCGCCTACTACGACCGCAAGATCGCCGACGGCAAAACGAGCCGTGAAGCGAGGCGGGCGTTGAAGCGCCAGATCTCCGATCGCGTCTACCGGCAACTGCGCGCCGACCTCGGGAGCAAGTAGGCCCGGGAGGACAATCAGGGAACGACTCTCACATCCAGCGCGGCCGGCGAAACCCTGGCACCCGGCACTTCGGAAGAGGTCACTCCCGGACCCAACACAAACCCTACGCCCGCCAGCCCGCACCTGTCACGGGCCAACTTCAACGCGCCCCAACAGCCACGAAAGATCCCCCTTGACACAAAGAGGGATCGTTCTGGGCGCTTCGGCGGGTCTTCTCGTTCGCGAATCGACAACGGTGGTTGTCGCGTCGACAACAGCCGTTGTCGCCGAGCGAGATCATCACCCCCCCTGCTCTCGTCGATCCACATCTGCCGTTCTGGGCGGTGACACCGAGGCAGCGCGCAGCCTCCTAGAGCTTGCCGGTGGTGTCGGTGCCGGAGCGCAGGATCGTGCCCGGGCGGGCGTCGGTGAACTCGGTGCCACGCACGATCTCGACGCCGTTGCACACCACCGAATCGATGCCGTGCGCATCCGCGTACAGGCGCGGTGCGCCGGCGGGCAGGTCGTGCTTGTACACCATGTCGTTGCTGCCCACCGAGTGTTCGTCGAGCACCACCAGGTCGGCATAGGCGCCTTCCACCAGCCGGCCCCGGTCGACGATGCCGTACAGGTCGGCGGGCACCGCTGTGAGCAGACGGATCGCCTCCTCGATCGGCATCATCTTGCGCTTCACCACGGCTTCGCCGAGCATCACGGTGGAGTAGTTGGCGCTGAGGAACATGTCGAGGTGGGCGCCGGCATCCGACGCCCCCACCACCGCCCGCGGGTCGCGCCAGGTCTCGACGCGGGCCTCCCACAGTTCGATCGGTTCGTTCTCCGCCTTGGGGTGGCCGAACGAAGTGCGCAGGTCGTCGGCGACCGCGATCTCGCACAGCGTGTCCCACGGGCTGAGGCCGCGTTCCTCGGCGATCTCGCCGATCGTGCGCCCGAGGCACCCCTCGTTGGCAGGGTCGAACGTGTCGTGGATGATCATCCGCGGCCAGTTCGCGAAGTGGCGCATCGGGTGGTCGGCGGCCGCCAGTTCACCCAGGCGACGACGTTCCGCCGGGTCGGACAGGAGGGCCAGCTTCTCCGCCTTCGACATCAGCATCACGTCGTCCCAGCCGGGGATCGCGTCGAGGATGAAGCCGCTGATGAACGACAGGCGGAAGTTCAGCGTCATCGGCGCGGTAAGGCCCACCACCTTGCCACCGCGGGCCGCGGCGACGTCGCCGCCGGCCAGCTTCTGCTCGCGCTCGGCCTTGTTCGAGGCATGAGCGGGCAGCACGTTCCAGTTCAGTGGCGCCTTGGCGGCGACGGACATGTCGGCCATCAGGTCGAGCGTGTCTCGCTCGAACGGGCCGACCTTGGGGATGAACTCGAGCGACGTGCCCTCGAAGTCGGCGAGCACGGCGCACAGCGCAACCAGTTCTTCACGGCTGGAGTAGCGGCTGGGCACCATGTGCCGCTCGGTGTCGTTGTGCGTGGTGCTCCACGACGACGAGAAGCCGAGCGCGCCCGCGCGCAGGCCGTCGCGCAGCAGCCCGCACATCCGCTCGATCTCGTCGGGCGTGGCCTCGCGCTCGGTGGCGGCGGGGCCCATCACGACGCGCCGCAACGCGCTGTGGCCCACCTTGAACCCCGCGTTGATCGCGAGCGTGTTGTCGAGTGCGGCGAGGTATTCCTCGGTGGTGTCCCAGTTCCAGGGCACACCCACCTGCAGGCTCTCCAGCGGCATGCCCTCCACGCGGCTGAGCATCTTCATCAGGTACACGCCGTCGTCGGGGTTCGTGCCAAGCGGCGCGATCGAAAACCCGCAGTTGCCGGCGATGGCGGTGGTGACACCGTGCAGCGGCGACGGCGACAGCGTGGTGTCCCAGAACGCCTGCGCGTCGATGTGCGTGTGCACGTCGATGAACCCTGGCGTGACCACCCGGCCAGTGGCATCGATCACCTTCGCGGCCTGCGCCTGCGAGAGGTCGCCGATGGCCTCGATGCGGCTGCCGCGCACGCCCACGTCGGCGCGGCGGCGCGGCGCCCCCGTGCCGTCGACGACGTCGCCACCTTTGACGATCAGATCGAACATCGCTTCCCCCTCGTGGCGTGGCGACCTCGTCGCTGCACGCGCCGACAAGCTACCGCGGGAGCAGCTGGACGTCAGACCCAGACGGCCGGAGCCGACACCCCCGCCGGGGCATCGGTCCACACGAACTCGGGCACTGCCGCGGCTGCCGGCCGAGCCGCTGCCGATTCGGCCGTGAGCTGGTAGTCGCCGTTGCCCGGGTCGCGCAGCTGTGGCTGCCACGTGTTGATCTGGTTGTCGTTCAGCAGTTGCGATTCATTGCAGGTGGGGTTCGCCGCGCCGCACCCGGAGTCGTCGCCGACACCCAATGGCATGTCGGCCGAGCCGTTCCAGATCACGTTGCCGATGATCCGCAGGTCGTCGTCGGCGAGCGACGGCGACGGCGCACCGCTGTCGTCGGGTGGCGTGGACGGGCCGTGGACCGCGAAGTGCTGCCACTGCGACTGCACACCATCGGGGTTCACGACGATGTTGTTGACGAAATACACGTGACGGTTCGGGATCGGCACGTCGACGCCGGTGGCGCCGGGCCCCCATCCGCCAGCGTCGTGGTTCGCAGTGCACGCATCGGTGTTGCCGTCGCAACTGCGCGCGCCGTGCACGAACTCCACCACGTGGCTGCGGGTGCCCACGCTGTACAGCGTGTTGCCGGCGAGCAGCACGTTGTAGCCACCGTTCACGCCCAACCCGGCGCCCTCGGTGTCGTGGATCACGTTGTCGAGAATGCGGATGCCATAGGCCTCGTACTGCAACCACGGTGACGCCATGAACTCGAAGCCGGTTCCCTGGCCGGCGGTGATGCCGCCGGTGCCGCAGTCGTACACCTCGTTGCCCGACACGGTGAGGTAGGCGCTGCCGCCCTTGGCATACATGCACCAGTCGCCGGCCTCGTGAATGCGGCTACCCGTGATGTGGCCGTACTGGACGGCGACGAAGTCGATCGCGTTGTCCTCGGCACCGTGGATGTCGGAGTTCTCGATGTACACGAACTGCGACTGATTGATCTTGATCGCTTCCTGCGCGGTGCCGCCACCGGACAGTTCGCTGTCGCGGATCAGTACGTGATCGCACAGTTCGCAGTGGAACGCGTCGCCAGTGCGGATGATGTCGATGCCGATCAGGGCGAAGTGGCTCACCCCGTACATGTTGATGTCGCCTTCGAACGTCACGGTGTGGGCACCGTCGGCTGCCTCGACGATGATCGGTGCCGAGTCGGTGCCGTGACGATCCTCCCAGTAGTTCACGAGCGTCTCGGCCGGGTACATGCCCGACACGATGCGCAGCCGGTACCCGGTGGTGAGTTCGCTCCCAGCAGGGATTCGCTGCCACGCTTCGTCCACGGTGCGCAGGGCCTGTTCGCGAGTGCTGCCGTCGTTGCCATCGTCGCCGGCCGCGCCATCGACCCACACATCGTTGCCGCTGAACGCGGCGAGCGACCCAGGGAACTCGCTCTCGTCGACCTGTACGGTCGGCTGCGTCACCGTGGCCGCCGAGTTCGCCGTCGTGGTGGCACCACTCTCACCAGGATCGGTGACGGCCGAGCCGCGTGTGCTGCCGCTGCAACCGGCGGCAGCTCCGCCGGCCAGCAACACCACCAGGGCGGCCGACATCATCCTTTGCACGCCGCGCACCTTCATCCATCGGCTCCCGTCTCCGTCGATGCGAGCAGTTCTAGTCGCCCCAGCACCGCCGGCGCCACCATCGCCACCGCACCCTGCCCTCCGCTGCGCGCTGCACGCTGCTTCACTGGAGGAATGCACTACACCCCCGTCACGGCCGATGAGTTCGCGGCCGAGCACCTCAGCGACTGGCACCTCACCGATGGTGTCATCCGCGCCGACTTCCGCGCCGGCTCGTTCCCGGACGCGGGCGCGCTCGTGCCGCTGATCGCCGCAGCAGCCCAGGCCATCGACCACCACCCCGACATCGACGTGCGCTTCCCCGACCACGTGCTGGTGACGCTGACGACGCACGACGCGCACGGGCTCACGACCCACGACATCGATCTCGCGCGCACGATCTCGCGGCTCGCCGCCGAGGCCGGGGCTCACGCGGCTCGTTGAATCGACCTTCCTGGTGGGCATAGATCCTGCGGCAGTGGTGTTGAGTAGGCACTCACCGCCACTCCAGGAGGACTACCCGATGACCACGATCCAGGACATCCCCGTCAACACCATCACCGGCCAGCCGACGACAATCGGCGCGTACGCGGGTTCGGTGCTGCTGGTGGTGAACGTGGCCTCGAAATGCGGCCTGACGCCGCAGTACGAAGCGCTCGAGCAGTTGTACGAGGCGCGCAAGGACGACGGGCTGGCGATCCTCGGCTTCCCGGCGAACAACTTCGGTGCACAAGAGCCGGGCACCGACGAAGAGATCGTCGAGTTCTGCAGCACCGGTTACGACGTGAAGTTCCCGCTGTTCTCCAAGATCAGCGTGGTGGGCGACGACCAGCATCCGCTGTATGCCGCGCTCACCGCCAGCGCGCCTCGCGCCAGTGGCGACCCAGATGCCTTCCGCGAGCGACTGCGCGGCTTCGGGATGACACCGAACGAAGACCCCGACGTTCTGTGGAACTTCGAGAAGTTCCTCATCGACCGCCAGGGCAACGTGGTAGCCCGATTCGCACCCACCATCACCCCCGACGATCCGCTCGTTACCGCCGCAATCGATGCCGCGCTCGCCGGCTGAACCGGGGCAGCGAATCAGCGAATACGTGCCGGTGGTACCGATCACTGGGCGCGGCTGACACCGGCCTTCTTCAGCACGGCAGCATCGACGCCGACGGCGCGCCACGCGTTGTAGGAGATGCCCTTGCGGCGGCTGTAGGCAGCGGCCACTTCGGCGAACTTGGCTTCGAGCGTGGTGGGATCGACCTTGTTCTGCATCGACACCAGCTCTTGCTCGAGATCGATGCGCTCCTGCACGAGTTCCAGCTCGCGCACAGGGCTGGCCGTGGCCAGCTCGGCCTCGATCGCGGTGAGGCGCAGTGCGACCGACGCGGGCGTGCGCTTGCGGCCAGGCTTGCCCTTGTTCGAGCGAATCGCCTCGAGGTATTCGCGAACGACGCGACCTTCGGTGCGACCCTCGGCAAGGGCTGCTTTGTGCTCGGCGGACATGGGCGATTTGGGTTGCTTGGTGGAGGCCATGACGCCACGTTATCCCGCTATCTGGGCAGTTTCTCCGCGCCACACCCGGATCGGGAGGAGGCGCGCAGTCCACCGATTCGCGCCACACACCGGCCACGAGGTTCCGTGGCCGGTGTGTGACAGGAAGCCGGGGGGCGGGGGGCAGGGGGCAGGGAGCCGCCCGCTGAGGGATCAGCCGCGAGTGGGCAGTTCGATGCCGCACGACTCGGCGGCGGCGCGAATCGCTTCACGCTGCTCGACGGTCGGACGACCCTCGGGCTTGGCGACACCGGTGGCCTGCATGCACTGCTTCTGCTCGTCCGTCAGCGACACCCGCGGCCCGTTCGGGCGGGCCGGCAGCTCGACACCACACGACTCGGCGGCGGCGCGGATCGCCTCACGCTGCTCGGCCGTCGGGCGGTCCTCGGGCTTGACGACACCCGCAGCCTCCATGCACTGCTTCTGCTCGTCGGTCAGCTGCGCCAGGGGCCCGTTCGGGCGGGCGGGCAGCTCGACGCCACACGACTCGAGTGCCGCACGGATCGCCTCGCGCTCTTCGGCGGTGGGGCGGCCCTCGGGCTTGGTGACACCGGCGTCGGTGATGCACTGCTTCTGCTCGTCGGTCAGCTGCGCCATGACTCGGGCGCGGGCTCCGTTGCCGGCACCGCTGTCGGTGCCTTCGCTGGCGGCCGCGCTGACCGAGGCGGCAGCGGTGACGCCGAGGGCGGCCACGAGGCCGGCGATCAGACCGGTGCGGATCATCTTGTGCTTCATGGTGGTTCCTTTTCGTCGGGGGAATCGTCCGGGAAGGACGATGCCAACGATGCGGCGACAGCCTCGAAAGTACTGGAACGCCAGCTGGAGATCAGCTGGAGATGCCCGGCCTCCAGCTGATCTCCAGGTTTCCTCCAGCTTCGGCACAGCGCGGTCTGGCACGCTGTGGCCGTGAACCCTGGATCTCCCCGAGTGCTCGTGGTCGATGACGAGGAGAACATCTCGTTCCTGGTCGGGTCGGCGCTGAAGCTCGACGGCTGCGACGTGCGCACCGCCGGCACCGGCCGTGCCGCCATCGACGAGGCGGCCCGCTTCGATCCGCACGTGGTGGTGCTCGACGTGATGCTGCCCGACCTCGACGGCTTCGAGGTGATGCGCCAGCTGCGCAACGCCGGGTGCGAGGCACCCGTGCTGTTCCTCACCGCTCGACGCGACACTGCCGACCGAGTACGCGGCCTCACCGCGGGCGGCGACGACTACATCGTGAAGCCCTTCGCCTTGGAGGAGCTGGTCGCTCGAGTGCAGGTGGCCTTGCGGCGCCGCGGCGCCACCACCACCGTCACCGCCCGCCATCAGGTGCACGACCTGGTGCTCGACGACGACGCCCACCGCGTGTGGCGCGGCGATGACGAGGTGCTGTTGTCGGCCACGGAGTACAAACTGCTGCGCCTGCTGATCACCAACGCCGGACGCGTGGTGTCGCGAGCCCAGATCCTCGACCACGTGTGGCAGTACGACTTCGACGGCGAGTCGGCGATCATCGAGTCGTTCATCAGCAACCTGCGCAAGAAGGCCGACGCGGTGGAACCCAAGCTGATCCATACGGTACGCGGCGTTGGCTACAGCCTGCGCGAGCCGACACCCGCACGAGGTGGCGAGTGACGCTGCGCACTCGACTGCTCGCCGCGTTGGTGGCCCTGCTGGTGGTGCTGGGCGTCGCCGGCGGTGTGGTGACCGTGCTGCAGCGCGACTACCTGTACGACCAACTCGACGAACAACTGCAGCTGCTCGCCGAACAGCCCGGCCCGGTGATGAACCGGCTGATCCGCAATGGCGGCCAGGTCGCCGCGCCGCCGGCCGTCACGCTCACCAACATGTACGTGGGCCTGATTCGCGACGGCGAACTCACCACCCTCCTGGCGCCCACCGACGATCCCGACCTGCTGCCGGCGATTGCACCCACCGACCGCTTCGAGCGCCCGGCCACGGTGGGTACGGCCGGTGGCGAGGCGGCGCAGGTGCGGGTGATGACGGCCGTTCTGCTGAACGGCAGGGTGGCAGTGTTCGCGCTGTCCACCGCGCCTGCCGATGATGCCTCGAACCGGCTGGTCACGACGCTGGTGATCGTCGCGCTCGTGGTGCTCGCGCTCCTGGCGCTGATCGCCTGGTGGGTGATCCGTCTCGGCTTGCGACCGATCCGGCGGATGACCGAGGCTGCCGATGCCATCAGCTCGGGCGCCACCGACCGACGGATCGACGTGGCGCCCGGCCCCACGGAGGCCGCACGGTTGGGCCGCGCGTTGAACACGATGATCGACACCTCGCAGGATGCCGAGGCGCGCATGCGTCGCTTCGTGGCCGACGCGTCGCACGAGCTGCGCACACCGCTCACCACACTCCGCGGCTACTCCGCGCTGCACACCACGCAGCAGCTCGACAACGCCGACGTCGCCGACGCGATGCGGCGGATCAACCAAGAGGCATCGAGGATGACGCGCATCGTCGATGACCTGCTCGACCTCACCGACATGGACGAGCACGGTGTCACCCACCGGGCTCCCTTCGACCTCGCCACTGCGCTGCGCGACCTCGTCGCCGACCTGCAGGTCGTGCAGCCGGACCGCACCATCACGCTGCGCTGCCCCGGTCAGCTACCGGTCGTGGGCGATCGCGACCGCGTCGTACAGGCAATCGCCGCGCTCGCCACGAACGCGTTGCGGCACACGCCCGAGCACTGCGCAGTGGAGGTGGTCGGTATCCCCACTCCCTCGGGCGGCGCGCGGGTCGAGGTCACCGATCGAGGCCCAGGCATCGCCGCCGAGCATGTGCCCCACCTGTTCGAGCGCTTCTACCGCGTCGACCGCGGGCGCGTTCGCTCCGCTGGTGGAAACGGACTCGGCCTCGCCATCGTGGCCGGCATCGTCAGCGCGCACGGTGGCACATGTGGCGTCGAGTCACGCCCCGGCGGGCCCACCACGTTCTGGGTCGAGCTGCCCTGACCGCCCTGACTGCTCAGGCGGTGCCGGCGAGGAACCGCTCGGGGTCGATCGTGATGAACGTGGCCGTGGTGCGCGCGAGCACCGTGCCGGCGTGGGTGAGTTCGCCGGTCATGAACAGCTTGCGCCCCTCCTGGCGGGCGAGCCGGGCGCGGCACTCCAGCGGCACACCGATCGGCGTGCCCGCCTCATAGCGGATGGTCAGCTCGCCGGTGAAGGCAGGCACCGACATGATGTTCAGCACGAAGCCGAACACATCGTCGAACAGTGCCGCGACAAGGCCGCCGTGGCTGCGGCCCGGGGCACCTTCGTGGGCCGCGCGCATCGTGACCGAGGCAACCACTTCGTGGCCCTCGCGGCGCACCTCGAGGTCGAGGCCCCAGGGGCTGGCGCGCCCCGAGATCGGGCGTTCGTCGTGGCTGAACATGATCTCGCCATCAACCGGCGGGGCAGCCCACACCCCGTTGCGCGGCTCGTCCTCGTGGCGATCGCGCGAGGTGCCCGCATCGAGCACCGCGGCCACCTGCTCGATGGCGGCAGCGGCTTCCAACAAGCCCGTCACCGGGGCGTGGCGGCCCACTGCGGCGTGGCCGACGTCGCGGATGGCCCGCCCCAGGCGAGCGCGAGCCTGGGCCTCGTCGTCGGGACGGTCAGGCCGCGCGACGTGCACCAGCGGGTCGTAGTGGGCAGGTTCGTGCGGCTCGCTCATGGTGGCACCCACGCTAGAACGACCGGCCCGTTGTGGCCGCAGTGGATCGGCAGGGCCGCAGATCGGCGGTCAAGCGGCTGAGCGCAGTGCCGCGACGATCTCCAGCGCATGATCGATCGTGATTGCGAAGCCGATGTTCTCGGCGGTGACAGTCCCGCTGCTGGTGGCTCCCGCCGTGATCACGCCGATCACGGCACCGGCAGCGTTCACCAGTGGGCCACCGGAATTGCCTGAGCTGATTGCGGTGTCTGTCTGCAGCATGCCAGTGAGCGTGCCCGACTCCAGTTGCACCGTACGGTGCAGTGCGGAGATGATCCCGCGGGTCACCGATACGTCGCCGTCGAGGTCGAGCGCGTTGCCGATCGCCACGACGTCCTGGCCGACCACCACCTCGTCGGCACGACCGATCGCCGCGGGTGTCAGATCCGACACGCCGATGATCTGGATCAAGGCGATGTCGTTCGCACCGTCGGCACCGATCAGCCGGGCCTCACGTGCGGTGCTCTCGCCTGCGAGCGTCACCGTGATCGAGGTCGCATCGGCGACGACGTGGGCGTTGGTGAGCACCTGGCCGTCGGCGGTGAGGACGATACCCGTGCCCGCAGCAGAGCCCGAGTAGCTGCGCGGGCCTTGGCGAACCGTGAGCTGGACGGCGATGGTGACCACGGAGGGTTCGACGGTCGCGGCGATCGCGGTCACGTTCATCGAGCTGTCGGCATAGGTCAAGGGGGTGACATCGACCGTGGTGGCGACGGTGGTCGGCTCGTGATCACTCTCGGCGACGGTGCCGGCCACGTAGCCGGCCGCACCGCCGACCAGCGCCGCGGTCGTGATCGAGGCGAGGAACAACCGCCGTCCGCCGCGTCGGCGGTGAGGTGGCCCAGCGGGCATGGCCGGTGAGCCGACCGGTGGAGGCGGCCAACCACCCGACCCGCTGATCGTGTCGAACTGCTCGAACCCGCACCCGTCACCTGCACCCAGGCGATACGAGTCGTCGAGCCGGTTCCAGGTGTCGGTGGTGGTGGTGGTCATGGCGTCTCCTCGGCGGTGTCTCCACCGTCAGGCTCCGCCACGCGCCTTCAGGCACGATGGGAAATCGCTGTGCGTTCGCTGAGAAACGCCGATGTCAGTCCTGGTAGCGAGCGACGGTGGTGGCGATCAGGAACGGCACGACCAGGGCGAAGATCACCAACAGCCCTGTCACCACCCACAGCACGTCACTGGGTGCGTCGTTGCTGACGAACGCGAACTCGATCATCCCGGCGGACACGCAGTACGCGAGCAGCGCCCACTTGCCCACCCGCCGAAAGGCGTTCCACGAGAAGCCCTTCACGCGACTGACCATCGCGGCCGCGGTTGCGAGCAGCGCGGCGGCGACCACCATCAGCGCAGTGGGCAACGTCAGCGATGCCTCCTCGGTGGCGTGCGAGCCGAGCCACACCCCGCCCACGACCACACATGCCAGCGACAGCGTGGCCATCTCGATGGCGCGCGGGAACGGTCGGTCGAGCGCGCTACCCGCGCCGGTGTCCACGGTCGTCGTATCGGTGCTCACGGCGTCGGCGCTCACAGCGTCCTCACTCTCGTCATGATGATCAGCGTCGCGATCTGCATCAGCCCCGTCACACCGGCGGTGTACACGAAGCGCTTCATCATCCGCCCGATGATCTCGGGGTTGGGCTGCGGCTTGTTCATCTCCCACAACACGGCGATGTTGGCGGGCTCGAGGATGCCCAGCGCCACCACCGCCATCACGCCGACGACGATCATCGAGGCGATCAGCCAGTCGCGCGACTCGGTACCGATGTTCAGCGTGCCCATCTTCATCGCCAACTGCAGGCCGGTGGCCAGGGTCATCGTGACGACCGTGGGCATGATGATCACCATCTTCGGCATGAACTTGGCCGAGAACTCGGCGCGTGCGGGTGGCGACATCCCGCCGATGATCGGGCCGACGGCAAGGCCCACGAACAGGTCGATGCTGGTCCACAGCGCACCACCGGCGACGTGGCACAGCACCAATGGCCACAGTTCGTCGGCGGCGATGGCGTAGATCACGAACCCCACCAGGACCGCCACCACTGGCAGGCCCACGAGCGGAACGATCTGGATCTTGCGCGGCAGATGGCCCGGCGGCGCGTCGACAACAGCGGTGTGCATGAACCCCTCCCAAGGTCAGGCGGAACGCCTGCGGAGTGTTTTACACCCAGCGGATAGCCGTGCTTGACCATTTGCCTTCGGGCCGCTTGCGATGCGGCCAGCGCTACGCGGCGTAGCGGTCAGCCCGCTACGGCAGCAGGTTCCACGTCACGCGGTAGGTACCGCTGGCGGCGCGATCGACTCACTTGGGGGGGTGAGCGAGTCGGCCGGCGCCGCCAGCGGCGAAAGGAGCTCGAACCGCGGCAGCGGATGAGGCGTGAGCACGCCCGCAGCGACTGAACCCGAGGTGGTCTCCATGCCTGTCGGATCGTACGAGCCACCCCTGAAGCGACCGTGAACGCCCCACGAGCTGTGGGTGGACGCCAGATGAATTCAGCGTGGGACGCTCCCGCCGAGTGCGGCACCCCACTCGCTCGGTCAGCCGGCGAACGTCTGCTGCAGCACGAGCGGGTCGAAGTACTCGCGCCACAGCAGCACGCGACCCTGCTCGTCGAACTCGAATACGGCGATGTAGGTATTGAGGTACGGCGTGCCGGTATGGGTGACGGCATCGCCCTTGTACTCGACCACCGCAGTTCTTGCGGTGGTGGTCTGGTGATAGCGGCGCTCCACGAAGCGCAGCCGGGCGAACAGCTTCGGTAGCAGCCGCATGAACTTCTCGATCTCGGCACCACGCAGCTCGCGTGCGAGCGGTTCGGGACGCATCGGCAGCTCGAGCACGCCCTCCGGCGCGAACCTCGCAGCCGCGCCGGCGATGTCGAACGACTCGATCAGATCGAGGCATTCACGTGCGGCGTCGATCGCGGAGAACTGGTTGCTCATTCCGACAGTGTCGCAAACGGAGCGGGCAGCGCCACGCCACCGGTACCGTTGCACGTCATGGCGACGGAACTCGACAACGCGAAGTACATCTCGTTCATCACCTACAAGAAGGACGGCACCGCGGTGCCCACCCCCGTGTGGGTGGTGCCCTTCGAAGGCGGCTACGCGTTCACCACCGAGGACACGGCGTTCAAGGTGAAGCGCGTGCGCAACAATCCGGCAGCCGCAGCCAAGGTGTGCAGCCTGAGCGGCAAGGTGAAGGCCGATGCCACCGAGTTTGCGGGCACGGCCGAGGTGCTCGCCGGCGAGGCAGCGGCGCGGGTCAGCGGCTTGATCAAGCGCAAGTACTGGCTGGCGTACTCGGTGGCCATCGCACCGGGGCAGCTCTGGCGCCGGCTCCGCGGTAGTGGCCCGGCCACGCACACCGCCGTGAAGTTCACCGTCACCGCCTGAACCTCACGGGCCTGATCCGGCGACGCGTCCGCCGGTGATAGAAAATGCCGATGAAGCGTTCGGTCCCGCTGTTCATCGCCGGCGTCGTCCTCACCGCGTGCGGTGGGTCCGGCTTCGGCGTCACCGCTCCCACCGACGCCGTTTCCACCACCGACTCGGTTGCCACCGCACCAGGCGCGACCGACCCTGTCATCACTGACGCTCCAGCCACACCGGAGTTGATGCGCTTCACCCCGGCCAGCTTCACCGACCCGGCCGCCGAGAACACCACGGCCATCACCGTGCTGGTGCCCGAGGGTTGGGAGGCGAGCGGCAGCGTGCAGTGGTTGCCGTACTGGGAGCGTTTGGCGTTCCTGCAGACCCATGTCGCCGACCCAGTCTCGGGCGTCACGATCGACTGGTTGCCGATCCAGGACTTCATCTGGTTCCAACCACCGTCGGGGTTCAGCGTGCCGATCGGCGGCAACTACCAGGGCAAGGCCTTCGTGGCCCCGATCACCGATCCGTTGCAGTTGGTCAACGAGTTCTGGGTGCCCAACGACCTCGCCGAACTGAACGGCGCACAGGTCGTGTCGACCATCGAACAACCGGTGGTGGCCGAGGCGTTCCTCACCGGGTTCGGCGGCCCAGGCGAAGCGCACGCGTACAAGATGCGCTTCGCCTACACCCGCGATGGCCAGCCCTGGGAGCGCGATGTGTCGTTCGCGATCCTGGTGTCCAGCTCACCTCAGATCACGTCGTGGTACGTGAACTTCGCGTACACCGCGGCCGGGCCCGCGGGGTCGCTGGATGCCAACGCCGGTGTCATCTCCACGGTGATCGCCAGCCGCATCTCCACCCCCGAGTGGGAGGGCATCTACCGCCAGTGCATCAAGCTGTTCATCCAGGGCATCCAGCAGCAGATGGCCGACACAGTGCGCTTCGGCCAACTGCTCGCCCAGTACCGCGCCGAGAGCAGGGCGCTGCAGCAACAGGTGATCGACGAGCGGTGGGCCTCGCAGGACCGCCAGGCCGAGATCAACGGGCAGATCCTGTCGGGCACGCAGACCTACACCGACCCCGCCACCGACATGTACGTGGAGCTGCCATCCACGTGGGACACCTATTGGGTCAACGAGAACGGTGAGTACATCGCCGCCGACGACCCGAACTTCGACCCCAACGACATGAATGACGGCACCTGGACCCAACTCACGCCGGCCCCCTGAGGGCTCATTCCCCTGGCGGCATCGGCCGCTCCGGGTCGAACGTGCAGTTCGTCAATGTCCACGGGCCGCCGGCGGTGTCGCGCATTGCGTTCAGGATCACCGACGCCGGGAACATGGTGGGGTCGGTGAAGTACAACCCGAGCAGGCGTTGCAGCGCGGCCTGGAAGCCTGGATCATCGGCCAGCGAGATGTCGTAGGTGCGGAACTCGGCGATCTTCCCACCACGCACGAACACCATGTAGCCGGTGTTGCCGGCGCTGACCTCGAAGTCGTAGGACGAACTCATCACGTCGATGCCGTAGACCGTGAGGATCTCCAAGCCGACGTAGCTGTCGGCACCAGGATCGCCCTCGGGGAGGTACCCCTCGAACGTGGTGTACTCCGCACCAGCGCACAGGGCTTCGGTGGGCGGTGGCAGCGCGACGAGTTCGACCACCGGATCGGATGTCGGGGCTGCGGTGTCGTCGGTCGGTGGCGACGAGTCGGACGCGTCCGTGGGGTCGGACGTGGACACCTCGCTGGGTTTGTCGTCCGACGAACAACCGGCAGTGGCCGGGAGCAAGGCGGCGACGAGCACCGCGGCGAACAGATACCTGTGACCCCGCGAAGTCTCTCTCATGGCTTCACTGTCGCGCCGCGGAGCCTCCACGGCGAGAGGCGATCGGCACCGCCTCGTGTAATCGCCCCCTGGGCCAACCCGCGCCCGACCCCGTGGGTGCGGGTTCAGGCGTTGATCACCGGCACCTGCGCCATAGCCGCGGCGACGGCTTCGTCGCTGAGGTCGAGATCCACCATCTTGCCGGCGAGGAAGCTCTCGTACGACGCGAGATCGAGGTGGCCGTGGCCGCACAGCGCGGTGAGGATCACCTTCTCCTCGCCGCTCTCCTTGCACGCAAGCGCTTCTCGGATCGCGGCGGCGATCGCATGCGTGGGTTCGGGGGCGGGCACGATGCCCTCACTGCGCGCGAACTGCACGGCGCCGGTGAAGCACTCGACCTGCGGGATCGCGATCGCCTCGGCCAGGCCCAGCTCGTAGATGTGGCTGACGAGCGGCGACATGCCGTGGTAGCGAAGGCCACCAGCGTGGATCGGGTCGGGGATGAACCCGTGGCCCAGCGTGTGCATCTTCATCAGCGGCGTGAGGCCGGCAGTGTCGCCGAAGTCGTAGCGATACTCGCCTTTCGTGAGGCTGGGGCACGCGGCCGGCTCGACACAGCGAATGGTGGGGTTCATCTTCCCGGCCAGCTTCTCGCGCAAGAACGGGAAGGCCAGGCCGCCGAAGTTGCTGCCACCGCCGGTGCAGCCCACCAACACGTCGGGCGTCTCGCCCACCTTGGCCAGCTGCAGCAACGCTTCTTCACCGATGATCGTCTGGTGCATCAGCACATGGTTCAGCACACTGCCCAGCGAGTAGCGCACGGTGGGGTCGGCGACGGCCATCATCACCGCTTCGGAAATGGCGATGCCCAGGCTGCCCGGGTGATCAGGGTTCTCGGCCAGCAGCGCGCGGCCGTACTCGGTTTCCATCGACGGGCTGGGGTGCAGCGTGGCGCCGTAGATCTCCATCATCGTCTTGCGGCCGGGCTTGGCGCGATACGACGCGGCCACCTGCCACACTTCGCACTCGAGGCCGAACTGCGCGGTGGCGAACGCCAACGAGGTACCCCACTGGCCTGCCCCGGTCTCGGTGGTGAGCTTCCGGATGCCCTCCTGCTTGTTGTAGTACGCCTGGGGCACGGCGGTGTTCGGCTTGTGCGAGCCGGCCGGGCTGACGCCCTCGTACTTGTAGTAGATGCGCGCCGGCGTGCCCAGCAGCTTCTCCAGGCGGTGGGCGCGGTACAGCGGGCTTGGCCGCCACAGGCGGTAGATGTCGAGCACCCCGCCAGGGATGTCGGTGTAGCGCTGTGTGCTGACTTCCTGCTCGATCAGCGCCATCGGGAAGAGCGGCGCGAAGTCGTCGGGGCCGGCGGGCTGCAGGGTGCCAGGATGCAGCGCCGGCGGCGGCGGCGCCGGCAGATCGGGGATGACGTTGTACCACTGCGTGGGCATCTCGTCTTCGGTGAGCAGGATCTTGTTCGGAACGTTCCCAGCCATGCGCGAAACGCTAGTCAAGCGATCGCCATGGAGGCGACGTGACGCCGCCTGTCAGGTGCGCCTACCGCAGGATCAGCACGACCACGACGATGATGAGCAGGAGGGTGAGGAACCCTCCGCCGATGTACAGACCGGATGCGAGCAACATGATGTGTCCTTTCGTCGAAGTGGGTGTCGAAGTGGGTGTCGAAGTGAAGAGCGAAGTGGGTGTCGTCACCAGTAGTGCGCGCGGGAGCCGACCTGGTGGCCGCTGCGGCCGAGCAGCACGAGTACGAGGCCCACGATCAACACGATCACCCCTGCGGTCCAGAGGACACCGATGTTGAACAGCAGGCCGAGCAGCAGGAGGACGATTCCGAGGGTGATCATGTGCTTCGCATACCCCGGGTGGCCGCGGTTCAAACGCTCAGCTCGTGGCTGCCGGATTCTCCGACAGGTGGTCTCGTAGCAGCGCCAGGCTGGCGGCGATGAGGCGGCCAACGTGCACCTGGCTGGTACCGATCTCCTGGGCGATCTGCTCCTGGCTCATCCCCTCGAAGAAGCGCAGCGTGAGAATGCGGCGCTCGCGCGGGCGCAGGTGATCGAGGAGCCCGATCACCACCTCGCGGTCGAGCACGTGTTCGAAGTCGGTGTCGCTGCTCGAACGATCGCTCCCGCCCCTGGCATCGAGTTGCTGAGTGCGGTACGCGAGGTTCGACTCCAACGACTCGATCACCTGATCGACGGGCACGTTCAAGCGGTCGGCGATCTCGTCGACTCGCGGCGACCGCTCGAGGGTTAGCGTGAGTTCCTCGCGCATCGCGTTCACTGCGCCGCGCAGGTCTTTGGCCCGCCGCGGCACATGCACACTCCATGTGCGGTCACGGAAGTGGCGGCGCAACTCGCCGAGGATCGTGGGCGTGGCGAAGGCAGCGAACGGCACGCCGCGCTCGGGACTGAACCGATCGATCGCCTTCAGCAAGCCGATCTGAGCCACCTGCGTGAGATCGTCGAACGGCTCACCACGATCCCAGAAGCGACGGGCCGTGCGCACCGCCAGCCATGACTCGTGCGCAGCGATCTCCATCCGCAACGCCGGATCGTGCGTGACCGCCAGCCGCTCGAGCGCCGTGTTCAGCCACTGCTCGTCGGCTGCACCGAGTGCCGACTCGGGGATCATCCGACAGCAACGTGCGCGACCATCGCCCAGATGTGCGCGCTACCTTCCTGGTGTTCGAGACCGTGCTCCGTGCACACGCTCGCCAACACCGTGCTGCACACCGCAAGGTCGGGGTGCTGTGCGTCGAAGTGTTCGGCCGCGCTGCGGCCGTGGATCTCCAGGCCGCTCTCGGTGACGACGAATCGCACGTCGATCGCCGCGCCCTCGCCATGCTCGACGAGCGCGAGCAGCACCTCGCTGACCGCGACCTTGATGTCCTCGATCTCGTCGACCGAGAAACCGGCCAGCGATGCGACACCACTTGCCGCGAGACGCAGCACTCGGGACATCGACGGCTCGGCCGGTACACGCACGTCGACCGAGGTTTGGCGCAGCCCGTCAGGCACGGGTGCTCTCGATGACGAACTGGTCGGTGGTGCCGGTGATCTGCAGCAAGCGTGCGACCTCGGGCCCCACTGAGCGCAGCGACACGGCCGACTGGAGCGCAGCTGCACGGCGCGCGGCGCTGAGTAGGCAGCGCAGACCCGACGAGTCGATGAAGGCGACGCCCTCGAGGTCGATGACCACACCGCCGGCCGGCTCGGCGGACGTGAGCGCGGCATCGAGGACCGGGCCACCGGCAATGTCGATGTCGCCGCGCACCACCACCACACCGTCGGGCGCAATCTCTACGTGCAGGTTCGAATCGTCCCCGGTCGTGGTGCTCATTGCGCCTCCCTCACGTGGTTTCACAGGCAGTGTGCCTCAGTTCGGCCGCGAACGGTCATCGGTCGAGCAGATCCGTCGCCGATGTTTGGGGGGCCGGCTCAGCGGGTACGTGAGACCAAGGACAAAGGAGTCACATGACCCGCAACATCGACACCGCCAAGGGCAAGGTCAAGCAGGCCATCGCCGATCTCACCGGCAACGACGATCTGCACCGTGAAGGTGAGCGTGACGAACTCGCCGGCAAGGCCAAGAACGCCATCGACACGGCCCGCGACGCGCTGAAGTCGCCCAAGTGACCGGGGCCGAGGTCGTACCTCGGCCACCACACCATCGTTGTCCGGGTTGGCTCCCCCCGCCGACCCGGGCATCGCTCGTTTTCAGGTGGAGTGGCGGATGCAGCGGATGGTCAGGCGACCGTCGGCCGCCTCGAGCGTGATGTCGTCCATCAGCGTGCGCACGATGCCGAGTCCACGGCCGGATGCCTCGTCGGGGTCGGCGACCGCCCACGCGTGCGGATCGGGCAGCGAGGCACCCGCTGCCGCGACGGCGCACTCGATGCCCAGAACCCAGGCACCCGCGACCGGACCCTCGACGTACACGTCGAACCCGGCGCCGTCGCCGTGCTCGACGAGATTCGCGACGAGCTCGCTGACCACGAGGCGAAAGTCGTCGACGGCCCGCTGCGAGGCGCCGCCGTCGCGCAGGGTGACGCCGACGAAGGAGCGAGCCTCGCTGGCGGCGAAGGGAACCGCGTCGAAGGATCGGGAATGCCGCACGATCCGCTCGGAGTTCATCTCGATCGCCAGCCTTCCATGGTGCGTCGCTGCGGCGCGGTTTCTACCCGGGGGTGATGGCGACCAAACCCTCGCGACTCATCGCGAAGAAGTTTGCCCCACGGTCGCCATCGCGAGGGTACGGTGACCGTAGTGCCCCTCCACCTCGACGAATTGTGGTGGAACGATCCGGAGCACCTGGTAGCGGGTCTGCTCGGAGTGGTGTCCGCATCGCTCGCCGCAGACCCGGTGCAGTGGCACCGGATCGACACCACCACGGGCGACGTGTCAGTGCTCGGCGCGGCCGGGCCGACGCTGCCCACTCCGGATGGTTCGCTGCCGGCCCACGAACCCGACCATGAGTGCGCCACGGTGGCGAAGGCCGGCACCCTGTGCTCACCGCACGTCGTGGGGGCGAGCACCACCCTTTCCGACGGCACCATCGGCGTACTGGTCGCCCGCCGCCAACACGGGGTGGCCTACACCGCGCACGACCTCGCGCTCGTTCGCTCGGCGGCGCTGCGCCTGGCCGGGCAACAGGTCGATGACACTGACGACAGCGGGGACGGCGCGCACGGCTCGTTGCGCCGGCTGTTCGCCGCACCCGACGAACGCCTCGGCCTGAAGGAGATCCTGTACGGCGCGGGGCCACCGGCGGCGGTCACCGCGATGCTGTCATCGCTCACCGACTCCAGCTCGTACGGCCCTTCAGCGCTGCTGCTGCTGTCGTGCGTGGTCGCGGCGGTGATGGCCGGTATGCGGTCCGCGATCCTCTCGGCAGTCGTCGGCACCGTCGCGCTGTGGTGGGCCTTTACACCGGAACTGCGGTCGTGGACCGTGGCCACGTGGCCCGACGCCCTGGGCCTGGTGGTCTTCCTCGCCGCGGCCATCGGTGTGGCGCTGCTGGTGATGCGCCTGGAGGAAGTGCGCGCGCACGAGCACGTCGAGCGTCAACTCGCCGATGTGCTGCTCGATCAGTCACCCGAGGCGACGGCGGTGTTCGACCGCGACCTGCGGTTCCGGCGGGTCAACGAACCCATGGCGCGGATGAACGGCGTCGCTGTCGCCGACCACATCGGCAAGCGGCCGACGGAACTCAGCCCGATCGCCGGGCAGCTGTACGAACACCTGCTCGCACGTGTGCGCGACGGGGGCGACCCGGTGGCGGCCTGGCCGCTCGACATCTCGATCCCCGCGCTCAGCCTGGAACGCCACTGGGTGCTGAGCCTGCGACCATTACGCGACCCCGATGCGAACGTGGTGGGCATCGGCGCAGCGTTCACCGACGTCACCGCCGAAACGGTCGCTCACCGGCAGGCCGCGCAGACGCTGCACCTCGCCGAGGCGCTCTCCGAGGCCGCCGACAAGCAGCAGATCGCCGACAGCGTGTGCGCCCACCTCACCGAGGCGTTCGACGGCCACGCGGCGGTGGTGCTGTGGGGCGACCCCACCGGTGAGGTGCGGGCGCTGCGCGGCGTGAGCGATGACGAAACCCGCGCCTGGTTCGAAGCACACGGCACGGCGGCCGGAGCGCTGCCCAACGCTGGCGACACCACCGCCGTCTCCTACCCGCTGCGCAGCACCGGCACGCCGAACGGAGGCATCCAGGTGGTGTGGGACGAGCCGCGCACGGTGACCCCCACGATGCTCACGCTGCTGGGCACCGTGTCGTCGCTCACCGCGCTGGCACTCGACCGCGTCTCTGCGACCGAAAAGGCCCACCAGGACCAGTTCCGTCGAGCACTCGACTCGATGCTCGACGAGGTGACCATCGGGCGCGCGATCCGCGGGCCGTCGGGGGTGATCGAGGACTTCGTGATCGAGTTCATCAATGGTGCGACCGGCAGTGTCGACTCGGGTCGGGCGGTCGGGCGACGGTTGTGCGACGTGCACCCGAACTGGCGCCGTACCGGCACGTTCGACAGGTTCTGCGAGGTGGTCGAGACCGGCCGCCCGTATCAGGTGGAGCGGCTGCCCGATCTCGCCACTGCCCCCGACGGTGGCATCGTCGAGCAGTTCCGCACGTTGCAGGTGGCGCAGTTGGGCGACGGCTACATCGCGGCGATGCGCGACATCACCGACATCGTCGCCGCCGAGGCTGCACAGCACGCCGCGGCGCTGCTCGCCGCGAACGAACGTTCGGCGATCGACCTGTTGCAGGCCGCGGCGATCCCACGTGCACTCCCGCAACCACCTGGTGTGCGAATGGCAGCGATGTACGAGCCCGCCGACCGCAGCGAGCCGATCGGTGGTGACTGGTACGACGCGTTCGAACTGGCCGACGGCCGCCTCGCGCTGGTGATCGCCGACGTCGCCGGGCACGGGCGTCACGCCGCGGTGTTCATGGTGCAGGTGCGCAACGTGTTCCGCGCCCTGGCCGACGAGTACGCCGAACCCGGCGACGTGCTCACTCGCGCCAACGACGTGACGAGTCGCCTCAACGACCCGGGCGGACCGTTCGTCACCTGCTGTTACGCCGTCCTCGACCTTCCATCGCGCACGCTGACGTGGGCGCAAGCCGGCCACTTCTCGCCGCTGATCGTGCATCCGGACGACACCTCCAGCTATCTCCCCGAGCACCCTGGACCACCGTTGGCACTGACCGCGGGCCGGCGCTACGCATCGTCGTTCGTCGTGCTGCGCCCCGGCGATCGGATCCTGCTGTTCACCGACGGGCTCGTGGAGCGCCGTCGAGAACACCTCGACGTGGGGCTCGCCCGGCTGGCGCGCGAGGCCTGCGCCCACAGCGACCTCGACCCGAACGACCTCGTGCGTGCGCTGTCGGCGTCGGTGACAGACCGGTTCGACGACCTCGCGCTGCTCTGCCTCGAACTCGTTGTGCAGGAAACGGTTTAACCCGTCGGTCGACGGGGTATCACCAGCTTGTCCGTCAGCCGGCCTCCACCGGCACCCGGAGGAGCAACGCCATGACCATCGACCAGGGTTCCTATCACCAGCGTGAGGCAGTGATCGCCCCGGCGACCACACCGCTACCGCCACTCCCCACCGCAGCCGCGCCAGCAGTCGTACCCGCACCTGCACCGGCCCCTGCCCCTGCCCCTGTCGTCTCGCGAGTTCGCCGATCGTCGGGGTCGCACTTCGAGCCCGATGCGCTGTTCGCCGCAGGCGTCGGCCTGGTTCTCACCGTGCTGGGCCTGATCGTGATGATCCGCGGCGGCTTCGACGGCACCATGTCGGCGCCCGTCGTGGAAGTGCTGGGGTTCACCCACACCACGACGCTCGGCATCATCGAAGTGATTCTCGGTATCGCGCTGCTCGCCAGCGGTGCGAGTCGTTCACGGAGTTCCGAGATCTTCTTCGGCACCGTCCTCGGCGTTGTCGGCTTCGTCGGTGCCGTGCAGAACGAGTCCTTCACCAAGAACCTCGCCCTCGAATCTTCGATGGCCTGGATCATCGCGATCGTGGGAGCGGCAGTCGTTGCAGCCACGTTGATGCTGCCCCGGTTCTCCTCGCGGTCGACCACCACCACTCAGCAGTAGGAGATCATGATGAACGCACAGTCGACCTTCAAGTTCCGCCTCGCAGTTGTGGGTACCGCCATCGCGAGCATGCCACTCATGCTCGGTGGGGTCGCCCATGCCGACCTCGTGGCATCGGTACCGCTCGGCGTGTCGAGCGGCTACTCCGTGCTCGCCGCGGAAACCATCACCAACGACGGCACCAGCACGTTCGCCAGCAGCATCGGGCTGTCGCCCGGCACGTCGATCACCGGCATCCTGCCCGTGGCCGTGGCTCCGCCGGGCACCATCGATGCGGCGAACACCGCCGCGGCGAACGGCCAGCTCGCCCTCACCACCGCCTACCTCAATGCGGCCGGCCGAACCCCCACCGAGGTCACCGCCAACCTCACCGGGTTGACGTTGCAGGGTGGCGTCTACTCCGGCCCCAGCAGGTCATCACTGATGCTCCCCGGGACCCTCACCCTCGATGCCAACGGCAACGAGGACACGGTGTTCATCTTCGTCACCGACTCGACGCTGACCACCGGTTCGGGCAGCTCGATCAACCTGATCAACGGTGCGCAGCAGTGCCGTGTGTTCTGGCAGGTCGGTAGCTCGGCCACCCTCGGCTCGGGTTCGGTGATGGTGGGCAACGTGCTCGCGCAGGCTTCCGTCACTCTCGACGCAGGCGTCACGGTGTACGGCAGGGTGATGGCCCGCACCGGGTCGGTCACCCTGATCTCCGACACCTTCGTCAACCCCACGTGCGCATCGGCGGCGGTCATCGGCGGCATCGCCACCACCACGCCCGCTGGCGTTGTCGGCACCAATCCGGATGGCACCCCGGTGATCACCCCTGCCGGTTCCACCAGCAGCGGAACGGTGTGGCTCGCCCTCGGGCTGCTCGCTACAGGTATCGCTGTCGTCCGGCTCGCAGTGCGTCGACCCAGCAGCATCTGACCCCCACCCGCTCGGCCCCGAATCGCGTCGGCGAATCGGGGCCGAGTGGCGCGTCAGGCCGCTGACCGCGCGAACGACTGCCGGAGCAGTTCGAAGCCTTCGTCGAGCGTCACGTGCGGGCGCCACCCGATGTCGTCGCGCATCGGGCGCGGGTCGAACCAGTGAGCCGTACCCAGCTGCTCGGCGACGAAGCGGGTGATCGGCGGCTCGCCATCGCGGAATCGCGGCCACAGCCGCTCGACCAACCCGCCCACTCGCACGGCGAGACCCGCCGGAACCTCGCGAGGGGCGAACGGTACGCCTGCAGCGCGGCAGATGCCCTCCACCAGCTCGCGCACCGTGCGTGGCTCGCCGTTGGCCACGACGTACGCGCTGCCGGCGCACACCGCACCGGGCCGCACCGCGTCGAGCGCCGCGACGTGCGCGCTGACCGCGTTGTCGATGTACGTGGTGTCGACGAGCGCGCTGCCGTCGCCCACCATGACCAACCGACCGGCGGCCGCGCGCTCGACGATGCGCCCCACCAGCTGAGTGTCGCCGGGCCCCCACACCAGGTGCGGACGAATGGCGACGACTGCGAGTTCGGGTGAGTTGGCGGCGAGCGCCAGCAGCTCGGCGAGCGCCTTCGACTCGGCGTAGAACGCCCCCTTGCGGCCGGTGACCGCGGCATCGGCGCCCGCACCCACCAGCGAATGCCCGGAGTGCGCCACCGATGGGGTGGACACGTGCACCACTCGGCTGACTCCCGCGGCGCGAGCAGCGGCGAGCACGTTGCTGGTGCCGTCGACGTTGACGCTGCGAAAGTCGTCCCAGGTGCCCAGCACACCGACGCGGGCTGCTCCGTGGAGGATCGCGTCGCAGCCCTCGGCGGCGGAGCGCACGGCATCGGGTTGGCGCACATCGCCTTGCACTTGGCGCACGCCGTCGGGCACGTGGATCGGCCGGCGCTGCAGGCACACCACCTCGTCGCCGCGGGCCGCCAGCGCCGCAGCCACACCGCCCAGCAACATGCTGCCGCCGCCGGTGACCAGCACCTTCACCGCGAGCTCCCCGACAACCGGCGCTCCATCATGCGACCGAGCGCCGAACGATCGATCTTCGCGTTGTGGCGGATGTCGACCGGCAGTTGCCGTGTGGTCCATACCGCCGCAACGGGCTGCGGTGCCGCCGCGGCGCGCACGGCAGCAGCGAGCTCGGGCGCGGCAGGGCCATCGGCGCGGTCGGCCGTCGTCTCGATCACGATCACCACCTGCTGCACGCCGCGCGGCCCGATGCCCACCGCGGCCGCGCGCTGAACCCCGGCCACCGCTTCCGCGGCAACCTCCAGCGGCACCGGGGTGACGGGCCCCATGGGCGTGTGGATGAGATGCACCACTCGACCCTCGATCCAGAGGTGGCCGGCGGTGTCGAGGTGGCCGACATCACCGGTGCGATGCCACGTGCGGCCCTCGTGGGTGGGGCGGGCGAGTTGCTGCGTGTGCCACAGCCCGTCGTACCCGCTGGACATCCATGGCGTGTGCACCACCACTTCACCGGTGTCGCCCACGGGCAACTCCTGCAACCGAGCGCCGGCGTCGGTGCTGGCGATCAACACGTCGCAGCCGGGCACGGGTTCCCCCACGCACACGCCACGCCCGGCACCCACCGCGGCGCGGCGCGTGAGCGTGGTGTCGGCCACGGGCAACACTTCGGTCATGCCGTAGGGCGTGCACAGCTCGGCGAGCGGGCACAGGTCGGCCAGGCGGCGCAGCGTCTCGATCGGCACGGGAGCACCGGCCGACATCACCAGGCGCACCTTCGCCAGCGAGGGCAGCGGGCCGCTGGCTGTGGCCAGCACGTTGGCCAGCGCGGCAGGCGAGGCGAACACCATCGTCGCGTCGATGCGCCGGCACGCCTCGTCGAGCGCGGCCGCCGTGAGCGTGGCCGGGGCGGTGACGTCCATGTCGGCCAGGCCGGTGGCGATGCCCAGCGCCGGGCCGAACACGGCGAACGGCGCGAACGCGGCGACGAACCGGTCGCCGTCGGTGATGCCGTACAGCGCCCGCAGTGCATCGCGCTGGGCGCAGAGCTGGCCGTGGGTGTAGCGCACACCCTTCGCCGGGCCGGTGGCCCCGGAAGTGAACACCACCGCGGCCGGATCGTCGGCCGTTGGTGCATCGATCGCCAACTCGCGCAACCGCGGCGCGTCGTTGCCGCGCAGCGACCCGACGGTGATGGCGGTCGCCTTCGGCGCCCACCGCAGCGTGCGCGCGGCAGCGACGGCCCGCTTGGGGCCGACGACGAACTTCACGCGCGCGCTGCGCACGGCACGGCCGAGGCCGCCTAGGCCCAACCCACGGTCGGCCACCACCGTGACGGCACCGATGCGCCAGCAGGCGTAGACCACCGCGATCAGGTCGATCCCTGGCGGCACCAGCACGGCAACACGATCACCGCGGCGCACACCCCGCGCGTGCAACGAAGCGGCGAACCCGGCGACGCGCTCGGCGAACTCGGCACCGTTCACCGCCTCATCTGCGGCCGCATCGCTGACGGCCAACGACGAGGAGTCGGCCGCGGCTTCGATGCGCGACCACAACGATTCACCCACATCGGCCACTCGCGCCGCCGGGGTCGGGCCGCTCGCGGCACCGGCGATCGCGGCCTCCACGAAGGGCGCGATCGAGGTCTCCAGCACGCACAGGTGCCCGGCATCGGCGATGCGGTGCAGCTGCACGTCGGCGAAGCGGCCGTGCAGGTCGTCGGCGAAGTCGTCGTTGAAGACAGGGTCGCGCGACCCCCACACCAGCCGCACCGGAACCCGCAACGACGGCAGCGCTGCGGCCACCCGGTCGAGCGCCGATTTCGTCACGTGGAGATCCCCGAAGGGAACATCGGCCACGAACCCCGCCACCCCGTCACGGCGGCCGGCGGTGCGGTAGGGGGCGGCGAGCGCACGGCGCTGCACGCGAGTGAGCGGGCGGCCCGGCAGGAACGGCGTGCCGCGCACGAACAGCGGAGTGCTGCGCGTGACCAGGCGATGAACTCCATGGCTGGCGGCGAGACGGATCAGCCACGGCGCGTGCCGACCCTCGGGGACGGCGATGCCGGTGTTCGACAGCACGAGGCCCGCCACCTGCTGTGGGTGGGCGACCGCGTGACCCATCGCGATCGCCCCGCCCCAGTCCTGCGCCACCAACCACACCGGGCCGGCGACGCCGAGCGCAGCGAGCAGGTCGTGCACGTCGGCCACCCGATCCACGTACCTACGAGCGCCGACACGATCCGACCAGCCCATCGACAGTTGGTCGGGGGCGATCACGCGGTACGCCGGATGCAGTTCGTGCAGCAGACGCGACCACAGGAACGACCAAGTGGGGTTGCCGTGCAGACACACCACCGTCGCTGCAGCGACGCCCTCCGCGCCCTCTGCCGGCCGGTCGAGCACGTGCCAGCGATGGGTGGCCCCGTCGTGGCCGGGTACCTGCACCATCCGCGACCAGGATGGGTCGAGGCCGAACGCCGCGAGATCGGCAGCGGACGGCATCGCGGACGTCACCAGAGGATCTCGGTGAGGCTGGTGTTGAGGCCCGAACCAATGCCCATGCAGAACACCCGCTGGCCGGGCTTGATGTCGTCCTGCACGCTGGCCAACGTGATCGGCACGGCGGCCGGGCCGACGTTGCCGTAGCGCGGGTAGGTGAGCGGTGCCTTGGCCGGATCGATGCCCAGGCGGGCGCACAACATCGTCGTGTGCACCTTGCTGACCTGGTGGAGGATGTACCAATCGGCGCCACCGGCCCAGTCGAACGACAGCAGTGCGTCGGTCCAAGCCTCCTCGGCGAGGTCGAGGCCGGCGGTCAACAGCCCGGCCGTGTCGGTGGTCATCCGGTCGAGGCTTCCCACGCACAACAGGTTGTGCTGCGTGGCCGCGCGAGCAACGCCACCGACGATCCGGTGCGCTTCGGGGTGACGGTCGGTGCGGGTGAGCACCATCGCCGCCGCACCAGAGCCGAGTGTGAGCGAGGCGAACTCGGCGAACACATCGGCTGCGGTGGCCTCGGGGCGACGCAGACGTTCGAGCGTCACCTCCTGCGTATAGCGGCTGCCCTCGCCATCGACGATGAGCGCGTACTCGACGATGCCGGCATCGAGCATCGCGCTGGCGACGTGCATCGCGTTCATGAACCCGAGGCAGGCATTGCCGATGTCGAAATTGAGGCACGACGTGGGCAGACCCAAGCGGTGGTGCACCGCGCAGGCCACCGACGGCTCGAGGTGCGACTTGCACACCGAGGTGGACATCAGGATGCCGATCTGCGAGGGGTCGATGCCCGCCTTCTCGATCGCGGCTTTGCCGGCCATCGCTGCCGCGTCGGCGAACGACACCTCAGGGGTCCACCAGCGGCGCTCCTGGATGCCGGCGACGTCGGCGAGCAGGCCGGCGCGCATGCCGTTGCGCTGATACGTGACGGCCAGCTGCTCGTCGAGCCATGCGGACGTGATCACCACCGGTGCCTCGACCGCCGCGATGCTGAGCACCCCACTGTGTTGGTGCGTGAACACCGAGTTTCCGCTCATGTGCAGCTTTCCTGTCGTCGTGCTCCCAGGCTAAGGACCGCGGGCAGGAATGGCACGCTCACGGGCCGTGGTGAACGATCTGAGCTCAGTCGCCCACAGCTCCCTCAGGGAGTCGCGCAGCGGACGTACTGCGCCGATGTCAGGTCGCAGCGCAACCGATCGGCTGCGGTCACCACCGTGGCCGCAAGGTTGAATCGCGGGGTCAGCAGCAGCCGGTAGGTGGTGTCCGCCGTGGGCGCCACCGAATGCGCGGCACTGCCGCGATCGCTCCAGGCCGTGAACGTGAACTGCTCACCCTTGATCAGCGATACCGCCGCCGTGGAGATCGAGGTCGTCGAACCGGCGATCACGATCCGCTGGAACGGCGTGGCCGTGGTGGTCTCGCCGACCGTGACGCGCGCACCGGGCGGCTCGCTGTCGAACCGCAGCACCACCGATCGCGGGTAGAGCCGGCGCACCACGGTTGCCGCCGAACCCTGCGAGTCGGTGGCGGTGAGCCGCAGTTCGAGGTACGAGGGGTATTCGTGGTCGGGCGCGATGAACTGGCCGCCGAACGTGCCGCTCCACGACTGCACCTCGTGCTCGTGGCACTCGCCGATCTCGTCGCAGTGCATCATCACCAATGACCACGCCAACCCGGAATCCGGCAGCGAGCCATCGTCGCTGTCGTTCGCGCTGCCGCTGAACGTCACCAACTGGCCCACCTGCCAGGTGAACGCGGCCGATGGCGAGTCGATCGTGGGCACCGGGGCAGTGTTGCCGACGTGCACCACCGTGGTCGCCGAGTCGACCAAGGAGTGCGTATCAGTAACCCGCAGGCCCACGGTCACATCGCCATCGACGAGATACGTGAACGAGGGGGCGACCGCAGTGGAGTCGTCGTACTCGCCGTCGCCGTCGAGATCCCAGGCGTACGAGATCTCGTCGTCGTCGATGTCGACCGTGCCGGCGGCGGAGAACTGCACCTCGAGCGGCGCATGGCCGTGCGTCGGGTTGGCCTCGATCGCCGGCGCCGGCGCGGTGTTCTCCGGTCGGTAGCGCACACGCATCACGCGTCCGAGGAGCGTGTCCACCCAGAACAGATCGCCGTCGGGGCCGACCTGCAGATCGACCACCCCCGCGGCATCGGTGTCGAACGGAAGAATCGACTCCGGGTCGGGCAAGCCGTCGACACCCGCGAACATCACGTAGATCGCGCGGCGGGAGTAGTCGGCGAAGAACAGCGAACCGTCGTAGGCATCGGGGTAGTTGCCACCCGCATAGAACGCCAACCCGCTGATCGCCGAACCCATCACCGTCAGCGTCTCATCGGCCAGCGGCTCGCCGTGCTCGTAGCTGAAGTGTGCGCCGACGACCGCGGCCGGGCCATCGGCGTAGAGGCCCGCACACATCGCATTGCCCAGGTCGACCCACGCCGCCCGTACCTCGGCACCCTCGTAGCACGGCCACCCGAAGTTCTCCACCGTCGGGCCATCGGCCACGACCACCCGGTTGATCTCTTCCCACGCGGCCTGGCCGACATCAGCCACCCAGAGTTCGTCGGTACCCGGCCGCACGGCGATACGGAACGGGTTCCGCAGGCCCATGGCCACGATCCTGCGGGCGTTGGCATCGGCGCTGGCGGCCAGCGGGTTGTCGGGCAGGCCATCACCGGTGAAGGGGTTGATGCGGATGATGGTGCCGTCGAGCCCCACGGGATCGTCGGGCGTCAGCAGGTCTTGGGCGCGCAGCGAGCCGCCCTCACCGTCGGAGCCCGGGGGCGACGGGGCGACGCCGAACCCACCCGGCGGATCGCCACACGGATTCGGCGGGGTGCCCAATTGTCCGTAGTCGGCGCTGTTGAAACTGGCCCCGTCGCCGCCCGAGGCGTACAGCGCCCCGTCCGCGCCGAAGGCCAACGAGCCCACCGAGTGGCTCGGGAACTGCTGGCACCAGTCCTCCACCAGCACCTGCTCCGGCCCGGCGGTGTTGCCGACGGCAACGAACCGCGACAGCCGACCGCTGACGACGCAGTCTCCGCCCGTGGCCCCGGTGGGGGCATCACAGCCGTCGCTGTCGGTGTCGGGCGTGCCCCAGCGAGGGGCGGTCTCGCCGATGGCGGCATCGTGGGTGTACAGCACGTACACGCTGGCATCGGTGGGGAACTCGGGCGCCAGCGCCAAGCCCAGCAGGCCACGGTCCCACAGGTTGTTCACCTCGGTGCGCAGGTCGACGAACACGTCGGGCGTCGAGTCGGTGAGGCTGTCGAACACCTTCACGACGCCCCGCCGCTCGGCCACGAACACCCGGCCGTCGGGAGAGAACCGGACGGCGGTCGGATCCATCAGGTTGGAGAACACCGCTGATCGCGTGAACCGGCTCGGCAGCTCGGCCTGAACGTCGGTGGGTGCCTCGGCGGCGATCATCGCAGTGGCTGCGGCGAGAGCGCCAACGGCGACCCACAGGGGCTGCCGGCTGCGCTCACGCGTCATGTGGGCGCGCCTCCGGCGAGTTCAACATTCGTCCCAGTGTGGCGGGCCTGCGGGGGAAATGCTCACGACGTCGATCACGTGATCGGCACCACGTCGGCGGGGTGCGTGCGCACGTACTCGGCGGCGTCGACCTCGTTCGTGGCGGAGTAGCCGACGGGCAGCCGTACCGTGCCGACGCTGGTGCCGTAGAACACCTGCCAGCCGTGGTAGCCGAGGTAGGCGCGCTCGTCGGCCTGCATGTTCTGGGCATACGCGGTGACCGCGCCGACATAGGCCGAGTTGGGGTTGTAGGCATTCAACGCGGCCTCCATGTCGCCGGGGGCGCCGTGGGCGACCAAGTAGCGGGCGGCGCCGAGGATCGCGTCGCGGGTGTCGAGCGGGTCGCCCTCGCAGCAGATCGCCCACGTGGTGGGCAGGAACTGCATCGGGCCCACCGCACCCGCCGACGACACCCCCACGACACGACCCATCCGGGTCTCCTGGAAGTGGATCGCGGCGAGGTACTGCCACGGCACGCCGGTGGCAGCCTCCGCCTCGGGGTAGTAACTGCGCAGCTGCTCGACCGGCAGCGGCTCGATGATCGTCCATGCGGGCAACACGGCGGGCGGATCGGTGGCGGGTTTGCCCGCCGAGTGTGCGATCGAGAACTGCCTGGCTGCAATGTGGTAGCGCAGCGGCGCCTGCGCCACAGGGTCGACCAGGGCCAGCAGCGTCGACTGCCACTCGTCGTGGCGGTTCATCGCCCGGTAGGCGAGTTGTTGGCGGCGGCCCAGCGCTGCCAGTTCCTCGGCGCTCACGCCCTCGGCGCGGATCCCGGCCTCCACCGCCGACAGTTCGGCGGCCAAGGCCTCGACATCGGCGAATACACCCGCCGGCACCGTGGTGGTGGACGCCACTGTGCTGGTCGCCTCGACGCTGGACGCGGCTGGTGTTGTCGTCGGTGATGCTCCACCCGACGACGAACAGCCGGCCAACAGCGACGCGCACGCGGCGAGCCATCGCCGTCGGGGTACACCGGACCTCATCGCCATCACGCTACGCGACACACGGCGCGCCGAGCCCCGCGCGTGACCATCGGCCCTACACGCGCCGCTCGATCGGTGGCCCCGTATGAGGTGCACGACAATGCAGGAGGTCGCGATGTCATCGACAGATCAGTGCACCCCGAGTCGCGGACGGCCGGGCCTCGCGATCGCCGCGGCCCTGGTGGCGGTCAGCGCATACGCCGGCTGCGTCGGCTTGGCGGGCGGCGGGCTGTCGCTGGGTGCCGACGTCGACGCCCGGCTGCCGTGGCACAGCCCAGTGGTGGGCGGGGTCGCGCTCGCACTGCTCGTGGCGGTGCCGTTCACGATGTTGGCGAAGTGGGCCTGGGCAGGTGACCGGCGAACCAACCTCGCCAGCGTGCTGTTCGGTGCAGCGCTCATCGCGTGGCTGCTGGTCGAACTGGCCTTCATCCGCGAGTTCAGCTTCTTCCACCCGCTGTACACCGCCATCGGCATTGCCTTCATCGTGGCGGGCAGCCGTCCGCAGCCGCGGCCGGTCGACCTCGCCACCGTGCAGCACTTCCTGGCTCACCAGCGGATCGCGCTCGTGGGCGCCTCGGCCGACCGGCGCAAGTTCGGCAACGTCGTGTTCAAGGCCCTGCGCGACCACGGCCACGAGGTGGTGCCGGTGAACACCGGCAGCGCCGACGTGGAGGGTGTGCCGTGCGTGCGCTCGGTGGCCGACATCGAGGGAGAGATCGACGCGGCGATGGTGATGCTGCCCGGCGACGCCGCAGCAGATGCCGTGCGGGCGTGCGTCGACCGAGGCATCCATCATGTGTGGCTGTTCCGCGGCGCCGGAACCGGTGCCGTGTCGGAAGCGGCCATCGCGGCAGGCGAGGCCCCCGGCGTGTCGCTGGTGCCGGGGGCCTGCCCACTGATGTTCCTGGAACCGGTGGCCTCGTTCCACAAGGTGCACCTGGCCACCCGCCGTTTCACGGGCGCGCTCGCCGAGCGTTGAGGCCCGGCGCCGACCCGCTCAGATGCGGGGGAAGTTGTACAGCTTGCGAGCGTTGTCCTCGGCGATCTTGCGGGCCACCGAATCCGACACGCCCGACAGCGACTCGGCGAGCATCTTGCGCGTGTGCGGCCAGTTGCTGTCCGAGTGCGGGTAGTCGCTCTCGAACATGATGTTGTCCTCACCGATCAGGTCGATGTTGCGCAGGCCCGCGTCGTCGTAGATGAAGCAGCCGTAGATGTGATCCTTGAACACCTCACTGGGCTTCTTCGCAGTGTCCATGCCCGTGTAGTAGCGGTGCCGGTCCCACGTGTAGTCGGCGCGCTCCAGCGAGTAGGGCATCCAGCCGATGCCGCCCTCGGACAGGGCGAACTTCAGGTTCGGGAACCTCTCGAACAGGCGCGTGTTGACGAGGTCGATCAGCGCCATCTGCGAGTTGAGCCCGAACAGCGCGATGGCCGCGGTGAACGGTGCGCCGGGGGCGACGGCAGGCGCGCCGCCCGAGCCGAAGTGGAGGGACAGCGGCACCTTGGCCTCGTTGCACACTGCGAAGAGCGGGTCCCAGTGGTCGCTGTGGAACGACGGCAGGCCCTGAGCGTGCGGGGCCTCGCAGAACGAGAACGTGCGCGCGCCTTTGGCGATCACACGGTCGGCTTCGGCGACGGTGGCGTCGATGTCCCAGTAAGGCAGGATCGCCAGCGGGATCTGGCGGCCGGGCATGCCACCACACCACTCGTCGATCGCCCAGTCGTTCCACGCGCTCACGCACGCGACCGCGAGGTCTTTGTCGGGGGCCCGGAAGAACGTGCCGCCGGCGAAACCCGGGAAGCTGGGGAAGCACAGCTGGGCCTGCACCCCTTCGGTGTCCATGTCCTCCAGGCGCTCCTTCACGCTGTAGCAGCCGAGGCGCATATCGGTGTAGGCCGTGGGCTCCATGCCGTAGTCCTGGCGGTCCTTGCCGGCGACGGCGTTGAGGCCGATCGTGGGGTGCGGCACCCCGTCGTACACCCACACGTCGTGGCCCTCGGCGGTGCGCGTGATCTGCGGGCCGCGGTCGACGAACTTCGCCGGCAGGCGGTCTTTGAACACGTTCGGGGTTTCGATCACGTGGTCGTCGACCGACACGATCTGGACGTCGTCCTGCAACGGCATGAGGCTCTCCTTCAACGATGGTGAGGAAACTGTACCCCCCGGGTCAACCGCACCTCACATCGGAATGTCAGATTCTGCCAGAGATTGTCCGGGCAGTTTCGGCCACAGCGACAGCGCACCGGCCGAAAACGACGAACGCCGCCGGCCCCGAAGGACCGGCGGCGTTCAACGACACTGCGTCAGACGACGCGAACGTTCTGGGCCTCGTCGCCCTTGCGGCCGGGGGCCACATCGAACTCGACGACGTCGCCCTCGTTGAGCGACTTGTAGCCGGTGCCGGCGATGTTGGTGTGGTGCACGAACACGTCGCTGCCACCCTCGCGGGAAATGAAGCCGAAGCCCTTTTCGTTGTTGAAGAATTTAACGGTGCCTTGCATGTGTCTCTGCTCTCAATCCGAGCAGCCCTCTTGGCACACCCGAAGTGAAGACGGTACGGGCAAATTCACCCGTATCCTCCCGCGAAAGCGCGAACATCGGAATGAAATTCGCTGGTCAGTCCGTGCTCAGTCCACCCGCAGGCGGCTCAACAACAGCTCGCGCTGCGACTCGAATTCGTCGAGCGGCACCTGCTCGTCGCCGAACCGGCGGTGCAGATCGGCCAGTTGGGCCAGCACTTCGTCCTGCGCATACTCGGGCTGCGGCTCGCCGTCGACCTCGGGCTGGGCCTGCGGATCGCGGGAGTGACGGCGCTCGCGCTTGGCGGCTGCCTTCTCCTGCTTGGCTTTCTCCAGCTGACGCTTCTGAACTCGTACGACACTCATTCGGTGTCCCCTCTGCCCCACAGGGCGCTACACGACCACCTACGCGTCGACGGCACCGTGAGGGTGCGCCGAGGGCCACAGCAGTTGAAGGCGCAGCATGCGTGGATGATCTGGACGAAACTGCCCGGAACCTCATCCCGGCCGTGCCACTCGCCTGGCGGCTCGCGATCCGTGCATCAATCCTATCGGCGGCGATGCCCGCAACCGGGTCGCCAGTATTCCCGAGGGTTCCAGCGTGACCCGCCCACGCCGGAACCCTCGGGAATGGTTCGGGTCGGTAGCGTGGCCGCATGGTCAGCTTCGTGCTCACGGTGCTCGGCGACGATCGGCCGGGTTTGGTGGATTCGCTCTCGGGCGTGGTGACGGCCCACGGCGGCAACTGGGAGCGCAGCCAGATGGCCCGCCTCGGCGGCAAGTTCGCCGGCGTGGTGCAGGTCAGCGTGCCCAGCGCATCGGCCACCGAGCTGCAGGCCGCACTCGCCGCACTCGGCGACGAAGGGCTGCTGCAAGTGCGTGTCGACCTCGCCGGCGCGGCACCCGTCGCCACGGGCACCCGCTTCGTGCTGTCGTTGGTGGGCACCGACCGACCCGGGCTGGTGCACTCGGTGTCGTCCGCGCTGGCCGAGATCGGCGCCAGCATCGAAGAGCTCGACACCGCCACCAGCGACGCGCCGATGTCGGGCGGGCCGTTGTTCGAGGCGACGGCTGCCGTGGTGCTGCCCGAGGGCGTGAGCATCGAGTCGGTGCGCGACACGCTGGAGGCGCTCGCCGACCACTTGATGGTCGACATCGACCTCGTCAGCTGACAACCCGCCCGCGACAGCGGGCCCGACCGTCAGGGCATCGTCGAGCCGCTACGGCCGTCCTTCTTCTCCTTCTTGACGGCGCGCTTCTCTTTCAGCGTTTTGCCGGTCTTCTTGGCGGCGGCCTTCTGCGGGGTCTTCCCTGCCATGGTGCTCTCCTGTCGTTCGAGACGGTTCGCGAGATGCGGAGGCTCACCGGTCACCCTAACCCCAATGCGTCGTTAGGCTCGCCGACCGTGTCTGCAGCCAGGTCGCTCACCATCGCCTCTGTGAACGTCAATGGCTTGCGGGCCGCCGTCACGAACGGGATCGGCGGGTGGGTCGCCCAGCGGCGGCCCGACGTGATCACCATGCAAGAGGTGCGCGCACCCCATGATTCGGTGCCCGCGTTGGTGTGCGCCGCGGCCGGCGAGGGGTGGCACGTGGCGCACGCGCAGGCTGCCGCGAAGGGCCGCGCCGGCGTGGCCGTGGCCAGCAGGGTGCCGATCATCACCCACCGCAGCGGCCTGGCCGGCGACGGCGGTGGCACGCTGCCGTACGACGATTCGGGTCGCTGGGTGGAGGCCGAGGTGGCCACGCCCGACGGCCGCGGGTTGACGGTGGTGTCGTGTTACGTGCACACGGGAGACGCCGATGACGAGGCGCGCATGTGCGAGAAGCTGTCGTTCCTCGATGCGATGACCGAGCGGATGGAGGCGGTGCGCGCGACGGGTCGACACGTGCTGCTGACCGGCGACCTCAACGTGGGCCACCGCGAGCTGGACATCAAGAACTGGAAGGGCAACCGCGGCAAGGCCGGATTCCTGCCCGAGGAGCGCGCCCGCTTCGACCGGTGGTTCGAGCTGGGGTACACCGACATCGGCCGCCGGTTCGCGGGCGATGTGGCCGGCCCGTACTCGTGGTGGTCGTGGCGTGGCAAGGCGTTCGACATCGACTCGGGATGGCGGATCGACTACCACATCGCGTCGCCCGAGCTGGCTGCGCTCGCGCAGTCGCACACGGTGGACCGCGCGCCCACGTACGCGGAACGCTGGAGCGACCACGCCCCGGTGGTGGTGCACTACCGCTGGTAGGCGGGGGTCAGGTGGTGAGCACCGAGTTCGAGCCACCGTAGGGGTTCGGCACGTGCAGCTCGGCGTCGGGGTCGGCAACGAACGCACCGTCGGTGGTGACGTACAGGTACTCCCACGAGCGGCCCACGGGCAGCTCGATGGTGACGCTGCGGGTTCCGTTGCTGCGCTTGCGCAGTGGGTGGGCACTGGGGTCCCACTCGTTGAACTCGCCGACCACCGACACCGCGGTGGACCGGTCGGCCGGCACTGCGAACGTGATCTTGGCGACGTCGGACTTGGGCTTGCTCTTCCTCAGCATGTGGCCTCCTCTCAGGGGTACCGAAACCACACCACATGCAAGGGCGCGACGCGCGGCACGCACCGAGTGTTCATCTGTCGGTCGCCGACGCGACTCGCGGCAGTTGCCCGAGGGCAGCTTGGCTCCACCGTGAATGTGACCGTGTGCGGCATCGTCACCGGCCCGCTCGTGGTCATCGGGCTGCTCTTGCTGTTGGCCGGTGGCACACTCGTGAACGCCCAGCGTTCCGTCGCTACCCTGACGCGGTGGCATCACTACAGGCGAACGGCATCACCATCGAGTACGAGGAGCAGGGTTCGGGAGAGCCGCTGCTGCTGATCATGGGGTTGGGCGGGCAGTTGATCGACTGGCCGCAGGATTTCGTCGACAAGCTGGCAGCGAAGGGGTTCCGGGTGATCCGTTTCGACAACCGCGACGCGGGCTTGTCCACCGAGTTCACCGGCAAACCGCCCACCACTCGCCAGATGGCCTTCGCCGCGCTCACCGGCCGCACGCCTACGGCCGCGTACCGCCTCAGCGACATGGCCACCGACGCGGCCGCGCTGCTCGATGCGCTGAACATCGAGCAGGCCCACGTGGTGGGCATCTCGATGGGCGGAATGATCGCGCAGGCGCTCACCATCGATCACCCCGCGAAGGTGCGCTCGCTCACCTCGATCATGTCGATGACAGGCGACCGTCGCCACGGCAAGCCGAAGGCGTCGCTGCTGGTGAAGGGTGCCCGGCTGCCGGAGAAGACCGCGGCGACGGCCCACCAGGTGGGCGTGGAGATGTGGCGGCTGATCTCCGGCCCCAGCTTCGACCCGGCGGAGGCCGCGCGCATCACCGATGCGGCCATCGCCCGCAGCTTCCGGCCGGCGGGCAACGGCCGGCAAACAGCGGCGATCCTGGCCAGCCCCGACCGCACGGCTGCGCTGCAGCAGGTCACCGTGCCCACGCTGGTGGTGCACGGCATGGTCGACCCGCTGGTGCAGCACTCGGGTGGCATCGCCACGGCGAAGGCCGTGCCGAACTCACGGCTGCTGTTGTTCAACGACATGGGCCACGACATGCCCACGCACCGCCGGCAAGAGATCGTCGATGCCATCGCCGCGAACGCGGCGCGAGCGAAGTAGCGGCGCGTACTGCGGGCCGCCGCCTGGGTCAGTAGAACGTGGTGCGGCGCACCGGCTGGAACAGCTGCACGTGGTGCCCGCACTGCGGGTCGGCAGGGCATTCGGCACACACCGGGGTGGCCACTTCCGGGCAGCGATGGCGCATCTGGAACAGGAACCAGTCGACCGCACCCATGGTGCGCCCGCTGCGAGCGGCCAGCCGGGCGACGGCCTCGAACGACGCGGCACGGATCGCCAGCTCGTCGCCCTCGTCGAGCAGTTCACGGGCCAGCACCTTGCCGGCCAACACGGGGTCGTCGATCGCCACCATGCCGGTGCGCAAGCAACTGCGCTGCACGTGGTAGTCGACGATCGGCGGGGCGTCATCGCCGGCCGCCCCGGCCGCCCCGGCCGCTGCTTCGGGCAGGAACCCCTCGGGGCGCTGGCGCAGGATCACACCCAACAACGCCGACTTCTTGCGCAGCGGGTCTTCGCGGTAGCCGCCCACGTGGTCGAGCAGGGTGAGCAACGTGCGCATCGGATACGCGCTCGCGGCTGCCGCGGCCACCAGCTCGGCGGCGGTGATGCCCAGGTGTTGCAGCGTGGTGCCGTAGGCGACGGCCAGCTCGACGCACAGGTGGGGTTCGGGGAACGGGTCGCGGCCGTCGTCGGCAGCTGCGAGCGCGTGCCACGCGGCGAGGGTGACCGCTGCCTGGCCGGTGGGCGACATCGCGGTGGCGTCGCTGGCACTCCAACGCATGAACGCGGCCCACAGGTAGTCGCTGCCCTTGCGTTGCGCACCGTCGATGGTGGCGATCATCGATCGGTCCCAGCGGTTCTGCGCCGAGTACCAGAAGCCGAACTGCTGCAGCGTGGCGGCGACGAACCAGGCGCGGGCGCCGGGGTCGCCGACGGCGGGGAACAGCGGGCCGGTGAAGTCGAAGCCGTGCAGGTCGTGCAAGCCGGCCACCAGCGCGGCCATCCGATCGATCACCTCGCTGTTCACGTGCACGCGGGCGTCGGCTGTTGGCAGCGGCGGCGGGCCGGGTTGCCACAGCGCCGTGGGGCCGACTGCAGTCACCATCTCGGCGGCGGCCGCGTTGCCGCGGTGTGCTGCCACCACCGGATGGTCGCCCAGCAGCAGGCGGGCGATGGTGGTGCCGCAGAACGTGTCGCCCGCGCCGGTGGGGTCGACCACGTTCACCGGGTGACCGGGCACGTCGGTGCGATGGTCGCCCTGGTACACGCTCACGCCCGCCGCGCCACGGGTCACGAATCGCAACTGCCCCGGCGACGGCGCGGCCCCGGCCGCATCGCCGAACAGCAGGTGCTGCTCGTCGGCGTTGCAGAACGACAGGTCGGTGGTGGCCAGCGTGTCGCGCACCAGGTCGGTCTCCAGCCGGGCTGCCTTGCCATACGTGCTGCCCACGGTGAGGCAGCCGCGCTCGCGTAGGGCGTCCACGAACCGACGCTGCAGGCCGGCGTCCATGAACGGCACGCAGTACGCGGTGGCCGGCAGGTCGTCGATCAGGTCGAGCAACGCGGGGGTCATGTCGGGCTCGGCGCCGAGGTGTTCGCGGAACAGCGTGATCGCGCCGGTGTCGTCGTACGCGATCTCGAAGCGCGGCAGGCCGTCGATCGGCACCACCGGCCCCACCCAATGCAGTAGTCGTTGCGCGGGCAGCAGTTCGGGGGGCATCGGGTTGGGCACGGGCGCGAGCATCGTCACCTGCACGCCGGCACGGGCGGCGGCGAGCGCGGTGTACAGGCCCGCACCGCCGGGGGTGGCCACCGGTTCGCCGTGCACGTGAATGCGATCCAGCGACGCGCCTCCCACCACCAAAAGTCGCGGCGCTCCCGTTGCTCGCACCCACCGCTCGGCCCAACTCATGCACTCGACACTAACGACGTGCGGGCGGGCGAGGGCAGGAGCAGCCACACCGCCAAGGGTGGTGCTGTCGCGCTGTCAGAGGAGGTGCAGCGTGCGGGCGACGTGCACGGCGCTCTTGCGGTCGGTGACGCCCAGCTTGCGGTAGATCGCGCTGCTGTGGGTCTTCACCGTGTTGAGCGACACGAACAACTCGTTCGCGATCTCGCGCTGCGTCAGCTGGCTGGGCAGGTAGCGCAGCAGTGCGAGCTCGCGCTCGGTGAGCTGTTCGACGAGGTGGGCGACCGGCACCGCCGGTGCCGCGCTGACGTGGTGCCGTGACTCTGCGCGGGCGAGCGCGGTGCCGGCGATACCGGGGTCGGTGCAGCGGTCGATGATCGTGCGCGCTTCGGCCAGCAGCGCGGTACCGGCCTCGTCGCCCTGCGCCAGCAGCGTGTCGCCGACGGTGGTCATCACGAACGCGCGGCCCAGGTCGGTGGTGGCCCGCCGGGCCAGCTCCACTGCGTGCGTCGCGTCGGCGCGGGCTTCCACCGGGTCGGGGTTGCTGCGGGCGCGCACCGCCAGCGCGGGCGCCACGCCGTGGTAGCCGGCCAACCCGAAGGCCTGCGCGGTCGTCATCGCCGTGTCGGCCGCATCGTGCGCGGCAGCGAGGTTGCCAACTTCCAGCTCGTTGATCGCCAGCGACACCAGTGCCATTGTCTGCGCGGTCAACCTGTGTTCTGCCATCGCCCGCCCCACTGCCACAGCCAGCGCCTCACGCGCCTCGGTCGGCAGGCCGGCCCACGTGTAGGCCGCGCCGACTGCGGTGGCCAGCTCGGCGGGTCGCGTGGGCAGGTCGTCGAGGGCGGTGACCATTCGCGCCTGCTCGAGCGCCGCGGTCACGTCGCCACGGCCGAGCGCGACGTTGATCGCCAAGGGGGTCGTGATCACGCGGTCGAGGTCGGGTGGCGCGAGCGCCAGCGCGGTGTCGAGCCACTGTTGTGCGGTCGCGTACTGTCCGCCGAGGTAGTCGCACCAGCCCCACAGCAGCGCGCACACCGCGTCGTCGGCGGCGGCTGGTCCGATCTGCTGCAACAGCCGGCGTAACGTGCGCACCTGCCCGCGGCCCAACAGGTTCGGGCCCACATGGCGCATCGACCCGATCGCACCTGCGACGTCACCCGCGGCCAGGCGATGCTGCACGGCGGCGTCGTGGTCGGCCTGCGCCTCGAACCACTCGGCGGCACGCGAGTGCAGCGCCGGCAGCTGTTCGGGGAACGTGCGCGTCGCCTCCAGCGCCAGCAGGTCGCGCAGCAGGTGGTGGTAGCGGAACCAGTCGCCGGTGTTGTCCAGGCGCACGATCAGCTGGTTGCGTGCTGCGATGTCGGTGAGCCACCGCGCACCGCCCACCGATGCGGTGACCGCGTCGACGAGGGGGCCGTTGAACCGGTCGAGCACGGAGGTCTGCAGCATCCGCAGTCGGTCGTGGGGGTCCATCGTGGCCAGCAGCTCGTCGCCGAGGTAGCCCACCACCAGCTGGTCGTCGCCGCGGAAGTCGTGCACGAACTGCTCGGGTCGAGGGGCGCGCTCCAGCGACAGGCCGGCCAGCACCAGGCCGGCCGCCCAGCCTTCGGTGCGCGCGCACAGGTCGTCGATCGCGGCCGAGGTCAGCGTGTCGCCCACAGTGCCCAGCAGGCCGGCGGCCTCACCGACGGCGAAGCGCAACTCGTTGGCCCGCACCTCGCTGATCCGGTTGCGCACCCGCATTCGCCCCAGGCGGAACGGCGGGTCGACGCGGGTGGCGATGATCAGGGTCAGTTGCGGCGGGCACAGGTCGATCAGCCGCTCGATGCCGCGGTGCACGGTGGGGTCGTCGATCAGGTGGTAATCGTCGATCACGACCACCAACCGGGCGTCGTCGTTCACCAGTTCGTTCACCAGCGCGGGAACGATCACCCGGTCGTCGCCGGCCGAACCGACCACCAACGGCGCCAGGTGCTCGCCGGCGCCAGGCCGGTGGCGAGCGATCGCGGCCACGAGCGACGCCCACAGGCGGGCCGGGTCGCTGTCCACGTCGTCGACCTGCAGCCAGGCCACATGGTGGGGCACGTGTGCTGCCCACGCGGCCAGCATCGTCGACTTGCCCGAGCCGGCGGGGGCGCTCACCAGCACGAATGGCACCGAGCGGGCAACGGCACCGTCGAGCGCGGTGTGCAGCCGTGTGCGTTCCACCAGGCGCGTGGGCAGGGCAGGCGGTTGCAGCTTGGTCGCCGCCATCCCCATCTCACCGTCGGCGGTCACGTCGGGACCATACGCCACGCGAAGCACCCGGGTGACCGCAGCTCACCCGGGTGAGATCGCCCGCGGGGTGAGGCGCACTCACCCGCCTCGATGCGACCGTGGGGCCATGTCCGAACCGACCACTTTCGAGATCGTCCTGCGAGGCCGGGCCAGCGCCCGGTTGCTGCGGCCGCTGCTCGACGACTTCACGTTCCAGCACCCCAGCGACGGCACCACCCGCCTCGTCGGGGTGGTGCGTGACGCCGCCCACCTTCACGGTGTGGTGGCGCACCTCACGGCCGTGAACGTCGAGCTGATCTCGATCGTGCCGGTCGGCCCACCCGCTGTGGAGCCTTCGCTCCCCGGCTTCACCACCACCAACCACGAAAGCAGCACCACCTCATGATCACCGTCTCCCACCTCACCAAGCGCTACGGAACCCGCCTCGCTGTCGACGACATCAGCTTCGATGTCGCGGCCGGCCGGGTGACCGGGTTCGTCGGCCCCAACGGCGCCGGCAAGTCGACCACGATGAAGATGATGGTCGGCCTGATCCGGCCCGACCACGGCGACGTGCGCTACCACGGCGTCAGCTACACCCGGCTGAAGCACCCCACGCGGGTGGTCGGCTCGGTGCTCGATGCCGGGGCGATGCACCCGGGGCGCACTGCCCGTGAGCACCTGCGGGCGATGGCCGCCCTCAGCAGCATCCCCGCTCGGCGAGTGGACGAAGTGCTGCACGAGGTGGGCCTCGACAGTGCTGCCGGCCAGCGCGCCGGCGGCTTCTCGTTGGGCATGCGCCAGCGACTGGCCTTGGCCGGTGCGCTGTTGGGCGAGCCCGACGTGCTGTTGCTCGACGAGCCCTCCAACGGGCTCGACCCGGATGGCATCCGCTGGCTGCGCACCTCGCTCGGCGAGTTCGCCGGCCGCGGCGGCACGGTGTTCGTGTCCAGCCACCTGATCGGCGAGCTGGAGATGTTCGCCGACGACCTGATCGTGGTGGGCGGCGGCACGTTGCTGGCCGCCGAGCCTGTGGCCGCCACGCTGGCCCGCGGCGAAACCTCCGTGCTGGTGCGCACCCCCGACGCCACCCAGTTCGCCCGCCTGCTGGCTCGTCACGGCATCGCCGTGAACGTGGATGGCGATCGCCTCACGGCCACCGGCGCCACGCTGACCTCCGTCTCGCAGTTGGCCTTCGACGAGCGCATCCAGGTGGTCGAGATCACCGAGTCGTCGCGTTCGCTCGAGGAGATCCTGCTCGACCTCACCGGCTCCAGCGCCGAGTTCGCCGCGGCGTGAGCCACGGCCACCCCCAATCACCCACTCACTCACTCATCACACACTCACTCACCCCGAAGGACTTGCCATGACCACCACCATCACCCTCTCCGACTCCGTCGCACTGCGGCCCGCCGCTCGTCTCACCACCCGCACCAGCCGCGACGACCTGCACGCGGTACCCGCCGCGATCACCAGCGAGTGGATCAAGCTGCGCTCGCTGCGTGCCAACCGCGCCATCTTCGGCCTCACCGCCGTCGTCGGCGTGGTGATGTCGTGGGTGCTGGCCACGTTCGTGAAGACCGACCCCTACGAACACCTGCCCTTCACCGTGGCCAACACGTTCATGACGGCCACGTGGCTGACGATGGTGTTGGCGATCATCGCCGGCATCCTGCTGTACACCTCCGAGGTGCAGCACGGCACGTTGGGCAACACGATCACCGCACAGCCCGCCCGCTGGGTCACGGTGGCGGCGAAGGCCCTCGTGGCCGCCGCCTTCGGCCTGGCGATGGGCGTGGTGGGAATCGTCACCGGCTACGCCAGCGCCGTCGCCAGCGGCATGCCCAACGGCGACACGTCGGGCGCGTTCGTCGACGCCGCCTGGGGCTTGGTGCTCACCACGTTCGCCGCAGTGTTGGGCGTGGGTGTCGGCATGCTCATCCGCCACAGCGCGGCCGCCGTGTCGACCGCGCTGGTGTGGACGTTCGTGATCGAGAACCTGCTGCGCAGCATGGCGCCGGCGAACCTCACCCGCTTCCTGCCGTTCAGCTCGGCCAACGGCCTGCTGTCGATCCGTTCGGCCGGCGACACCACGGCCACCCTGGCCGCGGCCCTCAGCCGCCCGCAGGATGCGTTGCTCTTCGGTGGCTACACGCTGCTGGCCCTGCTGGTGGGCACGCTGCTGGTGTACCGCCGCGATGCCTGAGTGATACTGCCGTCACGTTGCAACGAACCCGGCCCCTCGTGGGGTCGGGTTCGTTCGCGTGGCGGTTCAGGGCGAGGTGGTTTCGCCGGTCTGGGCGTTGAACAACTCCCACTCCTCCACCCGCGTGCCGTCCGGCAGGTTGCAGTAGCCCACCTGCCCGCCGGCTTCGTCCACGATCTCGACGGTGCCACCCTGGGCCACGCAGAACTCGGAGGCCGGGTTGGCGAGTTCGGCGGGGCTGGTGGTGTCACTGGGCTTGTCGTCGTCGCCGCAGGCGGCCATCAGGCCGAGCGGCAGCACCGCCAGCGTTGCCAACAGATGTGTACGGCTGATCTTCATCACAACCACCTCCACGGGGTGACCCTGCCACCCTCGCTCGTCTGCTTTCAGTGTGCCCGAGCCAACCGCTGGCGGCTCAGTGCTCACCCTTGCTGACGACGCTCGCACCCCGGATGGTTCCCGCAACCTTCAGGTTGTGTCGTGCGCAGGTGAACCGCGTGGCCAACTCATCGGGCGGCACACCAGCCAGCGGCCTCACTAGTGTCCACGTGATGGACGACCTGCGCGCGCTGAAGCGGGCCGTGTTCGTCGAGATCGGCGAGCGGTGCGCCGACCTCACCGTCGCCGGCGCTCCGGTGCGGATCCGCCGTTCGGCCGATGCGCTGCGCATCGAGACCGACCTGCCCGACGGATCGCGTGGGCTGGTGCACCTGGCCACGATCAAGCAGGGGCTACCGGTGGGCGCGTTCGCGATCGACCCGAGCGCGCTCGTGTACGGCGGGTTCGTGCGTGGCGTACTGCAACAGTTGCCCGTGCCCGGAAGCCGCATCGCCGGGCTGGGGGCGATCCTGTGCGCCACCGCGTCGAGCGACCGTGGTGGGTCGCGCACGTTCGCCGTGCACGGTGCCGGCGGGCCGGCGGTCGACACCGTGGTGGCCGCGGTGCGCAACCGGTTCGTGCCGCTGTTGGCCGCGTTCTCGGGCGACTGGGCCGCCGCTTTCGCCCACACGCTGGCCCATCCACCCGAGGTGGACCGGCCGTATTCGACGGCCACCGTGCTGGCCCTGCTGGCCGGCAGGCCGACCGAAGTGGTGGACGAGCGCGCTGCGGCCGACCCCCGCTACTGGGACCGCGACGCGGCGCTGGCGGTGCCCGGCTGGCGCGAGCGTGTGCAGCGGCTGGTCAGCGCGGCCGCGCCGCGGTGAGCAGTTCCAGCCGGCCTATCTGGCGGAACATGCTGGCGGTGTCGAGGTAGACCCGCTCGTTGGTGATCCGGTCGCCCTCGAAGAAGAAGACCGCGATGGCGGGCACCCGGAACGCCAGCCCGGTGGGTGGCTGCCCCAACAGTGGACCGGTGTTCGTGCCCAGCAGGTCGAACTCGGCGGTCACGGTGTCGTCGTTGGCGCAGTGGAAGCGGGCGTTCTCGTGGCGCTGGTCGGGGAACGCCTCGCGCTGGCGCCGGTGGTAGTTGCGCACCGCTTCCTCACCGTCGAACACCTGGCCGGTGGGGATGATCTCGTAGCGGGGATGGCCGTTGAACGTGCCGATGCACGTGTCCCAGTCGTGGTCGACCTCCGACTGGAAGTGCTGGGCCAACACGGCCAGTCGGCGCTGTTGCAGATCGGGCATGGGCGGATTGTAGGGCACGCGGCGAACGGGCACGCCGGCCCGTCAGCTGGCGGCGGTCAGGCGCCGGGCGTAGTCGTCGGCCAGGGCGTGCAGCGCGGCGGCACAGTCGCCGGTGAACGCGGGGCCGTGCATCAAGCCCATCGAGGTCGCCCCCAGTTCGGCCAACCTGCGGATCGTGGGTGCCGTGGTGGGCGTGAGGCACGTCGAAGCGAACAGGTCTTCGGCGGCGAGGGCCGGGCCGACGATGTCGCCGTCGGCAGTGGCCGGCCACTGGCCGAGCGCGGTGAACAGGTCGCCGCACAGCAGCGTGCGGGTGGCCTCCTCGTACAACAGGTGCGCGTCCCAGCCATGCGGAACGTGCGGCGTGTCGAGCATCCGCACCCGCTTGCCACCCAGGTCGAGCACCTCGCCATCGCCCAGCGAGTGCGGCGGCCGGTCGCACAGGTCGAACAGCGACACGATGTTGGCCAGGTGCGAACCCACCACCTGAGCGTGCGGCGCGGCCGCGAGGAACTCGTTCATCGCGCCGCACTCATCCGACTCGAGGTGCCCGAACGCGATCCAGCGCAGGCGGGCCAACGGCACCACCGACGCCACAGCTGCCGACACGTGCGGGAACAACGCGCGTTGGCCGGTGTGGAACAGCAGCGGCTCGTCGGCGTCGAGCAGGTACTGGTTGAACACCAGCCCTGCCGGTTCCACCCACGTGGACAGCCGGTACACACCGTCGCCCACCTCGTGCACCTGCGTCTCGTACGTCATCAGAACGGCACCTCCGTGGTGAGCAGCCCCTCGCCGCGGGCGCGGCCGGAGATGATTCGGCAGAACTCGATCGCGTCGAGTTGCAGTTCGTCGCCGGCCGCGGCCGCGCCGGAGGTGAACGTGCCGCCAGCGGGGCCGGTGAGGGTGAGGCGCACCGGCGCACCGTGACGGCCGGCCCACTCGGCGACGAGATCGGCCACGATCCGGCCGTCGAGTTCGGGCGACAACGTCGGCTCGCTTCCCACAGCCCGGCACAGGTCGATGCGGTGCAGCCACGCGTCGCGAGTGAGGATCACATCGACCAGGTAGCCGAGGGTCCAGCGCTCGTTGATCGTGCCGAGTTCCACCGGGAAGCGCACCACCTTCCGCAGCAGCCACGGGGTGCGGCGGCGCCCGCGGGTGGCCAGCGGCACCAAGCGACGCAGCTCCGCCACCACGTCGGCGGGCGAGAGGTGGGCGGCCAGTTCGATCTGCAGCGCCGCCATCACATCCACCACGGTGCCGCCGTCGCGCTTCACCCGCCGGGCCACCTCGCGCTGCTGGCGCACCAGCTCGCGTACCGACGCCGCCGAGCGCATCGCGCCCACCATGTGGCCGGCGAGGTGGCGCACGGTCCAGCCATCACAGTCGGTGGGCCGCGCCCAGTCGTGCGGCGCGAGCCCTTCGAACACCGCCACCAGCCGGTCGTAGGCGGCCTCGGCGAGCAGCGCGGCTTCCGCGTGGGTGATGGGCTGGATCGACGCGACGTCGATCGTGGTGGCGGTGGTCATCGGTTCCTCCTGGCGGTGGTGGCTGGCGGATCGGCGGGCAGGCCGAGGTGGTCGCACAACATGTCGACCGCGTCGTCGACGAGGCTCGCCCACCGCGTGCCGCCGGGGTCGTTGGAGATCTGCTGATCGGTGAGGCCGGTGAGCACGGCGGTCCACAGATCGACGGCGCGCGCGTCGTGCAGCCCGAACGCGCGCATCTGGCGGGCGAGTGCTTCTAGCTGGGCCACCGCCAGCGCGTACGACTGCGGCGACGGCACGAACCCCGGGATCGTGCGCTGGAACAGCAGCTGGTAACGCACCGGGTCGGCGGTGCAGAAGTCGAAGAACGAGCGTGCGGCGCGGCGGGCGACGGCGCGGCCGCCGGCGACATCGGCCTCGACGTGTTCGGCCATCATCTCGCCCAGCTGCACCTGGCCCTGGCGGAACATCTCGTCGTAGATCGCATCCTTCGACGCAAAGTACGAGTACACGCTGGGTGCGGCCAGCCCCACTCGGCGGGCCAGCTCGCGCAGCGACAGCCCGGCGAGCCCTTCCTCGCGGCACAGCTGCCACGCGGCGTCGACGATCTCGTCGCGGGTGGCGGCCCGCCGTGCCGCCTGCCGAGTCGTCGGTCGATCCTTGGGTTGAACGCTGTTCGGGCTACCGCTCATCGTTCGGATTATCGAACACTGTTCGGCTCGTGTCAAGGGTACGATCTGGCCCGATGCGACCCGAGGCCGACGACGTGCACGAACTGGTGGGTCGCCGCCTGCGCGAGGCCGAGCAGATGTACACCAAAGGGCGGCGCGAGCTGGTGGAATTGCTGCTCGCGTTCGGGCGGCCGGCGAGCATGCCCGACCTGCTCGAACTGCGCCCGAAGCTGACGCAGAGCTCGATGTACCGCAACATGACCGACCTCGAGTCGGCTGGCGTGGTGCAGAAGATCATCGGCACCGACGAACGCACTCGCTTCGAATTGGCGGAAACGCTGATCGGCCACCACCATCACCTGATCTGCACCGAGTGTGGCGCAGTCGACGACTTCGAAGTGCCGGCGCGCACCGAGCAGGCGCTCGAAGCCGACCTGCAGCGCGCGTTGGCCGGTACCGGCTTTCGCGCGCACAGCCATCGCCTCGATGTGATCGGTGTCTGCGCGCGCTGCGCGTAGACCGCTGGTATTCGCCGTCAGCGCAGGGCGCGCACGAGCGCTTGGGCGATCAACGTGACGGCGAACAGCCCGATCGCGAAGAGCACGATCGTGCCACCGGGTGGCGTGTCGAGGTAGTACGACGCGACCACCCCCGACACGGAGACGACGGCACCCACCAGAATGCCGGCGAGGTACGTGGAGCGGAAGCTGCGCGTGACCAGTTGCGCCGCGGCCACTGGCACCACCATCAAGGCGCTCACCAGCAACACGCCCACCACTCGCATCGAGATCACGACGGTCAGCGCGCTCAACACCGCGAGGGTGAGGTTCAGCGGCACCACCGGCAGGCCGCTGGCGCGAGCGAACTCTTCGTCGCTGCTCACCGTGAACAGCGCCGGCCCGAGCGCCACCGTCACCGTCATCACCACGACCGCCAACACTCCGAAGGTCACGAGGTCGGAGGTGGAGGTGGTGGTGATGCTGCCGAACAGGTACTGGTTGAGGCTGCGCCCTCCGGCCGGCGCGCGACTCACCAACACCACGCCACCGGCGATGCCGCCGTAGAACAGGATCGCCAACGCCATCTCGGCAACGGCCTCACGACGCGATCGGATCAGTTCGAGCACCACGGCCCCGATGACGGCGGTGATCAGCGCCACGAACACCGGCGCACGGTCGAGCACCAGGCCCAGTGCCACGCCGGTGACCGCGACATGGCCGAGGCCGTCGCCGATGAGGGCGAGGCGGCGCTGCACCAGGAACACACCGGTGGCGGGCGCGGCGAGGCCCACCAGCACTGCGGCCACGAGGGCGCGGCGCATGAAGTCGTAGTCGAGCACTTCGATGGACAGCAGTGCGGCCGACGCGCTCACGGCAGCAACCCCAGGCGTGGGCGCTGTTCGTGGTCGCCGCTGTGGTGATGGTCGTGACCGCCGTGCGGGTCGGGGTCGTCGGGCATCGAGGCGGGGCGTTGCCCCGGGGGACCGTCGTACAGGACCTCGCCGTTGTCGATGCACACCGAGCGGGTGACGACCCCTTCGAGCGGGCCCACCTCGTGCAGCACCACGATCAGCGTGACCCCGTTGGCCGCGAGGTCGCGGAAGGTGGCGGCGAGCGCCTCTTGGCTCTCGTGGTCGACACCCGCGAACGGCTCGTCGAGCACCAGCACCTCGGCATCGCCGGCGAGCGCGCGAGCGACCAGCGCGCGTCGCTGCTGGCCGCCCGACAGCTGGCGCACGGGAGTGCGCCGCCGCTCGTCGAGGCCGACCGTGCGGATCGCTCGCGCGACGGCGCGGCGATCCGCGGCGCGGTAACGGCCCAGCAGGCCGATGCGCGCCACCCGACCGGACCGCACCACCTCGTCGAGCGTGGCCGGTACGGGCGAGGCGGCCAGCTCGCGCTGCGGCACGTAGCCCACACGCCAGCGTTCGCGGAACGACGCCATCGGCCGGCCGAACCACTCCACCTCGCCGCCGAGGTGATCGATCAGCCCCAACATGCCTTTGATGATCGTCGACTTGCCCGAGCCGTTGGCACCGAGCAGGGCCACCACTTCACCGGCCTGCACCACGAGGTCGGCACGCGCGGCCACCACGCCTTCGTAACCGAAGCCGGCGCCCACGAGACGCACGACGGGCACGGGCGGCAGCGCCTCAGGTTGCGTCACGCGCAGCGCTGACCGGAGCGCAGGCTCGTCAGGTTCGACCTCATCACCTCGAAATAGTTGCTCCCCGCAGACCTGTCTGACAAGCCCTCGAGCGGATCGAGCACGGCGGTGGTGGCGCCGGTCTCGTCGGCGACGGTTTCGGCGATCGCCGGATCGACCAGCGTCTCGTAGTAGATCGTGGTCACGTCGTTGGCGCTCACGAAGTCGGCAACCTCGGCCAGCTGTGCCGGTGAGGGCTCTTCCTCGGGGGTCAGGCCGCTGATGCCGAGCTGCTCGAAGCCGTATCGCTGTGCCAGGTACCCGAAGGACGTGTGGCTGGTGACGAGGTGGGTGTCGGTGCACGATTCGAGGCCGGCGGTGAACTCGGCGTCCAACCTTTCCAGCTCGCTGCGCAGCTTGATCGCGTTGGTGGTGAAGTCGGCGGCGTGCTCGGGGTTGAGCTCGGCGAGGCGTTCGGCAACCGCGTCGGCCACATCGGCCAGGCGGGTGGGGTCGAGCCAGAAGTGAGGGTCGACGCCGTCGTGATCGCCTGCCTGCTCGTCGCCCGCCCCTGCGGAGAGGTCGAGCCGGGCCGCCTCGCTGATGTCGAACGCCTGGCCACCGGCCACGCTGTCGACGGCCTCGTCGACCGCCGGGGCGAAGCCGGCGAGGTACACCACCAGCCGGGCATCCTGCAGCGCGGCGGTGTCTTTCGGCGTCAGCTCGAGGTCGTGGGGTTCGGTGCCCGCCGGGGTGAGGTTCGACACCTGCACCAGCTCGCCACCGACCTGCTGCACCACGAACTGCAGTGGGTAGAACGACGCGATCACGTCGATCGCATCGCCGCTGGTGTCGGAACCCGCCGAGCTGTCGTTGCCACACCCGGCCACGAGCAGCGCCGCCGCGGCGACGAGGGCGCCAGCGCGACGCACCGAAGTGCGCCGGCGTGAGGTGACATCGGGGGTGAGGCGCATGGTCTGGATCACGTCCCCCACGATATCAGGAACGATTCCTAAACCTACTCCCTGCGAAGATCCACAGGCGCACGAAGCCCAGCACCGCGAACCCCACGGCCAGGCCGAGCACGGCTGAGGAGGCGGTGTTGATCAGCCACTGCAGCACGCTACTGAGGGGTGCGTCGTGCACTGTGTGTTCCAGGTCGTGCACCAGGTCGTGCGGGCCGTGCCACCCCAGTTCGCCGCTGCCCACCAGCAGGATGTGGCCGCCGACCCACAGCATCGCGGCGGTGCCGATGGTGGCCAGCGAGGCCAGCAGCTTGGGCATGCCGCTCACCAGGCCGCGGCCGATCTTCATCGCCGCCGGCCTGCCGGTTTCCACCATGTACAGGCCGATGTCGTCCATCTTCACGATCAGCGCCACCACGCCGTACACGGCGAAGGTGATGAGGACAGCGACGATCATCAGGACGATCGTGCGCGACACGAAGCCTTCATCGATCACGTCCTTGAGCGCGATCACCATGATCTCCCCGGAGAGGATGAAGTCGGTGCGGATCGCGCCCTTCACCGTGGTCTCTTCGTGGTCGTGGGCGAACACCTCTTTCACCGACTCCTCGGGGTGCTCACCGCGGTGCGCCAGCTTGTGCATGATCTTGTGCGCGCCCTCGTAGCACAGGAACGTGCCACCGGCCATGAGGATCATCTCCACGGCGATGGGCACGAACTGGCTGAGCAGCAGCGCTGCGGGCAGGATGAACAGCAGCTTGTTCTTCAGCGAGCCCTTGGCGATGCGCTTGATGATCGGCAGCTCGCGCTCGGCTGCCAAGCCGTGTACATAGGTGGGGGTGACGGCGGTGTCGTCAACCACCACGCCGGCCGCCTTGATGGACGCCTTGCTCGCGGCCAGACCCACGTCGTCGATCGAGGCCGCGGCCGCCTTGGCCAGCGCGGCCACATCGTCCAGCAATCCGAACAGCCCAGCGGCCATCAGCAACCTCCATCTCGCGCGAGCACCCGGGCAAGCTATCCGGCCGTGAGGGGTCGACGTCACGTTCCGCCTCGACCCGTTGCGCGGCGGCACCTCGTACGAGGTGGCCAAGCAGATGCTGCTGCCGGTCACGCAGCTGCCGCGGCTGGGCGACTGCTGGCCGGCCTGGTTCGATCCCGCCGACCCGACGAAGTTCGCCGTGGGCGTGCCCAGCGCGATCACCCCCGAGCAGCTGGCGATCTTCCGCGAGTTCGGGATCGTCACGCCCTTCACCCAACAACTGGGCTGAGGGCGGCGAGCGCGCCGGTCGCGGTCGCGGGCCGGGCGAGCGCGCCGGTCGCGGGCGCGGCGCGGGCGATCCCGCGCCCGCGGGCGCGCTTCCTACCCGCCACGCGTATGAAGCGCGCCCGTGGGCGCTGGGGTGGTCACGCGCGGGCCGAATCGCGCCCGACCAGTGGTGGGGCCGGGCGCGGCGCAGGTCGGGCCGGTGCCGCGGGCCGGGCGGTTACAGCGTGGCGGCGGCGTCGGCACCCAGTGACGCGCCGCGCTCGAAGGCCTGCATGTCGAGGGCCAGCATCGCGCGGTGGCCGCTGAGCGAGGCACGGATGGCGGCGAGGAATGTGTCCTTGGGGAACATCTGCGTCACGCCCTGCAGCGCGCCGAGAGCGACGATGTTCTTCACCACCGCAGAACCCAACTCCTTGGCCACACCGGTGAACGGCACCGCCACCACGCGCACGCCGGCCGCGATGGTGTCGGGTAGCTCGGTGATCACCGAGCTGTCGTAGAGGATCACGCCGTCGGGGCGCACGGTGGGGCCGAACTTGGCCAGGCTGGGTGCGTTGAAGGCCACCAGCACGTGCGGGTGCGGCGCCGCGGGCGACAGCACTTCCTTGGCGGCGAGGTGCACGTCGGCGTAGCTCGTGCCGCCGCGCGACTCGGGGCCGTAGCTGGGGATGTAGGTGGAATCGAAGCCTTCGGCGATCGCCGCGCGGGTGATGAGCATCGCCGCGGTCTGTGCGCCGTCGCCGCCCGCTCCGGCCAGCTTGAGGCTCACGTCGTCGGGGTCGAGGTGCGTGGGGAAGCCGGTGGCGAAGCGTTCGGGGTTCTCGGTGGTGGTGCCCAGCACCTTCAGCATCAGCTCGGGGTCGAAGCTGGGCGTGGGCATCGTGGGGTAGTGCGGGCCGTCGCTGGTGTCCTTCAGCACGCCCAGCGGAAACACCGGTTCCATGTTGTCGCGCACCCACAACTCGGCGTCCTCGGGGCTCAGCTTGAGGTGCGTGGGGCATTCCGCGAGCACTTCGATGAACGCGAACCCCACGCCGTTCACCTGCATCTCCAGCGCCTTCTTGATCGAGCGGCGAGCGTGCGTGCGGTGCTTGTTGTCGTACAGCGCGACCCGCTCCACGAACACCGGGCCGTCGAGGCCGGCGATCATCTCGGCCACCTTCAGCGGCTGGCCGGCGAACAGGTTGCGGCCGGTGGGGGTGGTGGTGGTGCGTTGGCCGTTGAGCGTGGTGGGCGCCATCTGGCCGCCGGTCATCCCGTAGATCGCGTTGTTGGCGAAGATGACGGTGATCGGAATGCCCATCTGCGCGGTGCTGATGATCTCGGCGAGGCCGATGGACGCGAGGTCGCCGTCGCCTTGGTAGCAGATGACGATCGAGTCAGGGTTGGCGGTCTTGTGGCCAAGGCCGACGGCGGGCGCGCGGCCGTGCGCAGCCTGCGTGTTGCCCACGTCGAAGTAGTAGTAGCTGAACACCGAGCAGCCCACGGGCGACACGAGCACGGTGCGGTCCTTCACACCCAGTTCGTCGATCGCCTCGGCGAGGTACTTCTGCGCCAGGCCGTGCCCGCAGCCGGGGCAGTAGGTGGTGGCGTGCGCGTGCAGGCCGGCGGCGTGGTCGTGGCGCTCGAACTGTCGGTAGAACACTGACGACGGCATCTCAGCGCACCTCTCTCTCGCTCGAGTTCGGCAAGGTCAGCACGTGATCGACGATCTCGCTCACCGAGGGCAACACTCCGCCTTGGCGGCGCACATGGCTGAGCGGTGGCGTGGGTAGGTCGGCGTGGCTGAGCGCGAGGCGCAGCTCGTCCTCCAGTTGACCGCTGCTCGCCTCCACCACCACGACGCGGCGGGCGTTCGGTAGCACCGTGCGCAGCGCGTCGATCGGGAACGGCCACAGCGTGATCGGGCGGAACAGCCCCGCCTTCACGCCCTTCGCGCGCAGCTCTTTCACCGCGCCCTTGGCCGCTTGAGCCGGCGTGTTGCACGCCACCAGCACCACCTCGGCGTCGTCGCAGCGGTGCAGGTCGGCGCGCTGTTCGGCGGCGCTCATGCGGGCGTACTTCGCGTCGAGCGCCTGGTTGTGCGCCTCGAGGCCGGCCTCGCTGAGCTCGATCGAGCAGATCAGGTTGCCGCGGTGCGACTGGTCGCCCCACACGGCCCACTCGGGGATGCCGGGCACCACCATGTGATCGGGCAGGTGCACCTTGCCGGTCATCTGCCCGAGGTAGCCGTCGCCGAGGATCACCACCGGGTTGCGGTACTTGAACGCCAGCTCGAAGGCCAGCATGCTGCAGTCGAGCATCTCTTGCGGGGTGGCCGGGGCGAGCACGATCGCTTGCGTGTTGCCGTGGCCCAGGCCGCGGCACGCCAGCTTGATGTCGGACTGCTCGGGAGCGATGTTGCCCAGGCCGGGGCCGCCGCGCATGATGTTGACGAACACGGCCGGCACCTCGGCACCGATCAGGTAGCTCACGCCTTCCAGCATCAGGCTGAAGCCGGGCGAGCTGGTGAACGTCATGCACCGCTTCCCTGCTCCCCCGGCGCCGTACATCATGTTGACCGTGGCCACTTCGCTGACCGCTTGCACGAACACGCCGTCGAGCGCGGGTTGCACCTTCGCCATCAGTTCGGCGCCTTCGGTGGACGGCGTGATCGGGTAGCCATACACGTGGCGGCAGCCGGCCAGCACGGCGCCCACGGCCGCGGCGTAGGTGCCCTTCATCACCATCGTGGTGCGCTCGGGCAGCGGCACGGTGACGTCGGGCTGCGGGATCGGGGTAGGTGCGTCGAACGGTCGCGGGCCACCCAGGTGCGCGGGGTCCATCAGCTCGAACGCCACTTCCTCACCTTCGGGTCGCATGCCGAACGGCTCGGGGCAGGCGTCGATGCACAGGCCGCAGTGGTTGCAGCGCTCGAGATCGAGCACCACCGGCACCAGGCCGGTGAGCGGGTTGATCTCGGTGCCCAGCGCGATGCAGTCCTTGGTGCACGAGTCGATGCAGCGCCCGCAGCCCTTGCAATACTCGGGCAGCAGCATGGGTTCGGGCTTGTTGACGATCGTGGTCACACGCGTCTCCATTTCAGGCACCTCCAGAGCAGCGGGCATCGTTGACACCGGTTCTGAACGCGGGCATGTGGTTCCGTGCCCTGATCCTGCGCCTCGGGGCGGTCGCGCGACTAGTGCCACTCGGGCCGACCGGCTTGTGCCTTTGTGCCCTTTTTGATCGTGCTCACCTTCCGAGTGGGCGGCGCCTCCCCCTACGGTGCAGCGGTGGCCAGTGGTCGCAGCAACGCGTCGAGCGCCTCGGCGATATCGGGGTGCAGGTGGTCGTTCTCGACCCACGCGGCGATGTCCTTGCGCAGCTCCTTCGCCTTGTTGCGTCGGTCCTTCGACGAGTCCTCGGCCAGCAGCGATCGCAGCGCGTCTGCGAGCGCCGGGCCGGCGGAGCCGACGAGCGTCGGGTCGCTGTCGAGTTGTGCGAGGAACACGGTCAGATCAGTGGTTCGCGCGAACCCGGGGATGATCTCGTCGGCAGCCATGGTGGTGGTGGTCGTGGCGGTGGTGGCGGATGGGTCGCTCTTGTCGCCGAACAACGCCGACCCGCCGACCGCGCCTGCCGCCACCAGCAACAGCACGGCGAGCACGCTCCACCCCGCCCAGCTGCGGCGACCCGGGTCGGCCGGCCGCTGCTGGGCGGCCCGGGCAGTGAAGGCCTGGCCCTGCGGCGTCGCCATCGGTGTCGGCTGCGTGGCCGGTGCCATCGGCGCGGCGAGCGGGCCCGGGTCGGCCGACACGTGGGCCGCCACGTGTCCGGTCCAGACCTGTGTGTCGCCCGACCGGATGCCGATCATCGGTTGTGGCGACAGGTCCACGACCTGTGTGCTGATCAACGACTCGGGCGACGCACCGCTGGGAGGCTCCCACGAGTTCGCCAGGTCGGCCGACATCTCCGTCGCCGACGGGTAGCGATCGGCGGGGTCAGTGGCGAGCGCGCGAGCAACGGTTGCGGCCAGGGCGGGCGACACCTCGGGGCGCAGCACGCGCACGTCGGGTGCCGGCAGTGATTGTTGGATGAGCGCGGCCACGACCGCCGGATCGGAGCCGAACGGCGTGCGCCCCGTCAGCATCTCGAACAGCAACGTGCCCATCGCGTACACGTCGGTCGCTGCCGTGGAAGTTCCTCCCGCAGCTTGTTCGGGTGCGAGATAGCGGGGAGTGCCGATCACGGTGCCGAGGCGAGTGACCGTCGCGTCCAGCTCGTCGAACCGTTTGGCGATGCCGAAGTCGGCGAGCTTGACGTCGCCGTCGGCACCGATCAGCACATTGGCGGGCTTCACGTCGCGATGCACGATGCCGGCAGCGTGCGCGGCCGCCAGAGCGGACAGCACCTGTCCGGCGATGCGCGTCGCCTCGCCGATCGCGAGTGTGCCGTTGGCGGCCAGATGTTCGGCGAGCGACGGACCGTCGACGAGTTCCATCACGATGTAGAGCTCGCCGTCTGCCTCACCCGCATCGAACACGGTGACGGCGTGGCGATGGTGGAATGCTGCGGACGTCGGCCCTTCGCGAAGGAACCGCTCGCGTCCACCCGAGTCGGCCGAGGCAGCCAGCCGCGAGTCGAGCAACTTGATGGCGACCTGGCGGTCGAGGCGCTCGTCACGCGCCGCGAACACCCGCGCGCTGCCACCGGCACCGAGTTGGTGACTGAGCTCATAGCGATCTGCGATCCGACGCGTCATCAGTGGTGCTCTCGACCTGTTCACCCAGTCTGTGCCCGGTTCGACCAGATGTGAAACCTCCGCGAGCCGGGTGACTATTGTTCGTCGGCATTGCCGCGACGCACCCGAACCGGAGCGGCAGGGGGCACATCATGGGGCTGATCATCGGCACGCGCAAGGGCGTGTTCTTCCTCGACGCCGACGCATCGCGTTCCACCTGGACGCTCGGCGAGCCGCACTTCCTGGGGCACATCGCCCAGCACGTGATGGTGGACCCGCGCAATGGCACGCGTGTGCTGGCGGCGATGCGCACCGGGCACCTGGGGCCGACGGTGTTCTTCAGCGACGACCGCGGCGCCACCTGGCACGAGGCCTCGCGCCCGCCCGCGTTCCACAGCGCTGAGCGGCTGGCGCGGTCGTTGACCGCCGTGTTCTGGCTGACCCCCGGGCACGCGTCCGAGCCGGGCGTGTGGTTCGCCGGCGGGTCGCCGCAGGGGCTGTTCACCAGCGCCGATGGTGGCGACACGTGGGCGCCGGTGGACGGCTGGAACGACCACCCCAACTGGGAGACGTGGGCCGAGTGGCCAGAGCAGAACACGCCCGATGGTTCGATGCTGCACTCGGTGATCGTGGATCCGCGCGATCCGGCCCACATGTACCTCGGGTTGTCCAGCGGCGGCGTGTTCGAAACCACCGACCGCGGCACCGACTGGCAGCCGTTGAACGCCGGCAGCGAGGCCACGTTCTTCCCCGACCCGTACCCCGAGTTCGGGCAAGACCCGCACTGCGTGCGCCTGCACCCGCTGCAGCCCGATCGGCTGTACCAGCAGAACCACTGCGGCATCTACCGCATGGATCGCCCCGAGGGCCGGTGGCAGCGGATCGGGCTGGCGATGCCCACCGAGATCGGCGACATCGGGTTCCCGATCGAGTTGCACCCACGCGACCCCGACACGGCGTGGGTGTTCCCGATGGACGGCACCGACGTGTGGCCGCGCACCAGCCCCGATGGCCGGCCGGCGGTGTACGTCACCCGCGACGCCGGCGGATCGTGGCGCCGGCTCGACAACGGACTGCCCGAGCGGGCGTGGTTCACGGTGAAGCGCCAAGCGATGACGGTGGATGACGGCGGGCCGGTGGGCGTGTACTTCGGCACCACCAGCGGCGAGGTGTGGGCCAGCACCGACGAGGGCGACAGCTGGCGGTGCATCGCCCAGCACTTGCCCGAGATCTACTCGGTGGAGTGGGCTTGAGGGTGCGCATCCCCACGCCACTGCGTTCGTACACGAACGGCGAGCCGGTGGTGCAGGCCACCGGCGGCACCGTCGACGAACTGCTGCGCGACCTCGACCGGCGGTACCCGGGCATCCGCTTCCGGATGGTCGACGAGCAGGGGCAGTTGCGCACGCACATGAAGGTGTTCGTGGGCGACGAGATGACGCGCGACCTCACGTCGGCGGTCGATCCGGCCAGCGAGGTGACGTTGATGCAAGCGTTGTCGGGCGGCTGACCGCTGCCATTCGACGGCTGCCGTCAGCGGCGCAACACGCAGAACTCGTTGTCGTCGGGGTCGGCCATCACGACCCACGGCACGTCGCCCTGGCCGATGTCGATCCGGCTCGCGCCCAACGCGACCAGTCGCTCGACCTCGGCATGTTGGTCGCCGTGCACGAGCGGTGCGATATCGAGGTGCAGCCGGTTCTTGCCGTGCTTGGGAATCAGCGGCGGACCGCTCCAGGTGATCATCGGCCCGGTCACATCGGGGGCCCGAATCGCGGTCTCTTCCTGCTGATCCCACACCAGCGGCCAGTCAAGCGCGACGCTCCAGAAGTAGCCGACCTCGCGGGTTCCGTCGCAGTTGATCGCGCCGAGGCGCCCGCAGGTGGCGAGGAACTGGTTGGTGGGTGCGATGACGCAGAACTCGTTGCCCTCGGGGTCGGCGAGCACCACGTGCGGCTCGTCGGGGCGCTGGCCGATGTCGATGTGGCGGGCACCCAGGTCGAGCAGGTGCGCAACTGTCTCCGCGAGGTCGTCGTGCGACGTGGTGGTGAGGTCGACGTGGATCCGGTTCTGCCACGCGCCCTTCGGCTCGGGCACCTGTGCGAAGTCGATCTGGAACCGCGTGCCGTCGGTGGGGTCGATGGTCACGACCTCGTCATCGATTTCACCGACCGTCCAGCGCAGCGCCTCGGCCCAGAAGTGCGCGAGCCGGAGTGGATCGTTCGCATCGAAGCACAGCGCGACGAGTTGCGACGTCACGGCGGCCGACTCACGCCGGCGGATCGTCGGGCCGGAACGCGAGCGACACCGAGTTCATGCAGTAGCGGTCGCCGGTGGGTGTGCCGTGGCCGTCGGGGAACACGTGCCCGAGGTGCGAGCCACACCGTGCGCAGCGCACCTCGGTGCGCACCATGCCGTGCGTGTGGTCGTCGATCAGCTGCACGGCCTCGGGCCGCACCGCCTCGTAGAAGCTGGGCCAGCCGCAGCCCGAGTCGAACTTGGTGCCGGCGGTGAACAGCTCGTTGCCGCACGCCCGGCAGGTGTACAGCCCGGCCCGGTCTTCGTGCAGCAGCGGCCCGGTGCCCGCACGTTCCGTGGCCGCTTGGCGCAGCACCGCGAACTCCTGCGCGTTCAGCAGCGTTCGCCACTCACGTTCGTCGCGTTCGATCTCGTACTGCATGGCGGCCCCTCTCGCGGTGGCCCCCAGTCTGCCCGAGGTGTACGGCGCGTCAGCCGCGGTCAGCTTCCGACATCGAACGGTTCCGGTTCAGTGTCATCGCGAAGCCCGTCACCCTCATCCGGCGAAACCGTCGGCGAAGCCGTCGTCGGACTCGTCGAGGTCATCCCTTCCGTCGTCGTCCTGCTCGAAGCCTTCTTCGTCGAAGGGGCAGCCGCACGACAGCAGTTGGCCGCCACACGCGGGGCAGTCCTGCAGGTCGCAGCCGGGGTGGTGCAGACCACCGGGGGCGACGCCGCAGTCGCCGCAGCGTGTGGCCTCGGAACGCCAACCACCCTCTTGGCCGAAGCGGGCCAAGGGGATGTGCCGACCGTGTTGGTGCAACGCCTCGAGTGTGCACGAGGTGGCGATCTCCATGTCGCGGCCGCAGTGATGGCACTCCATCAGGCCACCCACTTGTGCGCGGTGGCAGCGGCCGCGCACACGCGCGACGGGAACACAGACAGGGGCAACATCGGATCTCCTTCCGACGAGGAGCGGCGGGCCACAGCCATCGCCGCCACCACTTCTGCTGGGCCAGAGAGACCGATCCGGCGCATTCCACGTGCCGTGGTGCGGAACATATCGTGATGCCCGCAGATCGCAACCCGGTGCGGCGTGCAGCCGCGACGGGTCAGCGTGAGTGCATGTGCGACGGGGCACGAAGGCGCCCGGCGAGCACCAGCACGGCACCGGCCGACATCACCAGCAGCGCGATCCACGCTGCATCAGCGCTGCCACCAGTTGGCCCCAGCTCGGGCGCTGCCGCCGGCGGCCCAGCTGGCGCCAACACGGCGATCTGCACACTGTTGTCCACCGACGTGCTGGCCGCGCTCTGGTTGCTGGCACCATCGGCCACCGCACCCGCCAACACCGCCAACGACACCGACCCCTCACCACTGTCGATCGCCACCGTCACCGTGTACACCGACGGCCCGCCGGTCACCGATGCCACATGCGCCACCAACGAACCCGTCGTGGTCAGCTGCAGATCATCTGCCGCGAACCCGGTCACCGGCTCAGCGAACGTCACCGTGAACGCCACCGGCCCCGACGGCGTGGGGTCGGTCTGACCCACTGCCTGCTCCACCTTCACCTTCGGCGAACACTGATCCACCACTGGGTTGCCGGTGACGAAGCCGACGAAGGCACCACACACCGGTGCCTCGATCAACGTCGTCGACCCGGGGGCGTTGAACGCGGCGGTGTTGGTGAACGTGCCCGCCTCGATGGTCACGCTGGCCCCCGTGAGGTTGATCCAGATGCCTGAGTTGGACACATCGGCTCGCAGCGCGACGGTGCCCGTAACGCCGATCAGCAAGCCAGGGTTCGTGAACGGCGCGTTCGCGATGAAGTCACCGAAGTTCTCGATGCTGCCTTGGTTGTCCATCGGACCGTCAAGCACCAGCGTGCTCCCGGTGTCAACGACCAGGGTCCCGGTGTTGGTGAACGTTCCTGGTGCCTGCACTCGCAGCGTCCACCCTGAGGCGACGAGAAGGTCCCCCACCGAGGCCCAGTTCGAGGTGACGACGCATTCCGTCCCCGAGGTCGACCCCGTCGCCCCGATGCCGGAGAGCAACGCGTTGCACCCCGCAGCACTGTCGATGATGTAGGTCGATAACGCGTGCGTCGGCACCGCCTGGCCGACGACCACACCCGCCATCACTGCACCCGCCACCGCGGGTGCCACCAGCCAACGCGTCATCACGCTTCCGCGCGGCATTCTGAACATGGGGCGGAAGCCTAACCACACACGCAGTACCCCACAGCGCACAACAGTTGGCGCGGCAACGATGTCGGCAGCCGATGTTCAGGCGTGCGGGCCTCGTGCGCGTTCCACCTGTTCGCGGGCGAGCGCGGCCGCCAGTTCCGCGGGCACGTCGTGGCCGCGGGCCGTGGCTTCGGCGTGGATGGCCTCGACGGTGCGACGCAGCTCGGCGGCCAGTTCGGCTCCGGGGGTTCCGGCCAGCCGCTCGCCCAGGATCTGCACCAGTCGGGCGTAGTACCACAGGCTGCCGGTGCGGCCGGCGGCGGGGTTGAAGCGGGCCCACAGTTGGTCGCCGTGGGTGCGGTAGTCGGCGAGGATCGAGCGGGCGTTGTGCACCTTGTCGGCGGCCGACACCAGCAGCGCGTCGGCCCGCTCATGTACCAGGGCGTCGACGTAGGCGATCTTGCGCGGCCACCACGGCTGCTTGTTGTCCTTGTCCACAGTGAGACTGTCGGAACACGCCAGCACGATGTCGGCCACGGTGTCGCCGAACTGGGTGCGCAACTGGGCGATGCGGGCCTCGCCACCGTGGTCTTCGGCGCTGTCGTGCAGCAGCGCGGCGATCGCCTGGTCTTCCGTGCCGCCGTGTTCCAGCACGAGCGCCGACACCGACAGCAGGTGCGCCAGGTAGGGCACCTCGCCGCCCTTGCGCGTTTCGGTGTGCAGCGTGCGGGCCAGGTCGAGCGCCTGCGTGTAGCGGTCGGTGAGGATGTTGGTCACTGCCCTGATTCTTGTCGGCCGGCCAGCACTGCGCCGGATCATCCACGGCACGAGGGTCGCGGACCAGCCGGTCGTACAGTGAGGCAATCGGCCCCGGCTGCTGGCGACACAAGTTGTCCCGCACCGCGGGCCGAGCGGAGGAAGCCTCCGGCCTCGGTCTTGGCTTCGTACACCGTCACCGCCCAGCCGCGACGGCTGAACTCGTGGGCAGCGGTCAGGCCGGCGATGCCGGCGCCGTACTGTTCGACGACAACGTCGATGAGATCGGCAGGAACGATCAGGCGCAGGTGCAACCCGCCGCCATCCTCGCGGATCGACGACCGGCGAATCTGCCAAGCCGTGGCGCTCACTCCGTGCTCACCGAACGATCATGAATCGATGACACCTCGCTCTTACCCTTCGGCGTATGAGAGCCCCGCGAATTGTCGCCATCTTCCTCGCAGCCGGGGTCGCCGCCGCCGGCTGCTCGACCACCAGCTCCACCAGCTCCACCACGGCACCCACGGGCATCGCCACTGCCGAGAGCACGGCGGCGCCGGTCGAGACCACAACGGTCGTGGTCGGCGAGGTCGTGCTCGACCTCGCGCTCACGATTCACGTCGAACGGCGTGACAGCGAGGTCACCAGTCAGCGCGAGTTCGACGACCACGTCGCCACGCTCGAGCAGTTGGCCGATCTGGCCGACGACCATGGTGCGATCCTCAACTTCGAACTGTCGACAGTGTTCGTTCAGGCCGTCGACCGATGGGGGAGCACGTTCATCGAGGACATGGTCGGCCGCGGACACGGCATCTCCCAACACTCTGGCGACAGGTCGACCGACGGGCTCACCGGGCAGACCCGAGTGGACGAACTGACCCGGCAGCGCGACGCGATCGAAGCGCACGGTGTGGACATCAACTATCTGTCCGGCGGCTGCTCGGAGGAGCCAGGGTGGGTGGAAGCGGCGATCGCGGCCGGATTCTCGGCGGTCACCGGCATCACCGAGATCTGCCTGTCGTCACTCTCCGATGAAGCGTTGCCGGATGGCATGGAGTGGATTCACGAGTGCCACAACGCGAGCATCTGCCACGACCCGCTGCACATCGGCACACAACGTTGGTTGCACCCGTGGACGACGAGTACCTCCACCGATTGGCTGACCGACGATCCCAACGGCGCACTCGTGATCGTGTCAGCAGCAGAAGCTGATGGGCTGGTCGCGATGTCGGCAACCGGTGAGGCCGACGCGGCAGCGGCGATGGAGCAATGGAACACGATGCTGGCAACGCTGCTGGCAGCAGCGGTCCCCGGCCAGGTCAACCTGTGGAACCTCGTCCTGTCGGTTGGCCCCGAACCCGACTGGGAGGTTCTCGAGGCGATCTTCGCCGACGCTCAGACCCGGGCGGCGACGGGTGATGTCGGGTGGGTGGTTCTGTCCGACATCGTCGCGGAGGCTGTCGCCGAGGCACCGACGCAGCCTGCGGACCCGCCTGTGGTCTACACGGACACGACTCCCGACCTCGCGGGCAATGGCGGCGGCGCTGCGAGTGGCAGCGTGTGCATCCCACCAGCGTGCAAACCGTCAGGCGCCACCCTGCCGCAGCCGTGACGCCCGGCGCGACGCCCGCGTGATCGCGCCCACGTAGAGCGTCACGGCTCCCGGCCAGCAACTCCTCCAGCTGAGCGAACGACTCGAAGGCCGGTCGCGGTGTGCGCCACGCCCCGGTGCAACACGGGCCGTGGCCCCTGCGCGCGGCCACGCTGCACCACCTCGACCAGTCGTTGGTGCAAGCGGCCGGCCTGCCGGAACCCACGGGCACACCACACGTGCGCGCCTCCGACGGCGTGTCGGTGCGCATCGGCCTCCCCCACCGCGCCTGATCGCAACCGAGGGCGGGCCGGGCCATTCCGCGCCCACGGGCGCGATTCATACCCACCACGCGTGCGAAGCGCGCCCGTGGGCTGGGGATTGGTCAACAGCGGGCCGAATCGCGCCCGACCTAAGCGGCGGCGGGGGCCGAGTGGGGGCCGAACAGCAGCAGGCACACTGCGTCGGCGTGGGCCTGGATCACCGCGTCGTCGGTGGGGTCGAGCGCGGTGAGGCGGCGGCACTCGGGGCCGTGCACGAACATCGTCGGGCCGGCACCGGTGATGATGTAGTAGAGGTGCTCCACCGGGATGGCGGGCACCGCACCGGCCTTCACCAGCGTGCCCAGCAGCTGCGCCGTGCGCTCGTAGATCGGGCGCACATGGCGGTCGACCAGGTAGTCCATGCGCGGGCCGTCGGCCTTGGACTCCTGGGTGATCATCCGGTGCAGCTGCGGCCGACGGGCGGAGAAGCAGATGAACTCGCGGATCACGGCCTTGGCCCCGGCCACGTCGCCGTCGGCGATCACCTCAGCGCTCCTCGTGTCGAGCGCCTGGGTCATCTCCGCGAACAGCTGGTCGGCCGCGGCGCGCCACAGGTCGTCCTTCGAGCGGAAGTGGTAGTTGAGCAGCGGTTGCGCCACACCGGCCCGCGCCGCCAGCTCGCGGGTGGATGCACCCTCGAACGAGCGCTCCGAGAACAGGTCGATCGCCGCGGCGACGATCCGCTCGCGGGTGGGATCGGACGATGCCCGGTGCACCCGCTCGCGTGCGTGTTGGGCCGTCTGCTGCATCACCCTGCCATTGAAGCACGAACACTGGACAAGAGTCTGATCAATTGATAAAACAATCTCGTTGCGGCGCACTGGGCGCCCTCAGGGGGATCGACATGAAGTTCGCCAACCACGGCGGTCGCGCCGCGATCGTGCTCGCCGACCGGATCGCCGATGTGCACACCGTCTCCGACGGGCGCTTCGGCCCCGACCCGATGGCCGTGCTCGCCGACTGGCCGGCGTTCGTGCAGTTCGCGGCCGGTGTCACCACCGGCACCGCTGCGCTCGTGGAGCGTGAGCTGCGCAACCCGGCCCCGAAGCCAGGCCAGGTGTTCGCCATCGGCCTGAACTACCGCAGCCATGCCGAGGAGTCGGGGATGACGCTGCCCTCGGTGCCGGCGACGTTCACGAAGTTCCCGGCCTCGCTCGCCGGCCCGTTCGACGACGTGGAGATCGTTGGCGACACGGTCGACTGGGAGGTGGAGTTGGTGGTGGTGATCGGCACTCACGCCGACCGGGTGGCCGTCGACGATGCGTGGGCGCACGTCGCCGGGCTGGCCGTCGGCCAGGACATCTCCGACCGCACGCTGCAGTTCGCCGCCGGCGCACAGTTCTCGCTCGGCAAGTCGCGCCGCGGCTACGGGCCGATCGGCCCCTGGCTGGTGACGCCCGACGAGATGCCCGACCGCGACGACCTCGCGCTCGGGTGCTCGGTGTCGGGCGAGACGATGCAGGACTCGCGCACGTCCGACCTGATCTTCACCGTGCCGCAGCTGATCGCCGAGCTGTCGGCGGTGCTGCCGTTGCTGCCCGGCGACGTGATCTTCACCGGCACGCCATCCGGCGTCGGGGGCGCCCGCAAGCCGCCCCGCTTCCTGCGCGCCGGCGATGTCATCGAATCGTCGATCGAGGGCATCGGCACCATCCGCAACCACTGTCGCTGACCCGACGCCACACACACACCACTCACCACTCACCACGCGAGGTACTCCATGTTCGGCCAACTCGAGATCGCCTATCTCGGCATCGAAGTCCCCGACCCGTCGTCGCTCGACTCGTTCTTCACCGACATCGTCGGGCTCGTGCCCGGCGCACCGGTTGCCGACGGCACACGCACGTGGCGCAACGACGACAGGGCGCAGCGCCTGATCGTGAGCGCCGGCCCGGCCAACGACGCGGTGCTGGTGGGCGTGGAGGCCGTGGACGCGGCCGCGTTCGAGCAGGCCGTCGCCGGGCTGGCAGCGGCCGGGTTCGCCACTACCGAGGGCACGGCCGCCGACCTCGCGGCCCGCCGCGTGCAACGACTCGCTCGCGTCGCCGCGCCGTGGGGCACGACACTGGAGCTGGTGCTCGGGCTGGAGCAGGCCGAGCAGCCGTTCACCTCGCCGCTGGTACCCGGTGGCTTCTTCACCGGCGGCGTCGGTTTCGGCCACATCGCACTTGCGACGACCGCGTTCGACGAAGCCGTGCGCCTGCTCGTCGATGGCCTCGGCTTCCGCCAGTCCGACTGGATCGAGCTGCCGATGGGGCCCGACCTCACCATCGAGGTCGCGTTCTTCCACGCCAACGGGCGGCACCACACCTTCGCCTTCGTGCGCGCACCGTTCGAGATGCCGCAGCGCTTGCATCACGTGATGCTGGAAGCGAACCAACGCGACGACGTCGGCATGGCCTTCGATCGCGCCTGGGCCAGCGAGCTGCCGATCCCCAACGGCCTGGGGCTGCACGACAACGACCGCATGTTCAGCTTCTACGTCGCCAGCCCCGCCGGCTTCGCGGTGGAGATCGGCCACGGAGCGCGCACCGTCACCGACGACTGGGACGACAACCGCCCGTACGACCGGATCTCGGTGTGGGGCCACCAGCCTCTCAGGATGGGCTGACCGGTGAACGCTGTTGAGTGCGATGCCGATGTGCTCGTGGTGGGCGCCGGGCCGACGGGCTTGATCGCTGCGATCCAGCTCGCACAGCGCGGGCACAGCGTGCGGGTGTTGGAGAAGTGGGCCGCCCCCTACCCGTTGCCGCGAGCCGTGCACTTCGACGCGGAGATCGGCCGCGTGCTGCAGTCGTGCGGCATCGGCGACGAGCTGCGCACGATGATCGAACCCGCCGACGTGTACGAGTGGCGCAGCGCCACCGGCACCACCCTGCTGCGTTTCGGGTTGATCGGCGACGCACCCTCGGGCTGGCCGGTGTCGTCGATGTTCTGCCAACCCGAGCTGGAGGCGCTGCTCGAGCGCCGTGCCCGCTCGTTGCCCGGGCTGGATCTGTGCCGTGGCGTGGAGGTGAGCAGCATCGAGCAGCACGCCGACCACGTCGTCGTGGGCACGACGGACGGTACCCAGCACTCGGCCCGCTACGTGGTCGGCGCCGACGGGGCGCGCAGCACCGTGCGCGGCCTGCTGGGCATCGAGATGATCGACCTCGGGTACTTCTACGACTGGTTCGTCGTCGACATCATCCCCAACGCGCCGCGGGTCTACGACCCGGTGAACCTGCAGGTGTGCGACCCCGCGCGCCCGACGACGGCGGTGTCGGGCGGCCCCGGGCGGCGCCGGTGGGAGTTCATGCTGCTGCCCGGTGAAGACCCGGCGACGTTCTGCACCGAGGAGCGAGCATGGGCGCTGCTGGCGCCGTGGGACATCACGCCGCACAACTCACAGCTGGAGCGCTTCGCCGACTACCGCTTCCACGCCCGCTACGCGCCGACGTGGCACGAGGGTCGCGTGTTCCTCGCCGGCGATGCCGCGCACCAGACCCCGCCGTTCGCCGGCCAGGGCCTGTGTGCCGGGGCACGCGACGCCGTCAACCTCGCGTGGAAGCTCGACCTCGTGCTCGCCGGCGCGGCGAGCGAGTCGCTGCTCGCGGCCTACGACGCCGAGCGCATCGCGCCCGCGCGCCAGGTGATCGAGTTCGCGATGGACCTGGGCAAGGTGATCTGTGTGCCCGACCCGCACGAGGCCGCGGCCCGCGACCAGGCGATGGCGGCGATGGTCACCGACGAGCTGTCGCCCGTGCCGCCGTTCCCCGCCGCGACCGAAGGCGTGTTCGCCACCGACACGCCGCACGCCGGCCGGTTGGCAGTGCAGGGCAGCGGCGGCGGCCGCCCGTTCGACGACGTGCACGGCGCCGGGTTCCGCTTGGTCACCGTGGAAAGCGAGGCCGTCGCACCCGACGCCGCCGAGTGGTTCGAGTCGATCGGCGGACGCATCGTCGCCCTCGCCGACCCCGACCCCCGCCACGCGGCCTGGTTCGCCGATGCCGGCATCGCCTGGGCGCTGCACCGCCCCGACTTCCTCGTGTACGGCACCGCGGCCGATGCGCCGGGCGCGACCGCGCTGCTGACGCGCCTGCGCCAGGCCGTGGGAGCGCCCTGACGCTGCACGCGCCGGGCTACTGCGCGGCACTCACCGTCAACGGCGACGTCGGGTGCAGCGGCGGGCGATCGCTGCGAGCAGGCCGACGGAGACTGCGGCAGTGAGCACATCGAGGAGGTGGGGCAATCCATGGCGGTAGAGCCGGTCGTCGATCCGTCCGAGGCGCCGGAGCGCGGCAGGTTTGTGCTGCGCGATGACCGTCACGTCCGGCTCGATGAGCTGTGCTGCGCGCCGGCCGCTTTCGACGGCGCCTTCGATGCTCCACACGTCGGCGGCGGTGCGCGTGTGCGCTCCTGCGAGCACGAGGTTCGGCACCGGGGTTGCCTGGGTGGGCTGGAACGGCTGGGTGTGTGTGGAGTTCACCCACTTCGGGTCGCTGCCGGTGATGCCGTCGTGGGAGAAGGTCCATTCGTGCCACACCTCGATCCGCACGATCGGGAACGATGCCAAGCTGCGGCCGTGGTTCGCTTCGCGGATGAGGGCGTCGAGCGAGCCGCAGCGCAGTAGTTGTGCGTGCACCTCGTCGATGAACTGCTGTTTGGTGCAGTGCGCGACGGGCAGGCCGTGAACGCGCCCGGGAACGCTGGACACGCACGACGTGCCGGTCCACAGCGAGGCAACGCCGTCGCCGAGGTCGACACCGGCCGACCAGGCTTGTTCCTCGGCGAAGATGGTCAGGTCGAACTCGGAGTCGGAGACGACCACGGCGCAGCGTGCGCGTGGCCAGGCGATGGGTTCACCGAATGCGATGCGGAACGACACCTGCACGTGCGGACCATCGGCGGTCAACGGCTTGAACAGACAGAGCTGATCCAGCCGGGCCAGAGCAGGTGTGCGGTCGAGGATCTCGACAGCGGCGAACGGGTTCGTCGCGAAGACGTGCACGTCGGCCTCCACACGCTCGCCCGACTCGAGATGGGCGGCGGTGATGGTGGTGCCGTCGTAGTCGAAGTGGTGCAGCGCCTGTTCCCAATGAAAGCTGACACCTGCTGTCGTCAGGTGCTGGATCCACCGGTCGAACCAGAATTCGCTGCTCGGGCCGCGCAGCAGCAACCAACCGGATCGTGCGCCATGCGTCCACGCGGGGCCTTCGGAATCGGCGGCGTGCTGGTGCGATGGCTTCGAGGTGAGTTGCTTCAGGAAGAACTGTCCGGCTTGATGCAGTGACACGCGGGTCCAGTCGGATCCGATCCACGGACCGAAGCATGCCGACCACGTCGACGACGCCTCGGCGCTCAGCCGCTTGCCCCACTCTGCAGCAGCGTTGCGCGTTGCGTAGCGCTCGCTGCTGCGCCGGTTGGCGGTCCATTCCTTGACCATCAGCCGCATCCACCAGACCCGGTCGACGCGGGTCATCCGGAACATGCGGCGGACATCGATCACACGGTCGGCCGGGTCGTCGAATTCGGCGGTGCCGACATCGGGGGCGACACCGAAGTCGATCGGCCGCGACAACGCACGGTCGTAGACGCTTCCTTGCTCGTCGAACGGGATCTGTCGCATCAGGTCGAACACGTTGTGGTACCAGGGCCCCATCCCGTGCCACGAATACTCCGATGGCATCGCGTGGTCGCCCGTACCGCGGGCCGAGCGGAAGAAGCCTCCGGCCTCGGTTTTGGCTTCGTACACAGTCACCGTCCAGCCGCGACGGCTGAACTCGTGGGCAGCGGTCAGCCCGGCGATGCCGGCGCCGTACACGGCAACCGTGCGAGCCGGCGAAGTCATCGCGCTGGAACCAACTGCGTCGGTGGGCACGGATTCTGCGTTCCTCACGTCGGTCCTCACTTGTCGAGGGGCCGACCAGTTCGGCGGCGACGGTGGAACACCGCGCCATCGACGGTTCAGCTCGCCCTGGAACCGGACTGTTCCCCGTGCGGGCCGGTTTCAACCATGGCGTGGGTCACCGCGACGCTGGTCCGCAGGGTGGCCCCGGCCCCTGAGCTCACGTCACGGCTTCGACCCTGGCGGGCACGTGTTTGTGCAAGGGCGTTCCCGCGAACTCGTCGCGGTGCAGGTACGAGGTCAGCTCGTTCGGTGACACACCGGCCCCGTCGATGCCGAAGCCGTTCGGCAACGACACATGGCCGGCGCGCATCGCCTCGGCCACCTCCACCATCACCTCCACCGAACCCGACGCGGTCGTCACCCGCGCACGGCCACCGTCCACCAAGCCCAACGCGGCCGCATCGGCGGGCGCCACGCGCAAGGCACCGTGCTCGTCCTTCTTGCGCCACGTGCGATCACGGAAGATCGTGTTGGCCGTGAACGAGCGGCGCTCGCCGGCCGACAGCACCAATGGGAATGACGGGTCGTGCGGCGGGCCATCCGGCGAGAGGCGAGTGAGCTCGTCCATCATCTCCGCAACCACAAGATGGATGCGGCCGTCGTCGGTGCCCAGGCGCGTCCAGCTCACCTCGTGATCGTCCACCGAGAACGTGATGCCACTGGGCGACGACAGGATCGCGTCGAACAACGCCTCCCCCAGCTCCAGCCCCTCACCCTCGATACCTGCCGCGCGCACGCTGTCGGGGTACGTCATCGCACAACGGTGTGCCGCGTTCCACAGCACCGCCGCCGCGGCCGCACCGTGCGGCAACGTGGGGCCGAGCGTGCGGTACAGGATCACCGGCGCCACCGCCCCCAGCTCGGGGTGCGCGCCCATGTACTCCAAGAACGCGGCGCCGAACGCGAGACGGCTCTCACCCGCCAGGCCACGCAGGCGGGCCATGTCGTCGGGGTTCAGCAGGCCGGCCGCCTCGACGATGCGGGCGTGGATCTCGGGCTCGGGCAATGTACCCGGCAACGGATCCAGCAGTGGCCGGCGCAGATGGAACACATTGCCCGGGAACTCGAAGTTGAAGAACGTGCATTCGAACTTCTCGTACTGCGACGCTGCCGGCAACACGTAGTGCGCCTCTTGCGCGGTCTCGGTCATCGCCACATCGATCACCACCAACAGGTCGAGCGCCCGCAACGCCTCACGCATGCGATTGCTGTCGGCCAGCGAGTGGGCCGGGTTGCCCGAGTCGACCAGCATCGCCCGATAGCGCCGCGGGTGATCGGTGAGGATCTCCTCGCTCACCACATTGCACGGCACCAGTCCGCTGATGATGCGCGCTCCCGCCACCGGCGACGTCTTCCCTGTGTACACCTTGCCAGCAGCCACCAGCGGCACCATCGCCGTCGGGATGAACTGCGCGCCCGGCTTGCCGAAGTTGCCGGTGAGCACCCACACCAACTTCTCCAGCCAGCTGCACAGCGTGGAGTTCAGCCCCATCTGCACGCCGAGGTCTTCGAACACGGCCACGCTGTCGGCCGCAGCAATGCGTCGCGCCGCGCCACGCACCAACTGCGGGTCGAGGTCGCACACGCGGGCGAACGCATCCACATCGATGGTGCGCAAGACCGCGCAGACCTCGTCGGTGCCAGCCACGTGATCGCGAACCCACTCACCGGCGGTCAGGCCCTCTTGCACGATCGTGGCCGCCAGCGCGGCAAGACACCACGCATCGGTTCCCGGCCGCACGGCCAGGTGGAAGTCGGCCATCTCCGCCGTCTCGGTGCGGCGCGGGTCGATCACGATCATCGCCCGCTGCGGGTCGCGAGCGATCTCCTTCAACGTCGTTCGCGCGTGCGGCATGCCGTGCGACTGCCACGGGTTCTTCCCCACGAACAACGCCACCTCGCAGTGCTCGAAGTCGCCACGCACGCCACGCCCGAACATCTCGCCGTTCACCCAGAACTCGCCGGTCTTCTCCTGCGCCAGTGCACTCGAGCGATAGCGACCGCCGAACCCGCGGAACGTCGCTGCCGCATAGGCCCCCAACAGGTGATTGCCCTGCCCTCCTCCGCCGTAGAAGAAGATCGACTCACCGCCGTACGTGTCGCGCACGCGGGCGAACGCCTCGGCCACCTCGCGCACTGCCGTGTCCCAATCGATCGCCTCGTACGTGCCGTCTTCACGCCGGCGCATCGGCGAGGTGAGGCGCTCGCCACCGTTCTGGTAGTGGTTCAGGCGCAACGCCTTCTCACACGTGTACCCCTTCGACGCCGGGTGGGCCTTGTCGCCGCGGATGCGGTCGAACGTGCGGCCGTCGCCCCCGAGGCGCACCTCGATGCCACAGTTGCACTCGCACAAGATGCATGCGGTGGGGGCGTAGGCAGCGACGTCGGCGTCGGTCGGGTCGGTGCTCGTGTCGGCGACGATGGTTCCGGTGTTCGTCATGACGACGACATTCTCACGTCGGCAGGGACGGTTCAAGAGTCAGAGCGCGCAGCAGGTGGCGCTCAGCACGCCACGGGAGTGCAGCACCTCTCACCGGTGCCGGTGGATGCCCTGTGCAGCCAACCTGCCGCGTGTCGAACTCGGACGGGGAGCCCGGCTCCCCCCGCCGCGCCTGACCCGGGCGGGGCGCCGCTGGCGGACACGGCCGGTCTGGGCCATCCCGCGCCCACGGGCGCGCTTCGTTGCCGCCACGCGTACGAACCACGCCCACCTCCTCGATCGCGCTCAAGCCAAGGGCAAAGGGCCGTGAAACTGTGCGACACCCAGGCGCGACAGTGAGCCCATGAGTACCGACACACGACCCGACATCTTCGTGCTGATCGAGCCCACCGGCGTTGATCACTGGCTGGAGATGCTGCACAGGATGGCCGACAAGATGCGCGAGTACGACGGGCGGCACCTGGGAGCGCGCCTCGATCTAATGGCCGACGAGGTGGAGACCTGCGCGGACCGGAAGTGGCGCGACCGCAAAGGCCGCCCGATCAAGGCGTTCGAGTTCCGCGTCGTGTTCACCGAGCTCCCCGAGCGCGGCCTCGACATCAAGGCCTCGCTCAGGCCCGTCCGACCGGCGTCCTCTCGATCGCCAGTCCGCCGCGCCGCTTGAAGGCCGACCTGCTCACACGAGCGGCATGGCTTGCGGCCACGGTGGCTCATATACTTTTGTATATGAGCGTCGACCCTGCCGAGCTGATCCGTTCGATGCGTGCGTTCGTCGGCCTGTCGCAAGAGCAGCTGGCCACACGTGCCGGCATGGCGCAATCGGCTGTGTCGAACTACGAGAACGGACGCAAGGTGCCCACGTTGGCGACACTTGAACGGCTCGCGCGAGCGGCCGAGGCAGAACTCGATCTCTCCTATGTCCCGGCCAGAACCGCGCGCCGCGTCACGCTGGCGACGTTGCACCGCAGGCGGGGCGACATCGAAGCTGCCTGCGCTCGCCATGGGGCCAGCAGACCTCGCGTGTTCGGCTCGGTCGCCCGAGGTGACGCTCGGGTCGACTCCGACATCGATCTCCTCGTCGATCTGCAGCCGGGCCGCACCCTGCTCGACATCGCAGCGTTGCACGACGAGCTCGTCGAGCTGCTGGGCCACGAGGTCGACGTGCTCACTTCAGGCGCCATCCGTGGACGGCTCGCACACATCGCCGACGAAGCCGTGGCCATATGAGAACCAGCGAGCAACTCCTCGCCGACATCCTGACGGCGACCACTGATGCTGCCCGCCTTGTGGATGTGGGGCACCACCGGTTCGTCACCGATCCGTTGTTGATCCGTGCAGCCAAGAACATCATCAGCGAGATCGGCGAGGCCGCCAAAGGGCTGGACGACACCGTGCTCGCCACCATCCCTGGCGTGCCCTGGAAGGCTGTCAAGGGAATGCGCGACAAGGTCGTGCACGACTACCCGGAACTGGATCTCGACCTGCTGTGGGACACGTTGGTGCACGGGCTACCCGTGCTGCACCGTGCCATTGTCGAACGCGACCGCAGCTGACTCCCGTCCACGACGGGATGGCGGATGATGGCCACGGTTGGTAGCCGCCCCGGATGGCATCCTGACCCCGATGCCACGCGAAAGGCCGATGGTCCTCGCTCACCCCAGGAGGGCGAGGTCGCGCCGGATGTAGCGCAGGTGGGCCCACTCCTCCTCGAGGATCACGCGCACGCAGTCGCCGACGGTGGGGTGCCAGTCGTCGCCGCCCCACGGGTTGTCACGCTCCTCGGCGAGCAGCTCGGGCGTGGCAGTGGCCACGAAGTCGGTCACCAGCTGCTGCCGCTGGGCGCGCACCTCGAGGATCTCCGCGAACGTCGGCGTGTCGGCGCGGAAGATCGACATGTCGAAGCCCATTTGTGCCGCACCAGTGAAGATCTGGCCGATCTCGTGGAACGGCTGCTCGATCCTCATGATCCCGCCGCGCAGCCAGGCATCGGTGGCCAGCACGAGGTGACGCAGGGTCTGGGCCAACGACCAATCACCTTCGACGTGGGCGTCCACCAGTGCCGCAGGCGTGTTGGCCACCGTCGTCGCCCACGCGGCCTGCACCGCCACCCATCCGTCGCGCAGGCCCTCGGGCGTCTGCGCCTTCTGCAGCTCACGACCGGGGAACTGCCGGTTCAGCTCGGCCTCCACGAGCGGCACCACATCGACGCCGTTGACGATGAGGGTGCCGAAGAACAGGTCGTGGCTGTCGATGTCCAGCCCACCGCAATCGACGCTGCGCATCGTCACCCCGCTGACATCGCACGACTTCAGGACGGCGCCCTTGAAGCTCGTCCTGACGAACGTCGCGCCCTCGAACCCCTCGGTACCTGAATAGACAGTCATGGCGACATTCTGGCCGAGTTGGGCGTGGCCGAGAGCCAGCCGCATTCGGGGGTGGATCCAGAAGGGCGGTCGATCAGCCCTTGCGGTTTGCGCGACGTGCCCGCTCTTCGATCTCGGCCAGAACCTGTGAGCGAAACGGTTCTGGCACCTCGTGCCAGCTGGTGAAAGTGCGTGGGCTTGAGGATTGATCGGGGGTCTGCGCTGCCGTGCTCTCGAGTGCCACCGCCCAATTCGCGAAGAAGCGTCGGAGATCGGCGACGTCACTTGGGGCTACGGGGATCTCGTCATCGCCGAAGCGATCGAGCGTTCGCATCATCTCTGCGAGCACGCTGAGGTCGATTCCGAGATCCACCTGCAACGCCCAGTACAGGAGCAGCGAACGGCTGAACCGTTGAGCGAGCACCCAGACATCGGCGAAGTCGCGCGCCTCTGCTCGCCCGAACAGCGCCGCCAGTTTGCGACCCCCGAGCTCCTCGGGGTGGAACGTGGGACCCACCACCGACAGCACGGGCGGGCGAGCCGGCGGCGCATCGATCGCGATGTCCACCAGGAGCTCGTGGGCACCCGCGACACGGAGGCGAGCAAAGGTAGGGCCGTCCTGAATTCGGGTGACGGACCACCCGCGGCGGGCGACGGCCACCTCGAACTGGTCGCGCACAGCAACGACATCGACTCGGTCGCGCTGCCCGAAGAAGTCGAGATCGTCGGTGGGGCGAGTGGTCAGCTCGTTGGCCAGCAACGCCGCCCCACCGGCCAGCAGGAACCCCTCCGAAGCGGGGAGGGAGAAGAACAGCTGCGCCACTTCGGCCTGGAAGTGAGTGAGCGCACTCATGCCGAATCCGCCTGTGGATGCATCACCTGATCGATCACTGTGTGCCATGCGTTGCGGATGTCGCGGGGCAGCACCAGCTCGGGCCACAGGTCGACCAGCAAGGCGCCATCGATGTAGCGCAGCAGGTCGTCGGGCATGCCCTCACGCAGCACGATCTCGTAGCAGCGGGCACGCTGGCGACGATCGGCCAGCGCGAACGACGCACCCGGGCGCGACCACGCAAGCCCCAACGGCAACGCCACGGTGGCCAGCGATGCTTCGACCGACAGCCGCCACAGGCGGTCGGGTACGAACACCGGGCGGCCGCGGGGCATCGGCACCTCGGCGAAGGTGACCAGGGGTTGGGCGATCAGTTCCCACCCGGCGCAGCGCAAGATCCGCTCGGCAGTGGCCATGGTGGGCGACTTCCGGCCGTGCTCGTACGCGGAGAGGGTGGGGCGCGAAGTGCCGGCACGCGCAGCCAGTTCCTCCTGGCTGAGCCCGGCCCCGTGCCGAGCGAGTTTGAGCAGCTGCGATGCCATGACTGGCAGTGTATCCGATCAGATACGTTCAGTTCGAGGGGATCGACGGGCGGGCGGGGTCCTCATTGCGACACCCCTCTGGCACCGTTCCGACATGCCACGGCTCAGTGAGTTCTACGGGATCGTCATCTACATGTACTTCGCGGACCATGCGCCCCCGCACTTCCACGCGATCTATGCCGAACACGAGGCGCTGGTTCGCATCGACGATGGGGCGATCATCGGAGGTCGACTACCCACAACTGCCGGCAGGCTGGTTGAGCAATGGCGGATGCTGCACCGTGACGAGCTCTCGTCGAACTGGGCGCTGGCACAGGTGCCGACGGCGCTGTCGTCCATCGAGCCCCTCCAGTAGCCTTCATCTCATGGCACCGCTCGTTCGCGTCACCGCAGTGCAGCACCTTGGTGAGCGACTGTTGCGCGTCACGTTCTCCGACGGACTCGTTCGTGAGCTCGACTTCGAGGGTGCGTTGATCGGGGTGCTCGGCACTCTCGACGACGACCTTCTCTTCGTCGCCGTCACAGTCGATGCAACTGCGGGCACGGTGTGCTGGCCCGGAGGGATCGACCTCGACCCCGACGTGTTGCACGGTGACTTCGAGGCTGCATCCGCTGTGCGCCCACAGCTCGTCCGCGAGTATCGACTACAACCAGCTGGCTGAACTTCGGCGGTTGTTGGCCCGAGGACTTCGCCCCAATCTCACGAGAGCACGTGGGAGCACTTGCTCTGGACAGAGGCCTCGGGGCAGTCTCTACACGCTGGATGCCGACAGACCGAGCACGCTCCATGGAGAAGCAAACATCCGAGGCACCTCCAGTTGATAAGTTGGATTCATGCGATGCGCCGAATGGACTCCGCGAGCAGGGTCAGCGGCGGCAGTCCAGAAGTTGGTCAGATCGTCTTGACCAATACTGGCCGCTCCGCACGACGAAAGGCGCTGATTGCCTCAGCGCTTCTGCGCTATATCCAAGCCTGTGATCCTGAGGATCTTCACCACGACTGCCCACATGTGCGTTTGGATGGCGACGCTGACCGACGCTGCGCCCAAGAGTGCTCAGCCGAGTTGGCCTCGCACTTAGCAGGCCCGTTCGACGCCGGCGAGCGCTCATTGCAAGACGGCGGCATGCCCAGCTCCAACTGGCAGACAGTCTCCTTGATAGGCTTTGCCCGGCGCGAGAGCGCGCGTAATCCGCTGATCGCTGTGCCAGATCGAGCAGGATTCCAGCTCAGTGCGCACAAGTCGCAGGTACTCCTCACTTCGTGTCTCGCACGTCTTCTCGACCGTGGAGTTGACGCGGAAAGACTCGTACGTGGGCCGCTTGCGGCGGCCATCCGTGACGGGCTCATCACGACTGCGGCGGTCGCGTACTCAGACCTATCTACGGGCGATAGGGAGGTACCGTTCAAACAGCGGTTCTTGGGCGAGAGGCTGCGCTCTTCGATCGGTGATGCTCCGCCCGTCATCAAGACTGACTCTGGTCTGCTGTTCAGCCACGCACTTCGCAAAGCCCCTGGCACCGAGTTCGCTGCGAAGATCGACGGGTGGATCGCGTCTGCGACCCCTCAGGCCATCGCGCTATGGATGTTCCCCTACGACGTTTCCCAGTGGGACGTGCTCCCCGAGGCTGACCCGCCTGCGTCGGACATTGAGATGGCTTGGCTCGTCGAGCGGCTTTCGCAGACATATTTTGAGGACTGGACCACGGATTCTCTCCACTTTGAACTGCGGTGGAGCCAAGGCACCGTTGAGACCTCCATTCCCCCGCACGTTCTGTCAGAGCGCTTTGTAGATCTCGACCGGCTTACAGCTGAGATCGCTCGTCGAGCAACGCTCCTCAACGGCGAGGACCTTCGCTACGGCCTCGAGATCGAAGGCCTTGTCGAGCGTGCGGTCGAGTTGCTCATTGCTGATCGTTCGGAGCTGGCAGCTGCGCTATTCGAGGCCGCCATGGTTAGGGCACCCGCCAAGCACCACGGGCGCCTACGGAGTCATAGAGGCTTTTGTCTCGTGCCCAGTAGCCCCAAGACCGCCTTGGACATCATCAACTCAGTGGTCGACGGCGACGACGACCAAGCAATTCGGCTGTACAACTTAGCTGTCGCCCATGTCGCGTGCGGCGACTCCGCCTCTGCCATAGATGCCGCAAGGAAGGCAGCCGCTGCGGCCGATTGCACCGAGGCATACCTCTGGCACCCAGATCCGCAGATGATGCCGCGTCTTGTGCGCGGCAACGCTCGCGAGCTGGCTTCCGAGTTGCTGGGCGCACTTGGCGCCAGCTAGCTGCGAGTGAAGTCAACGAGGGCCCGCAACGCCAAGAAGAGGTGAAGCGGATCACTCGGTGACTCCTTGAAGCTCGTGACTTGATGGACATAGAAGTCTCGAGCAGTCTCATCGCGGCAGTGAATTAGCAGGGCACGGAATCCGACATTCTCTGAGATCTCAAGAGTCCGCAGCAATGCGTCCTGGAGTAGAGCTGCACCGATCCGTCGCCCCTGTGCCTTCGTAGCGACGCCCAGCCTCGCCAATAGCAGGACCGGCACCGTCTCCGGTGCGTTCTGGCGCGCGGAACGGGGTGCTTCCAGCCGCTCCACTCCCCCTGTCGCGAGAGCGTAGAACCCCAGGACCTCGCCGGCGGCCTCGAACACGAAGACATTGGCATTGCCAACGATCTGGCCCTTCCATGCTCGCTTGTGGACCCAGTCGTCGATCTCCTCGGCCCCGCAGCTGAACCCAGCTAGGTTGTGCTGCTCAGTGAGCTTTTGAAGCGACGGTTTCAGCACGTTCACAAGTCTGAGAGATCGATCTCGCGCCTAACAGTCAGGAGTTCGCGCAGCCTCAGATCATCCGTAGGAATGGGCTGCTCGAGCATCTCGTGAAAGAGCGTCCACTCCGACTCGGAAAGGATGAACCAACGCTGTTCGGCGAGAACGCGCTCGGCTTCCAGCGAGATGCTGTCCAAAACAAACTCGGTCACGCTCTTGTCGAGAGCGGCCGCAGCTCGCCGGATGAGGTGATCCTGGCGTGGGGTTACTCGAAGGTTGAGACGTGCTTCCTTCTTCGACTCAGACTTGTCGGCTTCAATTGTCGGGTTTGTCGGCGTGGGCATCACAGAACCCTCCTTGTGGATGCACATTGTATGTACAGGCTGCCCCGAAGAGCAACCGCGAACCAACTGGTTGCCGATTTGCTCTTCGGAGGGCCGCTCAGGTTCGACGGTGACCAAGCTCAGCAAGGGCCGTCGGCACCAGGGCCGTGCACATGCGTGACAGAAGCCACCTGCAGCGCGCCTAGTTCGTCTTGGTGTTGGGCATCAGGTAGTGCGGGCCGTAGAAGCCGACGTGAACCTTGCCCGTGATCCCGCTGGTGTCGTCGTGGAAGTACAACGCGGGATGATCTGGCCACCGCCCTCCTGGATCTTCAAGTGCCAGAGCATTGTGATGCGACCCGCCGGATCCACATCGGCGTCGATCGGAAGCACACGACTGTGCCCAAGATCGCCTGTCCGGACGGTGGTGGACTCCGACGTTGCCACCTTCCGCACAGAGTACGCACCGGTCGTCAAGCACCACGTCTTGAAGTTCCCGACGTCTCGGCCCGACGCGACATCAACTGCGTACTGCTCGAGTGCTCGCAGGCCTTGCCAGGTGCCGTTGCCCCACAGCCGGGACTTCATGGCCTCGTCGAGTTCATCGACATGCTGCTCCGCATCCGGGTGTATCTGCACCCGGAGGAGCCGCTCTCGAGCGAACGCGATCGCCGTAGACGGGATCAGATCCGCTGCGTCAGGATCTTCGACGACATGTTCGGCCAAAACGACTGAGCTGGTCGACGCCTCATTGATCGCGCGCAGGTTAGCGAGGAGACTTGCGACCATCTGCTCTCGGTCCTCGAGTTCCGCCAGGTCGTCGATGTGCTCGCCTTCAAGCGCCTCGATGCGCAACTTGAGGCGGGCGAGTTCAGCGGTCTTCTCGGCCTGCACGGCATCACGTTCGGCCTCGGCAACGACAAGGAGTTCACGAAGATCATCCACCTCCTTCGCCAGTTGACCTGCGTTCGCCGGATCCACATCGCTCGCCTGCGCCATCTCCGAGACGCGATCGGCAATCTCCTGCTCGGTCGGGCGGAGGACGAGGGACCTGAGTCGATCCCACGCTGCCGGTGGGTCGGGCCATATCTGCAGGGCGGCGAGGCGCGCAGCGATCAGCTGGCCGGCACGACGCGGGTGCCGATTGAACGAGTAGACGGGAAAGAACCGATGCCGCAGTGCATCGGCTTCGTCATCCATGTTGAAGTTCGGCATGTAAACCCGCACAGCGCCACCGAAGACCTTGAAGCCATCGACAAGTCCACTGTTGAATGCAACGGAGGCCTGGGGCGACAGCAGGTGCACGGACGCGATGCCTGCCAACGTCTCTGCCGCTGCTCGAGCCCTGGAGTCATTTTCAGCCACTGAGGCACGATCATCGGGTGAAAAGACCACAACGGGAAGATCGCGCTCTGGGTCGCAGATCAGTGCCACTAACTCACCAGCAGCTTCGACACCTCGTTCGACGAACGGCCGGGCTGCAAGTGGCACGGGGCCTCGACCTGCCTCACCCTCCTCGTTCAGCACCTGGCGGACAAGTCGCGGTGCCGCCATCGGCGTGCGCCCACCTGGCTCAACATCACAATCGAGGTCGACCCAATAGGTGCTTCCGGCAGCCTCATAAATGCCTATGGCTGTCGTAGTCCACCATCGACCGCCCTCTCCGAGTTCCTTCAGGGTGGCGCGATAGACCTGGCCGAACTCTGCGAGCCCTCGACGAATGTCAAGGGTCTTGTCGCCAACCGTAAGGCCCCCTCTGTGCGGAATAAGATCGGGGTCGAAGCCCTTGGAAATACACCACGACTTGAACTCATCCTCGAGTACGCGAATGGCGTGGTGCGCTGGATCGTTCCAGACCGCCCTGTAGATCAGCGTCACTAGCCCTACTTCCCCAACGACATTCCGGCCTTCAATGTAGACCAACCGGCTCGTCGCACAGCCCGACGACTCATCGACGAATGCGGAACGGATCCTGGTCCACCCGGAGTCTGCGTATCCTGACGTTCATCGCTCCGCATCAGAGCCAGACGTCGCCAGATGAGGCATTGGCCAGTCAACTGGCCGAACTATTGCGCGACTTCCGACAGGGGGAGATCGCTCCAATCACGGCTGAGCGGGTACTGGCCTGGACGGACCAAGTGGTCGACGTGTGCCAATGGCTTGACGCCGAGAACGGCAGGCAGGTGCTCCTAGAGGCCCTCCTCGACGCGCTTCGCCCTGGGTACTGGTCCTTGGACCGTGTCGAGCAGTGGCTCGCTGACCTGATCAGCAATCGGCCCTGGGATGATGCACTTGCACTGGCTGATCCAAGCTGGCATTGGCTGAGCTGTCAGGGATCGCTCAAGAGCCAGAGCCGGCTGCTGCGCCTGCTCCCACCTCCCACAGGGGCAGGCCCGGGAGATGGTCGTCACTTCGTCTACTTGGACGATGGGCTCTTCAGCGGTCGCACTATCGAGCGCGAACTCGGAAGGTGGATCGAACAAGCTTCCCCGGGCAGTCGCCTCCTCGTCGCCCTCATGGTGGTCCGTGAGACGCGCGCCCGGGATGTCAAGAAGCGGTTGAAACAGCTAGCGGACAGGCGCGGCCTTGACCTACGAACCTTCACCACTCTTCGACTTTCGGAGCCTGCGAGTCGCCTTAAGGAGACAGTCGCTCTGTGCCTTCGCCCACGAACCGGGGATTACACCTCGAAGGTCTGTGCCGAACACGCAAGGTGGTTCGGTCATCACAGCGGTGGCGCGTCTGCGCTACTCGCTCCCGACGTTCGCCATCGGGAGCGCGTCTTTCGTACCCCTGACCACCGGACGGTCTTGACGAGAGCGATGCTCGAAGTCGGATGTCAGATCATGTTGTGGTCCGAGAATCCAGACCTTGCTCTCGGGCCCTTAGGGTTCGTAGACAAGGATGCGCCGCTTGGTCTCGGCGCGATGGTTGCCACCTTCCACGGCGCGCCTAACACCATGCCGCTCGCGCTGTGGTGGGGAAACCCGACTCTGCGAGACGGATCGCCACTTGCGCGCTGGATCCCGCTGCTTCCACGTTGGGCCGAGGCGGACCCGCCTGAATGGGTAGAGGTGTTCTGAGGCCAAGGGGCCGCGTCAGTCTCAGTCCGGCAGAAACCAACTCATGCCGTTGGGTCCGCCGACGCGCACCCAACCGCGTTGAACGAGTTCGAAGGTGATCGCCTCCCGCAGGTGGTCCCAACGATTGGGGTCCTGCAACGGGTACAAGCAATCCAAGGCGTGCCAGAGACCGGGTCGACCAGAGAAGTACGTTCGGCCCTCTCGACTACTGGCGTTGCGCCTCGCCCACCGTTCGAAGACTTCGGCAAGCAGCGTCATGTTCCCCGCTGGAATCTGCGGTCTGCCGGTTGCCCCCATCCTGCCGCCGACGCGCTCCACGAGGGTCCGAACCACTGCCTGAGCTCGACGATCGAACTCGTCAAGGCTCTCCGGAGCCGGAACAGCAGGGAGTTCCGCCACAGTTCGTCGGCCCCGCCCCAATGATCCACCAGCCTTCATCAGATCTCCTTTCGTGTAGCCGCATCAGTCGGTCAGTCGCAATACATCACTCGCTCATGCCTCGAACTCGTTGCTCTTGGCGCCGAGCTGGCCGCTGTTCTCGCGAACCACTCGCACGGTCTGCTCACTGAAGCCGGCCGAAGTGGCATTGACCTCGAGCGTGAGGCTGACGCTGGCGCCGGGGGCCTTGTTCAGCTGGTCGACCACGTTCTGGAGGACGTCTTCGAGTTGTTTGATGGCTCGGACTCCGGTGATGTTGAACTGGGCGTAGTAGCGCGTCGGGTCGCCCTTCACGGGCTGCGCCGGCTGCGGAGGCTGCCCACCGTCACCGCCTCCGGTGTCGCCACCACCGCCCTCACCTCCGCCTCCGGGAGCAGGCTTCACCACCTGGTCCAATTGCGCCTGCGCGGCGTCGGGCCGAACGAGGATGCCGCTCGGCCGCACCGACACGTGTGTCCCGACCACGAGGCCGACCCACTTCGCGCCGTCGTGTCCTTCCGCGTATGCGAAGGTCTCGACTGCCCAGTTGAGCTTGGACACTCCGTCGCTGACAGCGTTCGACAGCACGTCGAAGTTGGCGAGCCTGGGCAGGTAGGGGAACTGGCAATAGGCCTTCCACAGTGCTTCAACTGTGATGTCGTTGCGGTCGGACCACAGCGGGATCTTGTCGAGGTCCATGCGTACGCGGGTGCCGCCGTAGCGAGTGATGAGTCGCTCTTCGCTCTCTAGCTTCTTCGCAACCCGCTCGGCGAGGCTTCCGACGCCGGAGGGCTTGGTCTGGTGCCAGCGGATCTCCTTGGTACCGGCGGTCTGCTCGGGCACCAGCACGTGCTGGTAGGTCTCGAAGATCCGTTGCCTCACCGTTTCAAGCGTCTCGGCCTCCTTGGTCGTGGCCTGACGCAGGTCGTTCGGAGTCAGCTGCAGTGCTTCTTTGTCGCCGACGATCGACTTCCACGCGAGGTGCACTCGGGTCCCGTGGCGCAGTTCCTGGAGGCGTGCCTCGGCAGGGGCGCAGAACACGAGCATGTTGCGGTTCAACCGTGGGCCGGCGTTGCGTTGGGCGAGGATCTGCTCGGCCATGTCCAGCGCCGGAGTTCCAGGCGCGTTGGGAATGTGGTGGTGGGTCGTCGGTAGCACGACGAGGTGAACCCCGTCGTCGTCATCGGTGACATCTCCCGGGCCGTCGGGGAACGAGTGCATGGCAGCGAATGGACCCTTGGCCTTGTCGGTCTGCAGGCAACGCTTGATGAAGTCGTCAGCGTCGTTGTCGGTGACGTTCGAGTTCGCCCGGTCGATCGCCAACCGGGTGATGTTCGCCCGCAGCGAGTACCAGTACTGCGACCCGTCGACATACAGGTAAGTGGCGTCGTTGGACAGCCTGCGGAGTGCGTCGGCGAACGTGCCGGGCGCCTCACCGGGCTGGGCGGTGCCGAGGGTGATCATCTTGATGTCGATCCCACGGCGTGCCTCTTCACGCGGCGCCGATGCGAGATAGACCGCCCGTGCTACTCGGCGGGTTGCCGAGTAGCGGCCGAGGTTCTTGTTGTCCTGATCGAGCCGCAGGGGCAGCGAGTTGCCGCCGTCGATGTCGCTACGGATCACGGGGTCCCATCCGTCATCGAGGTACTTGGTCAGCTCGGACGCCACGCGTGCGTCATCGAGCGGCACGGTGCCGGGCATGATCAACAGGTTGTGATCGCCGCGCTGCCACAGCACCGAGATCACTGTCGCCATCAACCGCAACACACCACGGGTGCGTTGGAACCGATCGAGGGTCGACCAGTCCTTGTACAGGCGGTCGAACATCTCCGGATGGATCGGGTACGACAACTCCATCCGCCGCCGGTAGTCGTCCTCACGCACCTCGCTCGGGAAGTCGGCCGGCTTCTCGCGGTAGAAGTCGCAGAACGCTTTGATCACCCCGTCGCGCTTTCGCGCCATGTCCGGCGTCATCGGCTCGAACAGGCGGCGGCGTACGATCTCGAAGCTCTCGTCGTCCTCGGCTGGCTTCCACTGCGCCGACTTACGACGCACCACGTTCCGCAACCGTGTCAGCGCGTCCTGACCCTTCTCGCCACCGACCTCGATGTCGCTCGCCGGAATCGACACCAGCACCACCACATTCGGCACTGCGGCCGCGGCTTCGGTCAGCGCCTGCGCGAAGGTGAACTGGGTGTCGAAGTCGCCGCCGATCAACGACGGCTCGCCCTCCTTCGAGGGCAACTGGCGCGCATAAGCGACCCATTCATCGATCAGCACGATCGACGGGCCGGCAAGGCGGAAGACCTTGATCAGGTTGTCCGCGGGGTTCGTTCCGGTGCGGTCCTCGGTCTCCACCAACCGGTAGCCCTCGACGCCGGCGAGCTGGTAGGCGATCTCACCCCAGATCGTGTGCACCTGCACTCCGTCCGGCTTCACCGACGGCGATGCAGCCGAGAACCACTGTCCCACCACGACCGCACGATTCACCTTGGCCGGCAACGTCAGGTCGTTGTCAGCCAGCAGCTCGCCAACCCCAGGCAGATCGGCCGACTTCGCGCCCGACGCGAGGTGATAGAGGGCGATCATCGAGTGCGTCTTGCCGCCACCGAAGTTGGTCTGCAAATCGATGACCGGATCGCCGCCGTCGCCGCTCAACCGGCGAGCCGCGCCGACCAGCAGCTCTTTCAACCCATTCGTCAGGTACGTGCGGCGGAAGAACGCCACCGGATCCTGGTACTCCTCATCAGCGTTCCCCGTTGCGACCTGGTACAGGTCGGCAGCGAACTCGGCCTGCTCGAAACGGCCACTCGCGACGTCAGCGTGCGGGGTGATGATCTCCCGCCACGGCGCCAACCCCTTCAACGGCTCACCCTCAGTCGGCTTCGCCGCCGTCTTGCGACGCTCCGAGCGGGCCTCCTCATCAAACACCTGTCGCTGCAACTCGCGACGCAGCCCCTGCACCAGCGTCTGCTGTTCGCCTGCGCTGAACGCCTGCAGCAACCGCTCGGCTGTGTCGAGCATGCGGTTCGTGTCATTCGACGTGAACTGGGCACCGTGTGCCCACTTGTTGCGGTACTCCCGCAACTCCGACGTGTACGCCCGCTCCGCCTGACCGAGGCGTGTCTTCCACACCTCCTGCCAGGTGTTCTGCATGCCCTTCAACAGGAAGGACACGTCGTTCGCGTCCGGCACACCCACTGCGCCCCTGTCGCGTTCGTGGACTTCGGTCAGCCAGTGGTCGCCATACTTGGCCTTCCACGCTGCCTCGCACACCACGCGGATCCCGTCACGCACCGCATCCAGCGCCCGACCCACCCGCTCGTTGTTCGGCATCACCATGAGTACGTCATCCCTTCAGTCATCAGAAGAGCCGCCCGGCATCGCCCTGTCGAGACATTGCGGCCAGCCGCTCGATCTCAGGCCACGCGGCCACGAGCGTGTTGTACGCACTTGCCTCGTCGGCCCACTTCTTCCGGTCACAGATCCCATAGAGGAGGTACGCGAGCTGACGAGCTCGCTCACCCATCCCACCACCGACTCTTGCCAGCAGGTCCGCCGCGCCAGTCTCCGACGAATCAAGTGCACGAATGAGGTGTTGAGTGGTCTCCCAGACTGTCAGGCGAGTGTCCGCGATGGGATCCCACGAAGGTGACAGCTCGTTTCGTTCGACCAGCCGAATCCTGTTCTCTCTGGAGGCGGCAACACCGGCACGAACGACCCCGTCAACTGTCGTATTCTTTGCGCGAGCCAGCGTTTCTGCCTCGCCGAACGGTGCAGAATTGTGCCCATACTGCTCAAACCAAGTGAGAGCAAAGCGCGTGTCCGCATCGAACTCCGACTCCTCGCCGGACAGAACCTCGGAAAGCACCTCGTTGACCAACGCGAGCGCCATGCGGACGGACATCGCCGAACCATCAGCTTCAACGACCCTCGCGTACCGGGAGAAGACTGCAATCCCTGGGCCGATCGCCGATTGGGCCATGTCAACCGGAGCGATGTTCTGTTCTTGAAGGATTCTGATCGCAGGCGGCATCTCCTTCCTCAGGGCGGCGACAAACTCTCCACGGGTCGCCATGGGAGCAGACAGGTGCCGGCGCCGGCACGCGAGAACAACTGAGGTTGCCAGCGAGTTGCGCCCGAAGTTCCTAACGCCTCCCGGACGCTCGGTTCTCATGGGCCATGTCGCAGTGACGGTGAGCCCCGCGTCCAGGAGGCCCTGGAGGAATGTCTCCCAACCAGTTGAGGTCTGTCCCTGGCGGGACTCTTCCGTCGCCTTAAACGCGTAGAAGGCGGTGGCAGGAAACCGATCGTCCTGATTCGCCTGCACCGCTTCGAAGAAGAGGCGCATCCCCTCCTCAAAGTGGTGATATGCCGCCTCCTTCGACCCGGCTCGGCCAGGGTCAGCGATCAGCTCCTCAGCCTTTGGAGTTAGCAGCGTCGCCAGCTCGTCCGGCCAGACGTCTCGCAGGTTCACCCGGAGCCATGTGTAGTAGAGGTCCGAAAGGTCTGCGTAGCCGACGTTGTCGTAATAGGGCGGGTCAGTCGCCACCATGCACTTGCCCACCTCGATGACCCGCGCTCGCGCATCCCTTTGGGCCACGTCAGCGCTTTGGGCAAACGGAAGTGTAAGCAGAGCCTCCGTGACCCAGTCGACCTGGCCCGCCCAACCACCAGTTGACCGGGACGCCGGGTTCGCCTCGGCGAACGCCCAAGTCATCTGCACGGTTTGCATACGGAAGACGTGCTCGATCTTCTCTCCGATGGAGTTCCAAATTGAGAGTGTGTTCCATCGGCCCACACACCGATCGATGATGAAGGCGAGCAGAGTGACGATCGCGTCCGCATAGGCAGTAGCGCCCTTGCCGCCCTCATGGAACCGCCGGGCGTCTACCGCGAACCCACTCCCATGGTCGAGTATCGATTGCCTGACCATGCCGAGTGATGAGTTCAACGCGGCTAGAACGTGAATCTGACGGTCGCTGTAGATGTCCTTCCAATTCTGGAGCCCGTACGCCTGAACGCGGAACCCAAGACCATTCCCCGCATCCGGCAGCCGCCCGGGCAGCGAGAAATCCGACCGCTGAACTGTCGTTGGGAAGTGGCAAGACGAGGGGGGCAGGTACCTTCTCCCGTCATCGCTGTCGACGACTGCAGCGATCAGCGCGGTTCCGAGGCGCCCGGCCAAGCCCTCGGTCTTGATGTACTCATTTGAGATCGCTGCACCGGAGGCCACGCAAACGCCTTTGCCGCCGGAGATGGTGCCGTCAGTAGGTTCACCCCCTTCGCGAATGACGTACTGGATCGTCTTCCGGCGATGATCGACCACAGGCTCCACCCAAGTGATTGGCCGCTTTGCGCGCTTGGAAAGGATCCACGAACCGGTGAGAGGCACGTGCTGGTCCCACGCCGGATCAGGTGAACGGACCGTCCGCACCCATATCCAAGCGATTGGCTCAAGCGAGTGCCCATTCGCATCGGCCACCGTCGGGAACACTTCGGATGCGGCATTGGTGAGGTCGCTCGCCAGCATCGCGGCGTATCGTTCAAGATCTGCTGCCACCCCTTGGGCGCCCTGCCAGAACGCCCTCGAATCCTGGGCTTCTGGGTGGACAGGCGCATGGCCTGCAAACCGATGAGGTAACTGAAGCATCACCCGATGGATCAGAACGGCCACAGGGTTCAGGTCACCGGAGAAGGTCGGCAATCCGAGTCTGAGTGACTCCAGAGGAATAGTCCCCCCACCGCCGAACGGGTCGAGCACCCTGGGCAGATCCCCATCGCAAGACCTCAGGATCTCGGAGCGCGCCTCGTCCAGCACCCGTTGATCTCCGGTTGCCTCCCACGGGACTAGGCGCTCAAGAATGTCGAAAAGGCGCGCACGTTCGCGGTGTTGATCCGCTTCGGTCGGGAAATGCTCCGGGTGGCTCGACGGGTCATCAACAAGGGATGCAAACAACACTGCACGGGCCGAGGCGAGTGGTCGTCGTGCCCACCAAAGGTGGAGAGTCGACGGATGGCCGTGCCTGATCGACTTCTCGCGGGCCGACTCCTCGTTGATCTTGGCAAGTGGCAAAGCGACTTCGATGAGCTTCTTCTTGTAGGTCACTGGGGCTCCACTGCGTGCTCGAGAAGGGCTTCCACGTCGAGCGGTAGGTAGGTCTGCGCGAAGTGCGGTTCGTAGGTGTCGAAGGGTCTGATGAGGTAGTGCACCTTGGCAGGTTCGACGGCCGGGTTGTGCGGTACCGACACGATGGCGAGCCGGAACCGTTCGGGGTTCATCTTGGCTTGCCTCACCTGGCGGGCGCGGACCTTGATCTCGGTGTTCGCCGGCCGATGGCCCTTGACCTCGATCTGGTACACGATGCCGGTGACCTGATCAGTGGAGAGGATGTCGAACCCGGGGTTGTTGTGGTCCTGCTCCTCGGGCTCGCGGCCGAGTCGCCTTTCGGCGACCATGACGGCGGCGATAGCGACGCTATCGGTCTCCTCGATGACTGCCTGGTCGATGACCGGCTTTGTGCTGCCGGCAAGGCGGTCGAGCAGGCCTTGGGGGATGACGAGCGCGGCACCGACGATGGTGGGTGCGTGGTTCATGAGGTCGGCTTCGATGTCGAGTTCGCGCAGGCGGCGGGCTTTGCGTGCTTCGAGTTCGTCGGCGCGTTGGCGGGCCCGGCCGGAGCTGAGGCGAGTCTTCTTGCCCTGCAGCTCTTGCTGCTTGAGTTCGGCGGCGCGGGCGTCCCAGTAGCGGATCTCGCTGTTAAGGCGTTCGTCGACAGCCACGCGTACGCGTTCGATGCGTGCTTTGGTGACGTGGGCGATCTCGTCGTAGTGCGGTGTGGCGAGTTGGGCTGTGGCCCAGGAGCGCGCGACACGGTCGAGCCCGTCGGATGCCCAGCGGTTGTCGACGCCGACCAGCAGGTGCTGCGCTTCGGCGGTGATGGGTGCGTAGTTGAGGTAGGGCTCGGCGCCGGGGTCGAGGATGGTGCCGTCGTGGAGGATCTCGACGAATTGGAAGCGGCGTGACACCACTTTTCGGGCGCCGGCGGTGAGGCGTCCGTCGGTGATGGTGTGTTCGAGGTACACGAGCACGCGCACGGTGTCGGAGTCGTCGGTGGGGTCGACGAGCGTGGTGCCGGTGGAGAGGGTGTCGCCGTAGCGGTCGAGGATTGTGTCGAGCACTGCGGCGAGGAGCGGGTGGCCGGGGGTGACCAGCTCGGCGCGCAGTTGGTCGTCGCCGATCGCGACGCGGTCCTTGTCGAAGGTGACGCGTTCGTAGACGGTCTGCACCGGGCCACCGATCGCTGCTTCACGTTCTTTGGAACGCACGATGGCGGGGACGCGTGTGACTTCGAATCGGCCGGTTTCGCGTGGGGCGATGCGGCCGCCGAGGTCGTCGAGCGCAGCGGTGAAGAAGGCCTGGATGAACCCTGGCGCGAGCTTGCGGGCGAGTGCCATCTCCATCTGGTGGCGGATGGAGGAGATCGAGGTGGCGTCGAGGACGTTGGATGCGAGGGCACGTTCGTCGAGGACGGTCTTGAGCCGGTTGCCGATCTCGGCGTCGATGACTTCGTCGACGCGGGCGAGCACGGCGGGGTCTTTGCCGTACTGGATGGCTTGCAGGAGCAGGTCCTGGAGTGACTTGTTGATCTGGGCGTCGCCGAGCACGTCGTAGATCTGGTCGCCGTAGAGGGCGCGTTGTTGTTCGATCTTGGCGAACAGCCGCTCGAACACCTTGCCCTCGCGGGTGCCGTGAGCCACCAGGTTCCACAGGTGACAGACCTGGGTCTGGCCGATGCGGTGGATGCGACCGAAACGTTGCTCGATGCGGTTCGGGTTCCACGGCAGGTCGTAGTTGACCATCAGGTTCGCCCGTTGCAGGTTGACGCCCTCGCCGGCGGCGTCGGTGGCGACGAGCACCTTCACCTTCGGGTCGTTGCGGAACAAGTCCTGGATGCGGCGGCGCTCTTCACGGCGGACCCCGCCGTGGATCGAGACGACCGCGTCGTGGTCGCCGAGCACGGTGCTGATCTTGCGCTCCAGATAGTTGAGCGTGTCGCGGTGCTCGGTGAACACGATGAGCTTGCGACCGTCGCCGGGTGAGCGGAACTCGTCGCTGTGCAAGATGGTGCGCAGCTCGATCCACTTCTTGTCGGTGTCCGAGGCGCGCACTCTTGCCGCCATCGTCTCGAGCATTTGCAGCTCGTTGACCTCGCGTTCCAGTTCGAGCAGCGACTCGGCGGTCCACGCATTCTCGATCGCCTCGTCTTCGATGTCTTCGAACTCGTCGTCCTCGAAGTCGTCGGCGTCCAGCCCGTCGGGGTCGGCGAGTCGGCCGTTCATCGGCACTGGGTTGGCGACCACGCGGCCGGCCTTCTGCGCGAGCAGCAGCTGCGCGGCGAGCTTCTCGCGACGACGCTTCAACGACTGGAAGATCGCCTCGGGTGAAGACGCCAGGCGACGCTGCAGCGCGGCGAGGGCGAAGCCGACGGCGAGACCGCGGCGCTTGTCGCCGCCCTCGGTGAGCGCCTGGGCCTTGCCCATGCCGTCCTGCACGTAGGAAGTGACGGCCTCGTAGAGGTGCTCCTCCTCGGGGCTGAGGTCGTAGTTGACCGTCGTGGCTTTGCGTTCGCGGAACAGGCGCTTGCCGTCGAAGGTGAGCAGGCTCTCCTTCACGTAGCGGCGCATCAGGTCGTTCACGTCGGGCAGCTTCTTGCCGCCACGCAGACGACCGGTGAAACGGTCAGGGTCAAGGATCGACAAGAACAACAGGAAGTCGTCGTTGCTGCCGTTGTGCGGTGTTGCCGTCAGCAGCAGCAGGTTGCGGGTGTGGTCGCGCACCTGCTCAGCCAGTTCGAATCGAAGGGTGCGCTTCACCTCCTCGCCGTAGAGGTGGGCCGACAGTTTGTGCGCCTCGTCGAAGATCACCAGATCCCAATCCGACACAGCGAGCTTCGCCTGCAGCTCGGGACTCCGCGACAACTGATCGAGGCGGGCGATCAACAGGTTGCGTTCCTGGAACGGGTTGCCGGTGCGGGCGGCCTCGACCATGTCGCGGCTGAGCACGTCGAAGTGCAGGTTGAACTTCAGATCGAGTTCTTCCTGCCACTGCTCGACCAGGCTGCCGGGGGCCACGATCAGGCAGCGCTCCAGGTCGCCGCGAAGCATCAGTTCGCGGATGTAGAGGCCGGACATGATCGTCTTGCCCGCACCGGGGTCGTCGGCCAGCAGGAAGTGGAGCGGCTGCAGCGGAAGGAGCCGGCCGTATACCGCCTCGATCTGGTGTGGCAACGGCTGGATGGTCGCCGTTGAGATCGCAGCGAACGGATCGAACAGGTGCGCCAGCTGGATGCGCCGGGCTTCTGAGGCGAGCTTGAACCCTTCGCCCGGGGCGTCGAACGACCAACGTGCGCCCGTGGCGACCTCGAAGCCGGTGGCGTCCGCCGTGGTGACCAGGCGGTCGCCGATTTGGCCGTCGTCGGCACGGTAGACGACGTTCGCGATGCCGTCACCATGGGGCTCGACAGCGACCACGGTGACCTCACCAGCCGCGACAAGACCACGCAGCCGCAACCCAGCCTTCAGTTCACTCAGTTCAACTGCCATACCCTGCCCGGCGCGATATCGACGATGGAGCCTGGGCTCGATCGTTCTGGCGTCACCTTAGGCCAAGGGTGTGACAGCGAGCTCCGGTACACCGACGGGGCGGAGCGCCCGAGCCGCCATACGGACCAGGGCATCGGATCGATCATCCATGCGACAATCAGGCCATGTCTCGCGTCAACTTTCGGTCTCTTCCCGCCTTGGCGACTCTTGTCGGACTCGGGATCGCCACAACTCTTCTTGCAATCAGCCATTCCCGACTTGATTGGGGCTTTCTCGAAGCCCGCGTCGGTTCCGCTGGCGAATGGTTCGCAGGCTTCGGCGCCTTCGCCGTATTCGCTTGGACCGTCGGCGAACCAACTCGAAACAGGAATCGTGATGAGCAGGCCCGGTCCCTGCAGATGGACAACCTGGTAAGGGCGATGCGCACCGAACTAGACGCGATCATCTCTTTCGTCGACGAAGTCGCGGAGGGTACCCGCAGCTCGTTCCCAGCGATACAGCTGCACTCGATGAATCCGCTTGCGCCGTTCTTTGGGGACCTACCTGCCGAGCCTTGCGCTGCAGTCCTGCGGGTCTCCCATCGCATCGCGGGCGTCAACGCCCTTGCTGCACAGTCTGGCGGCGTCTCCGAAACTACGTTCAAGAAGCGCGCCGACACCCTAAGGACCGACACCGTCGTGGCTATCGAGACCCTTGACCGCTATCTGACCGGTTGATGGGTCAGTCGGGCTTGCAGAAGTGCATCGGCTGCCACGTCCAGCGCGGGTAAGCAAGGAACGTCAGGCCGTCCCGTCTGGCGACAGCAGTGAGTCCGGTGACGGCCAAAGCATCACGGCGGCGACCGCCAACTGCGTAGCGCGATCAGTTATCGCCGCCTCGTCCCAACTCGCAGCTTGCGCGACGGGATAGTTGATGACGAGGGACTTCTGCTTCTCGAACTCCGGCTTCTTCACATCCCATCCGAGGTTGGACACACCCAGGTTGAAGCTCTGGGTGACCAGCGTGAGATTGCCGATTCTGTCGAGGTACCGCGAGCGTTCGTTCGCCAGGCTGAGCCACTGCGGATCGGCCTCGTCTCTCGGGACGACGTTTCCTTCGCCGTCGGCGATTGGCCATTGGTCCTTCCAGGCGCGAGGCATCACATGTTCGATTTGAAGATCGTCATAGGTGATGACCGCATCTGGTTCGTTGGGGTCAGCCGAGCGCAGCAGGTGATCAATCGACCCGAGCAGCAAGCGGATCCTCGCCTGGGCCATGTTGTCGTAGAACCGTCTCGTGAGGAAGGCGTCCTGAACGTCGGCGTCTGAAGGCCAGTCGAGCACTCCTCCTTGAAGACCTGTGACAACAGCATCAGCCGGGTCGTCGCCATTCTCAGCTGCAGCCTTAGCCTCCCGCAGGACTCTTGTGAGGTGGGTGCCATAGCCGCGGGTTTGCCAACCGACGTAGGCGCGCCGGAGCGCCCACGACTCGATGGCCTGCACCGCCCGCACGTGGTCGGCGAGCGGAAGCACGTCGGCCTTCACGGTACGAAGCCAGGCCAGCAGCGGCACCGCAGTTGTGATGTCGAGCGATCGAATGCGCCGATACGCGACGGTCAGTCGCTTATCTTCGGCTGGCTCTGCCTCGTAGATGACCTGATACGCCTTCGCAAACGTACTGAGTGTCTGCAAGACCCCCTCTGTGGAGGGCCCGCCGTCCAGATAGGCACGCGCCTCTCGGTACAGGTGACCGACATTGGCCTCGGCACCCGTGACCGCTGTGAGCCACACCGAGAGCAGGACGTCGCGGCGGCCTCGCTGTGCGTGACCGCGGCCGACAGCCTCCTTCCACCACGCGTCGTCAAACTGTGCCCAGTACTTGTCGTACAACGCGTCGACATCATCGTCGGCGAGCTCGCTGCGCAGGAAGAGAAGATTCTTCACCAGATCGATCGCGGACAGCGCAGTTTGCCGTCCGTTGAGCACTTCGAATATGACTTGCGCATCGTCGTTCTCATCCAGATCGATGACGACCAGCTTGAACAGACTTGAAAGCGCGTCGGCCATCGCTACCAGGCGGACTTCGTCAAGGTGCCCGTCGTCGTCGGCAGCGAACACACGCGAGCTCTCAGCGAAGAAGTGACGGGCCTGAAGGTACAGGTGGCCTGTCTCTCCACCATGTTCCGGTGCCTCGTCGGCGAGAGCGATCGGCCAGACCTCACGGTCCTTCTTCCGGGGCCAGAGCTTGTAGATCTCCTCTGGCGACTCGACCACATCGTCGGGGTTGAACAGCATGCGTCGGACCGACTTTGTTCGTTCCGAATTGGCCTCGATCAAGACATCCAAGAGACCCCGGATCAGGAGTTGGACCGTGGTGAGCCGCTGCTGACCGTCGATTACCGATCGGAGGGCAACACCACCCGTCGCGAAGGGAAGGCCCGCGCACACGATCGCACCCAGGAAGTGGGGGGAAACGTTCTGCTCCTTGGACTTCAGCGCTGAACCGTCCGACCCCCCAAGACGTACGTCCAGCAGCCGTTCAGCAGTGGATTCGAGGTCCTCAAAGAAGAGCTTCCATTGGCCCTCCTTGGTCCACTCATAGTCCCTCTGAAAAGTGGGGACGATGTAGCGCCTCTCAGGTTTCAGGATGTCCTGCAGCGGATAGGTCTTTGCGTCCACGGTCTTCCTTTGAGGCTGGTCTTCCAGCAGCGTACGCCTTTCCTGAGAAGCGTCTCGGCTCGGCCCAGAGCAGTTGAACGACGACGTACTGTCTGGACATGAGCGCGCAAAGCAGACCGCTGTGTCCCGTATGCATGAACGCGGCCGATTACTGCGAGTGCGATCCACCCTGGATATCGCCCGTCCATCCGCCGGAGCGAGCGTGGGAGCGGACGGAACCAACGAGGCTGAGCATCGACGACTTGCTGGCCACCTTGCGTGCCGATCGACGCGACTTCGTCCGCGGTGTCTTGTCAGCGTTGGAAGCCCAGGGAGTGTGGCTCGAGACGCCAGAGGGGGAACGAGACGACTACGTCAACGTCCGGCCGTCTAACTTCGCAGAGCAATATCGGCTCTTCAGCGTCACCCGACGAACTGGGAGATTTGAGTTCGGGAAATACTCCTACACGATGGCCCGGAGCGAGGGACTCGCCCACCTGTTCGATGAGCTCGAGGGCGCCAAAGCTGCGACCAACCCGACGGACACTGCCCACAGCAACGCCATCGTGTCGCTGGCCCTCGCAGAGCTCGACCGCAGAAGAAGCGGATTCTGAGTCCATCTCATCGCATCAGACTGGGGCACTCGTTTCCAGAAATCGCAGTGGGTCGATTTCGTCGGGCCTGCGGCACCGGTGCAGCTGCTTGAGGAGATGAGCTACGCCTACGAAGTCCGCGATGTGGGCGGGGCCTGGTATTTGACGGTTGCTTGTTGTCGGACCAGTTCACGAAGCGGCCAGCCTGCGGTGCACCGGTCAAGGCCCTTCGTTGGCTCAAGTACGGTGATCCCGGCGGAGCGCTGCGGAGCGACCAAGCGAGTGGGGACAACATGAGTTCAGCAGATTCTATGTCAGCCTTGATTTCTCAAGTTGACCGGTGGCTCCTTCGAGCGTGTACATCGCTGCTCTCCACTTGGGACCCCGAGCACGGCAACTTCTGGCGAGACAGTTACGAGGACAAGTCTGACTCAGCCTCAATCGAGCGGCCTGATGGTCTCGGGCGGGGGAAGGGAGCTACCTCCAACAACCGTTCATTCCAGGCTCTAGTCGATGCAGCGGCCTTCCTGTCAGAGGCAACGGTTGAGGACGACACAGAGGAACTCCGAGCGCAGCTCGGCGCGTGCGCGCAGTTGATGGTCCACAACTACTTCACTTTCAAGCTCGCCGACCTCAGAGGCCACGGCGAGAACGGCGTAAACCCGTACACGGATGCCCAGCTCCTCCTCTCGCTTTGCCTCGCGCTGAGTCCAGTCGCGGCGGCCTACTGCGGGTTCAGTCTGACGGACGCCGACCACCAGACCCTGATTGACCATGTCGTCGCTTTGTCGGCAGACGTCGCGACTCAGCTGAGTGAGCAGGGTGTCAAAGTCGACGACTTCGCTCGGCCGCACCACTTCCTCACCCTCCACACGGTGCGGGCGCTCGATGCGGCAGCAAGGACACTCGAAGCGCACGATGTCCCAGTACCAGCAGGGGTTGACCTAGAGCAGCGACACGACTTTGGAGCGCTCCTAGAAACCATGAGACGGGAGATCGTGCAACAGCTGGGGCTGCACCTACTTCCCGCTCCAGGCTTCGACTCGTCGTCGCTACTGTCGTGCTGCGCTCTCCTCAGCCGGTTTACTCGAGACGCTGACTCACCACTGCTGAGGCAGTGCATCGGAGCGCTCACCGAAGACCAATCGGCCAGAGGCACCTGGACGACCGCCGGGGTGATCGGCTTCGATCGACGCAGGTTGGTCTACGTGCCAAGCGTTGAGTTGAGCCTGGTTCTGTCAAACCTCACCCTGGTCGACCTGAGCGAAGGAGACGTCGACGTCTTCGACCGAGCGCTTCCCGCGCTTGAGGGCTCGCTGCGCCTCGTACAGAGTTCCTACACACTCCACGATCGGCGCTCGGGTTGGCGAAACGACCGCACGCGATCTGGCCAGCAAGTGGATTCGTGGACGACCGCCGTCGTACTGCGCTTCCTCATTTCCTTCAGAACTGCGCTGACAGACGCTCGACAAGAACAGCTCTTGAAGAAGTACCGCGCTCACCGAGGAAGCTCCCAGTTTCCGAGGTTCTGGCAAGACCTGGAACGACTCGTTCCCGCCCGGCAGCGGTACCACATGATTCGCTCCAGCGAAGTGCCCGAGGGCTACCTCGACAAGTTCTACGGGATCACAGACCCGACACCAGACAACTCGATCGTCAACGGGATCGCACAGGAAATCCTCCTGCCAACGCTGACCGGTGCGAGCGAGAGACCAGTCGACACCGCATCGTTCCTGCTCTATGGGCCGCCTGGCACTCGCAAGACGAGCCTGATTGAGCGGATGGCGAAGGAGCTTCGATGGCCGCTCATCACTCTCTCGCCCCCGGCCTTCCTTCGCGGAGGGATCGAGGGTTTCGAAGCATCCGCGGATGAGATCTTCGAAGATCTCGTGCATCTGAAGCGTGTGGTTGTGCTCTTTGACGAGTGTGAAGACTTCTTCCGTTGGCGCCCACCACCTTCGCAGCTTGAAAGCCGCACGGTTGGCGCCTTCATCACTTCCGGCATGCTCCCAAGGCTGCAGCGGCTCCGCCAGGAGCGATGGGTGATCTTCGTGATCAACACCAACGTCGAGGCATTCGAACTCGACGACGCCGTCACACGCCGAGGGCGCCTCGACAAGGCCGCACGCGTCGGTCACCCGGTCTTGGAGGCCCAGCTCAGGTACCTCTCCACGTGGTCGTCGCGGCGATCCGGAAACCGGCTGACCGACGAACACCTCGCTTGGTTCTCGAGCGCACTCGGTTCTGTGGAGAACGAGATGAAGACTCAGCGAGAGCGACTGGCAAAAGAACGCGACGTGCTCCAGCGAGACAACCCAGATCGCGGCCCCGAGTACCGCGAACAGATGTCTGACCTTCAGAAGGATGAAGCGAAGACCCTCACGAAGGTTGTCACGTTCGGAATGCTAGATCAGCTCGCACAGCGCTGCCTGGGCGAAGGGGCCGGGTCTCCGATATCGACTCATGAGAGCTTCGTCGAGAACCTCGGGCAAGAGTTCAACCGATTCGGACCCGATCAGTTTGGCTGATGCTGTACACAAGGCCCGCGACGCCCGCCGCTATGGGACTCCCTTTGCTACTGAGAAGGTGAGTCACGACGCCCGCTCGAATACCTCGAACCGCTCGGCCAACAACTCACGGTCGGGCTTCTCCGACCTCGCCGCGGGCAGCTGCCGCAGGCGTTCGCCGTGCATCTCCTTGATCGCGTGTTGCAGCGTGGGGCCGTCGAACGTCTCGAGCACCGAGTGGCGTACGTGCACCACGTAGTCGGGCGAGATGCCGATGATGTTGGCGTCGAATGCACCGTGGTGGATCTTGCACAGCGACAGACCGTTGGCCACCTTCGCCGCGCCACCTTCCGAGTCGGACTTGATGTGCGCAGCATCGAGCAGCTCGGCGAACGGCAGGCGGCACACCGCGCACTTGCGCTCGTAGGCGTAGATCACCGCCGACCGGAACAGCGGCTGGTGATGCCGCTGGCGCACGATGCGCTCGTTGTAGCTGCGGGCGAACTCGATCACCGTGTCGTCGGCGCCCGCCGGCAACGCACGCTGGCTGGCATCCACCGCCACTACGAACTGGTGGAGGTCGGGCTCCTCGCGCACCAGCCACACCGGAAACTCTGGCCGGAACACCTGCGTCTGCGTGCCCGGCAGATACCCGATGCCGGTGAACCACACCAGCGGCAGCTCACGCTCCATCGCTGTGCGCAGCCACACGTTGTCGGGGAACATCCGGTCGGTGCCACGCCACTTGTAGCGGAGCATTCCGTCGTCGCCCACGCTGTCGTCGTACGGGCGCCGAGCCTCGTTGGGCGAGTAGGCGGTGAGGATGCTGATCGCCCCCTGCGAGTAGTCCTTCACCCGCCAGATGCCGGTCTGCGTACCCACCAAGCGGTGCTGACGACCGTTGAACTCGAACTCGCTCAACTGCTGACGCGTGAGCCCCTCGGCCGTGAGCATGCGCGCCCGCAACCACGCGAACACCGACTCGCGAAACGCGAGATCGTCGATGCTGCCAGTCGCCATATGCGGAGCCTAAGACGCGGGCTTCAGCTGCTGGCGCAGGTGCTCGGTGATGGCGGGCACCATCGGGCCGAACGCTCCGGGCACGCTCACGTGCTCGGTCAACTTGACCGGCCACAGCGAGGTCACGCCCTTCACCACCCACGCCCTCATCGGGCGAGCCCACGTGCCGAATGTGAAGCACAACACGCCGTGCACCGGCACCTCCGGGAAGGCGGCGCTCATCACTGAACGAACGGTCTCCACCTGGCCCAGCACGCCGTCGACCAGCTTCATCTGGTTGCGCCCGCCGACGTACAGCTGCCAATCGGGTTTGAAGATGTTGCCGACGTTCCTGATGTCGACGGCACCCGTGTAGTTCTTGGCGTCGATCACGAACACGCCGGCCGGCCCGATGGCGATGTGATCGATGTTCGCCTTGCCCTTGCCCGGGTGCAGACGGTCGTGCAACGCCTCGACACCCTTCGCCGCCGCCAACACCTCGGCAACACGGCGCTCACCTTTGGCACCGAGATTCCAAGCCTTCGTGGCTTGCGACTCAGGCCCGATCGTGGGTTTCGGTGTGAGCGCCGACGCCAGCCGGCCAAGGATCGGGCGCTCGGCAACCAGCGCCTGCCGTCGCTCCGCGTCCTCCTTCACCTTCTGCTGCTTGCGGGCCAGCTCGCGAGCCGACCGCTTCTCGTACTCGCTCTGCGCCGATCCGCCGGCCACCGACTCGTGCTGAGGCTCAGGTGTAGGCACAGGCGGCGCGAGCGTGGGGGCGGGCAAGGTCGGCGCTTGCAGCGTCGGGGTCGGCAGCGTCGGAAGCACGGGCGGCTGTGGGGCCACCGCATCGGGCTCCCCGGGCGCTGTGTCCACGTACGACGCGGCACAGGGCACGCAGCGCGTCACCTTCTCGCTCGCGAACCACACCGCCCGAGTGCCTGCGGGCAACGACTCGCCGCACGAAACGCACGAGTCGTCGCGCTTGATGTCCATGATCTTCCAGGTCACGCGAGCCTCCCGCCCGGGGCATCGTAGGCACAGGCTGAAGCCACCGCCTGCAACACTTCCCTCGTGGCCACTGATGAGCTGTTGATCGAGCGCTTGCTGCGCGTGATCGACGAGGGGCGGCGCACAGCCACCTACAAGCTGGCATTGCTGCTGGCGTTGATCGACGCTGCGGCCACGTCGCCGGGTGAGGCTGAGCTGCCCACCCGTGTGCTGGCCGAGCGGGTGCTAGAGCTGTACTACCCGCAGACCCGCGCCTACGTGGATCGCACCGGCGCGGCGCACGACCTGCGCCAGATCTCGATGAAGGGTTCGGAGGTGCTGGCGGCCGTCACCAGCCTGCGCTTGGCCGCTGCCGCCCACGGCACCCGCTCGCTGCACCACGTGCGCCAGATCATGGCGGCCGACTACCAGCACACTCTCGACGCGGTGGAAGACACGTTCGTGCGCTACCCGATCCCGCTGATGCAAGTGGTGGGCGGCACCAGCGTGCCGTTCCTGTACTCGGTGGACTGGGTCGAAGGCACCGCCGCCAAGAAGCTGCGCCGCACCGGCGACGACAAGGTGCGGCTGCTGGACGGCGTGGCCGACCGGCTGGTGGTGATCGGCCCGATGCTGCGCCCGCTGATCGAACTGCACTGGGCCCGCGACGTGGCCCGCTGGACCCGCCTGCCGATGGAGGACGACGACCTGCGCTCGCACCTGTTCGGCACTGACCGCACCAGCTTCCCGAAGCGACTTGTGGGCGAGTTGAGCGACCTGCAGCACGACGAGTGCTTCTACTGCGGCGACCGCCTCATCGGCCGACGCGAGGTGGACCACTTCCTCGCCTGGTCGCGCTGGCCCAACGACGCCATCGAGAACCTGGTGCTGGCCGACCGCTGCAACGGCCACAAGAGCAACCACCTCGCCGCCACCGAACACCTCGTGCGCTGGCGCACCCGCCTGGCCAGCGCCGCCACCGACCTGCGCACCATCGCCACCGCCACCGACTGGGTGTCGGACGCCGATCGCACCCAAGCCCTCGTGCACACCACCTACTCCCACATGGTGGCGGGCACCCCACTGTGGCTGCGCGGCAACGAGTTCGAACTGGCCACCGGGCCGACGGCGGTGTGACGAGCTGGTCAGTGTGCCTGCTCGAGGCGAGCCTGAAGCCCCCGTGCAGCATTGGCTCCAGCACGAAGGATGTGAAAGAACTGCGCGTCGGTGAGGAGCTGGTTCGCAGTCGAGTAGTGCGGGAAGCGCGGGTCGATCCGACCGAACAGGCGAAGATCGCGGTCCTGGTCGAGGCTGCGCTGCAACTTCACGTAGTAGATCGTGGTATGCACCTTGGCATTCTCAAGGTCCTGAGGGTTGAAGTCGTCACCCCACATGTAGGCGGGGACCGTGTAGACGGACTTCCATGGTGGCATCACCGACGATTCAAGTTCGGCGAGATCGAAGTACAGGCGCTCTTCCAGCACAGCGTCTGCCATGTCCAAGGCCTCGACCAAGGTCGTGAACGATCCAGGCGTATCGCCAGACGCATCGACACAGATGATGTTGCGATACCCAGCGCGTAGCAGCTCGACAAGTCCAAGATTCTCGACGTGACCACCATCCGACACGAACACGTAGTCGTCATTGGGTGCGTAAACACCGAACACCTCGTTGAAGAGGTGGCCAAGGCGGACAGGTGGAAAGTTGCAGTTCCGTGCCTTCACTTGCTCCAGCGCTGGCAGCCAGACACCGAGATCGGCATTCACCGCTGCGAGAAGGGCATTCGTGCTGCTCATGCTGGAACGCCCCATCGCCGAGGCAAAGGCAGCTCCGCTGGTCGCCATCCAAGCCGCAGGGCTCTTGAGGCGCTGAAGCGCCAGGGAGTTCAGTGACTGGACGTAATCCGCAGTGTTCACCGTCACGGAGCCTGTGGCTCTGTGATGTGACACCCTCTTCTGGCTGATGGTGAACGATTCGGCCGGTGCTCCGGTGGGAGCGAGGCCAACGCGAGACGCTGCACAACAGACGATCAGTTCCGGAAGCTTCGGATCACTCTTGTAGCCGGCAAGTTCCGCCCAAGTGACCCCGATGCTGGTCTGGCCCTTCACCGATCCTCTCTTGCGAAACCGTGGCCTCTGCTTCGGGTCGACGACGAATGAACTGGTCAGCCGAGCTCGGTACACCTCACGGATGGACCATGCCTGAGTGTCGACGATGAACGCGAAGAGGGCGTATGCGACCAAGGCGGACCACACCCACCACACAGAACTGAAGAAGCCTTCCCGGAGCGATGAGTCGTGGAGGATCTTGCTGAAGACGACAGCGGTGAGCAAGGCAAGTGCCACGCCGCCGAGACGCGACGCATTCTTCCTCAGCGGATTCGCGGCGATTCGGGCAAGGCTGCCCAACACCGCAACGACAGAAACGCCGCCGACCGTGAAGAACTTCTGGTCCGAACCAAGGTTGGCAACTTGCACCAAGATCCACGGCCCGACCACCAACGTCCAAATCGTCAACGCGGAGAGTGTCGCCAGCACACTGACCAGCACCCTCCCTACCCGCTGCACGTACGGGAGGAACTCGGCAATGACACAGAGAGCTGCCATCCCGAGTAAGACCAGCGCAGGGGCCCAATGGTGCCACGTGATCGCGAGACGGCTTGGATCGTCGTACGCAAGCCCGAGTTGAGGGTGCACCCACGTCGTCGAGAGAACCCTTCCGATCGGCCATGCCGCAATAATGAGGAGCGTCAATACCTGCACGAGGTTGGCGGACACCGCGCCGGTCGCATACAAGACCGTTCGGCTGAGACCACCACTTCCGTTGGCCAGGAAGCGATGGTGTCCAAGGGCCTGGCCAGGCTGGATGGGGTGAGACGGGTCAGTCACACCCGCGCCTGCGTCAGCGATTCCAAGAGGTTCGCTCATCAACCCACCGATGACGCTGTCTGCCGCCTTCAGTGCTGCGTTGTCGCCAGATGCCGACTTGTCGACCATCCTTGCCAGGCACCAACCGCTTGCCGCGTAGTTCCCTCCTGAAACCGCCGAGATCGCCTTGACCTTGTTCATCCAGATCTCGTTGGAACTGGTCGGGGTCGCCAACTGACGGATGACACCGAGCGCGAAACCAGCGCTTCGAATCCCTCCGCCGGAGCAACACATTGCCCAGTCGTCCTTGTTGGGCTTGTCGTCGCGCGTCTGGGTTGATGCGCGGCCTGGCGCGCTGATCAGTCGATCCACGGCACTGTGAAGTTCGTCTGCCGGCAACTCCACGGGCAACTCCGACGCTATTGAGCGAGGTGGAACCCGGTTCGAGAGCCGAGGAATCTGAAGTCCGCGATACCAACGCTGGGCACGGCCACCGTACGGGCGGATCGCACCGACGCTCGACCACCGCCAGAGAAGGAGCAGGATCGAGGCCAAGACACTGGCGGCCAGAACGATCGCAAAGGCCGAGACGGCTCCACTGCACAATTGACTCTGGAGGATGATCCCTTGCTTGTCGTCCAGTTCCACACCTTGGACCACCAGCAGGTTTGCAGCCACGAGGGAGAACATTGCGGCGAGCGGCGCCCAGGCTGCACCGAAGCTCATCCTGGTGAGCTTGATGTCAACGTGCTCTGGGGGCTTGGGCAAGAGAGTCAACAGCCAGACGACCAGCGCCACAAGGGAACCGATAATGGTGTCGGATCGAAGGTCCGACTTGAAGCCAGCTAGGTCGCGGGTTCGAGATGTCTCACCCTTGAAATAGATGTCAAGCGTCGTCCTCCATTCATGCCAGATATCAACCTGGCTATGTAGCGACCGGCCGACCACGATAAGCGCCACTATGAGCGCTGCGAGGATGGCCAGGGGTCGAGCCCGATACCAGACACGCCATCGCAACGGGGCCTGCTGCCGCACCAAGGGAGTTTCGTCGACCATCGATACATGGTAGTCACGTTGTAAACAGCCCCTGAGCAGGTGTGATTGTCATCCCTCACGCGAATGCATTCACGTCGGCGATGATGTCCGTCGTCGATGGCATGTACACACGATCGCCTGGCACCCCGAACACGACCACAACATCCGCGCCTCGACCTCGACGATCCACCGCCACCTACGCCGCGCCGACCTCGTCGTGCCCGAACCCCGCAAGAAGCCCCGCTCGCCCGACATCCGCTTCCAAGCCGAGCAACCCAACGAGACCTGGCAATCCGACTTCACCCACTGGCGCCTCGCCAACGGCGTCGACGTCGATATAGATCGCGGACGCATTCGCCGCCATCACCGCCGACGACGGAAGCAGTCGAGTCGGCCGATCGCAAGCCACGTAGGCCATGGATCTCAACCGGGCGTGATGTGACCGGCGGTCTCGCCAACGAGCGCGAGGCGATCGCCCAAGGCAACGAGCACACCGCCTCGAGCTCCCGCGCCCGTCGGCCCGGAAAGCGCTTCCCAGGAGGTGCCATCGGTGGACGTCCACAGGCTGCCCGCGCTGTCGATCGCGACGAACTGCTCACCCACAGCAGCCAGGTCCGCCAACCGTTCCCCCTCGGCCCACGGCGGCAGCGCTGCTGGCTGCCAGCTGATGCCGTCGGCGCTGTGCCACAGGAGGGTGTAGCGACTGGCGCCGACGAGATCGGCGGTCACTGCAAGAAGGAAGCCCGACTCGGTTGCGGCGAGCGCGGCCACCGTCACGAACGCTCCACTGGCGTCGTTGAGCACGGGGCCAGGCTGCCAGCTCACTCCGTCCGCGCTTCCCCACAGTCGAATTCCGCTGTCCTGCCCCAGCGAGCCCCGTCCGGCGGCCATGAGCGCGCCGCCTGGTGAGACGGCGACAGACCACGGCTCCATCCGTCCCACGCCTGTGTCTTGCTCGGTTGCGGCGAAGGTGGTCCACGATCCGTCGCTGCTGCGAGTGGCGACCGCGAAGTCTGCGCCGCCGGTGCGATACGGCTCCCACCATTGCCCCTCGAAGACGACGTGCACGGTTCCATTTGCAGCAGCCACACCCGCAACGCTCGAGAACCTGAACGCCTTTGCGCCTTGGACGCGCTGGTCGATACCAGTCTCGGCGGGGCCGGCGAGTGTCCAGCCCGAGCCATCGTCGATCGCCAACCACAAGTCGACCAGCGCACCGTCGGCACTCACCCCGGGAAGCGGCCTGATCAGGATTGCCACAACGGCGACGGAAGCATCACCACCGATCGCGAGCTCCCCGGCAAGGAGGCCAGGGGGCGGGTTGCCGGCGACGAGGGGAAGGCCCAGCTCGACGAGGTCGGCAGACTCGACCCAACTGCCATCGGTCTGCTCGAAGATCCGCACAGCGCTCGCTGCCTGCGGCGTGTCGTCGACCGCCACACCCAGCAATCGCTCTCCCGCCGACCCGGCATAGAAATTGGTTGCCCCCGTCGTTTCCCAGCCGTCGATCTCGGCCCAGCGCTCGCCCGCCGCAGCTTGGGTTGTGATGGTCGCGCCGACGGTCGTCGCGGTCGAGTCCTGCGGCGACGATGCGCCGGTCGGCGTGGGGTCGTCAGCGGAACTCCCGCCCCCGCACGCGGACAGCAGCACTGCCAGCGATCCCACTGCACACGTGGCTCGACGCGATCTACTCGGCCGGCGCTGCTCGTTCCTGGGTCGTGTCACGCGTGGCACCAGGCATCCTCCGGTTTGAGGTGGGGAACCATCAGAGTAGTCGGCGCGTCAGCCGCTGCCTTTTTGCAGCGTCAGACCCGTCACCCCACAGAATCGTGGTTGACCCCGAGGGTCTTGCCCAGCAACTCGGGCCAGTGCTCTTCGAGGACGATCACCGAGTGCGTCGACCGCACCTCGTCGAGGCTCTGCAGTCGGTCGAGAATCACGTCGCGCAGCGCGTTCAGGTCGGGGGCACGCACCAGCAGCACTACGTCGGCTTCTCCTGTGGTGGCAGCCACCATGGCCACGCCGGGCAGGTCTGCCATCGCGGTGAGCGTGTGACGCCACGACTTCTGTTCCATCGTGACGCTGACGATGGCAGTGATCCCGAGGCCGGCGCGCACGTGGTCCACACGGGTGGTGAAGCCGAGCAGCACGCCCGAGGTCTGCAGGCGAACGAGGCGGGCGTAGGCCGTCGCCCGGCTGACGTGGCAACGCTCGGCGAGCTTCGACACCGAGGCGCGGCCGTCGGCCTCCAACTCGGCGAGGATGCACCGGTCCACGGCGTCCAGCGTGAGCTGGCCGAGGGGCGAGCGATCGGACATCTCCACACAATACGCACGATCGACTGCACAGATCGTCCAGAGATTCGCCGATCCATTGACCGAACTGCTCACCGACCGCACACTCGTGTGTATGGCCGTCCTACTAGAGACCGTGCAGCCCTCCGATCAACTCGTCGTCCACGGTCTCGATGCCGTGCACTTCGCGGTCGGCAACGCCCGCCAGGCGGCGCACTACTACGCGACGGCATTCGGCCTGCAGGTGTGCGCCTACCGCGGCCCCGAGACCGGACACCGTGACGCTGCGGCATACGTGCTGCAGTCGGGCAGCGCCCGCCTGGTCTTCGAGAGCGCGCTGCGGCCCGGGTCCGAGCTGGCCCGGCACGTCGCCCGCCACGGCGACGGTGTGGTGGACCTGGCGATCACGGTGCCCGATGCCCGCGCGGCTCACGCACTGGCGGTCGCCCGCGGTGCCCGTTCGCTGCAACCGCCCGCGGCAGCGAGCGACGACCACGGCACGGTCGTGACCGCGGCGATCGCCACGTTCGGTGAGACGCGCCACACGTTCGTCGAGCGTTCCGCGTACGACGGCCCGTACTTGCCCGGGTACGAGGCCCACACGGTGAGAAGCGCTGCCACCCACTCGTGGATCGCGGCCATCGACCACTGCGTCGGCAACGTCGAGATGGGCGCGATGGAGACCTGGGTGAGCTTCTACAACCGCGTGCTGGGCTTCACGAACATGGCCGAGTTCGTCGGTGACGACATCGCCACCGAGTACTCGGCGCTGATGAGCAAGGTGGTCGCCGACGGTAGGCGGGTGCTGAAGTTCCCGCTCAACGAGCCCGCGGTAGCGAGGAAGCGCTCGCAGATTGACGAGTACCTCGACTTCTACGACGGTCCGGGCGTGCAGCACATCGCGTTCAACGTGGACGACATCGTCGGCGCGGTCGACTCGATGCGCGCCGCCGGCGTCGAGTTCCTCAACACGCCCGACAGCTACTACGACTCGCTCGCGTCGTGGGTGGGGCCGCTGCACATCGACGTGAGCGAGTTGCGTGCCCGCGGAATCCTCGCCGATCGCGACGAGAACGGCTACCTGCTGCAGATCTTCACCAAACCGGTACAGGACCGGCCGACGGTGTTCTTCGAGTTGATCGAGCGGCACGGCAGCGAGGGCTTCGGCAAGGGCAACTTCAAGGCGCTGTTCGAGGCCATCGAGCGCGAGCAGGACCGCCGTGGCAACCTCTGAGCGCGACACCCGCGGGTATTCCGTGCTCGATGCCGACGGGCACGTCGAGCTGGGTCCCGAGCACCCCGGCTTCGCCGACCCCGACTACCGTGCCCGACGTGACGAAGTGGCGGGGCTGTCCATCGGTTGGCGGCCGGGCATGCCCGTTCCGCGGGTGGCGTACACGGCAGCAGAGGACCAGGTATGGGCGACCGTGTGGACCGAGCTCGCGCCGCTCCTCCACCACAACGCGGCTCGCTGCATCCTCGACGGGATGCCGCGGCTGGCGCTGCCCGAGCACCGCGTGCCCCAGCTCGACGAGGTCAGCGCCGCGCTGCGCCCGCTGACCGGCTTCGCCTACGGCGTGGTGCCCGGCCTGGCCGAGCTGCGCGAGTTCTACGGCGCGCTCGCCGACGGGCTGTTTCTGTCCACCCAATATCTGCGACACCCGTCGGTGCCGTTGTACACGCCCGAGCCCGATGTGATCCACGAAGTGGTGGGGCACGGCCTGTCGCTGGCGGTGCCAGAGCTGGCCGAGCTGTGCCGGGCAATGGGCCGCGCCACACGTCGGGTGACCGAGCCGAAGGCGTTGGAAGCGCTCAGTCGTATCTTCTGGTTCAGCGTCGAGTTCGGCTGCGTCTGGGAGCACGGCGAACTGCGCACCTACGGCGCCGGCATCCTCAGCTCGTTCGGCGAGTTGAGCTCATTCACCCACGCCGAGGTGTGCCCGATCGATCTCGCCGCGATGGCCACGCACCGCTACGACATCACTCGCTACCAACCGCTGCTCTTCGCCGGGCGATCACTCACGGAGGTGGTCGACGTGGTGGGAGGTTGCTTCGAGGAAGCCGACGACGATCACCTGCTCGCACTCGTCGGGGCTTCGCTCTGATGGCCCACTTCCGCAGCGTGGGCGACGTGCCGCACAAGCGTCACACCCAGCACCGCGCCGCCGACGGCTCGCTGTACATGGAGGAGTTGGTCGGAGCGAACGGGTTCTCCGCCGACTCCGCGTTGCTGTACCACCGCCACCTGCCGGCGGCGATCACCGCCTCGCGACCATGGACGTTGCCCGATGTCGATGCCGTCACCAACCACCCCCTGCGCGGTCGCCACCTACGCACCGCCGATCTCACCCTGACGGGCACCGATGCGGTGACGGGACGGGTGCCGCTGTTCACCAACGCCGACGTCACGATCTCCTGGTTCCACGCGTCCCTGCCGTCGCCGCTGTACCGCAGCGCCGTTGCCGACGAATGCGTGTTCGTGCACGAGGGAACCGGTGTCGTCGAGACCGCGTACGGCGCACTCGACGCCACGCCCGGCATGTACCTGCTCCTGCCGCGTGGCACCACACATCGCTGGCTCCCCACCGGGGAGGGGCCGGTCGGCGCACTGGTGATCGCCGGCCGTGGCCACATCGCGCCACCCTCGCGCTACCTCACCCGCCACGGGCAGTTCATGGAGCACGCTCCCTATTGCGAGCGCGACCTGCGCGGGCCGAGCGGGCCGCTGCTCGTGGACGGCACCGACGTCGACGTGTACGTCCGCCATGGCGATTCGGGCAGCATCGTCACCTACGCACGGCATCCCTTCGACGTCGTCGGTTGGGACGGCTGCCTGTATCCGTACGGGCTGCACACGGACGACTTCGAACCGATCACCGGTCGTGTCCACCAGCCGCCGCCCGTGCACCAGGTGTTCGAAGCACCGGGGTTCGTGGTGTGCAACTTCGTGCCGCGCAAGGTGGACTACCACCCGAACGCGATCCCGGCGCCGTACTACCACGCGAACGTCGACAGCGACGAGGTCTTGTTCTACGCAGCCGGCAACTACGGCGCGCGATCTGGCAGCGGCATCGGCGCCGGGTCGGTCTCGCTGCATCCGGCCGGCCTCACCCACGGCCCGCAGCCCGGCGCGTACGAACGCAGCATCGGGGTGACAGAGGTGGACGAACTGGCCGTGATGGTCGACACCTTCGCCCCACTCGCGCTCACTGCGGCCGCGCTGTCGGTGGAGGACGAGGCCTATCCGTGGACGTGGGCGCGATGACGGTGCACGGCGCGACGTGGGTGCAGGGCGCTGCCGGTTCGCAATTCCCGATCACCAATCTGCCCTACGGTGCTTTCACCGTCACCTCGGACGAGCGGCCGCGCCTCGGCGTGGCCATCGGTGACCATGTGCTCGACCTCGCCGCAGTGTTGCCCGATGTCGCCGCGTTGGCCGAACCGTCGCTCAATGCGTTCATGGCAATGGGGCGTAGCGCATGGGCCGAGGTTCGGGCGCGGATCATCGATCTGCTGTGCGACACATCGGAACAGGCCACCGTCGAGCCGCACCTCGTCCCGATCAGGTCGGTGCAGATGCACCTTCCTCTGGAAGTGGCCGACTATGTGGACTTCTACTCGTCGGAGCACCACGCGCGAAACCTCGGGCGCATCCTGCGCCCCGGTCAGCCGGAGCTCGCTGACAACTGGAAGCATCTGCCGATCGGCTACCACGGACGTGCAGGCACTGCGCGCGTGTCCGGTACGCCGGTGGTGCGCCCGCGAGGCCAGCGCCTGTCGCCGTCGACCTCGCAGCCCGAACACGGTCCGACCCGAAGGCTCGACATCGAGGCCGAGGTTGGCTGGGTGGTGGGGGTGCCGTCCGAACTCGGGCGGCCGGTGCCGCTGCACGCGTTCCGCGACCACGTGTTCGGTGCCTGCCTGGTGAACGACTGGTCGGCGCGCGACCTGCAGTCGTGGGAGTACGTGCCGCTCGGTCCGTTCCTCGGCAAGTCGTTCCTGACCTCCGTGTCGCCGTGGATCGTGCCACTCGCTGCGCTCGATGACGCGTGGTTGCCGCCGGTCGAGCGGGACACCCCGCTGCTCGCGTACCTGGACGACACCGGCCGTCGCGACGGAATCGATCTCACCTTGGAGGTACGACTCAACGGCACCGTGGTGTCGCGCCCGCCGTTCGCCGGTATGTACTGGACCGCGGCACAACAACTCGCCCACCTGACCACCAACGGCGCTTCGGTGCGCACCGGTGATCTCTACGCGTCGGGTACCGTCAGCGGCCCAGAGCCGAACCAGCGCGGTTCGCTGATCGAGCTCAGTTGGAACGGCACCGCACCCATCCGGCTGGACGACGGCAGCACACGCACGTTCCTCGAGGACGGCGACGAGGTCATCATTTCGGCCACGGCACCCGGACCGCAGGGCACCACGATCGGGTTCGGTTCGGTCAGAGGTCGCGTCGTCGCCGAGTGAAGGCTCCTCTTGGCGAAGCCGTCGGGGTCGTGACGGCGTCATCATCCGAGCGATCGCTGACCTGGCGGGCGTTGAGGCGTTCGAGATCTGCAACCTCGCCACACCCCTGCGCCGCCAGCGAATGGCGCGACCGCAAGGGCCGGGCCATATCGCGCCCACGGGCGCGATCCGTACCCGCCAGGCGTACGAACCGCACCCGCGGGTTGGGGGGTGGTCAGGAGCGGGCCGAATCGCGCCCGACCGGACGGGGAGACTGCAGCGAAGGTGACCACACCGAAGAACGGGTCGACCACCGTGTACGAACGCACAGCGGGCACCACGTCGTACGACAGCAGGTCGAATCCTCTGAACGCAAAGACGGCGGCAGCGAGTGGGCCACCGATGAAGTCGTACTCGGACGGAGCACCTCGAGGCGACCGTGCTTCCCCGAACTGATCGTGCGCGCTCTCGAATACCGCTGACGCGACTTCGACGCGTCGGATCACAACGCGACGAGACCAAGCCGTTCGGCAGCTTCGCGCACGAGCCGCTGCGACGTGGGCGTTGACACCTGGCGGGCGCCAACCAGTGCGGCCTCATACGGAATATCGTCGCCGAGCTCGACCAGCCGCCAACCCGCCTCGTCGTGCGAGAGATCGCTGACCTGGGTGCCATTGAGGCCCTCGAGATCGGCGAGAACCTTGTTGATCGTGGCCAGTTCGTCGTCGGTGAACACCGAGAGGTCAGCGGGCCGGAGCGGTACCAGTCGATGCTGTTGGTAACCCAGGAACTCCTCTTGGCGAAGCTCGGCCTGGCCCTTGCCGATGAGCTCGTCGCGAACCGGGCGCAGGCGGCGGGCCGCGGGACCGTGCTGCAACTTCTGGTAGATCGCACCCGTGATCGGCCGGCCGGTGCGGCGAACATGGGCGAAATCGGCGAAGAACAACACCTTGTTGAGCTTCGTGGCCCCGCCAGATCGGTCGACCTGCAAGCGATCGGCCACGTACACGATGAGTTCAGTGAACTTGCGTTCGTCGTAGGTCGTCTTCATGAGCCCATCCTGGCGAGCGGGTGTCACAGAGAACTGTACCTGCCTGCCACACGCGCGCAGTCGACGCCTGCGGGCCCGGCGCACCCGAACGGTCAGCTGCGGGATTCGGGGTGCAGTCTCAGAACTCCACCCGCGGACCGTTCGCGATCTCAGCGGAGATCGCGACGCCCTCCAGCCACGCCGGCCGCTGCGGCCGAGTGCCGTCCGTCACGATCTGGCGCCACTCCTCGTCGGTGAGCCGCGGCGACGCCACGGGTCGCCAGAACTCGTAGTACGAGTAGACCGCGCCCACGGCCAGCTGGAAGTGCCCCGCGCCGTCGGGCACGATCACCAGGATGGTTTCGGGCAGGCCGTCGGCCAGCTCGAGCGTGAACTCCGACGAGCGGAAAACATCGCTCACCAGTGCGGCGCTGTCGCTGTAGTCCGGAACCTGCTCTGCCGCTCGTACGAGGCCGGACGATTGGTACCAGAGCAGCTCGAGTGTGGAGCCGAAGTAGCTGAGGCGTGTGTTGTCAGCATCCGAGGTGGGTTCACCAGCCAGCTCTGTGGTGGCGATGCCTGCCAGCCACGTCGCCAACGCGGCGTACGACGTGAGGAGCGACGCGTTCGCCTCGGTGAGGAGCCCACGCGCATCCAACCCATCGATGATCAGGTTCGCGAGTGCTGCCAGCCGGCCGAATGCAACCGGGTCGGGCTCGACGAAGTGGCGCGGCGTGTACGGCGGCGGCTGCGGACCTTCCCCCTCGCCGGCGGAGCCCTGCTTCGCGTACAGCAGCGTGTCGTGCTTCAATTCTGTGTACGAGCCGAACCCGGTCTGCAGCGACTTGGCGGCCCACGCGGCGGTCTGCATGAAGTCGGGGTAGGCGGCCGTCCGGTCCACGAACTGGGGCTCCAACGCGTGGAGCCATGCGTCGTAGACGGTGCCCGCCCACTCGTCACCGGTACGGGAGCCGACGAGCGTTTGCATCGCGTCGAGCTGCTCCGGGTAGTGGGCGAAGTCGGTCTCACCGGAGTCGGTCTGGATCTGGGTCGCCAGCGACGAGCCGAACACGGACGCGAGGTCGAGCGGCGACGGCGAGACGCGGCGACTCTCGTCGGTGCCGACGTTCGGCCACGTGAGCTGATCGAAGACGTACGAGTCGAGCACGAGGCGGGCACCCATGAGGCGCACCGACGCGTTCTCCGGGTCGATCCCGACGGAACGCATCCGCAGCAGCTCGTCCCCGATGTCGCTGACTGCAGCGTCCGCCGTGAACGCTGCCGCGTCGGCCAGACCGGTGGCCACGACGGTCGCGGCGGCCGTCTGCGCCTCGGCCGGGGTGTAGTCGTCGGCCACGCCGACGAGGAATGCCGTCGTGTCGTAAATCTGCTGCCAGATCGCTGCCGTGTCGGGGTCGGAGGTCGCGACGCGGGCAGCGAGCAGGCCGAGGCGCAGCGAGTCGGTGTCGGTCACGTAGAACGCTTGCTGTCCGAGCTCTGACATCGACCGGAAGTACCTCTCCAGCGTGGCGCTGCTCGTGTAGTGACCGCGCGGGCGGAACTGGGTGTAGTCGACGCAGCCGGTGAACGCATTCGGCAGCTGGCACTCGACATACCCGGTGATCGGTGACGCCGTTGCCTTGGAAGCGTCCGTTGCGAGCGCCACCTCGTCGTTCGCGCGTTCGCTGATCGCACCGATATCGAGACCGAGCAGCGTTGCGGCGGCTTCGTAGAAGGCCACCACTCGCTCGGCGCTGTCGGCGAGGTCGGTGCCCGACAACTGCTCCGACTGAACGCGGGCGGCCGCGACCGTCCGCGTCAGGTAGTCGGCGAGCGCCGGCACCAGCACGTCGGTCTCCGTGTCCCGAAGCACTTTGGAGAAGGCGTTGTGCCACGCGTTGTACATGGAGTCGGTCGTCACGAAGATCGTCCCGAAGTCGTACGCACTGATCTCGTAGCGCTGGTGGAAATAGTTGAGGGCGGAGTAGCGCTCCGACTGGATCGCGAAACCCTGCGCCTCGATCGCGGCCACGAGTTCTGGCTGCCTCGCCAGATCCGCACGGAACCCGTCGTGCATCCGGACGTCGTCCAACGATGTCGGAGTCGCCGGGCCCGCGTAGGGCGTGGAGCCATCCAGGAGCGCGATGTCGTTGTAGGGCGCGAAGGCGTCGAGTGAGCGCAGGCTGCTGGCCGCAGGGCGAGGCGTCTCGGGTTCGGTCGTGGTGCTGCTCGCGGCGGGTTCAGTGGTGGGGGACGTGTTGCCGGTGTCGTTGCCGTCGTCGTTGCAGGCGACCAGCATGACGAGCGAGGCGATCGTCACCAGGGCGACCGCCCGCCGGTGGGGTGAACCGTGTCGGGAACTGTGCATCAGGAATCTCCTCCGTCGGTACTGATCGTTTGACTGCCAGCGGTGTCGTGGCCGCGCAGCAGCGCCGGCTCGGTTCGCCCGTCGAGGTCGAGGTCGACGCAGATCGGGACAGCGTGGCCATCGAGCAGTGATGCAGTCGCGAAGCCGAAGCCACGCCACCGCCACGCCGACCCGGCCGTCACGGTCGGATCATCGAGCGCCGAGAAGCCGAGCGCGACACCGTCATCGCACACATCGAGCGTTTCGACCGGGAGCGTCATCGTCCCCGCGCCCCAGCGAAGCGTCCCCGCCTCGAAGACTCCGAGATGGGCGCCGCGGCCGGACGCGTCGATGAAGTCCGTGTCCGGGAACGCCTGCTGGAGCAGTCGCGTTCGGAACGGCCGCCGATACGAAGCCACCACGTCGGTCACACCGTCGCCGTCGACGTCGCCCAGTCGGGCGGCGATGAGCACACCACCGGGCACCAGACCGTCGACCTGTTGCACGCTCGCCGCCGGCGCGGCTGGGTCGAGCGGACCGATCGGGCTCCACCACTCGCCATCCACCGAGGCGGCGTCACCGGTGGGGAGGTCCCACCCGTCGAACGTCGCCCGCAGGTAGGTGCCGATCGATGCGGTGCGCCATGCCTGCACGCCGTCGGCACTGACCAGCACTTCCAGCATCGTCCCGGTCTGGGTACGCGGCATCCGCTGATCGAACACGGCGTTACCGAGGCCGGGCGCCTGCACCGCCTGACGGTCGTCGGCGCCGGCTGCAACGCTGACGGCGTACGCGACGTGAGCGCCGTTGCCCCACACGATGTCGACTCCCCACGAGGTGAGGTCGGCAACCACACCCGCGAGCACCGGATCGGGTTCGGGCAGGTACTCGACGCCACCGTGGATACCGACGACCACCACGTCGGCAGTGGCGCGTGCTGCTGCGACGGCTGACCTCGCGACGGCGGAGTCCCACGTGGCGACCCCCGCCTCGACGCCGGCCGAGGGGCCGCCGTGCGTGAGGTCGAAGGCAAGGACGGCGATCCGCACCCCGTTGCGTTCGAAGACGGTCGCCGTGGTCGCCTCGTCGAGGGTTGCCCCGGCCCCGATCGCCGCGATGTCGTGCGCGTGGAGCGCGGCGATCGTGTCGGTGGTCGTCTCGGGTCCGGCGTCGCCCGCGTGGTTGTTGGCGATCGCCATGCCATCGAACCCGGCGCCGGCGAGCAGCGGGGCACTCCGCGGATCGGCCTCGAGCGCGTTGTCGCCCACCATGTGGGGGCGCTCGGTGAGAGGCGACTCGAGGTTCGCGAGCGCCAGATCCGCCCCGTTCAGCGTGGCGCGGAGTCGCTCGAAGATGCTGTCTCGATCGTTCATCACGACCGGCGCCACCGAGCGACCGAGCATCACATCGCCCAGCAGCACGATGCTCGCGGTGCGCTGCGCCGCGGCCGGGCCGTCGTGGTACCCGGTCGTCGTCGTGGTCGACAGGGCGGTGTTGGTCGATTCCACCGGCGCCGACGAACACCCCGCGCACCACACGGCTACGCAGGCCAGCAGCACGTCGAGGCGCATGAGCGCACGCTACTCCTCGTCGAGATCGCTGATCAGGGGCGAAGGTCGGGCTCCTCGGTCGGGTATGCCATACCCGAGCGTTGTCGTGCACCTTCTCGGCGATCCGCGAATAGAGCGCTACGGCGAACTCGCTCCGCCGCCGCGTGGGCGAAAGGCATGGGCGCACGGCAGCCAAGGCCCTGGGCCGCCCCTGGCCGTAGCAACACCGCCGACTCCGGCCCGCGAGCCCGTCCTGGGCAGGCGGCGGCGCTGCGTTCGTCATTCGGGTATACTGGAACACAGCATGAGTCGGCATCGAACCTCTCCCTCCAGTCTTCTCGCCGCAGCCGTCGATGCGGCAGTTGCGGCGCTCGACGCCGTCGACCTCGACCTCGACGCAGATCCCGAAGACCCACCCTCGGGGGCCGGCGTACGACTGCTGGTCGACGGCCATGAGCTGCTCGTGCGAATACTCCCGGTTGCCTATTGCACCGGCCAGCGCGCGCTGCAGTTGATCGCCGACCGCGGCCCGAACGGAGTCACTCTGGTGGTCGCCGACAAAATCACCACAGAGGCACAGCAACTGCTCACCGATGGCGGCTGTTCGTGGCTCGACCGCCGCGGTCGGCTGCACCTGCGGGCACCAGGCGTGCGGATCGACACCGACGTGCCGAACCAGCTGAGCACGGCCCAACCGACCGGCGAGCGACCGATCCGTGGCCGCGGCGGCGTCACGGTCGCCTACTGGCTGTGCGAACACCCCGAGCGCTCGCTCTCACCCAACCGCGCCTCGGCCGAACTGGGGCTGGCCCCGTCCACCATCTCCACCGCTGTTCGTCGCCTCATCAATGCGGGCGTCGCCAACGACGATGGCACCGGCATCTTCCCCGAGCTGTTCTGGGAACTTGCCGCCACATGGAATCCCGACCAGCGCTGGCTCGCCGCTGCCCCCGACCCAGGGGTCGCTCGCACCGCCGACCGTGCGGCGCCCGCATGGAAGCGCAGCGGCACGCCTGCCGCCATCGCCTACGGCGCCGCGATTCCAACGGCTGGCGGGGAACCCATCGTGCTCTACGTACCCGGCCCCGTCGACCTCTCGATCGCTGTCCGGCGCTTCGGTTCGGCACAACCCGGAAGTGGCGCAGCCATCGTCAAGGTTGCGCCAACCAGGGCTGTCACCGCCGGTATACGCGCCAACGCGCCAGCTCCGCCCGATCTCGACGGCTGGCCAGCAGCACCCGTGCTCGCCGTCGCGCTCGACCTGGCCCACGACCGCACCCGCGGTCACCAACTGCTCACCGACTGGAACCACCCTGATGCCGTCTGGCGCTAGCTCGGTCGTTCTTCCGGGCGCGGCCATGATCGGCCTCATCCGCGCGGTCGGAGCGCTCGTCGAGTGCGGACTCAGTCGCTACGCGATTGTCGGCGGTGTCGCCGTCACCGCCCGCCTCGGCACTGCGCACCGCGCCACCGCCGACGTCGACACCGTCGTCGACGACTCCACTCCACCCGATGCCATCGAAGCGCTGCTCGCGACACCAGGAGCGCTTCGCGATCCGACGGCGCCCCACCGAGTGCTGATCGCAGGTACCAAGGTGGAGATCCTCCCTGTGGGCCCTCTCGCCGACGACGAACTGGACGGCATACCAGCCGGCGACGCGCTCTTCGTCGCCGCGCATGCATGGGCGGTCGAGACGGCGACCCCCATCACCGTCATCGCCGGGCACGACAACACCGTGCGCGCCACCGCTCCGTTCGCAACGCCAGCGGCCCTCATCGCGATGAAGCTCCACGCCATCGAGACTCGCAGCACGTCCGGACTCGACAAGCGTGCCGGCGATGCCTGGGACCTGTATCGAATCCTTCTCGATCTCGACCTGGATGGGTCGGTGCGCAACGCACTCAACGCCGCCCCGCCCCGCCGCGCCTGCGGTGGCTCGTTCGCGATGCGGTGGACCGTGTGCTCGTGTCGGGCGCCAACCGCACCCGAGGCTGGCTGCGAAGCGGTGATGACCAGATGGCAACGGTCACGGCCGACGACCTGCGCCACGTCGCAACGCCGTTGTTGGCCCTCCTGGCGTAACGGCCCTGGCCGCCCACTGATCGCCCGCACGCGACCGTGTGGTGGACTGTGCGCCATGGCCGACACCATCGAGATCTCCCGGGCAATCGCCGCCTCACCCGACGCGGTGTACGCCGCCATCACCGACATCACCCGCATGGGCGAGTGGTCGCAGGAGTGTTACGCCTGCGAATGGCACGAAGGCTTCGACGCCCCGGTGGTGGGCGCGGTCTTCGACGGCCACAACCGCAACGGCGACAAGACCTGGACCACGCAGGCCACGATCGTGGAGGCCGAGCCCGGCCGCTCGTTCGTGTTCCAGTGCACGATGTTCGACTTCCACTTCGCCACGTGGGGCTACCGCATCGAACCCACCGACACCGGCTGCGTGGTCACCGAGTGGAGCCTCGACCTGCGCCCCGAGTCGGCGCTGGAGTTCAGCATCAAGGCCTCGGGCATCGCCGACCGCGCCGGCCGCAACCGCGAGACGATGAGCGGCACCCTCGAACGCCTCGCCGCCGCCCTGGAGGCGTGACGTCCGCCCTGTATCACGCGTGATACATTGCCCGACATGGCGCCCGTTTCCATCCGCGACCTGCGCAACCATGGCGGCGAAGTGATCGAGCGCGTCGAACACGGCGAGTCGGTGGTCATCACCCGCTCGGGCAACCCGGTGGCCGAGCTCCGCCCCCTGCGGCCGAGGGGTATCGACGCTTCCATCCTCCTCGCCAGGTGGCGCACTGTTCCGCAGGTTGACCCCCAGCGCTTGTTCCGCGACCTCGACCGCACCCTCGACGCATCGTTGTGAGCGCGAAGCCTTCCGCCCAGGCAGCTCGGGCCGACGGGCCATTGCCCGAGTCACACCCAGAGGGTCTGCTCGACACCAACACGGTCATCCTGTTGCCCCTCTTGCGCCACCCCGAACACCTCCCTCAGCACGCGCTCATCTCGTCGATCACGCTCGCCGAGCTGTCCGTGGGGCCGCTGGTCGCCGACGATCCACAGGTGCGGGCAGCTCGCCAAGGGCAGCTGCAACAGGCGGAGGCCGACTTCGACCCTCTGCCGTTCGACGCCGCTGCGGCCCGCGCCTTCGGTCGCGTCGCCGCCTCGCTGCGCGCCGCCGGCCGCAAACCGGCCGCTCGCGCCTACGACGCGCTGATCGCATCTGTCGCCATCGCCAACGACCTGCCGCTGTACACCGTGAACCCCAGCGATTTCACGGCCATCACCGGCCTGCACATCGTGGAAGTACCTCACCCCGCCCATCGCTGACAGCGCGCCCCCGCCGACCGGCCGTCACCGCGTGACACCCCTTTGGCATCGTGCGGGTATGAGCACGTCACGCCACACCCAGCCCCGTCGCCCCCGGCCCAGCCGCCCGGCCGGCCGTGCCCGCCCGGCCGGCCAGTTCGGTCGGCCACAGGTGCCGGCGCATCACCATCACGCCATCATCAACGCCAGCAACGCCGCCTACTGGCTCGACCACATCCGCACGTCGGCCATCAGGGCACGGGTGGAGGTCGGCCCCGAGGCCGGCGACACCCTCGACCAGATGGCCGACGATCTCGCCGCGTGCATCGCCGCCCGCTGGCGCGACCGCGACGGCCGGGCGGTGGTGCAGTGGCAGTACCACATGTGGATCACACCGCATCCCAGCGGCCTGCTCGAAACCATCGTCGAACTCTGGCCCGAGCACCTCGCCGCCTGAGGTGTGCCCGCTCAACCGTCGGTGCGGGCCGGGTCGTGCGCCGGTAACACCTCGTTCAGGAAGGGCAGCAGCTTCCACTCGGCCACCGGCGTATCGCGGCCCACCTGCGGCACGAACGGCGACACCTCGCCCTCGGGGTGGATGTAGCGGCCACAGTTGGGGAACACCCGCGCCACCCGCACGCTGAGCACCGCCTCGGCCCCGTGGAACGCCCTCACCGTGGCCGCGTCGGTGAGCACCGTGCCCACACCGTGCACCCGCACCCGCCACGGCCGCGCCGGGTCGACGAACAGCAGCGCCACCCGGCCGTTGTCGCGCACGTTGCCCAACGTGCGCCACATGCCGTTGCCGTTGTAGATCGGCAGCTGCAACTCGCCGCGGCCAACCACGCGCACGAAGCCCGACTCGCCGCCTTTGTACGACACGTCGGGCCAGCCATCGGCATCCACCGTCGCCACCCACACCGTGCGCTGCTCGCTCACCAGCGCGATGTCGCCATCGTCGAGTTCGCCGTGCACCGTCACCTCCGCCAGCCGATCGGCCAGCCGCCGCGAATCGAACTCGTCCTGCAGCGCACGCGCACCATCGCCGTACATCGCGCCCAGCTCATCCCCAACCCGGCTCATGCGCTCAGCCTACGCGCGAGCGCAAGGGCCCCTTTCGCGCCACACCCCTTCGCGCCCATCCGGCCATGAGCCCAACGATCAGCCGAGAACACCCCAATCCACCCGGCGGCCATGTGCTACATTGAAGAACATGGCCGCCGTCGGGATCCGGGCACTCAAACAGAACGCGTCGGCCGTCGTGGCCGATGCCGCCGCCGGCGCCACCGTCACGATCACCGACCGCGGGCGCCCAGTCGCCCAGATCACGCCGCTGCCGGCCACCCGCCTGCAAGCCATGCTCGACAGCGGGCGGGCCCGGCCGGCCCGTCGGCAGATCGCGCAACTGACCGCGCCAAGGCCCGGGCCCAGCCTGTCGGCCGAGCTGGCAGCGATGCGCGCCGCCGAACGCGACTGACCCATGGCGTACTACGTCGACACCTCGGCGCTGACGAAGCTGGTGGTGGCCGAGCCAGAAACCAAAGCCCTGCGCGCGTGGTTCGCCGCCGCCGACCGCCAACCAGTGGCGAGCGACCTCACCCGCACCGAACTGCTGCGCGCAGTGCGCCGCGCCGCCCCCGGCCGAATGGTGCACGCGCGAGCCGTGCTCGACTCGCTGGTGCTGCTGCAGGCCACCACCGACACGTTCGAAGCAGCCGCACTGCTCGACCCCACGCTGCTGCGCACGCTCGATGCCATCCACCTCGCCACCGCACTCACGTTGGGCGACGAGCTCGAGGGCCTGGTGGCCTACGACGACCGCCTCGCGCACGCGGCCCAGGCGCTCGGAATCCTCGTGCTGCACCCGGGCGCCACCTGACACACCCGGCGCGCGGCCTGAGCAGCACTCACGGTCGGCCTGGCACCGCGACGCGGCGCCGCGCAGGTGGGCGGGGGCGCAGTCAATGCCTTGCGTTGGGCGCTCGGGTCCTCACCCGCATGGCACCTGGCCCTCGTGCGCGCCGGAGCGCCCGTGCCCCCCGGTCTGTTCCGCCAACCCCTACGCGCCCAACCCGCCACCGTCGCCTGACCCGGGCCGGATCGCGGCCGTGGTCAGAAGCCTGCGGCGCGGAACTGATCGAGCGAGGCGAGGGCTGCGGCCAACACCTCGTCGTCGCTGCGCGCGGCCCAGCCGCGGGCTTCGGCGCCTCCGACCAGACCCAGCAGCACCGGCGCGCCCGTCAACCCGGCGAGGTTGAACCACTCGGTGAACGAGTCGTCGGCCGCAGCCACACGGGTCCACTGCTCGGCCGTCTCGCTCCACCACGGCTCGTCCCACCGCAACCACACCTTGTCGAGCAAGCCCATCGCCATCGCCTCGATCGCCTGCTGGTGGCCGGCGGGTAGTGGCGGATCGAACGCGATCGCACCGGCCTTCAGCACACCCAGCGGCACGGTGACGATCACCCGATCGGCCTCGATCACCTCGCCGCCAGGGCCGGTAACCACCACGCCGTCGTCGCCGTGGGCCACGCCGGCCACCGGCCAACCGAGGCGCACCTCGAGACCGGTCAGCGCCGCATCCACGAGCGCGCCGTAGCCGCCCACCACCAACAGGTCGTCGCCTTCGCTGCCCTCCTCGGTGCCCCACCACGCCGACAGTTCGTCGGCATCGGCCCCGTACTCGGTGGTCAGCTCGGTGCGCAGGAAGTGGGCCAACGCCGCGGCATCCACCTCTGCCGCTGCACCCGACTGCACCAGCGCGTCGGCCAGCGACACGTCGTCGTCCAACTCGTCGGCCCACTCGATCGCAGCCTCGACCGCGTCGCTCACGCCGTCGGTGAAGTCGTCGTCGGCCAGTTCACCGTCGGCACCCACCACCACGTCGGCGTACTCGAACGGAACGGTGGCCACACCAAGCGCGTCCAACTCGTCGGCCAGGTTGCTGGCGTGGATGGCGTGCACCCAGCTGGCGCCGCGCTCCACCGGCACCGGCCAGCCGGCGGGCCGCACGGTGTGCAACCGGCCACCCACCCGCGCCTGCGCCTCCACCACGATCACCTCGTGGCCGGCGGCGACCAACGCCTGCGCTGCAGTCGCGCCGGCGATGCCCGCGCCCACCACCACGATCAGTTCCCCCGCGTCGGCCTCGTTGTCCACCGCGGCGGCAACGGCATAGCCGGTTGCCTGCGCGCCGTGCACCGTCGCCGGATTGTCGGCGTGCACTGCCTCGCCGGCGAAGAACAACCGCCCACCCACCGGCTCGGCCAGAGCGGCGCGAGCCTGCGGCGTGGCGCCCACCGGCAAGTACGAGTACGAGCCCAACGCATATGGGTCCGTCGACCAGGACGTGCGCACCATCCCCGCCGGAGTGGGCACCGCGCCGGGCCGACTGACGTCAGCGCCGGTGTTGTTCGCACCGTCGTTCGCGCCGTCACCGTCACCGTCGCCTTCGCCGCAGCCACTCAGGCCCCATATCGCGCCGGCACCCAATCCAGCCCCGATCCCTGCGCGCAACACCGCGCGCCGCCCTACTCGTCCATCGATCATGCCGGGCACGCTAGGCGGCGGCCACGTAGACGGCTCAGACGGTGCGGCCCAGGAAGTTGAGCATCTTGGTCTGCGCGTCGGCGCCGGCGGCGGGCTTCACTGCAGCGGCCATCATCCCGGGCATGCGCAGCACTTCCTCGGGCAGGCCCTTCCACGTGGCCATCGTGTGCTTCACCAGCGTGGCGTCGAGGCGCTCGTCGACCTTGGCGGTGCGAGCCATGTCCCACGTGTGCGGCACGAGGTCGGCAGCCATGAAGCCCACCAGCGCGTCCACCGGCATCGGGCCGAACTCGGGCCCGAACGGATCCTTGGCGATCGACTGCAGCACGTGCGGGTGATCCAGCACCGCCAACGTCTGGTCGCGCAGCTTCAGCCACGCACCCAGCGGGTCGGCGCCGAGTTTGGGAGTGCTCTTCGGACCCTTGCCGGTGGAAGCGAAGGCCTTGATCATCGCCAGGTTGCCGATGCCGTGCTCGAACACGTCTTTGCCGGTCCAGCCCTCGCACGGCGCCTTGCGGTTGAAGGCGGTGGGCTTGGCCATCTTCAGCACATGCTCGAAGGCGTAGACGGCGGAGGTGTACAGACGAAGGTTGTCGCTCATGAACCAACGCTACAGCGAGTGCGAGCGGGCCCGCGCCGAGCGCCTACGGGCGCGGCCGCGTTCACAACGCTCCCACCATCGCATCCAACTTCGCGTAACCCTGCTCGATGCCGGTGACCATCCCGCTGGCCAGCATCTGGTCGCGGCCCACGAAGCTGTCCACCAACGATTGGGCGCGCAGCCGCGTGCGGCCGTCGCCGAGGTCGTCGACCCACAACGTCTCCAGCGACACTCCCTCGGGGTAGCCGTCGAACGTGAACGTCTGCACCAGGCGTTGCTCGCCGACCTCGTGGAAACAGCCGTGGAAGCCGAACTGCTCTCCGTCGCGACCAGCGAGGTAGCGCCAGCGCCCACCCGTGGTGGCATCCCAGTCGAGGATGGTGATCGTCATCCCATCGGGGCCCACCCAGCGGGCGAACAGCTCGGGGTCGAGGTGCGCGCGCAGCACTTGCGCCGGTGTTGCGTCGAAGTCGCGGGTGATGCGGATCATCGGCACGTGCGGGTCGGCTTCGATCGCAACTTGATAACGGGCTTGGTTCATGATGCAGCTCCCTGCTGTCGTTGATGTGTGGGCTGTTGTTGGTGTGTGGGCACTTCGTCGCGCAGCTCGGCCAGCACTGCGTCCAGTCGCTCGTAGCGCTGTTGGGCCTGCCGGCGAGCACGCTCCAACCACTTCGTCATCAGGTCGAACACCTCGGCCTCGAGGTGGCACGGCCGCCGCTGGGCGTCGCGGCTCTGGCTCACCAGCCCGGCCTTGGTCAGCACCTTGATGTGCTTCGACACCGCTTGCACCGACACGTCATACGCCCCGGCCAGCTCGCCCACGGTGGCATTTCGCTCGGCCAAGCGGGCGACGATGTCGCGCCGTGTCGGGTCGGCCAGCGCGGCGAACACCTGCGACAGCTGATCCTCTGCCATGGCGTCCCTCCCCCTCGTATTCAACTCAGTGGTTGAACACAAGGTAGCGAAGGTCGGCGACGGTTGTCAACCACTTCGTTGAATACACTCGCCGCGGCGGCCGGCGGGGCGGACCGGACGCCCGACAGCTCGCCGGATCGCCCGCTCCCGCGCCCGCGCCCGACCGACCGACCTTTTCCGCGCCCGCGGGCGCGATCCATGGCCACCACGCGTACGAAGCGCGCCCGTGGGTTGGGGGATGGTCAGCAGCGGGCCAAAGCGCGCCCGACCCCGGGGCCGACCATGGGGCCGGGACCTGGGGGTTGACACGGGGGCGGCCATTCGCGATAGTAAGGCGTATACCTAACAATGTCACCCCGACCGAACTCGCCGCGATCTTCAAGGCACTGGCCGACCCAACCCGCCTTGCCGTCATCGAACGGCTGAGCATCCGGCCGGCCAGCGCCACCGAACTCGCTCGACCGTTCGCCATGGCGCTGCCGTCGTTCATGCAACACCTCGACGTGCTGCAGGCCGCCGGCCTCGTCACCTCGCACAAGACCGGTCGCACCCGCACCTACCAACTCGCCGCACCCGCCCTCGACACTGCCTCCGCCTGGCTGGGCACCCACCGCAACCACTGGCACCGCCGCCTCGACCAACTCGACGCGCTGCTCACCGATCCAACCACCAACCCCTGAACCCGAACAGGACACCGCCAATGAGCTACACCCCGAACCCCGCCCTCGACCTCGTGCTCGAGCGCACCGTGCCCGTGCCGCCCGAGAAGGTGTGGGCCGCCTGGACCCAGCCCGAACTGATCGTGCAATGGTTCACGCCCGCCCCGTGGAAGACCGCCAAGGCCGAGGTCGACCTGCGCCCCGGCGGCGGCAACTGCATCACGATGGAGTCGCCCGAGGGCGAGCAGTACCCGAACGCCGGCTGCTACCTGGTGGTGGAACCCAACCGCCTGCTGGTGTTCACCAGCGTGATGGGCGCCGACTTCCGCCCCGTCACCCCTTCCAACGGCGCAGAAGACCTGCCGTTCACCGGCCGCATCGAGCTGACCCCCACGGCCGACGGCGGCACCCACTACCGCGCGATCGCGATGCACGCCGCCGAAGCCGACGCGCAACGCCACGCCGAGATGGGCTTCAACGACGGCTGGGCCGCCGCGCTCGACCAACTCGTCGCACTGATGTCGTAGCCGGGGTCACGGGCGCCGCGCGCGCACGAACGCGTTCATCACCACTCCGTCCACCTCGTCGAGCAAGGCCTCGGGATCGGTCACCCCCGACATGTCGAGGCCGGCTGCGAACGCGGCGAGCGCGGCACGGTCGTGCACCACGGTGGGCACGATCTCGATATCGGCGAACCCCACGTCGGCCAGCAACGTCGCGTAGTCGTCGACGGTCAGCGCGCCGGCGACGCACCCCGCCCACGCGCCCATCAAGCCCTGTGCCACGGGCGGCAGCGGCCGTGACAGCACCACGTCGGAGACGGCGAAGCGGCCACCGGGCCGCAGCACACGGAACGCCTCTGCCAGCGCCGCCCTCTTGTCGGGCGTGAGGTTGATGACGCAGTTGGAGATCACCACGTCGACTGCGCCGTCGCCCAGCGGGATGTCCTCCAACATGCCGTGCAGGATCTCTGTGTTCCGCGCGCCGGCCTCGGCGATGTTGCGGCGGGCCAACTCGATCATGTCGGGCGTCATGTCCAGCCCGTACACGAACCCGGTGGGGCCCACCCGCTTGGCCGACAACAGCACGTCGATACCGCCGCCCGAACCGAGGTCGAGCACACGGTCGCCCGGCTCGAGGTTGGCCAGCATCGTCGGGTTGCCACAGCCCATCGAGGCAGCCGCAGCCGTGGCCGGCAGGTCGGCCAGTTGCTGGTCGTGGTACTGGCCTTGGCCGAACCCGCCGTCGGGGTCGAGCACGCTCTTGCCCGACCCGCAGCCGCACGAGCCGGATGCCTCACGAGCGGCGGCCCCGTAGTAGTCGCGAACCTGGGAATGGATCAGTTCAGCCTCATTGGTCATCGTGCGCCCCTTTGCTCAACGCCACGTGGCACAGCACGTGGATACTTCGATGATCATCAATATAGCGCAACATCGATACTTGTCAATGAATAGGGGGACGCGAGTCAGCCGTCGGACGGTGCCAGCTTCACCACCGCGTCGCCGGTGGTGATCGTGCCCGGCACCACCACCTTGGCGCAGATGCCGCGCAGGCGATACTGCTTGCCCACCCGCCCGTTGATCCAGCGGTGCACCTCCAGCCCGAAGCGGCGGGTGAACTTCGCGCAGCCGGTGTGCGGCGAGGCCGTCACCTCGATGACGGCCGTGCCGATCTGCAGGCGCGTGCCCGTGGGCAGGTTCTGCGGCGAGAGGTCGAGATCCACGAACAGTTGGTCGCCGGCCAACGGCATGCGCTCGTTGCCACCCGCCACCAAACGGGCACAGCGCGAGTTCATGATGTTCAGCTGCGCCTCGGGGTCGGCGCTGCCGTCGGGCCTGCTGCGGCTGCCGCGGGCCAACCAGTTGTCGCCCACCAGCCCCACGTCGAGGGCCAGCTCGCCAGCGTGCACCACCTCGCGCTCATCGGTGGCGGGGCGGCGCACGATCAGCTCGACGCGGCCATCATCGGCCGGCGAGCGCAGCACGTCGGCCAACCACCGCTCGGCATCGAACACGTCGCGATCGTCGGCCGCGAGCGTCCAGTAGCCGGCCATCAGCTCGCGACTCCACGCCGGCTGGATGACATCGCCGCGCGGCCCGAACTCGGCCATGTACGGCTTGATGTCCAGCACCGGCGTGCCGTCGATGGCATCGAGCCCCCGCACCTCCACGACACCACCGGGGCGCACCGCCATCAGCTCACACACGGTGGTGCCGATGCGGTTCGGCCGGTTCTTCGCCCGCTGCGCGAGGATGCCAACCTCGGGCCATGCCGGGTTACCGCGCGGCACGCGGCTGCCACGCACCACACCCTCGGGCGCCACCCGGTCGAACACGAACACCACCTCCACGTGCGAGAACGCACGCAGGCCTGCGGTGGCGTCGTCGCCGAACACCTCGGGGTGCAGGCGGATCACGCTGTTCACGCGATCCCAGTCGTCGTCGACGGCCTCAGTGCGCTCGTTGTGCACCGTGCCGATGGAGATCATCTCGAACGTCACGGTGCGAGTCTCGCGCGCGCACCGCTGCCGGATCGTCGGAGTTTCGTTCCGTCAGCCGTGCTCGCGAGGGCTGTCGATGGGGCAGAACATGTCGGCCGCGCCGCACGCTTCGCACTCCATCTCCAACGTTGCGTGGCTGATGCGGAACCGCCCGCCGATCTGCGCCTTCACCCGCGTGCTCACCACCTGCGCCTCCTCCAGCGTCGGGTGGCCGGCGAGCACGAGGTGCGCCGACAGTGCACGCACGTCGCTGGACAACGTCCACACATGCAGGTCGTGCACCGACTCCACCCCCTCCACCGCGGCCATCGCCGCGTTCAGCGCCTGCACGTCGAGCCCGGCCGGCGTGGATTCCAGCAGCACGTCGGCCGTGGACCGCAGCAGCTGCACACCCTGCACCCCGATGACCACCGAGATCACCAGCGACGCCGCAGGGTCGAGCCAGTACCACCCGCCGGTCAGCAGGATCACCAACCCGGCCAGCGCCACGCCCACCGACACCGCCCCGTCGGAGATCATGTGCAACAGCGCGGACCGCATGTTGAGGTCGTGCGTGTCGCCACCCTCGTCGACCAACTGCCCGTCCTGGTCGTGGTCATCGTGATCGCCGTGGGCGTGAGCCGCGCCCCCGAGTGCGGCGGCGGCCGCGAAGTTGACCGCTGCGGCCACCAGGGCAACCACCAGCACGAGGCCGCCGCGCACCGGCTGCGGATCGAGGAACCGCCGCACGGCCTCGAAGCCCACCAGCACGCACACGATCAGGATGCTCGCGGCGTTGGTCTGCGCGGCCAGGATCGTGCCCCGGTGGTAACCGAACGACCGCGAGGCATTGGCCGCACGCCGTGCCAGCCGCACCGCGATCAACGACACCACGATCGCCGCCACGTCGGTGAGATTGTGCGCCGCGTCGGCCAGCAGGCCCAATGACGCGGCCACGACACCGATCACCACCTGCACGACAACGATCACCACGTTCAGCCCGAGCGCGATCGTCAGCTTGCGTTCGCGCACGTCGGCGATGTCGGACGGCATGCGCACACGATGCCACGAACGTCGGCGCAGCGACAGTCCCAGCTCGCCTATCATCCCGGAATGCGGTTCTTGATCTCCGTGATCGACGACTCCACCGGCAGTGCCACCCCGACCGAAATGACCGCGGTCGACGCGTTCAACCAGCGTCTGATGGCCGATGGCCACTGGGTGTTCGCCGATGGCCTCACCGCACCGCACGCCGCTGCGGTCATCGACAATCGCAGCAACGCCGTGGTGTTCGCCGACGGCCCGCTGCACTCCGCGCGCGAGTACCTCTCGGGATGTTGGATCATCACCGCCCCGAACATCGAGACCGCCCGCCAGTTGGCGGCCGAAGCGTCGAAGTGCTGCAACCGCAAGGTCGAGCTGCGCCCCTTCCTCGGCCATTGAGCGCGGCAGCCGCAACAACGGCGAGTAGGGCCTCGTTCCGGGTAGTGCCCGTACGATCGACCAGATGAACTCGCACTCCGAGTCGAAGCCGTCGACACCCACGCAACGAACCTGGACAGCGGGCTGCAGTCAGCCCGTTCCCGCCGATCTCACCGGCGTCCGCTGGCGCGACGGCTCCGTGGAGTGCCGATTTCGGTTGCTCCACCCCGCCGGTTCGCTCGTCGCAGTCGAGGGTGATGTCGGCGTCGTGCTCACCAACCTCGACGCTGAATGCACGACCTGCTCTGAGGCGTGCACCAGCTGAGGCTCTGGTAGCTCGGCTCACGCCGCCACCGGTACCTCCGTGGTGGGCGTCAACGCAACGTCGGCAAGCAGCGCTCCCGCGTGTTCGAATCAGCCGATGTGGTCGACCTGTTCACCGGCCTCGAACGAGCCCTCGCACGGATGACGATCGGTTGAGGTTCAGCCGAGTGCGGTGCGCAGCATGTGGAGACCGACCAGGACGACCACCATGCATGTCGCGATGACGATCGCCCGGTGTCGTGATCTCGGCGCCGCGGGTTCGTCGACGCGCGGTGGGTGGGTAGGCATGTTCATGGGTGCTCCTGTCAGTTGATGTCGCGGTGGATGAAGATGGCGCGGGTAGCCGCGAAGCCTGCGGCAGCGACGAGCGTGAGGCCGACGGCAGCGACGAGGAGGCCGTCGAATTGGCCGGGCCCTGGGGCAGCGATCGCCCGGCCGAGCGACCCAGGTGCGAATCGAGCGATCGACGGGACACCGGCGCGTAGGAGGTTCTCGATGAACAGGGTCCAGATCAGCAACCCGACCACGACGGGAACCTGATTGCGTACGAGCGCCCCGAGCGCCAGTCCCGCGACCGCGAATCCGGCTCCACCGATGCCGGCGCCGATCACGAGCCGCGCGATCTGGCCGCCGTCGAGTTCGAGGGCGAGCCCGCGGGCGCCGAGGAACGCTGAACTCAGACCGATCGCGTACGCAGCAGCCGCAGCCGCGAGGGCCGCGCCGATCAGGGACTGCGTGGCGAGCTTCACGTTCAGCAGGCTGATCCGGTCGGGGTTCTTGAGCAGGGTCGGGCGGATGGTGCCGTGGCGGAACTCGCTGGTGATGGCGAGCGAGCCGGAGATCGCCGCGAACACCAGGCCCATCGAGACGCCGATGTCGGTGAGGATCGAGCGTTGCTCTGTCGCATCATCGACCATCGCCGTTTCGAACCCGAGGATGTGGACCACGGCCGCGAGAGTGACGATGCCGATGAGCGACACGGCGAGCCAGGTGGTGGAACGTGTGCTGGTGAGCTTGAGGCGCTCTGACGCGATGGCGCTCATCGGACGGCCCCCGCGGTTCCTGTGACGAGATCAAGGTAAGCGTCTTCCAGGTCACCGCCGGGTGGGACGAGTTCGCCGAGCGGTGCATCGGCGATCAGGCGGCCCTGGTCGATGATCAGGACCTGGTCGACGGTGTGCTGCGCTTCGGCGAGGAGGTGGCTCGACATGAGCACGGCGCCACCGGCGTCGGCGAAGGACCGCATCAGCTCACGCATCCAGCGCACCCCGACGGGATCGAGTCCGTTGGTCGGTTCGTCGAGGATCAACAGCCGGGGTTCGCCGAGCATGGCGGCAGCGAGACCGAGACGCTGGCGCATGCCGAGTGAGTAGCCACCCACCTGACGGCGACCGGCGGCGGTCAGCCCGACCAGGTCGAGCAGCACGTCGACACGCGCATCGTCGATGTCGCAGAGTCGGGCGAGGACGCGGAGGTGATCGCGTCCGGTACGGGCGGGGTGGAAGTCGTTCGATTCGAGGACCGCTCCGACGTGTCGCCAGGGCTCGCTCAGCTCCCCGAGCGGCCGGCCGTCGATGGCGACAGTGCCGACGGAGGGTGTTGCCAGGCCGAGCATCATCCGCAACGTGGTCGTCTTGCCGGCGCCGTTCGGGCCGAGGAAGCCGGTGATCGTCCCTGTGTGGACGCGAAAGGAGACATCGTCGACGACGGTGGCGCCGCGGTATCGCTTGGTGAGGCGAACGACGTCGGCCACGGCCGGCGGCGTTGGATGGTGGAGTGGAGCGGACATGCTGTCGACCGTATGGATGGCGGCCAGCGGGCGAATCCCCGCCCGCGCGGAACCCGACGTCGTCACGGCGTGGAGACGTCTCCTCGCGTAGGGGGAGGAGACCGGGCTCGCGTTCTCTCTACGCTGAGCTCGTGGCGTTCGGACGGCTGGCACAACGGCAATGGGCGCAGGACATCGCCGTCATGGTCGTCACCTGCGCCACCACCACGATGTTCGTGTGGAACGGCCAGATCGCGGTGACCCGTGCCGCGGATCGCCATCCGCCGTGGTGGGCGCTGGTGCTCGTGGTCGTCGGCGCCGCGCCGATGCTCGTGCGACGTACCCGGCCGATCCTGGCATTCGTCGGGTGCACGGCCGGGCTGTCGGCGCTAGCGCTGCTCGACGCGCCGACCGGCGTTCCGCTCGCAGCCGGCATCGCGCTCTTCTCGATGGCGGCACAGCGGAACGCAGCGGAGCGGCCAGCCCGGTCGCTCGTCGTGGCCGCCGGTGGATTCGCCGTCTACGCGCTCAGCTGCGCGGTCTCGATCGCCGCGGCGCCGTGGTCGGAGCTGTTCCACACCGCGTTGTTGTGGAGCGTCTGCTGGCTCGGCGGCGAGCGAGCCCGGCTGCAGCGCGAGCAACTCGAGGAACTCCGACGTGACGCCGCCCGCGAGCGTGCGCTGGCCACCGTCGAGGAGCGGATGCGCATCGCCCGTGACCTCCACGACTCCGCCGGGCATGCGATCAACGTCATCGCCGTGCACGCCGGCGCCGCGCGGCTTCGCTTCGGCGAGGATCCGGACCGCACTCTCCGGGCGCTGTCGACGATCGAGGAGCTGGCCCGTCGAACGGTCGCGGAGATCGACAGCATGGTCGGCGGCCTGCGCGCCGCCGACGACCCACACGACATCGCACCGCCTTCCCTGGTTTCGTTGTCGACGCTGGTCCGCCAGCACGCCGACGCCGGACAGCACGTCGATCTCTGCACGCACGGGCGCGAACGACCGCTGCCGGCCACCGTCGACCAAACCGCCTATCGAATCGTGCAAGAGGGCCTGACCAACGCCTCTCGACACGGCGCTGGCGGGGCTCGAGTGGTGCTCGACTTCGGTGACGACGCCCTCACCATCACGATCACCAACCCGGCGCGCAACGTTGCCGGTCGAGCGCGCAGCGGACATGGCCTGATCGGCGCGGACGAGCGAGCAGGCCAGATCGGCGGGAGCGTCCACACCAGTTTCGATGCAGGCGAGTTCGTTCTCACGGCCAGCCTGCCGATTACCGCCGGGGCACCGAGATGACCACCGTCCTCGTGGTCGACGACGACCACCTGATGAGGGTCGGCCTGATCGAGATCCTCGGCGCAGACCCCGAGCTGACCGTCGTCGGTCACGCCGACTCCGGCACCCGCGCCATCGAGCTCGCACGGATCACCCACCCCGACATCGTGCTCATGGACGTGCGGATGGCCAACGGCGACGGCATCACCGCAACTCGGGCGATCACCGCCGAACTCGCTACGACCCGTGTGGTCGTGCTCACGACCTTCGACCAGGACGACTACGTGTTCGAGGCACTCGAAGCCGGCGCGTCTGGCTTTCTGCTCAAACGTGCCCGCCCAGAGGAACTGATCGACGCCATCCACCTCGTGGCGAGCGGCGAAGCAGTCCTGTCGCCGGCTGTCACGCGCCGCGTCATCGAACGGCTCGCCCCACGACCTCGCGCCGACAGGTCAGCCGAACTCGCCGCGCTCACGGTCCGCGAGCGCGAGGTGCTCCAGCAGATCGCCACAGGCCGGACCAACACCGAGATCGCCACCACCCTGTTCATCGAGGAATCGACCGTGCGTACCCACGTCAAGCACCTCTTCCAGAAGCTGCAGCTACGCGACCGCGTCCACGCCGTCATCTACGCCTACGAGCACGACCTCGGGCCCAACGCAGCGACACCGCTCACTGATGACGACCGAAATGGTTCCCGGTAGCCGCTCCAGCGACGGGCCGTTCGACGCCGACGTTCGAGTTGATCCCCGGCCGAGTCAGCTGCCGTTCCGCACCCTCACCATCAACCCCGAACGCCGCTACCACAGCCCGGCACGACTTACCCGGCGGACCAGCACGACGTCCACCGGTTCCGGCTGGCAATCAGCCCGACCAACCTGCCATCGACATCGCTCGCGAGGCGCCTCGGGTTCGGCCGCGTCCAGTCGGGCTCGCATGAACGACGAATTTTCAGGCGCAGGCGTCAACCCCAGAAGATGAACGTCGGATCGTCGTCGATCTCGTCGAGCAGGTCCGTCACGCGCTTACGCGGCTCGAGAAACTCGTAGCGGTGGGCCTTGCTGTTGCTGTCGAACCGGTACAGCGTCCACAGCTTGCTCGGGCCTGACCAGCCGAGTCGAGCGACAGAGACCCGAATCCACTGATCGCCCATCAGGCTGCTCTCGTAGATCGTCAGCGACCGTGGAGCAAGCTCGACCTCCGCTCGGGAGCGATCGCGCACCTCGGCCGGCGTGAGGGCCTCGGCCCACCGGCGGACCGTCTCGACATCGTGCTCGGGCAGCATGCGAACCTCCAAAGCAGAAGGCCCGAACCGTTTGGTCCGGGCCTTCCATCAGTGGCGGGGGCAGGATTTGAACCTGCGACCTTCGGGTTATGAGCCCGACGAGCTACCGAGCTGCTCCACCCCGCGTCGGTAGGTGGAACGCTAGCGCCAGCTAGCACGAACGGCAACCGATGCTTCAGGCGACCACGCCGAGCGAGCGGCGGATGCCCTCCAGTTCGGCCGGCACCGACGGCGCCACGGCAGGCCCGCCCGCGTCGGCGATCGCCACGAGCGTGGCCAGGCATTGCAGCACCTCGTACACCACGTTCAGTTCACGCGCCGCGGCCAATGCACGCTCGACGCGGGCAACGCCCGACGTGGTGCCCAACGCCACCTCGGCGCGACCGAGCACCCGGTCGTACGTGACCCGCAGTTCGGGCGCGGCCACCTCCCGGTCGGCGAGCGCGGCACCGGCGGCCGCGGCCTCGGCATACCGGCCGGCCAGCACCAGATGTTCCATCGTCGACACATCGCAATCCAGCACCATCGAACGGCGGTCGACCGCGGCGAAGGCTGCCCTCGCCTCGGCAACGAGTGCCGCAGCGTCGGCGAAACGCCCCTCCGCCGCGGCAACGTGCGCGCGCAGCAGGCGTGGCGTCGCCGCGTTGTGCGGCACACCCGCCGCCTCATACACGCGGATCGCCTGGCGGCCGCGCTCGTCGGCCTCGTGCAGCCGCCCCTGCCGGAAGCGCAGGAACCCCACGTTGGACACTGCTGTGGCCGCGCCGAGCGCGTGGCCGTAGCGTTCGTAGCCCTCGATCGCCCGCTGGTAGCGCTCGATCGCATCGTTCCACCGGCCCATGTACATCGCCGTCAGCCCACTGTTGGTGAGCGCGTGCTGCAGGTAGCGATGGTGGCCCAGCTCGGTGAAGATGCGCACAGCAGCGTCGCCGTGCGCGATCGCGCGTGGGTCCATCAGCGAGCTGTAGGCCATCTCGATGTGGGTGTGCGCCAACCCTTCCATCAACCGGGAACCGTTCGACGCCGCCCACTGCAGCGCCTCGCCGTAGATCGGCACACTCCCGAGGTGATCGTCGGACAGGTCGCGAACCGCGCCCAGGTCGAGCAGCAGGAAGCAGCGCAGCTCGCCCAGGGACGGATCACCCGCCGCCGCGGCACCCGCGGTCGCGGCCATCCCCCGGCTCGCCCATCGCTTGGCCGCCGCGAACTGGTCGTGGCGCAGGGCCAGATCGGCGCGCAGATGGCAGATGCGCCCGATCACCAGCGGGTCGGTGGTGGCCCGGCGCGCGGCACGCAGCGCCAGCTCCATCGCCCCATGGTCGGCCAGCCAGCCGCGTGCCTCGGCCTCGTCCATCAGCAGCCCCGCCACCGCGGACGGGTCGTGCACCCGGGCCATCGCCGCCGCCCGCACCAGCAGGTCGACCGCCTCCGTCAACGCGCCGGCCGCCTTCGCGGTGCGGCCCGCGGCGGCAGCCAGCGGGTAGGCCTCGCCGGCACGGCCGGCGAGCTCGAGGTGTGTGGCGCGCACGGCATCGCTGGCGTCGCGCATGCCAGCGAGGTGGTCGGCCACGGCGGCGTGGAGCGCACGACGACGCTGGAACGGCAACGTGTCGTAGGCCACCCGCCGATACGCCTCGTGCCCGAAGGCGACCGTGCCGTCGGCGGCAAGCCGCAACACGGGCGCGGCCGCCGCCCACACCTGCCGGTCGGCCAGCTCTGGTCGGCCGAGCACGTCGACCGCGAGCGCAACGGGCACCGTGGCGCCGAGGATCGAGACGTCGCGAACGAGCGCGCGGGTCTTGGCCGGCAACGCGTCGAGCAACCACGCGCCCAGTCGTTGCAGCGAGTCGGGCAGCTCACCATCGATGGGCGTGCGCGCCAGTTCGCTGAGCACGAACGGATTACCCGCGCCAGCGGCCACGATGCGAGCCACCACGTCGTCGCGCAACGACGGCGCACTGTCGATCACCAACTGCGCGGCTTGGTCGTCGGCCAGCGGACCCAGCTGCACGGCCAGCAGGTCGTCGCCGGACGTGGCCGAGGGATCGAGCGGCTCGGTGCCGGGCCGGTGACCGACGAGCACCATCACCCGCTCGTCGCCGGCCGAGGCACACACCCGGGCGATCACTTGGCGCGACGCCTCGTCCATCAGTTCGACGTCGTCGATCGCGAGCAGCCATGGGCGCGGCGCCGCGGCGAGAACGAGCGCGGCCAAGGCGATCCGGGCTCGCTGCGCGGCCGACAGCGGGTCGAGGTCGTGCACGTCGCGTTGCTCCGCGGTCGCCAGCGCGGCGGCCACCCACTCGCGCACGTGTGGCGGGAGACGATCGGCGAAACCGCCCAACCACGCCCACCCGTCGCGCGTCGAGCGCACCTCCGACCCGAGTGTGCCGGCCAGCTCGCCGACGATCGCGGCGAGGCCCGCGTAGGGAACCTGTTGGCGCTGCGCATCGGGCACGACCGAGGTGGCCGCGCCCCCGGCCAGCGCGACCGTGTCGGCGAGCAGCCCGGAGGCACCCATACCCGGCTCGCCGATGACACTCACCACACGGCCGCGACGATCGACGGTGTGCTTCCACGCCCCAGCGAGCAACATGGCCTCGTCGCGACGCAGCCACCCCGAGCCGCCCTCGACGACGGCCCGCCGGCGTACCGGCCGCGGCCCCACACCGGTGACCCGCCACATCTCCGCGGGCCGCACACGGTTCCTCAGCGCCTGCGGGCCGAGCGCCGTGGAGTGCACGAACGAGCGGCGGGCGTTCACTGCCATCCCATCGCCCACCACCACCTCGCCCGGCGCCGCCAGCCCGAGCGCCCGCGCTCCCACGTTCACCGCATCGCCCATCACCGTGTAGTACCGGCGATGGCCAGGTACGCCGAGCATCCCGGAGAACACCCGGCCGCGTTGCGCCCCGGCGCTCACCGGCACCTCGCACTCGTCGACCAGGCGGCGCAACACGATCAGCATCTGATCCTCGTCGTGCTCGATCGACCGGGGAGCCCCCGCCGACAGCAGGAGACTGGTGCTGTCGACGCCCGGGGAGACATCGAGCCACTCCACGGCCTCCTCGGCGGCGACCCTGGTGACCAGCTCGACGACATGGGCCAACGCGGTGTGCACACCCGAGCCGCCCTCACGTGCGGCGATGCCATCGAGGCCCCACACCTTCACGAAGCCGAACGACGCGTTGCGGAAGTCGCCGTGCGTGGGGCCCGCGGCGATCAGCTCGCGCACCGTCGGGCCCAGCAAGGCAGCGCACGCAGCAGGCAACGCCACCTGGGCACCGGCGGTCGTCGCCGGCCGCTGCACCGAGCCCGGCGCACGGCGGCGCGGACGCACGGCGAACGCGTCACCCACCGGCGCTGCACTCCACGTGGGCGCCGCCTGCGCAGCCGTCGCCGCGCTCATCAGCACCTGGCCCGGCTGGGCCTGCGTCTGCAGCGCGACGAGCGTGGAGACGTCGGGCCCGCACAGGAACAGCCCCACCTGCCCGGCGCCCACCAGGTGCCCCTGCACCATTCCGGTGTGCACGCCGACCGATACCCGCAGCCGGCGGCCGCCCGACATCGCCGCCGGCAACGCGGTGATGTCGCGCGGCATCCGCGAGGCGACCTGCACCGCGAGCTCCGCATGATCCGGATGCTCGTCGGCGTCGAACCACACCAGCGCCGAATCGCCGGCGAACCCGATGATGTCGCCGTGCGCCTCGATGGCCGGGCCCAGCAGCGTGGTGAGCGCGGCACAGATCGCGGCATGCAGCACCTCGGGCCCTTCGGCCCCGCCGTACGTGAGCCGTTCCGTGAGCCGGGTGAACCCGGAGATGTCGGTGAGCACGGCCGAACCGTGCAGCTCACGCCACGGCGGTGCTGCCGGGTCAGCGACCCACGCTGCCGCCAACCGGCTGGCGTGCTCGGGTTGCATCAGGCGGGGCGAATCCTGTCGCCACCGGTGTGGGGCAGGCCGTGGCAGTCGTCGTCGTTCTGCGAGGTGCTGGCCGTGAGTGTGCCGTCGGCCTCGGCGATGCACACGTAGACGCCGGTGTAGAGCGACTCGAACACGCCGCCGGGCCAGATCGTCTGGGTGGCGTCGCCGTAGGCGCAGCCGTCGAGCACCAGCGCGGCCACGATCGTCTGGTAGGCGAACGTGTTGCCCTCGTACTGCGGCTGCGGCACGGTCCATTCGGCCGTGGGGCCGTCGGTGACGTTGCCGCCGACGAGATCGTCCCAGGTGATCGTGGTGGGCTGCGGGTCGAGCCCTTCCGGGCACACGCTGGTGTCGGCGCCGGTGAGCGTGGTGGTGAAGCTCACCGTGCCGTCGGCGTTCAGTTGCAGACCGGAGACCTCGACCACAGGGTCGCGCTGGTCGTCGGTGGTGTACGGCGGGAGATCGAGCGTTCCGTCACAGTTCGGCGTGGCCTCGTCGGGCGTGGCCGTGCGCGTCTGGCCGTCGGGCCCGACGATCGTCCACGACGGCGGCTGGCCGCCGGCGTCGCCCGTGACGAAGAACGCCGGCGACACATGGCCAGGAGCGAACACTTTCGTCACGAACATGAGGTCGGCCGCCTCGCCGTCGGCCACTACCGAGTCGCTTGCGCTCAGCACCACCGGCTCGGCGCTGTCGTTGGTGTACGCGAAGGCGTAGTCGGGTTGCTCACCATCGCCACTGCCGTTGTTGGCGACGCACACCACCTCTGGGGTAAGTGGCGCCGCCGGGGCCGTCTCACCTGCCGCGCTGGTGACCGGCGCCGCAGCGGAGGAGGTGGATGCGGTGGAATCCGAGTCGCTGCAGGCAGCGACCAGCACGAGACACGAACCGAGGGCGAGCAAGCGACGCATGTCACATCCTCCCACACCACGGGGAGTGGTCGAACCGGTGCCGCGCCCACTGCGAGCGGCAGGCAGCACGAACGGCAACCGGGGCGCGATCAGCGCACGAGGGGGCGGCGCACCGCACGCACCACTGCGGCACCCACGATCACCAGGGCCAGCCCCACGCCTGCACCTGTCGCACCACCGCCGAACGGCAAGAGGCTTCCGGAACCGGCGGTCACCACGCTGGTGGCGGTGGTCTCGGCCGGTGCCGCGGACAGCGTGGTGGTACTGCTGGTCTCGCTCACCTCGGGCACCACCAGCTGGAGGATCGCCCCCTTCTGGATGTTGTAGTCGGCGAGCGTGTCGCCATCGGCGAGCAGCGTGCCATCGAAATACAACGCCTGCGACGCGATCGGGACGCCCTCGCGGTCCTCGATCTGCTGCTTCAGGTTTTCGATCGAATCGGTGGGCTCGACGTCCAAGGTGATGGTCGTGCCGCCGGGCATCTCGACAGAGATCTGCACTCCTCCCACGTGCGTACCGGCTGCGCCGCGCACGTAGGGCCGAACGACACCGCCACGGCCTCGAAGCGGCGCACGCCACAGCCGGCGCGCTTGCCGCCGCTCACTCACCGCCGGACAATGGATCTGCAAGCGATGCACGGAGGTGACTGCCATGCGTAAGTACTGCTGGTACATCGGGGTGCTGTCCCTGGCAACCGCAGGGATGGCCTGCAGCGACGACGGCGACTCGACCATTACGACCGACACGGTCGGCACCATTGTCGTGGCCGAGCCGATCGACCTGCTCTACATCAGCGACTCATCGGGATGGGGCGTGGCCGAGGAATACGCCCGCCTCGCCGAGGAGCAGCTGGGCCGCACGGTCAACGTGATCGACTGGAGGGTCGGCGGCCTGTCGCTGGTGGAGGCGATCGCCGAGATCGACCGGCGGCCGGAAGTGGTGGCCACGGCGGAGATCATCGTGCTGGAGGGCAACCCGTTCGGCTCGGGCGTGCGCGAGGGGTTCGGCGAGTGCATGAACAAGTACGCCACGGCCAGCCCCGGCCGCTACACCGTCGACGACTTCGCGCCGTACCAGACACTGTTCGAAGAGGCGCTGGCGAAGATCGCCGCGGCCCGTGGCAACGAGCCCACCGCTGTGCGGGTGACCGACATCTACAGCGCCGACCCGACGATGTGGGTGGCGCTGGGCCTCGACGCCGACTGCCGCACGATCTGGGCGGCGCAGAGCGAGGCGATCACGAAGGCGGCCACGGCCGGCGGGGCGGTCTTCGTCTCGACCTACGACGTCTACAACGGCCCGAGCCACGACGAAGACCCGGTCGCCAAGGGCTTCGTGCGCAGCGACCGCATCCACCCCAGCAACAAGGGCGCAGCGGCGATGGCCCAGGCGCTTGCCGCCATCGGCTTCGCCGAACTGACCGACAGCTGATGCCTGTGCCCCACTGACACCAGACGGCCGCCAACCTGCACCACAATGGTGCGATGGTCGCTGACCGACGGTTGCGCATTGGTTACGGGGCGTCGTTCGAGGCCGCCATGTGGTCGGCGATCTGGCCCGGCGTGGGCCATCTGGTGGTGCACGCCCGCCGCAACGCCGGCTGGGTGCTGGCCGCGCTGATCAACCTCGTGGCCACCGTCGTCACGCTGAAGCTGGCGTGGCCCGTGCGCAACCGGGCCGGGCTGGTGAAGATCCTCGCCGACCGCCAGACGTTCGCCGGCCTCGGCCTGGGGTTGGTGGCGATGGCCCTCACTCGGCTGTACTGCGTGATCGACGCGGCGTGGCAGGCCCGCCCGATCGTGAGCTCGGGCAAGCGCGTGGCGGCCGGTTTCACCACCGCCGTGTTCGTGGTGGCCGGCGTGGTTCCGTTCGCCCTCGGCGCCGACTATGTGCGCCGCACCGACCAGACCATCGAGCGGGTGTTCGGCAGCGGCGATGCCACCACCGCCGGCGCGTTGTTCGAAGGCCTCGGGCGCGTCAACGTGCTGCTGTTGGGCGGCGACGCCGGCCCCGGCCGCTACAGCCTGCGCACCGACTCGATGATCGTGGTCTCGATCGACCCCAACACCGGCGACACCGCGATGATCTCCGTGCCGCGCAACACTCCCGTGCTGCCGTTCCCACCCGACACCCCGATGGGCCAACTGTTCCCCCACGGCTTCGAGGACATCGCCAACGCGGTGTATCCCTACGTGGATGCCCGCCGCGAACTGGGCGGCGGTGGCGACGACGCCGCGGCGCAGGTGATGAAGCAGGGCATCGCCCAGTACCTGGGAATCCCCATCAACTACTACGTGCTGGTCGACATGGCCGGCTTCGTGCGCATCGTCGACGCGCTCGGCGGCATCGACCTCTATGTCGGCAAGCGCGTGCCCGGGCCCAGCAACCCGCTGGGCGGACCCGTACTGGCACCGCTGTACTTCGATGTGGGCCAGCAACACATGAACGGCACGATCGCCCTCTCCTACGCTCGCTCGCGCTCGGCCGACAGCGATTACAGCCGCATCGCCCGCCAGCGATGCGTGCTGGGCGCGATCGCCAGCGCGGCCACACCGATGAGCCTGGCGTTGGGCCTGCCCGACCTGCTGTCGGCGTTCGGCGACGCGATGCGCACCGACATCCCCCGCGACCGCCTCAGCGAGTTCGCCACCTTGATCGAGCGGTTCGACTCGAAGGGCGGCATGAGCACCACGCGCACCTTGCACCTCGCCCCACCCGACTTCGACCCGACGGCGTGGCGCAAGCAGCAGGTGTACGACCTGGTGGCCAACGTGATCGCCCCCGGCAGCGTGCCCTTCGTGCACCCCGACGGCAATGCGCCGTCGCCGGATGCCACGACCCCACCGCCCGTGCCGGCCGTGCTGGGCGTGGAGTGCCTGGCCAGCGCCTGACCCTGCAGCCTGAACCCCGGCGGCGAAATTCCTTCGGCGGAAACAAACCTTCTGCGCGGCTGCGGCGTGACTTGCTCACACCGCAACAACCGCCCACAGGAGCACACCATGAGCCACAATCCCAACCGCAGTCGCTTCGGCCGCACGATGATCATCACCGCCACCGCCATCGGCGTGACACTCGGCGCGGCCGGCCTGGCCGGCGCAGCGCAGTCGGCGTGGTCGTCCACCAGCTTCGACTCCGACGTCGCCCTCGAGACCGAGGTCAGCACCCCCACCAGCGACGATCAGGCCACCGAGAGCTCGACCGACGACTCCACCGAGAACTCGACGGATGACTCCACGGCCATCTCGACCGACGGTTCGACCGCCATCTCGACCGACGGTTCGACGGAGAACTCGACCGACGACTCCACCGAGAACTCGACCGACGACTCGGTCGACTCGGACGACGACAGCAGCAGCAACCCGAGCGCCCCGCTGCCGGCCCCGTTCACCAAGGTGTACCTCTCTGCCGGCGGCTCGATCGCCGTCACCTGGACCGGTACCGCCTTCGTGCTCGACACGGTGATCGCCGCCAACGGCTACGTCGCCGAGATCAAGGACCAGAGTTGGGACCGCATCCGAGTGGACTTCGAGGGCGTGCTGGACAGCCGCATCGAAGTGCGGATCAGCGACGACGACAACTCGGTGCGAGTGCGCATCGACTGATCGCTCGGCCCCCGAGGCAGAGGTACGGCCGTGGCCCGGTGACGCTCAGTGCGTGCACCGGGCCATCGCCGTTTTCCGGCCCGAACGCGGCGCGTGGCTACCGTTGCCCCATGGAGCAGCCCGGCCACCAGCACGGCCACCACGATCATCACCAGCCCGGCCACCAACCTGGCCACCAGCACGGCCACCAGCACGAGCGGCCCGCCGACTTCGACTGGGAAGCGATGGCCGACTCGCTCGAGCTGGACGGGATGATGCTGCTGCCGATCGTGCACGACATCGTGCGCGAACTGGCCGGCGGCACCGACTGGAGCGCCGTGCGTCATGTGATCGACGTGGGCAGCGGCCCCGGTGTGATCGCCACAGCCCTCGCCGGCCACGCCCAGCAGGCCACCATCACTGCACTCGATTCATCGGCGCCACTGCTCGAGCGAGCCCGTGCCCGCGCCGCCGCGGCGGAGATGGCCGATCGACTGCGCACGGTCGAGGCCGACCTCGACCACGGCCTGCCTGCGCTCGACGAGGCCGACGTGATCTGGGCCTCGATGGTGCTGCACCACGTGGCCGACCCGCCCGCAGTGCTGGCCGCCCTGTATCAGCAGTTGCGTTCGGGTGGCACGTTGGCGATCGTCGAGTTCGCCGGGCCGACGGCCGTGCTACCACCCCACGACCCGCTGCTGGCCACGGGTGCGTGGGGCCGCCTGGAGGCGCACATCGCCCAGGTGATCGGCGAGCGCCTCGGCAGCGACCCGCTGCAGATGCACTGGCCGCAGTGGCTGGCCCAGGCCGGGTTCACCGACATCACCGACCGCGTCGCCGTCGCCCATCACGCCGCGCCCCTCGCCCCGCAGGGCCGACAGTGGGTGGCCAAGCGCGTGACTCGCGGGCTGCAGATGGTGTCCGAGCGGATCACCGCCCACGATGCCGCCGTGCTGGCGGAGTTGGCCGACTCGGCCGCCGCCCGCGACGACCTGTTCGTGCGCATCGAACGCCGCGTGCTCACCGCGCGGAGGGCATGACGGCAATCTTCGGTCTCGATCGGCGAGACTATGGGGATGCGCAGGAAGCCACCCAGAACAGGGTTCATGGCCTGCATCCTGGGCGTTTTCTGGTCGGTCGTATGGCCCGGGCTCGGCCACTTCGCCATCCACCGCAAGCGTCGCCGCCTGATGAACTGGCTGGTGATCGCCAACCTGGCAGCGACCTTCTTGGTGTTCGTGATCGCCGGCCCCGTGCGCGACCGCAACGACCTGGCCGCCGTCATCTCCGACCGTTCCGACTTCATGGCCCTCGCCGTCAGCCTGATGATCATGGCCATCACCCGCTTCGGCACCGCCGCCGACGTGGCCTGGCGCTCGCGCCCCACCGGTAAGGCATTCACCACGATCGTCGCCGCGTTCGCGTCCACCACGATGGTGTTCGTCGCCGTCGCCCCGCTCACCGTGGCCGCCGACTACGTGTGGCAGACCGACCGGATGCTCGAGCGAGTGTTCGCCTCCAGCGACGCGATCACTGCCAACCCGGCGCCCCTCTCGGCGGCCACCAGCGGTGGCACCGACGACGACACCACCGTCACCACCGTGGCCGCAGTCACCTCCGGCCCGTTCGCCGGCCAGGCGCGCGTGAACATCCTGCTGATCGGCGGCGACGCCGGCCCCGGCCGCCCCAGCATGCGCACCGACACGATGATCGTGGTGTCCATCGACCCCGGCACCGGCGACACGGCGATCATCTCGATCCCCCGCAACATGATCATGATGCCGTTCGCTGCCGGCACCCCCCTGGCCGACGAATTCCCCGACGGCTTCCCCTTCCTGGCCAACGCGCTCTACCACTACGTCGACGGCAACCGCGAGCTCGCCGGCGGCGGCAACGACGCAGGGGCGCAAGCACTGAAGCAGTCGATGGCGCAACTGCTGGGCATCCCGATCAACTACTACGTGCTCGTCGACATGCTCGGCTTCGTCGACATCATCGATGCCATCGGCGGCATCGACATCTACGTCACCAAGCGCGTCACCACTCCGCTGAACCCCGAGCACGGCATGGAAGACGTGCCCGAGTACATCGAGCCCGGCCAGCAGCACATGGACGGCACGCTGGCGCTCTCGTACGCCCGCTCGCGCTACGTGGACAGCGACTACGGCCGCATGGGACGCCAACGGTGTGTGATCGCGGCGATCGCCAACTCGGCGCAACCGATGAGCGTGGCGCTGGGTCTGGGCCAGTTGGTGTCGGCGTTCGGTGATGCCGTGCGCACCGACATCCCGCGCAACAAGTTGGGCGATTTCGCCAAGTTGATCGAACGGTTCACCGCCAATGGTGGCGTGGAAGAGGCTCGCTCGCTGCACCTCGGCCCGCCGAACATCAACAACGGTTCGTGGGATGCCCAGCACGTGCGCAACCTGGTGGCCGGCACATTGATCCCGGGCCTCGACCCCGAGAACTCACAGCCGAAGAGCCTGCTCGACGGGTGCACGCCCCCCGAGTGACCGGCGGTCGGCCGACGCTGCGGCGAATCTTCGCGAGCAACGTTGTAATTCTCGGTGGCGGCCAAACGATCTTGCTGTGGACAACGTGTCCCTATGTGCGGGCGCACCATTCAATGGAGGAACCAATGCAACGGACCAAGACCCTGCTCGGCGTGATCGCCGGTGCTGCGGCGCTGCTGGTCAGCGCCGGCTTCACCATCGCCACGGCGGCCCCGGCCGACGTACCCACGGGTGTGCCCACCACCACCACGCTGCCGCTGCTGGGCGTGCAACTGACCGTGGAGGTCACCACCGGCCCCGGTGGCACCCTCACCAACGTCGCCGTCAACCCTGCCGACGGCCTCACCGCCACCACCCTCAAGCCCAACCGGGTCGTGTTCGAGAACATCGACGGCACCGGCAAGGTGTCGGTGGGCGACGGCCACGGCCGCCAGTCCGTCTCGGCTCGCGCCGGTTCGCTGGCCGACCTCACCGGTCTCGGCGGCTGGTCGGGAGACGTGTTCGGCACCGGCACCGCCACCACGGTTGCGTTCACCATCAGCGCCACCGCCGACGGCACCCCCGACATCACCGATGTCAGCACCAGCGACCTCACCGCGGTCATCTCGCCCACCGTGTACGACACGAGCGACGACGATGACGACGAGTCGGAAGTCCGGGCAACCGCCAAGATCACCTTTGCCACTGCCGGTCAGACCCGCACCCTGGCCATCACCGCTCGAGTGCACACCGACGACGACGGCACCACCGAGGCCTCCACCCGTGTCACGCTCGGCCGCATTCATGGCACCGCCCTTCCCGTCGAGCAAGCAATCGGTGAGAAGACCTGGCAGGGCCTGCTGTGCAACGGCGACACCTACTCCGTCACCTACCTCGTCGCCGATGACGGCACCGTCACGTTCGTCAGCTCGAACCCCGCCGATGCCGAACTGCGCGACAACGAGGGCAACGGCGGCTTCAACCTGCGCTTCGCCACCGGCGAGCTGGTGCGGGTGCATGGTCACCTCTCCGATGACGGCATCCGCGTCGATGTCACCGAGAAGATCCGCTGCGACGACGCAGCCGATCCCACGGTCAACACCCCGATCGACGTCACCACCACCGTCCACGAGGACGACGATGACGACGACAGCGACGAGCACTCCGGCTCGCACGACGACGATGATGACGACGACGATGACGATGACGACGACCATGGCGGCGAGCGCCACGGGAATCGCGACTGACGTGATGGCCACCGACGCCCGGCTGGTGCGGCTGCTCTTCGGAGCGGCCGCACTTGCCGTTTCACTCACCACCACACTCGCCTGCAGCGACGACTCGGGCTCGCCCTCGTCGTCAGCCGTGGGCACCACCGACCCTGCACTACCGGTCGTGGTGCAAGACCCGGCCGCGGCGCTGCAGCACGGCCTCGACCAGCTCGCGGCCGGCTACCACATGGTGGCCACCGTCACGGTCAACGGCGCAGTGTCGCTGCGAGCCGAGGGCGACCGCGTGGGCACCAGCAGCCGGCTGGAGATCACCAGCGCCGGCGCCACCGTTTCGTACGTGATCACCCCCGAAGGCAACTACGCCAAGCCGACCGACGGCGACTGGGAACAGCTCGACGTCACCCCGGCCACCTCCGACCCGATCGACGCGATGCGCGCTCCCGTGGCCGTCACGACAGTGGGCACCACCGCCGGCGGGCTGCAACTGAAGGTGACGGTGAACGCTGTCGCCCTCGGCATCCAGGTCGATGGCAACGTCGACCTGAATGTCACGCTCGTGGACGGCCTGATCACCACGATCACCTACGACGCTGCCGTGCAGGGTGGCCAGGCCAACGTCACCACGGTGATCACCGCGCTGGCCGACGCCACGCCGATCACTGCACCCGACGTGTGATCGGGCACCACCACCACTGCTGACCCCGCCAGCTTGCGCACCTGCCCAGCAGGTCTTGCGCCCCTGGCCACCACGGCCGGGGAGCGCAAGACTGGCGGGCATGCATCGTTGGCAGACCATCGTCGAACCGTTCCGCATCCACTCGGTGGAACCCGCCCAGTTCACCACGGTCGAGCAGCGCTCCGCCTGGCTGGCCGAGGCCGGTAACAACCTGTTCAACCTGCGCGCCGAGCACGTGCTCATCGACCTGCTCACCGACAGCGGCACCGGCGCGATGTCGCGCGACCAGTGGGCCGCGATCCAGCATGGCGACGAGAGCTACGCCGGCTCGCCGTCGTGGTATCGCTTCCTCGACGCAGTGCAGCACCTGTTCCCCTTCACGCACGTGATCCCCACCCACCAGGGCCGGGCGGCGGAGAAGATCCTGTTCTCGGTGATCGGCGGGCCGGGCAAGGTGGTGCCCAACAACACTCACTTCGACACCACTCGCGCGAACGTCGAGTTCACCGGTGCCGAGGCGGTCGACCTGGTGATCCCCGAGGGCCGCCAGCCCGATCTCGTGCACCCGTTCAAAGGCAACATGGACATCGCTGCGCTCGAGCACTGCATCCAGACCCGCGGGGTGCAGAACATCCCGGTCGTGTTCGTCACCATCACCAACAACTCCGGCGGCGGCCAGCCGGTGTCGCTGGCCAACCTGCGCGAGGTGCGCGGCGTCTGCGACAAGTACGGCCTGCCGCTGTTCCTCGACGGCTGCCGCTTCGCCGAGAACGCGTGGTTCATCCACGAGCGCGAGGAAGGTCAGGGCGAGCGCGAGATCGTCGACATCGTGCGCGACATCGCCGCGCTGGCCGACGGCATGACGATGAGCGCGAAGAAGGACGGCATGGCCAACATCGGCGGTTGGCTGGCGATGAACGACGACGACCTCGCGCTGAAGTGCCGCAACCTGCTGATCCTCACCGAGGGCTTCCCCACCTACGGCGGCCTCGCCGGCCGCGATCTCGAGGCCATCGCGCAGGGCCTGACCGAGGTGGTCGACCCCAGCTACCTGCGCTACCGCATCCGCAGCACCGCCTACCTCGCCGATGCGCTCGACGCGGCCGGTGTGCCCGTGGTGAAGCCCGCCGGAGGTCATGCCGTGTACCTCGACGCTCGCGCCCTGCTGCCGCACATCGCCCCACTGCAGTACCCCGGCCAGGCGCTGGCCACCGCGCTGTACCGCGAGGGAGGCATCCGTGGCTGCGAGATCGGCACTGTCATGTTCGGCCGTCGCCCCGACGGCAGCGAGGTGCCGGCGGCGATGGATCTCGTGCGCCTGGCGATCCCACGGCGCACCTACACGCAGAGCCACATCGACTACGTGATCGAGGTGGTCACGTGGGTGGCGGCCCGCGCCGGCGAGCTACGCGGCATGCGCATCGTCGACGAACCGCCGGCGCTGCGCCACTTCACCGCCCGCTTCGCCCCTCTCTGATCCGCGCCGGCCGGGGATCAGGGGGGCCGGCCGGGCCGGGCCGGGTCGGGCAGGGCCGGGCCGGGTCGGGCCGGTGCACGTGGTGCCTCCCGTCTCGTCGTTCCGATTTCGAATTGGCCGGGGACGACTTCCGCCGTGTGTGGAACACCACAAACACACGTCTCGTTCGTGGTGTGCCACAGATGCGGTGGCCGGTGATGAAGAGGGCCGAGCGAGCGGCGATTCGAAATCGGAACGACGAGACGGCGGGCAAGGTAGCTGCCCGGCGAAACCCAGCCCCGGCACTCCACCTGGCGTCAGGCTGGGGCGATCAGGCGGGGCAGAGTTCGGGCTGCTGCGGAACGGCGACCCCGTCGACCGCCGCGCGCCAATGCTGCGACCGCCACGTGAGCAGTGCGAACCCCACCAGGATCAACACCGAGCCGGCGAGGAACGCGAGGTGCAGGTTGCTGGCGTCGCCGATCGAGCCGATGAACATCAGGCCGCAGCCGTAGGCCACACCCATGCTGGCCTGCATGATCGACATCACCCGCCCGCGGCTGGCGTGCGGTGCATCGCGCTGCACGATCGACGAGGCCGAGATGAACAGACCACTCGACGCAGCACCCAACATCGTGGAGGCGGCCACCACCCAGGCCATGTTGGGTGCGAGCGCATAGACGGCCAGCGAACCGGCCAACAGCACCACCATCCGGCCCACGAGCAGCGAGCGCAGATGACGGGTGGCCAGCACCGTGATGCCCACGCCACCCACGATCGCCCCGATGCCCTGCGCCGACGCCACCATGCCGGCGGCACCCGTGCCACCGCCGTACTCGGCGCGCACGTAGATCGGGATCAACCCCATGAACGGCACCACCGTGAGGTTGAACAGCACCAGCAGCACCACCCCGTGGTAGCAGCCCGGCGTGGAGCGCAGCGACTGCCAGCCGCCGCGCAACCGTTGCAGCACCGATCCGTCGGAGGCGTGCGGCAGGAACGGCCGGCGCACCAGCAGCACCGCGAACGCCATCACCACGAATGTGATCGCGTTGAACCCCACCGTCCACGCCGGCCCCACCGCGAGGGCCAGCAGCGTGCCCAGCAGCGGGCCGATCACGCGCCCGCTGTTCCACGAGTACACGCCCAGCGACACCATCGCCATCAGTTCCTCGGGCGGCACGAGGTCGGGCAGCATCGCCGCGTAGCTCGGTTGGCCGGTGGCCCCCGCCGCGCTGGCGAGCAGGATCAGCACCGTCAGCACTCCAGGACTGCGCACGCCGGCGCCCAGCGCCACGGCCAGCACGCAGGTCACCAACGCCTGCAGCATCAGGAACGTGGCGAACACCTTGCGCCGGTCGTAGCGGTCGGCCAGCAGCCCGCCCACGGGCGAGGCGATGCCCTGCGGCATGAACGTGGCCAGCGCCACCAAGCCGGTCTGCACGGCCGACCCGGTGTGGGCCGCCACCAGGCTGCCCACCACGATCAGCTGCACCCAGGTGCCGATGTCGGACACCATCGCCGAACCCCACAGCAGGCGCACCGCACGGTGGCGCAGGGGGACGAACGGGTGGTTGCTCACGACTTCACAAGGCTATCGATTGCGGCCTCGACGACCAGGGAGGATTTCGTCACACCCGCCCGTTCAGAGCGCGTCGGCGATGATCGCCTGCAGGTGCGGCCAGGCAGCGGCGAACCCGGCGTGCAGCGGGCGGTGCACCACCTCCTCGACCGGCACCCAGGCAACGGCGTCGGTCTCGAAGTTCACCGATGCCCCGAACATCTCGTCGACCTCCAGCACGACCGTGGTGTACACCCAGTCGGTGGCGGGCGCGAACACGTACTCACCCAGCACCAGGTGATGCGCGGGAATGTCGCCCACTTCCTCGCTGGCTTCGCGCAGGGCCGCGTCGTAGGGCGACTCGCCCTCGTCGATCGCCCCGCCGGCGCAGCTCCAGGTGCCACCCTCGTGGGCCCAGGCCGACCGCTTCTGCAGCATCACCAGCGTGGGCAGCGACGGTGGCCGCAGCACGAACACCACCCCCGCAGCACCGAACACGCCCCAGCGCACGTGCCCGTCGGAACACTGCAGGAACCCATCACCCGATCGACCAGACATGAACGGCGACGTTACGCCGACAGCAGCCCCTTCGCACGCGCCGGCGGGCGCGCACCACGCTTCAGCGGCTCGGCCCACAGCGTGGCGGCGGCGGCGACACCCACCACCACGGCCCAGCCCCACAGCGGGAACGACTGGAACTGCAGCAGACGGGCCACCGGGCCGACCTGCGCGACACCGATCGTCACCACCACGATGAGCGCGAGCACCCACCACAGGGTGCGGGTGAACGGTCGGCCGCTACGCCACAGCGGTCGGTCGGGCGAGCGCATGCACAACAGCAAGAACGGCTGGCTGGCCAACAGCGTGCAGAACGCCAGCGCTCGCGCCTGGCCCACCGGCCAGTCGGCGGCGAGGGCCACCAGGTACTCGGCGATGATCGCCACCGCCAGCACGCCACCGACGGCGTACGGTCGCCACATCGCGCGCAGCCGCAGCGCATCGCCCACCGGCCGCGGCGGGCGGCGCATCACGTCGTCGTCGGCCGGGTCGGCCTGGAACACCAGCGACACCACCGGGTGCAACAGCAGTTCCAACACCACCAGGTGCACCGGCAGCAGCCACAAGGGCTCGCCGAGCAACGGCATCACCAAGGCGCCGAATAACAACGGCGGGTGGAACGCGATCAAGTAGGCGAACGCCCGAGTGAGGTTGTCGAAGATCCGTCGCCCGTCGCGCACCGCGCCGACGATCGTGGCGAAGTTGTCGTCCATCAGCACCAGCGACGCCGCCTCGCGGGCCACCGTCGTGCCCCGCTCGCCCATCGCCACACCGATGTCGGCCTCACGCAACGCCGGTGCGTCGTTGATGCCGTCGCCGGTCATCGCCACCACCTCGCCTTGTGCGCGCAACGCGCCCACCAACAGGTGCTTCTGCTCGGGTCGTGTGCGCGCGAACACGTTCGCGTGGGCCACCAGGTGGGCGAGTTGCGCCGCATCGGCGCCATCGAGGTCGTCGCCGGTCGCGATCAGGTCGGCGCCATCCGCTTCGTGCGGCAGGTCGAGCCCCTCGGCCACCGCGTGCGCAGTAGCGGGATGATCGCCGGTGACCATGATCACGCGCACACCGGCGGCGCGGCACTCGGCCAGCGCCTCGGCCACACCGTCGCGGATCGGGTCGCTGAACGCCACCAGACCGAGCAACTGCAAGCCGGCCTCGTCGGTGGCCCGTTCAACAGCCGGTTGCCCGGCGTCACGACCGGCGACCGCGATCACGCGCATGCCATCGGCCGCGAACCCGGCGTTCCCCGCGGTCGCCGACGCATGGTGCCCATCCACGTCGGCGACATGCCGCAGCAGACCTTCCAGCGAACCCTTCGCCGCAACGCGACACGTGCCGTCCGCCATCCGCCAGACGTGAGTGAGGTATTTGTCGGCCTGCTCGAACGGCCAGTCGGTGACCAGCTGCGCGCGGTGCAGCGCTGCGACGTCGATCCCGTGCTCGCTGGCGTAGTGCACGATCGCCACGTCGAGCGGGTCGAAGGGGTCGGGCTCGCAGGCCAGCACGGCCGCTTCCAGCAGCGCGCGCTCGTCGCCACCCACGGGCTCGCTCGCGACCTCATGCGCGCCAGGCCGACCGCCGCTCGGCGTCCACACTGCGGCCACGTCCATCCGCCCGTGCGTCAGCGTGCCGGTCTTGTCGGTGCAGATCACGGTGGTGGACCCGAGTGTCTCCACCGACGGCAGGCGACGTACGAGGGCCTTGTGCTGCGCCAGCCGCCATGCCCCCAGCGCCAGGTACAGCGTGTACACCATCGAGAATTCCTCGGGGATCGCGGCAATCGCCAGGCTGACACCGGCGATCACGGCATGGCCCCAGCCGTCGCCGTGCAGCAGTTCCGCCGCCATCGCTGCGGCGCAGAACACCACCGCCACGGCGGCGAGCGAACGCACCAGCGTGGCCAGACCGCGCTGCAGCGGGGTGGGCGGTTGCTTCACCGCCGCCACCAAGGCACCGATCCGGCCATAGCGGGTGGCCGCGCCCGTCACCGTGATCTCCACCAGCGCGCGGCCCGACAACACCGTCGTGCCCGCCCACACCCCACGCTCATGGGGGTCGGCGGCGGCGGGGTCCTTGGCGACAGGCAGCGACTCGCCCGTCAGCGTGGCTTCGTCCACCAGCAGCTGCGTCAGCTCCACCACCTGCCCGTCGGCCGGTACGACGTCGCCCTCCTGCAGCCAGACCGCATCACCCACCACCAACTCCTCGGTCGGCACCGCCTGCTCGACCCCGTTGCGCAGCGCTCGCGCAGTGGGTGCCGTCATCTTGCGCAACTGTTCGAGAGTGCGCTCTGCGCGCGACTCGAGCAGCCACCCCACGCCGGCGATCGGTACCAACGCCGCCAGGGCGACGATCGCATCGGTGGTCTCACCGAGCGCGAGGTACGTGGGCGCCGCGATCAGCAGCAACGCCACCATCGGATCGGCGAGCGGACCCAACAGCCGCTTGAGCCGCCGCGAACGGGCTTCGGGGATCACACGGTTCGGGCCGTCACGCTCGAGCAGGGCACGCGCCTCCACCGACGTGAGCCCGCCCGAGCGGGCAAGGGTGGGGCTGGAGCCCTTTGACGACATACGGCGAACCCTTCACGATCGGCGTGTACTGCCATGGTCACGCCGAAGGGCCGCCACCACAACCGGCGGAGGTCCCGAACGCACGGTCACCCGGCAGGCTCATCCGGAATGCGCGGCCGTTCGCGAGCGTTGCAGCCCCCATGCCCAGTGACTTCGCCCTCAAGACCATGAACCGCGTCCACCGCACCCTGCTGGCGATGAGCTTCGGCAAGATCGGCTGGTCGGCCAGCGACATGCCCGTGCTCGAACTGCACACGATCGGGCGCACCAGCGGGCAGCGCCGCTCGGTGATGCTCACGTCGCCGGTACAAGACGGCGACTCGCTGATCATCGTCGCCTCACGCGGTGGCGACGACCACCATCCGGCCTGGTTCCTCAACCTGCAGGCCAACCCCGATGTGCACGTGACGATTCGCGGTCGAACCACCTCGATGCACGCCCGCATCGCCGAAGGCGACGAGCGCGCCGCCCTGTGGCAACGAGTGATCACCGACCACACGCGCTACGCGGGCTATCAGAGCAAGACCGAACGCAAGATCCCGCTGGTCGTGCTCACCCCGAACGGCTGATCGCGCCAGGCACCCCGCAGCCCCAGCCTTACGGGACGACCGACCGAGATCGTTCGGGATACCCTCGCGGTGGGCCACTGGGTCCGATCGATATCCGCGTGTGGAGAGCCTCAATGGGACTGTTCAGCAAGAAGCCCAACCCTGTCGACACCGAGTCCGCCGCCGCTGTCGGCACCCCCGGCCGACGCGACAAACCCACCAAGCCCGGCAAGCCGGCACCGCAGCCTGCGGCCGCACGCGCACCACGCAAGGTCGACCCCGCCGACTTCTTCGCGTTGCGCGGCGAACTCGCCGACCTCAAGGCTCGGCTCGAGGCCAGTGAACAGGCGAAGTCGATCGTCGAAGCCCGCTTGGCGGCCCTCGACGCCACCACCACGGCCATCGCCGCCAACCGCCTCGGCGGCGACGATGTGCGCGCCCGCATCAACGAGCTGGAAGGGCAGCTGCACGGCGTGGTCGCCACTGCCAACGCCGCCGCCAGCGCCGCCGAGATGGCCGCCACCAAGGCCGCCACAGTCAGCGCGGCGGCCTCGGCGCTGCAGCAGCACGTGGCCACCGACCCGGCGCTGCTGGCGCGCGTGGAGGCGCTCGCCGCGCGCGTCGAGGCGATTCCCACCGCGGCGCCGGTGGCGCCGGCGCCGCTGGCACCAACGGTCGACGACCAGCTGCTGCAGCGGGTGAACGACCTCGCCGCCAAGGTGCAGGCCGCCGACGGCCTGGCCGCCCAGATCGCCCAGCTGGCCGAGCGCATCGCCGCCAACGACACCACCACCCGCCAGGCCGTCGAGCAGGTCAACACGCTCGAGCAGCGGCTGGCGGCGGTCAGCACCGAGCTGGCCAACCAGGTCAGCGAGCTGGGCTCCGACATCGACGGCCTCGCCGCCCACAAGGGCGAGCTGGCGACGGGCGAGGTCGGCGACGAGCTGATCGATGCGCTGAAGTCGGCGCAGGTGAAGCTGGCCGCCGAACAGGCCCGCTACGAGATCACGTTCCGCAACGACCTGGCGGCCCTGGCCGAGCAGGTTCGTCGCGGGCTGCACGGCTGAGCGCCGGCCGCGCAGCGGCCGGCACCCATCACCCGCTGTTACTCCTCGAGCAGGTCGATCGCCCGCTGCACCAACGCTCGCGCTTGTTCGATCTTGTCCTGATAGGCACCCAGGTCGCCGGCCTTCAGCGAGGTCTCGGCCTCGGTGAACAGCTCGTCGGCCTGGGCCAACAACTCGGCGGCCGTGGCGTCGGTGCCCGGGTCGGTGCCGGGATCGGTGCCGGGGTCGGTGCCCGGGTCGGTGCCCGAGCCGCTGGCCACGTCGCCGATCTTGCCCTTGAAGCCGGGGAACAGCTGCACGAGGGCGCCGGCGAACGAATCGGCCATGGCCACCTTGCCCTTGTAGTTCACCACCATCTTGTTGATCAGCGGCAGGCCCGACGACTTGGATTCCACGTACAGCGGGCGGAACCACAGCACGCCATCGGCCAAGGGCAACATCTGCAGGTCGCCCCACTCGACGGTGCTGCCCTGCTGGTTGTTGATGGTGATGTAGTTCGAGACATCAGGATTCGACACCATCGCCGCGCCCACGATGTAGGGGCCGTCGTCGTCGGCGCCGTCGGGTAGCACGTGGGCCACGAGCTGGCCGTAGGTGGCCGGGTCGCTACTGGCGGTCATGTAGGCCACCAGGTTCTTGTTGCGGTCGTTCGTGCTGAACGGCTGGAACGGGCGGAACAGCTGGAACGAGGCCTCATCGTCGCCGGCCGCGTGGAACATCGTGTAGTACGGCTCGAAACGCTGCGAGCTGCTGTCGGCGGCGAACTGGGTGCTGCCGGCATCGGCCGCCACGGTGTCGGTGGTGACGTTGCCATCGGCATCGGTGGTGGAGCTGGGGTTCTGCTCGGGGGCGGCCAGCGCCACCGACCAGGCGCCCTTGCGGTCGAAGAAGTCGGCAGAGTCGAGGCGGTACTTCGAGTACGCCGCGGTCTGGATGCGGAACAGCTCTTCGGGATAGCGCAGGTGCGCCCGCAACTCGGCCGGCATTTTGTCGAACGAGGTGAACAGGTCGGGGAAGGCCGACTGCCACACTTGCAGCACCGGATCGGCGGCATCGATGGCGTACAGCACGATCGAGCCGTCGTAGGCGTCGACCACGGCCTTCACGCTGTTGCGCACGTAGTTGAAGTTGTGGTCGAGGCCGCTGCCCGAGTCGAGCTGCTTGAGGTCGGCGTTCTCGCCGTAGGGGTAACGGTTGCTGGTGGTGTAGCCGTCGATCACCCACAGCACGCGACCGTCGACCGCCACCGGGTACGGATCGCCGTCGAGCGACAGGAAGGGAGCGATCTTCGCCACGCGGTCGGTGACGTTGCGCACCGACACCAACCGTGACCCCTCGTCGATCGCGCTGCTGCCGACGAGGTTGTAGTCGAACTCGTCGAGCGCGAAGGCCAAGCGACGGAACAGGCTGTCGAGCTTGACGCCACCGCCACCCTCGTAGGGCGCAACCTCTTGGCCCTCGCACGCCGTTTCGCTGACCGTCGAGTTGAGGATCGCGTAGCCCGACATGGCGGTACCGAAGTACAGCTCGGGTCGATCGACCTGGGCGATCGTGTCGTCGTAGGCCGGTTTGCGGCTGGCGTCGATCTGGCCCGCGGGCGAGATGATCAGGCCGCAGCCGTGGGTGTTGATCAGGTGCGTGCCCTGCCACGACTTGTTGCCCACGTTGCTGAGGTCGAGCTCGCGAGCACCGACGATCACCTGTCGCTCGACCCCGTCGATGACGTAGCGGTCGGGGTCGACATCGGTGACCTGTGTGCCTGGGCGCGGCTCGTCGGTCTGGAACCGAATTCGCATCTGCTCGGTGGGCTTGATCAGCCGGATGTCTTGCAAGGCCGGCACGTTCGAGTCGAGATCGGTGCGCGCCAGGTCGTTGAACGCCACATCCTGCACCGTCACGTTGTCGATGCCCAGCGCATGACGCGTGGCCTCGATGTTGTAGGCGATGTACTTGGCTTCCTTGTCCTTCTGGTTCGGGTTCACCACCAGTGCCTGGATCGCGCTGGGGTAGATCACACCACCCACGATCGCCACCACGGCCCACAGCGCCGAGGCGACGACCGCCGGCCGCCACCGATCGGTCTTCAGCGTGCTGAGGAACAACGCGGCGGTGAGCAAGGCGATGAGCGCCAGCAACAACACGGCGGGCAGCTGGGCGTTGTCGATGGCGAACGTGATGCCGCGCACCGCGCCGCGGCTGGCGGTGGTGAGCTCGTAGCGGGTGACCCAATAGTCGCCGGCCTTGAGGATGGCCAGCAACGCCAGCAGCACGGCTACGTGGGCCTTGGTGGCGGTACGCACCTTCGGGCGGCTGTTGGCGAAGACGATGCCACCCGAGAGCACATGCGTGGCCACCACGAGCACGGTGATGAGCAGCGTGGCGATGTACAGCCAGTCGAGCACGAACGTCACGAACGGCAGCTTGAACATGTAGAAACCGACGTCGTTACCGAAGTGCGGATCGTTGATGCCGAACGACTTGCTGTTGCGGAACATCAGCCAGTCCTGCCAGCGCTCGGTGGAGGGCAGCGCCACCAGCAGGCCGAGCACGATCATGACGGCGAAACGGAACAGCCGCAGGCGGCGGCCGAAGAAGTCGTGGAACCGCTCCACGACCGGGTGCACATTGGCCGAGAACGTCGCCGGTGCAAGGCGGTCGGCGATGATCAGGTTCAGCACACCGAGCACGATGAACGTGCCCGCGAACCCGGCGAACAGTGTGGCCTTGGCCCCCAGCACGCCCCAGAACACGTCGGTGCGCCCCACGGACTGGTGCCACAGGTAGTCGACGTAGAACGACGCCAGGAAGCGCGCCGAAAACAGGCCGACGATGATCACCACCGCGGCCACGATCAGGATGACGCGACCACGGTCGCTCATGCGACGACGCGGTGGCGTCGAACGGGGGAGGTCGGCAGGATTCCGCACGCGGCGAAGGCTAGCGGGGTGCCCGCTGCAGCATGCAGCGGCACCCCTCATGCGCCGGAGCGCACGTGTGATCCGTGGGGAACGAGTCGCCCGCGCCGATCACCCCGCCGAGGGTGTTGTCCTCGGCATCGGCGCACTCGGGGCCGCTGGGATCGATCGTCCAACAGATCGGGGTGCCGGGGGCGAGCGCGGCGAGCGCCCCGCGCCCGAACGCCATGCGCACGACGTCGTCGAGATGCTCGTCGATCCGCTGCGTCTTCCACTCGCGGTAGATCGCTCGCACCGACTCGGCCAACTGGGTGTTGTCGCCACCGGCATCGAGCACCGCGCGCTCGAGGCGTTCGCGCAGCGTCACCACGATCGCCGAGTCGAGCGACAGGATCGCCGGCTGCAGGGCGTGGCCCCGATCGATGTCGCGCTGGTGCTCGACCAGCGAACGGTCGTCGACGCTGGCTGCACCGGCGAGCGCGGCATGATGCAACTCGTCGTCGATGATGCCGGCGAAGCGCTGCAGGTGGTCGGCTGCGCTGGGCAGCAGTGCGTCGAGCGCGACCACCGAGTCTTTGCGACGCAGCACGTTCAGCACGTCGTTCTGCTCGTCGGCCAGCACTCGCTTCAACTTGCGGGCGCACAACACGATGAGGGGCGTGAGCTCGGCATCGCGGCGGGCGAAGGGCGAGGGATCGAGCGCGAGGTCGTCGTCGGGCGCCGCCTCGACAGCCGCGGCCGCCCGCTTGCGGGTGCCGCGCGTGGGAGTGTCGCGCACCAACTCGAGCACCGGCTCGGGTGCCATCGACGGATGCCCGGAGTGTGCGTCGCCGTGATGGTCGGGGTCGGCCATCGCCCGCTCGGCGACGGCCCCGGCGCGTGAGGCCCGCAGGCGGGCGAACAGGTCGTCGACGCTGGCGCGCGGCCCGTCGGCCGAACCGTCGTCGGGCGTGTTGGCACTGGCGTCGATGCCCGCTGCCGGCTCGTCGGCGGGGGGCGCCGACGGCGGCACCGGCAGCTGTGCGCGAGCCGGCACGGTGAGCTCGCCGGCGAACAGGGCCACGACCGGCGCGATGTGGCCGGCACCCGGCGTGTCGTCGGCGTCGTCGCTCGTGTCGTCCACGAGGTCTGCGGTGTCTGCGGTGTCTGCGGTGTCGACCGCGGCGTCCACTTCGACCTCGGTGTCCACGACCGTCACGCTGTCGGCCGCCTCATCGACGGTGTCGTCGACGTCGACGGTCTCAACGGTGGCGGCCTGCGCGGCGAGTTCGAGCGCGAGGCGTTCGGCCGGCACCATCAGCGGCACCGGGCCGGTGATCGGGGCGAGGTTCACGAACTCACTGGGCTCGGTGAGCGGCGTGAGCTCGGACATCACATCGACCGCGGCCACGCGAGCGCGCTCGAACGCGTTCAGCAGGCGATCGCGACCGTGCACCAACTGTTCGATCTGTTGGCGCGCCAACTCGCGGCGGCGGGCGAGCTCGCCCAACACCCGCTCGCGGTAGGCACGAGCTTCGTTGACCATCTCGCGGCCCTGCTGCTTCGCCATCTGCAGCTCGGACTCGGCGTCGGCCGCTGCGTCTTGCCGGCGGCGGGCGGACTCGATCTCGGCTTCCTCGCGCAACCGCTGCGCCTCGTCGGTGGCCTCGCGCAACAGGCGCGAGGCACCCTCTTCGGCGCGCCCCTTGATCTGCGCCGCGGCCTCACGCGACGTGGACAGGATGCGCGCGGCCTCCTCGCCCAACATGCGGGTGACGACGTCTTCGTCGAGCGCCACATTCGCGCCCGCCGGCTGACGTTGCGCCAGTCGCAGCTCGCGCTCGAGGAACTTCTCGCGCTCTTGCAGGCGCGCCAACTCGGCGGCGACCATGCGCAGGAACTCGCGAACCTCGTCGGGTTCGAAGCCACGGCGGCCCATCGTGAAGTTCGCCGTCGACACCGCCACGGGCGATGAGGGATCGGGACGTGAGAACGAAATGGCCATTAACCGCAAATCGTAGGTCTCAGGCGCTGCGAAAGGGTGGCAATACCCCCCGCCGGCAGCGCGAGTAGGGCGGTACCGCTAGACGGTGGGCAGGTCGACCAGTTGCACCGGGTCGCCGCCGATGCGTTCGAGCGCGTCGAGTGCTTCTTGCACCGTGGCCACCATGATGATCTCCACGTCGTCGCCCACCACCTTGCGCGCCTGCAGCACTCCGTCGGAGCCATCCATGCCCTGACCTGCGGGGACGAGGAAGTAGCGCACACCGACCTGCTGCACCGCCGAGGCCTTCGCATTCAAGCCGCCGATGGCCCCGACGTCGCCGTCGAGGTTGATCGTGCCCGTGACCGCCACCCGATGCCCGCCCATCAGGTCGCCCTCGGTGAGCTGGTCGATGAGGGTCAGCGTGAACGCCAGCCCGGCCGATGGGCCCCCGATCAGGTCGGTGTTGATCTCGACTTCGATGCCCTCGGGCAGCTTGACCGTGGTGGTGTCGATCGGGCGGAACCCGATGATCGTGCGCGGCGGGTCTTCGCCCGGGGCCAGGATCGTCTCGATCTCGCCCGTCATCTCCTCGCCGTTGCGCACGAACTCCACGTCGATCATGTCGCCCGCCTTCACCTTCGCCAGGATCGGGCCGAGGTCGTCGACGGTCGTCACCGGTGTGCCGTCCACGGACGTCAGCTGATCACCTGGGTCGAGCACTTCATCGGCCGGACTGAACTGCACGCACTCGGTGCCGGCCGCGTTCGCTTCCAGGCACAGCAGGAAGTCGATGATCACGTCGCCCTGCTGCAACTCCACCGGATAGCCGGCCGCCTTCAACGCCACGTACATCGCGTTGTCCTTGGCGGACCGCATCTGCTGCTGCCCGCTCTGGGTCAGCTGCTGCGGTGTCTGGTCGCCGAACTTGTCGTAGCGGCTGAGCAGGCGCGCAGCATCGTTGTTCCGCGTGATGAACCAGTCGAGCAGGCTGATCTTCGGCTCGGTGATGGTGACGAAGTAGATCTGCCCCTGCGAGTCGTAGGTGGGTGCACCCTCGATCGACAGTCGCGGCGCCACCGGCTCGGCGTCGGCCGGCACCAGCGCGTACTCGACCGCCTCGGCCACGCGACTGGTGCATGTTGGCGGGTCGACGGACGTGTCGTACTGCTCGCAACGGCTCTTCTCCACGAACGCGGTGCTCGGCACGAAGCTCACCGCCAGCGGCACGGCCGCGGTGATCATGCCCAGCCCGGCCAACGGCACCGCCCACCACCGGTGACGGCTGCTGGGGCGGCGCACCAGCGAGGCGACGCTCGCCGAGCCCGCCGCGGCAGGGTCGGTGGCAGGTTCAATGGCTGGTTCGGAGGGGGCGCCGAGATGCTCGAAGGTCACCGATCCAGCCTGCCAGACGAACCGTGGCAACCGGGCGCGGTTCAGGCCAGTGGCGCCGGCCGACCGAACAGGTAGCCCTGCCCGAACGGCACCCCGAGTTCACGCAGCGTGTGCGCCTCTGCATCGGTCTCGACGCCTTCGGCGATCAGCACAGCACCCGTACGGGCCGCGAAGTGGCACAACCCCACCGTCAGCGCCTGCCGCGCCGGATCGCTGTCGATGTCGCGCACGAGCGCGATGTCGAGCTTCACGAAATCGGGCTTCAGCTCGAGGATGTGGCGCAGGCTGGCGAACCCGGCGCCGGTATCGTCGATCGACACCTTCGCCGGCGCCAAGTCGCGCAGCGACTGGCGCAGCGCCACGTAGTCGTCGATCTTTGCGTGTTCGGTGATCTCCAGCACGATCCGTTGCGCGGGGTACTGCGCCAGCAACGCGGGCGCAGTACCCGAGGTGACACTGAGCGGCGAGAAGTTGATGCTGAGCCACACGTCGGCGGGCAGGTCGCGGGCACCCTCGAGCGCGTCGCGGGCACAGGCGATCTCCATCTCGCTGCCCATCCCGACGGCATGGGCCATCGAGAAGAGCACATCGGGCCGGGTTCCATCGGTGAACCGCGTGAGGGCTTCGTAGCCGCACACCTGGCGCGTGGCCAGATCGACGATCGGCTGGTACACGGGATGGAAATGATGGTTGGAGATCAGCTCGCCGAGCTCGGCGCGAATCGATTCCGTGCGGTTGTCCTCGTCCATCTGCGGTGCCAGCAGCGTGCCGGCGAACGACCCCAACTCCTCGATCACCTGTCGCCGCGTGCGCATCATCTCCGGGCCCTCCGACGAGCGGGTGCCGACGACGAGCAGCCCGATCACCTCTCCGTTCGATCGGATGGCTCCGACGGCGAGCGCGGTGAAACCGACGTTGCGCAGAAGTTCGAGTTGCGCCGCACCCAGGATCGCGACTGCGTCGGCATCCGCGAGATCGAGCGAGCGTGCCCGCGCATCCAGCTGCGCCACCAATTCCACAGGATCGGCCACGTGGATCGACATCATGTGCACGCCGTGGGGAACGGCATCGCCGGCGAAACCGACCACATGGAACGACTCGCCCGGCCCAGCGACCAGCACGGCTGCCAGGTCGACGGTCGGCAGGTCGGCGATCGCCTCGCACAACGCCTCCGTGGTGGCGGCGAGCGACGCTTTGGCACGCACACGGGCCATGACCATGAGCATCAGCTCGCGATCGTCCTGGCGCACCTGCAGGTCGGCCTCGATCTGGCGCAGCTCGGTGAGATCGCGCTTCGTGCCCACGAAGGCCACCCGGTCGCCGGCGGCGTCGTGGATCGGGGTGATCGTCACGTCCTCCTCGTAGATGTCGCCGTTCTTGCGACGGTTCATCATCACGCCGCGCCACGATCTGCCGCTCGTCAGCTGGGCCCACATCGCTTCGTAGAACGCCACGTCGTGCAGCCCGCTCTGGAACACCCGCGGGTTCTTCCCCGCCAGTTCGTCCAACGAGTAGCCGCTGACGCGTAGTGCGGCTGGATTGGCATAGAGGATCGACGCGGTGGTGTCGGTGATGACCACCGATTCGGCGGCTTGCTCGACGGCCGCGATCAGCAGCGTCTGCTCCTTCATTGCGGCCGTCAGGAGTTGCTGGTCACGCAGGCGCTGCAACCCGTAGCCCAGCTGGCCGGCGAGGTCGGTGAGGGTGGCGACCGCCTCCTCGCCGAACGCGAACGGCTCGGCCGCGTACACGATGAAGGCGCCGTCGATCACCCCGTCCACGGACACCGGCAAGCTGATCGACGACCGGAAGCCGTGAGCGAGCGCCGTCGCGGCCCACGGATGGAACGACACGGCCCGTTGCGCGTCGTGGACGATGACGGTGCGACGCTCACGCAACGACGTACCGCCCGGGCCACGGCCCAACTCATCATCGGCACCCCAGGAGACGCGGACTTCGTCGAGGTATGACGCATTCTCCCGGCTTGCCGCCACGGGGGCGATGGACTTCGCCGCATCGTGCACGGCGCGGCCGTACCACGCCAGCAGATAACCGCCCACGTCGACCGCCGCTTGGCACATGTTGGACAGCAACGCCTCCTCGTTGTCGGCGTGCAACAGGATGCCCGTGGCCGCCGAGAGCGTGGCCCGCGCTCGCTGGGCCACCACCTCCGTCTCACAATCGCGCAGCGCCACCACCACGGCCACGATGTCACCTGCTTCGCCCACGAACGGTCGGCCCTGCACCGAGACCCACCGGAAGTCGCCGTTCGCGCAGCGCACCCGCGCCTCGGTGGATCGCTGGCCCGCCCCGCCGCGCACCGCGTCGCGATCGGCGATGACCCGTTCACGGTCGTCGGGGTGCATGAGGTCGGGCGGGTGAATGGCCATGAACTCGTCGGGCCGCCACCCGAGCAAGTCTTCGATCGAGGGCGACACCCACTGCACCGCGCCGTCCAGGTCGACCTGATAGATGGCATCGGATGCGTTCTCGGCAAGCATCCGGTAGCGCGCTTCCGACCGAGCGAGTTCGGTCTGTGCCTCGACCTGATGCTGAATATCGCGTAGCGCCACGACGCGAGCCTTGGGGCTGCCCGTCGAATCCACGAACGACCTGGTCGTCGACGACATCCACAGGTAGTCGCCGTTCCCGCAGCGGTAGCGCATCGCGTCGATCCCGGTGACCTCCGACGTCGTCCGCCGACGGTTCTCGACCACCCGCGCCAGATCGTCGGGGTGCACGAACTCCTCGAACGAGTGCCCCACCAGCTGGTGCGGCCACCAACCGCAGATGTCCTTCACCGAAGGCGATGCCCAGGTATAGACGCCGCTGGCGTCGACCAGCAGGATCACGTCGGTGGCGTTCTCGGCGATCAGCCGGAACCGGTCCTGGGTCGCCGTCTCGGCCTCTTGCCGTGCCGTGGCGTCGACGGCCGTGACGAGCACCCCCTCGGCCATCGGCCGAACACGGAACTCCCACCACCGATCACCATTGGGCATCGCGAACCGTCGCTCGGTCGTGACCGGCCGCCCTGCTGCCAACACCTCGAGCACGACTGCCTGCAACGCGATCCGAGTCGCATCCGTGAACCCCTCGATGGTGCCGACCGTGCCGCTGTCGAGCGATCGGGCGCCGAGCAACACCTCGGCCGCAGGGTTCACCGCGTCCACCCGCATGTCGCGGATCGCGCCATCGGCATCACGTATCGGCAGCACGTGGAAGAGCGCGTCGGCGGCGTCCACGATCTGCCGCAACGATGCGACCATCTCGGGCGGGTGCGTGCGCAACGTTGGAACCCCCTGCAGCTGAGGAGATCACTCACCGTGCTGCATAGGCCACGATAGGCGAAGCCGGCTCGATCCGTCCATGGCCCGCAGCCACATAATTCGCCCGGCGGAACCGCGCCGAGCGCCTCCGGTACGCTGTGGCCCGCGTGAGCATCACCCAGGTCACCACCTACGCCGGCTGGCTCGCCGGCTTGGCCATCGCCGCCCTCGTCGCCACCGGGTGGCGTCGCTCGGTGCACGCGTCGGCCGAACTCGAGCGGTCGCGCGGCCAGCAGGCGGTGCACGAGGCCATCGAGTTGTCCGAGGAACACGCACCGCTCGACGCCCCGGTGCCCTTGCTGCAGAAGGTGTGGTCGGCAGTCGCCGGGTTCGGACTCGCCGTATGGGTGGGCGCGGCGACCGCGACGGTGATCGCGTTCGGCATGGCCTACCTGGTGGTCACCCTCACGAACATGCTGAAGAAGTGACGACACAGCCGCGCTGGCGCGAGTTGGCCGCAGCGGGCCACGGGGGCGACGAGGCCGTGGTGCGTGCCGCGCTCGCCGACGACGACCCGGTGGCGCGCGAGCTGGCACTGGGAGCACTCGCCCGCTTGGGCGTGTTGGCCGATGCCGACCTGATCGCGGCGTTCGCCGACCCGGCCGCGCAGGTGCGCCGGCGCGCCGCCCAACTTGCCGCCACCCACCCCACCATCGACCTGCTGCCGCTGTTGCGCGACGCCGATGCCACCGTGGTGGAGGTTGGCGCGTGGGCGGCCGGCGAGCACGAGGTGGTGGCCGACGAGGTGTTGGCCCTGCTGTGCGAACTCGCCGTGGCCGCCGACGACGCGCTGGTTCGCGAGGCCGCCGTCGCCGCGCTGGGGGCGATCGGCGACGAGCGCGGGCTGCCGGCCATCCTGCACGGCTGCGCCGACAAGCCCGCCATCCGTCGCCGCGCGGTGCTCGCACTCGCGCCGTTCACCGGCCCGGAGGTGGATGCCGCACTGCAGGCCGCCCTCGCCGACCGCGACTGGCAAGTACGCCAGGCCGCCGAGGACATCGCTGCCTCCATGCAGCACGACACCTGACCTGCGACGACGCGCTCCCGCGGTGTCAAGCGCAGCCGAGTGCTGCGATACTCGTGGGCATGGCCACGACACTCAGCCCCGACTCGCGCGTCTATGTCGCCGGGCACGCCGGCCTGGTGGGTTCGGCGATCGTCCGCCGCCTGCAGACCGAGGGGTTCAGCAACATCCTCACCGCCACCCGCCACCAGGTGGATCTGCGCAACCAGGCCGAGGTGTCGCACTGGTTCAAGGCCAACCGGCCCGAGTACGTGTTCCTGGTGGCCGGCACGGTGGGCGGCATCATGGCCAACAGCACCCGCCCGGCCGAGTTCATCTACGACAACATGATGATGCACGGCACCGTGGTGAACGCGGCGCACGAGTTCGGCGCCACGAAGCTGCTCTACCTGGGTTCGTCGTGCATCTACCCCCGTGAGGCCGCGCAGCCGATCGTCGAAGAGGCGTTGCTCACGGGCACGTTGGAACCCACCAACGAGGCGTACGCGATCGCCAAGATCGCCGGTATCAAGCTGTGCCAGGCATATCGCCGCCAGTACGGCTGCGACTTCATCTCGGCGATGCCCACCAACCTCTACGGCCCGTTCGACAACTTCGACCTCACGTCCAGCCATGTGTTGCCGGCGCTGATCCGCAAGTTCCACGACGCCCGCCACGGCGGCGTGGGCGAGGTCGAGATCTGGGGCACGGGCACCCCGCGTCGCGAGTTCCTGCACGTCGACGACCTGGCCGACGCATGCGTGCACCTGATGCGCCACTACAGCGACGAGATGCACATCAACGTCGGCACCGGTATCGACCTCTCGATCCGCGAGCTCGCCGAGAAGGTGCGCGACCTGATCCACCCCACGGCAGAGCTGCGCTTCGACACCACCAAGCCCGACGGCACGCCGCGCAAGGTGCTCGACGTGTCACGCCTGGCGGGCACGGGCTGGACGGCCGGCATCGATCTCGACACGGGCCTGGCCAGCACCTACCAGTGGTTCCTCGACCAGCACGGCGCCAACATCCGCGGCCTGTCGGCCTGAGCCCGCCCAGGCGCGACCGCTCCACCGGGTCTCGTTGTCGTCGACCCGGTGGAGCCTTGAGTACGAACTAGCCCTGCTGCTGGCCCTGCTGGTCCTGCTGGTCGCCGGGCCGGCCGTGGCGGCCCATCGGGCCGTGCTGGTCGTTCTGGCCGGACTGTTCGGGCTGCCCCTGCTGGTCCGTCCCGCGCTGTTGCCCCATCGGGCCGTTCTCGCCGGCGGGCATGCCCTGCGAGTCGTGCGCACGGTCGCGGTCGCGGTGACCGTCGCCGCCGTCGGCGAGCGCCATCGCACCGGCGCCCACGCCGAGGCCGATGATGCCGGCCGCCACCGCCACCACGACGGGTCGGCCGAAACGCCTGGCACGGCGTGCCGGCTCGGTCGCCACGGGCGGCGTCCACAGCGGCTCGACGGGCTCGGTCGTCGCGTCGACCGGCTGGTCGACCTCGTTGCCGGTATCGCTGGCGTTGCTGTCGCTGGCGTTGGTGTCGGGTTGTTCACTCATGAGAAGCCTCCTGATCGGGGTGGGTGCTGATGGACACCACTGTGATCACCGATGGTGAGACACATCACCGAGCAGCGTGAGTGTTCGGTGAGAGTGACACCGGGCGCCGGAAGAGTTCACCCGGGGTTCACTCAATGAACGTTGAGTCATTGCTGGGTGAGTGGGTAACCTGCTGCTCATGCCCCAACCCGACCCCGCAACGTCCCGCCTGGCCCGCGCCGCGATGCACGCGGCGCTCGGCGACCCGCTGCGACTGACGATCGTCGACGAGTTGGCCACCAGCGACCGCTCCCCCAAAGAGCTGGGTGAGCGGTTGGGCATCGCCTCGAACCTGCTCGCGCACCACCTCGACGTGTTGGAGGAGGTTGGCCTGATCACCCGCGTGGTATCGGCCGGCGACGGCCGCCGCAAGTACGTGCAACTGACCCGCGAGTCGCTCGCCGGCCTGCACCACGTGGAGGCGCCGACCACCACGAACATGCTGTTCCTGTGCACGCACAACTCGGCCCGCTCGCAGCTGGCGGCCGCGCTCTGGACCGCGCGCACCGGCGAGCCGGCCGACTCCGCGGGCACACACCCGGCGCCACGGGTGCACCCGGGGGCGGTGGCCGCCGCACGCCGTGCCGGGCTGCGCCTCGACCGCGTCGCACCGAAGCCGGTGGCCGTCATCGCCCCCACCACCCAGGTCGTCACGGTCTGTGACCGCGCCCACGAGGAACTGCAGCCCGCCCCGGCGTGGTGGCACTGGTCGATACCCGACCCGGTTGCGGCTGGCACGAACCAGGCGTTCGACGCCGTGGTCGCCGAGCTCGATGCGCGCATCGGCGCACTCATCACTCACACCCCCCACCACGAAGGAAACTCACGATGACCCCATCACCCGGGTCGGTTCGTCTCGGCATCAACGGGTTCGGCCGCATGGGCCGCCTAGCGGTGCGCGCCCTGCGCCACCAGCCGCACCTGCAGTTGGTGCACATCAACGAACACAAGGGCGGCGGCGCCACGGCCGCGCACCTGCTCGAGTTCGACAGCGTGCACGGCCGATACCAGGGCACGGTCGCCACCGACGGCGATTCCTTGTTGATCGACGGTGCGCCGGTCACGTTCTCCACGCACAGCAACCCGGCCGACATCCCGTGGGCACTGCACGGTGTGGATGTGGTGATCGAGGCCACGGGCAGGTTCAAGACCGCCGACGACATCGAGCCGCACTTCACCCAGGGTGCCCGCAAGGTGGTGGTGGCCTGCCCGGTGAAGAGCCCCGGAGTGCTCAACGTGGTGATGGGCTGCAACGACCACCTCTACGACGCCGCGGTGCACCGCATCGTCACTGCGGCGTCGTGCACCACCAACTGCCTCGCCCCGGTGGTGAAGGTGCTGCACGAGGGCATCGGCATCGAGCGCGGCGCGATCACCACGATGCACGACGTCACCAACACGCAGGTGGTGGTCGACGCGCCCCACAAGGATCTGCGCCGCGCCCGCTCGGCGCTGAACTCGCTGATCCCCACCTCCACCGGCTCGGCCACCGCGATCACGATGATCTATCCCGAGCTCACCGGGAAGCTGAACGGCATCGCCGTGCGGGTGCCGCTGCTGAACGCGTCGCTCACCGATGCGGTGTTCACGATGAGCCGCGACGTGACGGTGGCCGAGGTGAACGGCTTGCTGCGCGAGGCCGCGGCCGGCCCGCTGCAGGGCGTCCTCGGCTTCGAAGACCGGCCGCTCGTGTCGGCCGACTACACCAACGACACACGCTCGGGCGTCGTCGACGGCCCGTCCACGATGGTGATCGATGGCCGGATGGTGAAGGTGCTGATCTGGTACGACAACGAGTACGGCTACGCGTTCCGCATGGTCGAGCTGACGGCCAAGGTGGCCGCATCGCTCGGTGGCGCGGCCGGCGCATGAAGCTGCGCAACTACGTGCTCGTCACCGCCGGCTACTGGGTGTTCACACTCACCGACGGCGCGCTGCGGATGTTGGTGCTGTTGCACTTCAACGACCTCGGCTACTCGCCGGTGTCGATCGCGTTCTTGTTCCTCGCCTACGAGTTCATGGGCATCCTCACCAACCTGCTCGGCGGGTGGGTGGGCGCTCGCCGGGGCCTGAACCGCACGCTGCTGGCCGGCCTCGGCCTGCAGATCGTGGCGCTCGCCGCACTCACCATGGAACAACCCAGCTGGGAGACGTGGTTCGCGGTCGCGTTCGTGATGGCCGCGCAAGCCCTCTCGGGTATCGCCAAAGACCTCACCAAGATGAGCTCCAAGAGCGCGGTCAAGACCGTGGCCGGCGATGGCGACGGTGCGCTGTTCCGCATGGTGGCGATCCTCACCGGCTCGAAGAACGCGCTGAAGGGCGTGGGCTTCTTCCTGGGCGGTGCGTTGCTGTCGTGGATCGGGTACGACGAGGCACTGTGGGCGATGGCCGGTGCGCTCGCGCTCACCGCGCTGCTCCTGCTGGTACTGCTCGACGAGGAGATCGGTAAGGCGAAGAAGAAGCCGCCGCTGCGTTCGGTGCTGTCGAAGTCGTCGGCGATCAACCGGCTCTCCGCCGCGCGCTTCTTCCTGTTGGGCTCACGCGACATCTGGTTCGTGGTGGCGTTGCCGGTGTTCCTCTCCGACGAGCTGGGCTGGTCGCACCAGGGCACCGGCGGGTTCCTCGCCGTGTGGGTGATCGGCTACGGCATCGTGCAGTCGTTCGCACCACGCATCCTCGGGCGCGGGGGAGCAACGGTGAACGAGGTGCGAGCCACGCAGCAGTGGGGCCTGGCGCTCGGCGTGGTGTCGGCGGTCATCGCCGTGACGGTTGCGTTCGACGTGGCCACCAACGTGGCCGTGGTGGGTGGGTTGATCGTGTTCGGCGTGGTGTTCGCGATGAACTCGTCGCTGCACTCGTTCCTGGTGCTGGCCTACTCCGACGACGACCGGGTGGCGCTCGACGTGGGCTTCTACTACTCGGCCAACGCGGCGGGGCGGCTGGTGGGCACGCTGCTCTCGGGCGTGCTGTACCTGTGGGGTGGGCTGGCCGCGGCGCTGTGGGGGTCGGCCGCGTTCGTGGTGGTCGCCTGGCTGCTGGCGCTGCGCCTGCCGCCACTGCCGGCGGGCCTGACGCTGTCGCTGGCCGACGTGGAGAGCGGCGACTGAACGGCCGCCCGCAGGTCAGCCCAGCGCGGTCTTCAATGCCGCGAGGCGTTGCTGTTGCACGTGGTACCAGGCCCACGTGCCGCGCTTCTCGCTGACCACCAGGCCTGCGTCGCGCAGCACCTTGAGGTGGTGGCTGACGGTAGGTTGCGAGCGACCCGACGGCTCGACCAGGTCGCACACGCACGCGCCGGCCGCACCGGTGGCGGTGATCAACGACAGCAGGTGCAGGCGAACGGGGTCGGCCAGTGCAGCGAAGCCCTTGGCCAACTCGGCGGCATCGTCGACATCGAACGTGGCGCTACCGACCGGGGCGCAGCACGCCACCGGGATCGCAGCGGCCATCGTGGCCGGCTTCGACGTGGTGCTGCTCACATGCCCTCCGAGAAATCGCTCACAACATATTGACAATGATCGATGTATCCGTAGGATGTCTACATCGACAGTTGTCAATGTACACGACCAACCACATGAAGGGAACCCCGATGTCACGAGTGCAGCTCGCCCTCAACGTCTCCAACCTCGACGAGGCGATCACGTTCTACACCAAGCTGTTCGGCACCCAGCCGGCCAAGATCCGCGAGGGCTACGCCAACTTCGCGATCACCGAGCCGCCGCTGAAGCTGGTGCTGATCCAGGGCAGCGGCGTCCCCGGCACGCTGAACCACCTCGGTGTGGAAGTCGAAACCACCGAGCTCGTCGGCGCGGCCATCACCCGCTTGCAGGGTGAGGGGCTGCCGACGGTCGTTGAGGACAACACCACCTGTTGCTACGCGGTGCAGGACAAGGTGTGGGTGCACGGCCCCGATGCCGAGCCGTGGGAGGTGTACACGGTGCTGGCCGACGCCCCGGCGATGAGCAAGATCGCCGCTGAGGGTGAGAGCGCGTGCTGCACGCCGGCACCCACCGCTGCTGTCGCCACCGAGGCCGCGTGTTGCACGCCCGCAGCTGCCACCGAGCCGGTGGCGGTGGGGCGAGCCTGCTGCTGAGGCGGCATGCTGATGTCATGACCGAACAGCCGACGCCGCGCCTGTCCACGCTCGACCGGTTACTACCGGTGTGGATCGGCGCGGCGATGGCGTTGGGGCTGATCCTCGGGCGGGTGTTCCCCGACCTGAACGACCAGCTCGACGACGTGAAGATCGACACGGTGTCGCTGCCGATCGCCATCGGCCTGCTGGTGATGATGTACCCGGTGCTCGCGAAGGTGAAGTACAAGGCGTTGGGGCACGTGGTGGGCGACCGTCGCTCACTGCTCGCGTCCTTGGCGATCACGTGGCTGGCCGGCCCGGCGATCATGTTCACGCTCGCGTGGCTGACGCTGCCCGACCTGCCCGAGTACCGCACCGGGCTGATCATCGTGGGTATCGCACCCTGCATCGCGATGGTGCTGATCTGGATCGACCTCGCCACGGGCGACCGCGAACTCGCCGCTGTGCTCGTGGCGATCAACTCGATCGTCCAGATCGTGGCCTACTCGCTGCTGGGCTACTTCTACCTCGAGTTGCTGCCCGACTGGTTGGGCCTGGACAGCGAGGGCATCGACGTGACGGTGTGGGCGATCGCCAAGTCGGTGCTGATCTTCCTCGGTGTACCGCTGCTGGCCGGGTTCCTCACGCGCACGTTCCTCGAGCGGGCGAAGGGCACCGAGTGGTACGAAGGCCGGTTCCTGCCGCGCATCGGCCCGATCGCGCTGTACGGCCTGCTGTTCACGATCGTGATCCTGTTCGCGCTGCAGGGCGACCGCATCACCAACCAGCCGCTCGACGTGGCCCGCATCGCACTGCCGCTGCTGGCGTACTTCGCGATCATGTGGTTCGGCACGTTCTGGGTGGGCCGCCGCATGCACCTCAGCTACGAACGCAACACCACCATCTCGTTCACCGCCGCTGGCAACAACTTCGAGCTCGCGATCGCCGTCGCGATCAGCGTGTTCGGCGTGTCGTCGGGTCAGGCGCTCGCCGGCGTGGTGGGTCCGCTCATCGAAGTGCCGGTGCTCGTGGGCCTCGTCTACGTCGCCCAACACCGGAAGCGGAACTACCCGCACCCGTAGTTGCCAGCACGATCATCACCAGCGCGGCCGCGCCCGCAACCGCGCCCGCCACCACCAGCGGAACCGTGCCATCGCCCGCACCAGCGTTCCAGCTGAGCCCGGCCCACAGGCCGGCTGCGAGCACGGCGCCGTTGTTCAGCGCCTGGTATGTGCCCTGCGCGCGACCGAGGTGCTGATGGGGCACCAGCGAGGCGATCCACGCCTTGCCCACACCGTCGGTGAACGCCGGGAACAGGCCGTACACACCCACGAGCACACAGGTGGTGGCCCCTCCGTGCGTGAGGCCCAGGCCCACGTACCCCACGGCGAAGGCCAGCAGGCCGACGGCGTATACGACGGGGCGCGGCCAACGATCGGTGAGCGCGCCGGCAGGGTACGAGCCGAGTGTGTAGATCGAGTTGAACAGCACGTAGGCCAGCACCACTTCGGTGGTGGAGAAGCCGAGATCGAGCAGTCGCAGCAGCAACAACGTGTCGGAGAAGTTGACGAGCGCGATCGCCACGAGCACCGAGGTAACCGTCCAGTAGCGGCGCGGTAAGGGCTCGGCCGTTGCCTGGGTCACGGGCTGATCCTGCGCAACCGCTGCCGGTTCGAGTGCAGGTCGTCGCGGCTCGCGCACGAACGCCACCAGCAACGCCGAGAGCGTGGCCGGCACCACTGCCCACCACAGCGCGGCGTGCACGTCACCGTCGAGCACCGCCAACGCCCACAGCCCCAGCAGCGGCCCGATCACCGCGCCGAGGCTGTCGCCCATGCGATGGAAGCCGAACGCGCGGCCGAGCGCTTCGCGCGGCACCGACTGGGCGATCAGCGCGTCGCGCGGTGCCGAGCGCACGCCCTTGCCCAGACGGTCGACGACGCGACCCACCAGCACCAGCGGCCACACGGTCGCCGCGGCGACCACCACCTTGCCCACCGCCGCCAGCCCGTAGCCGGTGGCGATGAATGGCTTGCGGCCGCGCCGATCCGACCAGCGGCCGGCGACGTAGCGGCTGACACCGGCGGTGGCGTCGGCGACGCCCTCCACCAACCCCAACACCACCGGTGGCGCAGCCAGCACACCCGTCAGCAGGATCGGCAGCAGCGGGTACAACAACTCGCTCGCTGCGTCCTGCGTGAACGAGATCAGCGTGAGCACCACCAGGTTGCGGGTCAGCCACACGCTGCGTCCGGCGGTCGCCCGATCCGCTGGAGTGGGTTCCTGCACGCCGTCACGGTAACCGCGGTTCCCCGGTATGGGAAGATGTGGGGTGATGGTGACGACGGACCCGCAGACCGAGACCGACAGCACCCGTCGGCGCGACGCGGTACGCACTCGCGAAGCACTGCTGCAAGCGGCCAAAGATCTGTTCGGAGCGAAGGGCTACGCGGGCACCACGTTGCGCCAGATCGGCGAGCGGGCCGGGGTCGACCCCGCGCTGGTGGCGCGGTACTTCGGCAGCAAGACCGCGATCTACATCGCGTCGCTCGACACCGAGGGGCCCGACACGACGGCCGCCGCCCCGCTCACACCCGAATTCATCGACCGCATGATCGGGCGGATCACCAGCGTGGGCGCCAGCCCGCTGCAGCAGGCCGTGGTGCTGCCCACCTCCGACAACGAGGTGCGCGACGCCGCCCGGCGGATCATCGACGAACGCATCATCCAACCGCTGCTGCAGGAGATGGAGCGCAGTGGCCTCGACCGCCCGAGCCTGCGCGCTGAGATCGCGTTCGCGGCGCTCACCGGCATCGTGCTCGCCCGTTCGGCCGGCACGTTCGAGACACTGGCGGAAGCCGACCGCGACGACGTGGTGGAGCTCACCCTGCGCACGGTGCGCGCGATCCTCGACGACTGAATGGCGACGGACAATCAGCTGGCGGCGACCGCCGACGAGTACGGCTCGGTCATCCGCCGCACCGTGCTGCGCGGGCCGGCCACCACGATCCACTCGTGATTGCGCAGGTGCGACACCTCGCCCACGCGCACACCGTCGGGGTTGTGGATGCCGATCTGCGCGCCCACGTAGCGCTTCGAGTCGAAGGCCAGCAGCCGCACCTCGTCGAAGCGTGCGCACATCGCCAGCAACTGCTCGCTGGTCACCCACGACTCGTCGTTGTACGACAGCACCAGTACCTCTGCGTCGATCGCCGCCACGGTGGCGGCCAACGCCGACGGCATGTCCTTCTTCGTGTTGAACGTGCTCTTGGTGGCCTCGTCGCGACTGTCGATCCGCTTGCAGGCGACGCCGTAGTGCTGCGGCCGGTCCCACGCCACCAGTGTTTCGAAGATGTGATAGTTCGTGAAGTAGCGGTGCTGGTTGTACGGCGGGTCGAGGTAGGCGAGATCGAACGACCCGAGTGTCGGCGCGACCTCCAGCGCGTCGCCACGCACGGCCGTGCCGGTGCCAGGCAGCAACTCTGGGCCCCGCAGTTCGAGGTCGTGGTGCGCGCGAGGCGCCCACTGCTTGAGGTACGCCATCTGCACGCCGGTGGTCGAGTCCACGCGGTCGGCGGCGAGGATCAGGCTCGTCAGCAGCACCGGGTACAACGGCGAGCCGAGATAGTCGCGCTCGATCGCGTCGCGGATCGCATCCACCCGTGCCCCGTTCTTGGGCTGGAAGAACCGTGACTGCACGCAGAACGTGTCGGTGAAGTAGCCCGGCTCACCTGGTAGGGCGTTCAGGTGGGCGAGCGCGTCGTTGAGGGCGGCCTGGTCGAGGTCGTCAGCCGACGTGGCGATCCAGCACTGCGCGAACACCTCCGAGTAGCGCGCACAGTCCACCGCGGTCACCACGCCACCGCGGCCCTTGAACTCCTGTGCCACCCGCGTGGTGCCGGTGAACAGGTCGAGCGCCGTGCGGGCCCGCGAGCGGGCGAACAAGTCGCCGAGCACCGGCACCAACCGCCGCTTCGACCCGAGGTACTTGATCACCCCGCCATCTTCGTACAGCGCAGTCCTTTACGTTGTGACTCATGCCCGACAGCGCGCTGACCGTCCGAACATTCCGTGTCGCCCGACCCACTACCGACCTGATCGCGATCACGGCGTTCTACGCAGACCTGGTCGGCCTCGCGCGGCTGGGTGGATTCGCCGAGCACAACGGGTACGACGGCGCGTTCATCGGGCCGACGGAGGGTGGCTGGCACATCGAGTTCACCCGTCACGAGTCGGGCCATCCGGTGCCCACGCCGACGGACGAAGACCTGCTTGTGTTGTACCTGGACACCGAGCAGGTGGCGGCGGTGTCGGCCCGTCTCACGTCCGCCGGCCACTCGGCGTTCGCACACCCGAACCCGTATTGGGCCGGTGTGGGCGCGCTCGCCCATCGCGACCCCGACGGCTACGTGTTGGTGCTGTGCCCGACCGACTGAGCGGGCACCACGTCAGTCGAGCGCGCTGGTGGCCAGCGAGGCCTTGATCGCCGCCGAGTCGTACCACGGCACCACCAGGTCGTAGCCCTCGGCCGCCGTCTGCCGCGCGTAGTCGGGTGTCGTCGCGAAGATGCCGCACCGCTTGCCCTGGCGGTGCGCGGCCTCGCGGATGGCGTCGAACGCGGCCACCATCGGCAGCTCGGTGCGGTTCTGGCCCACTCCGTGGCCGAGCGACAACCCCAGGTCGCCGGGGCCGATCAGCACGCCGTCCACGCCATCCACGGCAACGATCGAGTCCACGTGCTGCAAGCCGGCCGCGCTCTCCACCATCGGGATCACGATCACCTCGCGCGCCGCGGCCAGTGGATCGCTGCCGGGCGTGCCCGCGCGGAACACGCCGTACGAGCGCGTGCCCTCGGGGGCGTAACGCGTGGCGGCCACGATCCGCTGCGCCATCTGCGCCGACTGGCACATGGCCACGATCACACCGTCGAGCCCGGCGTCGAGCAGCCACCCGATCAGGTCGGCGTCGTCGGAGGCGATGCGGGCCAGCACCGTCACCGGCCAGCGACCAGCGGCGCGCAGGCACTGCAACGCCACCGCCTGATCGATCGTGCCGTGCTGCATGTCGAGCACGATCGCATCGAAGTGCCCCGCGCCTGCAGCCAACTCCACCAGCTGCGGATCACCGATCGACACCCACGCGAGCCGGGCGTAGGTGCGCTGGTCCCAACGGCTGCGGAGGTGTGTGCTGGTCATCTGGACTCCTCGGGTGCGGCGACGCTCGGAACGTACCAGCCCGCCCCACACCCCTCGCGGGAGCGACTACGGTCCGCTCGATGACTCATGTACCCGCACCGTGGGAGCCGCCGATGGCCGGCTCGGAAGTCGAGCATCTGCTGGCCTCGCTGGATCGGTTGCGGGCCACGTTCTGGTGGAAGGCCCGCGAGCTGGATGCGGCCGGGCTGGCGTACCGCTTCCCGTCGTCGGCGCTGTCGTTGGGCCGGTTGCTGAAGCACCTCGCACGCGCCGAGGACGACATGTTCACCCGCAAGCTGTGGGGCGAGACGCCGTCCGAGCCGTGGCGCTCGGCCCCGTGGAAGGACGACCCGGAGTGGGACTTCACCTCCGCCGACCACGACTCGCCCGACGAGTTGTACGCGCTGTGGGCCGCCACCATCGAGCGCTCACGGGCGAGCGTGCAAAGGGCGCTCGCCGACGGTGGCCTGGACCATCAGGCGCACCTCGGGTGGGGTGGCGCGCACACCAGCTTGCGCCGGCTGTTGTTCGACCTCGTGGAGGAGTACGGCCGCCACACCGGCCACGCCGACCTACTGCGTGAAGCAGTCGACGGCGTCGCCGGCGAAGACCCGCCCGACGGCATGCCCTGGCCCCACCCGCTGGGCTGAGGAGTCAGCCGAACGGCGCCGAGGTAGTTGGCGCGGAAGAACGCATCGAACCCGTCGCCCGCGGCACCGTCGTCGCGTGGTGCTCTGGCTACAGACGCTGCGCAGTCGTTGGGGATGGTCACATCATCCATCACCCCGGCCAGCCCCGTTCGGTTCCGCGTTCGCCGAATCTGCCCGCAACCACCAACTGGAGGGTTTCGGTGCGGGGCGCCCACGTCGGAACCCTCGGGAATGGCCGGACCCCAACCCGGGCTACAGGTCGTAGCGGTAGACGTTGGTCTCGCGGGGCATGAAGCCGATGCGCTGGTACAGGCGGTTGGCGGCCTCGCGTGACGGGCGCGAGGTGAGGTCGATGGTCTTGGCGCCCTTGCGTTGCGCGATGTCGATCGCGAAGCGGTTCAGCTGGTCGCCCACGCTCTGGCCGCGGGCGGAATCGTCGACCACCACGTCCTCGATCCAGGCGCGCACGCCGGTGGGGATGCGGAACACCACCAGCGTGAGCGTGCCCACGATATGCCCATCGAGGCGGGCCACCAGCACGTCGCTGGCCGGCGACTGCACCATCTCGCGCACCTGCTCGATCGTGGGCGGGGCCGAGCTGCGCGACAGCTGGGGGATCAGGTGGGCGAATGCGTCGACCAGTTCCTGGTCGGCGACGGCGGCGATCTCGAGGGTGACACTCACGGCAGCCAACGTACTGCGCGCCCACCGGCGCCGGCCACTGGCCGACCGGGTGCGCGACCGCCAGCGGTAGGATTCCCGGGCATGGAGCACGTCCGGTGGCTGGCGCAACCCACCCTTCAGCAACCGGTGCTCATCGCCGCCTTCACCGGCTGGAACGATGCCGCTGACGCCGCCAGCAACAGCGTGCGCCACCTCATCGAGGTGTGGCATGCCGAGCCGCTGGCCGAGATCGACCCCGAGGAGTTCACCGACTTCGCCACCGTGCGCCCGCACGTGCGGCTGACGGCCGAGCAGAAGCGGGCGATCGTGTGGCCCACCGTGGGCCTGTGGAGCGCACGCACGCCCGGCGGCGACGTGATCCTGATGCTCGGCCCCGAGCCGGCCTTGCGCTGGCGGCTGTTCACCGAGCAGATCGTGGGCATCGCCCAGCACTTCCAGGCCTCGATGGTGCTCACGCTGGGCGCGCTATTGGCCGACGTGCCGCACACCCGCCCCGTGCAACTGATCGGCACCGCCACCGACCAAGGCACGATCGATCGCTTCGACCTGCAGCGCAGCCGCTACGAAGGCCCCACCGGCATCGTCGGCGTGCTGCAAGACGCGTGCACCCGCACCGACCTGCCCTCGGCGTCGCTGTGGGCGGCCGTGCCCGCCTACGCCTCGCAGGTGCCCTCCCCCAAGGCCTCGCTGGCGCTGGTGCAGCGAGCCTGCGAGATGATCGGCACGCCCGCGCCGGTGGGTCGGCTGCAGGTCGAGTCGGCCGAGTACGAGACTCGCGTGTCGAACCTGGTGGCCGACGACGGCGACCTGATGGGCTACGTGAACCGGCTGGAGAGCATGTCGGACAACGGCGAACTCGACGACTTCGATCCCGACGACCTCGACGACGATGACGATGACGATGACGACAGCGTCGGCGGCGAGCTGGCCCCCGAACCCGACACCGAGGTGAACAGCGAAGAGCTGATGGCCGAGGTGGAGCGCTTCTTGCGCGACCAGGGTTCCAGCGAGAGCTGAGCCGCGCCCACCACGTTCAGGCCTGCGGCGGGTGCTCGCCGCGCCACACGGGCGATCGCGGCGGCTCGAACGTGGCAGCCTGACGGGCACCGTCGATGGCTGCGAACGCCGACGGCCCCCACCACTGTGCGCCCACCGTGGGAACCGGCAACGCGTCGCGCCCGAACCAGCCGACGGCCTGGGTTTCCAACGGGTGCGGCACCAGGCTGCCCCCGGTGGCACGGCAGTGGAACAGCAGCAAGTACATCCCGAACCGACTGAACCCGGCGCGCTGGCCGTCGATCACCGCCAGCAACTGCACGGGCTCGCACTCCACACCCGTCTCCTCGAGCACTTCCTTCACCACCACTTCGGCGGGCGAATAGCCGACATCGGCCCAGCCGGTGGGGTACAGCCACAGCCCACTGTCGCCACGCTGCACGAGCAGGATCTCACCCGCGTCGTTGCCGACGATCGCCCCGATCGCCACCTTCGGGGTGACATATCCGGGAATGCCCTCGCCGACGCTCTCCATCCACTCCTGCACGAAGTGGTCGCTCTCGCGGCGCACCTCCAGCGCCTCGTCGGCCGCAGCCTTGATGTCGGCAGCCACGTGCAGCACCTCCTCGAACCGCTCACGTTCGTAGAGGCTCTCGGAGAAGGCCAGCCCGGTGCGGGCGATACCCGCGAGCGTTTCGCTCCAGCGGGCGAGATCGCGGGTGAAGTCGTTGGGTGTGGCGTCACTCACGATCGCGACCATAGGCCCCGCCAACAGCCACGCGTACACTGGCCGCAGGTACGAACCACCTTCCTGGTGGGCCGGGGGCCTCTCCCGTCGTCCCCGGCCCGCCACCTTCTCTCGTACACTCCGAGGCGTGCGCACCCACCACTCCGCTGCAATCCGCCGAGCCGTCGGACGGGTAGCAGTGGTGGCGATCACCGCCTCGATCGGTGCCTGTTCTGACGGTGGCGGGGCCGCACCCACGACGGCCGAGGAGACGACGTCAAGCACCGCCGCTCGCGATGACGACGGCACGTTGATGATCGGGGCCGTGCTGCCCACGGTGGGGGTGTCTTCCGAGATCGGCGTCTCGATGACCACCGCACTCGATGTCGGCATCAACGAGATCAACGAGGCAGGCGGCGTGAACGGCCGCCCCGTGCGCCTCGTGTTCCGCGAAGAGGGCGACAACTCGGCCACGGCCGTGCTGGCGGTGCAGAGCCTGCTGCAGGCCGGTGTCGACGCGATCATCGGCCCCACCTCGTCGCCCGATCTGCTGGCAACACTCGGCGAAGCGGTCGACAGCGGCGTGCTCACGTGCGCTCCCACCGCGTCGGCGCTGGCGCTCGACGGCTACCCCGACAACGGGTTGTTCTTCCGCACCGTCCCCAGCGACTCGCTGCAAGCGCAGGCCATGGCGCGGGTGGTGGAAACCTCGGGCACCAGCACCGCGGCAGTGGTGTACCTCGATGACAGCTACGGCCGACCGTTCGCCGAAGCCACCCGGTCGGCGATCGCCAGAGTCGGCATGACCGTCAGTGCGTTCGTGGGCTTCACCTCGGGCGGCACCTCGATCGACGAGGCAGCTGCAGCGGTGGCGCAGGCACGCACCGGCGTCGTCGCCGTGGTGGCCGACGCCGTCACCGGGCCGGCGATTATCGCCGCGATCGACGCCGCCACCAACGGGCGGATGACGTTCGTCGTCAACGACGCAGTGCGCCGACCCGATGCATCGGCGCCGCCGTTCGACGCCGACCTGTCGGCGCGAGTGGTCGGCGCGTCACCGCTCGCCTATGCCACGTCCACGTCGTTCCACGACTCGCTGCGCGAGGTCGATGCCGACGCCACCGGCCTGTTCGCGCACAACGCGTACGACTGCCTGGCGATCATCGCCCTCGCCGCCCTCGCCGCCGACAGCAGCGACCCGGCCACGATGGCCGCCGTGATTCCCGCGGTCACCGCCAGCGGCAGCCGCTGCTTCACCTACACCGAGTGCGCCGCCGCGCTCGCCGAGAGCCGCAACATCAACTACGACGGCCCCGGCGCCACCCTGGCGATCAACCCCAGCGGCGAAATGACCAGCGCAGTTTTCGAGCGGTTCACGTTCGACGAGAACGGCCGCGACGTCGCCACCGGCCTGCTGCGACTCGGCGACGGCTGACAGCCGCGTTCGAAGGCAGGCGTTCGGGCGTCAGAGCGTGGCGACGAGTGCTTCCACCGGCACCACCATGCCGGTGTAGAACGGCCCGAACTCGGCGTACACCGACGACGCCTCGTCGAAGCGCATCGTGTACACCACCTCCTTGAGGTCGTCGGGGTGCACGGCGAACAGGGTGACGCCCCACTCATACTCGTCGAGGCCGGTGCTGCCGGTGACGTACTGCACCACGCGCCCGGCGAACTTGCGGCCGCTGGTGCCGTGCTCGTGCATCAACCGCTTGCGATCGTCGAAGGGCAACGTGAACCAGTTGGCGTGCGCCTCACGCTTCTTCGACATCGGGTAGAAGCACCACGCCGGCATGTGGTGCGCCTTCGGCGGGATCTCGGGGTACAGGCGAGCCTTGATGTGCTCTTCGGGCATGCCCGCGGCGTACTCGCTGGCCTCGGTGAGGCTGACGTAGCTGTCGACCACTTCCAGGCCGGCACGCTGCAGGCCCGACTGCAGCGCACGCAGCTGCTGCAGGTCTTCGTGCATCGCCATGAACGCCGCGTCGCACTTGTGGCCCAGCGTGGACACCGCCACCACCTGGGTGCCGGCAGCCTCGGCCTCGCGCACGGCGGCCACGACGGCGTCGCCGTCGAACATGGGGGTGGGCTTGCAGAACAGGTGCAGCACGCCACGGCCGACGGAGGGCTTGATCGCTTCGGTCATGCGTGCAGGCTACGGGTTCGACAGGCCGGGCGCGAGGCGCTCGGGCGAGTACACGTTGAGCCGATCGGCACGTGCGAACCCGGCCAGCACCATCCCCGCCCGGCGGGCCGTGTGCACTGCCAAGGCCGTGGGCGCGCTGACGGCCACGAGCGTGGCGAACCCGGCTGCCCAGGCCTTCTGCACCAGCTCGAAGCTGGCGCGACCACTCACGAACAGGCCCAGCCCGGTGGCCGGCAACAGCTCGTCGAGCAGCATCCGGCCGATCACCTTGTCGACCGCGTTGTGCCGCCCCACGTCCTCGCGGATGAGCAACACCTCGCCGGCGACGGTGAACGCGGCGGCGGCATGCACCGCGCCGGTGCTGTCGAACAGGCCCTGCGCGGCACGCACCCGCTCTGGAACAGCCTGTAGCACCTCCAGCGGGATCGGCGGCGTGGCCGGCAACGAGGTGAGCCGAGCGCACAGCTCGTCGATCGCGTCGTTACCGCACAGCCCGCAGCTGGACGTGGTGTTGCCCAGGCGTGGCCGCGGGGCGGGGGCGCGGCCGCCGGTGTCGACCGTGACCACGTTGAAATCGCTGTCCGTGGCCGAACCGTTGGCGCAGTAGCGCACACCCGTGACCGCCATGCCGGCGAGCAGCCCCTCGGTGTGGCAGAACCCGACAGCGAGCTCGTAGTCGTTGCCCGGCGTACGCATCGTGGTGCTGACCACCGTGCCGTCGAGCTGCACCGTCATCGGCTCTTCCACGATCAGGTCGTCGGGGGTACGAGCCCGCGAGCCATCACGCACCTTGGTGATGAGGAACGTCTCGCTGCGCCCACGAGCTGCCATCGGGCCGACGGTAGCCGGACATTGCGCGATTGGGAACGACCGATCGGGTTATCGTTCGCGCATGGCGACCCAGAGCACAGCCCAGAACCCCGCAGCCCAGAACCCCGCAGCCCAGAACAATGGACGGATCCTGGTTGCGGAACTCGTCGGCACGGCGGTGCTGATGCTGGGCGGCCCCGGCGTGGCGATCTTCACCGCCCAGTCAGTGGGCGTGCTCGGCGTGGCGCTGGGCTTCGGCCTCTCGCTGCTGATCATGGCCTACGTGATCGGGCCGATCAGCGGCTGCCACATCAACCCGGCCGTCACGCTGGGCCTGCTGCTGGCCAAGAAGATCAACGGTGCGCACGCGGCGTTCGCGGTCATCGGCCAGGTGATCGGCGGCATCGGTGGCGCGGCGATCATCTACGGCATCGCCAGCGGGCGCGACACCTTCGAGCGCGGTTCGTTCGCCGCCAACCTGTGGAGCGGCGAGTACTACGGCCTGGGTGCGGCGATCGTGACCGAGGTGGTGCTGACCGCGCTGCTGGTGCTGGTGGTGCTGTTCACCACCACCAAGGGCTTCGCCCCCGGCATGGGCGGGCTGGTCGTGGGCCTCACGCTGACGCTGATCCACCTGATCTCGATCCCGATCGACAACACCTCGGTCAACCCGGCCCGGTCGCTGGGCACGGCGATGTTCGCCGAACCGTCCACCGATGCGCTGCAGCAGCTGTGGGCGTTCATCGTCTTCCCGCTGGTGGGCGCGATCGTCGGGGTGATCCTGTTCCTCGTGCTCGACGAGTCGCGCCTCGAGGACACGATGCTGGCCGAGGTGCCCGGCTTCACCGGCGCCCGCGACGCGATCGACAAGGTGGTCGACGAAGCGGTCGACGCCGTCAACGACGCCATCGACTGACCCGCGCCCCACCCGCCACGGCGGGGCAGAGGGTTGCCGCTTTAGCAGTCCAGGGTTTAGAGTGCTAGCACTCTCATAGGTCGAGTGACAGCTCGCCCTACGACCCGTTCCCCATCCCAAAACCCATTCGTGGAGGATTGCAATGCCGAAGCAGATCGCTTTCGACGAGGTCGCTCGTCGCTCGCTCGAGGCGGGCATGAACAAGCTCGCCGACGCCGTGCGCGTCACCCTCGGGCCCAAGGGCCGCAACGTCGTGCTCTCGAAGACGTGGGGCGCCCCCACCATCACCAACGACGGTGTGTCGATCGCCAAGGAGATCGACCTGGAAGACCCGTACGAGCGCATCGGCGCCGAACTGGTGAAGGAAGTCGCCAAGAAGACCGACGACGTCGCCGGTGACGGCACCACCACCGCCACCGTGCTCGCCTGGAGCATGGTTCGCGAAGGTCTGCGCAACGTGGCCGCCGGCGCCAACCCGATGACCCTGAAGAAGGGCATCGAGGCCGCCGTCGCCGCCGCTGTCGACAGCATCAAGGCCCTCGCCAAGGAAGTGGATTCCAAGGAGCAGATCGCTCAGGTCGCCAGCATCTCCGCTGCCGACACCGAGATCGGCACGATGATCTCCGAGGCCATCGACAAGGTGGGCAAGGACGGCGTGATCACCGTCGAGGAGAGCCAGACCTTCGGCATGGAGATGGATCTCGTCGAGGGCATGCGCTTCGACAAGGGCTACATCAGCCCCTACTTCGCCACCGACATGGAGCGCATGGAGGCGTCGCTCGACGACCCGTACATCCTGCTCGTGTCGTCGAAGATCGGCTCCGTCCGCGACATGCTGCCCGTGCTCGAGAAGGTCATGCAGTCGGGCAAGCCGCTCGTCATCGTGGCCGAAGACATCGAGGGCGAGGCCCTGGCCACCCTGGTGGTCAACAAGATCCGTGGCACGTTCAAGTCGGCCGCCGTCAAGGCCCCCGGCTTCGGCGAGCGCCGCAAGGCCATGCTGCAGGACATCGCCATCCTCACCGGTGGCCAGGTCATCAGCGAAGAAGTGGGCCTCAAGCTGGAGAACACCACGCTCGATCTGCTGGGCCGCGCCAAGAAGGTGATCATCACCAAGGACGAGACCACCATCGTCGAAGGTGCCGGCGAGGAAGACGACATCAAGGGCCGCATCAACCAGATCAAGGCCGAGATCGACAACACCGACAGCGATTACGACCGTGAGAAGCTGCAGGAGCGTCTGGCCAAGCTCAGCGGCGGCGTTGCCGTGCTGAAGGTCGGCGCTGCCACCGAGGTGGAGCTGAAGGAGTAGAAGCACCGCATCGAAGACGCGGTCAGCACCACCAAGGCCGCCATCGAAGAGGGCGTCGTGCCCGGCGGTGGCGTGGCCCTGCTGCGTGCGCAGGCCGCAGTGCTGAAGGTGGCCGACAGCCTCACCGGCGACGAAGCCACTGGCGCCCGCATGGTGGCCAAGAGCCTCGAGGCCCCGCTGAAGCAGATCGCCGAGAACGCCGGCATGGAAGGTGGCGTGGTCGTCGAGAAGGTGAAGGGCCTGAAGGGCAACGAGGGCCTCAACGCCGCCACCGGCGTGTACGAGGATCTCGTCAAGCTGGGCGTCATCGACGCCGCCAAGGTCACCCGCTCGGCGCTGCAGAACGCAGCCTCGATCGCGGCGCTGTTCCTCACCACCGAGGCCGTCGTGGCCGACAAGCCCGAGCAGAACTCGGGTGGCGGCATGGGCGGCGGCATGGGCGGTATGGAGGACTTCTGAGCGAAGCGAAGTTGTCCGACCATTGAGCCGGAGGACTTCTGAGCCGTCAGTGACGGTTCAGCGACTCGCTGAATTGAAAGGGCCCCGGGCGAACGCCCGGGGCCCTTTCGCGTACGGGAGGTGGCTCAGCCGCCGGCGACGGCGGGGATGATGCTGACGGTCTCGCCGGCGGGCACCGCGGTGTTCAGCCCGTCGAGGTAGCGCACGTCGTCGTCGGCCACGAACAGGTTCACGAACTTGCGCAGCGCGCCCGACTCGTCGAGCAGGCGGTCGCGGAAGCCGGGGTGCGCGGCCTCGAGGTTGGTGATCACGTCGGCGAGGGTGGCGCCCTCCACCTGCACGGTCGAGTTGCCGCCCGCCATCGGGCGCAGAGTGGTGGGGATGCGAACAGTCACGGCCATGACTGAAACTCTACCCAGCCAGTCAGGATTTCGACGACCCGTGCCGGCCGCAGTCTCCCCTTAGCCTGGCCCGATGCGGGTGCTCGCTGCGGTCGACAAGTTCAAGGGCACCGCCACGGCCGCGCAGGCCGCCGCTGCCATCGGCCACGCCTGCTGGGAACTGGGGCACGACTGCGTGGAACTGCCGGTGGCCGATGGCGGCGAGGGCACGCTGGAGGCATTGGGTGGGCCCAACCGGGTGAGCACCGTCACCGGCCCGCTGGGCGACGCGGTGCAGGCGCAGTGGCGCTTGCACCGCGGCACGGCGGTGATCGAGATGGCTCGCGCCTCGGGACTCACGCTGCTGGGCGGCGCGGCGGGCAACGACGCGATGGCCGCCAGCACCACCGGCACCGGCGAGCTGATCGACCAGGCGCTCGACCTGGGGGCGAAGAAGATCGTGGTGTGCCTCGGCGGGTCGGCCACCACCGACGGCGGGCTCGGCTGCATCCGCGCGATCACCTCGCCGCACCGTTTGCGCGCGGTGCGGCTGCTGGTGGCGTGCGACGTGCAAACACTGTTCGCCGACGCGGCGCCGGTGTTCGCCCCGCAGAAGGGCGCCACACCGGCGCAGGTCGACATGCTGCGCGGCCGGCTCGAACGGCTGGCACAGATGTACCAGCAGCAGTACGGCGTGGACGTGCGGGCGATCCCCGGCACCGGTGCGGCCGGCGGCCTGGCCGGGGGGCTGGTGGCCCTGGGCGGCAGGCTGCTGCCCGGCTTCGACCTAGTGGCCGACGAACTCGACCTGCACGACCACGTGCTCGCCGCCGACCTAGTGATCACCGGCGAGGGCTACCTCGACGAGCAGAGCTTCGAGGGCAAGGTGGTGGGTGGCGTGCAGGCGATGTGTGCCGAAGCCGGCCGGCCCGTTGCGGCCGTGGTGGGCGAGAGTGCCCCGGAGGTGCACGGTCGCATTCGCCACCGCTCGCTCGTCGCCGAGTTCGGTCGCGACCGGGCGTTCAACGAGCCGCTGTGGTGCATCGAGCACGCCGCGGCGGCGCTGCTGGCCGAGCCGATGGGGTGAGCGCGCGGCCGGATTCGACGGCGCGCGATACTCGCACCTAGGTTCGCCTCGATGCCCATCTCTTCCCGCCGCCCCGCCGACCTGGCGATCGTCAACTGCACCGCCCTGCTGTCGGCACGGGCCGACCGCGCCACGTTCGGGCCGGGCACCACGCTCGAGATCACCGACGGGCGGATCACCAAGGTGGACACCAATCCCGCCTCGCCCACCATCGCCGGCAAGGTGATCGACGCGCAGGGCATGGTGGCGATGCCCGGGCTGATCAACACGCACACGCACGCGGCCATGACGTTCCTGCGCGGCGCCGCCGAGGACGTGTCCGTCACACACTGGTTCAACGACTACATCTGGCCGATGGAGGTGAACGTCGGCGAGCGCGACGTGTATCTCGGAACGATGGTGGCGATCGCGGAGATGATCGAGTGCGGCGTCACCACCTTCGCCGACCACTACTTCCACATGGACATGGCCGCGGCCGCCGTGCAGGAAACCGGTATCCGCGCCAACCTCGGCTCGGCCTTCTTCAGCTCGCAGGGTCGCACCGGGCTCGATACGTCGGTGGCCTTTGCCGAGCGGTGGAACGGCCAGGCCGATGGCCGCATCACCACCTCGATCGCGCCCCACGCGCCCTACACGGTGAACGACGACGACCTGCGCGCTGCTGCCACGGAGGCGCTGCGCCTGGGCGTGAAGGTGCACATCCACGGCGCCGAAGACATCATCCAGACGAACGCCAGCCTGCGCTCACGCAACGAGACCCCGATCCAGGTGCTCGACCACACGGGCGTGCTCGAGGCCGGGGCGATCATCGCCCACGGCAACGGCATCCTGCCCGCCGACATCCCGCTGCTGGCCGCCCATCGCGACCGGGTGGGTGTCACCCACGGTCCGAAGGGCTACCTCAAGTTCGCGATGGGGCCGCTCACGCCGATCGCCGACCTGCGCGCCGCTGGTGTGCCGGTGGGCTTCTGCACCGACGGCGTGGCCTCGAACAACACGCTCGACATCTTCGAGAGCATGCGCATCACCGCGCTGTCGCAGAAGCAGATCGCCGACGACGCCACGTGGTTCCGCAACTCGATGGCGCTGCACATGGCCGGCCCCGAGTCGGCGGCAGTGATGGGCATGCGCGGCGAGACCGGCACGCTGACGGTGGGCGCTCGCGCCGACGTGATCCTGGTGGACCTCAGCGGGTTCCACTGCCAGCCGGCGCACGACCTGGGGGCCGCGCTCGTGTACTCGGTGCAGCCCACCGACGTGCGCACCACGATCGTCGCCGGCAAGGTGCTGATGCGCGACCGGGCACTGCTGACGATCGACCGGCGGGCACTGCTCGACGAGTTCCGCCAGCGGGCACGCGAGATCACCGACCGCACGCACGGGCGCACGATCCAGGACTACACGCAGTAGGCGGGCCCCAGGGGCCCAGGGGCAGGTCAGCCGGCGGGCGGCTGAGTGGTGCCGGTGTCGGTGACACCCTGGATCTGCTCGAGGGTGCGGCCCGCGAGATCGTTGCCCAACAGCAGGATGACGCCGCTGCCGGCCGCCCACGAACCGCTCTGCACGGGCAGCGGAATGCTCATCGGCTCCACCGCGATGCCGCCCAGGATCGCGGCGAGTGTGTCGGCCACCGGCTTGGCGGTGGGGTCGTCGGCGTTGTAGATCACCTTGCTGGTGGTGAGCTTGGGGTCGGCGGTGCCGTTGGTGGCTTCGGTGGTGGTGAAGCCGGCGCCCAGCAGGGCAGTGGTCATCATCTTGGCCACGCCGTTCTGCACGCTCGAGTTGGCCACCTGCACGTTGGTGCCGGTGAACACCTGCACGAGCGCCGCCGTGGTGGTGGGGCCGGTGTCGAGCGGCACCGTCACCGACGTGTCGCCGGTGCCCGTGGTGCCGTCGGTCTGTTCGGTGCCACCGGGGCTGACGGCTGCGGGCGTGCTGTCGTTCACCTTGCGCAGGATCAGGAACCCGAGCACCAGCGCGACAGCTGTGACGAAGATGGCCACACCACTGCCCATCGACGAACTGGCCGTCGGGGTACGGGAGCCACGGCCTCCGAAGTCGTTGCTCATGTTGACTCCTTGCTGAGTTCTGGGCTGAGTTCTGGGCTGAGTTCAGTACGTCAGGCGTGTTCGCCGGCAGCCGCGCCATCGATCAGTTGCCGGCGGCGGCGCTCGCGGTGACGACGCAGGCGGCGGACCACCAGCGGATCGACGAGCAATGCTGCCGGATGGTCGATCACCCGGTTGAGATCGAGATTGTACTCCTCAACCGAGCAGGAGAACCGCGCGCGGATCGCATCGTGGCGGTCCTCGTCGAGCGTGAACCAGGTGGCCTCGAACTGCAGGATGGCGAGATCGCGTTCGGCGAGGGTCTCGCGGGGATCATCGGCGGCGACAGTCATAGTGCCTCAAGCCTGCACGAGATCGCGTAGGTAAACCAAGCATCGGACACCTGTTCGACCACGTCTCAGAGTGGCGCGGGTGGCTATCTTGGGCCTCCATGTCGTCCGATCACCGCCCCTACATGATCGGGGTCGCCGGCGGCAGCTCGTCGGGCAAGACCACCGTCGCCGAGCGCCTGGCGGAGATGGCCGGCGACCAGCGGGTGGCGCTGATCAAGCTGGATTCGTACTATTGCACGTACCCCGAGCAACCGCTGGAGGAGCGAGCCAAGGCCAACTACGACCACCCATCGGCGTTCGATTGGGAGCTGTTGAACCGCCACCTGGCGGAGTTGACCATGGGGATCACCGTTCCGGTGCCGGTGTACGACTACACCAACCACAAGCGCAGCGACGAGGTGCGGATGGTGGCGCCGTCGCGGATCATCGTGGTGGAGGGCATTCTCGTGCTCGCCGAACCGTCACTGCGCGACCGCTTCGACCTGAAGGTGTACATCGACACCGAGGCAGATCTGCGCTTCATCCGCCGCCTGTTGCGCGACACCGTCGAGCGTGGCCGCACACCCGACAGCATCATCGCCCAGTACCTCGAATCGGTGCGCCCCGCACACGAGCAGTTCATCGAACCCAGCAAGCGCTTCGCCGACGTGATCATCCCCCACGGCGGGCTGAACGCACCGGCGATCGACGTGCTGCTGGCCCGCGTGCGCGAACTGGCCGTCATCGAGTAGCCGCGGAGCGCCACCGGCATCCGAAATTGCTCGGCCCTCTTCGACACGGTGTCGTATGGTCCCGACCCGTGCAGCGCGGCTATCTCGAACTCGATGTGTTCTCCACCAAACCCCTCAGCGGCAACCCGCTCGGTGTGGTGCTCGACGCGACGGGGCTGTCCACCGACGACATGCAGCGCTTCGCCAACTGGACCAACTTCTCGGAGACCACATTCCTGCTGCCGCCGCAGCACCCGGATGCCGACTACCTGGTGCGCATCTTCACGCCCGGCACCGAGCTGCCCTTCGCCGGTCACCCGACGCTCGGGTCGTGCCACGCGTGGCTGTCCATGGGCGGGATACCGCGCCGACCCGGCAGAGTGGTGCAGGAGTGCGGCGCCGGGCTGGTGCCCGTGGCGATCGGCGAACAAGGGCAGCTCGCGTTCGCCGCACCCGAACTGCGCCGTGACGGCCCGGTCGACGAGACCACGCTCAGCGAGGTGGTGGCGGTACTCGGCATCGAGCCGGGCCTGGTGGTCGATGCACGATGGATCGACAACGGCCCCGGGTGGCTGGGTGTGCTGCTGCCGACGGCTGCCGATGTGCTCGCGCTGCGCCCACGGGCCCAAACGACCCTGGCGATCGGCGTGTTCGGCCCCTACGCGCCAGGTCACCCGGCGGCGTACGAGGTGCGGGCGTTCTTCCCCGAGCGCGGAAACCTGCTGGAAGACCCCGTCACCGGCAGCCTCAACGCCTCCGGCGCGCAATGGCTGGTGGCCAGCGGCAGGTTCACTCCGCCCTACGCGGCGTCCCAGGGCCATGCACTCGGACGAGCGGGCCGCGTGCTCGTGTCCGCCGACGACACCGGCGCGATCTGGATCGGCGGCAACGTCACCACCTGCGTCTCGGGCGCCGTCGACCTCTGACGGTCAGTGGAACACCACCACGCGGTGGCCGATGAGGAACAGCCGGTCTTCGGCCTGCTGGCGCACGGCGCGCGACAGCACCTGGCGTTCCACGTCGCGGCCCATGATCGAGAGCGTGGTGGCGTCCATCGAGTGGTCGACCGTCACCACGCCCTGCTCGATGATCGGGCCCTCGTCGAGGTCGGCGGTGACGAGATGGGCCGTGGCGCCGATCATCTTCACGCCGCGCTCGTAGGCCTGCTGGTAGGGGCGGGCGCCCTTGAACCCGGGCAGGAACGAATGGTGGATGTTGATGATCCGGCCGGCAAAGTCGGCGCAGAACTGCTCGGACAGCACCTGCATGTAGCGGGCCAGCACCACGAAGTCGATGCCGTGTTCGGCGATCAGGCCGCGCAGCACGGCCTCCTGCTGCACTTTGGTGTCCTTGGTGACCGGCAGGTGCAGGTAGGGCACGCCGTAGCGGGCGCACAGCTCGGCGCAGTCGGGGTGGTTCGACACCACCAGCGGAATCTCGATCGGCAGTTCGCCGGCCTGCCAGCGGTACAGCAGGTCGAGCAGGCAGTGGTCGAACTTGGAGACCATGATCAGCACCCGCTGGTGGGCATCTTCGTCGCGCACGGTGAACGTGGCGCCGAACGTGTGCACCGCGGGTTGCAGGATGCGGCGCACCTCGGCCACGTCGGTGATCGGCGACTCGAAGCGGGTGCGCATGCAGAACTGCTCGGTGAGCGGGTCGCCGTACTGCGCGTTGTCGAGAATGTTGCCGTGCGCCTCGAGCAGGGCGGCGGTGAACGTGTGCACGATCCCGGGGCCGTCGGCGCAGCGAACGGTCATGACGTAGCGAGGCATGGCCGACATTCTCCCGGCGCGCCGCCCGAACCGCACCCGCTCGTTCGCAGGGCGTTCGCCGTGGTCGTGATCCGTGCCACCGGGTACCCTGGCCGGATTCGCCGGGTTAGCTCAGTTGGTAGAGCGCCGCACTTGTAATGCGAAGGTCGCGAGTTCGATTCTCGCACCCGGCTCCACGTGCACGCACGCTGCGGGAAACAACCGGAGGGCACCGCGGCTGGTGCCGAAGGTCCCTGATCGGCAGCGGTTTTCAACGGCTACGGTCGGAGCCAGAACTCCGCACGTAGAAAAGGGGTCGTGGTGAAGAGCTTTCCGACGGATCGCATTCGCAACGTGGCGCTGGTCGGGCACGGTGGTGCCGGCAAGACCAGCCTGGCCGAGGCGCTGCTGGCACGTGCCGGCGCGATCGCCCGTGCCGGCAAGGTGGACGACGGCACCAGCCTGCTCGACACCGAGCCCGAGAGCATCAAGCGCAAGATCTCGCTGTCGTTGGCGCTCGCCCCGTTCGAGTGGAAGGCCTCCGACGGCGACATCTACAAGGTGAACATCATCGACACGCCAGGGTATGTCGACTTCGAGGCCGAGGTGGATGCGGCGCTGGCCGTCGCCGACCTGGCGGTGTTCGTGGTGAGCGCGGTCGACGGGGTGGAGGTGCAGACCGAGCTGCTGTGGCGCAAAGCCGCCGCACTGGGCATTCCGCGCATGTTCTTCGTCAACAAAGAAGACAAGGATCGCGCCGACTTCCACGCCGTGCTCGACCAGCTGAAGGCCGCGTTCGGCACCGGCGTCACCCCGCTCGAGCTGCCGCTCGGCGAGGCCGGCACGCTGCACGGTGTGGCCGACGTGCTCACCGAGGAGGCCCTCGAGTACGAGAAGGACGGCAAGCACCGCAACGAGCCGCTGCCCGCCGACGTGACCGACGAGGAGCATGGGCTGCACGACGCGCTACTGGAGGAGATCGTATCCGGCGACGACGCGCAGCTCGAGCGCTACTTGTCGGGCGACATGCCCTCGGTGGCCGAACTCGAGCGCACGCTGGCGCACGAAGTGCTCGACTGCCTCGAATTCCCGGTGATGCTCGGCTCGGCCGCCACCGGCGTGGGCATCGACCGCTTCGCCGACTACCTGTGCGAGCTGGGCCCGTCGCCCGCCGACCGGCCCGTCACCGTCATCGCCGGCAACACCACGTCCTCGGTGGTGCCCAACGCTGCCGGCCAGCCGCTGCTGCAGGTGTTCAAGACCATCGCCGACCCGTACGTGGGCCAGCTGTCGGTGTTCAAGGTGCTGTCGGGCACGATCAAGGCCGACGACAAGCTGCTGAACAGCAGCAACGGCGGCGAAGAGCGGATGCACGCGATGTTCCTGGTGCGCGGCAAAGAGCAGATCGCGGTAGGCGAGGTGGCCGCCGGCGACATCGCCGCCGTGGCCAAGCTGAACAACACCCACACCGGCGACACCCTGGCCCCCAAGGGCACGCCAGTGAAGGTGCAGCAGGCCGAGCGCCACGTGCCCCAGTACGCCGTGGCAATCGTGCCGCGCACCCAGGCCGACGACGACAAGCTGGGCAACGCCCTGCTGCGCCTGCAGACCGAAGACGCGGCGCTGCTGGTGGAGCGGCTGGAGGAGACCAACCAGACCGTGATGCGCGGCCTGGGCGACACGCACATCGCGGTCACGATCGAGCGCCTGGCGCGCAAGTTCGGTGTCAACGTGGACACCGCCGAGGTGCGCGTGGCCTACCGCGAGACGATCAACGACAAGGCCCAGGCCGAAGGCAAGGTGAAGAAGCAGAGCGGTGGCCACGGCCAGTACGCCGTCGTCAACCTGCGGGTGGCCCCACTGCCTCGGGGGGCAGGGTTCAAGTTCGTCGACGCGATCGTCGGCGGCGCCGTGCCGCGCAACTACATCCCGGCCGTGCAGACCGGCATCGAAGACACGATGGCCAAAGGTGGCGTGCACGGGTTCAGCGTGGTCGACGTGCAGGTCGACTTCTTCGACGGCAAGTTCCATGCCGTCGACTCCAGCGAGATGGCGTTCAAGACCGCCGCCGCACACGGTTTCAAGGAAGCTCTCGCGGCCGCCGGGGTCGTGGTGCTGGAACCGGTGTCGTTGCTTACGGTCACCGTGCCCCCGAAGTACCAGGGCGACGTGATGGGCGACATCACCGCCCGCCGCGGCCGCGTGCAGGGCTCCGACAACGGTCAGCACGGCGACCAGCAGATCTCGGCGCTGGTGCCCGCCGCCGAGCTGCTGCGCTATGCGATCGAGCTGCGGTCGATGACCGGCGGGCGTGGCCGCTTCAGCGTGCAGCACGACCACTACGACGTGCTGCCGCCGCACCTGGTGGACAAGGCGAAAGCGTCGCTGCCCAAGCACTGACCGTCCGGTGGGATCGGGGTCGTCACCGCTGACTACCCTGACCCCACTCCATGACCGACATCCCCACCGACCCTCGCGAGCGGGAGATCTACGACCTCGCCGTGCGCATCGGCCTCGCGTGGCGCGACCTGCGGCGCGGCGCGTCGGCCTCGGCGTTGCGCGACTACTTGTACGGGCAGGGCGACCAGGCGATCGAGATGGGCCAGATGGACACGCTCGACCTGTTGGCCAACGGCGAGCCGTGGCGGATGAGCGAACTCGCCGAAGCGCTCCGCGTCGAGCCCTCCACCGCCACGCGCGCGGTCCAGCGCCTCGTGAGCGCAGGTCTCGCCGAGCGGCGCACCAACCACGACGACGGCCGCGTGGTGCAGGTGGCGATCACGCCCGCCGGCACTGTGGCGCACCGCACGGTTGCCGAACGTCGCGTCGAACTGCTGGGCTTCATCGTCACTCGCTTCCGGCGCCAGGAACTGCGCGACTTCGCCGAGATGCTGGAGCGTTTCATCGGTTCGGTCGACACGTTCATGCACAGCCCGGCAGCAACCGAAGCACCCTGACGGCACTCGGTTAGGGTGCCATCGTGGCCGACCCCAGCGAGTTCGCGCAGCAGGCGATGCAGTACGCGCCGCAGCTGTACAGCGCTGCGTTGCGGATGACGCGCAACAGCTCAGACGCCGAAGACCTGATGCAAGACACGTACCTGCGCGCCTATCGCGGGTTCGCCACGTTCAGCGACGGTACGAACCTGCGCGCCTGGCTGTTCCGCATCCTCACCAACACCTACATCAACACCTACCGAGCCAAGCAGCGGCGGCCGCAAGAGACCGAGCTCGCCGACGTGGAAGACCTGTACCTCTACAAGCGCATCAGCGGCCTCGACACCGCGGCCCGCAGCGCAGAAGACACACTGTTCGCGCTGTTCACCGACGACGAGGTGAAGAAGGCCCTGGAAGACCTGCCCGAGTCGTTCCGCCTGCCCGTGCTGCTCGCCGACGTGGAGCAGTTTTCGTACAAGGAGATCGCCGAGATGCTCGACATCCCGATCGGCACCGTGATGTCGCGCTTGCACCGGGGAAGAAAAGCGATGCAGAAGGCGTTGATCGATTTTGCCACCGAGCGCGGCCTACTGGCCCGCACCGCCGAGGCACACGACGATGTCTGACTGCAACGAAACACTCCGCGAACTCGAGACCTTCCTCGACGGTGAACTCGACGAGCCCGCGCGCGACGCGATCCAGGCCCACCTCGGCGGTTGCATGGACTGCCTGCAGGCGTTCGACTTCCACGCCGAGCTGCGCATCGTGATCCAGCACAAGTGCCAGCACGATGAACTGCCGGCCGGCCTGCTGTCGCGGATCGAGATGTGCTTCGGGGAAGACTTCGACGGCGACGGCCGCATCGGCTGAGCAGCGGGCCGAGCCCCAAGAAAACACCGAACGTGCAGCTGTTGGTCACCCCGCGGCGAACACCTGTTCACCGCGCCCTGCGACAGTGCGCTCGTGGCCGTGCCGCAGCGCTACCTCATGGTGTGGATCGGGACCGAGTTCCCGTATCCGTGTCGACTTGCGGCTGAAGCCGTCCTGGCCAACGCGCCCGAGGCCGAACTCGAGATCCACGTCGTCGGCAACCCGCCCACGACCCCGTACTTCACGGAGATGTTCGCACCGACAGCACCCGACGCGGCCCGCATCTCGCTGCACCGCGTCGACCTCGACCGCCTGTTCGAGCCGCCCGTGCGGCGCGTGTACGAACGGATCCCGGCCACCGCCCGCTCGGCGCAGAGCAACCTGGTCCGGCTCGGCCTGCTGCACCAGCGCGGCGGCATCTACCTCGACTTCGACACCCTCCTGCTGCGGCCACTGCACGATCTGGCACCCGGCGCGTTCGTGGGCCTCGAGCGGGTGTGGCGCCACGATCGCCAGCGAGTGACGAGCGGGCTGACACCGCGCATGATCGCCGGCGCCACCGGATGGGGCATCACGTGGGCGCTGAAGCGGGGCGACTCGCAAGCGCTGCGCGGGGCGGCCCGCAGCGCTCGTTGGCTGCGGCCGATCGACGACCTGTTCCACGTCGAGCAGGCCAACAACGCCGTGCTCGGCGCCCCCGCCCACTCGGAGTTCACCGAGCAGCTGCTCGACGCGAGCCGGTTCATCGACCCCACCATCCGTTTCGCGCTCGGGCCGACGCTGGTGCACGACACCGTCGCCGCCACCCCCCGGCTGGCGAAGGTGCTTCCACCCGAGGTGCTGTACCCGGTGCCGCCCAGCGAAAGCCATCGCTTCTTCGACGACCGGTACCTCGCTCTGCCGCCGAGCGCGGCGATCGTGCACTACGTGGGCAGCAACCACGCACGAACGCTGGCCTCGGTGACGCCGGGTGATCGGCGCTTCGGGCGCCCCACGACGTTCTGGCAGCTCGGCCGGATGATGGACGAGCGCCGCACGAACGCCGTCGCCCGCGTCGGCGAACTGGAGCGGCGATGAGGGTTCAGCTGGTCAGCTGCGTCATGGTCACCCGCGACCGCCCCGAGTTGGCGCGCCGCGCGGTGCAGTGCTTCCTCGATCAATCGTGGCCCCACAGGGAACTGGTGATCCTCGATGACGGCGACGCCGACTACTCGCCGATGCTCGATTCGCTGCCGTTGCAAGGGCACCGGGTGCGTTACCACCGCGTGCCCTCGCACCCGAACGTGTTGCTGGGTGCGCTGCGCAACCTCTCGCTCGACCTCTCCGACGGCGACTGGTGCATCCAGTGGGACGACGACGAGTGGTACCACCCCGACCGGATCGCGATCCAGATGGCGCACCATCGCGGTGTCGCCGGCGTGGCGCTGCAATGGACCTTGGTCGACGTGCAGTCCGAGGACCGTGGCCGCCTCACATTCCGCGCCGATACCGGCATCGCCACACCGGGCACCATCCTGCACCGCCGCGACGTGGCGCGCTACCCCAACGTGTCGCGTGGCGAGGATGCCGCGTTCATGCGCGACGTGCGCCGAGCCGGAAACCTGCAGGTGCTGGGCCGCGAGTTCTCGCACCTGTTCGTTCGTCGCTTCCACGGCGCCAACACCTGGGACGAGCAGCACTTCCTCGCCCGCTTGCGGCGGCGACCGATCGACGTGCCGTCGTATGCGCTGGCCAGGTGGTGGCACCACGATCTACGTCGTCACCGAGCCTTCCGGCTGACGGCGAGCGAACAAGCTTCGATCGCCGCACTCGATCACGAGCTGCAACCGAGCGGCGGCCAACGATGACACCTGGCGAGCTGCAGCCGGTTCGCCGCCGCACCGCCTACATCGCCGTCGGCCAGGCCGCGGTGAAGGGCAGCCAACTCGTGGTTGCGCTGCTGCTGGTGCACCTGCTCGCCCCGCAGGAGTGGAACCGCACCGCGCTCTTGCTGTCGATCCACCTCGCCGCGGTCACGCTGGGAACGCTCAACCTGCAGCACGGCCTGCTGTTCTTCTTCGGCACCGTGCCCAACCAGCGGGCGCTCATCGTGCGGACCGCACTGCTGATGGCGAGCACCGGCGCGATCATCGCGCTGGTACTGACGTTGGCGGCCGACGCGATCGGCGGCTCGGTGGGTGTCAGCCGCTGGATCCCGTGGATCGGCGTCGCGATCCTGCTGGAACTGCCCACGGCGTGCGCCACCACCACGTTCATCGCCCTCGAGCGGGCCAGGGCCGCCGCCTGGTGGGACATCTCCACCACGGTCGTGCAGTTGGCCGCGGTCGCCGTACCCGCCGGCCTCGGGTTGGGCACCGGCGGCGTGGTGGCCGGCCTCGTCGTGGCCGCCGCAGTGCGTTGCGCCGCGTTCGCGATCGTGGTGCGGCGCACCAGCTCGGGGCCGTGGCTGGGGCTGCCGGCGGGCACGCTGGCCGCGCAACTCCGCTACGGCGTGCCCCTCGGGCTGACGCTCGCGGCGGGCGTGCTGAACCGCAGCATCGACAAATGGTTCATCGCCGCCTTCCGCCCGGGCGACATCGGCGTGTACACGATCGCCGCGCAAGAGATCCCCCTGCTGTCCGTGCTGCCCTATGCCGGTGGCGCTGCGGTCGCCGCCCAACTCGTCGCCGACTTCCGCTCCGGGCGCACCGAGTCGGCCCGCGCGTGGTGGTTGCACCAGACCGCGACCATGTCGAAGCTGGTGGTGCCGGTGTCCGTGGGCGTGGTGCTGGTGGCACCACAGCTGTTCGCCCTGCTGGTGGGGCCCACCGGCGCGGCCGGCGTGCTGTCGTTCCAGCTGTTCACCGCCATCACGATGCACCGTGTCGCCGAGTACGGCCTGCTGCTGCGTGCAGCCGATCGCAACCGCAGCCTGGTCGGGGCCGCCTGCGTGCTGCTGGCGGCCAACGCGGTGCTCGCCGGCATCGGTGCCGCAATGTGGGGCATGGCCGGCGCTGCTGCCGGCACCCTCGCGGCCAACATCGTCGCCTGGCTGGTGGTGCTGCGCCAGGTGGCCACCGCCCTCGGCACCTCGGTGGCAGCTGCCTTCCCCTGGCGCGACTGGACCGCGGCGCTGGGTTCGTCGGCTGTCGCCGCCGGAGTGGCGATACTGGCCGGCACGTGGGTGGCACACACGTGGCCCGGCGCAGATGTCGCCGGCAGCGCGTGGCCGGTGATGCTCGCCAAGGTCGGCGTGTTCACCACCACGGTCGTGATCGCCGGCCGCCTGCCGCTGCTCGCCCGCACCCCGGTGAGGTCTGCGCCATGAGCCTCGAACTCGAACTCACCACGCGGCGGCTCACCCCGACAGCGACGCTGCCCGTGTCGCTGCGCCCCGATCGCACCCGCACCCGGCAGCCGCGCACCGCCAGGGTGGCACCTTCCCTGCGCCGGTTCCTGCTGTTCCAAGGGCTCTCGCAGGGGGCCGATGCGGCCACCACCGTCACGCTCGCGCAGGTGGTGGTGTTCTCCCTCGAACGCGGTGCCACGCCTGCCACCGTGGTGCGCGCGCTGGCCACCGGCGCAGTGCCGTACTTTCTCGCGCTGCCGGTCGCCGGGCTGATCTCCGACAGGTGGGCGCGGCGGCGCACGTTGGCGGTAGCACAGGTGCTGCGGGCGCTGCTGACGCTCGGCGCGACGGCCGTGCCGCTCACGCGCAGCATCCCGCTGGGCTACGCCTTCGTCATCGCGCTCTTGGCCACCAGCGGCTTCTGCACGTCGGTGCGATCGGCGTCGCTGCCGCACGTGGTGGACCCGCAGCGACTGGTCGCCGCCAACTCATGGTCGTCGCTCGTCGCCAAGTTCGCGGGCATGCTGGCGCTGGCTGGCGCTGTCGTCGTCGGCCGCTCGCACCCCGTGCCGTTCCTGGTGTTCGCCGCGGCGCTGCACCTCCTGGCCGCCGTCGGGTTCGGCACCTGGCGCCGCGACCTGGGCGGTCACGGTTGGCCGGCGTGCACGATCCACTTCGGGCAGATCCTGCGGCGGGCGTCATCGCTGGTCACCAGCCCGCCGGTCAGCACGCCAGTGCGCGCGGCGCTCGGGCACCGGCTGCTGCAGGGCGCAACGATGATGACGTTCGTGGTGATCGCCGAAGAGCGCTTCCACCTCGGGGCCTCCGGCTATGCCACGGCGATCGGTGCCACGGCCGTGGGCACGTTCCTCGGCACGGCCATCACGCCGGCACTGCTCGCTCGCCACAGCCCCGACCGCTGCGGTGTCGTCGCCTGGATGATGGGCGCCGCCGCGCTGCTCGTGGCGTTCCTGCTGATGCACCCGGCCGCCGCGATCGTCGCGCTGGTCGTGGTGGGCGGTGGCTTCCAGGTTGCCCGCCTGCTGGCCGACACGACGGTGCAGGTTGCGGTGCTCGACGATGCGCTCGGGCGGGTGTACTCGCTGTACGACGCCTCGTTCCACGTCGCCCTGCTCAGCGGGGCCGTGCTCGCCTTCCTGGTTCCCGGGCTGGGTTCGGCGCCGCCGCTGCTGGCGCTCGCCCTGCTGCACCTCACCGCCGGTCTCCTGCGCCACCGCACACACCTTGTTGGAAAGGCCTCCTGATGCTCCCCTTCCGCCGTGGCCCACGCCCCGTCCGCGCCGGCGTGATGCGCGTCGCGATCGTCGCCGAGTCGTTCCTGCCGGCCGTGAACGGCGTCACCAACTCGGTGCTGCGCACGGTCGAGCACCTGCGCGCCGGTGGGCACGAGGTGTTGCTGATCGCCCCCGGCCCCGGCCCCAGCGAGCACGAAGGGGTGCGCGTCGAACGCGTTCGCGCGTTCAGCCTGCCGGGTTACGACGAGGTGCGTGTCGGTTCGCCGGTCACTCGCCTCACGTCGATCCTGCGCGACTTCGATCCGCACGTGGTGCACCTCGCCGCGCCCACGATGCTCGGCGCGGCGGGCATGCGCGCCGCGGGCGTGCTCGATCTCCCCACCGTCGCCGTGTTCCAGACCGATCTCGCCGGGTTCGCCCGCCGCTACCGCCTCGGGCTGGCCTCGCCGCTGCTGTGGGCGTGGCTGCGGCGGATCCACGAGCAGGCCACCGTCACGCTCGCCCCCTCCACGTCGGCGGCCTGGACGCTCACTGCCCACGGCATCCCCCGCGTCGAGCGGTGGATGCGTGGCGTCGACCTGCAACGGTTCCACCCGCAGCACCGCGACCCCGCCACTCGCCACAGCCTGGCCCCGAACGACGAGGTCATCGTCGGCTTCGTCGGCCGCTTGGCGAAGGAGAAGCAGGTGCACCGGCTGGCGCCGTTGACCGCGCTGGCGAACACCAAGGTCGTGATCGTGGGCGACGGCCCCGAACGGGCTCGTCTCGAACGACAACTGCCGCGAGCCACGTTCACCGGCTTCCGCGCGGGGCTCGAACTCAGCCAGATGCACGCGTCGTTCGATGTGTTCGCCCACACCGGCCTCGACGAAACGTTCTGCCAGGCGGTGCAAGAGGCGCTGGCGTCGGGCGTGCCCGTGGTGGCTCCGGCAGCGGGCGGCCCGATCGATCTCGTGACTCACGGCGCGAACGGCTACCTCTGGTCGCCCGAGCAACCGGAGATGCTGGTGGGCGGTGTCGCCGAGCTGGCCGCATCGCCGGTTCGTCGGCAGGCAATGGGGCTCGCGGCTCGGCACAGCGTGGAGGGCCGGCCCTGGTCGGCAGTGATGGCCGAGCTCAGCGAGCACTACCGCCGCAGCATCGACGGCACCGGCAGCGTGCGCGAGTTGGTCGCATGAGCGGCAAGGTCGTCATCTCGCTGCACGACGTCGCGCCCGGCTCGGAGCACGCGTCGCGCAAGTGGCTGCAGATCGTCGAGCGCCACGGCATGCGGGCCAGCCTGCTGGTGATCGCCGGCCCGTGGCGCGGCCACTCGCTGGCCGGCGACGACCGCTTCGCCGAATGGCTGCGGCAGGCGCAAGGGCGCGGCCACGAGCTGGTGCTGCACGGCTGGCATCACCATGCCGTGCGCGATGCGCTGGCCACCCCTTCGGCACTGCACCGCCTCTACGGCGCCGCCCGCGCCCGCGGGTGCGCGGAGTTCCACGAACTCGGGGTCGACGCTGCCCGCCGGCGGATCGAGGCCGGCCAGGCAGTGATGCACCACCACGGGTTCGACCCTCGCGGCTTCACCCCGCCGGGCTGGCTGGCCTCGGCCGGAACGCTGCAGGCCTTGCGGGAACTCGGTTTCGCCTACACCACCACGCAGTGGTCGGTGCACGACCTGCGCAGCGACCAGCGGCTGCAGCTGATGGCCACCTCGCAGCGCCCTGGCAGCCGGCTGGCCCGCCCGGCGGCGGCGGCCAACGAACGGCTGGCCCAGCGCCGCTTCGCCGCCGGCCGCAGCCTGCGGTTGGCGCTGCACCCCGACGACCTGGGCACCCCCGGCCTGCGCGCCTCCACCGAGCGCACACTCGCCGACGCGCTGGTGAACGGCATCGAGTCGCTCACCTACGGCGAGCTCGTCAGCCGCGTCGCACCGGCCGTACGCCACGCGGCGGGCACGAAGGTGGGAGCGGCATGAGGATCGTGCAGCTGGCCAACTTCTACTCGGAAACCTCGGGCGGCCTACGGACCGCACTGCACTCGCTGGCCGCGGAGTACACCGCCGCCGGCCACGAGGTGGTGCGGATCGTGCCCGGCGCGCGCCCCGGCGAACGACAGCTGGGGTCAGCCCGCCACATCGAGGTTGCCGGCATGCGCCTCGGCAGCACCGGATACCGGGTGGTCACCGACCACGCGGCGCTCGGACGGCTGCTCGCGCAGTTGGCCCCCGACGTGATCGAGTTGTCCGACAAGACGACGATGGTGGGGCCCGCCGGCCGGATGCGCGCACAGCACGGCATGCCGGTGGTGCTGCTGTCGCACGAACGAATCGATGCCATCCTGCGCGGCAAGGTGCCGCGTGGGGTGCCGCTCACCCGCTTGGCCGACACGTGGAACCGGCGGCTGGCCCGCCAGTGCGACGCCGTTGTGTGCGCCTCCACGTTCGCCGCGGTCGAGTGGGTTCGCGTGCGTGCGCCGCGAGTCGAGCGGATCGCCCTCGGCGTCGACCTCTCCGTCTTCGCCCCCGACCCTGCCGCGCACGCAGGTACCTCGTCCGCGCTGCAACTCGTGTGCGTGGGCCGGCTCTCGTCGGAGAAGAACCCGGCATTGGCGATCGAGACGGTGCGCGCCTTGGTGGCGCGCCGGGTGCACTGCGAGTTGCACATGGTGGGCGACGGCCCGCTGGCCTCCACGCTCCGCGCCGACGCCGGCGACCTGCCCGTGCGGTTCCACGGCCATGTCGGCGACCGCGCTCAGGTCGCTGCGCTGCTGCGCCGGGCCGACGTGGCACTCGCCCCCTGCACCGTCGAGACGTTCGGGTTGTCGGCGCTCGAAGCGATGGCCTGCGGCACCCCGGTGGTGGTGTCGCCGAAGGGCGCGCTGGGCGAGCTGATCGCGGCCGGAACCGGGGCCATCGCCGACGCCACCCCGAACGCGTTCGCGGCAGCCGTGGTCGACGTGGCCCGCTGCGACCGGCGCATCGCCACCATCTTCACCCGCGCCCATGCCGAGCGTTTCCCCTGGAGCGCCACCGGGAAACGAATGCTGCAGCTGATGGGTCGCTTGATCGACGAGCGCAGCGCACGCAGCCTGCACCCCTCGGCACCACAGGCGCTGCACCTCCGTGGCTGAGCCGGTGGAGGTGCGCCCGCTGGCGTGGCATGGCGCGTCGGCGGCCGCCGACGACGCCCACATTCGCGGCCTGTTCGGCGCGACGATGCTGCTCGGCGGCGCGAACCGCTTTCCCCTCGCCCTGCTCGACGAGTACACCGAGGTGTGCCTGGGCTGGTACCTGCGCGCGGGTCGCGCCGATGTCGGGCTGGCGGTCGACACCGACGGCACACCGCTGGGCTACGCGCTCGTGTGCGCCGACAACGCCGCCCAGGCCGCCGAAGCGCGGCGGGCGACGATCCGCTTGGCCCGGCGGGTGAGCGCGCGGCTGGTGACTGCCCGGCTCGACCCGGCCAGCCGCCGCTTCTACGCTCACCGGCTCCGCGATTCCGTTGCGCTGTGGCGAACCCAGCACGAGCCGCCGATGCCCGCACACGCGCATCTCAACGTCGGGGCGGGTTCGCGATCGGGGCGCGCCGCCGCGACTCTGCGCGACCACATCGACGAGCGCTGCCGGCTGCGCGGGTTGGCGGGTTGGTACGGCGAGATCAATGCCAAGGCGGGCCACCGCGAGCAGGCGCTCGAGCGGTTGCAGCTGCACGTGCTGCACCGCACACCCAACCACACGCTCAGCCGCGCCCTCGGGGCGCCGGTGCTGCGCCTCACCGTCGTGCGCGACCTCGGCACGCTCGCCGCGGCCGAGCGGGCCGAGCGGGCCCAGCGGGCGGGGCGGCCCGGATTGGCTCCGGCCCGGCCCTGACTGGCTACGCTGACACCCATGCTCGCGGAAATCTTCCACTGGTGGCTGGGTGTCGGCCTCACGATCATCTGTGTCGCCGCAACCCTCGGGATCGTCGGCGGCTACATCAAGAAGGTCGTCGCCCCGCAGTACCCGGGCCGCCGCCACCGCCGCGACGAAGACTGATCGCGAGCCCGGTCACGCCCGCGCCCCTCACCGACCACGGGGCACAGCACCTACGCGAGTCGTTGTTGGCGCGCTGCACGTTCCCGGCCGAGGGCACCAGCGTCACGTGCGCTGTGTCGGGCGGTGCCGATTCGAGCGCGCTGCTCGTGCTGGCCGTGGCCGCCGGGCTGCAGGTCACCGCGGTGCACGTGGACCACGGGCTGCGGCCGGGTTCGGCGCACGAGGCCGAGATCGTGCGGGCCACCGCCGAACGCTTCGGCGCGGCCTTCCACGCCCTGCGCGTCGACCTGGCCGACGGACCGAACCTGGAGGAGCGTGCCCGCGAGGCCCGGCTGGCGGTGCTGCCACCCGAGGCGCTCACCGGGCACACGGCCGACGACCAGGCCGAGACCGTGCTGGTGAACCTGCTGCGCGGGGCGGGCACCCGCGGCCTGTCGGCGATGCGGCCGGGGCCCCGCCGCCCGCTGCTGGCGCTGCGCCGCACCGACACCGAGGCGCTGTGCGCGGCGTTCGCGGTGCAGGTGGTGCACGACCCCAGCAACCACGATCCACGGCACCTGCGCAACCGTGTGCGCCACGAGCTGCTGCCGCTGATGGCCCAGCTCGCGCAGCGCGACGTGGCGGCGCTGTTGGCCCGCCAGGCCGATCTGGCCCGCGACGAGAGCGACCTGCTCGACGCGCTGGCCGCGCAGCTCGACCCCACCGATGCCAAGGCACTCACCGCCGCCCCGGTGCCGCTTGCTCGGCGGGTGATCCGCCGGTGGCTCACCGGCACCCACCCGCCCGATGCGGCAACGGTGGAGCGGGTGCTGGCCGTGGCCCGCGGCGCGGTGGCGGGCACCGACGTGGGCGCCGGCAGACGGGTGGAGCGCAGCCGGCAACGGCTCTCGCTGGTATCGCCCCAGGCCCCGACGAACCCTCCCGAGAACGAGTAACCTCACCGGAACATTCGTTGCTCTAATCCGTGGAGGAAGGCTGTATGCCTCCCAGGCTGCGCGGGAAGTGGGCGTTGGGCATCACGCCGCGCAACTTCACGTGGTTCATGAAGGACAAGCTCGCCGTGTGCGAGCGACCCGGTGGATATGGCGACAACCATCGTCGTGTCCGCCGCCAAGAAGAGATCATCTGGCTGCGTGAGAACGGCTTCGGCTGCGTCATCAGCATCATCCCCGCGCCGCACAACCTGCACAACTACGACGAGTTGGGCCTGCGCTACATCCACCGGCCGTTCACCGGCACCGACGACCTGGGCATGTGGCTGAAGGCGTTCTACACCGAGCTGAACGGCCTGCTCGAGGCCAGCACGAAGGTGATCGCCCACAACGAAGCGGTGGATGATCGCCTGATCGGCATCATGGGCGGCTACATCCGCTGGAGCGGCATGGTCGACGACCCGTCGCTGTGCATCAACCTCACCGAGCGCATCGCCAAGCGTCAGCTCGACCCGTTCGCCCGCGAGGTCATCCTCATGGCGCACGAACTGCGCTGAGCGCAGCGAACCTGGTGCGTTCGCGCTCGCGCGTTCGGCTCAGCGCGCCTACGATGCTCGCATGAGCACCACTCCGGCGAACTGGTATCCCGACAGCACGGGACGTCATCAACTGCGTTACTGGAACGGCACGGCCTGGACCGACGACGTCAGCGACAACGGCGTCCAGGGCAAAGACCCGATCCAGCCCAAGGGCTTCGACCGCGTGGACAGCGCGCTCACCGTGGGCAACGAGGGCGACCAGGCCAAGATCCAGCAGCAGCTGTACAGCCAGGAGAAGTACCGCGGCGCCGGCGTGCAAGGCGCTGCCTTCCAGGGTGGCGGCACGTTGTTCACCGAGCCGATCCTGGTGGTGAACCAGAAGGCCAAGCTGATCGAGCTGAACAACCAGTACAGCGTGTTCAACAAGGACGGGCAGCAGATCGCCGCCGTCAACCAGGTGGGGCAGAGCGCAGCCAAGAAGGCGATGCGCCTGCTCACCAGCCTCGACCAGTTCATGACCCACAAGCTGGAGATCACCGACATGCAGGGGCACGTGGTGCTGCGCATCACTCGCCCGGCCAAGGTGATGAAGAGCACAGTGATCGTGAGCGATGCCAACGATCAAGAGATCGGCCGCATCGTGCAGGAGAACATGATCGGCAAGATCAACTTCTCGCTGCAGGCCGGTGGCTACACGTACGGTGCGATCAAGGCCGAGAACTGGCGGGCGTGGAACTTCCGCATCGAAGACCACACCGGCAACGAACTCGCGCGCATCACCAAGACGTTCGAGGGCATCGCCAAGACGATGTTCACCACGGCCGACAACTACGTGGTGCAGATCCACACGCAGATCCCGCAGCCGCTGAACTCACTGGTGGTCGCCGCGGCACTGTCGATCGACACCGCGTTGAAGCAAGACTCGCGCGGCTTCGGCTGAACGCATCGCGCCACGGCCGCGTCAGGGCGTGGCGGTGGTCGTGGTCGCCGTCGGGTCCGGCTGGGGCGGCACCGCCGTGATCTTGCAGCCATTGACCGCCTTGACGATCGGCGTCGGGTTCACCGGCGCGCCACCGCCAGGGTGCACCTCGAAGTGCACGTGTGGCGTGCCCGCGGCACCGGTCTTGCCCACATAGCCGATGATCTGGCCGGCCACCACGGGCGACCCGATCGTGAGGTCGGGAGCGAACGCGCTGAGGTGCCCGTAGAAGAAGTAGGTGCCGTCGGCGCGAGTGAGCCGCCAGCCGTTGCCGGCGCGCAGGCCGGGGGCGTCGACGTACTGCTTGGTCAGCACCCCGTCGTCGACGGCGTACACGTTCTGCCCCTGGAGGGCGATCAGGTCGACGCCCTCGTGCTTGCGCCCACCCGACCGAGCCGCGCCCCAGCTGTCGGAGAACCAGCACAGCCCCTGCACCGGGAACTGCGCTATCGCGACCTTCCCCTCCACCGGTGCAGGCGTGCCGGAGGCACCGGGTGACGTGGTGCTCGGCCCCGCGGCCCCGGCGGGCAGGCAGAGCACTTGGCCGGTGCGGATGACCGTGGCCTTGGTGGCCTTGTTCGCGGCCAACAGATCCTTCAGCGTGACACCGGCGCGGGTGGAGATGCGGATCCAACCGTCGCCCGACACCACCGTGTACGCGGGGCCGGCACAGGCTGCACCCGCACTCGACTTCGCCGGCGGGGTGGTGGTGGTCGCGACGGTGGCCGGTGTCGACGCGTCTGGCGGCAGGCAGATCACCTGGCCAGGTCGGATCACTGTTGCCTTGGTGGCCTTGTTCGCCGCCAGCAGGGCCTTCACCGTGACCCTCGCCTGCGTCGAGATGCGGATCCAGCCGTCGCCCGACGCGACCGTGTAGGTGGGGCCGGCACACGAGGTGCCCTTGCCGACGTTCGACTTCGTCGCCGTGGGCGAGGCGGTGGTGGTGCTGGTCACGGTGCCCGGTGGCAGGCAGATCACCTGGCCGGGCAACAGCACGGTCGCCTTGGTGGCCTTGTTCACCGACAGCAGCGCTGTGAGCGTCACCCCGTGGCGGCTGGCGATCCGGATCCAGAAGTCGTCCGCCACCACCGTGTAGGTGGCCCCGGGGCACGACACCGAGCCCCGCGCGGGTACCGCTTCGGCCGGGTGCGGGCGACCGGCGATGAGCGGCAGCACCAGGAGCGCGATCACCACGAGGCACCGCGAGGCGAACGCGCCCGCGCGCGACGATCGTGGCGACACGATCAGTCGGTGGGTGGGCTGCGGATTCACGGGTGACGGCTCCAAGTGTGCGCGCGAAGAAGTACTGGCATACTCCGCTGCGCCTGAGCGCCCCGTGCCGCCCGCCGAATCGCTTCGACCAACAGCACCGTGCCGTATAGAACCTTACCACTGAGTAACCTTCAGGTCGTGCGCGGCCAACGTGTTCTCGTGAGCGGAATGGGCGGCGAGCTCGGCTCGCTCGTCGCGTCGAAGCTGGAGGCCGAACCCTGGGTGGGCTCGCTGGTGGGGATCGATGTCGATCCGCCGCGGCGACGTTTGCGCACGGCCGAGTTCCACCTGCTGCAACCGTCGCAGCGTGAACGCATCGTCGACGTGGTCACCACGTTCAACCCGCATGTCGTGATCAACCTCAGCGTGTGGGAACCCGACGCTCGCGCCGGGCTGGCCCATGCCCGCCAGTTCACCGCCGACGCCACCACCGCGATCATCGGTGCCGCCGCCGAATGCCCCGCGCTCGAGAGCCTGGTGGTGCGCAGCGGCATCGAGGTGTACGGCCGCGACCGCAACGCCCCCACGCGACCCGACGAGACTGCGGCGCTGCACCCCACCAGCGAGTACGGGCGGATGTTGGCCGACATCGAGCGTCAGGCTCGCGACCTCGGTCGGCGGGTGAAGATCGCCGTCGGCAAGCTGCGCCTCGCGCCGGTGTTGGGCAAGCACGTGCCCAGCCCGCTCGGTCGCCTGCTGCGCCAGCCGGTCGTGCCCTACAGCCTGCTCGCCGATTCGCCGTTCGCGGTGATCGAGGACGGCGATGCGGCCCGCGCCTTCGTGGCCGCCGCACAGTGCCGCCTCGACACACCGGTCAACGTGGTGGCCCCTGGCGCGATCACGGCGCTGCAAGCGGTGTTGCGCGGCAAGCGGGTGCCGCTGCCGCTGGTGGGCCCCGAGTGGTGGGTCGCCGGCAAGATGAGCCACGCCTTCGGCGCCCCGATCCCCGACCACGTCATCGAGCTGATGCACCGTGGCCGGTTGGCCGATGGCGCCAAGGCCGTCGAGGCGCTGGGCTTCACCCCGGCGCTCACCACGCCCGAGGTGATCGACCACCTCTACGCGTGGGAAAGCGTCGTGCGCGTCGGCAGCGTCCGCTCGAGCGTGGAAGGGGTCGCGTGATGGCACAGCTCATCGAGTTCCCACGGCGTGCCGCCGGCAAGGCGGCCAGCGCTGTCGACAGCACCATCGTCGAGCCGCTCCGCGCGTTGTGGCCCGCCTACAGCGTCGACGACTACGGCCGCGACCCGCACTTCATCGCCGCCATGGCGCCGCTGCTGCGGATGCGCTGGGACGTCAGCGTCGGTGGCCTGCAGCACTTGCCGGCTCGCACCGGGGCCCTGCTGGTGTGCAACGCCCGTCGCTGGTCGATGTCCAGCATGTACGCCGCGCTGGCGCTCAGCGAGGCCAGCGGCCGCCCGGTGCGCTTCGTGGGCCGCCCCGACATCGCCCCGGCGAGTTCCGTGCTGCGCCGCCTCGGTGGGTTGCTGGCACAACCGGCCGACGTGCTCAGCGCGTTGCGCCACCACGAACTCGTGCTCGTGTCCGCCGCACCCACCGGCCATGCGCGCCACGCCGGTGAAGTGCCGCACGAGTTGGTGGGCCCGGCCGTCATCGCCGGTGTGCCCGTGTTCCCCGTGGCCACCATGAGCTCCGCCGTCGGCCGGGGCGCTCGCGCCGAGGTGGGGCCGCAGGTGCGACCACGCAAGAAACGCCGAGGGCCGCTGGCCGAGGTCGAGCTCGCCGAACAGGTGCAGCACCACCTGCAGCGGATGCTCGACGGGTTCGGTGGCATGCAGACCGGGGTCGCCCCCATCGACTGGCTGGCGGAGGGCTGACATGGCATACGCACGATCATCCGACGGCATCCGCTTGCACTACGAGGTGCTCGGTCGCTCCGGCGCCACACCGGTGCTGATGATCCAAGGGTTGGGTGCCGACAAGCACGGCTGGGACATGCAGCGCATTCCGCTGGCGATGCACTACCGGGTGATCGCGCTCGACAATCGCGGCGCCGGCCGCAGCGACAAGCCGTTCGGCCACTACTCGCTCGAGCAGATGGCCGACGATGCGATCGCCGTGCTCGACGCCGCGGGCGCCGAACGCGCCCACATCGTGGGCGCGAGCATGGGCGGCGCGATCAGCCAGATGATCGGGTTGAAGTATCCCGAACGCGTGTTGTCACTCACGCTCGCCTGTACGGCCTGCCGCAACCACCCGTGGCGTCGCGAGCTGCTGGCCGGCTGGGCCACCGCGGCCACCGAACGCGGCGTGGGCACGATGACGCGCGAGGCCGCGCGGTGGGTGATCGGGCCGCGTTCGTTCCGCCGCCTGCTGCCCGCGTTCGGATGGCTGGGGCCGCTCGCGATGGGGCGCACGTCGCACGCGTTCGTGTCGCAAGTGCGGGCGATCCTCGACGTCGACGACAGCGTGTCCGATCGGCTGGGCGAGATCACCGCGCCGACGCTCGTGCTGGTGGGCAACCAAGACATCCTCACACCCCGAGGCGACAGCGAAGAGCTGGCCGATCGGTTGCCCAACGCCGAGCTCGTGGTCATTTCAGGCGCGGCACACGGCTTCATGGTGGAACACGCCAGCACCTTCAACAAGGTGCTGCTCGAGTTCCTCGGCCGTGTGACGCGCCTGCAACGAGAGGCCGCGGCGCCGATCGCCGCGGCCAGCTGAACTCACTTCTTGGCAGCAGCCTTCTTGGCCGGAGCCTTCTTCGCGGGCGCAGCCTTCTTGGCGGCGGGCTTCGCTGCAGCCTTGGCAGCGGCGGCCTTGGCCTTCGCCGCGGCAGCAGCCACAGCGTCGACATCGACGACCTCGGAACCGACTGCGTTCTTCTGGATCGAGACGATGCCCTTCTTCGCCGCGGCGCGGGTCTCGTAGTCCTCACTGCTGACGGCGATGATCTCGCCGTTGCGGGCCTTCAGACGGAAACGGAACTTGCCGTTCTTCGCCGTGTACAACTCGAACTTGCCTGCCATGTCAATACCTCCACGTATGTGTCGCGATGAGACTACGCGGCGCGCACAGCGCGCGAGCGGCACCTACGCGAGCGTGGCGTCTGCAGCGACCAGTTCTTCACGACGTCGATATGCCCACCCGGGGCTGCGCAACACGAACCCGAGCCGGTCGCGCCAGTTGGTGCTGCGCGCCACCTCGCGGAAGATGTCGCGGTACTCGTGCGTGCTCACCTTCCACAGGTCGTAGGTCTCGATGTTCTTCGTGAGCCCGTAGACCACCGGCTCTTCCGGTGTCTCGCGGGTGAACGTGCCGAACATGCGATCCCAGATGATGAGGATGCCCGCGTGGTTGCGATCGATGTAGCGCTTGTTGCGACCATGGTGCACGCGGTGGTGCGACGGCGTGTTCAGCACCTCTTCTGCCGGGCCGAGCGTGCGCACCGTGTCGGTGTGGATCCAGTACTGGTAGATCAGGTTGAGTGCACGCGACGTCTCGATGATCGAGGGACGCACACCGATCCGCGCTGGCAGGCCGTAGGGCACCCACACGCCGAACGCGCCGGCCACCGGCTGACGTAACGCGGTGGACAGGTTGTAGCGCTCGCTGCTGTGGTGCGGCACGTGGATCGCCCACATGCCGCGGATCTCGTGCTGGAAGCGATGGTTCCAGTAGTACGCGAGATCCCACCACACCATTGCCAATGTCCAGGGCACGATGCCGTTGCCCATGTCGCGAACCTTGCCCTTGCGCCACAACCGGCTGGCACTGGTGAGCGCGGCGGTGGTGGCCGTCAGCACCACACCGCCGGCAGCGATCGCGACCACGCCACCCACCTCGGCCGCCTTGCGCGCCTTCGCCTTGGCGCGGCGGCCGGCCTCTGTGTGCGCATCGGCCGTGCGCGCCACGTAGTCGGCCACGGTGGTGACGGCAGCGGCGGTGACTGCCACACCGAGCACCACCTTGCCCACGCGCCCGCTGCGCTTGCCCACCTTGAACGGCACGGCATACGCGGCGAGCCCGGCAGTGATCGGCGTGGTGAGGCTGAGCACGCCCATCGCCAAGCTGGTGCGCGTGTCGGGCAGCTCGTAGTCGGCCGCGCTGGGGCCCAGCGCCTTCGCCCGTTCTTCGAGCGCGTGCTTCTCCCACGCCATCGAACCGAAGTAGAGCGGGGTGACCGCCACCGAGAGATCGACCATCGCGACAGTCTGGCGCACTTCGGTCCGGCAGTGGGAGCCGGGAGGGGCGGCGAATAGGGTTCGGGAGATGATCCCCCACGACGATGCGTTGCGCGAGCGGATGGCGCGGCACCTCGCCCAGCACCCGCTGCTGGAGGCCGACCACGAAGGGCACAAGCGCGCCGCGGTCGCGATCGTGGTGGTGCCCAGCGAGGCGGGCGCCGACCCGTACGACCCGGGCGCGTTCACCGCCGACGACATGAAGGTGGTGCCCGGCGACATCACCGGCCTCACCGGCGCGATGACCGACGTGTCGGGTGGCGCGGCGTTCTTGCTGTGCCGTCGCGCCGCCAAGCTGAACAGCCATGGCGGCCAGTGGGCGCTGCCCGGCGGGCGGATGGACCCGGGCGAGACGCCGGAGGAGACGGCTCGCCGCGAGCTGCACGAGGAGTTGGGGCTGGACCTACCGGCCTCGGCGGTGCTCGGCACGCTCGACGACTACGTCACCCGCTCGGGCTACATCATGACCCCGGTGGTGCTGTGGGCCGGTGGCGACGTGGTGTTGCGCCCCGACCCGGCCGAGGTGGCGCACGTGTACCGCATCGGCTGCCATCACCTGCAGCGCGACGATTCGCCGCGGTTCATCACCATCCCCGAGAGCGAGCGCCCCGTGGTGCAAGTACCGCTCGGTGGCGACCTGATCCACGCGCCCACCGGGGCCGTGCTGGTGCAGTTCCGCTGGGTCGCGCTCGACGGCGAAGTCGGGCGGCGGGTCAACGAGTTCGAGCAACCCGTCTTCGCCTGGAAGTAGCCCATTCCCGAGGGTTTCGGCGTGGCCTGCCCACGCCGGAACCCTCGGGAATCTCGCGCGTCAGCCGCCGAGGCCGCGGGGGGCGGCGCCGAGCATCTTGCGCAGGCCGAGGCCCACCTCTTCGATCGCTACGGCCTCGCCGCTCTTGCTGGAGAAGCTCTCGGCGATCGTCCAGGTCTGCACACGACTCACCACGTTGCCATCGACACGCAGCACCTGGCCGCTGAACCAGCCGGCTTCCTCGCTCACCAGCCAGGCCACCACCGGCGACATGTTGGCCGGGTCGAGCTTGTCCCAGGCGCCGCTGTCGTCGGCTTCGCGGCCGACGGTGGCGAGCATGCGCGTGGCAGCGATCGGCGACACGGCGTTGGCGGTGACGCCGTAGCGCTCCATCTCCAGCGCGGTGATCAGCATCATCGTGGCGATACCCGACTTGGCCGGGCCGTAGTTGGCCTGGCCGACGTTGCCGAACAGGCCGGCGCCCGAGGTGGTGCTGACGATGCGACCGGTGACCTTCTTGCCGGCCTTCTTGGCGTCGCGCCAGTAGGTGCAGGCGTGGCGAGTGAGGTTGAACGTGCCCTTGAGGTGCACGTCGATGATCGCGTCGAACTCGTCCTCGCTCATCGCGGCCAGCATGCGGTCGCGCAGGAAGCCGGCGTTGTTGACCACGCCGTGCAGGTCGCCGAACTGCTCGACCGTGCGGGCCACGAGCGCGCCCATGCCCTCGAAGTCGGTGACGCTGGTGCCGTCGGCGATAGCGGTGCCACCCATGGCCTTGATCTCGGCGACCACCTGCTCGGCCGGCGACTCCTCCGTCGCCTCACCGCGGATGCCGACACCGAGGTCGTTGACGACAACCGTCGCGCCCGCGCGCGCCAGTTCGAGGCAGTGCGCGCGGCCAAGGCCGCGGCCGCCGCCGGTGACGATGACCACTCTTGCGTCGAGCATTCCCACGATCGTTGACTCCTTGTACGCCGGTCAGGCTTGGATGTGCAGCGGACAGTTTGACACTTCTGTCAAACGTTCGTTCAACCCGTCCTCCCCGCCACAGCCTCACTCCCACGCCCACCCCACCCCACCACCAGGTTGTGTCACACATCGCCCTCGGGGGCCCGAGGTTGGTGTGTGACACAAACGGCAGGGTTGGAGAAGAGGAGCCGTTGCAACTACGCCAGCTGGTCGAGGTGGGCGGTGGCGAGCTCGGCCATCGTGACGACGCGCTTCGACAGGTGGTCGAAGTCGACGTCGCGGTTGGCCATGTTGCCCTGCTCGTAGCGGCGCTTCACACCCTCGGCGATGATCGCGATCTTCCAGTGCTGGAAGGCCCGGTAGTACTCGATGCCCGACACGTCGAAGCCGGTGGCGGCGGCGTAGCGGGCCAGCACTTCGGCGCGAGTGGGGAACCCGGGGGCACGCGTGGGCGGAACCTGCATCAACACTTGCGGGCCGCTGTCGCCCGGCTCGTCCCAGTTGTTCAACAGGAAGGCGAGGTCGGCCAGCGGGTCGCCCAGCGTCCACAACTCCCAATCGAGCACGCCGCTGAGCGTGCCGTCGGCGGTGAACATCACGTTGCCCATGCGGTAGTCGCTGTGAACGATCCCGGTGGCCAGCTGCGGCGGCTTCAACGCGATCAACCGCTCGCGCAGCGTCTCCATCACCGGCAGCTCGCGGGTCTTGTTCTGCTCCCACACACTCGACAGGCGCTTCAGCTGCCGGTCGAGGAACCCGTCGCGGCGGGCGGCGTCGCCAATGCCCACGGCGTCGATGTCGACCGTGTGCATCGCGGCCATCACGTCGATGATCTGCTCGCCGGCACGGCGACGCGCCGCCAGCGAGGGGAAGAACGACTCGACGGTCTCGGGGTTCTCCACCACACTGCCCGCGCATCGGCCCATCACGTAGAACGGCGACCCGTTCACCGCCTCGTCCTCGCACAACGCGAGTGCGGCGGGCACGGGCACGGCCGACCCTGCCAGCGCGGCGATCACCATGTACTCGCGTGCCATGTTGTGCGCGTTGCCACCCTTGCTGCCCAACGGCGGGCGCCGCAACACCGCACCCCACCCGGCCGAATCGTCGACGAAGTAGGTGATGTTGCTGTGCCCGCCGCTGATCAGCGAGAACCGCAACAGCGGCGTGAGGCCATCGACGTGCGCAAGGATCCACGCCTCCACCGGGGCATGTTCGATGCCGGGCAGGGCCTCGGGTGTGCTCACAGCAGCTTCCTCCGCAGTACCTTGCCGCTCGCGTTGCGCGGCAACTCGTCGGTGAACTCCACGATCGCCGGCGTCTTGAAGTGCGCCAGCAGGCCACGCACGTGCAACTGCAGGTCCTCCACCGTGGGCGTGGGCTGCTGAGGGTCGAGCACCACCACGGCCTTCACGATCTCGCCGTAGCGGCGGTCGGGGGCACCCACCACCGCGGCCTCGCGCACGGCCGGGTGCGACAGCAGCGCGGTCTCCACCTCCACCGGGTAGATGTTCTCGCCACCGCGCACGATCTTGTCGTTCACCCGTCCGCTGAGCGTGACATACCCCTCGTCGTCGATGCTGCCGAAGTCGCCGGTGCGTCGCCAGCCGTCGTCATCCAGCACATACGCGTGTGGCGAGCGCAGGATCAGCTGGCCGATGCCCTCGCTGTCGGGGTTCTCCACCTTCAGCTCCACGTCGAGCACCGGCTTGCCCACGGTGGTCAGCAGCTCGGGCCGGCCGTTGATCGCGGCCATGTGATCCTCGTGCGACAAGCAGCAGATCGGGCTGACCTCGGTCTGCCCGAAGATCTGCACGAAGCGCGTGTTGGGCAGGGCGCGCAGCGCGGCCTCGAGCGTTTCAGGGTGGATCGGCGACGCGCCGTACTGCAGCGCCTTCGGGTGTGCGTCGGCCAGCGCGCCGGCCGAGAGCAGGATGTCGATCATCGTCGGCACGAGCAGCGCGAACGTGACGCCCAGGCGACCGGCCTCGCGCCACTTGTCGATGCTGAACCAGTCCTGCGGCACCACGCCGGCGCCGACGGCGAGCACGGTGTACGTCATCGCCACGCCGGCGGTGTGCGAGAACGGCGAGGCCGAGCAGTAGCGGTCACCGGGGCCGATGCCCATCGTGGTGGTGTAGATGCGGATGCGTTGGCACAGCCGCTCGTGCGTGGCCGGGATCGGCTTGGGCAGGCCGGTGGTGCCCGACGTGTGGATGATCAGCGCGACATCGTTCGGGCCGACGGCCACGTGGGGGATCTCGGCCTCGGGGAACGCAGGCATCAGGGCCACTGTCGCGCCGATCAGCGCCGCCGCAGCGCGGCACAGCTCGGCCGTCTTCTCCTCGGCCACGATCACGGTCGCGCCGAGGTTCTCGATCGCCGCGGCCAGGTCGCTGGCCGGCAGCTTCGTGCCCAACGGCGCGGGCACGCGGCCCGACAGCGTGGCCCCGATCGCGAGCGCGATCGCGTCGGCCGACTCGTCGACCACCATCGGCACCGGCCGGCCGAACGTGAACCCGAGCGAATCCAGCCACGCCGACGCGCCACCGGCGCGGCGGGCCAGTTGGTCGCCGCTCCAGGTGAAGTCGGTGGTGACGACCGCAGGGTCGGAAGAGCCCACCCAGTACTTGCGGAACAGGTCGTTCCAGGTGTTCAACTGCTCCCCCTCGCGTCCAGCGAGCCAAGTTACCAGCGGCTCCGGAGGCGGGATAAGTTCCTGGGAACGGAATTGACGGATTCGTCAACCGACCGCACCGGGGGTGCCGATGACCACGCCGATCGCCGACCCGGCCGCCGACCTGCCTGCACTGCGAGTCGCCATCCGCGCGTGGTTGCGCGACAACGCCACCGCGCTGCAGCCGTTCCGCCACGAGGTGTTGGGCAGCATGCACGACATGCAGGTGCACACCCGTGTGTTCCAGCGAATGCTGTTCGACGCGGGCTGGACCCGGCTCGGCTGGCCTGCAGAGTTCGGCGGCGTGGGTGGCAGCGCGGTGCTGCGGGCCGAGGTGATGGAGGAGCTGGCCGCGGCCGGCTACTGCATTCCCGAGCTGCTGGCCACGATCGAGATCATCGGCCCGATGCTGATCAAGTACGCACCCCACCTTGCGGCCCGCCACATTCCCGCGGCGATCGCCGGCGACGAGGTGTGGTGCCAGGGGTTCAGCGAACCCGAGGCCGGCAGCGACCTGGGCGGGCTGCGCTGCAAGGCGGTGCCCACCGACGGGCCACACGGTGCGGGCTTCGTCGTCAGCGGGCAGAAGATGTGGAGCAGCTACGGCAGCCTGGCTCAGCACGTGTGCGTGCTGGCCCGCACCGGCGAAGCCGGCTACCGCGGCCTCAGCATGCTGTGGGTGGATCTCGAGCAGCCCGGCATCACGGTGGTGCCCACGATGTGCGAGAACGGCCGCGAGGAGGTGGCCGAGCTGTTCTTCGACGACGTGTTCGTGCCTCGCGACCGCCTGGTTGGCCCCGAGGGTGCCGGCTGGGAAGTGGTGATGTACCTGCTGCAGTTCGAGCGCGGGGCGTTCGCCTGGAAGCGTCAGGCGGAACTGCACACGCAACTGCAGGATCTGCTGCACGAGGCCGACCCGGTGGCCGCGGCCGCCCACGCCACCACGGTGGGCGAGGCCTACCTCGCGCTGTTCGCGCTGCGCTCGCAGGCCGGCCCCACGTTCGCGATGCTCGAGTCGGGCGCCGCGCTGGGGCCGGGCATCTCGGTCGACAAGCTGCTGCTGGGCGCCACCGAGCAGTCGCTCACCGACACCGCACGCACGGTGCTGTGGCCCGCGCTCGAGCTGGACGACACCGACAGCGCGGCCCGCTGGCGGCGACGGTGGAGCTACGCGCGGATCACCACCATCTACGGCGGCGCGGCCGAGGTGCAGCGCGACCTCGTGGCCGAACGGCTGCTGGGCCTACCGAGGGGACGGTGACCGCGATGAGCACACTCGACGCGAACGAACTGGAACTGATCCGCACGTCGGTGCGCCACCTGCTGGAAGGTGGGCCCAACGGCTTCAGCGTCGGCCTGGCCGAGCTCGGCTGGGCCGACCTCTACGCGGCCGACCCGTCGGCGGCGGTGGGCGTGCTGGCGGAGGAAGTGGGCCGCGCCGCAGCCGCGGTGCCGCTGCTGTCCACCGTGCTCGCGCAGGCGCTGGGCCACCCGGGCGCGGCGATCGTGCTGCCCCCGCTGGCCCGCGGCGACGGCAGCGGAGTGCCCGGAGTACGCGCCGGCGACGACGTGGCGATCAGCGGGCTCGTCGAGCTGGGCCTGGGCCAACCCGCCACGTACCTCGTGGCCACCGACGGCGGGGTCGTGGCGGTGGATGCAGCCGGGCTGCTCACGCACCCGAGTGCCAGCGGCGACCCGACGCTCGGCCTCACTGCCGTCAGCGGGCTGCTGCCCCACGGCCCCGTGGTGGCCGACGCCACGCAGTGGGCCACCGCTGTCACGGTCGGCCGACGCGCGCTCGCTGCGGCACTCACAGGGCTCGCTGAGCGGATGCTGCACGACGCCACCGAGTACGTGCTGGTGCGCCAGCAGTTCGGCCGCCCGATCGGCTCGTTCCAGACGGTCAAGCACCGCCTGGCCGACGTGCACGTGGCCATCACCGCGGCACGCGCCGGCACCACCACCGCCTGGGCCGACGGCACCGAGCTGTCGGCGATGGCCGCGCTGTGCCTCGCGGCCAAGGCGCTGCGCGTCGCCAGCACGCACTGCCATCAGGTGCACGGTGGCATCGCGTTCACCACCGAGCACGGGTTCCACACGCTCATCCGTCGCGGCCAGTCGTGGCTGGGCCTGCTGGGCCACCCCGACGACCTCACCCGCGTGATCGGCGAACGCCTGGTGGCCAGCCGTTGGGTGCCGCGCACGCCCCAACTGACGCGAGGAGCCCACCATGGGTGAACTGCTCACGCCCGCCGACGAGGCCGTGCACGAGGTGGGCCCGGAGACCAACTGGAACGAGAGCCGCTACATCGACTTCTTCGACCGGACCACTGGTGTGGGCGGGTGGCTGCGGATCGGCAACAGGCCCAACGAAGGCCGCGCCGAGATGTCGGTCGCGATCAATCTCCCCGGCGAGGACCCCGACGAGGGTGGGGGCCCGCGCACGACCGCGTTCTACTTCGAGCGGGCGCCGATCACCGCCAACACGCTCACGTCGGGCAACCAGTCGTGGCACGTCGACGAGCCGTTCGCCACCACGCACGTGCGCTACCACGGCCCACTGATGCTGCTGCACGATCCGTGGGTACTCAGCGAACCGGGTGTGGCCTTCAAGACGGCGCCGCGGGCCGAGGCACACATCGACCTGAAGGTCACGTCATTCGGACTCGGGTCGGTGATGGGGCAGGACCAGGACCAGCACCACCTGATCTTCCTGCCCGGCCAGGCGAACTACCACTACCAACACCTGTGCCGCTGCGAGGGCACGATCACGGTGGGCGAGCGCACGTTCCAGGTGAACGGCATGGGCGGCAAGGACCACTCGTGGGGCCCGCGCAACTGGCACGCGAAGATCTACCTGCGCTGGCTGATCGGCATGGTGGACGACGACTTCGGGTTCCTGCTCACCCGCGCCGTCGGCCCCACCAAGAAGACCCGCAGCGGCTGCGTGTGGCAGGACGGGCAGTTCTTCATCGTCGACGACTTCGAGATGCGCAACACCTACGCCGACGGCCCGAACTACGAGCTGCTGGGAACCGAGGTCACGATCCGGTCAGGTGGCCGCACGTGGCAGGCCGCGGGTACCCCGCAGGACTGGGTGCCGCTGCGCCACCGCCAGCCCGGCCCCGATGGCAACGAGGCGATCCTGCGGATCGTGAAGTCGCCGGTGGTGTGGACGATCGAAGGCCAACCCGGCGCGGGCATGGCCGAGTACCACGACCTGATGGTGGATGGCGTGCCCATCGCGCTCGACGATTGACCGCCGCTCGACCAGGCTTCGTCCTCGAGCTGCGGGTACGCTCCACGGCCATGTCGAACACGAACAAGCCTTGGCGCACCCTGATCGCGATCGGAGTGCTCTGCGGCGCACTCGCGGCCTGCAGCGACGACGGCGACAGCGGCGCCACCACCACCCCGGTGGCCACGGATGTCACTGCCCCTGCCACCGACCCGGTCACCACCGACACGTCGGCCACCGAGCTGCCGGTGTCCAACTGGGAGACGATCACCGCCCCTGCCGACTGCATGTGCGGCGACGGCAGCGAGTTCAGCTACTTCGTGCGCGAGGCCGACCCGACGAAGGTGTTGTTCTTCCTGGAGGGTGGCGGCGCGTGCTTCACCAAGGAAACCTGCGGCGATGGCAGCGAGACGTACAAGCGCACGGTCGGCTACGACGGCGGCATGAGCGACGGTGAGGGCATCTTCGACTTCGCCAACCCGGCCAACCCGTTCGCCGACTACTCCGTGGTGTTCGTGCCGTACTGCACCGGCGACGTGCACATCGGCAACGCCACCACCGACTACGGCGACGGCGTGGTGGTGCACCACAACGGCTATGTCAACGGCACCACCGCGTTGGCCACGATGGCCGAGCGCTTCCCCGATGCCACCCAGGTGGTGGTGGCCGGTGAGAGCGCGGGCTCGATCCCCACGCCGCTGTACGCCGGCCTGGCCCACGACCTGTTGCCCGAGGCGCGCCTCACGGTGCTGGCCGACGGCTCGGGCGCCTACCCCGACGTGCCTGCGGTGAACGTGCTGATCGGCACCCAGTGGGGCACCATGAATGCAGTGCCCGACTGGCCCACGACCGCCGGGCTCGCCGCCGAGGATTGGAGCCTTCCGGGTCTGTTCGTGCAGGCCGGCAAGCACTCCCCGGAGATCCGGTTCGGTCGCCACGACTACGCGTTCGACGAGACCCAGACCCAGTTCACCGCGCTCGCCGGCCTGTCGGCCGACGCGCTCGACCAGCTGATCGACCTCAACGAGACCCAGATCGAGGCCAGCGGCATCGAGCTGTACAGCTTCATCGCGCCCGGCGGCGAACACACCGTGCTGCACAAGAACGCGTTCTACACCGAGACGCTGAACGGCGTGATGCTGGTGGATTGGGTGTGGAGCCTGATCAGCGGCGAACCGCTCGCCGACGAGCACTGCACCGACTGCACGACTGCCTGACATGCAACACGTGGTGGTGGTCGGCGCGTCGCTCGCCGGCCTGAGGGCGTGCGAGACGCTGCGGATGGATGGCTACGACGGCCCGCTCACGCTGGTGGGCGCCGAAGCGGAGATTCCCTACGACCGACCACCACTGTCGAAGAAGGTGCTCGCCGGCGAGTGGGAGGCCGAACGCATTCGCCTGCGCAAGGCCGACGACTTCGCGTCACTCGCGCTCGACCTGCGGCTGGGCGTGCGCGCCACCGCGCTGCACACCGACCGCCGCTCGATCGCACTCGCCGACGGCACCGAACTGGTCTACGACGGCCTGATCATCGCCACCGGTGCCTCGCCACGCCACCTGCCCAGCCAGCCCGCGCTCGACGGCGTGGTGACGTTGCGCACGCTGCAGGAATCGCTGACGCTGCACGCGCTGATCGCCGACGGCACGGCACGTGTGGTGGTGATCGGCGCCGGGTTCATCGGGCTCGAGGTCGCCGCCACCGCCCGCCAGTTGGGCTGCGCGGTCACCGTGCTGGAGGGCCTGCCCGCACCGCTGGTGCGCGGCCTGGGCGCGCAGATGGGCACGGCCGTGGCCGCGGTGCACGGCCGCAACGGCGTGCAGCTGCGCTGCGGCGTGCGCGTGGATGGCCTGGAGGGCGAGGGCCGCGTGAGCGGTGTGCGCCTGGAGGGTGGCGAGGTGGTGCCGGCCGACGTGGTGGTGGTGGGCATCGGCGTGGCCCCCAACACCGCCTGGCTGGAGGGCAGCGGCCTGCAGTTGGGCGACGGCATCGTGTGCGACGCCTCGCTCAACGTGGGTGTGCCCGGTGTGTACGCCGCGGGCGACATCGTGCGCTGGCCCAACGCCGCGTTCCCCGGCGACGCGCCGATGCGCGTCGAGCACTGGACCAACGCCGCCGAGCAGGGCGCGGCCGCCGCGTCGAACCTGCTGGCGACGTCGAAGGGCGATGAGCCCACGCCGTTCCAGTCGGTGCCGTTCTTCTGGAGCGACCAGTTCGACAGCCGCATCCAGTTCATCGGCCGCGCCCACGGTGACGACGAGGTGCACGTGTTCACCGGCAGCACCGACGGCAACTTCGCCGCGCTCTACGGCCACGGTGGAAAGCTGCGCGGCGTGTTGGGCGTGAGCATGCCGCGCATGGTGATGCCATTCCGTGCCCTGCTGGCCGAACACGCCAGCTGGGACGACGCACTTGCAAAGGCCGGGGCCCTCACCGCCGGGTGATCTAGCAGGTGGAGGCGCCGTACGGGTCGGTGATGCACACCGGTGTCCCCGGGCCTTGGCCGTTCGCGTTGTAGGCACGCACCCGCACGTAGATGCCGGTCTGGTCGAAGTCGAGGTACAGGAACCCGCCGGGCTCGCTGGGATTCGGGCCCATCGCCAGCACGCCACTGTGCAGCGTGGTGTCGCCGGTGGCCACGTCGAGCACGGCCATCAGCGTGAACGGGCCGCCGGCGGCCGGGCCGCGGTACACCTTGTAGCCCGTCGCGCCGGACACTGCGTTCCAGTGCACCTCGGTCTCGCCCGAGCCACCGCCGAACCCGGCGTAGGTGATCGTCACCGCACCCGGCACCGGGCCGGGTGCAGGCGTGGCCGGCGTGGTGGGCGGCACGGTGGTGGCGGCCGCCACTGTGGTGGTGGTCTCGGCGACCGTGGTGCTGACCTCGGTGGCAGCCGAGTCGGTGGTGACCGACGAATCGGCAGGGCCACGCGAGCTTTTGTCGGACGAACAGGCGATCGTGGTGAGAGCGACGACGAACAACACTCCGGAGAGCCGCCGAAGGCTGGTGCTGTGCATCGCCCCAGTATGGAGCACCACGCACCCGCTGACCAGGACCGTTCGGCCTTGACGGCGGGCGCTCAGAGCTGCACGGGCGGCGGCAACTGCGGGGGGTCGAGGTCGTCGATCAGCGGCAGCGGGCGCACGCCGCCCAGCTTGGCGAACAGCGAGTCGGGGAACTGCCCCACCCGGTCGGCCAGGCGCTGCACGCTGTCGTTGTAGAACCGGCGGCCGAACGCCACGCGATCGGTCAACAGGGTGAGCTGCTGCATCAGCTGCGCGACATTGGGCTGCGTGCGAATCTGCGGCAGCGCCTCGATGCGCGCCACGAGCTGCGCCGTCGCGGTGGTGGCGTTGGCCAGCGTGTGCGCGCCCTGTGTGCTGGGCACACGGCCCAAGTCGCGCGCCGCGGCCACCGCCACCAGCGCGGACTGCTCGTGATCGAAGGCGGCCCCCACCACGGCCTGCAGCTGCGGGATCGTCTGCGCCCGCTGCTCGCTGGCCACGTCGATCAGCGACCAGGCGAAGTGGCAGCGCTCGCGCGAGCGGCGCACCCGGTTGAACAACCCGATCGTGTACAGCACGACCGCCGCCCCCACCAGGCCCACGGGGAACCAGACGGCTGCGCTGCCGCCCGCGTTGTTGCCGGCCCACGCCGCCAGCGCCACCGAGATGGTGGCCATCAGCCCGATCGCGAACGGCGAGGCGAAGTTGCTGATCGCCGCCGCCTCGTCGCCCACCGACAACTCGAACACGCACGACTTGCCGTGCGCATCGGTGCGCGCGAACTCCACGCCGCCGCCATCGGGCGTGAGCCGGGCGTGGGCGCTGAGGAACACACTGTCGCCCACCCGCAGCCGCTTCTCGGTGGCACGCCACGAACCCTTGAACGCGGAGATCGGCTCGTCGGCCTCGTTCGACCCGAACACTTTGCCCAGCGATTCGAGGATGCCGCCGTGCTCTGTGTTGTACGTGTCCTTCATCACCCGCGCGAACGGTCGCAGGAAGTTCAACGTGAGGTGCTCGATGTCGCGCGAGTCGGCGCCGGCCACGCCGCTGCCGTCATCCAACACCACTCGCACCGCACCGCTGTCGTCACGGATCAGGAACGGCAACGCGGTCACGCCGTGCTCTTCGGTCACCCAGTGCGAGTTGCCCTTGCTGTCGGTCTGCTTGCGCTCCACCTGGTAGCTCCACCACACGCAGTCGGCGCCGTCGCTGGCCGCGTTGGCCGGCGTGCCGATCGCCTCCACCACACCGTGCACTTCCGACAGGCCGGGGAACACGTGCGCCGCGTCGGATGTGGGGGTGTCGGTGAAGCGCCACCGCTTGCGCACGAGGAACACAGCAGCGACGAACGCGCCGACGGAGAAGAGCAGCATGATGGGCACGAACCGCGACTGTAGTGAGACGCCGTTCGCGGCGATGGACCAATGGCCCTCACCGCGAGGGGTGCCGGATCGGCAACACTTGGGGCATGTCGTACGAACCGCCGTTCCCGCCGGGTGGCCAGCGGCCGCGCTCCACGCCGATCCCCGGCGACGTGCCGTTCCAGTCGCCGATCCAGGATGCGCCGCCCACACCGGCCGAGTTCCTCGGCGCGCCCACACCCACCGATCTCGCGCCACCGATGCACGACGCCCGAGCGGTTCCCACCAACACCGTCAACCTCGTGCCCCACGGCCGCAAGAGCCGCGGCGGGGCTGGCATGCTGGTGATGGCGATCATCGTCATCAGCATGGTCATCGGCATCGGCGCCGCGGTGTGGGGCGTGATCCAGGCCACCAAGACGGTCGAGACGGCCAGCAACACGGCCGACGAGTACTCGAACCCGCAGCTCTCCGACAACGACCGGGAAGCGCTCGGCCTCGTCGACGGCGAGCACTACCTCTGGGAAGGTGGCGCCCCGGCAGCGCTGGCCGTGGTGCTCGACGGGGCGATCCCCGGCACCCCCACGAACTTCACCTCGATCGATCTCTACACCGACTACTCGTTCGCCACCGCGCAAGACCCCACCCGGCCGGATCGCCTCGACCGCTACAGCTGGCGCATCGGCGAGGTGGGCGCGCCCGAGCCCCAGCAGAACGACGCCACCGCGCCCTCGAAGGTGTTCACGATCACCGACATGAACTGGGGCCTGCTCGCCCAGCGGGTGGCCGAGGCGCCGTCGGTGCTGAACGTGGAGGACGGCGAGGTGACGTACGTGTTCGTGAGCCGCGACTCGTTCGACGACGCGGCACCTGTGGTGGCTCGCATCTACGTCACCGGACCGCGAAGCAGCGGCTATCTCGTCGTCGGCGCGGATGGCACGATTCTCGAATCGTTCTAGGCTGCGGCCATGACAACGACCTCCCATCTGTCGGGCGTGTGGTTCTCGGTCACCCCGCTCGAGGTGGCACACGGCAAGGGCTGCTGGGTCACCACCACCAGCGGCGACGAGTACCTCGACTTCGCCGCCGGCATTGCGGTGAACTCCACCGGCCACGCCCACCCGGCCGTCGCCGACGCGATCGCCAAGCAGGCGCAGCGGTTCATCCACGCGCAGGTGAACGTGTTCAAGCACGACCTGCTCGAGCCGCTGGCCGCCAAGCTGGCGCAGTTGGCACCCGGCGCGATCGACACGTTCTTCTTCGCCAACTCGGGCGCGGAGATCACCGAAGGTGCGATCAAGCTGGCCAAGCAGGCCACCAAGCGACCGCACACGATCGTGTTCAGCGGCAGCTTCCACGGCCGCACCCACATGGCGATGGCGATGACCACCAGCAAGACCGGCTACCGCGCCGGCCATGCACCGCTGCCGTCGGGCGTGTTCGTGGCCCCCTACCCCGACCCGCTGGCCGCCGACCAGGACGCCGAGGTGGCCAAAGCACTCGCCGGGTTCGACCACCTGCTGAAATCGATGACCGCGCCCGATGAAACGGCGGCCGTGATCCTCGAACCCGTGCTCGGCGAGGGCGGCTACATCCCCGCGCCGCACGCATTCATCCACGGGCTGGTCGAGCGCTGCCGCGCCCACGGCATCCTGTTCATCGCCGACGAAGTGCAGAGCGGCTTCGGGCGCACCGGCAAGATGTTCGCCGTCGAGCACTACGGCATCGAGCCCGACGTGATCTGCATGGCCAAGGGGATCGCCAGCGGTTTCCCCTTCGCCGCCCTCGGCACCCGCCGCGAGCTCGACGACAAGTGGCCCAAGGGCAGCCACGGCGGCACTTACGGCGGCAACGCGATGGGCTGCGCGGCCGCGCTGGCCACGATCGAGCTGATGGAAGACCCCGCGTTCCTGGCCAACGTGAACGACCGGGGTGCGCAACTGCAGGCCGGCCTGCGCGACCTGCAGCGCCAGCACCCAGTGATCACCCAAGTGCGCGGCCTGGGCCTGATGGTGGGCACCGAGTTCAGCGACCCGGCCCGCGTGGCCGCGATCACCAAGCACTGCCTGGAGGAGGGCCGCCTAATCCTGATGAACGCCGGCACCTACGGCAACTGCCTGCGCTGGATGCCGCCGCTGGTGGTGAACGAGCGTGAGATCGCGCTGGCGCTGGCCGCGTTCGGCGCAGCGCTGAAGGCCACTCTCTAACCATGCCCAGGCTCGATGCCGAGCGCATCGCGCTGTGGCGTGAGTTCTGCACGATCGCCGCCGGGCTGCAGCGCAAGATCGACCAGGCGCTGACCGACGATCACGCGCTTCCGCTGGCGTGGTTCGAGGTGCTGACCGCGGTGCGCAACGCCGGCGGCTCGATGCGCGTGCACGAGCTGCGCGGTGTGCTCGACGAGGTGCCCTCCAGCCTGTCACGGCGGCTCGATCGGATGGTGGACGAAGGCCACCTCAAGCGCAAGCACACTCCGCTGCCCGACGACCGCCGGGCCGTCACCGTCTCGATGACCAACAACGGCCGCTACGCCTGGCGCGACGCGAACATCACCTACCGGCGGATGGTGCAGCACCACTTCGCCCAGCGCCTCACCGACACCGACATCGCTGCCCTCCAACGAGTCTGGAGCAAGCTCGGCTGACCGCGGCCAGCGAGCTTCGGCGTTGAAGCGACACAGGGGGTCGCATGAACGCCGAAGTTGCGGGTGGGAGGGTGCGGGGGTGGTTCCGATTCCTCGCGCGGGGGCGGAATTCGGCAGACTCGGAGGGTTCGCCTTCTCCAAGGAGCCACCATGACCACCGCAGTGATCGTCGACGCCATCCGCACCCCGCTCGGCCGCCGCAACGGCAAGCTGAAGGACTGGCACCCGGTGGATCTCGCCGCCGAGACGCTCAAGGCGCTGCAGCAGCGCACGGGCATCGACCCCGGCCTGGTGAACGACGTGATCATGGGCTGCGTGATGCAGGTGGGCGAGCAGAGCACCAACATCGGCCGCAACGCCGTGCTGGCCGCCGGCTGGCCCGAAGACGTGCCCGGAACCACCATCGACCGCCAGTGCGGCAGCAGCCAGCAGGCCGCCCACTTCGCCGCCCAAGGCGTGATGGCCGGCGCCTACGACATCGTGGTCGCCGCCGGCGTGGAAGTGATGACCCGCGTGCCGATGGGCTCGTCGATGGCCGACGGCAAGTTCGGCTTCCCGTTCGGCCCGGCCGTGGGCGCCCGCTACGCCCCCGAGGGCGGCCTGGTACCCCAGGGCATCTCCGCCGAGCTGATCGCCGACAAGTGGGGCCTCACCCGCGACGACCTCGACGCGTTCGGTGTGCGCAGCCAGGCCTATGCCCGCCGGGCCACCGACGAGGCCCGCTTCGACCGCGAGATCCTGCCGATCATCGGCGCCGACGGCTCGCTGGTCACCACCGACGAAGGCCTGCGCGACACCACCCGCGAGAGCCTCGGCGCGCTGAAGCCGGTGTTCCGCCCCGAAGAGGAGGGCGGCCGGGTGACGGCCGGCAACTCGTCGCAGATCACCGACGGCGCCTCGGCGATGCTGATCATGAGCGAGGAGAAGGCCCGCCAGCTGGGCCTCACCCCCCGCGCCCGGTTCGTGAACTTCGCGCTGGCCGGCGACGACCCGCGGATGATGCTCACCGCCCCGATCCCGGCCACCAAGCGGATCCTCGAGCGCGCCGGCCTCACGATGGACGACATCGACCTGGTGGAGATCAACGAAGCGTTCGCCTCGGTCGTGCTGGCGTGGGAGAAGGAACTGCACCCCGACATGGACAAGGTGAACGTGAACGGCGGCGCGATCGCCCTCGGCCACCCCCTGGGGGCGTCGGGCGCCCGCCTGATGACCACCCTGCTGTGCGAGCTGGAGCGCACCGGTGGCCGCTACGGCTTGCAGACGATGTGCGAGGGCGGCGGCATGGCCAACGCCACGCTCATCGAACGGCTCGGCTGATGCGCCTGCGCCACGGCCTCGCCCTGGCGCTCGTCGCCGTACTCGCCACCGCCTGCGGCAGTGACGATGCGGCCCCCCGGGGTTCCATCGTGTGGGGCGGCTCCACCCCAGCTGCCGACACCGCCCTGCCCGCGGAATGCGTGCAACCCCCGTTCACCGTGGTGGCCGAACGTGACGGCGACAACGCCGTCGGCTCGGCCACCTACGAGGTCACCAGCACCGTCGGCCTGCCGATCCCGCTGGTGCCCAACAAGGACGGCGCGATCTCCGGCGTCGACGTGATGTCGAAGGGCGCCGACACCGACCTGCTGGGGTACGTGCTCTTCTTCGGCGACGAGCAGTTCGGGCCTGGCGACGTCAGCATGTTCGGCGGCTATGCACCGACCGCCGAAGGCCACAGCCGGGGCACGGTGTCGATCTTCCCGCACACAACCACCCCGCTCGCCGCGGGTGACGTACTCACGCCCGGCCTGCTCGACGGCCTCGACATGACCACCACGCTGTTCCGCGTCACGATGGACTTCAAGGCCACACCCGACGAGCTCACCAGCTACCTCGACACGATCAAGGGCAGCGTGCGCATCGTGGCTGTCACAGAGACCACACTGTGCCTCGACGTCGACCTGACGTGGGACTACAGCGACTTCAGCTCGGAAGCGCTGGGCGCTCTCACGGTGAAGGGCATCTTCACCGCGACACTCGCGCCGCGCACGATGGCGTTCACCTGACCGGGCCGTAGCCTGGCCCCATGCCCGCGTTCGCCACCATCGTCTGGGTCGGTTTCGGGGTACTGGGCGGCGTGGTCCTGTGGAAAACCGGGATCGGGATGTTGCGCAGTTTCACCACGCCATTGCCACCGCCCCCGCCCGCCGGCGAGATGCGCAAACTCAACGTCAAGTACCGCTGCGCCGTATGTGGGTTGGAGATCAAGCTGACGTTGGCCCCCGACGAAGACCCGCCGCCGCCGCGCCACTGCCTGGACGACATGATCGAGGTCGCGCCGGTCTTCGAGTGATGTCCTCGGTTGATGACCAAGTTGTCCCCAACCTGTGGACAAACAGTGGGGTAACTACAGCTGTGTAACCCGTTGTCCCCAGGCCGCGAGCGACCGGAGGCCGGGAGATCAGCGGAGCGCTAGCGCCACTTGGTGGCGGTGAACAGGCCGGCCAGCATGAACACCAGGCCGATCAGCACCGGCGAGTTCGTGTTCTCCCAGGCCGGCACCGTGTAGCGCAGGATGATGGCGATCGCCCCGAGCGCGATGAACACGCCCATCAGGATCGGAACCCACTTGGGGCTCTCGTAGAACTCCTTGGGCGTGGGCGGCGTGTAGCGCGACGACTGGCCGATGGAGCTGTCGTGGTGCGGAGCTTCCTTGGCCATCGCCGTGACCTGGCCCGGCTTGGTGCCCTTGGGGGTGGTTCGACCTGTCGTTGTGCGTTTCGGGGGTGCCACGGGCGACAGTGTAGGCCCCCCAATGCATTCGACACGGCCTCGACCCACCGGCAAGGCTGCACGAATGCCGCGCGTGCTCGTGATCGACAGTTACGACAGCTTCGTCTACAACCTGGTGCAATACCTGGGTGAGTTGGGCGCCGAGCCGCTGGTGGTGCGCAACGACCAGCTCACGGTCGCCGAAGCCGTCGCCCTCGCACCCGACGCGGTGCTGCTGTCGCCCGGGCCGGGCCGGCCGGAAGACGCGGGCATCATCTGCGCGGCCATCCCCGCGTTCGGCGAACTCGGGGTGCCGCTGCTGGGCGTGTGCCTGGGCCACCAGGCGATCGGGCACGTGTACGGCGGCGCGGTGGTGCGGGCCCCCAGCCTGATGCACGGCAAGACCTCACCGATCGAGCACGAGGGCAAGGGCGTGTTCGCCGGCCTGCCCAACCCCCTCACGGCCACCCGCTACCACAGTCTGGTGATCGACCCGGCCACGATGCCCGACTGCCTGGAGATCACCGCTCACTGCGGCGAGATCGTGATGGGCGTGCGCCACCGCACCTTGCCGATCGAGGGCGTGCAGTTCCACCCCGAGAGCATCCTCACCGGCGCGGGCCACGACCTGCTGCGCAACTTCCTCGCCCGCGTGGGCACGCCCAGCCGTAGCTGAGCGCCACCGGCCCGCAGGCCCGCACGCCACGAGCCGCCGCTCAGGGGCTGGGGGTGGTGGGCGTCGTGCTGCTGGTGCTCGTCGTGGTGGTCGTCGTGCTCGTGGTGGTCGTGGGCGCCGGCGCCGCGCGGCCCACCTTCAACTTCACGGTGCTGCCCGGCGGCACCTCAGTGGGCGACGACGGGGTCTGCGAGATCACTTTGCCGTCCTGCGGGTCGCCGGTGACGAGGTTGAGGTAGGTCACCAGCGCCTGCAGGCCCATCGAGTTCAGCTTGGCGCGGGCCGCGGCCTCGGACATGCCCTCCACCGAGGGCACCTTCACCGGTGCCGGGCCGTTCGACACGTACAACGTGACGTCGCCACCCTTCTGCATCACGGTGGAGGCAGCAGGATCGGTGCGAGTGACCGTGCCGGCCGGAATGGTGGCGTGCGACTCGGACTTGACGGTGACCGCGAAGCCGTAGTCGGCGCCCTCCAGCAGGCTCTTCGCGGCAGCCTGGGTGAGGCCGTCGGTGGACGGCACGATGACATCGCCCGGGGCCACCGACACCACGAGCTTCACCATGGTGCCGCTGCTGACCATGATGCCCGCGGCCGGCTCGGTGCGGATGACGGTGCCCGGGTCGAAGTCGGCGTTGGTCTCGGTGACGGTCACGGGGTCGACGGTGAGGCCGAGGCCGGTGAGCGTGATGATCGCGTCTTCCTGCTTGATGTGGCCCAGGTCGGGCAACGCGAACGGCACGCCGGACGGGGTGTAGTACACCGTGACCGCCTGGCCGCGCTGCACCGTGGTGCCCGCCAGCGGATCGGTGCGCACGATCGAACCCGCCGGGAAGGCAGGGTTGGCCTCTTCGATCGCGGTGACCACGAGGTCTTCGTCGTCGAGCCTGCGGGTGCCGTCTTGCAGCGTCGAACTGACCACGTCGGGCATCGGGAACTCGTTGGGGCGGCTGTCCTTGGCGAGCACGTTGAACAGCACGATGCCACCGGCGACCAGCGCGATCAGGGCGAAGAAGCCGATGACCGCGTACATGCCACCGTTGCCGCCATGGCCCTGGCGAGGATCGCTGTACTGCCCGCCGCCACCCTGCTGGGGCACCATGCCCGTGCGCGGCATCGCGGTGGTGCTGAGCGGGGCCGGCTGCGCGGCACGCTGCACCGGGGCGGCCGTGTTGGCGGCGGAGTGCATGACGGTTCGCGGCATCGCCGCAGCGCTGGCGGCCGCGGCAGCAGCGACGCCGGCAACACCGGCTCCGGCGGCGGCCGCCGCAGCGAGGGCCATCACCGGTTCGCCGGCACGGAAGCGACGCAGGTCGTCGCGCACGGCTTCGGCGGTGGGGTAGCGGATGTCGGGGCGCTTGGCCAGCAGCTTGGCGACGATCGCCTCGAACGACTTGGGCACGTCGGCCACCAGCTGGTTCAGCGGTTGCGGCTGCTCGTGCACCTGCTTGTAGGCGATGCTGACCGGGTTCTCGCCGCTGAACGGCGGGCGGCCGGCCACCATCTCGTAGAGCACGATGCCCAGCGAGTAGAGGTCGCTGCGCGGGTCGGGCTGCGCGCCCTGCGCCTGCTCGGGCGAGAAGTAGGTGGCGGTGCCCATCACCGAACCGGCCTGCGTGAGGTTGCTCTCGGTGGGCGCGTTCATCGCGCGGGCGATGCCGAAGTCGGCCACCTTCACCTGGCCGTTGATGCCGATGAGGATGTTTGCCGGCTTGATGTCGCGGTGCACCACGCCGTTGCGGTGCGCGAAGCCGAGCGCGGCAGCAACCTCGCTGGCGATCTCTGCGGCCTGCTGGCTGTTGACGTGGCCGTTTGCCTTGAGGATGTCGGCGAGCGTGCGGCCCTGCACGTATTCCATCGCCATGAAGTACGTGTTGGCGAACTGGCCCCAGTCGTACACGCCGACGATGTTGGGGTGGTTGAGATTGGCCGCCGACTGAGCTTCGCGACGGAACCGCTCGACGAAGTTGGGGTCGATCGCGAACTCGGGGAACAGCACCTTGATCGCGACGGGCCGATCGAGCAGCAGATCGCGGGCGAGGAACACGTCGGCCATGCCGCCGCGCCCGATGCGCTGCTGAATCTCGTAGCGGTCGTTGAGTACCGTCCGCTCTGGCTTTCCCGTCACTGCTGCCTCTCTTGGCTGAATCGCCATCCGAGGATATCGACCACGCCGAGTGAACTTCGTGCAGGGCGCCGACCAGGGCACCGACCGGCCAGCAGGCGAGCCCCGCTCATTGTTCGCTCGCGAACAGGAAGTCGAGCACCTGCTTGGCGATCGGGCCGGCCAGGCGCCCGCCGGTACCGGCGCTGATCTCGGCACTGGTGCCCTTCAGGATCACCGCGACGGCGTAGCGCGGGGCCTCGGCCGGGGCGAACCCGACGATCCAGGCATGCGACCGCTGCGGCTCGTCGCCCGCGTTCAGCTGCGCCGTGCCCGTCTTGGCCGCGCCCTGCACGCCGTTGTTCAACTGCATCGCCGTGGCCGTGCCCTTGTTCACGACATCCACCATCATCGAGGTGAGGATTGCCGCGGTGGAGGACTGGATCGGGGTCTTCCACACCGAGGGCGTGGTGCGCTGCAGCACGCCGCCATCGTGATCCAGCGTCGCCTGCACCACGTAGGGCTTCATCATCCGGCCACCGTTGGCCACCGTCGAGGCGATCATCGCCATGTGCAACGGCACCATCAGGTCGTTGCCCTGGCCGAACCCACCGATCGCCAGCAGCGGTAACTGCGGTTCGAAGAACGCCGCGTCGCACGGCAACACGTTGCCGCAGAACGTGCTGGCAGCGGCACCTGGTAGATCGATCGGCAGCTTCTCGCCAAGGCCCCACGCACGCACACCATTGGTCATCGCCTCCGGGCCCACCTCGGTGGCCATGCGCGCGAAGGCAATGTTGCAGCTGCGGTAGAACACCTCGACCATCGTGCCGCCGCACTCGTGCCCGGCGTAGTTCTGGATCGGGTCGTTCGTCTGCGGCGGAGTCCACTGGGTTTCCGTCGGGAACACCCGATCGAGCGAGGTCACCCCGGTCTCCAACGCGATCGACGCGGTGATGATCTTGAACGCGGAGCCAGGCATGTAGTTCTCCTGGTACGCGTTGGCCAGCAGCGGCTTGCCGGGGTACGCGTCGAGGAAGGTCAGCGCGTCTTCGGCGGCCTTCGCGTCGTGGTTGGCCACGAAGTTCGGGTCGTAACGCGGGAAGCTGACCATCGCGATGATCGCCCCCGTGCTGGGGTCCATCACCACCACCGAGCCCTCCTGCTGGCCCAGTGCGTCGGCTGCCGCCTGCTGCACGTCGGCGCGCAGGGTCAGCTGCACCGAACCGGTGTTGTCGGTGCCACCCAGCAGACCACCCAGCGTCTGCGACCCGGTGTCGCCCATCAGCACATCCGACTGAGTGCGCTCGAGCTGCGTGCTGCCGAAGCTGTACGTGTAGTAGCCGGTGACATTGCCGAACAGATCGTTCGTGGGATACACACGCTGGTACTTGTACTGATCGTCGCCGACGCTGGGCACGCTCTGCGCAACCACCACGCCGTCGGCGGTGACGATCGGCCCGCGCGGCCGGTTGAAGTCGCGGATCGTCTGGCGGTTGTTCTTCGGGTCGGCGTCGAGCTCGTCCTTGCGCACGACCTGCGTGAAGTTGAGCGCCGCGAACAGGCCCACGTAGAGCACCATCAGCCCGGCCACGAGCTTGCGAATCTGCTTGTTCACGCGGTCGTCACCTCACTGGTCGGAACCTGCGCGCCCTGCGTGCTCTGTGCCTTGCGCAACGAACGCGCGGCCAGCCGCTCGCCGATGGTCAGCTCGTCGGGCACCTCGCCGAGGCGACGCGCGCTCGAGTCGCTGATGCGCAGCAACAGCGCCAACAGCACGTAGTTGGCCAGCAGGCTGCTGCCGCCATAGCTGACGAACGGCAGGGTGATACCGGTGAGCGGCACCAGCCGCAGCACGCCGCCGATGATGATGAACGCCTGCATCGCGACGATCGTGGTGAGGCCGGTGGCGAGCAGCTTCTCGAACGCCCGGTCGGCGCGCACGGCGATGCGCAGCCCGGCCCCGAACAGCAGCAGGAAGGCGATGATCACCGCGGTGGCGCCCACCAGGCCCAGCTCTTCACCGATCGCCGCGTACACGTAGTCGGTGCTGGCGGCCGGGATCTTGTTGGGGCTCCCCAGGCCGAGCCCGGTGCCACCGGTGCCGCCGTTGGCGAACGCATACATCGCTTGCGCTGGCTGGTAGCCCTTGCCCTCGTACTGGCTCCAGGGGTCGATCCAGATCGCGACGCGCGTCTGCACGACATCGAACATCCGCCACGCGACGTACGCCGCGATGGAGAACAGGAACAGGCCGAGCACCATGAACACGGCCCGTTCGGTGGCCACCCACATCATCACGGTGAACAGGGTGAAGAACAGCAGCGCCGAGCCGAGGTCTTTCTCGGCGACCATCACCACCACGGCGAAGGCCCACGCGGCGGTGATCGGCAGCACGTAGCGCATCTCGGGGATGCGCAGCGGACCGATGCGGCGGGTGCCGGCGGCGATGAGTTCGCGGTTGTCGGCCAAGTACGCGGCGAAGAACAGCGCGAGCGCGATCTTGGCGAACTCGCCGGGCTGGATGTTGATCGGGCCCAGCGACACCCAGATCTTGGCCCCGCCCACGCTGCTGCCGATACCTGGCACCAGCGGCAGCATCAGGCCGCCCGCGCCAAGGAACAGGAACGTCCACTTGTAGCGCGCCAGATCCGCCGGCCGCTGCACCAGCAACAGCGTCAGCACGAACGCCACCACGGCGACGAACGACCACGTGGTCTGCAGCGCGGCGCGACGATCGCTGAGGCGAGCGATCATCACGTAACCCAGGCCGTGCAGCAGCAGGGCCAACGGCAACAGGGTGGAATCGGCGCCACGCGCGAGGTAGCGGGTGGCCACGTGCGCGGCCACCAGCATCGCCAGCAGCGCCACCACGAACGGCACGAGCGTGGCGGGCATCGTGGAGTTCTTGCCCAACGACGCCAGCACGTAGGCCACCGCGCTGATGGCCGCGGCCATCAGCACCAGACCGAGTTCGCTGTTGCGACGAGCAGCCGCGAGCGGCGATGGCTGGGCCATGGTGGTCAGCCCGCGGTCGACGTGCTGGTGTTGCGCGCCGTGGTACTCGTGGTGCGGTCCGTGGTGGTGGTGGTGGACTTCACCGTCGTGGTGGTGCTGTCGGTGGTGGTGGGTGATGGCGAGTTGTCGGTGTTGTTGCGCATCACCAGCAACAACGTGATGGTGAGCGTGATGATCACGGCGATGCTCATCACGAACAGCACTGCGCCAAGGCTCACCCGGCGTCGGCGCGGCACACCGTCGGCCGCCGGCACGTCGGCAGCAGCCACCGCCGGCAGCTCCGCCGTGGCGACCGCGCTGGCGGCATCGGCGTCGACCAACCGGTCGACACGCCCGCGCTCGTCCCACGCGAGGTCGATCTCGAGGTCGGCGGAGTCGGGCGGCGGGGTGTCGCCCTCGAGCGAATCGACCACCACAACCGTGACGTTGTCGCGCCCGCCGTTGCGGTTGGCCACCGCCACAAGCCCTTCGGCCGCGGCCTGCGGTGAGGCATGCACCGCGAGCACCGACGCGATCTCGTCGTCATCCACCTCGTCGACGAGGCCATCGCTGCACAGCACGTAGCGATCGCCGCGAACGAACGGCAGCACCCACGTGTCGACGCGCACACTGGGCTCGATGCCCAACGCACGAGTGACGATGTTGCGCCGAGGGTGATTGCGCGCCTCGTACTCGGTGATGTGCCCGGTGGACACGAGTTCCTGCACGTAGCTGTGATCGACCGTCACCCTGCGCAGGCGGCCGTTGCGCAGCACGTACGTGCGGCTGTCGCCCACGTTCAGCACTGCCAGGCGAGCACCGCTGCCCTGATCGGCCAACACCACCATGGCGGTGAGCGTGGTGCCCATGCCGCGCTGGTCGAGGTTGGTGTGCGCACCTTGGAAGATGGCCGCGTTGGCCTCCACCACCGCGGCCACCGCCACATCCACCGACGCCGCGCCGTGGCCCAGCCGCTCGTGCAACGTGGTTGCCGCGATCGCACTCGCGATCTCGCCGGCCTGGTGCCCACCCATGCCGTCGGCGACGGCAAACACCATCGGCTCGGCGATGAATGTGTCTTCGTTCTCGCTGCGCACGCGGCCGGTGTCGGTGGCGGCGCCCCACGCGAGGGCGGGAACGGAGGACGGCACAGTGGTCATGACCTTCTCACTGCGCCTCGAAGATCGTGCTGCCGATCTGCACGCGATCGCCCACCGAGAGCATCTGTGCAGAGCTGAGGCGGCCGCCGTTGAGATGTGTTCCGTTGGTGCTGCCGAGGTCTTCCACCCACACCTCACCGTCGCGGCGGAAAACACGTGCGTGCAACTGCGAGGCGAACGTGTCGTCGGGAATGCCGATCGCACACGTGACGGCACGACCGAGTGTGATCTCGTTGCCGATCGGATAGGCCGCGCCCTTGCGCACCTTCGGCTGCAGCACCACCAGGCGCTGCGGAATGCCGCGCTTGCGCGGCGCCTTCGGCGGCACCACCACCACGGGTGCGCCCATCGGCATGCCGGCACCTGGGCGCCCGGCCGTGGCCGTGGTGTCGTTGCGCGCGTTGCCGGCCGTCTGTGCGGCTTGCACACCGGGGCGCGGGCCGCGCACCTCGCTCCACACCGCCCACAGCACTCGCGCGAAGAACACGTAGATCAACGCCAACAGGGCGTAGTTGAGGACGTTGAGTTGCGCGTCGCTCACGAGGCCTCGAAGCGCAGGTTGAGGCTGCCCACGCTCACGATGTCGCCGTCGGCGAGTGCCCTTTCGCCCTGGATGCGCACGCCGTTCAACTTCGTGCCATTGGTGCTGCCCAGATCGACCACCACGAACGTGGACCCGGCGGGTCGGATCTCGCAGTGGCGACGGCTGACGTTGGTGTCGGCGACCGGGATGGTGCACTCGGGCAGACGGCCGATGCTGATCACCTGCTGGCCGAGCGCGACACGCTTGCCGTCGGCCATCACCAGGGCGCCGGCACCGCCGCCACCGCCCGACTCTTTCATCCGGCTGCTGATCGCGAAGCGACCCGGCTTGAGCGTGTCGTCGACCTGCAGTTGAACGACGACGGGCCCCATGAAGTGGTAACCCTCAGCACGCGCGTATTCACGCGCGGTCTCGGCCAATTCGGTGTGCAAGGCCTCGTCGATGTCGCCGAAGGCAGCGTGATCGCGAAGGCTGAGGTGGAACATGAACTCGTTGGGGACGATGCGTCGCCCCTTCACGTCGACACTGCGATGGTCATCCATTTCGCGCAGAAGTCGCCGTCCGAGTTCGACGGGTCGGATGCTGGAACGTGAGCCGCGGGAAAACACGCCCTCGACCATACGCTCCAAACCGTGCTCGAACGACTGCAAACCCATGACAACGTGCAGGCTAGTTGCCGTTCGTGGTCTGCGGGGGTGCGCGCGAGGCTGTGTCGATGACGGCCCCGCTCGAGCCGGAACCCACGAATTGGCAGCTTCCGTCGGCCACGACGGCCGACGAGCACGGCCTGGTGGGCGTCGGCGCCGATCTGGCGCCGGGCACGCTGTTGGCCGCTTATCGCGCCGGGTTGTTCCCGATGCCGATGGGTCGGCGGCGCCTTGGTTGGTGGTCGCCCGACCCGCGCGGCGTGCTACCGCTCGACGGAGTGCGCGTGTCGCGCTCGCTGCGCGCCTCGTTGCGGCGGTTCGAGGTGCGCCGCGACACCCGCTTCAGCGAGGTGATGCGCCGCTGCGGCGACCCGCGCCGCCCGCACGGCTGGATCAACGACGAGTTCGTTGCCGCCTACACGCTGCTGCACGAGTTGGGTTGGGCGCACAGCTTCGAGGTGTACCGCGACGACGTGCTGGTGGGTGGCCTCTACGGCGTGCGTATCGGCGGGTTGTTCGCCGGTGAGTCGATGTTCCACGCCGACCCGCCCGCCGGCACCGATGCCTCGAAGGTCGCCGTCGTGGCCACCGTGCAGTGGCTACGCGACACCGGTGGCCAACTGTTCGACGTGCAGTGGAGCACCCCACACCTCGCCTCGCTCGGCGTGATCGACGTGCCGCGCACCGACTACCTCCGCCGCCTCGCCACCGCCACCGCCTGACCCTCTCCGCCCTACCCACCCCTATCCCACCCCACCCACGGTTTGTGTCACACAAGGATCACGACGCTCCGTCGGTCCCGTGTGACACAAGCGGGTGGGTGGGTGGGGTGGGAAGCGGGTTCGCGCAGGGGTGGCGCCCGATGCTACCCGTGGGTAACAATGGGCGGATGAGCCGCGACGAGCCCCACAAGGACGCTGCATGGTTGATGCGCACGTACTCGGGCCACTCGTCGGCCCGGGCCTCGAACGAGCTGTACCGCACGAACCTCGCCAAGGGACAGACCGGCCTGTCGATCGCGTTCGACCTGCCCACGCAGACCGGCTACGACCCCGACCACGTGCTGGCCCACGGTGAGGTGGGCAAGGTGGGTGTGCCAGTGGTGCACCTCGGCCACATGCGCACCCTGCTGGAGGGCATTCCCCCGGGGAAGATGAACACCTCGATGACGATCAACGCGCCGGCCGCCTGGCTGTTCGCGCTGTACGTCGCCAACGCCGAAGAGCAGGGCACGCCCAGCACCGAGCTGCGCGGCACGACGCAGAACGACATCGTGAAGGAATACCTGTCGCGTGGCACGTACATCTTCCCGCCCGCGCCGTCGCGGCGGCTGATCGTCGACATGGTGGCCTGGTGCGCGCAGCACGCGCCCAAGTGGAACCCGATGAACGTGTGCAGCTACCACCTGCAGGAAGCCGGCGCGACGCCGGTGCAGGAGATCGCGTTCTCCCTCGCGACGGCGATCGACGTACTGGACGCTGTCCAGGAGAGTGGCCAGGTGCCGCCCGAACAGTTCGCCCAGGTGTTCGGCAGCATCAGCTTCTTCGTCAACGCCGGCATCCGCTTCGTGGAGGAGATCTGCAAGCTGCGGGCGTTCACCGAGCTGTGGGATCGCATCGGCCTCGAGCGCTACGGCGTCACCGACGACAAGGCCCGCCGCTTCCGCTACGGCGTGCAGGTGAACAGCCTCGGCCTCACCGAGGCGCAGCCCGAGAACAACATCCAGCGCATCGTGCTGGAGATGCTGGCGGTCACGCTGTCGAAGAACGCGCGGGCGCGCAGCGTGCAGCTGCCGGCGTGGAACGAAGCGCTCGGCCTGCCCCGCCCGTGGGACCAGCAGTGGAGCCTGCGCATGCAGCAGGTGCTCGCGTTCGAGACCGACCTGCTGGAGTACGGCGATCTGTTCGACGGCTCGGTGGTCGTCGAAGCGAAGACGGCCGAGCTGCGCGACGCGGCCTGGGCCGAGCTGCAGGACGTGCTGTCGCTCGGCGGCGCGTTCGCCGCGGTCGACGAACTGAAGGGCCGCCTGGTGCGATCGATGGCGGAACGCACCCGCCGCATCGAGGCCGGCGAGCAGACGGTGGTGGGCGTGAACCGCTTCACCGAGACCGAACCCTCACCGCTGAACACGCCGGGCAACATCCTCACCGTCGACCCGGCGGTGGAGGCCGAGCTGGTGGCCGAGCTGGCCGCGTGGCGTTCGGCACGCAGCCAGGATGCTGTCGACGCCGCCCTGGGCGCGCTGCACGACGCAGCCGTGAACGGCGGCAACATCATGGAACCGTCGATCGCGCTGGCCAAGGCCGGTGGCACCACTGGCGAATGGGCGGCAACCCTGCGCGACGTGTTCGGCGAGTTCCGTGCACCGACTGGTGTGAACGCTGCGGTCGGCCGGCGGGTGGGCGAGCTGGCGGCAGTGGCCGAGTACGTGCGCTCGCTACCCGGTGGCCCGCCACGCTTCCTGGTGGCCAAGCCCGGCCTCGACGGCCACAGCAACGGCGCCGAGCAGATCGCGGTCGCGGCCCGCGACGCAGGGATGGAAGTGGTCTACAGCGGCATCCGCCTGACGCCCGAGCAGATCGTGGCCTCGGCCCGCGACGAAGACCCCGACGTGATCGGGTTGTCGATCCTGTCGGGTTCGCACCTGTCGCTGGTGCCGGCGATCATCGACGGCCTGCGCGCCGAAGGGGTCGACGCGCCGGTGGTGGTGGGCGGCATCATTCCCGAGGCCGATCGCCAGCGGCTGGCCGACGCCGGCGTCAGCGCCGTGTACACGCCGAAGGACTTCCAGATGGCGCGCATCATGCACGACGTCGCGCACCTGGCTGCCGCCCACCGCACCACCGGCTGAGCGTCGCCGGCGCAAGACGCTCCCCTCTGCTCGCCCGGCGACGAGTGCGTCCGACCGTCGCCGGCACTTCGCCTCAGGCGTCGGCCGGCACCTCGTAGAACTGGCGGGCCCACTTGCGCAGCGCGCCGTACGGCTTGGCGTCGATCTGCGCAAGAGCGGGGTTCTCCACATAGATCTGGTAGCGCCAGATCTCCAGGTCGTCGGCCAGCGTGCGCAGGAACTGCTGCTCGACGTGCTTGCGGACGGACTCGGGGGCGATCTTCGACGAGTCGGTACCCCGCGGCCACCAGATGGAGTAGAACATGTCGCTCTTCTCGTTGTCGATCGGGGTGATGCAGAAGATCAGCCGGTAGTTGGTCGAGCCTTCGAACACGTTCATCGTGTTGCCGACCCCGTTGTTCATCGCGTGGATCTTCAGCGCCATCTCGCCGGACTCGGGGTCTTTCGGCTTCGGCCAACCGACTGTGCCGCGGAAGACCGGGCCGTCGGTGCCGTAGTCCATCAGCACCGGGGTGACCGTCGCGTCGTGCACGTACTTGAAGTGCATGCTGTCGGGTGCGTTCTCCAGCGGGATCTGCGGGTGCACCGGCTCGCC